>DASTLB010000017.1:0-156458 GCA_035715365.1 Kofleriaceae bacterium | reverse complement strand
TGCCCGCGAAGTCGCCGGCCTCGTCGAGCGCGCTGTCGACGCCCGCCCACGGTGTCGCGAGCACGACGACCTCGGCACCGTCGACCGCCGCGCGCACCGAGCCCGGCGCGCGGGTGCCATAGCTGACCTCGTGGCCGCTCGCCGTCCAACCCGTCCCGAGGGTCGTTCCGACATGTCCCGCTCCGATGATCGCGATTCGCATGGACGGCAGTATCGCAGATCCGCGCACGCCGGCAGTTGCACAGAATGCAACATCGACCTGCACTGCATGCGATTGGCGCCACCGCTCGCGATGTCCACCCTGGGCCGTCATGTCCCTCAAGAACGCGAACCCCGTCCATCCCTCTCAACGCAAGCGCGTCGCGATCGTGCTCGCGAATCCCGCGACCTCGTCGACGACCGGCTGGCCCGTCGGCTTCTGGTGGAGCGAGCTGACGCACCCGTACCACGTGCTCGCCGAGGCCGGCTACGAGCTCGAGATCTTCAGTCCGCACGGCGGCCGGTGCGAGGCCGACGCGATGAGCGATCCACGCGACGCCAGCGGCTACTCGGCATCCGACCTCATCACGATGGGCTTCCTCGCGACGCCGAAGCTCGCGGAGATCGTCGCGGCGACGCGTCCGGTGTCGGCGATCGAGCTCGCGCGGTTCGACGCGATCCTCGTCGCCGGCGGCCAGGCGCCGATGTTCACGTTCCAGGCCGCGCACGATCTGCAGCACAAGTTCGTCGAGTTCTACGAGGCCGGCAAGCTCGCGGTCGCGCTGTGTCACGGCGTCGCGGTGCTCGCGTACGCGCGGCTGTCGAACGGCGAGTACCTCGTGAAGGGCAAGACCGTGACCGGGTTCGCGAATGTCGAGGAAGACTTCGCGGATCGTGCGGTGTGGGACGCCGGCTACCTCGCGCGTGACAAGCACGTGATGCCGTGGCGGCTCGAGGACGAGCTGCGCCGGCTCGGCGCGAACTTCGTCCAGGCCGGAATGTGGCGCGGGTTCGCGGTGCGCGACGGCAACCTGATCACCGGCCAGCAGAACTTCTCGGGCGAGGAGACCGCGCGGCTCGTGATCGAGGCGCTCGGCCGCTGACTCATGGGCCGCGCGAGGGCTTCTCGACGACGTAGACGAACCGCGACAGCCGGCGCTCGTCGGTCAGCCGGTGCACCGCCCAGAAGAACTTCTGCAGCCCCGCGAACCGCTCGGCGCCTTCGAGCTCGACGAGCGCCGCCTGGTGATGCGCGCGCGCGTCGTGCCAGCGCTTCGCGATCAGCGCGCAGTTGTCGCTGACGTCCTGCTGGTGGACGAGCGCGAGCCCGGCCTCCTCGATCAGCCGCTCGTTCACGCCGGGCGGCACGTACAGGAACAGCCCGATCGAGCCGCGCACGGCGAGCTCCTCGTTCGTGATCGGCCCGGTGATCACCACCGGATCGGTCACCACCGCGCGCCGGCCCGGCCGCAGCACGCGCCGGATCTCGCCGAGCACGCCGCGCCGATCCGCGAGGTGGTTCAGCGAATCGATGCAGATCACGCCGTCGAACGTGCTGTCCTCGAACGGCAGCGGCGCATTCGCATCGCCGGCGACGAACCGCACGCGGTCGCCCAGATTCGCGCGCGCAGCGAGCTGGGTCGCGGTCGCGACCGCGCCTTCATTGACGTCCATCCCGGTGACCCGGCACACGCAACGGTTCGCCATGTACAGCGCCGGACCGCCCGAGCCGCTCGCGAGCTCGAGCACGTGCTGCTCGGGCCGCAGCTCGAGCCACGACAGGAACCGGTCGTGCTCGTCGACGGTGAGCCAGCTGTTCTGGCCGATGTCGATGCCGAACGTCTCCTTGCGGACGGCATCGAGCACGTCCTGGGTGAAGTCGCGGTACGCGCTGTACAGATCGACGCGGTCTGCCATTCGTGCCCCTCGCCGCCATCGTACCAGCGGTCGCCGCGGGAGCGGTTCGCGAGAGTTCTCCCGGCGTGCGCATTTGACACTGCGTGCACGATGGCCGCGATACCGCTGCGCGCGCGAACTGTCCGGCGCGCGGACACCCGGTCCTTAACTTGCAACCGCGTCGGGCATGGGCGTTCTTAGCAAGCTTTTCACCCGTGATAACCAGATCGACGTGCTCGAGCTACTCGCCTCGCAGCACAAGGAGGTCGACCTCCTCATCGAGAAGCTCGAGAAGGGAGAGGGCAACCGCAAGAACCTCTTCACCGAGCTCGCCGACAAGCTCGCCGCGCACGCGACCGTCGAGGAGAAGATCTTCTATCCCGCGGTCATGGCGAAGGACACGAGCGAGATGTTGCAGGAGGCGGTCGAGGAGCACCTCGCGATCAAGCGGCTGCTCGCGGACATGATCTCGATGAACCTCGACAACGACGAGTTCCAGGCGAAGCTGTCGGTGCTCAAGGAGCAGGTCGTCCACCACGCGCACAAGGAGGAGGAGGACAAGCTCTTCCCGAAGGTGCGCGAGCTGTTCACCGACGAGGAGCGCATGGGCCTCGGCAACGAGGTGCTCGCGAAGTTCGAGGAGCTGCTCCCGCAGCACCCGTACAAGAACGTGCCGAACGAGATCACGGCCGCCGCGCCGCTGCCGCGCGTTCCCAGCAATCGCTGACCGCGACGTCTTGTCACGGTGCGAACCAGGCCCGGTCTGGCATCCGATCTCCGAGGAGGGACGATGCACGACCGGGACTTGCGCTGGGATGACCGTCTGTCGACCGTCGAGGCGTGGATCCGCCAGGACAATGGCGATGCCGCGCTCGCGCACCTGCTCGCGTTCGACGCCGAGCTGACGCGCGACGTCCAGGGCGAGGAGCACGTCGTCTTGCCGGTCCTCGAGCGGCTCGTCGCCGTCCCCGCCCACGCGACCGCGACGATGCGCGAGGAGCATCGCCAGCTGCGCCGGCTCGTCGACACGGCCGGGGAGCGGATCGCCCGGCGCGACTCCCGCGGCGGCCTCGAGGTCCTCTCGACACTGCGCAGCCTCCTGCTCGTCCACGTGTTGAAGGAGGAGTGGGTCGTCTACCCGTTGATGCGCACGTACTCGTAACGCGGCGGGGGGCGGTCCCCTCTATTGCCCGAGGAGGCTGCATGGGATCGCAAGCGCCCGCGAGTGCACCGGATCTGAAGCAAGGCATCGCCGACACCGAGCTGCGAGACGGGGTCCCTCTGCTCGGCCAGCGATGGCGAGGCGGTCGTCCTCGTGCGCGACGCCGGCACCGTGCACGCACTCGGCGCCACGTGCACGCACTACGGCGCGCCGCTCGCCGAAGGCCGCGTGTTCGACGGCGCGCTGCACTGCCCGTGGCACCACGCCTGCTTCGACCTCGCGACCGGCCAGGCCCGGGGCCCCGCGATCGCGCCGCTCGCCTGCTGGGACGTCGCCCTGGAAGGCGGCACGATCCGCGTCGGCGCGCGCCGTGAAGTCCGCCCCGCCGCGCGCGCCGAGCCGCGATCGATCGTCATCGTCGGCGCCGGTGCCGCCGGCGTCGCCTGCGCCGAGTCGCTGCGCGCCGAGGGCCATCGCGGCGCGATCACGATCGTGAGCGGCGAGGGCTCCGATCCGGTCGACCGCCCGAACCTGTCGAAGGGCTACCTCGCCGGCAGCGCGCCCGAGGAATGGGTCTACCTGCGCACGCGCGACGCGCTGACCTCGATCGACGTCACGGTCGTCGAGGAGCGCGCCGTCTCGATCGATGCCGCCGCGCACACCGTGCGGCTCCACGGCGGCCGCGACCTACCGTGGGACGCGCTGCTCGTCGCGACCGGCGCCGAGCCGGTGCGGCTGTCGCTCCCCGGCGCCGAGCTGCCGCATGTCCACACGCTGCGCACGCTCGCGGACAGCCGCGCGATCGCGAACGCCGCGACGTCCGGCACGCGCGCGGTCGTGATCGGCGCGAGCTTCATCGGCCTCGAGGTCGCGGCGTCGCTCGTCGCGCGCGGCGCCGACGTCACCGTCATCGGTCCCGAGCCCGTACCGCTCGCGCGCGTCCTCGGCGACGAGGTCGGTGCGTTCATCCAGCGCATCCACGAGGGCAAGCGCGTCGCGTTCCGGCTCGGTCACAAGCCGCGATCGATCGCCGCCGACCACGTCACCCTCGACGACGGCACCCAGCTGCCCGCCAGCCTCGTCGTGATGGGCGTCGGCGTCCGGCCGCGCACCGACCTCGCCGAGGCCGCCGGCCTGCGCGTCGATCGCGGCGTCCTCGTCGATCGCGAGCTGCGCGCCGCGCCGGGCATCTGGGCCGCCGGTGACATCGCGCGGTTCCCGTACGACGACGAGCTCGTGCGGATCGAGCACTGGCAGGTCGCGGTCCGCCACGGCCAGGCCGCCGCACGCTCGATGCTCGGCCTGCCAGCACGGCGCGACATCCCGTTCTTCTGGAGCCAGCACCACGACGTCACCCTGGGCTACGTCGGCCACGCCGAGCGCTTCGATCGCCCCGAGCTCCACGGCAGCCTCGACGCGCGCGACGCCCACGTGGTCTATCGCGATCGCGGCGCGATCAAGGCTGTGCTGACGATCGGCCGCGATCAGCTCGCGCTCGACGTCGAGGCAGCGATGCAGCGTCGCGATCCGGCCGCGCTCGACAAGCTCGTGCTGTGATGCTCACGCGAGCGTGCGCGCGATCGCCTCGATCGCCTTGAGCCCCGCGCCGAACCGCGCCATCGCATCGCGATGCGTCTCGAGCTCGCTGTACGGCAGGAATCGCACGGCGAGGTTACTTACCGCGCGGAACGCGGGCCGTGTCAGCTGCGCGCGCACCTCGTCCTCGCGATCGTCGGGCGCGACGAGGAACAAGCCATGCGTCGCGTGGCCGGGCGCGCCGAGCGCGAGATCGAGCAAGCGGATAATCCCGGAGTAGATCGACGTCGTGTGCTCGACCTCGAACGCCGCGGCGACGCGATCGCCGCCGCGGTCGAGCCACAGCACGTCGATCAGCCGGATCGCGTCGGCACCCGGCGCGTCGGCGAGCGGCGCGGGCAGCACCTCGAGACAGCCGTCGGCGAGCTGACCGGATCCGGCGTCGCGCGCGCGATCGTTCGCCGCGATCCAGATGTCGAATCCGAGCGCGCGACCCAGGTCGCGAAGCCACACCTGGATCTCGGTGTGCGTGCGGTCGCCGTCCTCCTTCGGCTTCTTCGCGACCTCGAGCCGTGCCTTCGCGAGGTCGGCCTCCCAGGTGGCGCGCGCTGCGGCATCGTCATCGAGCGGCGGTGCGGGATAGCGACCAGTTCCGACATCGAACAGCAGCCCCGCGATCGCACCGAGGTCGTTCGAGAGCTGCGTCCGGTACGTGTCGTTCAGCCGCAGGATGCCTTCGCGCATCGCCACGTACTCGCGCCACTTGCCGAGCTTGACCTTGGCACCGGTGAGCGCGTTGTATCCGTTCACGATCGCCGTGTTGAACGGCGGCATGTGCGTCGGGTGCAGGAAGTACAGGAGGTTCGCCGCGGCGGGCCCCAGACCCTTGATCTGGAGCTGGTCGAGCTTGCCGATCGCGGCGAGCAGGGCGTCGGCGCCGGTGCAGCAGATACAGGTATCGAGGAACTTGCCGAACGCGCGCTGATTCTCGGGGGACTCGTAGATATCGGGTATCCGCAGCTTCGGCTTCCACAGAAAGGCGTGGTCGGCGCCCTTGAAGATCTGCTTCTGCTCGGCGATCGAGCCGACGACGGTCTCGAGCGACGAGCCCTTGTAGACGACGCCGAACGTGCCGGCATCGATCTCGTCGATCACCTCGCGGATCCCGCGCCGGATCGAACGGAAGTTCTTGAGCCGCTCCTCCCACAGGAACCACGATCGATACGTGCTCCCGGGGTCGGTCTTCCAGCGCGCGATCAGTGTGTCCAGGGCATCACTCACCGGGTCCTCCTCTCTACCGGAGCGCACGCACCAGCGGCGCCTTGCCGAGCGGCGTGCGCGTCACCGCGTCCGCGCGCTCGATGTCGATCGTCGTCGGCGCGACACCCGCGGTCCGCAGCGATGCGGCGAGGTCGCGCCGGATGTCATCGAGCACGACGTCGCCGCGCGGTTCGACGACGAGCACGCGCAACCGATCGCGCTCCTGCACGACCTGCCACTCGTGCGCAGGCAGCGGCTCGAGCACGCGATGGAAGACGTTCGGATGCACGGACACCGTATCGCCCGCGGCGGCGGGTAGCTGCAGGATGTCCTCGGCGCGGCCTTCGATCGTCGACAGCAGGGCGAACGGCAGTCCGCAATCACACGTGGCCGTGCTGCGGGCGACGCGATCGCTCATCTCGTACCGGATCAGCGGCTGCGTCCGGCTGAACAGTACCGTCACGACGAGCTTCGCGCCGACCGTTCCCGCCGGTACTGGCCGGTCATGGTCGTCGAGGATCTCGGGGATCACGAGATCCTCGAACAGGTGAAGCTGGTGCCGGCGGCAATGCGCTGCGATGCCTGCGGTCTCGGTCGCGGCGTAGACATCGAACGGTCGGCTGCCCCACGCACGCTCGACGCGTGTGATCGCTTCCGCGGTGAGCACCTCGGACGAGCACATCACGGCGCGTGGCCGGATGCGCAACCGGCCGGCGAGCTGCTCCTCGGCGAGCACGCGCGACATCGACGCGTACACGATCAGGTTCTCCGGCTGCCACGCGTTGAGGCCGTCGACGATCTCGCGCAGCGGCTGCGTCGCGTCGAACCGTCGCACCGGCACGAACGGCGTGTCGACGCTCGCCGCGACGCGCGCGGACTGGTGCCACGGCACGCGCGAGCTCACGACGGCGAGCCGGGTCCGCTTCGTCAGCTTCGCGTCGATGCCGGCCCACTCCTGGGCACGTGCATACGACGCGATCACGGTCGACCACTCGTCGCGATCGGTCAGGAAGCATCCGGGCTGGCCGGTGCTGCCCGCGGTTCGTGACACCCAGTAGCGATCGAGGTAGCGCTCGTTGCCTTGGAGCTGCGCGAGGTAGCGCTCGACGTCGGCGAGACGGACGTCGCGGTCTGTCACGAGCTCGTCGAAGCTCGTCATCAGCTCGCGCTTCGTGAGCACGGGTAGCTGATCCCATGGCGCGGTCTCGAGGCCGCGGTGAAACCGCTGGTAGAACGGCGAGTGCCGCATCGCGAACGCGCGGAGCTCCTCGGCGGCGCGCTGCTGGTGCGCGCGCACGTCGTCGGTCGACCACCGCTCGTGCGACCGCAGCCGCACCCGCGTGCGGAGGATCTTCGCGATCAGTCGCACGTCCACCATCCGACGATCGATCCGGCTTCAAGCGGTGTGCCGCGGTATCCTCGGAGAACCCGTCACGAACGGCGCAACCGCTGCGCCGCTTGCGCGTGATGGTGCGGAGTACGCGCGAACTTTGCACGAGATGGAATCTTGATGCCTGGCGCGCGCGCTCCCTCGCACGTCGGACCAAGTCGCTACGCCGTGGGCCGCTGGCAGCGTGCGCATCGCGTCGCGAGCAAGGCACACGGGATGCTGCTCGTTGCAGCACCAACGTTTGACCCCCTGGAGGATCCCCGTATGCGCAAATCCCTGTTGCTTGCCGTCGCCCTCGCCGCGTCCGCCCCGACTACGGTCGCGCTCGCGCACCCGAAGGACACGCCGACTGCCGAGACGAAGCCAATGCCGGCGCCGAAGGACGATCACATGTTCGCGATGCACATGGCGCAGCACCACCGCGACGGCATCGCGATGGCGGACGCGGTGATCGCGCGTGGCACGAGCGACGACGTCAAGTCGATCGCGAAGCGCATCAAGTCGGATCAGGAGAAGGACCTGACGACGCTCGATGCGAAGCTCAAGGGCCACAAGATGGCCGGGATGCCGAAGGACGCCGACATGGAGCGCGACATGGCTCGGCTCAAGGCCGCGAAGGGCGCGGACGCGGACCGGCTGTTCCTCGAGTTGATGATCGTGCACCACGCCGAGGCGCTCGTGATGGGCCACTCGGCGATGGACAAGCTCGCCGACGCGGACATCAAGAAGCTCGCGCGCGATATGTTCGACAAGCAGGCGCGCGACATCGGCGAGCTCCAGAAGCTGCGCGGCTCGAACGTCTCGGCGCAGAAGTAACGCTACGGCGCGAGCGGATCGACGACCGCGTCGCGCGGTGGCCGGCCGAACCGCGCGTAGAGCGCGGGCACGACGAGCATGTTGAGCGCCGTCGACGACAGTAGCCCGCCGAGGATCACGACGCCCATCGGCGCCTGGATCTCGTTGCCGCTCTCGCCGGCCGCGATCACCAGCGGCACGAGCGCGAGCCCCGCGCACAGTGCGGTCATGAGGATCGGGACCAGTCGCTCCTCGGAGCCGCGCGTGATCGCCTCCTCGAAGCTGGCGCCCTCGACGGTCATCACGTGCTCGTAGTGCGACAGCATCATGATGCCGTTGCGCGTCGCGATCCCGAACAGCGTCACGAAGCCGACGAGCGAGCCGATGCTGAGCGTGCCGCCGGCGAGGAACACGGCAAACACGCCGCCGATCAGCGCGAGCGGCAGGTTCACCATGACGAGCAGCGCGGTGCGCAGCGAGCCGAACGCCAGGAACAGGATCACGAAGATGCCGGCGATCACCGCAGCGCCGAGCAGCAGGATCGTGTGCGACGCCGAGCGCTCGCTCTCGAACTGGCCACCATAGACGACGTAGTAGCCCGCCGGCAGCTTGACCGAGCGCTCGATGCCCTCGCGGATGTCGGCGATCACGCTGCCGAGGTCGCGGCCGGACGTGTTCGCCATGATCACGAGCTTGCGCTGCACGTTCTCGCGGCTGATCGTGTTCGGGCCGACGTCGGGGCGGATGTCGGCGAGCACGCGCAGCGGGACCTTCGCGCCGCTCGGCGTGTCGACGAGGGTGTTGCGGATCGCGTCGAGGTCGGCGCGCTCGGAGTCGGCGTAGCGGACGACGAGATCGTAGGTGCGCTGGTGCTCGAGCACCTGCGTGACCTTGTGGCCGGCGTACGCGGTCTCGATCAGCTCCGCGAGCGCGCCGGTGCGCAGGCCGTAGCGCGCGATGCGTTCGCGGTCGAACGCGATCGCGAGCTGCGGGACATCGACCTGCTGCTCGACCGACACGTCGACCGCGCCGTCGACGCGTGCCATGACCTGACGGATCTGCTCCGCGTAACTGCGTAGCGTGTAGAGGTCGTCGCCGAACAGCTTGACCGCGATGCCGGCGCGCGTGCCGGACAGCATGTGATCGATGCGGTGTGCGATCGGGCCGCCGATCGTGATCACGACGCCGGGTACGACGGACAGCTGCTTGCGCATCTCGGCGAGCAGCTCGTCCTTGTCGCGGCCTCCGGGCTGCAGTCGGACGTCGATCTCCGACGCGTTGACGTCCTGCGCGTGCTCGTCGAGCTCGGCGCGGCCGGTGCGGCGGTCGGTCGATGCGACCTCGGGGAAGCTCTTCAGGATCTGCTCGACGCGCTGGCCGAGCCGGTCGGACTCCGCGAGCGACGTGCCGGGCAGGGTGACCGCGCTGATCGTCAGCGCACCTTCGTTGAACTCGGGCAGGAACGTGCGACCGAGGAACGGCATCACGACGAGCGCACCCGCGAGCAGGGCGGCCGCGATGCCGATCACCGTCCACGGGTGCCGCAGCGACGCGCGCAGCATCGGCCGGTAGGCACGCTTCAGCGCACGGACGACCGCGGCATCGCCACGATGCAGCGAGCGCGCGCGCGGCAGCAGGTAGGCGCACGCGGCGGGGGTGACGGTGAGCGCGACGATCAGCGACGCCGCGATCGCGACGAGGTACGCGAACCCGAGCGGGAACAGCAGCCGGCCCTCGACGCCGCTCAGGAAGAACAGCGGGAGGAAGACGACCATCACGATCAGCGTCGCGAACACGATCGAGCCGCGGACCTCGCGCGAGGCCTCGTAGATCACGACGAGCGCGTGCCGGCGCTCGTCATCCGGTTTCGCGCGGTTCTCGCGCAGCCGCCGGAACACGTTCTCGACGTCGATGATCGCATCGTCGACGAGCGCGCCGATCGCGATCGTCAGGCCGCCGAGCGTCATCGTGTTGATCGAGATGTTCATCGCGTGCATCGCGAGCAGCGCGACGACGAGCGAGATCGGGATCGCGATCAGCGAGATCAGCGTGGTGCGGACGTCGAGCAGGAACAGGAACAGGATGAACGCGACGAGGATCGCGCCGTCGCGCAGCGACACCGCCACATTGTGGACGGCGTGATCGATGAAGTCGGCCTGCTTGAACAGCGCACGATCGATCGCCATCCCCTTCGGTAGCGTCTTCGCGATGTCATCGAGCTGGCGATCGATCTCGCGCGTCAGTGCGAGCGTGTTCGCGCCCGGCTGCTTCGTGATGCCGAGCACGACGGCCGGCTTGGCGTTCGCGGAACCCTCGCCGCGCTTCAGGGCGGGCCCGACGACCACCGAGCCGAGCTGCTTGATCCGGACCGGCGTGCCCTTCGGCGACGCGACGACGACCTCCTCGACATCCTGGCGCGACGCGATCCGACCGACGCCACGGATCAGCGACTCCTGCGCGCCGTGGACGTAGAAGCCGCCGGTCGAGTTCTGGTTCGACTCGCCGAGCGCACGCACGACCTCGTCGAGCGAGATCCGGAACGCGAGCAGCCGCTGCGGATCGAGCTGGACCTGGAACTGCTTGACGCCACCGCCGATCGGCACGACCTGCGCGACGCCTGGGATCGCGAGCAACCGCTTGCGCACCGTCCAGTCTGCGACCTCGCGGATCTCGAGCGGCGAGTGCTGATCGCTCGTGACCGCGATGAACAGGATCTCGCCCATCACCGACGAGATCGGCGCGAGCTGAGGTGCACCGATATCCGGCGGCAGCTGGTTCGCGACGAGCTGCAGCTTCTCGGTCACGATCTGGCGCGCGACGTAGATGTCCGTGCCCCAGTCGAACTCGACCCACACGACCGAGATGCCGATGCCCGAAGACGAGCGCACGCGGCGCACGCCGGTCGCACCGTTCGTCGCCGACTCGATCGGGAATGTCACCAGCGTCTCGACCTCCTGCGGCGCGAGCCCGTGCGCCTCGGTCACGACGGTCACCGTCGGTGCGGTGAGATCGGGGAACACGTCGACCGGCATCCGCAGCGCGGTGACCGCGCCGTAGATCGAGATGCCGAGCGCGGCGAGCAGCACGACGAAGCGGTTACGCAACGACCACCGGATCACGCCATCGAGGCCCCACATCAGTGCACGTGTCCGTGCGCGGGGATCGAGCCGGCGGCCGACGCGAGCTTGATCTCGTAGGCGCCTCGGGTGACCACGCGCTCCCCGGCCGCGAGGCCGTCCTTGACCTCGACCCAGCCGTTCGAGCGCAGCCCGAGCGTCAGCGGCCGGCGCTCGAACGCCTCGCCTTCGACCTGGACGAACGCGACGGGCTTGCCGGCATCCTCGACGATCGCGGACTCCGGGATCGCGAGCGCGCGGACCGGATCGCCGGTCGCGACGACGACCTTCGCGAACTGGCCGACGCGCAGCTTGCCCTGGGGGTTCGCGAGCTCGAAGATCAGCGGGACCGTGCGGGTCTCGGGATCGAGCACGCGGCCCAGCGTGACGACGCGGCCGTTCGAGTCGTCGAGCTGGAACGGCTGGTCGTAGCCCTCGATCGTGAACCACGCGGTCTTCGCGTGCTCGACCTTCGGGATGTCGGGCTCGAACACCTGGACCTCGAGCCACACGCGCTCGAGATCCATCACGACGAACACGCTCGCACCTTCCTCGACGATCTGGCCGGACGCCGCGTCGACCGCGACGAGCGTGCCGTCGATCGGGCTCTTGATCTGGAATGCGCCCTTGCCGCCGCCGCCGGAGACCGTGGCGGCGTACTGGCCAAGCCGGCCGCTCGCGGCGTCGAGCCGCGCCTGCGCGACGCGCGCGCGGGTCCGCGCCTCCTCGAGCTGCTTCGCCGGAATCGCTTGATCCGCGAGCAAGCGCTCGGCGCGCGCGACCGCGGCGTTGGCGGCGTCGAGCTCGGCGCGCGCGGTCGCGACATCCCCCTCGAGCCCCGGTCGATCGCCACCGGCGACGACGCGCGGCGCGACGCTCGCGAGCAGCTGGCCCTTCTGGACCGCCATGCCGAGCACCGGCGGCGGATCGGCGAGCGCGACCCGACCGGGCGTCGGTGACGTCAACCGCGCTTCGCGCCCGGCGACCGGCCGGATCTCGCCGGGACACCGCACGCCGGGCTGCAGATCGCGCTCGGCGACCGGCAGGGTCGCGAACTCGGTCTTCCAGGCCTGCTCCTTCAGGTACGTGATGCGCCCGGGCGTCTCCTCCTCGGCGCCGAGCTTGCGGCGCGCGTCGTCGGCGGTCGCGAACACCTCGCACGCGCCGGCATCGATCGTGTCCGTGCCAGCCGCGTCCTCGATCGTCACGGTGAGCTTGCATGCGCCGGCGCCATCCGGACGCAGCGTCGGCCGGAAGATCCCGGCCGGCTTCGCGACGTCGGCGCGGCCGGCGAGCGGTGGCGCGCCGGCGATCGAGACCTGGACGGTCACGGTGCCGCGCTCGAGCGCCTTGAACGCGGGCAGGGCGGTGACGTGCGCCGCGAACCCGACCTCCTGACCGACGACGAGCGGCCGGTACTCCATGAACAGCTCGTGCTTGGCGGTCCACAGCGTGACCGATTGCCCGGGCAGCTCGTCGCCGCCGTGGGGATGGCCCTGATCGGCTTCGTGCGAATGGCCGTCGCCTTTGCACGCGACGAGCAGGAGGGAGATGCAGAGCAATGATCTCATCGGTGACCTCGTGCGCGCACGAGCCGCAGCTCCGCACGCTTGGCGAGATGGCGCAGCTCGAGCTCGCGCAACGCGACATCGCGCGCTGCGCGGTAGGCGTCGAGTAGCTCGACGATCGGTCGATCGCCTTCGCGATACGTGACCTCGGCGCGGCGCAGCAGGGATGGCACACGCGCGACCGGACCCTGGCGATACGCCGCGAGCTGGCTCGCCCGGCGCGCGAGCTCGTCGGCGGCGGCCGAGAGCGCGAGCGTCACGTCGCGCTCGATCGCGCGGGCCTCGGCGCGTTGTTCTCGGATCCGCGCGACGCTGCGTGCACGAGCGCCCTGCGCGCGGTCGAACACCGGAAGCTCGAGCGAGAGCCCCGCGACGTAGCCGACCCCGACGTCGCTGGCCTCCGACGTCTTGAGGCCGCCACTCAGGACGATCGACGGGATCCACGCGCGCCGCGCCGCCGCGAGCTCGCGCTCGGCCTGCTCGACGCGCAGCAGCGCACCGCGATGATCACCGCGCGCCCGCACGACGGCCGCGGCGTCGACACCGGGCACCGGCGCGGTGTCGAGGGGATCGCTCGCGTCGAGCTGAGCGTCTCGCGCGCCCGCGAGCACGGCGAGCCGCCGCCGCGCGACCCCGAGCTCGACGTCGGCGTCGACGATCGTGTCGTCGTACTGCGCGAGCTCGAGCTCGAGCCGCTCGAGATCGTAGCCGGACGATTCACCCGCGGTCTTGCGCGCCCGGATCACGTCGACGAGCTTCGCGAGCGCGGCCCGGCTGTCGCGCAGCGTCCGCGCGCGCAGCCGGAGCCAGGCGGCGTCGTAGTAGAGATCGAGCGCATCGATCACGAGCAGCTCGCGGTCGAGCTCGCTCTCCGCCTGCGCGGCCGCGACGCCGTGCTCCGCCGCGCGCACGCGCAACCCGCGCCGACCCGAGAGGTCGAGCGGCAACGCGAGGCGCGCGTAGCTCTCGGCGACCCCCGCGACGGCCTCGCGATCGACGCTGAGCGACGGGTTCGGGCGCACGCGTGCATCCGCGATCTCGGCGCGCGCGGTCTCGATCCGCGCGGCGATCACGTCGAGGCGCGGCGATCCTGCGAGCACGCGCTCGACGAAGTCGCGCTCGCTGATCTGCGGCGGCTCGATGGGCTGCGCGCGCGCACCGAGCGGCATGGCTACTATCGTCGCTAGTAGGAGGATCCGCAGTGACATCATGTGACTCCTCGCGCAGGCCCTAGATCAGGCCGAGCAGCGTCTCCAGCGCGTGATGGATCGGATCGGAGCCGAGTGCCGCGCTACCGATCGCGATCACGAACATCGCGATCGCGCCGCCTCGCAGCGCCCGCGCGAGACGCTCGTCGTGCGCCGGATCTGCGAGCAGCGCCTGCACGCGCTCGTCGAGTGCCGCGGCACCGCCGAACGACATGCCGGCGGTCGCCGCGAGCTGCAGGCGGGACATCCGGACGAGCGCGCTCGCGACGACGTCGGACTGGACAACGCGAGTCGCGTCCCGATCGCACGCGCGCTCGGTGGCGCGCTCCCAGCGACCGAGCACGACACGCGCCAAGATCGGTGCGCCGAACAGCGTCGCGATCCCGAACAGCATGCGCCACGCGAGGTCGCGCTGGCGGACGTGTGCGCGCTCGTGCGCGAGCATCGCCGCACGCTCGTCGGCCTCGAGCGTGTCCCAGATCGCCGATGACACGTAGATGCGCGGACGGATGATCCCGGCCGTGAAGCAGAACGCTGTCGTGACGGACGCGACGAACACGCCGGGCTCGACCTCGCGCGATACCGCCGCGATCTCGCGCAGCGCACCGCGCGCCGTCCACGCGGTCCACGCGAGCTGACACACGCGGACGACGAGGTACGCGCCGACCATCGCGACGGCGACGACCGCGACGGGAACCTCGACCCACGCGCCGCCATGGACCAGACAGAGATGCGGATGATGGCCGTGGCCGGTGCAGTGATCGATGCCGGCGAGCAGCAGCGACCGCGCGCCGACCACGCCGACGACGATCGCGGCGACGACCGGTGCGAGCACGAGCGCGGCCGCGAACATCGCCCGCTCCGCGCGCGGCCCGCCGGTCGCCACGATCCGCCGTGCCGCGAGCGCGCCGCCGCACAGCAGCGCGGAGACGCCCCACGCGACGATCACGAACGCCGCCGCGAACCCGACGAGGCTGCCGACCTCGATCATCGCCGCGCCTTTCGCCGGGCCGCGATCAGCTGCTCGAGCCGCGCGAGGTTGTCCTCGTCGACCGCCGCGGCGGCATCGACGAACCCGGCGAGCACCGGATCCGCCGACTTCGCGAGCAGCTGGCCGACCGTCGCCTCGACCTGCTTGCGATGGAAGTCGTCGCGCGTCAGCGCCGGCCGGTAGACGAACGCGACGCCATCCTTGTCGCGCGCGAGCAGGCCCTTGCGGTGCAGTCGATCGAGCGTCGTCATGACGGTCGTGTACGCGAGTCGGCTGCCGAGCTTCTGCACGACGTCGCGGACGACGAGCGGATCCGAGTCCCACAGGATCTGCATCACGCGCTCCTCGAGCGCGCCCAGGACGACCGGGCGGAGTCGCTTCACGATCTACCTACTAGCGGCGATAGTACCGAACCCGCGCACGAGCGCACGCGCGGGACGCCCACAATCGAGCGCTCCGCCCGTGGATTTCTTGCGGACTCGTCGTTGCCCTGACCCGACCTCGGCCAAAGCGTCCTGCGCTCGAGACCGCTATCTTGCTGACCATGGCAACCGAGCTCGTCATCGTGCTCGCGCTCGTGCTGGCGAATGGCCTGTTCGCGGGCGCCGAGATCGCGATCCTGAGCGTGCGCAAGGGCCGCGTGCTCGAGCGCGCGGGCGCCGGACATCGAGGTGCACTCGCGGTCCAGGCGCTCCGCGATCAGCCCGAGCGGTTCCTCGCCACCGTTCAGGTCGGGATCACCGTGGTCGGCAGTGCCGCCGCGGTGTTCGGTGGGTCGAGCATCGCGCGCGATCTGACACTGATGCTCGAGCGTGCCGGCCTCGGCAGCTACGCGCACGACGTCGCGATCGCGCTCGTGATCGCGGTGGTCTCGTTTCTGTCGCTCGTGCTGGGCGAGCTGGTGCCGAAATCGATCGCGCTACGGCATTCGGAGACGTACGCGTTCGTCGTGAGCCGGCCGCTCTTGCGACTGGCGCGCATCGCACGGCCGCTGGTCTGGATGTTGACGGCGGCATCGAACCTCGTCCTCCGCATGTTCGGAGATCGCACGAGCTTCGCGGAGGTCCGGATGTCCCGGGACGAGCTCCAGCAGCTGGTCGAAGAGGCTGCGAAGTCGGGCTCGGTCGACCCACAGTCGAGCGAGATCGCGGCGCGCGCACTCGACCTCGCGAGCTTGCCCGTGGCGGACGTCATGGTGCGGCGCGACGAGATCGTTGCCGTCGAGCTGCGCGCGTCCGCCGAGGAGATCCAGCGCCTGATCCTCGAAGAAGGCCACAGTCGCATGCCGGTGTACGACGGCGACCTCGATCGACTCGTCGGCTACGTCACCGCTCGCGATGTGCTGGCGATCGTGTGGGAGGGCAGCTTGATCGTCGTCGATGACATCGTGCGCCGCATCTTCGCAGTTCCGCTCACGGCGCATGTCAACGTCGTGCTGCGCGAGATGCAGGCGCGACGGATCCAGATCGCGGCCGTCGTCGACGAGCACGGCGGCACGGCAGGCATCGTCACGATCGAGGACATGATGGAGGACCTGATCGGTGACATCGTGAAGGAGGACGAGGTTCCCGACCGCATCATTCGCGTCGAGTCGGACACGACGGCGCTCGTCGCGGGGTGGGTGCCGATCCGCAAGGTCAACCGTGCGCTGGGGCTCGCGATGCCGATCGGTCGCGAGCACACGACGATCGCGGGTCTCTGCATGGCGCTCGCGTTCGCGGTGCCCTCGGTCGGGACGCGGCTGAAGGCGCCTGATGGAACAATGATCGAGGTCGTCGATACGTCGCCGCGTCGCGTGCGCATGGTTCGCCTCATCCACCACACCGGCCGCGAACGCGATCGAGTCGACGGCTAATCGCGGCTCGACCCGTACTGGACGCACCGCACGCGCTCGCTACGCGAGGCGTTCGCTGCGAACGTGAATGACACCATGTTATAGATACTTCGTGCCCGACCAGACGTCGGTCCCGTTGCGACGTCTCGTCGGCTACTTCCTGAGGCTCGGCACGTTCGGCTTCGGCGGGCCGATCGCGCTCGCTGGCTACATGCAGCGCGACCTCGTCGAGCGCCGGCAGTGGATCCGCAAGGAGGACTACGTCCAGGGACTCGCGCTCGCGCAGCTGGCTCCGGGCCCGCTCGCCGCACAGCTCGCGATCTACATCGGCTGGGTGCGAGCGCGCGTCGTCGGTGCGACGCTGGTCGCGTTCGCGTTCATCCTGCCGTCGTTCTGCATGGTGCTCGCGCTCGCCGCGGCGTACGTCGAGCTCGGCGGGTTGCCGTGGATGCAGGGCGTGTTCTACGGCATCGGCGCCGCGGTGATCGCGATCATCGCGCGCAGTGTCTACAAGCTCGCCCGGATGACGCTCGTGCGCGATCCGGTGCTGTGGAGCGTGTTCGCGATCAACGCGTTCGTCACCGGCTGGACCGAATCCGAGCTCGTCACCGTCTTCATCGCGAGCGGCCTCGTCGTCTATCTCGTCCGGATCCGACCGTTCCTCGGTGGTACCGCACCGTCGGTCGCGCCGTGGGCATTCTGGCTCACCGGGCTCCACGACGCTGCGTCGGCATCCACGCTGTGGCAGATCGGCTGGTACTTCGCGGAGGCGGGCGCGTTCGTGTTCGGCAGCGGCCTCGCGATCGTGCCGTTCCTCCACGGTGGCGTCGTCGAGCACTTCGGCTGGCTCACCGAGCGACAGTTCCTCGATGCCGTCGCGATCGCGATGATCACACCCGGCCCGGTCGTCATCACGGTCGCATTCATCGGCTACCTGGTCGGAGGCCCCGTCGGCGCGACGGTCGCCGCGATCGGTGTGTTCCTGCCGTGCTACCTGTTCGTGATCGTGCCGGCGCCGTACTTCCATCGCGTGGCCGAGAACCGATCGATCAAGGCGTTCGTCGACGGCGTCTCGGCCGCTGCCACGGGCGCGATCGCGGGCGCGGGCTTCGTGCTCGGACGCCGCGCGCTCACCGATCTGCCGACGATCGCGATCGCGGTCGTCACGTTCGGCGTGCTCACCTACCAGAAGAAGCTGCCGGAGCCGCTCGTGATCGTCGCCGCGGGTCTCGTCGGCGTCGCGCTCGCGCGCTAATCGTGCCGATCGTACGCATAGCGCTGCTCGTTGTAGAAGTGGACGTGGTGCTTGCCGGTGATCCGGATGTTGTTGCCGTTGCGATCCGCCCAGAAGTTGCCGTCGGTGTCGCCCCAGTTCACCGACCAGTCACCGTTCGCGTCGAACTTGAAGCCGGTGCCGGTCGCGCCGCCGTCGAGCGTGATCGCGTAGTGGCCGTTCTCGCACTCCATCGCGAACGGCTGCCACGCGTTGAAGTCGCCGCGCACGTACATCACCGGCCACGCGCACGCCGCGCTGACGAGCCGCGCGCTGTACGCGCCCGTCGCCTCGTCGAACGTGAGCAGATAGCGGCCCGGCTGATCGAACCGGATGTTCGCGCCATTGCGCTCGGCGATGCCGTCCGCGTTGGAGTCGCCCCAGTTCACGCTCCAGGTGCCGGTGTCGAGCTTGAGCTGCTCGCCGGTGTTGATCAGCATCGGGATCGCGGCCCACTCGTTCTGGCCGACGCAGAACATCGGCTGCGTGCCCCAGCCATTGAACGTGCCGCGCACGAACATCGTCGAGGACGCGCACGACGATGGCAGCCGCGTCACGTCGTACTCGAGCGTGCGATCGTTGAACCGCAACCGGTAACGGCCGGGCTGTTCGATCACGATGTCGTTGCCGTCGCCGCCTTCCTCGGCGATGCCGTCGAGCGGGTGGCTGTCGCCCCAGTTCGTGCCGGTCTGCCAGTTGCCCGTCGAGTGAAACTTGAACGCACCGGCCGCGAACACGTTGCCGGTGCCGGCGAACAGCTCGTCGACCTGCCACACGCCGTTCACGCACGCCATCGGCAAGCTGCCGCCGGGCGCGACGCCGAAGTTGCGGGGCGTGCCCATCACGAACATCGCGCCGCGCGTGCAGCCGTTGCCACTGATGCCGTCGGCCTTGCCGCCGAGCGTCGGGTCGTCGTCACCGACGGAGTCGAGCGCGCACGAGGCGAGGGCGAGTAGCAAAATCCAGCGAATCATCGAAACCTCCAGGCGGGTCAGCGGCCGCAGGAGGAGGTCGTCGCGTCAAGTCGCACCGAAATCGTGCAACCCCGCGAAGCCGTGCGATCGCGGCGGACTGCCCATCGAGCGGTCGCGCTCGCGGCATGCGGTACCCTGCCGCCGATGACGACGGTCCGTATCGCGCTCGCGAACCTGCCGTATCCACCGACGCCCGACGACGCGATCGCACGCGCGACGGCGGCGATCGCCGGCGCCGGCACCGCGGGCGCACAGCTCGTGTGCTTCCCCGAGTGCTACGTGCCGGGCTACCGCGGCCTCGGTCACGTGCCGCCTGCGCCCGACGCGGCGTACCTCGAGCGCGCGTGGTCGGCATGCAGCGACGCGGCCGCTACCGCCCGGGTCGCCGTCGTGCTCGGCACCGAGCGCATCATCGACGGCGCGCTGCGCGCAACCGCGCTCGTGATCGATCCGAGCGGCGAGCGGCTCGGCTTCCAGGACAAGCAGCAGCTCGATCCGAGCGAGGATGCCACGTACACGCCAGGCGCCGAGCGCCGCGTGTTCACCGTCGGCGCGCTGACGTTCGGCGTCGTGATCTGTCACGAGGGCTGGCGATATCCCGAGACCGTGCGGTGGGCGGCCCGCCGCGGCGCGCAGGTCGTGTTTCACCCGCACCTGCACGAGACCGAGCCCGGCGGCTTCCGGCCGACGACATTCGCCGATCCGGCGAACACCTTCCACGAGAAGGCCGTGCTGTGCCGCGCGGCGGAGAACACCTGCTACTTCGCGAGCGTCAACTACGCGAGTGCCGGCTCGTCGACCACGTCGGCGATCGCGAACCCCGACGGCACGCTGCTCGCCTATCAACCGTACGGCGAGGCCGGCCTGCTCGTCGCCGACCTCGACCTGGCGCTCGCGACCGGGCTCCTCGCGTCGCGGTGCAGGATGTGATCGGTCAGTAGAACCCTTCACGCCGCGCGTAGCGCTCCGCGCGCTGGCGGTCGTAGTCCTCGGCATCGAAGTCCGCGCCCTGGATCTCGCGCAGGATCTCGCCCGACGTCGGCAGCGTGGCCGCGTCGACGAACGTGGCCGGGTCCCACAGCCGCGAGCGAAGGAACGCCTTCGGGCAGTGCGTGTACGCGGATTCGATGTCGACGAGGATCCCGAGCTTCGGTCGCTTGCCCTCGATCGCACTTCCTGCGAGCAGCGCTTCGTCCGTGGTCAACGTGGCGCGCCCGTCGACACGTAACGTCTCGCCGATGCCGGGCAACACGAACAGCAGCCCGACATGCGGGTTGCGGAGGATGTTGCGCAGCGAGTCCGCGAGGCGATTGCCCGGCCGCTCCGGCACGAGCAGCGTGCGATCGTCGAGGATGCGCACGAAGCCGGCGGGATCCCCGCGCGGACTGACGTCGCAGTGTCCTCCCTCATCGGACGTGGCGAGGCACATGAACGGCGAGCGTTCGATCCACGTGCGCGTCTTCGCGTTGAGCCGGTCGGCGATCTTCGCGCACACGACCGGCAGCGGGTCTCCGAGCAGCGCCCGCAGCGCGTCCTCGGTGTCGATCGTGGCGGTCGTCAGGCGATGAGGCATGCGGCGACCATACTGCGCGCGAACGCGCGGGGCTCGCACGGCCGCGGTGGTCGGCGTCGCCGCGCCCGATCTGTAATGCCCGCCGATCGGACGCGTCATCCGCACAGATTCACGAAGGAGACGACGATGCTGGGACGCAGGACTCTGATCGGTACCTTGCTCGCGGCCATGGCCGCATGCAGCGCGCCGGCCGCGCGCGACGACTCGCCGCCGACGGCGGTCGAGGACACCCTGGTGGCGGAGCACGCCCGCACGATCGCGGCGATGAAGCCGCCGAAGCGCGCGCGCCCGGTGATCGCCGTGATCGCGCACAACGACGGCACCGAGACGACGGACTTCGTCGTCCCGTACGCGGTGCTCGCCGCATCACGCGCGGCCGACGTGTTCGCCGTCGCGCCCGACAACGGGCCGATCCGGCTGGTGCCCGCGCTGGCGGTCGCACCGCAGCTCACGCTCGAGCAGTTCACCGCGCGCTACCCCCACGGCGCCGACTACGTGATCGTGCCGAAACTCGAGCACACCGCGGACCCGACGATCGTCGCGTGGATCCAGGACGAGGCCGCGCGCGGCGCGATCATCGTCGGCATCTGCAGCGGCGTGAAGACCGTCGCCGCCGCCGGCCTGCTCGAGGACCGCGCGGCGACCGGCCACTGGTTCGATCTCGAGGGCCTGCGCGCGGAGCACCCGACGATGCGGTGGGTGCGCGATCGCCGCTACGTCGTCGACCGCGGTGTCGTCACCACGACCGGCGTCAGCGCATCGCTGCCGGTGTCGCTCGCGCTCGTCGAGGCGATCGCCGGCCGCCGCCGCGCCACGGCGCTCGCGCAGGAGCTCGGCGTCGACCGCTGGGACGAGGAGCACGACAGCGCCGCGTTCTTCCTCGACGCGACGTCGAAGCGCACCGCCGAGCACAACCAGGCGATGCAACCGAAGGACGTGCTCGCGCTGCCGGTCGCGACCGGCGTCGACGACATCGCGCTGGCGTTCACCGCCGACGCATGGTCGCGCACGTTCCGATCGAAGGCCGTCACCGTCGCGAGCGAGCCCGCGATCCCGACGCGCTATGGGTTGCAGCTCATCCCCGACGCGCAACGCTCGGTCGCCGGCGCGCCCGTCCTGCCGGCGCCGCAACCGACGCGCGCAGCGCAAGCACTGCCGACCACGCTGCGCGAGATCGAGGACCGCTACGGCGGGGACACCGCGCGGTTCGTCGCGCTGCAGCTCGAGTATGCGTGGGCGCGGTAGCGCTACGGCTGCGCCACGAGGCAGCGAAACCACGCGCTCGCGCGAATGCTGCCGTCGGGCTGACGAAACGCCGCGACCGCCTTCACGTAGGTGTCGACGACGACGTCCTCGCCAACACACTCCATCGCGCGCACCGCATTGCCGGTCGAGGTTAGCCCGCGCACCGCGGCGGCCTCGTCCGCATAGATCCACGGACTGTCGACGTCGAACACCTCGACGGGCCGAAGCCCCGCATCGGTCGCGAACCGCCGCAGCGCCGCTTCATCGGACAGCGCGAACGGACCCGGTGCATTCGGCGCCGCCGGTGGCAACAGCGGTTTGAGCGCGGTGATCAGCGCAGCGGCGCCCATGCCGTCGGGATTGCCGAACGTCGCGATCACGACGAAGCCGCCGCGCTTCGTGACCCGTCCGGCCTCGCGCAGCGCGGCGACCGGGTTGCCGGCGTACTGCAGCGAGTTGAATCCGGTGACGACGTCGAAGCTCTCGTCGGCAAATGGCAGCGCCTCGAGATCCGCCTGGCGAAACTCGCCGCCGGGCACGCGCGATCGCGCGATCGCCAGCATCTCCTCCGACGCATCGACGCCGGTGACCTGCGCCCCACGCTCGGCCGCCATCATCGCCGCCATCCCGGAACCGCACCCGGCATCGAGATACCGCGTGCCCGGTCCCACGCGCGTGCGGTCGAGCACCGCCTCGAACACCGGGCGTACCGTCGCTTCCTGATAGTCGGCCCAGTCCTGCGCCCGCACGCCCCACAGCCGCCCGTGTTCCTGCGACGTCGTCATGTGATCGCGGAAGCGCATGGGAATCGAACCCACCATGCCGCTGCTCGCGCAGAGCATCATCGGTTTTGAAGACCGAGGCCGGCACCAGTCCGGCACGCACTTCCGAGCGCGTTATCACATGCCGATCCTCGATCGGCAAGCGGTCACGGCGTCCCGAGGTACTCGGCGACGTTACTCTGCGCGACGTTGTCGATGTCGTGGAACGAGCCGACCAGGATCAGGCGATCGGGTAGCGCGAGGTAGTCGAAGATCTCGCCGTTGATCGTGCGCGGCGAGAACGTCTGGATCGCGGCGGTCGAGGCGTCGAGCGTGTAGGTCTTGCCGACGTCGGCCGCGTAGACGTAGTTGTCGGTGACGGCGAGCGCGCTGAACCGGCGGTACTGCGGCACCGGCGGGTTCCACGCCGTGACGGTCGTGCTGCCGGGGACGAACGCGGCGAGGCTGTTGCGCGCGACGCCGCCGATCGTCGTGTAGAAGCCGGCGACGAAGATTCGCGTGCCGTCGTACGCGAGTGCCTGAACCTCGCCGTCGACGGTGGGCACCGCACGCGGCGCGCCGCTCTCGAGATCGAACGCGCCGAGCCGCGTGCCGGTGCCGCCGACGTAGAGCGTCGCGCCGACGGGCAGCAGCGAATTCACCGGGCCGCCGAACGGGACGTTCCACGCCATCACGGTGCCGAGCGAGCCGTCGAGCTTCGCGACGTGATCGCGCGGAATGCCGCCGATCTGGACGAACTCGCCGCCCGCGTACAGGAACGGGCTCGCGTAGGCGAGGGCGGTGACGCGCGCGCCGGTGTCGGCCCGGAACGGCAGCACGGCACCGGCGGTCGTGAGCGCGCCGAGGTTGACGCGCGGCTGGCCGCCGAGCGACGTGAACTGGCCGCCGATGTAGAGCGTCGAGCCGACGAGCAGCAGCGCGTCGACGCGCGCGTTCGGATCGGGGTCCATCTTCGGCGCGAAGGCGGTCGCACGGCCGGTCGCGAGATCGATCGCGGCGAGGTTCGTGCGGGCGCTGCCGCCGACCGAGGTGAAGTAGCCGCCGAGCAGGACGCCGCTCGGATGGAGCGCCATCACCCACGGTGCGTTGTTCGGGCGCGGCGACCACGGCAGCACGGCGGCGGTCGTCGGATCGACCGCGGCCGCCCAGCGACGCGGCTGGCCGCCGACGGTGTCGAACCAGCCGCCGAAGTAGACGGCGGTCGAGGTCGCGACCAGCGAGCGGACCCATGCGCCGCCGCCGACGATCGGGTGCCAGGGGAGCAGCGCGCCGGTGCTCGCGTCGACGGCGGCGACCAAGTTGCGGGATGCGCCACCGACGGTCGTGAACTGGCCGCCGAGGTAGAGCGTGCCGGCGAGGCGCTGCATCGTGAACACGGCGCCGTTCGTGTTCGGGTTGTAGGGGCGGACGACCGCGGTCGCTTGATCGATCGAGGCGACGTGGCCGCGCACGGCCGCGCCGATCTGCGTGAACGCGCCGCCGACGTAGAGGCCCGAGCCGTACGCGAGTAGCGAGTGCACGACGTTGTCGGGCGCGCCGGGGTTCCACGACGACAGGGTCATCGCCGGCAGATCGAGGCGCGCGAGGTACGGGCGCGTGGTGCCGGCGACGGCGCCGAACTCGCCGCCGACGAACAGCCGCGTGCTCGAGACCGCGAGTGCGTAGATCGGGCCGCCGGAGACCACGGGGGTGCCAGCGACGAGCGCGCCGGTCGAGAGGTCGAACGCGGCGAAGTTCTGACGGCTGACGCCGTTGACCTGCGTGAAGCTGCCACCGACGTACAGGCGCGTCGCATCGCGCGCGAGCGCGTAGACGTAGCCGTTGATCTGGACCTTCCACGCGGGATCGTAAGTGCCGGCGGCGGTGAGGTGCGCGAGCGCGCGGGTCGTGATCGAGCCGGCCTTACGGAAATCACCGGCGACGAAGTAGCCGCCGGCGCCGTCGGGGATGATCGAGGTGACCGCGCCGCCGCCGAGCTCGGTGATCGACTTGTCGCGCGCGCCGGTCGATGCCGAGACGAGCGCGAGCTCTCCGGATCGCTGGCCGATGTAGCGGAACGAGCCGCCGAGGTAGAGCGTCCGGCCGTCGGTGGCGCCGGCGGTCACGTAACCGTCGGTGACGAACGTGCGCGCGAGCGAGAGCGGTGGCGTGGTGAGGGCCGCCTCGGTTTCGTCGACCGGCGTCGTGTCGTCGGGCGTGGCCGCGGGATCGTCGCCGGGGAGCGCTTCGTCGACGGCGCACGACATCAGCAACACGGTGAAGAGAAGCGGAGCGCGCATGACTACTCGGCGGGTGCGATCGGTGCGCCACATGTCATTTCCACTACCTTTCTGCCGGGGGCGTGCGCCTGGAGCGCACCGTCGCGCGGATGCGCGTGCCATCGCGCCTCGCCGCGGTGCGAGAGATGCATCAGCCCGACGCAGACAAGTCAGCGAGGTGGCAGATGCGTTACGACGTCATCGTGGTCGGTGGAGGCATGGGAGGTCTGACCAGCGCGGCGTTGCTCGCGCGTGCCGGCAAGAAGGTGGTCGTCGTCGAGGAAGAGGGGCTGCCGGGCGGTCACGCGCGCGCGATCTACGAGGGCGGCCGAACCCATGACTCCGCGGTGCACCTGATCACCCGCTGCGGCGCGACGGGGCCGTTCGGCCGCGGCGTCATCGACACGCTGCTGCGCCACCTCGGGGTGCACGATCGCGTGGAGCTGTTGCCGGTCGGCAACCCGTTCTACACGCTGCAGACGCCGGATTTGCGCGTCGCGGTGCCCACGGGACGTGACGCATTCATCGACGCGCATGCACGGCTGTTTCCCGACGAGCGCGACGGGTTGCGGCGCCTCGTCGAGCTGAGCGCGCAGATCTCGAACGAGGTCAGCACGTTTCCCGAGCGACCGCGGCTCCGCGATCTGCTGATGGCGCGCTGGCGAACGCCGATGCTCTACCAGTATCGCAAGGCGACGCTGCAGCAGATCCTCGATCGCGAGCTGCGCGATCCTCGACTGCGAGCCGTCTACAGCGCGCTGTGGTCCTGGCTGGGATCGCCGCCATGGCGCGCGTCGTTCATCGTCTGGGCCGACATGATGGCGCAGTACATCGAGGGCGGCGCGTACTACGTACGCGGTGGCTTTCAGTCGTTGGCGAATGCCGTCGTCGATGCGCTCGAGCGCGCGGGCGGCGAGCTGATCGTCGGCAGGCGCGCGACGAAGATCGTGACGCGCGAGGGCCGCGTGCGCGGCGTGATGCTCGAGGCCGGCGAGCAGCTCGAAGCCCCGGAGGTGATCTCGAACGTCGATCCGCGCACCACGTTCGGCGAGCTCGTGAGCGACGAGCCGGCGGCGAGGCGCGAGCTCCGCAAGATCAACCGGCTCGAACTCTCGTTGTCGGCGGTGCTCGCGTACCTCGCGACGCGCCTCGACGTGGCCGCGCTGGGCGTCGCGCACGAGTCGATGTACGCGCGCTCACTCGATCTCCGACGCGAGTGGGACGCGGCGCTCGCGGGCGAGGTGCCGCTGCTGACGGTCACGATTCCGACGATCACCGATCCGTCGCTCGCGCCCGCCGGGCAGCACGTCGTGATGCTCGCGGCCGCCGCGCCGCAGCGCGACCGCGTGTCCGAGCCCGAGCTCGCCGAGCGGATGCTGGCGACTGCCGAGCACGTGGTGCCCGGGCTACGCGATCACGTGGCCGCGGTCGTCGGCGCACCGGCGGGACAGCAGCAGCTCGCGCTGCGCCGGCTCGAGGCGATCTACGGAGCCGCCATGACGCCGTCGCAGATCGGCGTCGGCCGGCCCGGGCACGATACGCCGATCCACGGGCTGCACCTGGTCGGGCAAGGGACGAGACCCGGCGTCGGTGTTCCGTACGTGATGGAGTCCGGCATCCAGGTCGCGCGCGAGCTGCTCGGCCGGTCCGCCGCGGCGGATCAGCTGCCGCACTTCACGACGCCGGTCGCGGCACCGGCGTGATGTGAGGCGGCGCTCAGGTCAGCGGCGGGTCGACGAACTTGACGTTGAACTTGAAGACATCGATCCGCCAGCGATCGGTGCGGACGAGGTGGAAGTCGTAGCTGCCGACGAAGCGGCGCAGCATGGCGGCGGTGTGGTGGTACGCGACCGCGTAGCAGAACGCGGTGGCCTCGTCGCCGGTGATATCGACGAGGAAGTTGCCGGCCTGGTGGTGGACGTGGTCGATCGCGGCGAGGCCGGTCTTCCAGCCGTCGGCGATCTCGACGGGCGTGCGAGTTTCTGGCGAGCCGCCGACGAGCGAGGTCATGTCGAAGTGGACCTTCGGCGAGAGGACCTCGCGCACGCCCGCCCAGTCGCGGTCGTCGGTGGCGATGAACAGCCGGTGGATGGTCTCGACGATCTCGTCACGCTCGGACATGACGGGATTCTGCGAGCGTTCACGCAAATTTGTCGCGGCGGTGCGGAGGGATTTGCGCACGGATCACGTTTGGTCAGGCTGCGCGCACCGCCATGATGATGATGTAGACGGCGAATACCGCGAAGATGCCGAGCAGCAGCATCATCCAGTGGGCCTGCTTGTCGTCGTTCGAGAGGTGCTCGCCACCATGCGGGAAGTCGTTCGTGATGATCGGGTACATGGGCCGCCTCCTCGAACGAGCGACCTGCATAGCGCGCGCCGAGCGGAGGCGGTCACCACTGGTACCAGTCGGTCGACTGGTAGACGGGTTGCGTCACGGCCGTGAACAGCGGGGCGAACGCGCGGACGAAGTCGGGGTTCGTGTAGAACGCCTCCATCACGTCGGCGGTGCGCCAGATGTCGACGGCGAGGAAGCGATGCGGATCGTCGAGGCCGAGCCACACGACGTGCGCGACGTTGCCCGCGGCGAGCGAGGGATCCTTGCCGCCGGCGGCGACCTGATCGTGCGCGGCCTGGTTCGCGGCGACGTCGGGCTGCGCGAGATCACCGAGCGCGAAGTGGAAGTAGTACGGCTCGAACGCATCGCCCGAGGTCATGTCGCCCCACGACACCCACTCGGGATGGAGCTCGAACAGCTCGATCGTCGGCGGCGCGACGAACAGCTCGGCGAGCGCACCGGGGCTCGCGTAGAACCGGCGCATCTCGTCGGCATCGGTCCAGCGATCGATCGCGAGAAACTCGTTCGGTGTCGAGTCGAGCAGGTCGGTGCCGAGCAGGGCGTCGTGCGCGATGTCGCCGTGTGCCATCGCCGACGCCTGGCCAGCACGCGCGATCGCGTCGTGCTGGGTGCGGGCCGCAGCGAGATCCGGGTTCGCGAGCGTGCCGCGTACGACGGCGGCGTATTCGCGCGGGGGTGCGGAGTCGTCGGAGCAGCTGATGAGGATCGAGGCGGCGAACAGCAGGACCGTGAGCGGTTTCATCATGCCGGGACAGACTGCGCGGACCGCGCGAATTCATCGGTCGCCGGCAATCTCGCGGAAGGCCGGGGTTACTTGCGCCGGATCAGGCGGTCGCCGGCGATCCGGAACTGGCCATCGAGCGCGGTCACCGCGGCGCTCGCCAGGCGCGCGGGCGCCCCGATCACGGTGTCGAGGCTGCGCGCGGCACGCAGGACCCGGATGAAGTCGTCCGGCGCCGGCGGGTGCACGGTCTGCGGATCGAGACGCAGCGTCTCGACGATCGCGAGCAGCGGCTCGTGGGCGACCGCGCGCCAGCCGAGCGTGCCGGCGCAGCGATAGGTCGTGAGCTCGCGGTCGAGGCCGCGATCGCGCTCGCGCGCCGTCGTCGACGAGAAGTCGTCGAGCGTGCCGAACAGGTACGGGATCGCCCGCAGCTCGGCGTAGCGCTCGGCCTCGCCGTCGGTGAGCCCGCTGCGGTGGCGCTTGGTGTCGAGCAGGATGTACTCGCCGCGCGGGTGGCCGCGCTCGATCAGCCAGTCCGCGTAGATCATGCGTGGACCATCGTCGCGCCAGTCGTCGGTGATCACCGCGACGAGATCCCACTCGACGCGGGTCGCGGCCTCGGCGCGCTCGAGGTGCGCCGCGATCGCGGCGAGCTGCGGCGTCTCGTCGGCGGGGACGCGCGGTGGCCACGTCGAGACGTCGCCGAATGCCGAGCGCGGATCGCGGACGAAGTCGCCGAGCAGCTCGTTCGCGAGCCGTTCGTGCGGCTCCATGTAGTCGGTGATCGGGACGACGACCTGCGCGGCGAGCGCGTCGCGCGTGCGGACATCGTGGATTCGCGCGAGCTGCGCGAACAGCGGCCGCCAGAATCGCGTCGAGTCGGCGCTGATGCGTCGCCATCCCGAGAGCTCGGCGAGCCGCAGCGCGATCCGCGGATCGTCTGCCAGCTTGCCGAGCGCGGCGAGCCGGCGCTGTTCGGCGGGCGCGCGTCCCCACGTCGACTGCAGCACGAGGTGCTGGAGCAGCTGCGGCATCGCCGCGGCGCGCGCGGCGGGATCGCGGATCGCCGCGTGCCAGGCCTCGTCGGCCTCCGCGATCGTCGTGCCGAGCGGGCGATCGAACGCCGGCAGCAACCGGGTCGCGCGATCGATCAGATCGGCGAGGTCGGGCGCGCGATGCACCCGCCACACCTCGAGCATCGCGTCGATCGCCGCGACGAGCTCGCCGGTCGCGAGCCGGCTGGCCGCGTGCTCGAGCGTCACGGGCAGCGCTTCTTGCCGATCACGATGTACTGGTGCGGCAAGGTCTCGGTCGCGATCTCCGCGGTGAGCCCGGCGGCGCGCAGCTCGGAGACGATCGTCTCGGGTGGCAGGCGCATGTCGCGCGGCGGGCCGTGCGGGCTGTCGGCGGTGAAGTCGACGACGACGATCGCCGCGCCGGACGGCCGGCACGCGAGCGCGGCCGCGAGCCGCTTCGCATAGGCGGTGCGCTGGCCGAGGTGGTGCCAGGTATCGACGACGAGGATCTTCGTCACCGAGCCCGGCGCGAGCTTCGGATCGTCGGGCGGGACGACGCGCGCCTCGACGTGCGCGAGGTGGTCGCGCGCGATCCGCTTCTCGACATAGGCGATCATGTCCGGCTCGCTGTCGAGCCCGATCACCTTGCCGGTGTCGCCGACCGCGCGTGCGAGGTGCGGCAGGAAGTAGCCGGTCCCGGTCCCGAGATCGACAACGGTGTCGCCGGCCGCGATGCCGGCCTTCTCGATCACCTGGGCCGGCTGCTGCCAGGCGTCGCGATCCGGCGCGTCGAACTGCGCGGCCCAGCGATCGGCATCCTGGAACGAGTGATCGTGATGGTGATGCTCGTGCGCGGCCGGCGCGGGGACCGGCGCGGGCGTCGGCGTGGGCGTCGGCGTGGGCGACGGCGATGGCGACGCGTGACACGCGACGAGCGCGAGGACGAAGAGGCGGTGCACGCCGGCACAGTAGCGCGTCGCCGGGATCTCGACTCCCGCGAGAACTGGCCGGGGATCCTCGCAAATGTCCGCCGGGAATCGAACGCTTGCGCGGCAACCCCACGGATCTGCGACGCCTCACGCGACCGGCACGCCGCGTGTAGGACATGTGGAAGAGAGAAAGTGTCACCCAACGGTCGTCACGAGCCGCAAATGGACCCTGACGGTGGCGTGGCGCGTCTCTATACTGAACACTAGAAGCCCGCGATCATGCCCGACGCTGTTCGCCGCACCGATACACGTTCGTCGCGTTCCCGGCGGGTTCCGACCGGGACGATCTGGACGATCGCGATCCTGGTGGCGTTCCTGATCCACGGCACGGTGCTCGGCGCCGCGAACGGGATGGGGCTCGGGTTCGTCAGCGGGTTCGCGAGCGATGGCGCGGTGAGGCACGAGGAGGAGGTCGCGGATCTCGAGACGAAGTGCTCGGGTGACGTGCTGCTCGCGACGACCGCGCGTGCCGCCGGCTGCCTCGCGCCGTGGAAGTCCGATGCCGCGCAGTGTCTCGAGGACATCGAGATGATGATGTGGATGGACATGTCGGCGTGCCGCGTCGAGTCCGGCGCGACGACGCCGATCGCAATGGCGATGCTCGAGCCGAAGCAGACCGAGAAGCTGACGCCGATCGATCCCGAGCCGCTGCTCGAGGAGATGAAGCAGCAGCCGCCCGAGCCCAAGCCGATGCCGCAGCCGCAACCGCAGCAGCAGCAGCAACCGCCGCCGCCGCCCCCGCCGCCGCCGCCGCAGGTCCAGCGCCGGCCGCAGCAGATCGTCGAGACGGCGAAGCCGGATCAGGAGAAGGAGCCCGAGAACGCGCGGTTCCTCGCCGAGCACAACACGAGCGTCGAGAAGCAGAAGGTCGCGCGTGGCGCTCGCAACGAGGAGATGATCGCGAAGAGCAAGCCCGAGGATCTGAAGGCGACGCTGAAGCCGAAGGACGATCCTTCGATGCAGAAGCCACCGGATCAGGATCCCGGCAAGAACCCGAAGGCACCGCCGGTCCCGGGCTCGCTCGCGATGCGCCAGCCCGGCGCGCCGGCGCCGTCGCAGGTCGCGCAGGACCAGCGGACGAAGGGCGCGAACAACGATGCGAAGGGGCCGATCGTGTCCGACGGCTTCATCCCGCGCCGCGGCGACGCCGCGATCGAGCAGCAGCGCCACGATCCCGGCGAGCTGACGAAGGGGCAGGGCGGCGCCGGTGGCGGACAGCCGCAGGTGCCGAACCTCAAGCCGACGCAGGACCAGCTCGAGCGCGCGCTTGGCGGCGGCTCGGTCGATCACCTCGAGGAGGTCGAGAGCGGCGACGAGACCGCGCTGTCGGCGAAGCGCTGGGTGTACGCGTCGTTCTTCAACCGGCTCAAGCGCCAGGTCGCGCAGAACTGGGATCCGCAGACCGTGTGGCGGCGCACCGATCCGAACGGCACGCACCACGGCTTCAAGACCCGCGTCACCGAGGTCCGCGTCACGCTCGGCGCGAAGGGCCAGCTCGACAAGATCGTCGTGACGAATCCGTCGGGCGTGCAGGAGCTCGACGACGAGGCGGTGCGCGCGTTCCACGCCGCCGCGCCGTTCCCGAACCCGCCGGACGGGCTCGTCAAGGACGGCCACATCACGTTCGCGTTCTCGTTCTTCTTCGAGATCGGTGCGCCGCGCACGTCGTGGCGCGTGATCCGCTCCAACTGATCGCGAAACGCGCGATGCTCGCGACGTGACGCGCGGCCTCGCGGCGACGATCTCGATCGTGCTCGTCGCGCTCGCGGTGTCGCCGGTGGCCCGCGCCCCGCGCGACGACGGGTTTCCGCTGTCGACCTACCCGATGTTCGCCGGCAATCGCTCGAGCGAGCTCGTGCTGAGCTACGCGTTCGGCGAGACCGCGACCGGCGAGCGCCGCGCGATCGCACCGCGCTTGCTCGGCACCGGCGAGGTGATGCAGGCGCGCGCGCTGCTCGATGCCGCGGCGGTCGGCACGCCCGCGCAGCGGCTCGTGCTGTGCGATGCGATCGCGAGCCGCGTCGCCGGCGATGGCGCGCTCGCCGACGTGATCCGGATCCGGATCGTCACCGGCACGCACGACGCGATCGCGCTGCTCGCCGACGGCCGGCGCGGCCGCGAGGTCGACCGCGTGCGCTGCGAGGTCCATCGAGAGGTCCGGCGATGACCCGGCTCGCGCGCTGGTGGTTCGCGCCGGCACCCGCGGAGCGGCTCGCCGCGCTGCGGATCCTGATCGGGACGTTTGGCACCGTGTGGGTCGCGGCGCGGCTGCCCGAGATCGCGCGGGTGAGCGCGCTGCCGGTGTCGTTCTGGTCGCCGGTCGGCGTGGTCCGCGTGCTCGACGGTCCGCTCGATGCGGCGCTCGCGTTCTGGATCGCGGTCGCGACCGTGCCGCTGATGCTCGCGTTCACGCTCGGGATCGGGTTTCGCGTCGTCGGGCCGCTCGCGGCCGCGGCGCTGCTGTGGACGCTGACCTACCGCAACGCGTGGGGCATGCCATTTCACACCGAGAACCTGCTCGTGCTCCACGTGATCGCGCTCGCGGTGTCGCCGGCCGCCGACGCGTGGGCGCTGCGCCGCGCGCCGGAGGCACCGCCTCGCGCTGGCTACGGCTGGGCGATCCGGCTGCTCGTCGCGCTGACCGCGGCGACCTACGTGCTCGCCGGGATCGCGAAGCTGCGGCTCGGCGGGCTCGCGTGGCTCGACGGCGAGGTGCTGCGCAACCAGATCGCGGCGGACAACGCGCGCAAGCTGCTGCTCGGCGATCATGTCGCGCCGCTCGCACCGTTCGCGCTCGCGCACCCGGTGCTGCTCGACGTGTTCTGCGTGATGACGATCGCGCTCGAGCTCGGCGCTCCGATCGCGCTCGCCGGCGGCCGGGTCGCGCGGGCGTGGGTCGCGGCCGCGTGGGGCTTCCACCTCGGCGTCGTGCTCATGATGAACATCTGGTTCCTGTATCCGCTGACCGGGGTCGCGTTCGCGGCCGTGTTCCCGGTCGAGCGGGCAGGGATGTGGGTGCGCGCACGCCGATCGCGTGGACGTGCGCGAACACAGCGTTCCGGGAATGCGCGCCCGGTGTGAAATGGTTCGGGGCACGATGCGCAGTCGTGGTTTCAGGCTTGCGCTCAAAACTACGGTTGTAGTAATGCTACGAGAGTCGTCGTAACGCCATGGCTCGATCCTCCACACCGACCCCCGACCTGACGCCCGGCGAGCTGCGCGTCATGAAGGCGCTGTGGGCGATCGACCAGGGCTCGGTCGCCGATGTTCGCGCCGAGCTCGCGCGCCGTGGCCAGGAGCTCGCGTACACGACGGTGATGACGCTGCTCGGCCGGCTCGCCACGAAGGGCGCGGTCGCGGTCGACAAGGAGCGCGAGCCGTTCGTGTATCGCGCCGCGCACCGCCGCGAGTCGGTGCTGCGCGATCGCCTGCGCGAGTTCGTGCGCGAGGTGTTCGACGGCCGGGCCGACTCGCTCGTGCTGAACCTCGTCGAGGAGCAGGCGCTGTCGCGCGAGGAGCTGCGCGCGATCGAGCGCAAGATCGCCGCGGCCGAGGCCGACCCGGCCGCCGAGCCGAAGCCCGGAAAGCGAGCGCGCAAGTGATCGCGGTCAAGGCCGTGCTCGAGACGCTCGCGATGATGGCGCTCCAGGGCAGCATCGTCGCGCTCGTCGCGGTCGCGCTCGTCCGCGGCGCGCGGCTGCGGCCGGCGTGGCAGGCGGGCGTGTGGCTCGTCGTGCTCGCGAAGTTCGTGCTGCCGTGGGGCCCGGCGCTGCCGTTCTCGCTCGCCGATCTGTTCGCGATGCTGCGCGGCACGCCGGCGGCAGCGCCGATCGTCGTCGGTGCCCCCGCGGCAACGGGGGCCGCGCCGGCCGCGTCGGTGTCGGGCGCGTGGCTCGTGCTCGCGGTCGTGTGGGCCGCCGGCGCGCTCGTCGTGCTCGCGCGCGCCGCGATCGCGCATCGCGCGGCACACCGGACCGCCGCGCGCGCGTCCGCCGCGCCGCTGCATGCCCGCGCGCTGCTCGCCGAGCTCGCAATCCGCGTCGGCGTGCGCAGCCCGCGGCTCGTCGTCGCCGACGCGGTCGGGCCGCACGTGCTCGGCCTCGTGCGCACGATCGTCGTCGTGCCGCCGGCGCTCGTCGAGCCCGGTCACGACGCGATGCTGCGCGCCGCGCTGCTGCACGAGCTCGCGCACGTCCGCCGCCGCGACGCGCTCGGCCGGCTCGTCCAGCTGATCGCGCACGCGCTGTTCTGGTGGAACCCGATCGTGCGGATCGCGAGCCGCCGGCTCGAGCAGGCGCGCGAGGCCGCGTGCGACGCGTGGGCGCTCGAGGCCGGCGAGATCTCGCGGCCGGCCTACGCGCGGCTGTTGCTCGAGATGGCGCAGCTGCGCACCGCCGCGGCCCCGGCGCTCGCGGCGCCGTACGGGCTCGGCGCGCGCGTCACGAGCGTGCTCGGCGATCCGGTGCGCGCGCGGCTCGGGCTCGCGCACAAGCTCGCGCTCGTCGCATGGATCGCGCTCGTGCTCGGCGGTGCCCGCTCTGCCGAGGCGCGCGGGGATCGCAATGTCTGTGTCTACACGCACCAGCTCGCCGAGGCGCTGCGCCTCGCGCACCCCGAGGCCGACGTCGACGGCGACGGCGTGCTGTCGCGCGACGAAGCCTGCGAGTATCAAGCAGAGGTCGCGCGGCGCGTGGTCGAGAGTGAGCAGGTGTCGACGCTCGATGAAGCGACAGCCGAGCTACTGGCGGAGCCGCTGTGTTGCAATTGCGACGCTGGTGAGGGACTTTCCAGCCCGGCGATTTCGGATACGAGTTGCCAATAAGGAGTGACGAGAATGAAGAAGCTTGTCCTGGTCGGTCTCCTCGCCGCTGCGGTGGGGTGTCAGAACGACAACAAGAACATCGAGCGCAAGCTGGACCTGATCATCCAGAAGCTCGATCGCCAGGGCGGCGCCGCGCCACGCGCGCAGCGTCCCGAGCCCGATCGTAGCAAGACGTACGCGGTGCCGATCGACGGCGATCCGTTCGACGGCCCGGCCGACGCGAAGGTCACGCTCGTCAAGGCGTACGACTACGCGTGCCCGTACTGCGAGAAGGTGCGCGGCACGATGGCCGATCTCGAGCAGAAGTACGGCAAGGATCTGCGCGTCGTCTACAAGCAGCTCGTCGTCCACCCGAAGAACGCGATGGCCGGTGCGCTCGCGTTCTGCGCCGCGGGCAAGCAGGGCAAGCACAAGGAGATGGACAAGCTGCTCTGGGACAAGGGCTTCAAGGGTCGCCAGATGGACATGTCCGACGTCGCGCAGGCGGAAGCGCAGCAGCAGCCGGACGCGAAGGGCGGCGCGGGCAAGAAGTGCTGGGACACCGAGGCGGGCTGCGCGAACGTCGTCGGCTTCGCGCAGGAGATCGGGCTCGACGTCAACAAGTTCAAGGCGGACATGAAGGGCGAGTGCATGCAGGTCGTCCAGAAGGACATGGCCGCGCTGCAGCAGCTCGGCGTCGCCGCGACGCCCGGGTTCTTCATCAACGGCCGGTTCCTGTCGGGCGCGATGCCGATCGAGAACTTCGTCACGCTGATCGACGAAGAGCTCAAGAAGGCGAACGAGAAGATCCAGCAAGGGACGCCGCAGGCCGAGTACTACAAGCAGTGGGTCCTCGATAAGGGACTCAAGAGCCTGCAGCCCTCGGGCTGATGCTACGGTGAGGCGTGGCTCGTCCCACGCCGATTCCGGAACGCAACTGGGTCAACATCCAGTGGCTCGCGCGTCTGCGCTGGGCCGAGGTCGCAGGGCAGGCGGGCACCGTGCTCGTCGGGCAGTTCCTGCTCGACGGCGCACTGCCGATCGCGTCGCTGCTGCTCGTGATCGGGGTCGGGCTCGTCTCGAACCTGCTGCTCGAGCTGTACTTCTTCGGCGATCGCCGGCGCGCGACGCCGCTGCGCAAGGTCCACGAGTGGCAGCTCGCGCTCGTGATGATGCTCGATGTCGCGATCCTGACCGGCCTGCTGTACCAGACCGGCGGACCGCATAATCCATTCGGGCTGCTGTACGTCGTCCAGATCGCGCTCGCGACCGTGCTGCTGCGCGCGAAGTGGGCGTGGATCCTCGGCGGGCTGTCGTTCCTCGGCTTCGGCCTGCTGCTCTTGACGCACGAGCCGCTCGCGATCCCCGAGGACAATCGCGCGATCGGCGCGTGGGTCGCGCTCGGCGTCGCGTCCGCGTTCGTCGTCCACTTCCTGCAGCGGATCATTCACTCGCTTGCCGAGCGCGAAGCCGAGCTGACCGAGGCGCGCGGGCTCGCGGCACGCCAGGAGCGGCTCGCGTCGCTCGCGACGATGGCCGCCGGTGCGGCGCACGAGCTGTCGACCCCGCTCGGCACCGTCGCGCTCGCGGCGAAGGAGCTCGAGCGCGCGCTGACGAAGGCCGAGAGCCCCGAGCTCGCCGCGGACGCGCGGCTGATCCGCGAGCAGGTCGGCCGCTGCCGCGCGATCCTAGAGCAGATGGCGCAGGGCGCCGGCACGGTCGGCGAGAGCGTCACCGCGTGCTCGGTCGGCGACCTGATCGACGAGGCGCTCGTCGGGATCCGCGCCGCGCCCGCCGTGCACCGCGATCTGCCGGCCGAGCTGGCGCGGTGGCCGCTCCGGCTCCCGCCGCGCGCGGTCAGTCAGGCGGTGCGCTCGCTCGTGACCAATGCCCAGGACGCCTCGCCGCCGACGGCGTCGGTCGTCGTGTCGGTGCGCCGCGACGACAAGCTGCTCGCGATCGCGATCCGCGACCGCGGTGCCGGCATGCCAGCCGAGGTCATGGACCGGATCGGCGAGCCGTTCTTCACGACGAAGGCGCCCGGCCGCGGCATGGGGCTCGGGCTTTTTCTCGCGCGTGCCGTGATCGAGGGCGTCGGCGGAACCCTGCAGATCCACTCGACCGCTGGCGAGGGGACCGAGGTCTTGGTAACCCTCCCGTCGGACGTGACCCCCCGCGACAGCTCGTCCGCGATTTCGGGGGCGGTCCAAGAATCCATTCCCTCCGCCGTAGTATCCAAACCCGCATGAACACCGCGCGCCCCGACGATCACAAGCCGTCGATCCTGATCGTCGATGACGACGAGGTCTATCGCAACCGCCTCGCGCGGGCGTTCGTCGATCGCGGCTACGACGTGCGCACCGCGTCGGACTACGACACCGCGGTCGCCGCGGCGTCGACCGAGTCGCCCGAGTTCGCGGTCGTCGATCTGAAGATGCCCGGCAAGAGCGGGCTCGAGCTCGTGAAGGCGCTCGTCGAGATCGATCCCGCGACGAAGACCGTCGTCCTGACTGGCTACGGCAGCATCGCGACCGCGATCGATGCGGTGCGGCTCGGCGCGACGTACTACCTGTCGAAGCCGGCCGACGCCGACGACATCGTCGGGGCGTTCGCACGCGGCGACGCGCCCCCGCTCGATCCACCGCCGCCGGATTCCGGCGAGTACCGCGCACCGTCGCTCGCGCGCGCCGAGTGGGAGCACATCAACCGCGTGCTGTCCGATGCCGGCGGCAACATCTCCGAGGCCGCGCGCCGGCTCGGCATTCATCGCCGCAGCCTGCAGCGCAAGCTGCAGAAGTATCCGCCGGCGAAGTAGTCGCGTCGTCAGCGGTGATCTTGCTTCTCGATGTCGCGGCGCTCCTGCGCGGCATCCGGCTTGCCGGGGACGTCCGCGGAGTGCAGCGCGGCGGGCTCGGGCTCGGCGTTCGCGCGCTCGGCGTTGCCGCACGCGGCATCGTCGTCGGCCTCGAACTCGATCGGATCGTCGGGGGATTGCCCGGTGGGCGGCACATCGACCGCACAGTGCCCCGTACGCGCGCGGCGTGGCTTGGATTCAGGTTCTCGTGAAGACGCCATGCAGGAAGTCGACGCAGACCGCGTGCCAGCGCGGGCGCGAACATCTCGCAGCTCGCTTGATCCGGCCTGCGCGAGCCGCTCGAATACCGCCATGGCAGGTCTCGCCGAGCGGCTGACGAGCGCGCTGAAGCAGCCCGATGGCGCGGCGCGATTCCGGGCGCTCGTCGACGGGTTGCCCGACGGCAAGCTCGCGAAGGCCGACGCCGAGGCGGTGCTCGGGCTCGGCGCGATCGCGCTCGCAGGCTTCGCGGGCACGCGCGGGGATCGCGAGGCCGAGCGCGTGATCGCGGCCGTGCTCGCGCGCCTGCCGCAGCTGCCGAAACGCGGCTACCACTTCGAGCAGTTCGTGCGCAACGCGCTCGGCGTCGTCGGGCCGGAGCGGCTGCCCGCGGTCGAGCGGCTCGTGCCTGCCACCGTCGACGAACCCGCGATCCACCTGAACCTCGCGTGCGCGCGCGCCGCGGCCGGCGATCGGCGCGGCGTGATCGCGGCGATCGAGCGCGGGCTCGCCGCCGGGATGTCGCGCCACGCGTTCGCGAACGACCCCGAGCTCGCGGCGATGCTCGCCACGAAGCAGGTCGCCGCGCTGCTGTCGCCGCCGAAGCTGCCGGCGATCGCGTGGGACGTCGCGCCGCACGTCGCACGGCTGTCGAAGATCGTGCAGGCATTCGCCGCGAAGTGCGTCGCGCAGGGCGACTGGCTCGAGCTCGGCCACGCGTCGACGAAGTCCGCGATCGTCGCGGTCGAGAAGCAGCTCGGCGTGCCGCTGCCGAACGACTTCCGCGCGTTCCTGACGCTGCACGACGGGCTCAAGGCGGGGCACTTCGGCTACGGCCACCGCCGCGTGTCGGGCGACGAGATCCTCGGGCTCGCCGATCTCGGCGGCGGCAAGCGGACGTCGGACACCCAGCTCGCGAAGTGGGCGCGCGAGTGGCTCGATGGTCAGGCGCGCCACGGCTCGTCGACGATCCTCGACTGCGTGCCGCTCGCGACGTTCACGCAGACGAGCAACTGGGTGCTCTACGATCCGATCGGGCATTACCTCGCCGAGGTCACCGGCAAGCGGGCACGGCCGGGCTACATCATGCAGATGAATGCGGATGCGTGGATCGTGCCCAGGTTCGCGGACGCGCTGCGGTTCATGTTCGACTGAGTTGCGGCGTCGGTGGCTTCACGCGACGACGATCTCGTGGTTTGATCCTCGGGATGTACCTGCAATCCGCGCGTAGCTCGTATGCGTGGATCCTCGCGATGCACGTCGTCGGCGCGGCGGTCGTCGGCGGGCTCGAGTCGCTGCGCCTTGGCAGCGCGTCGCTCGCGCTCGTGCTGCTGCCCGTGTTCGCGGTGACCGGGCTCGTCGCCGGCAGCGTGATCGCGGTCGCCGAGCGGATCGCGGAGCACCGCCGGTGGTGGGCCGCGGCGCTGATCCTCGCGGCGCCGAGCCTGCTCGTCACGTTCCCGATCGCACAGACGCTGTTCGACGGCGCGTACGCCCAGACGCTGCCGCTCGCGAGCGTGCTGCCGTTCGCGACGCCGATCATCGCGTGGCTCGGGATCGCGGTCGCGGTCGCGATCGGGCGCCGGCTCGGCGAGGGCGATCTGACGTCGCGCGCGATCGCGATCCTCGCGGTCGCCGGCGTGATCGGCGCGATCATCTGGGCGAAGCGTCACGTCCTCGGCAGCGGCTACCTCGGCGCCCACGACGGCGCGACGCTCGCGGTGATCGTGCTCGCCGGCTCGGTGCTGCGGCTCGCGCGCCGCGTCCGGTTCTCGGCGTACGGCGGCGCCGCGGTCGCGTCGATCACGATCGGCATGGCGATCGCGGCGTTCACCGCCGGGCTCGACAGCCAGGACGCGCGCCGCACCGTCGCGACCTACGGCGATCACAGCCGCGATCTCGTCCGGCTGTGGCGCCAGCTGATCGATCTCGATCGCGACGGCAGCTCGTCGGTGCTCGGCGGCGGTGACTGCGACGATCGCGATCCTTCGCTCCATCCCGGCGCCGTCGACGTGCCGGGCGACGGCATCGATCAGGATTGCGATGGCGCCGATGCGAAGCCGATCGCGCCTGCGGCCGCCGCGCCGCGCGCCGCCGATCTCGCGAGCTGGCGCGCCGAGCCCGCGACGAAGGCGCTGCTCGATCGCACGAAGGACATGAACGTGCTGCTGATCAGCGTCGACGCGCTGCGGTTCGATCCGCTCGCGCCCGGGGCCGCGCATCGCGAGGACTTCCCGCGGCTCGTGAAGCTGCTCGACGAGTCGGTGTGGTTCACGCGCGCGTTCGCACCGGGCGCCGGCACCGACATCTCGCTCGGCACGCTGCTCACCGGTCGCCACGATCCGTTCCAGCGCGTCGCGACGACGCTGCCCGAGGCGATCCAGACCACCGGCCGGACCACGTCGAGCGCGCTGCCGACCGAGGTGCTGCGCCACGTCGGCGAGACGATGCTGACGCGCGGCTTCGACAAGGTCCGGCGCGTCCACACCGACTGGGACGTCCAGGACGTCGGCGATCACGTCAGCGCCGGCACGACGACGAACGAGACGCTGCGCTCGCTCGACGCGGTCGCCGACAAGCGGTTCTTTCTGTGGGCGCACTACTTCGACGTCCACGAGCACCACCAGCTGACCCCGCCCGGCGAGCTGATGAAGGCGGTCGATCCCGGCGGCAACGACCGCGTGCATCGCTACCGCGCGCTGCTGTTCGGCGTCGATCGCTCGATCGGGCGGCTGCTCGACGAGCTCGACGCGCGCGGCCTGCGCGACTCGACGATCGTGATCTTCCTGTCGGATCACGGCGAGTCGCTGAAGGAAGATCCGCGGCTCCTCGACACGCACGGCTTCGTCGCGTACGCGCCGCTCGTCCGGATCCCGATCGCGTTCCGGATCCCCGGCGTCAAGCCGGGCCAGCGCATCGATCCGGTGTCGCTCGTCGACATCGCGCCGACGCTGCTCGACCTGATCGGCGGGCGTGACGCGATGACGCCGCTCGACGGCATCGGGCTCGTGCCGACGCTGCTCGACGCGGCCGCGGCGCTGCGGCCCGGCAAGGATCGCGCGCTCGTGATCCACGAGGAGCGGCAGTGGAGCGTCGTCGAGTGGCCGTACCAGCTGCTCGTCAAGCCGGCGGACGATCTCGTCGAGCTCTACGACGTCTCGACCGATCCGGCGCTCGCGAACGATCTGTCGGCGAAGCTGCCCGATGTCACGCGTCGGCTGCGGGCTCGCTACGCGGAGGTTCCGGCGGTGAAGGTCGACCGAACGCCCGAAGGACGAGCCGCGCGAGAGCAGCTAGCGCAACCACCGCCGCGCCGTGCGACGCCATGAGCAACAGCGCGATCATCCACGCGGTGTAGCGCGGCACGACCGGCGCGAGCTCGGCGCCGAACACGACCGGCCACGCGCCACACGCCGCCATCGCCGCGGCGGTGACCGCGAACGGGATCGCGAGCTGCGCGGTCACGATCCGCAGGGGCGACACGCGGCGCGCGCCGAGCCACGTCGTCACCGCGGCGAGCGCGAGCGCCGGCAGCCACGTCAGGTACATCTCGCGGCCCGTCGCCGAGTACACCATGCGCATCGACAGCGTCGGTTCGCCGCGGATCGCGTACAGCGAGGCGCACGCGATCGCGAACCACCACGGCGCGAACCACCACCGGCGCACGCTCCACACCGAGAGCCCGAGCCCGACGAGCACGAGGAAGATCGCGGCCGCGCCGCGCGACAGCGTCAGCGGCGGCACCGCTTGATCCGGCGCGAGCGGCACCGCGACCGCGGCGGTGATCGGGCGGCCCATCGAGCCGCGATCGAGCCGGGCACCGGTCGAGTCGGCGAGCGCGCGCGACACGTCGACGACGTGCACGAGCTCGGCGCGGCCGGCGACGACGCCCGGTCCCGCGATGCAGCCCGCGACGTGGCGCACCGCGAGCTCGGCGCCGCCGTGGCCGCCCGACGCGACATGCCCGTGATCCGACAGCACGAACCACCGCGCGCCGGGATCCGCCGCGACGAGCCGCGCGAGCAGCGCATCGGCGCTCATCGCGGCGCGCACGTAGGCCTCGCCGACGCCGGCCTTGTGCCCGGTGTTGTCGACGCGCAGCACGTGGACGAACACGAGCTTCGCGTCGCTCGCGACCGCCTGCGCGGCGACGTCCTGCCAGCGCGCGTCCCACGCCTTCGGCTCGAGGTCCTTCGTCGGGTTGTTCGGATCCGCCGCGGGCTCGACGTGCGAGAACCCGAGCGAGCGCACGATCCAGCCGTGATCCTCGGCGATCGCGATCGAGCCGGGGACCTGCGCCGGGATCGCGCTCGCGCCGAGCGGTGGCACGAGCGGCCGGCCGTACGCGCCCGGCTTGCCGCCGCTGCGGGTGACGATGCCCGTCTGCTGCTGGGTGAGTCCGCTCCACAGCGCGACCTCGACCGGCAGCGAGATCGTCGGGAACCCGACGTCGACGGTCATCGCGAGCCCGCGGTGACACACCGACTGCCACGCCGGGAGCAGCGCCGCGACGTTCTCGCCGAGGCCGTCGATCAGCACGACGCGCGTGTGCGCCGCGGGCACGAGCCCCGGGCCGGTTGCGGGTGGCAGCGTCGCCGGATCGGTCGGCTCGGCGTCCCACCAGGTGACGTCCTCGATCAGCTCGCGCCGCAGACCGGGCAGCACGAGCGCGATCGCGACGAGTGCCGCGATCACGACCCCGCCGACGATCGACGCGCGCATCGCTCAGTCCCCCGGCGCGCTCGGGCCGTCGATCGCGGCGTCGGGGAGGGGTGGCAGCGAGCCGAGCGGCAGCTGCCACGGTTGATCGGGCAGCCGCTCGACCGGAAGCAGGCGCAGCAGCGATGGCAGCACGATGCCCTCGGTGACGAGCGGCATGTGGAGGTACTGCGCGCGCACGTACAGGTGCTTCGCCGCCTTCGCCTCGGGCGGCCACAGGTCATACGCGGGCGGCACGCGGTCGATGACGTACGTGTCCGGGATCTTCTGCGCGACCGCCTCGGTGCCGAGCACGGTGTCCTCGCCGACGGTGATCAGGCGGCGCCGCGGCGATGCCTTGTACCAGTTGACGATCAGATCCTCGTCGCCGTACATCGCGTCGACCATCACGATCTGATCGACGAGCGGCTCGTCGAGCCACGCCTGGATCGTGCGGAACGCGCCCGAGTGGCCCATCGCGACGGTGAGCGCGGCGCCGCGGTTGACGCCGGTCTTGTCCTCGACGAGCCGCAGCAGCTCGCCGATGTTCGGATAGTTGATCGGCGTCTTCTGCGCGATCGGCGCCTCCGGCACGACGAACATCGCGTTGAGCGCCGACATCGCGAACTGCTCCGGCAGCTGGTGGCCGGTCCACGCGGTGTCGGCGTCGTCGAAGTAGCCGTGGATGTAGAGGATCGTCGCGCCGGTGTCCGCGTGATAGCCGGCGGGGATCCAGACGTGGATCGGTCCGCGCGGGCCGTCGATGCGAACGTGGCGTCCGGCGTCGACCGCCGCCTTGATCTTCGCGCCGGCGGGGCTCGCGGGCGCCGGATCCGCGGCGATCGCGATGCCGAGCCACACGATCCCACCGAGCACGACGGCGAGCGAGGCGGCGAGAGCGGCGCGCTTCACGCGGCGATCGTAGCAAATCCAGCTTACAGCTGGCCGCCGGGCAGGACCTTGAGGAACGAGCGGACGCGCGCGCGCTCGGCGGGCACCAGGGCGGCGCGCAGCAGCGCCGAGCCCGGGCACTTCGATAAGCCGGCCTGGCACGTCGACACCGCGGCCTCGTGCAGCTGCAGCGCCTCCAGGATCATCGCCTTCTCGTAGTAGAGATCCTCGAGCATCCACTGGTCGTCGTTCGTGATCGCGCGCAGCGCCGCTTCGATCGCGCGCAGCGCCTCGCGATGACGGCCGAGATCGCCAAGGATCGCGCCGCGCCAGTACAGCGTCTCGACGCGGCTCGGGGCGCGCGCGTACGCCATCTCGGCGGCGGCGAGCGCGGCGATGTCGTCGCCGGTCGCCGACGCGACCTGACACTTGACGAGCCAGCCGTCGACCGACTCCGGGCGCAGCGTCAGCGCCTGGTTGATCGCGAGGTTCGCCTCGGCGAGGAGCTCGTCGTCCCCGGCGCCGAGCAGCTCGCGTGCTCGGTCGAGCAGGCGATCAAACTCGGCGAGCTCGGCAATCTCGGGGCCGTCCCAGCTACGCACGCGTCCACACTAACACGGGTTTTCGGTGGCGCTAATCGCGTGTTGATCAGCGGCACGATCACCACATGTCAGTCAGCCGAGAAAGGCTGACAGGACGGGTGAGCGACGCTTGCCGAGCAGGCCTTCGATCATCGTCTGGATCTGGGTCCGGATCTGATCCGCGAGCTTGTTGACGAGCAGGCGGTCCTCCGCGGCGGCCGGGCCGTGCATCGCGGCGAGGTCGATCGGCTCGCCGAACTGGACGAACCACTTGCTCGGCAGCGGCAGCAGGCCCGCGGGGCCGAGCCACGGGAACGTCGGGGTCACCGGGATCCACGGGATGCCGATGTTCTTCGCGAACCACGTCACCTTGCCGAGCATCGGGGCGGCTTCCTCGGCGCCGACCACGGCGACCGGGATGATCGGCGCCTTCGTGCGCAGCGCGAGCTTGACGAACCCGCCGCGCCCGAACCGCTGCAGGCGATAGCGATCCTTCCACAGCTTGCCCATCCCCTTCTCGCCCTCGGGAAACACGGCGACGAGCTCGTCCTTGAGCAGCAGGCGCTCGGCGTTCTCGGGATCCGCGCGCACGCCGCCGATCCGGTTCATGATCGGACCGAGGAACGGCAGGTGGAACACCGTGTCCTCGACGAGCGGCCGGACATCGCGCCGCGCCGGATGATCGCGGCGGACCGCGTGCATCACCATCGCGCTGTCGTACGGCAGCGAGCCGGCGTGGTTCGCGACGAGCAGCGCGCGGCCGTGCGCCGGGACGTGCTCGAGCCCGAGCGCCTGGACGCGAAACCACTTCGAGTACAGGAACTCGAACAGCCACTCCCAGCGCGCGGTCGCCCGCGGATCGCGGCCGAAATCGTCGACGACGTCGGACCGCCCCCACATCGCGAGCGCGCGCCACCGCCGCCACACGCCCTCGAGCGGGAGCCGGCGCCGCAGATCGATCGGGAACGCGGGCGTGCGCTGCTGCTCGACGCGGCGCTCGAGCTCGCGAAGCTCGGCCTCGCGATCGCGCGGCGGCATCGTCGTCGTCGACGGTGCGTACGAGTCGCCGGTGTCGGCCGCGATGTCCGCCGGCACGCGCGATGCCTCGCCGAGGTAGACGTCGTCGCCGAGGAAGCCGAGGTCGCGATCGGGCCACGCCGGCGCATCGGGCACGCGCGGATCCGCCTCGCCGTACCAGTCGTCATCGCCGTTGCTCGGAGGATCGTGGTCGTCGACTGCCATGGTTACGCCTGCGCTTGTACGACATCGGTCGCGCCGTCTTCTTCGAACGAGATGCCGAGGAAGTCGAGGATCGTGCGCTTGATCGAGAGCCGCGGCGCGAACCCGAGCTCGCGGCGAGCCTTCGCACCGTCGGCGACACACAGATAGAGCAGGAAATCGAGGAACGACGGCGGCGAGCCGACGAGCTGCGTCGCCCACAGGATCTTCGTCAGCTGGCGCGCGACGAGCTGCGGCATCGGCACCGGCACGCGGCCGAGCAGCGCGAGCACCGTCGTGTACGGCAGCACGCCCTTGCCGACGATGTTGAACGCGCCGGTCGCGTGCGATTCGACCGCCTTCTGCAGCGCGTTCGCCGCGTCCTGCTCGTGGACGAACTGCAGCAGCGGATCGTGGCCCATCATCACGGGCGCGACGGGCCGCGAGAAGAACCGCGTGTACATGTTCGACACCGTCGGCCCGAGGATCGGCGCGAACCGCAGGATGCAGACCTCGACCTTCGGGTGCTCCTTCGCGAACCGGGCGACCTGCTTCTCGGCGCGGACCTTGTCGTTGACGAACCGCGAATCGCGGTGACCCTTGAGCTCGGAGTCCTCGGTCAGAAAATTCGGGTTCTTCGGGTGGGCGCCGTAGACGAGCGTCGTCGAGACCATGACGAGCCGGCGCGGCTCGACGCCGGCGCACGCGTTCAGCACGTGCATCGTGCCGACGTCCTCGAGCTCGTGCGCCCAGTCCGACGCGTGGGTCGGGTGCGACAGGAACGCCCCGTGAACGAGCGTGTCGACCTTGTACTTCGCGAGCAGCGTCGCGAGCTCGCCGTCGACGGTCGGCTGCGTGAGGTCGAGCTTGACGAACTCGACCTTGCCGGGCGCGAGGGCAGGCGGCCGGATGTCGAGCGCGAGGACCTTGCCGTAGCGCGGGTCCTCCTCGAGCCGGCGCAGCAGCTCGCCACCGAGAAACGTACACGCGCCGGTGACGGCGACGGTACGGCCGGCGGCGGGAGCGGTCGACATCCGCGCCTTATAGCGCAAATCCCCCGGTGGTTCGACGATCAGAGGGGCGTGGTACGGACGCGGGATGGAAGCGCCGTCCCCGGGCACGATCGCGGTCCTCCCCCCGCACGTGATCGATCAGATCGCGGCCGGCGAGGTGATCGAGCGCCCGGCGTCCGTGGTCAAGGAGCTGGTCGACAACGCGATCGATGCCGGCGCGCGGTCGATCACCGTCGAGACCCAGGCCGGCGGCCGGGCGCTGATCCGGGTGTGCGACGACGGCCGCGGCATGAGCCCGCGCGATGCGGTGCTCGCGTTCGAGCGCCACGCGACCTCGAAGCTGCGCGAGGTCGACGATCTATGGACGCTGTCGAGCATGGGCTTCCGCGGCGAGGCGCTGCCGTCGATCGCGAGCGTGTCGCGGCTCCAGCTCACCACGCGTCGCGAGGGTGACCTCGCCGCGACGCGCGTCGTGTTCGAGGCCGGCAAGCTCGTCAGCGTCACCGAGGTCGGCGCCGCGGTCGGCACCACGGTCGAGGTCGCGGACCTGCTGTTCAACCTGCCGGCGCGGCTCAAGTTCCTGAAGGGCGAGTCGACCGAGGCTTCGCACGTCACCGATCTCGTCGCGAAGGTCGCGATGGCGCACCCGCCGCTGCATCTCCGGCTGCGCCACAACGGCCGCACCGCGCTCGAGCTACCGCCGGATCGCGATGGCTTCGCGCGCGCGCGCGCGCTGCTCGGCTCGCGGATCGCCGCGCGGATGGTGCCGGTCTCCGGCGAGGAGGCCGGCGTGCGCGTCACCGCGTATCTCGGCGCGCCGGAGCTCGCGCAGGCCACCGCGCGCGGCGTCCAGATCTTCGTCGGCAAGCGCGCGGTCCGCGATCGCGGCGTGCTGCACGCGATCACGATGGGCTACGGCGAGCTCGTGCCGCGCGGGCGCTATCCGCTCGCGGTCGTGCTGCTCGATCTCGCGGCGGGCGCGGTCGACGTCAACGTCCATCCGCAGAAGCTCGAGGTCCGGTTCGCGGACGCCTCGGCGGTCGCCGCGGCGGTGCGCCACGTCGTCCAGACCGGGGTCGCGGCGGCGCCGTGGCGCACCGAGAGCGCGGGCCCGATCCAGATGACCGGCTTCACGAGCACCGCGCCGCCCGCGCTGCCGTTCGAGACCGAGGCCACGCCGCTCGCCCAGCGCTATGCGCGCGAGCTCCGAGATCGCTCGACGACGATGCAGGAGTCGCTCGGCTTCGATGCCGCGCCGTGCACGCCGTCGCCGCGTGACTGGGTCGCACAGGTCCGCCACACGAACCGCGTCGCCGAGCACGCCGCGTATCGCGCGACGCGTCCGGAGGTCCTCGAGGCGCGCGAGCCGGTCCGCGACGAGGCGCCGACGAGCGTCGCCGAAGCGCTCGCCGAGGGATCGGGGCCGGTCTCGGGCTACTTCTCGCAGCTGCGCTACCTCGGCCAGCTCGATCTGACGTACCTGGTGTGCGAAGCGGCGGGCGAGCTCGTCCTCGTCGACCAGCACTCGGCCCACGAGCGCGTCGAGCTCGCGCGCCTGCAGGCGCGCCACGTCGATCACGACGTCGCGATCCAGAAGCTGCTGTTTCCGGTCACGATCGAAGCATCGCCCGCGCAGCTCGCGCTCGTCGACGAGGCCGCGCCGCTGCTCGGCCAGCTCGGGTTCGAGGCCGAGCCGTTCGGCAAGTCGACGCTCGCGATCAAGGCCGTACCGGCGGGGATCCGGCACGGCGATCCCGCGCAGCTACTCGTGCACTGGCTCGATGACTGGCTCGCGGCCGGCACGCCGAGCGACGACGAGAGGATCGCGCGCGTGCTCGCGGAGATCGCGTGCCACTCGGTCGTGCGCGCCGGCGATCGCCTTTCGACCAGCGAAGCCGAGTCGCTGTTGCGCGCGCTCGACGGCATCGATCATCAAGCTCCGGCACCGCACGGCCGCGCGTTGCTGCTGCGGTTACCGCTCGGTGAACTCGGCCGCCGCTTTGGCCGCTGATCGAACGTTGCCGCAAGACCTCGAGCGCCGGCGCGCGTCTCGAGGGTATGAGGCACTCGATCGTTCTCGCATTCGCACTCGCCATCGTGATGCTCTCCGGCTGTGCCACCGACGTCGTCGTCGAGCGGGTCGGCCATGGAGCTGGCAGCGTCGTGTCGGATCCGCCGGCGATCGACTGCGGTGACATCTGCACCGCCGCGCTGCCCGACGACGGGCTGACGCTCGCTGCGACACCCGCGGTCGGCTCGGTGTTCGTCGGCTGGGAAGGCGCGTGTACCGGCAGCGGTCCGTGCGCGATCACCGTCGACGATCCGGTGCAGGTCGCGGCCAGGTTCGAGCTCACGCGCCAGCCGCTCGACGTGGCGGTCGCGGGTCCGGGCAAGGGCCTCGTCACCGCGCCTGGCATCGCGTGCGGCACGTACTGCAGCGAGCTCTATCCATACGGCGCGACCGTCACCCTCCACGCACGGCCGCTCGGCAGCGCGCGGTTTGCCGGCTGGAGCGGCGGCTGCGCCGGCAGCGACCCGACGTGCACGATCGTCCTGCACGCGCCGGTCGCGATCGAGGCGCGGTTCGACGTCAGCGCGGCGATCGCGCGCCGCTGACGTGCTATGCCGCCGGGGTGCGTCGCGTCGTCGTGCTGCTGCTCGTGCTCCTCGTGGCCAGCGCCACCACGGCATCGGCAGAGCCCGAGTGGTCGATCGCGCCACCCGCGGGATGGAAGCAAGACGCGGCGGCCGCGGCGGAGATGAAGACGAAGCTCGAGGACGCGTTCTTTCAGGGCCTGGGCGTCGCCGTGGAGACGATCGCGTATCGCGACGGCGATGCCGCCGATGCGCCGCGCATGCTCGTCATGCGGATCGACCTGAACGACCGCGGACATGCGGGAACGCCCGACGAGGTCGTCGACGGCTTCGTGCGCAAGCTGCAGGGCACGACGCGCAGCCTGGTGCCGGTCGAGCACCGTGCGGATGACAACACGCTCGTCGGCACCTGGCGGTTCGACGGCACCGACGCGACGAAGGACAACGTCCTCGCGTTTCTCGTCGCGCGCGACGCGCAGCGCAGCTTGCAGCTGCTCGGCCTGCTGTGCGTGCAGCCGAAGGGCGCGACGACGTGCGGCGAGGTCGCGACCTCGATGAGGCTGATCGGGGTCGCTCGTCCGCGCGAGCCGCGGTCGTGGCTCGAGAAGCGCGTGCGCGATTACCGGTTCTGGATCGGGGTGGTCGGCGGGCTGCTGCTGCTGACCGGTATCGTCGGATCGATCGTGACACGCCGCAAACGCAGCGGTTGAAGTCGGCGTGTGCGAACCTGGCCATTCAGCGAGTGACATCGAGTCGTGGATGCTGGGAGCATCGCGCGATGCACCGCTGGATCGCCGTGTGGCTCGTCGTCGCGTGCTCGTCGTCGTCGTCCCCACCGGCGCCGGCGACCAGCGCCACTGCGCCGGAGATCGCCGCCGAGAAGCTCGCGCGCGGTACGCCGGTGGAGAAGTCGATCAAGAAGGGCGAGTCGCATCGCTATCGCGTGGACGCTGGCGCTGCGATGGTCGTGAAGGGTGTCGTGATGCAGAACGGCATCGACGTCGCGGTCCACACCTACGACGCGCGCGGCCAGCAGCTCGCCGAGCTCGATAGCCCGAACGGCGACCACGGCCCCGAGCCGTTCGTAATCGAGACGACGGTGGCCGGCGCGTACGATGTCGAGGTCCGGCCGTTCGTGGACCCGTTACCGGATGGCACGCCGGCGCCCGAAGAGGGGCGCTACGAGATCCGCATCGACGACGTCGTCACCGCCGACGCGTATGCGACCCAGATCGCGAAGGAGCGCATCGATAGCGCGCGGATCGTCGATGCGTGGCTCGCCGCGCGTGCGCATGACCGCGCTGCGCTCGACAGGTTCTGGGCGGAGCTGAAGGGCAAGGCGCCAATCATCGAGCCATATCCGGGTGACAAGGACAGTCGGCTCGTGACGTTCGTGATGCGATCGAGCGCGCCGTATGTCGGGATGCTCGGCGCACCCGGGGCGCGCGACACCGAACGAGCGATGCTCCGCCTCGGGGAGTCTGATCTCTGGTACCTCACCGCGCGGATCCCGGCGGTGGCGTACTTCGACTACGGCTTCATCGCCACGGATGGCCCGCCACCGCTCCACGAGCCATACCGGCCCGATGCTCCGCGCGGCAGCGATGCGCGCTTCGCGAAACGCATCGCCGATCCGAACAACCCGCTCGCGCACACCGGGATGTCGCGGGTCGAGCTTCCCGGGCCGCCACCAGAACCGTTCCTCGTCGAGAACGCGTCGACTCCGAAGGGAACGCTCGCGCGCATCCAGGTGCAGAGCGCCAGGCTCGGCGAGCAGCGCCTGGTCGGGGTGTACCTGCCGCCCGGGTTCGATGCGAAGCAGCACTACCCGCTCGTGATCGCGTTCGATGGCGAGGCGTATGGGATCGGTCCCGGAGTGCAGATTCCGCTGCCGCGCATCCTCGACAACCTGATCGCGGCCAAGCAGATCCCGCCCGTGGTCGCTGCGCTCGTCGCAAATCGAGACCGCCGGCGAGACCTGGCGGAATCGGCTCCGTTCGCCGCGTTCATCGTCGACGAGCTCGTGCCGAAGCTGCGCGCCGACTACCACGCCGGCCTGACGGCCGCGGACACGATCGTCACGGGCTCGAGCCTCGGCGGCACAGAGGCGCTGTACATCGGGCTCCACCATTCGAGCGTGGTCGGGAACGTGCTGACAAACTCGGCGGCACTGTGGCAGCGCCCACATCAGTTCGACGGCGATCCGCCGGACTACGTCGAGGGCGGCGCGATGATTCGCGAGCTCGCGAGAGCGCCGAAACTACCGCTGCGGTTTTACGTCGACACCGGAATCTTCGAAGCACACCTGCGCGACAGCAACCGGCGGTTGCGTGACGTGCTCGAGGCGAAAGGCTACCCGCTCACGTATGTCGAGTTCCCCGGCGGCCATGACTACGCCGTCTGGCGTCGGACGATCGCGGACGGCTTGATCGCGCTGCTGGCGAAGCACTGAGCGCGCACGGCGGGGGCCGGCGGGTAGCGCTGGTGCATTGAACCGAACGACGGTCGGTTTGGTGAGCCTCGGACGCGTGCACGAGTATCCCCGGCATGCGGACGCCGATCGTGATCGTTCTCTGTGCAGGCGTGTCGACCGGAATCGCGCGGGCGGATCGCTGGACCGAGCGCTGCAAGTCGCGACTCGCACCGATCGCGAAGACACTCGCGGCGGCGGATCGCGACGCGAAGGTCCGCGTCGACGCGCCGTTCGAGGCGACGAGCCCATGGCTCGAGGGCAACGTCGATGGGGTCGCGCTGACCGTCGACATGCAGGGCACACGCGTGCTGACCGTCGCGATCGCCGACTTCGATTCGCCGCGGTTTGCCCATGGCTGGGAGATGATCCTGACATTGCCCGCGGACGAGCCGGACGTGCGCAGGGAGCGGCGATACTTCTACACGCCCGATCGCCGGCTCACGCGACTCGACGAGCCGGATGGCGCGACGCTCGACTGGTTCGGCTATGCGCATCGCCGCGGGAAGCGCCTCGCGTGGTTCACGGCGACGACACCGCTCGACGTGGCGCTCGTCGCCCGGATCGAGCGCGCGGTCGAGCGGGCGGCCGACGAGTGCTTGCAGCTGCGCTGAGCGCGACTACTTGGTCGTGACGGGCGCGCACGCGCTCGCGGGTGCCCAGTACGTGTCCGGCGGGGGCGGCGGCACGACCGGCACCGCGCGCAGATCGGATTCGCAGACGCGCAGGTTCGTGCGCGCGCCGGTGTCGCGAAGCAGTGCGTCGATGTCGAACGAAGGCACGTACGCGTGGCCGCCGGCGAGCACCCAGTCGCCGACGACGCGCGCGCTCGGCGGGCCGACCCACAGCAGCCGACCGGTGTCGGCGTCCCACGTCGCGATCGCGGTGAGCTCCTCGGTGACCGCGTACTCGATCGTGACGCGCTTGCCGTCCGGCGAGATCGTCAGGTGCTTCGTCGGATGATGGAACGGCAGGCCGGCGGTCGACAGCGCGGTCTCGCGCGCGCCGGCGCCGGCGAGGCTCGCGCGGATCAGGCGCGGCTTGCGCGTGCCGGTGATCGTCCACAGCTCGCCGCCGCGGATCGCGACGTCGTGTGCACCGATGGTCACCGGGATCGCCGCGCCGGTCGCGAGGTTCCACACCGCGACGTCGTCGCGCGAGCGCGCGATCAGGTGATCGTCGACGACCTCGAGCGTTCCGAGATCCGCGAGCCGCGTCGCCGCGAGCGGGATCTGGCGGCCGTTCGCGATCACGAACCGCTTGCCGGCCTGCTCGACGACGATCCGGCCGCTCGCGTCGGGCAGCGGCCGCGCCGACGAGAACGCCCCGGGGTAGCGCGCGATCACCTCGTCGGTCGCGAGCTTCACCACCGCGACGCCTCCGCCCGGCAGCAGCGTCGCGTACGCCGAGCGCGGATCGCCGACGAGCCCGGCGACCGCCTTGCGCGGCTCGCGCGCGGGATCGACCGGCACGAGGTAGGTGTCGCCGGCATCGACCGCGAGCATGCCGTCGCCGAACCAGCGCAGCGGCTGCGCGGCATGGGATGCGCGCGGCGGCAGCGTGAAGCGCCGGACTTCCCGGCCGGTCGCGGCGGCGACGATCACGACGACATCGGCGATCGGATCGTAGGCCGCGACGTGATCGCCGCGCGGTGACTCGACCGGCGGATCGAAGCCGGCGGGGAGGGCGACCGGCGTGTGCTTGCCGTCGCGCGCGATCCGTAGCACCTCGTCGCCGACGAGCACGAGGTTGCCATCGACGAGGTACGCGCGCGCGACCGGCACCGCGCCGGCGTCGATCGCGTGCGCGCCGAGCGCGTCGCCCCACGCGAGGCACGCGTCGGACTCGGCGGAGACGAGCGGGCGCAGCTGGCGGACCGGCGTCTCGGCGGTCGTCGCGTGGCGGTAGCCCTCGGGCGGCGCGGTCTCGAGGCCGGCCGCGAGCTCCTGCTCGTCGACGAGCAGGCGCGTGCCGCCGTCGAGCGCGATCGTGGCGTGGCGCTCGGCGCCGATCCGCGACAGGCAGCGGTCCGGCGGCTGCATCGGCACGAGGTGATCGACGAGCGCGTAGCGCACGCGGTCGCGGTCGAGCCACAGCGCCTGCCAGTCCTGGCCCTCGAGCGTCACGATCGCGCCGGTCGCGGTGAGTCGCGGTGGCGGCGCGAGCACGCTCGTGCGCGGCACGATCGAGGTCGCGGACGCGATCCGGATCTGCGGGATCTTCGTCGCCGACGCGGTCTTGCCGGCGGGCCCCGGGCGCACGTACGTCCAGTCGATGTCCTCGACCTCGTCGCCGTCCGCGTCCTCGTCGGTGGTCGGCAGCTTGCCTTCGCCGCGCAGCTCGCCGCGCGCGACATCCCACAGCTTGACCGTGTCTGCGATCGCGACGAGCCGATCGGCCGAGACGAAGTGCAGCTGCACGGTTCCCGGCGACGGGCGGAGGATCACGGTCGCCGTGTCGCCGCGCACGAGGTGCACGTGATCCTTGCAGCCGATCGCGACCGCGGCGGCGTCCGGCGCGATCGCGAGCGTGCCGGTGCAGCCGGCGGCGTCGAGCTCGCGGCGTGCGCCGTGGGCATCGACGAGCTCGAGCTTGCCGCCGTGGCGGATCGCGACCGCGCTGTCGTCGACCGCGAACGCGAGCGAGCCGCGGCCGAGCGGCTCGGCGGTGGTCCACGTCGCGAGCACCTGCTTCGTCGCGAGCTCGCGGAGCTCGAGCCGCGCGTTCGCGCTCGGCGCAAATGCGGCGTCGCCGAGCATCGTGAAGCCGCAGCTCGCCGTCGACTGCGCACACACCGCGACGACGGCATAGCGGCCGGTCGGCGAGAACGCCGCGATCTTGCCGAACCGCGCCGCGGTCGGCGACGCATCGAGCGGCATGCGGACGAGCTCGCGGCCGCTGCCCACGTCCCACACGACAATCGCGCCGGGCTCGGTCGCCACGAGCTTCGTGCCATCGGCGCTGCGCATCGCGAGCCCGACGTCGTGGCCGATCGCGATCGCGAGCCGCTGGTGCGCCTTCCAGATCAGGCCGCCCTCGTCGATCGCGAGCTTGCGCGCGTCGGCGCCGGCGTCGGGGCGCGCGAGCACGCGCAGCACCGCGAGCTCCTCGGCGGTGTGGCCGGTCGCCGCGTACTGGCGCGCGCGCACGAGCATCGCCTGGGCGACCGCGAGATCGCGCTGCGTCGCGGCGTCGCGTGCCGCGGCGACCGCGCGGGCGGCCTCGTCCTCGGCGCGCTGGCGCTCCGCGTAGATCTTCGACACGCTCCACCCGCCGTACAGCAGCAGGATCGCGAGCGCCGCGGTGACGACGGCGAGCACGCGCCGGTTCTTGCGCACCCAGCGCGCGAGCCGCTCGCCGCGCGTGTACGTCTTTGCACCGACGAGCTTGCCGGTCTGGAACTTGTGCAGATCGTCGGACAGCTCGCGCGCGGTCGCGTAGCGCTTCGCCGGCTCGTGCTGCATCGCCTTCGCGACGATCGCCGCGAGATCCGCGGGCACGCGCGGCTCGCGCTCGGGCAGCGGCACGACGTCGCCGCGCACGACCTGGACGAGCACCTCGTCGATCGACTTGCCACCGCGCGGCGGCGTGCCGGCGGCGAGTTGGTACAGGATCGCGCCGAGCGCGTAGACATCCGCGCGCTCGTCGACCTCCTCGCCGTGCGCCTGCTCGGGCGCCATGAACGCCGGCGTGCCCATCACGGCGCCATCCATCGTCTGCGTCGATGCCGACGCGGCGCGATACGGGCCGACCGGCCGCGATTCGTGGATCCGGAGATCCTTCGCGAGCCCCCAGTCGATCAACACGGTCTCGCCGAAGTCGCCGACGAGCACGTTCTGCGGCTTGAGGTCGCGATGGATGATCTTCTGGCTGTGCGCGTACGCCATCGCGTCGACGACCGCGATCACCGACGGCAGCAGCGCGAGCCGCTGATCGAGCGTGGGCGCCTGGGCGAGCGCGTCGGCGAGCGAGCGGCCGGCGACGAGCTTCATCGAGTAGAACGGACCGTGCTCGCCGGACTGCCCGGCGTCGTAGATCGGGACGATCGCCGGATGCTGGAGGCGCGCGGTGATCAACGCCTCGCGCACGAACCGTCGCTGATCGCCTTCGTTCGTGTGGATCAGCTCCTTGATCGCGACCTCGCGATCGAGCGCGACATCGCGCACGCGGATCACGCGTCCGAGGCCGCCGCGGCCGACCTCGCCGATCACCTCGTAGCGCGTGCGATCGAGCACGGGCAGCGGCAGCGAGTCATCGGCGACCGGCTCGTCGGCGGCCGATGATTGCGAGCCCTCGACGCCGGCCGGCGCCTGGCTCGGCGGGGCGGCGAGCGTGTCCTCGGTGCCGTACGGGGCGGGAGCGCGACCCTGCGCGGTCCGGTTTGCCTCGTCATTGTCGCCGGGCGGCACGCTGCCCAGGATAGCCGCCGCGCCTGCAGATTTGTGAAACGCGGCGCCGCCGATGGCGTCGGAGGCACGTGCGGACGTCCTGGTTGATCCCGATCCTGCTCGTCGCCGCGTGCGGCGCGCGCCCGGCGAGCCTGGCACCACCGGCGGGGCCGCTCGATGGCTACGTGATCGACAGCGACGGCCCGGTCGCCAACGCCGACGTCACGCTGGTCGCGACCACGCCCGAGCCGTGTCCGTGCGGCGAGACCGACACGAGCATGTACGTCGATCCGAATTCGATCCCCTCGTGCGCGTGTCCCGCAGCGTACGCGCGGTGGCGCGAGCGGCTCGCGGCCTGCAACGCGCCCGCGACGCTGGCGACCACGCGCACCGACGCGCGCGGGCACTGGTCGCTGGCGGCGCCGTCGCGCGGCGCGACGCTCGCCGTGGCATCGGGCGACCGGGCGACGTGGCTCGCGATCCCGGCGACGCGGCAGCGCATCGCCCTCGCGCTCGGCCGCGCGGTGTCCCCCCGGTTCCGGATCGCGGCACCGGCCGTGCGCGGCGCGCTGCTGTTCGACGACGGCCACTGCGTCGCGCTGCGCGCCGAAGGCGATCGCTGGACGACCGTGTCGCCGGTGCCCGCGCAGGACGCCGTGCTCGTCGTCGAGGCACCCGGCTACGCGCCGGCGATCCGCGCGTGGGATGGCGACGACGACGTCGACCTGCCGATGTTCCGCGACCATCCGATCGCAGGCCGCTGCGAGCCGACCGCGCGCACCGCCGAGCTCGCGAATCCGTACCAGCAGCTGCGCGTGCCGGTGAAGCGCGGCGCGTATCGCTTCGAGCACGTCGTCGGCACGCACAGCCAGATCCAGTGCGTCGGCGCGGACGACACGCGGTCACAGTGGGTGTACCTGCCCGAGAACGGCGAGCCCACCGAGGCGTTCGATGACGGGCTGCCGAGCACGGCGAGCTGCGATGCGGCGAGCCGCGTCGTCGTGACCGATCTCGATGGCGCACCGATCGCCGACGCCCGTGTCGCGCTCGACACCGATCCGGGCACGTCGTACGCGTCGTTTCACGAGGGCACCGGCATCACCGACGCGCGCGGGATCGCGTGCATCGAGGATCTCGCGAGTGGCGGCGAGCTCGCCGTCACCGCGCCGGATGCGCGCGGCGGCGCGTGCGCCGGCTCCGCCTCCGTCATCGTGCCGCGCGCCGCCGGTCAGCGGCCGAGCGAGCCGGTGCGCGTCAAGCTGTCGCTGCGTCACATCGAGCGCGCGACGTGGCGCGGGCGGGTCGTGTCGACGGAAGGCGTGCCGATCCCGCACGCGTACATCCGGCTCGACAACATCTCGATCCCGGCGCGCGCGGGCGCGGAGGCGTGCGACGTGTCGAATGGCGGCGACTTCTTCTGGACCGCTGCCGACGGCACGTTCGAGCTGCGCGATGTCGTGCGCGGCACCGCGGAGGTCGAGATCGGGCACGACTGGTTCACGCCGCTGAAGACCCAGATCGAGGTGCCGAGCGCGTCGCGCGATCTGCGGCTCGACCGCGGGGCGCGGTGGACCGGCCGGTTGCTGGATCCCGAGGGTCGCATGATCGAGTCGTGCGACGTCGTCGTCGAGGAGCGGTCGAGCCGGATCGTGACCGGCACGTGCTCGGCGCGCGGCTTCGAGCTCAAGCACCTGTCGCCCGGGCACTGGAAGGGTCACGTCCGCGTCCAGCGCCATCCGCTCGGCACGTTCCGCACACTCGCCGTCGAGGTCACGATCGCCGCGGGCGAGCACCACGTCGAGGACGTGCGGTGGCCCGCCGGCGCGGCGATCACGGGCATCGTCGTCGACGCGGCGGGCAAGCCGGTGCCGGGCGCACGGCTCACCGCGCTGCCGAAGGGCACCGAGCCACGGGTCAGCCAGTTCCAGCCGACCGAGGTGATGCTCGAGGCCGATGCGACCGGTCACTTCGCGTTCCTCCACCTCGTGCCCGGCACGTGGACGATCCGCGGCGACCTGCGCGCGCCGAAGCGCGCCGAGCGCGATCTCGCGACCGGGACGAAGGATGTCCGGTTCGTGGTGCCGTGACCACGCTGTAACGTCGACGGCGGCGAGCCTCTGGTAGTGACTCGCCGATGCGTCACCTGACCGTGCTGTTCGTCCTCGCCGCGTGCTCGAGCAAGTCGTTCGAGCAGCAACGAGTCGAGTACCGCGACGCGCTCCAGGCGGCGGCCGCGCGCGAGACCGCGACGTACCAGCTGCTGGCGCGGATCCGCGGCAACCTCGCTCGACCGACGCCCGCGTGCAGCGCGTCGGCGGAGGCCGGGTGGCTCAAGCTGTCGGAGAACCGGCTGCGCGTCATCACCGGCGAACCGCTCACGAAGGACGGCGAGCTCGCGGGGCAGGCGCGCCCGACGCCGAACGTGTGGGACGACACCACCGCGCGGCAGCTCGTGCCTGCCAACTTCGACCCGCCCGGGGTCGGTTCGCCCGACGACGTCGCGGTGTTGATCGCGAAGCCCGTCGCGGCGATCCGGTCGGCGCCGGGGTTCCTCGTCCAGGTCGCGGACGAGTACCAGGCGCCCCACATGCTGAAGGAACAGATGCAGCTCGACGGCAAGCCGATCGGGATCGACATGTATCAGGCGGGCAGGATCGCGGGTCGGATCGTCGCGTTCGATGCCGCGGGCACGCCGCGCTGTCACTGGCGCTACGAGGCGAGCAGCTCGGACCTGGTGACCGCGCACGGCGGCAACCAGGCCGCGCTCGACGACGATCTGCGCACGCAGCTCGGGAGCTCGCTCGAGCGCGCGATCTCGCGCGGCACGTGGTAGCTACACCGCGCCGTCGACGACGATCGTCGCGCCGTTCATGTAGCTGTTGCGCTCGGACGCGACGAACGCGATCACGGTCGCGGCCTCGTCGAGCTGGCCGACGCGGCGGAGCGCGCAGTGCCGCAGGTACTCCTCCTTGCGCGCCGGCGGCAGGTGATCGCTGACGCCCTCGTCGAGGATCCCGGGCGCGACGCAGTTCACCGTGATGCCGTAGCGGCCGACTTCCTTCGCGAGCGCCTCGGTGAAGCCCTTGAGCGCGGCCTTCGCGGTCGCGTAGTGGACCGGTGCCTGCATCATCTTGATGCCGGCGAGCGAGCCGACGTTGACGATCCGGCCGTAGCGCTCGCGCACCATCGTCCGCAGCACCGCCTGCGTCGCGAGGAACGCGCCCTTGACGTGGGTGTCGAGCATCGCGTCCCAGTCTTCCTCCTCCATCAGCGCGAGCGGCACGACCTGGCCGAACCCGGCGTTGTTGACGAGGATGTCGATCTTGCCGTGCGCGCGGTCGAGCATGCGCACGAGCTCCGCGAGCCCGGGCTTGTCGAGCACCGAGATCTTGTGCGCGGTCGCCTTGCCGCCGACCGCGGCGACCGCGGCGACGGTGGCCTCGGCATCGGCGTCCGAGCGCGCGTAGTTGAACGCGACCGTCGCGCCCTCGCGTGCGAGCCCGATGCAGATCGCGCGACCGAGCCCGCGCGAGCCACCGGTGACGAGCGCGACGCGACCGTCGAGCAGTGTCACCCGATCACCGGCAGGCTGAACGGCGCGCGGCCGAACTTCGCGCGCGGCGTGTTCGGGCCCTTCGCGGCACCGCGATGGAACATGTTGAAGCCGCACGCCGGCATGATCCGGCCGTCGATCTGCGGGTAGTGGTGGCAGCACTTGCGCAGCCGCTCGAGATCGAAGTCGTGCCGGTCCATGTAGTGGTGGAGGAAGATCGACTTGCTCTGCCGCTCGCTGACGCGGAACGCTTCGCGCGGCGACAGCGGCTTGCGCGGGAACATCTCGTCGAGCGAGCGGCGCAGTGCGGCGAGGATCTCGGGGCCGCGCTCGATCTCGTCCTGGCGCGCGAACACGTCGTGGATCACGTCCTGCAGCGCGTCCTCGACCTCCGCGGTCGCGGGCAGCGTCGCCGACGAGCGCAGCAGCGTCGTGTACTTCTCGAAGTCGACAAACCGCGCGAACGGCACGCTCGTGCCGTCGTCGAGCCGCAGCAGGTACGTCAGCGATACGCACTGCGGGTGCGAGCACGGCAGCGGGAAGAAGTCGGTGTACTTGAGCGCGCCGGCGGTCTGCTCCTCCATCCGCCGGATCACGCCGGGGATCGTGAGCCGGTTGTTCGGATCGTGCGCGAACGCACCGCCGCCGTGGCCGGTGTAGGCGACCGGCTGAAAGTTCAGCGACAGGAAGTGCGAGCCGGACAGGAACAGCTCGATCACCTGGCCGATCTGATGATCGTTGACGCCGCGGGTCGCGACGAAGATCAGCTGCGTCGGGATGTCGAGCTCGGCGAGCATCGCGAGTGCCGCGGTCTTCTCGGCGACGAGGTCCTTGCCGCGGATCGCCTGGTGGACCTCGGCGGTGAAGCCGTCGAGCTGGAGGCCGACGTAGACGCCGAGCTCCTTGATCGCGGACGCGAACCGGCGGTCCTTGCCGAGCCGGATGCCATTCGTGATCAGCACGACGCGCCCGATCTCCGGACGATTGGCAATCTGCAACAGCTCGAGAATCTGCGGATGACTCGTCGGCTCGCCGCCCGAGATCGCGAGTGACTCGCAGTTGCCTTCGGCCTCGACGAGCCCGTCGACGATCTTGCGAAAGTCATCGAGCGAGATGTGATTCGAGTACTGATTGTCGACGATGCAGATCGGACACTCGAGATTGCAGTGATCCGTCACCTCGACGATCGGCAGACACGTGTGCTGCTCGTGGTCGTCGCACGTGCCGCAGTCGGTCGGGCAGCCGTGCTCGACGTTGCTGCGGAACTTCAGCGGCTGCGTGCCGGCGCGCGCGAACGCGTACGCCTTGACGTAGTAGCTCGCGTCCTCGGAGACGAGCGCCTCCGACGGGCCGCAGCGCGTGCAGTCCTTCAGGAAGAACACTTGATCCTTGCGGATCACGACATCGGCGGGTACGAGCGCGAGGCAGCCCGGGCACGTCGACGTCGTCTGCTTGAACACGTGATCGCCGACGAGCCCTTCGGGCACGACGCCGCGCGCGAGGAAGCCGCGCACGTACGCGGCCGCGTCGTCGGACACCTGGCGCTCCTGCGGGCCGCACGCCGTGCAGTGCATCAGGTGGACGACCTTGCCGTCGCGCAGCACGACGCGCGCCTCGATCGCCGTCGCGCACAGCGGACAGCGATCCATCTCGTGCGCGAAGAACGTGTGCGGACGATCCGGGCGCGCGGGGGTGGTCGTGCAGGTCGTGCAATCCATGTGGACGAGGGCGTACCGTGGACGCGCGCTCGCGAGCAAGCTGCTGCCGCGATATGCCGTGACGCTCCGGAACCCGCCAACGGCGTTTTGCTAGAGTCCGCGGCGCGTGCGCTACATCCTCCTCGATCGAATCACGCTGCTGCAGCCGCCCGAGCTCGCGCGCGGCGTGAAGTGCGTGTCGCTGTCCGACGACATCTTCGTCGATCACTTCCCCGGCCATCCGGTGATGCCGGGCGCGCTGATCCTCGAAGGCCTGGCGCAGCTCGCGGGCGTGCTGCTCGAGGCAACGATGCGGCAGCGCGATCGCCACGACCTCCACGCGCTGCTGACGATGGCGGATCGCGCGAAGTTCCGGCGCGTCGTCCGCCCGGGCGACAAGCTCGAGTACGAGGCGCGCGCGATCGCGGCGACCGAGGACGGCGGCCAGGCGCAGGCATGGGCGCGCGTCGACGGCACGCTCGTCGCCGAGGCGCAGCTGTCGTACGCGTTCGCGCAGGTCACGAACCCGGTCGTGCTCGCGAAGCGCCGCGAGTTCCTCGACATCTGGCTCACCGGCTCGGCGGGGACGCCCTGACGTGACGAGGAGGCGCGTGTTCGTCCGTGGCGTCGGCGCGTACACGCCGCTCGCCGCGACGTGGCCCGACACCGCGCGGCAGCTCGCGCGCGGTGCGACCGGCATCGCGCCGATCACCGCGTTCGACGCGACCGGCTTTCCGTGCACGGTCGCCGCGGCGATCGCGGGTGACGACGCGCTCGAAGATCGCCGGCTCGCGTTCGCGGAGCGCGCGGCACGCGAGGCGTGGCAGACGGCCGGGCCGGTCGCCGGGCGGCTCGGGGTGTTCGTCGGCGCCGAGTCCGGACGCGGCCGGTTCTCGACGGTGCTCGGCCTCGCGCAGGCGGCGCGCGGTTCGAATGGCAAGTTCGATCACGCGCGGTTCGGCCGCGAGGCGCGCGCGTTCGCCGAGCGGATCGACGCGTCGGTGATCTCGCCGTCGGCGGTCGCCTCCGCGCTCGCGGCGCAGTACGGCGCCACCGGCCCGGTCGAGACCGTGTCGCTCGCGTGCGCGTCGGGCTCGGCCGCGATCGTCGAGGCGGCGCGCGCGGTGCGGCTCGGCGAGATCGACGTCGCGCTGTGCGGCGGCGTCGGCGCCGACGTCGATCCGCTGATGCTCGCCGGCTTCGGGCTGCTCGGCATCCTCAGCGAGCGCGGCGTGTCGTGCCCGTTCGACGTCCGCCGCGATGGCTTCGTGGTCGGCGAGGGCGCCGCGATGCTCGTGCTGTCCGCCGAGCCCGGCGACGCCGCGGTCGAGCTCGCCGGCGTCGGCCGCAGCCTCGACGCGCACCACCTCACCGCGCCGGATCCCGACGGCGACGGAGCGGCGCGCGCGATGACCGCCGCGCTCGCGGATGCCGGCGTGCGCGACGTCGGCTGCGTCGGCTACGTCCAGGCGCACGGCACGTCGACGCCGCTCAACGATCGGATCGAGATCGCCGCGATCCGGCGGGTCGGCCTCGCGGACGCCCACGTCAGCTCGGCGAAGGGCGCGCTCGGCCACTGGGTCGCGGGCGCCGGCGCGGTCGGTGCGCTCTACGCGTGGCACGCGGTCGCGCACGGCCTCGTGCTGCCGACCGCCGGCCTCGTCGAGCCCGACGACCAGTGCGCCGCGCACCACGTGATCGGCGAGGCGATCGCGAAGCGTGTCGACGTCGCGCTCGCGAATTCGTTCGCGTTTGGCGGCGCGAACTCCTGCCTCGTGATGCGGAGGCACGCGTGAGCGTCCCGGTGATCGGCCTCGCCGCGCTCACGGGCCACGGCGCGTCGTGGCGCGGGCTCGGCGAGGCGGTGCTCGCCGGCGCGCCTCTCGCGGCAGCTGCCGTCACGCCACCCCCGACGCCGGCGCTCGCCCGCGCGCGCAAGATGATGTCGCGCGGGGCCGAGCTCGCCGCGCTGTGCCTGCACGAGCTCGTGCGCGACGCGACGTGGCCGCGCGCGACTGCCGGCTACTTCCTCGGCGTCGGTGCCTCGGGCGGCTCGCTCGACGACGTGATCGCGCTGCTCGACGCCAGCATCACCGACCACGAATTCTCGCTCGCGCGGTTCGGCGACCGCGGCCTGCCGGCCTGCAACCCGCTGCTCGCGTTCCAGCTGATGAACAACTTCACGCTGTGCCACGGCGCGATCCTCGAGGGCATCGGCGGCCCGAACGCCGCGCTGTTCTCGCGCGGTCACGGCACGCACGCCGCCCTGACTGAGGCGATCCACGCGATCGCGGCCGGCGACTGCACCCACGCGATCGCCGGCGGTGCCGACTCCGCGCTCCACCCCGTCACGCGCTCCGAGCTCGCGCGCACCGGCCACACCGCGCCGCCCGCCGAGGCCGCCGCGCTGCTCGCGCTCGGCGATGGCCCGGCGCTGGCGACCGTCGAGCTGACCGACAGCCCCCAGGACAGTGACCTCGTGATCTCCGTCGACGATGTCGCCCGGGTCTTCGGCGAGACGCTCGCCGCCGCGCACGCGCTCGCGTGGGTCGCGGCCGTCGATCTGATCGTGGCCCGCCGCGCGGAGCGCGTGACCGTGATGGGGTCAGGCTACACTTGCTCAACCTGGTGCGCGCCAACTGCGCGAAACCACAGACCCCGATCGGGGACAGGCTACACTTGCTCAACTTCCGACGTCGTCATCACCGGCGTCGGCGTCGTATCCGCGTTCGGCGTCGGCGCACCGGCGTTGTTCGGCGCGCTCGCCGAGGGGCGCAGCGGCATCTCGCGCATCCAGTCGTTCGACGCGTCGACGTTCCCGACGCACGTCGCCGGCGAGGTCCCGGTGCGCGCGACCGATCGCGCGTGGCTCGTCGAGCACGGCGTCGATGCGGCACGCGCCGACGCGCTCGCGACGACCGGCGCGCTGCGCGATCGCAAGATCGGGTTCGCGCTCGCGGCCGCGATCGAAGCCTGGACGCGCGCCGGCTCGGACGACCGCGACGCGGCGCTCGTGATGGCGCTTGGCCTCGAGCAGGCGTTCCTCGAGGACTTCGGTCCGATCTTCGGACACGGCGCGATCGACTGGGATCACGAACCCGCGGCACAGTTGCCACCGGTGCGGTTCCGGTCGCCGGTCGATCTCGCACTGCACGCGGTCGCCGATCAGCTCGCGCTGCGCGGGCCGCGCGTCGCGAATGCGTCCGCGTGTGCCGCGGGTGCGCTCGCGGTCGCGCATGCCGCCGCGCTGATCGCACGCGGCGAGGCCTCGATCGTCGTCTGCGGTGGCGCCGATTCGATGGTGAATCCGCTCGGTCTCGGCGGGATGTGCCGGCTCGGCGCGCCATCGCCGCGTGACGAGCTCGACGCCTGCCGCCCGTTCGATCGCGCGCGCGATGGCCTCGTGATCGGCGAGGGCGCCGCGATGTTCGTGCTCGAGTCCGCGGATCACGCGCGGGCCCGCGGTGCGCGGCCGCTCGCGCGCGTCGTCGGCTGGGGCAGCACACAGGACGCGTACCGCGTGACCGCGCCGCGTCCCGACGGCTCGGCCGCATGCGCGGCGATGCAGCGCGCGCTCGCCCGTGCCGGGTTGCCGCCCGAGGCGATCGGCTACATCAACGCGCACGGCACCGGCACGCCGCTGAACGATCCCGCCGAGTGCAAGGCAATCCACGGCGCGCTCGGGCGCCATGCCGAGCGCGTCGCGGTCAGCTCGATCAAGGGCGCGGTCGGCCACCTGATGGCCGCGTCCGGCGCGATCGAGCTCGCGGCGAGCCTGCTCGCGTTCGAGCGTGATCTGCTGCCGGGTACCGCGCATCACCGCGAGCGCGACCCCGAGTGCAACGTCGATGTCATCGGCCCCGCGCCGCGCGCGGCCCGCGTCGACCACGTGCTGTCGAACTCGTTCGGGTTCGGCGGTCAGAACGCGAGCGTCATCCTCGGGAGGTGCCCGTGAACGCCGCGATGATCGCGCACGCATGGCGCACGCCGCTCGGCCGCACCGTCGATGAGGTCATGGCGCGTCTGTACGCCGGCGAGCGCGCCGCGATCCCGAACCCGAACGCCACGTCGTACGCGGTCACCGTCGCGGCGCCGATCCTCGGTGCGCCCGCACGCTCGCGCCACGATCGCTTCCTGCGCCGCATGGGCCAGTACGCGATGGAGGTCGCGCGCGAGGCGCTGGCCGCGTCCGGCATCGCGCCAGGGGCGCGCGTCGGGCTGTTCTCCGGCGTCGGCGGGCTGCGCGCGCACTGGGATGACATGCTCGCCGCGCTCGCGCACCAGCACGCCGACGGCGTCGCCGCGTGGGAGCGCGGGCTGCGCGATGTCCATCCGTACTGGATGCTGCGCCACCTGTCGAACAACGTGCACGCGCTCGCGTCCGTCGAGCTCGGGCTGCGCGGCGAGGGCGCGACGTTCGGCGGCGGCACCGGCGGTGCGCAGGCGATCGCATCGGCGACGCGCGCGCTCGATTCCGGCGCGATCGATGCCGCGGTCGTGATCGCGTACGACTCGCTGCTCGAGCCGGAGACGCTCGTCGAGCTCGGCGCGCGCCCGGCCGCGACGCACGCGGCGCCCGGTGACGTCGTCGCGCCGTACGATCCGCGCGCCGCGGGGTTCGTGCCTGGCGAGGCGGCCGCGGCGATCGTGCTCGTCCGGTCGGCGGACGGCGCGCCGCTGGCGTCCGCGCAGGCGGTCGCGAACCAGCCACCGCCGATGATGGCCGCGGACCTCGTCGACGGCGCCGCGATCGGCTGGCCCGATCTGGATGCCGCCGAGCGGGCGACCGTGACCGCGCCGCTGACGGCGATCACGGCGGCGATGGGGCAGCTCGGCGCCGCGACGAGCGTGGTCCAGGCGATCGCGCTCGCCGAGATGCTGCGCCGCAAGCGCGTCGCGCCGGTCGCCGGGCTGACGGTCGACCTGCCCGGCGTCGTCACCCGCGAGCGTGCGATCGATGGGCGCGTCGCGATCGGACTGGCAACGAGTGCACCGGACCTCGCCGCGATGGTGCGCGTGGAGGTCGGCGCGTGAGCCGCAAGTTGACGAAGTGTAGCCTGTCCCCGATTCGCGGATGCGATCTCGGGCAGTTGCGCGCCACCAGGTTGATCAAGTGGAGCCTGACCCCATGATCGTCGTCACCGGCGCCTCTCGCGGCATCGGCCGCGCCATCGCCTTGGACGTCGCGCGTCGCGGGTTCGACGTCGTCGTCAACTACCGCAACGACGAAGCCGCGGCGGCCGAGACGGCACGCGCGATCGAGGCGCTCGGTCGGCGCGCGCTCGTGCATCGCGCGGACGTCACCGATCCGGCGGCGGTCGCGGCGATGTTCGCGGCGGCGGATGCGCTCGGGCCGCTCGACGCGCTCGTGTGCAACGCGGGGATCACGCGCGACACGCTGCTCGGCGCGAGCGAGCCCGCGGACTTCGCGGACGTGATGGCGGTGAACCTGCACGGCGTCGTGCACTGCTGCCGCGAGGCGCAGCGCCGGATGATGAGCCGGCGGCGCGGCGCGATCGTGAACGTGTCGTCGGTGGCGGGGCAGCGTCCGGGGCGCGGACAGAGCAACTACGCCGCGAGCAAGGGCGCGGTCGAGGCGTTCACGAAGGCGCTCGCGGTCGAGCTCGCGCCGCGCTCGATCCGCGTCAACGCGGTGGCGCCCGGGATCATCGAGACCGACATGACCGCGGAGCTGCGGGCGATCGCGCCCGACGAGCTGCTCGCGCGCGTCGCGCTCAAGCGGCTGGGCCGGCCGGAGGAGGTCGCGCGGGTGGTCGGGTTTCTGTGCAGCGACGACGCGAGCTACGTGACCGGCCAGGTGTGGAACGTCGACGGAGGATTCAAGCTGGCATGACCGGACCCGACTTTCTCGAGTTTCTGCGGTCGCGCCGCAGCGTGCGCGCGTTCACCGATGCGCCGGTCGAGCGCGCGGTGCTCGAGCGCGTGCTCGATGCGGCGATCACCGCACCGTCGAGCACGAACCGGCAGCCGTGGCGGTTCGCGGTCGTGCGCGATGCCGGCAAGCGCCGGCGGATCGTCGACGCGGTCGCCGCGAAGACCGCCGAGATGAAGGCGATCATCGCGCGCGGTCACCACGCGGAGGACTTCGGTAACTACGGCGACTTCTTCCACGAGCCGCTCGCCTCGGCGCGCGTGATCGTGATCCCGCAGTACCGGCCGTATCCCGATCTGATCGCGAACCTGATCGAGTCCGGCGGCGGCGATCCGACGCAGTACTCGACCGCGAGCGCGATGCAGGCCGAGCTCGTCTCGACGAGCGCCGCGATCATGGCGCTGCTGCTGCAAGCGCACGCCGAGGGCCTCGGCGCCTGCATGATGGCGGGCCCGATGGTCGCGAAGCACGAGATCCAGAAGCTGCTCGGCATCGCCGAGCCGTGGCGGATGGTCGGCGCGATCGCGCTCGGTCATCCGGTCGCGCGCCCGAGTGCACCGCCGAGGAAACCCGCCGACCGCGTCGTCGACTGGCACGAGGAGGAGACCGTATGAGTGAAGCCGCTGCCGTTGTCACCACCGATCCTGCCGACATCGCCGAGCGCACGCGCGCGATCGTCGCCGACGCGCTCGGCCGCGCGGACGACGAGGTGCAGCTGACGTCGAACCTGATGGACGATCTCGGCGCCGAGTCGCTCGACTTTCTCGACATCGTGTTCCGGCTCGAGCGCGAGTTCTCGATCCAGATCACGCGCGGCGAGATGGAGCGCGCGGCGCGCGGCGACATGAGCGTCGACGAGTTCGCGCCCGGCGGCGTGATCTCCGAGCGTGGCCTCGCGCGGCTCAAGGAGCTGATGCCCGAGGCCGCCGATCGCATCAAGCCCGGGCTGCGCCCGACGACGATCCTGACGCTGTTCAGCGTGCAGACGTTCGCGAACATGGTGATCGGCAAGCGCGAAGGCAGGTCGGTGTGACGCCAGACCGGCTGCTGCACGAGACCACGAGCCTGTGCAAGACGTGCAAGGAGGCCGTGCCCGCGCGCGTGCTGGCACTCGCGAGCGGCGAGGTGTGGATGCACAAGGTGTGCGACGCGCACGGCGCGCAGAGCGTCCGGCTGTCGAACAACGCGGCGTGGTACGAGCGCACGCGCGAGACCCGGCAGCGCCCGGTACCGCCGAAGCTCGTGAAGAAGGAGATCGAGCACGGCTGCCCGTTCGATTGCGGGCCGTGCACGCTGCACACGCAGAAGGTGCGGCTGCCGGTCGTCACGATCACGAGCGCGTGCAATCTCGACTGCCCGATCTGCTACGTCCACAACAAGAACGACGACGCCTACCACATGCCGCTCGCCGACTTCGCGCACATCCTCGAGCACCTGCGCGCGGATCACGGTGGCGAGCTCGACATCGTGAACCTGACCGGCGGCGAGCCGACGATGCACCCGCAGCTGTTCGAGATGCTCGCGATGGCGCGCGACGCGGGCATCCACCGCGTCACCGTGTGCAGCAACGGCATCCGGCTCGCGAAGGACGAGGCGTTCGTCGCGCGGCTCGCCGAGTTCCACGCGCGGATCGCGCTGTCGTTCGACACGTTCGACGCGCACGCGGACAAGCTGCTGCAGGGCGCGCACCTGCTCGCGACGAAGCTCAAGGCGCTCGAGCTGTGCGAGAAGCACGGCGTCGACGTCACGCTGATCCCGGTGATGACCCGCGGCGTGAACGATCACGAGATCGGCCAGATCCTCGACTTCGCGGTGCGCCGCTCGACGGTGCGCCACGTCGAGGTCCACACGATGACGTTCACCGGCCAGAGCGGCGCGTCGTTCGATCGCAGCGGCCGGATCTCGATGTACGAGGTGCTCGAGCAGATCGAGGCGACGACCGAGGGCCTGCTGCGGCCGGCGGACTTCGTGTCGTCGCCGTGCGCGCACCCGCTCTGCTACCAGATCGCCTATCTGCTGATCGATCCCGACGGCGGCGCGCCGATCCCGTTCACGCGGTTCATGCCCGCGGCCGAGCTCTACGACGCGCTGAGCGACCGGCTGTACATCGAGCCGACGTCGCGCCTCGAGGCGTCGCTGACCGCGGCGATCGATCGGCTGTGGCTCGACGCCGACGACGATCCCGAGGCCGCGCGCGCGCTGCGCCTGTTGCGCCGCATGCTCGACACGATGTTCGCGCCCGGCATGTCGCACGACGAGGCGCTGCGCGCCGGCGAGCGCGCGGTCAAGGCGGTCTACGTGCACTCGCACATGGACGAGGAGACGTTCGATGTCGAGCGCGCGATCGATTGCTGCGACTCGAACTGCTACGCGGACGGCTCGACCGTCCCGGTGTGCAACTACAACGTGCTGTTCCGCGAGAAGGAAGCGAAGTTCACCGTGAAGCCCGCGCAGTGGGGCACGCGCAGCGGTGGCAAGCGCACGTTCAACCTGCCGGTGATCCCATGAAGCGTCTCGAAGCCAAGCGCGTCCTCGTCACCGGCGGCTCGCGCGGCCTCGGGCTCGCGATCGGCAAGGCGTGCGTCCGCCACGGCGCGCGCGTCGCGTTCACGTTCTCGACGAACACCGACGACGCCGAGGCGGCGAAGGCCGCGCTGCGCGAGCTCGGCTGCGAGCCGATCGTGTTCCAGGGCTCGGTCGCCGACAGCGCGCACGTCAAGACCGTCGTCACGGAGCTGACGAAGGCGTGGGGCGGCCTCGACGTGCTCGTCAATAACGCCGGCGTCACCCAGATCCTGCCGATCGCGCTGCTCGAGGAGCGCGACTGGGATCAGGTGATGGACGTCAACGTGAAGGGCGCGTACCTGTTCTCGCGCGCGGTGCTGAAGACGATGATCCGCGCGCGCGCCGGTCACATCCTCAACATCGGCTCGTTCGCGAGCGAGCGCGTGATCGAGGCGCCGGTACACTACGCGGCCGCGAAGTCGGCGTTGCGCGGGCTCACCGAGGCCCTCGCGCGCGAGGTCGGTCGCTACCAGATCAAGGTCAACCTGCTCGCGCCCGGCCTGCTCGACTGCGGGCTCGCGCAGATGCTGCCGAAGCACCGGATCGCCGAGTACCTCGAGCAGGCATCGCTCGGCCGGCTCGGCACTGCCGACGAGGTCGCCGAGCTCGCCGCGTTCCTCGTCTCCGACGACAACTCGTTCATGGCCGCGGCAAAGATCGTCGCCGACGGAGGGCTGTGATGGCGCTCGACACCCAGCAGATGCTCCGCGAGGGCTACGAGGCGTACCGCCGCTACGTGAACCCGCTCGTCACGCTTCGCGCCGAGCTGCTCGGCGAGCCGACGCGGATCACCGCGATCCACGAAGGCAAGCTCGTGGAACCGCGGGGGGAAGTGGAGGACTTCCACGGCACGCAGACGTTCGGCCACCGCCATCCCGCGATCACGCAGGCGGTGACCGACTTCCTCGCGTCGGACTCGCCGAACTGGTTTCCGTGCCGCGTCAACCCGTATGCGGGCCTGCTCGCGCAGCGCCTCTGCGAGCGCGCGAACGTGACGCTCGAGGGGCCGCGCCCGGCGTACGGCAACGTGTTCTTCGCGAACTCGGGCTCCGGCGCCGTCGAGGCCGCGGTCAAGCTCGCGCGCGCCGCGACCAAGAAGAAGCGCGTGCTGTCGCTCGACGGCGCGTACCACGGCTGCACGATGGGCAGCTGCGCGCTGATGAAGCCCGGGATGTTCAAGGATCCGTTCGGGCCGCACGTGCCCGGCTTCGATCCGATCCCGTTCGGCGACGTCGACGCGCTCGTGACGGCACTGCGCGGCGGCGATGTCGCGGCGGTCGTGCTCGAGCCGATCCAGCTCGAGGGCGGCGTGCGCACGGTCAGCTCGGCGTTCCTCGAGGTCGCGTGCGAGCTGACGCAGAAGCACGGCGCGCTGCTCGTCGCCGACGAGATCCAGACCGGGCTCGGCCGCACCGGACGGTTCCTCGCGAGCGAGTGCTGGCCGCGCCGCCCCGACGCGCTGATCCTCGGCAAGCACCTCGGCGGCGGGCTCGTCCCGATCTCGGCGATGCTGACGAGCCCCGAGCTGTTCGAGCGCGCGTACGGCGAGCACTACGCGTCCGCCGAGGCGCACAACACGACGTTCGGCGGCAGCGCGATCGTGTGCGTCGCCGCGCTCGCTGCGCTCGATCTGCTGACGCCCGAGCTGATCGCCCGGGTCAAGACGGTCGGCGATCGGTTCCGCGCGCAGCTGTCCGAGCGCCTCGCGCGTCACGAGCTGTTTCACGAGGTCAAGGGCGCCGGGCTGCTCGTCGGGATCGCGCTGCATCCGTCGGATCATCCGTGGCTGTCGTTCGAGCACTTCGGCGTCGAGGCGCTCGCGGATCAGCCGACGATCGGCGTGCTCGCATGCCACCGCCTGTACAAGCGCGGCTTCTACTGCTTCGCGTGCGGGCACGACTGGCGCATCCTGCGCGTGCTGCCGCGCTTCACCATTCCCGAGACGACGCTCGACGCGTTCGTCACGGCTGTCGACGAGGAGCTCGAGTACCTATGCAACCTGGCATGAAGCGCGCGCTCGTCCTCGGCGGTACCGGCGCGGTCGGCTCGGCGGTGCTGCGCGAGCTCGCGCGCCGCGGCGTGTCCGCGACGTTCAGCTATCACGCGAGCGAAGACAGGGCGCGCGCGCTCGCGGCCGAGTACGGCCACACCGCGCTGCGCGTCGATCTCGCCGATCCGGTCGCGACGCGCGCCGCACTCGACGCGCTCGCGACGCCCGACGTCGCGATCCACTGCGCGGGCGTCAGCAGCACCGAGCCGTTCGTCGAGCTCGACCGCGCGACGTGGCAGCGGACGTTCGCCGTCAACGTCGAATCCGCATACACGCTGTGCCAGTGGCTCGCCTCGCGCGGCCAGCCGTGCGACATCGTGCTCGTCGGCGGGCTCGATCGCGCGCAGTCGTTGCCGCTGCCCGCGCACTTCGCGGCGACGCAAGGCGCGCTCAGTGCGCTCGCGATGGCGCTCGGCCACGAGCTCGGGCCGCGCGGCATCCGTATCAACCTCGTCGCGCTCGGCGTGCTCGATGGCGGCATCTCGACCCAGCTCGCCGCGCGTCGCAAGAAGGACTACGAGACGTTCTCCGCGCTGCGCCGCGCCGGCAAGCCCGACGAGGCCGCGAAGGCGATCGCGTGGCTCGCGCTCGAGAACACGTTCATCCAGGGGAAAGTGATTCCCGTCAACGGAGGCATCTGATGCTCGACATGACGCCCGGCCAGCGCACGACCTACAACGCGCGCGGCATCTACTTCTTCCCGGGTCGCGTGCGCTGCCCGCTCGCCGGTATCGGCGAACGGCCCGACGACGCGAGTAACCGCCTCGTCCTCGACGACACCGACACCACCGTCACGATCGATCGCGCGCGCGGCCGGATCGACGTCAAGAACGATCGCGCCTACGCCGAGAAGACCACGGTCGCCGACCTGATGTTCCTTGCCGATGGCTATGGCCCGAGTGGCGAGCGCTCGCCGTTTGGCATCCACCTCAAGGTCCAGAAGAAGGGCCACGAGTACGTGCTCGATCTCCACCGCCACCTGCGTAACCAGGTCGCGATGGTGCGCGCGGACTACGAGCCGTTCGAGGTCTACGCCGAGGATCAGGGCAAGGTCACGCAGGTCCTCGACCGCGCGCGGACCGATCAGCTGATCAGCAAGCCGTCGCTCGCGCTGCGCATCGTCAAGGCGTTCATGGCGATGGCCGATCACCTCGACGGCGTGCAGCAGGATCCCGCCGCGCCCGGCTATCGCGTCGCGGACCTCTCGGTCGGCTTCGGCGCGCTCGGCCTCAACTACATGATGGCGCGCGCGCAGCTGGTCTCGCTCGACGGCGACAACGCACCGCTGATCCGCCAGGGCTCCGTCCCCGACATGCTGCGGCAGGGCAGCTGGGAGATGAAGCTGACCGCGCTGTCGGAGAAGTGGCTGCCCGAGGTCGTGCAGCGCGACCTGTTCCTGTACGGCCTCGACGAGCTGCCGCTGTTGCGCGAGGTCCGCGAGCGCGGGTTGCGCAAGGGCCAGACGCTCGCGTTCCGGCTGCGCCCCGACGGTGGCGAGGTCGCGCTCGACGATCGCTCCGTCCCGCTGCCGAACGCGCAGGACGTCGCGCGCCAGTACATCGAGTTCCACATGCTCGGCGGGCTCATCGCCGAGGCCGCCGAGCACCGTCGCGTCTAGTGTCGCGTTCGACCGGCCTCGACGCGGCGCGCGGCATCGCGACGCTGCTCGTGATCGTGGCGCACGCGTCGATCGCGTACATGGTCACGCCGATCGGCTGGGCGGTGCAGGACGCCGATCGCCACCTCGGGTTCGACGTGTTCGTCTGGCTGCAGAGCCTGTTCCTGATGCAGCTGTTCTTCTGGCTGTCCGGCTTCGTGTCGCGCGCGAAGTACGAGCGCGGTGCCGCCGGCTTCGTGCGCAGTCGCGCGGCGCGCCTGCTGCTGCCGTTCCTCGTCGCGCTCGTGCCGTGCTCGCTCGCGCTCGACGCGCTGTGGGACTGGGGACGCGAGCTCGCGCAGCGCGGCGTGGTCCCGGTGAACGTGCCGAAGCTCGAGGGCTCGTCGCTGCCGATCACGCTCGGCCACCTGTGGTTCCTCTACTACCTGCTCGCGGCGAGCGCGCTCGCGCTGGTCGTGGTCCCGCTGTGGCACCGGCTGCGGCTATCGTCGACGGTCGCGTACGTTGTCGTGCTCGCGCTGATCGTCGTGCCGCTGATCGATCGCCGGATGCTGCGCCCCGACGTCCCGCTCGGCTTCCGGCTCGATCCGCACGTGCTCTCGTACTACGGCGGCTGCTTCGCGTGGGGCTGGCTCGCGCACGGCACGCGCGAGCTCGAGCAGCACGTACGGTGGACGCTGCCCGCGCTGGTCGCGAGCTCGCTGCTTCTCGGTGCGATCGCGCCGGTCGCGTACGCGTCCGCCGATCCGGCGAACAGCGCCGCGATCCCCATCATCGCGAGCGTTGCCGCGGCGGTCCTGATGTTCGCGCTCGTGATCGCATTCGTCGGACTGTGCCTGCGGCTCGCGCACCGCCGCCATCGCATCGTCGAGCTCGCGGCCGACGCCTCGTACTGGGCGTACATAGTCCACCTGCCGATCGTCGTGTTGCTGCAGGTCGTCGCATCCACCCTCGACGCGCCGAGCCTCGTCGAGGTGATCGTCATCGCCACGATCAGCTTCGCGGTCAGCATCGCGACCTACGCGATCGCGAAGCGGCTGCGTCGTCGGCACGTCATCAAGTAGGGGCTGCGTGCGTCGACGCGCTGATCACGGTGCGGTCAGCTCGGCAAACACGACATTGCCGCGCCAGATCCGCAGCGGACCGAGCTCGGTGTCGACCACGGTCATGGGCGAGAACGCGCGAACTTCGACCGATCGCTGTTCGGGCCACGTCGGCTCGAACGTGCGGGTCTGCACACCTTCGACGTGACACCGCGTCTCCTCGGGAACCTGATAGAGCAGGGATACGAGCGCGGTGTCCGACGGTAGATCGGTCGTCCATGTCGCGACCGGCTGGCCGCTCGCGTCCCGGCTCGCTTGCAGCACGGCCGTCGGCATTGGCTCGGCGGGCAACGCGACCTCGGCGGTACGCCCGCACCCGATGATCGTCAGCGTCGAGGTCGCGGTCAGCGCCGTGTAGAAGCGCGGGGTGCTAGACGGCCGGAACGCGAGCTCCTTACCGTCGAGAACGAAGCGCTCGAGACACGTGGTGACCTCCGGGTCGCAGGTGGGGGTGTCGAGCAACTCGAGACACGTGCCAGTCGAAGCAGGAAACGCGTCCGCGGGCCGGCAGGTACCATTCGTCAGGTGATCGCGCGGGTAGATCGCGACGCTCGTCGCATCGACCACGACGTCGAAGCTGCTCTCGATCGGTGGCAGCGGCGGCTCCATCGCTGAGTCGGTACAACCCGCGACGACCAGCACGACCCACGCCTTCCGCATGCAATCACGATACATGCGTTCGTCGACGTGCGGGCCGTCTTCTGTCGTACGGTCCCCACATGCGCGCCCGGACCGAGCTCGACGCCTTCTTCGACCCTGCTGCGGAGCCGCTCGCGATCCTGCGGGCGGTGCGAGCGCTCGCGATGCTGTCGCACGGCGAGGTCACGCGGCCGGACGCCTCGCCGAGCGGCGATCGCCCCGATCCCGAGAGCCTGTTCTCCGAGGTGGTGTTCGGCCCGTTGCAGGAGCTCCGCTGCCGGTGCGGCAAGGTCGTCGGCGAGGCGCATGCCGGCACGCGGTGCGAGAAGTGCCACGTCGAATGTGCGAGCCCGCGCGTGCGCGACGAGCGCTGGGCGCACATCGCCACGGGCGTGCCGCTGCTGCATCCACGGCTCGTCCCGCGCATCGTCGCGCTCACCGGATGGACCGAGGACGCCGTGCGCTCCGACGAGGCGCGGCCGAGCGCGCTCGTCGAGCGGCTCGCCGAAGCGCGCGACGACGAGCTTGCCGCCGCCGGCTTCTCGCCGCGCGATCTGTTGATCGAGCGCGTGCCGGTCGTGCCGCCGGGGGATCGACCGCGCGTGCCGCAGACCGAGCCGAGCGGCGATCGCTGGTTCGCGCGATTCGCCGGCCTGCGGCTCGCGCGCGACAACGAGGCCTACCAGCGGTTCGCGGCGCGCGCGTCGCGCGTCAGCCGGCTCGTCGCGCTCGGTGCGCCGTACGAGATCCTGGGGTTCGAGGTCGCCGATCTGCAGCAACGATTCGACGATCTGTACGCGGTGCTGGCGCGCCCGATCGGCGATCCGGCGCGCAGCGGCGTTCGTCCGTCGCTGTGGCAGCCGGCCGACGAGCCCCGCAGCGGGCCGCTGGAGCTGTCCGAGCCGCCGCGCATCCGGGATGACTGGGAGATCGTGGAGCGCGTGACCGACGTGCCGCTCGCGTGCGGCTGGATCGATCACGATCGCGTGCTCGTCCAGGTCGCGTACGCGATGTTCACGGTGTCGACGTCGAGCGGCGCGATCGCCGGGCCGTGGCGCACCGGCAAGCTCGAGCTGCGGGGCGTGCATCACGGTCGTGCGGTGCTCGTCGATCGCTATGCGCCGGAACGCGTCGCGGTGCTCGATCCGGACGCCGGCTGGCTCGCGGAGGCGCCGGACGATCTGCCGCTCGTGTTCGTCGAGAACGACCAGCCCGAAGACGGGTGGCTCCGCGACGTCAAGACCGGCGCGATCGCGCAGGTCGAGTCCGACCTCTCGGGCGACCGCCCGCACGAGATCGCGCGCACGCCCGACTTTCGATTCCTGTGGGTCAGCTCGTCGCCCGACGACGGCGCGGTCCACGACATCACGAGCGGCCTGTGCTGGCTCAAGCTCAGCGCGCTCGACCTCGATCGCTACGAGGGCCCGTGGCTCGGTGACGAGGCGCTGTCCGACGACGACGCCGGCTCCCACGAGTCGGCGCCTGCGATCGCACGCGCGTACGATCGGTGGCGCATCTTCGACTGCCGCGGCAATGTCAGCCACGACGGCGAGCAGCTGTTCCGGATCGCGCGCGAGGCGAAGGCGGCGGCATTCGATGCGAGCGGCGACCGGCTCGCGATCGTGGGCAGCGACTCGCTGTCGGTGATCGACGTGCCCGGCGCGCGCTACGTGACACAGCTCGATCTGCGCGCGCAGCTCGCGGACTTCGCGACGCCGGAGACCACGCTCACGGACGAGCAGCTCGCGGCGTTGCTCGTCGCGTACGGCACGCTGCGCGCGGCCGCCGAGGCGGATGACGCGGAGCTCGCGACGCTACCGGGGATCGACGACGCCGCGATCGCCGCGTTACGCGCGGTCTGACCGTGACACGATCGCGCGCAGCATGCCGCCGACCGGCAAGTAGACGAGCCCGAGCACGATCTGCAGATACGCGGTCAGCGCGCGGAACAGCAGCACGACGACGAACGCGCCGCCGTCGGGGACGAGCCCACCGAAGAACGCCGCGGCACCGGCCTCGGGAATCCCCGGCGCGGGCGCGATGTACGTGAACGCCTGGTACACGATCGCGATCGGCACGAGACCCGCGATCGAGCGTGCGTCGAACATCGCGCCGAGCGCGACCACGAGGCCGATGTACGCGCCGTAGTAGAGGACGTGGGTCGCGGTCATCGCGAGCCAGCCCGCGGGGCCGGCGCGAAACTGCGCGAGCCGCGCGATCGAGCTGCGCAGCCCGGTCAGCGCGCGCGTGACGAGCGGCCCGCGCGGCGTCGCGAGCCAGCGATCGATCGTGCGCAGCGAGCGCGCCGGGAACCACGCGCCGACGACGAACCCGCCGACGAGCACGACGCCGAACCCGATCGTCGCGACGATCGACGCGATCGCCCAGGTCGGGATCGCCGGCCCGTGACCGAGCGCGAGCAGCACGCACGCGGCACCCATGATCAGCGCGAAGCTCGTCGCGAACTTGCCGAACGTGATCGCGAGCGCGGCATCGACGGGTACGCCGCGCCGGCTCATCACGTAGACCGACGCCGGCTCGCCGGCGAGGCCGCCCGGACTGATCCACGAGAACAGGTCGTTGGCGACCGACGCGTCGAACGCCGCGCGCCACGACACGCGGACGCCGAGCACGCGGCCGAACACGACGAGCCGCAGCATCTCGGCGCCGATCGCGGCGAGGCCGAGCGCGACGAGCCCGAGGACGTTCGCGATACCGAGCGAGCGCAGCTCGGCCCACGTCCGCGCGAGCTCGTCGCGGGGCGGCGCGGCCCACCACACGCCGAGCGCGGTCAGCGCGACGAAGCCCGCGAGCATCGCGCCGAACCGCAGCCTGGACATTACGTGCGGCCGGACGCAGACAAGACACGGCCGCGGCCGAGCTGGACGAGCGGCGCCGCCGGCTTCGCGGTGAACCGCGCGTCGCGATCGCGATACAGCGTGTTGTACGCGCACGACGGGATGTTCGTGCCGTCGGGTTCGCGAATGCCGACGCAGCACTGCCGGATCCGGTCGGTGTCGAACGTGTCCTCGTCCATGTGCGAGTGGATGTAGATCGCCTTCGTGCGGGTCTCGGCGCGGCGCAGCCGCTCGCGCGGATCGAGCCCGGGTGCGAACGCGTCGTCGGCGAGCGCGCGCAGCGCGTCGAGCACGAGGTCGGTATCGTCACACGCGAGATCGCCGGCCCACAGGCGCGTGACGATGTCGGCGAGCTTGGCCTCCATCGCCTTCGTCGGCTCGAGATACAGCATGCCGGCGAGCAGCTCGCGCAGATCCGCCGGCTCCATGAACCGCGGGAACGGCAGCCACCGCCCGTCGTCGAGCCGGAGCACGTACGTCACGAGGTAGCACAGCGGGTGCGCCGCCGGCGACGGGACGAAGTCGGAGACGCGCAGCGCGCCGGCGGTCTGGCGCTCGAGATCCTGCAGCACCTCGTAGGTCGTGTAGCGACCGACGCGATCGAACGTCGTGCCGTTACCGCCGGTGAACGTCATCGTGTGGAGCTCGACCGAGCGGATGAAGTCCTTGCTCAGCGCGAGCCGGACGAACGCGCCGACCTCGTGATCGTTCGTGCCGCGCACGAGCACCGGCAGCAGCGTCGTATCGACGCCGTACTTCTCGAGCAGCTCGAGCACGCGCAGCTTGCCGTCGAGGAACTGGCCGCCGAGCATCTGCTGGTTGGTCTCGGCGTCGAACGAGTCGAACGACAGCACGATCCGCGCGCGCAGCGCCGCGAGCCGCTCGAGGATGCGCTCGTCCTTCAGGAACCGCAGGCCGTGCGTCGATACGGTGATCCGGTGGATGCCGGCCTCGGCGCACAGCTCGATCAGGCGCTCGAACTGCGGGTGCTGCGTCGGCTCGCCGCCGGTGATGTTGATGATCCGGCGCTCGGGATCGGCGCGGCGCAGGTGCTCGAGGATCGCGCCGAGCTCGCGCTCGGTCATGTGATACGCACCGGCGCCGTTCTTGTTGTGTGTGTAGCAGATCGGGCAGTCGAGGTTGCACGCGCTCGTGATCGGCACGATCGGCAGCTGCGCGGTCTGCTCGTGGCTCGTGCACGGCCCGCAGTCGAACGGGCAGCCCTGCGAGACCGGCTTCGTCGCCTCGGGCGGCTGCAGCACCGGCGCGTGCGCGAGCACGGCCTCGTACCAGTCCGCATTCGGCGACAGCAGCACCTCGGCGGCGCCGTGCGCGTCGCACGTCTTGCGCATCACGACGCGCTCGCCGAGCCGCCAGATCTCCGCGGGGGCCGCGCGCTTGCAGGTCGCGCACAGCGAGGTCGTCGTTCCGAGGAGGGTGTCCACGCGCGGCGAGCTTGCCATCGCGGCGCATGGCACGCGATGGCAACGTCAGGCGAGTTTGCCATCGCGCATGCGGATCGTCCGGGCCGCGCGCGTCGCCACATCCGGATCGTGGGTCACGACGAGCACCGCGACGTCGGACCCGAGCAGCGCGTCCATGACGAGTGCCGCCGACGCGGCATCGAGGCTCCCAGTCGGCTCGTCGGCAAGCACGAGCCGCGGCCGGTTGACGAGCGCGCGCGCGACCGCGACCCGCTGGGCCTCGCCGATCGATAGCTCGTCCGCCCGGGCGCGGCTGCGCGCCGCGAGCCCGAACCGCTCGAGCCAGCGGTCGGCGTCGGCGAGCGCCGTCCTGCGGTCGCCCGATGCGCGCCACGCGGGCAGGGCGACGTTGTCGCGCGCCGACAGGTGCTCGATCAGGTTGTTCGACTGGAACACGAACCCCAGATGGCACAGCCGGAGCTCGGCGCGGATCGCATCGCTCGCGCTCCACGCATCGCGGCCGGCGAGCATCACGCGTCCGGCGTCCGGACGGTCGAGCAGACCGATCATCTGCAGCAGCGTGGTCTTGCCGCAGCCGCTCGGGCCCATCAGCGCGACGTGCTCGCGCTCGCCGATCTCGAACGAGATGTCCTCGACGATCGCGCGGCCCGCGATCCGGCGCGTCACGCCGTCGACGACGATCACTCGATCCTCCGCAGGATCCGCGCGGGATCGGTGCGCGCGGCGCGCCACGCCGGGTAGCTCGCGGCGGCGGCCGCGGTGCCGATGATGACGAGCGCCGGGACGATGAACGTCCGCGGCACGACGAGCGGCCGCACGATCAGGCTCTCCCACTCGAACAGCGGGTTCGCCTGGAAGTAGCGGATCAGGCCGTAGCCGGCCGCCGCACCGACGACGCAGCCGATGATCGCGACGACGATGCCCTGCAGCACGTAGATCACGAACACCTCGAGCCGGCCGAACCCGAGCGCGGCGAGGATCGCGATCTCGCGGCGGCGCTTCAATACGTGGATATAGAGCAGCGCCAGGATCGGCAGCGAGACCGCCGCGATCACCATCGCGTAGCTGACGCTGTTGATCGTCGCGTTCGCGCGCAGGTAGTTCTTCAAATATGGATCGTCCTCGCGCCAGCCGATCGCCTGGACCTCGGGCATCGCGGCCTCGATGCGCGCCGCGACGTCACCGGCGCTGAAGTGATCGTCGAGCCGGACGACGATCGCCGACGCGCCCTTCGGTGCGCCCGCCTCCTTGCCGAGGAAGCCGCGATCGAGAAACGCGGTGCGATAGCCGCCCGCCGAGCCGCTGACGACGCCGCGCACGGTCAGCGTGTACGTTGCGGTGTTGTCGAGCCCGAGCAGCGGATCCGGCGCCGCGATGATCACGCGGACGTCGATGGCGTCGCCCGGCTTGACGCCGAGCCGCTTCGCGAGCGAGCTACCGATCAGGATGCCCTGCGTGTCGCCGCGCGCGAGCGGTCCGCCGTCGACGATGTGGTACGGGCGCTCGTCGGGATCGAGGCCGAACACCGGCGTGCCGAGGAACTTGCCGCGCACGCCGACCGCGCCGGCATAGACGAGCACCGGCACGGCGCGGCCGCCGGAGATCGCGGCGAGCTTCGCGGCGACCGCATCGCCGTCGGTGAATCGTGGCTTGTCGCGCGGCTCGACGCGGATGTCACCGGTGCCGCGCGTCAGGCCTTCCTCGAGCAGCGCGTCCGAGAACCCGGCGAGGTTCGCCGAGTTCGCGATCTGGAACCCCGCGCCCGCCGCGATCGCGATCGCGAGCAGCACGACCGTCAGCTTGCTCGAGAACAGGCTCTTGCGCGCGAAGTACACGAGCAGCCGCACGCGGGGCGGGGATCGCCGGAGCGACTCGGACACCGCCGCGTTATATCCCGCGGGTTTCCGGATAAGCTGGTCCGGTGCTGCGGATCGCCGCCCTGTGCCTGATCGCGAGCACGGGCATCGCCACGGCCGATCGGCTCGGCGCCGACGACCTCGCGCGCAAGAAGGAGGGCGGATACGTCACCGGGTTGCCGCTGTTCGCGTACAGCGTCGATTTTGGCGTCGGGCTCGGCGCGCGCGCGTACTACTACTGGAACGGCACGCGCGACGACGAGCGGTTCGCCGAGACGCCGTACCTCCACCGCGTGTTCCTCCAGGCATTCGCGTCGACGAAGGGCCTGCAGTTCCACTGGCTCGACTACGACGGCCCGCGGCTCGCGAACACGCCGTACCGGCCGCGCGGTCAGCTCGTGCTCGCGCGCAGCACCGACGCGAACTACTTCGGCACCGTCGCGAACGCGCCGCTCGCGTTCCCCGGCGCACCGGGCACGTTCGCCAGCTACGACGACTACGTCGCGGCGCAGGAGCGCGCGGTCGCTGGCACCGCGTACACGAAGTACGACCAGCTCGATGTCCTGCGGCCGTCGCTGATCGCGAGCCTCGAGCGCAGCTTCCTCGACGGTCACATCCGCGTGCTCGCCGGCGTCGGGTTCTCGTACACGAAGCTGCACGACTACAGCGGCGAGACGGTGCGCGCGGTCGACGACACCGGGGCGGCGACGACGGCGACCGAGGCACCGACGCGATTTCGCGAGGACTGCGACGCCGGCCGGCTCGTCGGCTGCAGCGGCGGCCGCGACAACTACGTGCGGCTCGGGTTCTCGTACGACACGCGCGACTTCGAGCCCGATCCGAACCGCGGCGTGTTCCTCGACGCCGAGCTCGACGTCGGCACGCTCGCGCTCGGCTCCGAGTACGACTACGCGCGGATCATGGCCGCGGCGCGCGGGTTCTGGAGCCCGATCCCGGCGTACGCGGATCTCGTGCTCGCCGGCCGCGTGTTCGGGCTCGTGCAGAGCGAGGGCACGCCGTTCTTCTCGATGAACATCATCCCGTTCACCGAGGATCCGCGGTTCGGGCTCGGCGGTCACCGCACGCTGCGCGGGTTCCGTCAGGATCGGTTCGTCGACCACGTGATGACCGCGGCGAGCGCCGAGATCCGGTGGACGTTCGCGCGCACGACCGTGAAGCACCAGAAGCTCGCGTTCATCCTCGCGCCGTTCGTCGACGTCGGCCGCGCGTTCGATGATCTCGGCGAGGTGACGCTCGCGGACTGGCGGCCCTCGACCGGCGCGGCGTTTCGGATGAGCTGGAACCTCGCGACGCTCGTGACATTCGACTACGGCGTCAGCAGCGAGAGCGCGGGCCTGTACGTCAACTTCGGCCACATGTTCTAGACTCGTGGCGTGGCGCCACCTGTCGTCGTGATCGTCGGTCCGACGGGCGCGGGCAAGACGCGGCTATCGCTGGCGCTCGCCGAGCGCACCGGCGGCGAGGTCGTGTCGGCGGACTCGCAGCAGGTCTACGTCGGGATGGACATCGGCACTGGCAAGGTGACCGCGGCGGAGCGCGCGCGGGTCGCGCACCACCTGCTCGACGTCGTGCGGCCCGACGAGGACATGACCGCGCAGCGGTTCGTCGAGCTCGCGGACCGCGCGATCGCGGACATCGCGGCGCGCGGCAAGCCGGTGATCGTGTGCGGCGGCACCGGGCTCTACGTGCGCGCGCTGCTGCTCGGGCTGTTCGCCGGGCCGCCGGCGTCGCCCGAGGTGCGCGAGGAGCTCGCCGCATGCGCGCGCGACCACGGGACGGCGGCGCTCCACGCCGAGCTCGCGCGGGTCGATCCCGCAGCCGCGGCGAAGATCGATCCGAACGACGAGAAGCGGATGATCCGCGCGCTCGAGGTGTTCCGGCTCACCGGCGAGCCGATGAGCGCGCACCAGGCGCGGCACGATCACCGCTCGCTGCCGCTGCGGTATCCGGCGCGGATCGTCGGGCTGTCACCGGCGCGCGAGGCGCTGTACGCGAATATCGATACACGCGTCGATCAGATGATCGCGGACGGGCTCGAGCGCGAGGTCGCGGCGTTGCGTGCCGCCGGTTACATGCCGCCGCTGCGGTCACAGCAGGCGATCGGCTATGCCGAGCTGCACGAGCTCGCGGACGGCCGCGTCGACCGCGCGCGCGCGATCGAGCTGATCAAAAGAAATTCGCGGCATTATGCGCGGCGCCAGCTGTCGTGGTATCGCGCCGACACCACGATCACGTGGCACGCCGACGCGGGCGCCGTTGACCTGTCGGAGTTGGAGCGGTACCTAACACGGCGCTGATCTCATGTCGCTCGAACCCGTCCAGCTCTCCGAACGCCAGATCCTCGACTTCGAGCGGCCGATCATCGACCTCGAGAAGAAGATCAGCGAGCTGCGCGGGCTATCGACGCAGGCGGTCGACTTCTCTGCGGAGATCCGCAAGCTCGAGCAGAAGGCTCGCAAGCTCCAAAAGGAAGTGTTCGCGGACCTGACGGCGCAGCAGAAGGTCCAGCTCGCGCGTCACCCGGCGCGGCCGTACATGAGCGACTACGTCGGCCTGCTGATGGACGACTTCGTCGAGCTGCACGGCGATCGCAGCTTCCGCGACGATCCGGCGATCGTCGGCGGGCTCGCTCAGTTCGACGAGTGGGAAGTCCTCGTGCTCGGCCACCAGAAGGGCCGTAACACGAAGGACAACATGCACCGCAACTTCGGGATGGCGCGTCCCGAGGGCTATCGCAAGGCGACGCGGCTCATGCGGCTCGCCTCGCGCTACAAGCGGCCGATCATCTGCTTCATCGACACGCCGGGCGCGTACCCCGGGCTCGGCGCCGAGGAGCGCGGCCAGGCCGAGGCGATCGCGAAGGCGCTGCAGGTGATGGCGAGCCTCGAGTGCCCGATGATCTCCGTCGTGATCGGCGAGGGCGGCTCGGGCGGCGCGCTCGCGCTCGGTGTCACCGATCGGATCCTGATGCTCGAGTACTCGATCTACTCGGTGATCTCGCCCGAGGGCTGCGCGTCGATCCTGTGGCGCGATCCGGCGAAGATCGGCGAGGCCGCGACGCAGCTCAAGCTGACCGCGCCCGACCTCGTGCAGCTCGGCATCTGCGACGAGATCATCCCCGAGGCGCCGGGGGGCGCGCATCGCAACGCCGCGGTCACCGCCGCGAAGCTGCGCGCCGCGCTGAAGACGCACCTGAAAGAGCTCGTCGAGCTGCCGACGACCGAGCTGCTCGAGCGGCGCTACCAGAAGTTCCGCAAGATGGGCGCGTTCGTCGAGCAGCCGGCGTAGGTCGCCGATGCTCTACGAGTACGCGCTGATCTCCGTCGTGATCGCGAGCGGGTACTGGGGCTGGTACTTCCTCAAGAATCCGCCGAACGGCACGCCGCTGTTCGGCATCATGCAGGTACTCGCCGCGCTGCTCTCCGGGCTCGGCCTGCTCGGCCGCCACGTCGAGGCGCCGGCCCTCGGGATCGCGGGCGCGATCGGGCTCGGCGGAGGGCTGTGCCTGCTCGTCGTCGGACCGCTCGTGCGCGGCGTCGCGCGACGGTTCGCGTCGATCGAGCGGATCGGCGTCGCGTCGCGGCTGCTCGACGTCGCCGAGGTGCTCGCGCCGGGCTCCGGCGTCGCCGAGGAGAAGGCGCTGCTCGGCGCGATGAAGGAGATCCGCGAGGGCCGCGTCGAGCAGACCGTCGACGCGCTCGTCGCCGCGAAGCAGCGCGCGCCTGCGGAGGCGAAGCTCGCGATCGACGAGCGGATCGCGATGCTCTACCTCGCGGCGTATCGCTGGCAGGACGCGATCCAGTACGCCGAGGCGCACCTGATGCCGGCGACCGAGCCGGCAGCCGACGGTGGCACACCGCCGATCTCGCTGCGCGACGCGCTCGGCATCGCACCGCCGGTCTGGGTCGAGCTGCTCGGCGCGTACGGCCGGACCGGCGATCTCGATCGCGCGGCGCGCATGCTCGCCCGGCTCGAGGACGCGTGCGCCGGCCGCGAGGACGCGAACGTGTGGCTGCACCGCGCGCGGCTGATGTTCCTCGCGCTCGCGGGGCGCCCCGAGGCGGTGCGCGCGCTCGTCGAGGCGAAGCGTGCGCCGCACATGAGCCGCGCGGCGCGGACGTACTGGCTCGCGGTCGCGCACGAGCACCACGGCGATCGCGAGGCCGCGGCGGCCGCGTACGAGCGCGCGCGCGGCAAGTCGCGAGGCCGGCCGCGCGAGCTGATCGACGAGGCGCTCGCGCGCGTGCCCTCGGCGTCGGCGGTCGAGCTGTCGCCCGAGACGTCAACGGTCGTCGCGCGGGTCGAGGCCGCACCGCTACCGCCGCCGATCAAGCTCGCGCGCATCCACGGCCCGCGCGCGACGTACGCGCTCACCGCGTCGCTGTTCGCGGTCGCGATCGTCGTCGCGACGATGATCGGACCGACGAGCGATGTCGGCGTGCTCGTGCGCGCGGGCGCGATGGCACGCACGCGGGTCGCCGACGGCGAGTGGTGGCGGCTCGTCACCTGCATCTTCCTCCACGTCGGCACGGTGCACCTCGCGGTCAACGCGATCGGGCTGTTCTTCCTCGGCCGGATCTGCGAGGAGCTGTTCGGCGCCGCGCGCACGATCGCGATCTTCGCGGTCGCCGGGCTCGCCGGCTCGCTCGCGAGCTACCTCGGCTCGACCGGCGGCGTCAGCGCAGGCGCGTCGGGCGCGATCTTCGGCGTGCTCGGCGCGATCTTCACCGAGCTCACCGTGCACCGCGGCCGCTATCGCGCGGCGTGGAAGCGCGGCATGTGGGGCGCGCTCGCGGTCGTGACCGTCGCGCAGGTCGCGACCGGGTTCTTCTATCCGATGATCGATCAGTGGGCGCACGGCGCCGGGCTCGTCGCCGGCATGGCGATCAGCGTCGTGCTGTCGCCGTCGATCCGGATCGCGCGGATCACGCGCCACGTCGGCCGCGCGATCGCGATCGGCTTCACGGCGCTCGCGATCGTGTCCGGTGGCATCGCCGCGCGGACGTCGCTCGCCGACAGCTTGCTGACGCAGCCGCGCCAGCCGTTCGCGCTTCGCCAGTTCGTCGTCGTCGCACCGGCGTCGGCGCAGCTCGTCCCGCTCGGCGACGAGCGCCAGGAGCTCCAGGATCCCGACGGCCTGTACAGCCTCGAGCTCGTCACCGCATCCGCGGCGAGCGACATCGGCGAGCGCATCGACCGGCTGGTCGCCAAGGATCGCGGCGTCGCGACGATCGAGCGCGCGCCCGACCAGCTCGTCGCGCTGCCGCCGGGCTGGCAGGGCAGCGAGCAGATCGCGACGATCGAGGACGCGATGGGCTACGCGCAGCGGTACCGGGTGATCGCGTGCGGCAAGGTGTTTGGCGACACGCTCGTGCTCGTCGTCGTCTACGCGCCGGAGTCGATCGTGCAGGCCGTGCCCGAGCTCGTCGGCGACCTGATCGCGTCGATCGCGCCGTCCTGAAAGTTGCGCCGCTCGACCGCGCGAGTAGCGTAGACCTCATGCGCGCGATCGCCTGTGCCCTCGTGCTGTCGAGCCTGCCGGCCGCGGCGGATCCGATGGGCAAGTGCACCGCCGAGCTCGACGCGCGCAAGATCGCCTACAAGCCGGCGCGGCGGCCGGGCATCGCGAACGCGGTCGAGATCACCGGGCCGCTCGGCGGCATCGCGTTCACGTCGCCGGATGACGACCAGCCGCTCGTGATCGACTGCTCGCTCGCGGTGTCGCTCGACGAGGCCGGCCACTACATCCGCGCGCTCGGGTTCGACAAGGCGACGTTCTCGTCGGCGTACTCGCGGCGCAACGTGCGCGGCACGAACCGGCCGTCGAAGCACAGCTACGGCCTCGCGATCGACGTCCACACGTTCACCGGCCCGGAGCTCGGCACGATCCGCGTCGACAAGGACTACGAGCAGGGCCTCGGCGACGACGTCGACTGCGTCGGCCGGCCGCTCACGCAGGCAGGCGCGACGCTCAAGATCCTGCAGTGTCAGCTGGTTCGCTCGGGGCTATTTCACCTGGTGCTGTCGCCGGACTACGACGACGCGCATCACGATCACTTTCACCTCGAGGTGAAGCCGTGGCCCGAGCGAACGGAGCTACGTTCGCAATCGCCCGCGATCCATTGATCCGCAGCGCGACGTAGAGCACGACGAGCGACCACGCGAGCCACGTGATCGCCCAGAACCACACGGCCCACTTGTCGGTCGTGCCGAACGTGTGGAGCGCCATGTTGTGGGCGTCGCTCTTGTTGCCGGTGTCGATGCCGTTGACGATCTGGTACGGCCGCAGCAGCACGCGGATGTCGAGCAGCGCGTTGACGCACGACTGCGCCGCGACGAAGTGCGCGACCGCGATCTTCCAGCGCCCCGGCAGCGCGAACGCGACGCCGACGCAGACCGCGCCCATGATCGCGACCGCGGCCTGGCCGAACCGATCGCCCGACGGCGCGTCGACGACGAACATCGCGGTCCCGAGCAGCAGCACGCCGAGCACGATCAGCGCGTTGCGCGCGGCGCGTGCGTGCGGCGTGACGACGAGCAGCAGCGCGCCCCACAGCGGCGTGCCCATGTAGCCCGCGCCGGCGATGAACACCTGCGCGGTCGGCCCGGCGACCTCGCGCGAGTACGCGAGCCCGCTGGTGTCGCGGTAGATCACGACCCGATCGAGGCCGTTGCCGGTGATCAGCATGATCAGGCCGTGCGACAGCTCGTGCAGCCACGTCGCGAGGATCTTGAACGGGTAGAGCAGGACGCCGCCGAACGGCAGGTTCCACAGCAAGAGCGACGCGACGAGCGCGATCGCGAGCGTGCGCAGCTCCAGCCGATCCGCGCGGCTCACGCGTCCTTGGTCTCCTTGCCGCTCGTGACCGGCGGCTCCGACGGCGGCGCCACCGACGACGGCGGGCTCGGCTCGCTCGGCGGCGCCGGCTGCTTCGGCGGCGGCGGCGCGGGATCGAAGATGCCCTCGAACAGCTTCGTCGTGCGCTCGCTGAGCGCGGCGCCGAGCCGCACGAGGTCCTTCGGATCGAGCAGCTGGCGCAGCGCCTCGCTCGGCTTGGCCGCGAGCGACCACACGTCGGACAGGTTCACGGTCGACTGACCGCTGCAGATGAACCCGATCACCCCGCCGCAGATCGCGCCCGGGATCAGGCCGACCGCCGCGATCGCGACCCACGCCGAGGCCTCGGTCGGCAGGTGGCGCTGCGGGATGATCGCGATGATCACGAGCCCGGCGCCCGCCGCCGCGTGCGCGCGCGCGGCCGCGAGGATCGCGTGCCGGCGGCCGCGCTCGACCGTCGCGTACGCCGCGAGCCGGCCGATCCCGCCGGCGGTCAGCAGCGCCGCCGTCCCGGCGAACACCGTCGTCAGCCGCATGATGTGCATGAACCCGGCGGTCGGATTGCCGGCGAGCCCGACGCGCCCGAGGACGAACACGGTGACCGCGATCAGCGGGATCTCGATCGCCGCCCCGGTCAGCAGGCCCTTCCAGAACGACCACCGCGGTCGCCCGAGGTGGATCTCCCTGGAACTTCGGCTGCTTGGATCAGGGGTCTTCGGAACCGCCATGGTCGCGGGGCACCGTCATCGCTAGGAAGGCGCCGCGCCTTGGTAACGTAGCATGCTCCGACGCACGACCCTGCACGGTCCCCACAGGCGCGTGTAGAGTACTTCTTCGCACCGGTCTTCGAGGAGTCATGGCCAATCAACAACCCCGCGCCTACGCCGCAGCGCACTTCGCGCTCGAGCTCGATGGCAAGGACGAGGTCGGCTTGTTCCGATCGATCGAGGGCGGGAGCATCAAGGCCGACGTGATGCAGTACCAGACCGGTGCGCATTACGACCGCTGGCGTCAGCTCGGCAAGCCGAAGTTCGAGGACTTCAAGGTCCAGGTCGGCATGTCGATGTCCAAGCCGTTCTACGACTGGATCGCGAAGTTCTTCAACGGCGAGGCCGAGCGCAAGACCGGCGCGATCGTCGCGGCCGACTTCTACTACGTCGAGCGCGCGCGCCGCGAGTTCAAGGAAGCGATCATCAAGGAGCTCGTCTTCCCGAAGCTCGACGGCCAGGACAAGGGCGCCGCGTACATGTCGATCGCGGTCGCGGTCGAGGAGATGGTGTTCAAGAAGGGCGAGGGCAAGAAGCTGTCCGGCGCGACCGGCTTCAACCGCCAGAAGCTGTGGACCGCGAACAACTTCCGCTTCAAGCTCGACGGCTTCGGCGAGCAGTGCAAGCGCGTCTCGAAGATCGACTCGTTCACGGTCAAGCAGAACATCGCCGAGCACCACGTCGGCGGGTTCCGCGCGCCGATCAAGTGCCCGACGCAGATCGACTTCCCGCAGATCACGTTCTACGTCCCCGAGAGTGACGCCCAGCCGTTCTGGGATCACTTCACGAAGCGCGCGGTCAAGGGCGAGGTCCCCGGCCGGCTCACCGGCTCGATCCAGACCTACGACAACGACGGCCGCGACCTGTTCACGCTGTCGTTCGAGGGCGCGGACATCGCGAACATCCAGCCCGACAAGCTCGACGCCGGCAGCGAAGAGATCAAGCAGATCAAGATCGACCTCTACACCGAGAAGATGAAGTTCGAGTACCTCGCGATGTCGGTCGAGTAAGCGAAGCTAGCGTTAGTTGCTTCGACTGCCGCGATGTAACGACTGCCAGCGCTCGATCGCCTCGGACTTCGCGGCGCCGAGCAGCTCGGCGACCGCCTCGAGCTCCTCGGGATCGCTCGCGAACGCCTCGACCGGCGTCAGCACGAAGGCGAGAACGTCGAGCGCGCTCCGCGGATCCGGCTGGTAGCTGCTGCTGTAAAGCGTCTCGCCCATGGCTCACCCTCGGGCACCGCGATCCGCGCGGCAAGTTTTTGCCCGGAGGTGATCTACGTGCGGCCCTGGCGCACGCCCCACCGGATCCGGCGTTGCCCGCGCAACAGCGGCGCGAGCCAGTCGTAGGCGTCGCGCGGTGCCTCGAGCGAGATATCGACGACGAATCGCCGGGGCAGGGCGTCGATCGGCTGCGCGCCATACCAGGCGGCGAACGCCGCGTCGTCGGTGATCGCCGCCGGGGCGCCAAGTGCGCCCGCGAGCACGTCACGTACCTCGTCGAACGTGCGCGCCGCGCGCGCGTCGATCACGCGCTCGGCGTGGAGCGCTTGCCAGTGCGCCTGCTGCGCGTCGGGGTCCGAGTCGACGGCGAGGTACGCCGCGAGCGAAGCGCAGTCCTCGCCGCTCGCCTGGTGCGTGCCGTAGTCGACCTCGATCAGATCCCACCGCAGCTCGCCGAGCGCACCGTCCGCGAGCGCGAGCAGGAGGCCGGCATCGAATCCGGCGACCGCCGGCGATGGGTCGGTGTAGTCGCGCCACAGCGCCAGCCCGCGCTCGACGACGTCGAGGGTCTGCCGCAACCGATCGCCGTCGCGGTTCTGATAGCTGCGCTCGCCGTGGCGGTCGTACGGCAGCGGCGCGCACGACGCGACGAACGCGATCACGTCCTCGGTCGGTACGTCGAACGCGATGTCGAGTGTCGTCCCGGGATACCCGCTGCCGCCGTTCGCCCACGTCCAGTCGCGGACGACGTGGCGGGGCATGCGCGGATGCCCGGCGAGCCGCCAGTGCGCGGACTCCCACACGCCCTCGTGGAGCACGACGAGCTCCGGCGGATCGACGAGCGGCGCGCGGTCCCAGCGGTCGATCGGGCCGAGCTGGATCTCGTCCGCGACGACTGCGACGAACGTGCCGTGCTCGCTCACCGACGCCTCGATGCCGAGCTGCTCGCCGTGTTGCTCGAGCACGAGCCACGGCGCATCGACCCGCAGCACGAGCAGCGGATACCACTCGTCGAAGTGCGACGTCCGCGCGAGGACCGCGCCGTGTCGGGCCGCGAGAGCCTCGAGCTCGTCGCGCGCGACGTCGAGCGCAGCGCTCGGCACCATGCGACCGGCGAGCGCGGGCACGCGCAGGTCGTGGCCGACGGCGTCGATGTGCGTCGCGTGATCGGGCTCGCTCGGAACATCTCCGAGGCTGCCATCACCATCACTCGCCATGCCGATCCACTATGTCATCGCGGCGTGGCAGGATGCGTGCGCTATGTCGACGACTCGCTCGAAGGTGGCGGTGATCCGCGTCCGTCCGGATCACATCCTGGAAGACATCGATCGGTTGCACGATCTCGCCGGCGTCGAGCACGCGTTCGACAAGTCCGCGCAGACGATCCTCAAGGACAACATCTCCTGGCACTTCCCGTTCCCCGGCGCGAACACGACGCCGTGGCAGCTCGAGGGCACGATCCGCAGCCTGCGCGCGCGCGGCTTTCACGATCTCGTGTGCGTGCAGAACAAGACGGTCGTCACCGATGCGTTCAAGGGTGAGGACCTGAACGGCTACGTCCCGATCTTCAAGCGCTACGACATCCCGGTTCGCTACAACTTCAAGCCCGAGGACATGACGTGGTCGATCTATCGCCCGAAGGCGAAGATGCTCGTCCTCGACAAGATCTTCCCCGAGGGCATCCAGATCCCGGACGCGTTCCACGGAACGAACATTGTCCACCTTCCCACGAGTAAGTGCGTATCAGGCGACACCCGCGTCATGCTCGGCGATGGATCCGTGCTCACGATCAAGGAGCTCGTCGATCGTCAGCTCGCGCGCGCGTCGTTCGTTCAGCTCGACTCCGATGGCACCGTTCACGCCGACGGACAAGCGAGCGTGTTTGCCATGGCCCCCGACGGCTCCGTGCGCGCCATGCAGGCGACGCACTTCGCACGGACGCGAGCGAACGGCCGCAAGGTGTTCGAGCTCCGGCTGAAATCGGGCCGAACGCTCACCGCAACCGAAGACCATCCGGTCTTCACGCCGACCGGATGGGTCGCGGTCGGCAAGCTCGCGCCGCGCGATCGCGTCGGCATCGCTCGCCGCACCCGACTGGCAGGCAGCGCCCAGCCACTTCCACGCACACATGCAGCGGGGACCTGGACTCCGCGGTCGGCGCGTCCCGGACGCACGTACTCGGCGGCTCTTGCGGAGCAATTCATCACTGAATACGCGCAAGGTTCGACGGTGACGGCGATTGCCGCAAAGGCGAACGTCCGCTGGCAAAAGGTCCAGCACGTGCTCAAGCGACACGGCGTTCCATTGCGGCGCAACGTGGTCCAGGTCTCGGTTCCGTCGGAGACGTCGCCGGCCTTCTGGCGCTGGCTCGGTTACATCACCGCGGAGGGCTGTGCCGAGAATCTCGAGCAAGGTGCCGGCAAGATCTGGTGGACGAACACCGACCCCGAGCTTCGCGCGGAGTTCATCGAGCTCACGAATACACTGTTCGGGGTCGAAGCGAGAGTTCGCACGGATGCAAAGATCTCGATCTACAGCCGCGATCTAGTCCGCTTTCTATCGGAGCTCGGACTTCCGATCCCGCTGAATTCTGGCAACAAACACGTGCCCGCAGCGCTATTCCGGGGAACCGACGAAGAGATTGCGGCTTATCTGTCTGGTTACCTCGATGGCGACGGAACAGTTTCTGCGAAGCAAGCCGACCTGTCCGCGGTCACGAAGAGCAAACAGCTCGCGCTCGACCTCGTCCTGTTGTTCGGCCGATTGGGCGTGGCGGCGTTCCTGAAGGAGGTCTACATCACGCCGCCAAACTGGTCGACAAAGCAGACCTACTACAGGGTCGCTGTTGCCGGCGCGGCGGTCACACGCTTGCACGAGGTGCTGTCGCTTCGGCATCGCGAGAAGTCGCGACGCCTTCAGATGCACGTGGAGCGCTTGCAGGGGAGCAAGCAGCCGAGCAACTGGGACACGGTACCCGTCGACCCGGATCGGTTCCGTGCGCTGAGGACCCGGCTCGGGTTCACGCAGCAGTCGACCGGTCTCGCCGGCTCGGTGAACAACATCGAGAACGGCTACACGAATCCGACGGGTCGGATCCTGCGTTCCTTTATCGATCTCTTCGATCGCGCACCGCACGACGACCACACGCGCGCGGAGCTCGATGCGATCAAGGTGCTAGCCAACGACGATCTCGCCTGGGATCACGTGGAGTCCATCATCGAAGTCCCTTCGGACATCGACCTCTATGACATCACGGTTCCAGAGGCAGGCTCGTTCATCGCGAACGGGATCGTCGCGCACAACTGCCACATCTACACAACGACGACCGGCGCGATGAAGAACGCGTTCGGCGGGCTGCTCAACACGAAGCGCCACTACACGCATAGCTGGATCCACGAGACGCTCGTCGATCTGCTCGCGATCCAGAAGGAGATCCACGCCGGGCTGTTCGCGGTGATGGACGGCACGACCGCCGGCGACGGTCCCGGCCCGCGCACGATGCGGCCGGTGATCAAGGACGTGATGCTCGCGTCCGAGGATCAGGTCGCGATCGATGCGGTCGCGGCATCGATGATGGGGTTCGATCCGATGTCGCTGCCGTACATCAAGCTCGCGGACGAGGCCGGGCTCGGCAACGGCCGGCGCGAGCACATCGAGGTCGCCGGCGACACCCAGATCGCCGACGAGCGCTGGGGGTTCTCGGTCGGCGACAACGGCGCGTCGATGGTCGGCGACGTGATGTGGTTCGGTCCGCTCAAGCGGTTCCAGAAGCTGTTCTTTCACACGCCGCTCGTGAACCTGTTCGTGCTCGGCTCGGAGGCGTATCACGACTACTACCGGTGGCCGCTGCGCGATCGGCGGGTGTTCGAGCAGTGGCGCGAGACCACGCACTGGGGCCAGCTGTTCGACTACTACCAGTCGCACGGCACGCTCGCGCCGAGCGACGTCGCGACGCCGCAAGCCGGCTAGCTACTTCTTGATCGCGATCTGCGCGGCGTCGACGGGATACCGCGCGACGAGCAGCTCGCTGATCTCGGCGCCGAGGTCGACCGGCTTCTTCGATGTGTGCGGTGGCTTCTTGCCCTTGCGCGGCATGAGCTTGACGACGAACGCGTCGTCGCGCGGTGCCGGCTCGCCGGCGAGGTAGACGACCGCGGCGTACTTCTTGCTGTCGCCCTCGACGTACTTCGCGGGCACCGTGATCGCGATCGGCTGGACCACGCCGCCGAGCACGATCGAGTCCGGGCGCTCGCGGCTCTCCGGCAGCGGCTTCGGCGACGCGAACGGATCGGCGCCGCCGGGCAGGCCCTTCTTCGCGGCGAGCTGGTTCTTCAGGAACCACGCGCGCTCCTTGTCGGTCAGGATCCGCGGCCGGCCGCGCTCCTCGTTGCGGATGTACAGCCGGTTGACCGCGAGCAGCTTGCCGGCGTGGATGTAGAGCTTGTCCTGCGCGGCGTCGCGGACCTTCTCGCTGCCGAGATCGAAGTACAGGTTGCCGGGACCGTAGTGGAGGAACGCGCCGTAGTGCATCTCCCACGGATGCGGCGAGTGCGCCTGGCTGCCGAGCACGAACACGGCGCCGGCCTCGGCGAGCTTGCGCAGATCGTAGACGAGCTGCGCGGGCGGGTCGTAGTGATAGACCTCCTCGTGCTGGATCGAGGCGATCGGCACGTAGCCGCGGCGGCGCAGGTCGCCGAGCTGCCAGCGGATGCGGTCCCAGTCGCAGATCGCCGGGCCGGGGCCCTTCTTCACGTAGCGCTCGCTCGTCCACACGCTGTTGCAGCCGACGAACGCGAGCTTGTTGCCGTGGTGCTCGAGGATCTTTGGCGTCACGGCATCGTGCTGGTCGCGGCCGCCGCCGAACCAGATCCAGCCGCGCTTCGCGTACATGTCGAGCGTGTACGGGATCCACTTGAAGCCGTAATCGTCGAGGTGGCTGCCCGTCATCTCGATGATCTTCGTGTGCGACTTCTCGAGCAGCTCCATGTAGCTCTCCTTCGAGCAGAAATCCATGGTGCGTGCTTCCTCGCCCGCGTTGCAGTTCGGCACGAACGAGACCTCGTTCGAGATGTGGACGAGGTCGGCGGTCGCGAACCACGGCTCGATCGAAGGCTTGCTCGAGAGCGGGTAGAGCACGCCCTTCTCGTTGATCAGCTTCGCCATGCCGCGCGTGATCGCGGTCGTGCCGGTCATCGCGAGGATCGTGAGCTTGCCCGGGTCGATGTTGCGCGCGATGCCCTGCTTCTTCGGTGCGCACAGCGGCACGGCGAGCGCGTTCGGCGCCGGATCGAGCGGGTGCTTGCCGTCGACGCTGACGACCGTCCACGCGGGGATCAGCTCGTGCGCGGGCACGATCGCCCAGTGGGTGTCGTCGATCGTCGGGCGCGCGTCGGGGGCGAGCGTGGTCGGCTTGCCGGCACCGAGCAGCGTCGAGACCGCGGCCTGCGTCTCGGCGGTCGCGGCGAGCTGGATCTTCGCCTTGCTCTGGCCCTGCCACATCGCCTGCAGCTCGCCGAGCGTGACGTCCTCGGTCGCCGAGTACAGCGGCGCGATCACCGCGTAGCGCCACTCGCCGATTCGCTCGGCATCGCCGGCCTTGCACGTGCGCGCGGGCGGCACCTGCGTGCAGGCCTGCGACGGCACGCCCGCATTGCAGTGCAGCTGCGTGCTCGGCGCGGTGGCATCGGCCGAGGCCGAGCGGGTGGCGGCGACGAGCAGCACGACAGACACGAGCCAGCGCATGGCTCTCCAACTAACACGGCCGGCCGCGGCGTGCGCGATCGGCGACAAAACTGTGCCGAGCTTGCGAGGCAGCAAAAGTGTCAGCTGTCGACGACCTTGCGTAACCGCTCGACGGCCTGCGCGTGTAATCGACTCGCCCACGACTTCGAGATCCCGAGCTCCTCGCCGGCCTCGAGCAGGTTCTTGCCTTCCCAGTAGTGCTTGCGGATCAGCTCGCGCTCGCGCTCGGGCAGCTTCGCGAGCGCCGCGGCCAGCTTGCCGGATAGCTTCTGGGTATCGATCGTCTCGGCGACGCGCGATGGCTCGGCGACCGGCTCGAAGCCCTTGTCCTCGCGCATGGCCTCGAGCGACGTCACGTACATCGTCCGGATCGCGGACATCGCGTTCTTGATCGCGGCGAGCGCGTCGGCGTTCGACGGTGGGGCGGCGCCGCGCTGGGTCGCGCCGACCTCGCGCTCGGCCTGGTGCTCCAAGTAATCGCTGGCGGCGCGCAGCGCGACGAGCTTGGCCCACACGCGGCGGGGCAGGGTCGTGTTGCGGCGCAGGCCGTCGATGATCGCGCCCTGGACGCGGTACCACGCGAACGTCTTGAACAGCACGCCGCGCGACGGGTCGAAGCGCTGCGCCGCCTCGGTGAGCCCGGTGTTGCCCATCGCGACCAGCTCCTCGAACTCCATGTGCTGGCGAACGCGCGGGTAGATCATCGCGGCGGCGCGACGCGACAGGTCGAGGTGCTCCTCGATCATGCGCGCGCGGGCAGCGTCATCCACGTGGCGAACGTACCGCAAGCGAGGCACTTGCTGTACGGTCGGCGCGTGGGCGCGTTCACGAAGCTCGGAGCGACGGAGCTGGCGGAGGTCGCCGCCGCGTTCGAGCTCGGCACGGTGTCGCGCTTCGAGGTGATCGCCGCCGGCACGATCAACTCGAACTTCGCGCTCGACACCGACCGCGGCCGGTGGTTCGTGCGCGTCAACGAGGGCAAGGCCGAGGCCGACGTCGCGTGGGAGGCGCGCGTCGTCCAGGCGCTCGCCGCCGGCGGCGTGACGACCCCGCCGCCGATGGCGGGCCGCGATGGTCGCCCGTACGCGGCGCTGCCGGGCGCGCGCGGCAAGTGGGTCAGCGTGTTCCCGTGGCGCGCGGGCAAGCACCTCGCGTCGACGGAGATCACCGAGGCGTACGCGCACGAGCTCGGCGTTGCGCTCGCGCAGCTCCACCAGGTCGGCCTGACCCTGCCGCCGACGTGGCGGCGCGGCAGCATCTACGATCACGATCACCTCGCGGCGCGCTACGCGCGGTTCGCGATGAACGTCGACCCCGCGCTCCAGCACGCGATCGAGGTGATCGGCGAGGAGCTGTCGCTCGCGGCGGACGCGCAGTCCAGGCGGCGGCGCGCGGTGCACGGGATCATCCACGGCGATCTGTTCCGCGACAACGTGCTGTGGGATGGCCCGCGCGTCGTCGCGATCCTCGACTTCGAGCAGGCGTCCGGTGGCAGCCTCGCCTACGACCTCGCGGTCTGCATCAACGACTGGTGCTGGACCGGCCAGCCGCGGATCGAGCTCGCGAAGGCGCTGCTCGACGGCTATCAGACGCGACGCCCGCTCACGGCCGCCGATCGCGAGGCGCTACCTATCGAAGTGCGTGCCGCCGCCGTGCGGTTCACGATCACGCGCATCACCGATGTCTATTTGGCAAGGCTGACGAATCCCGAGAAGGACTTTCGTGCCTTTCTGGCGCGCTGCGAAGCGTGGCGAGGTCCTGCACTCGCCCAACTTATCGCGGTGTTATAGCGTCCGCCGCTGGCGTACCTCCTGCAACGACGCCGAACGCAAACATGATCAGGCTGTGTGCACTTCTCTTGCTGGCGGGCGTGGCGATCGGCTGCGCGCACAACGGAAAGTACGTCGCCGGCACGAAGATCCCGTACTCGGACAACAACAAGTCGGTGCTCGAGGCCTGCGAGCAGTACCGGCTCGCGGTCGAGCGCGCGGATGCCGACGCGCTGATGCTGATGGCGCATCGCCAGTACTGGGAGGACAGCGGCACCCCGTCGGGCAGCGACGACTACGGCTACGAAGGTCTGCGCAACGTGCTGCTGACCCGGCTGCTCAAGGCGACCGACATCCGGTACTCGATCCGCTACGTCGCGATCCACCAGCAGTGCGCCGGCGATCTGCAGCCCGGCTGCCGCGCGGCGGTCGACGTCCTGATCGACGCGAGCTTCACGCTGACGAACGCGTACGGCAAACCATCGCGTCCGGACAAGCGCGACCAGAACCAGCTCGTGCTCGAGTGGGACGGCCGGCGCTGGCTGTTCCTCAGCGGCATGTGAGCGCTCGGTGATCGAGCCGGCCACGCTGTGTGACGCCGAGCTCGAAGCCCGCTTGCTCGAGGCCGAAGCGCACGCGCTCGAGCTCGAACGGCTCGGCGGCCGGCACGGCCCGACGCTCGCGTCGCGCTGGATGGCGATCGCGGCGGCGTGTCGCGACGAGCTCGCGCGCCGCGCCCGGGCCGGCGAGTTTCGCGCGAGCCACGCGATCCGCGGTGACGTCTATGACGCCGGCCTCGCCATGATCGCGAGCTGCCTCGAGCGCGACGAGCGCTGGCAGGTCTCGCGCGTCGAGGATCGCGTGCGCGTGTCGTGTCCGGTGCTGTATCTCGACATCGCGTCGCGCGCGGCCGATCCGTGGACGCGCAGCGTCCGCGGCGCGGGGACCAGCGACGTCCGCACGATTCGCGAGCGACTGACGCAGATCGGCGGTCGGCTCGGCCGCGTGCGGATGCGCTACGTGCTCGTGCTCGACACGCCGGACGGCGAGATCCGGATCGGGCCGGGCGCGCCCCGTCGCCTGCAGGCCGACGATGACTGACGTCACACGGCCGATCGTATGGCGCGCGGGGTGCGACCGGACGGGGCAGCCTACGTCCGATCTCGCATGAGCCGGCTCGTCCTCCTCGCGGTGCTCGTCGTCACGCTGCGCACCGCGCACGCCGACACCGATCGCTACGGCCTCGAGATCGCGGCGAGCGACGGTGCCGCGTACGCGACGCTGGCGATCGGGGTCGGCGCCGACAGCGAGCCGCTGCTATACCTCGGGATGGCCGGCGTGATCCTCGGTGCGCCGACCGTGCACCTGCTCGAGGGGAACGCGCCGGGCGCGGCGGGCAGCCTGGTGTTGCGGGTCGGGCTGCCGGTCGTCGGCGGGTTCGTCGGCGGATCCGGCGGGCACGGCCTCGAATCGATCGGCCGCACGCTCGTCGGGATCGTCGCCGGCTCGCTCGCAGCGTCGGTGATCGACATCGCGTGGCTCGCGAAGCACGACGACCCGACCGCGGCACCGACGGCGCGCATGATCACGTTCGGCGGCTCGTTTTAACGGCGCTGCGCGTCGTCGAACGTGATCCGATCGAGCCAGTCGCGCGCGAGCAGGTGATCGCCGGTCGTCATGTCGCTGCCGGACAACACGCTGAGCGCGATCGCGAGCCGCGCGCGATCGTTCGCGCGATACGCCGCGATCGCGAGCCGGCGCGCCGCGTTCTTGACGAAGCTCGGGCCTGGCAAGCCGAGCTCCAGGCCGCGGGCGAACTCGATCGCGGTGTCCGCGTGGTTGCCGCGAAACTGCTGCTGGATCGCGAGCAGGTAGTGCGCGAACCCGAGCTGCGGCTCGGCGGCGACCGCGGCGCGCGCCTCGTCGAGCGTCACGGTGTTGCCATCGGGCGGCGGAAAGAAGTAGGCGCGCAGTGGCTTACCCGCCGGCCCCTGGTGATCGAGCGCGAACGCCATCGCGTCGAGCTGCCGGCGATCCCCGAGATCGATCGGCAGCCGCCGGCCATCCTCGACGAGCACGCGCGCACGCGCGAAGTCACCGCGCGCGGCCGCCGCCTTCGCGAGGTTCTCGAATGCCTTCGCGCGCAGGGTCGAGGTCACGCGCTTGCCGTCGAGCGCGACCAGCCACCACAGCAGCTGACCCTCGGACTTGTCGACGTCGTCGCCGCCGAACAGGTAGTTGCCGAGCCGGATCTGGTACGCCGGATCGCCGGGCGCGTCGCGACACACGTCGCGCATCAGCTGGATCGCGCGCGCCTGCTCGCCGGTCGCGTACGCCTCCTCGGCGCGCCGCACCTGCTTCGCGATCGCGTGCGGGCAGGGCTTCGCGAACACGCTGCCCTGGCGAAACCGCTCGCGCGACGCCTCGACCATGTCCTTCGGGATCGCCAGCTTCGCGAGCTTGTCCTTCCACCCCGCCTCGAGCGCACCGCGCGGCATGCCGTACGCCGCCTCGAAGTCACCGCCGCTGCGATACACCGCGCGCAGCTTCGCCGGGCCGTACTCGTCGAGCAGGTACCGCAGGAACGAGCCCGCGGTCGTGTAGCCCTTCGCCGCCGACACCGAGAAGAACGAGAGCCCGAGCAGGCTCTGGATCGACGGCTCGCTGCCGAGCGCCTGCAGCACGCGCACGAGCTCGTCGGGCGTCGGCCGGTCGTAGCTGCCGGGCCAGTCGACCGCGACCGCGAGCCCCTCGACGAGCCCCGGGCTGAACAGCACCGGCAGCCCGCCGATCCGCTGGACCGCGACGCCCCACACGTCGTCGCCGAACTCGGCCGCGACCGCGTGCGCGATCTCGTGACGCAGCGACGCGTGCGGGAAGCTCTGGTGATCGAGATAGATCTCGTGCCGCCACGGCTTCGCCATCTCGACGTTGCGCGAGCCGTGCAGCCGACCCTTCTGCTCGGGATCGGCGAAGTAGAACGACACGAGCTTGCCCGCCGGCTCGACGCCGAGCTGCGCGACCACCTGGTGGTAGCGAAACTCGTGATCCGCCGCGATCAGCTGGATGTCCTTCTCGATCTCGGGCGTCTGCGCGTAATAGATGACGAAGTGCGCGGTCTCGATCCGGCCGCCGAGCGAGTCCTCGAGATCCTCGGCGTCGACGGCGAACCCGAGCGGTCCGCCGTTCGCGCGCAGCCCGATCGCGAGCGCGAGCGCTCCGAGTGCGACGAGCCACGCGCCCCACCGCCGGCCCGCCGGACGCGGCGCGCGCCACCGCAGCCGGTAGGTCGCGACGTCGAACCGCGTCGCGATCAGCGCGAGCACGCCGACGACCCAGCCGAGCTGCTCGAGCCGCGACCACGCGAGTGGCTCGCCGAGCGTGACGTGCTCGTCGTACATGTTGCCGGGGAAGTAGCCGAGCACGGCGTTGTACGTGAACACCGGCGGCGCCGCGTGGAACCGCCACAGCGCGAGTGCCGCGACGACGAGCGCGGGCAGCTGCGCCGCGAACGCGCCGAGCACGCGCCGCTGCACGAGCACGCCCATCGCATGGCCGATCGCACCGGCGAGCGCCGCGGTCGCGAGCGGCAACGCGAGGTACGACGCGATCCCGAATCCCCAGTCGCAGGTCGGCACCACGATCCCGCGCAGCGCCGCGATCACCGCCGGAATCAGCATGATCCGCACCGCGAGCCACGCCGACGTCAGCGCGCCGCGCGCGAGCGTCCGCCCCGCATACGCCGCGCGCGACACGCCTTCGGCCGGCATCGCCGCGAGCGTCCGCGCGAGCCCGCTGCCGACGTCGGCGCCCATGATCGCCGCGAACAGCGCCGCCGCGAGCGACAGCTCGAGCCCGAGCACGCCGAACAGCGGCACCAACCCCAGCCCGAGCCCGAGCGCGGCCGCGAGCGCGATCCAGCCCCACAGCCGACCGAGCAGCCCGAACACGAGCGGCACCCCGACGACGCCGACGATCACGAGCCCCATCACCGGCCACGGCACCGGCTGCGCGACGAGCTGCACGAGCACGAGCACCGCGGCGATCGCGCCGAGCACGATCCACAGCGGACGATCTCGGCGCGGCCGCGAAAGCCGGAGCATCCGGCGGATCCCGTCCCGCGCGTGCCCCACGCCTAGCGGCTCCTGCTATGTTGAGCCGTGCCCTCGACCGAGGACGACCCGCCGCACGACGATCGTCGCGTCGACGCCCGCCGTCCGATCGAGCTCAAGGTCGAGTACAAGCGGCTCAACACGTTCTTCGCCGACTACACCAAGAACATCTCGCGAGGCGGCACGTTCATCAAGACGAGCCGGCCCCTACCGGTCGGAACCGAATTCCTGTTCAAGCTGTTCGTGCCCAAGCGCGACATTCCGCTCACGATCCACGGCGAGGTCCAGCGGATCATCGACGTCGGGGAGGACGAGGAGCCTGGCATGGCGATCAAGTTCGTCTACCGTGAGGGCGACCCGCAGGCGGAGATCGCCCGCGTCGTCGAGGGCATGATGACGCAGAGCCTGGGCCCCAGGCTGTACGCGAAGCTCATGGAACACGCGCACAAGCGACGAGGTTGACCTTGGCCTCTGCACGGTTCTTCCGCTATCTCGCCCCGAACCTCATCACGCTGTCGTCGATGATCTTCGGCCTCGTGTCGCTGTGGTCGGCGGCGCAGGGCAACACGCACCTCGCGGCGTGGATGATCATCTACGCCGTCCTCACCGATCGCCTCGACGGTCTCGTCGCGCGCGCGGTCAAGGGCACGAGCGAGCTGGGCATGCAGCTCGACTCGTTCGCCGACTTCCTCAACTTCGGCATCGCGCCCGCGTACCTCGTCCTCACCTACCTGTCGAGCCGGCCCGACCTGCCGTACCACGAGGGCGGCACCGCCCACACGCTGCTGTTCATCGCGTGCGGCGCGTACATGCTGTGCGCCGTGTTCCGGCTCGCTCGCTACAACGTGCTCACCGACGACCAGATCCCGACGAAGATCTTCTTCGGCTTCCCGACGACGCTCGCCGGCGGCACGCTCGCGATCTGGTTCCTCCTCCTCCTCAAGTACGATCCGACCTACACCCACGCGTTCGGCGGCACGAAGTTCTTCGGCGACTCGTTCCAGACCCCGCCGGTCATCTGGAAGTACTTCCCGATCTTCGTCGTCGTGATGGGCTACCTGATGGCCTCGCGCCTGCCGATGCCGAAGGTCGGCATGACGAAGAACAAGGCGGTCAGCGCGTTCCTGCTCGCGCTGATCGCGATCGGCTACATCTGCGGCTTCGCGATGCTGTTCCCCGAGGTCAGCTTCTGGATGCCGACCGTGTGGAGCATCATGTTCCTGTTCTGGGGCCAGGCCTCGCCGAAGTGGCGCGCCATGTACCCGCCGCCGCTGTTCCCGAAGAAGGAGCCCGAGCGCCCGATCCTGCGCCCGCAGGCCGACATCGAGGACATCGTCCTCGACGAGAGCCCGAGCGATCCCGACGTCCCGACGAAGACGCGGTGACGCGATGACGATCGCGAACGAGGCCGCGCTACTCCGCGCCATCCTCGACGCACCCGACGACGACGCCCCACGCCTCGTCTACGCCGACGCGCTCCTCCAGGCCGGCGACCCACGTGGCGAGCTGATCGCGCTGCAGTGCAAGCGCGACCCCGCACTGCAGCCGCGGATCGACGAGCTGCTCGAAGCGCACGGCACGGCGTGGACCGCCGAGCTCGGCCCGAACCTCCACGAGGCCACGTTCGAGCGCGGCTTCCCGATCACGGTCGAGCTGCGCGCCACCGACCTCGACACGCTCGCACTCGCCGCGCTCGACCGCGCCCCGATCCGCAACCTCCGGATCACGATCGACGACGACCTCGACGACCCCGCGGACCCGCTCGACGTCGCGCACTGGCTCGCCGCCGATCCGCGCACGCGCCACCTCCAGCTGCTCGATCTCAGCTGGCTGCAATGCGGCGACGACGCGCTGCGCGCCATGCTCGGCGCCGACCTCGCGGAGCTGCGCACGCTGTTCTTCTCGGACTACGATAGCCAGACCCACGCCGCCGAGGCGATGCTCGCCTCGCCGACGCTGCGCCAGCTCGAGACGCTCGCGCTGTGCGGCGACTCGTGGGCCGACTTCTCCGACGGCCTCGCGCTGCTCGCCGCCTCGGACCGCGCGCGCAGCCTGCGCACACTCGCGCTGCCGAACTGCGGCCTCGACGAGCGCGCCGGCGAGCTGATCGGCGGCTCGCCGCACCTCCCACAGCTGCGATCGCTCGACCTCACCGGCGGCTCCAACACGACGAACCGGATCCTCGACCGCGGGTTCGCCGCGCTCGCGAAGCTGCCCGAGCTCGAGCGGATCGCGCTCGTCTACAACCGCATCGGCGGCGACAGCCTCGCGCTGCTCGCCGACCCGACGACGCTGCCGCGGCTGACGAGCCTCGCGGTCAACAGCTGCCCGATCACCGCCGACGGCGTGCGCGCGCTCGTCAGCTCGCCGCGGTTTCAGACGATCGAGGAGCTCTGGATCGGCGGCTGCCCACTCGGCGACGACGGCGTCGCGGCGATCGCGCGCTCGCCGCACGCGGTGAACCTGCGCGCGCTCAACGTGGCGGGCACCGGCGCGGCCGAGGAAGCCGTGGCGGCGCTCGTCGAGTCGCCGTACCTCGACAAGCTCGCGTACCTCAGCATCCGCGTCGACGAGGGATTGCGCGGCAAGCTCGTCGCGCGTTTCGGGGCGCGCCTGGCGGCTTGACCATCGGGCCGCGACGCGCTACTTGAACCATCTCTACGGGGGTTTAGCTCAGCGGGAGAGCATCGGCTTTGCAAGCCGAGGGTCAAGGGTTCAATCCCCTTAACCTCCACCGAAGGTTACGGAAGCGGCAGCGGCCTTGGGCTGCGAGGGAGGGCCGATGCCCTCGCATCATCGTGGATCGCGCCTTCGGGTGTGCAGCGCGCGCGCGCCGCGGCGAGCAGCTGTCAGACACACACGAGCGAACTCGCGGGTCGCCACTGCGGTCTGTCACGTCCGCGATGCCGCGGTGACGATGAGCTCGTTGCCGCGTGCTGCCACGTCCGTCGAGGAGGTTTCGTCATGTCTCGAATTCTTGGTCTCCTGTGTGCCGTGCTGCTCGTTGCGTGTGGCGATGGTGGCAACAACGATCCGGTGCCGGATTCGGCGCCGCCGGTCGCCGATGCGCCCGCCGCTGGATTTTCGGTCGAGGGAACGATCGATGTCGCGAACCCACCCGCCGGCGCGAAGCTCGCGGTCCTGTGGGTCGTGTCGAGCGGCTCGCCCGATACCGTCGTGAAGTTCGGTGAAACCGTTCCCACGGGCACGACGTTCGTGCTCGGCCTCGCGAGCGATCCTCCGGCAAACGCGATCAACAGCGATGGCCTCGCGGTCGGGCTGCTCGCGCTGTTCGCGCCCGACGCGGCGTTGCCACCCGATGGCACCGTCGTCACGGACCCCGACGCGCTCGAGCCGAAGGTGCTCGGCCTCGGCGAGGATGCCGTGATCTGGCGCGGGCCCGGCACCGGCCAGCCAGCGTGGACGGCGCCGTTTCCGCACGGCTACTCGTGCGGCAAGTGCGTGCGCGCGACGACCGAGACGTTCGACACGTTCACGCCCGCCGCATGCGCGATCTCCGTCGCGGCGTCGCACGAGCCGTGCAACTGGACGTGAACAGGGCAGCATCGCGTTGCCGTTCTTGAACGTCTCGAATCTCGCGCCGTGCGTATGAAGCGTTCCGAGAGCTATGCTCGCGCGATGAGCGACACGGTGGTGGTGGACGGCGTGACCTACAGCTGGTGTACCGAGGACGACGAGCACAACGGCAGCCTCAGCTTCTCGCACCGTGGCTCGTACCTCGTGTACGCGAAGATCACCGGCGACGATGGCTCGACCATCACCTTCGCGATACCTCGCCGCTATCGATCTCGACCGGGATGGTGGAAAGCGGGGCCCTCGTTGACGGCTGGTGTCGAGCGTGCCGTCCGCGAGAAGAAGGCCCGGCTCGACCACGAGGCGGCCTTGCGCGTGCTCGACGGTCCCGATCGCACGATCCACGACGAGCTCGCGGCGGCAACCCGCGCCATCGAAACGATGAGCGAGAGAAACGCATACCTCCTCATGGATGCCATGCTCGCCATCGGCTGTTCGGGCGCTGATCGGCTCGCGGTCGACGACTGGGTCGCATCGCATGCGAACCAGCTCCAAGCACTACGATTACAGGGCCTCCTGGACGCGCCGGCGCATGACTACGCCAGATACCGCCGACGCTCGTCGTTCGAATTTCTGATCGAGGCCTGTCGGCGTATGAATGTCGAGCTGATGCTCGACACGACCGTCTTCGATGCAGAGCTGAAGGATCGAACTTACGAAGTGCGACCGTGGGGAATCCCAGCTTCGCATTGGTGGTGGGAACAAGGGACGCCTCCCGACGACGAAGACTGACGCCACACGCCACCTCGTCGCGAGTCTATCAGGAACGTCGACGCCATCCCGGACGAGGTTCGTGGCCGGATCCGCGCGGACCTCGGTATCATGGACCGGATGACCGATGAGCGAGGGGCTCCGGGACGCATGTCGCTTGCCGCGACCCAACCAGCCGCCGGCAGCGGGGCCAGCACCGCACGCGAGACCGCGCGCGAGTCGACGCTCGACATGGCGTCGTTGCCGCTGCCGCTGCCGCAGCCCGGCTACCAGATGGGTGGTCTGATCGGGCGCGGTGGGATGGGTGAGGTCGTGACTGCGTTCGATCGGCGCATCGGCCGCGAGGTCGCGATCAAGCGGATGCGCGACGCGAAGGACGACGCCGGGGCGGTCGCGCGGTTCATGCGCGAGGCGCGGATCCAGGCGCGGCTCGATCACTTCGCGATCGTGCCGGTGCACGAGATCGGGACCGACGACCAGGGGCGGCCGTTCTTCACGATGAAGAAGCTGGCGGGCGTGACGCTCGCGGAGCGGATCGCGGATGGGACGGCGCGCAACCGGTTGCTCGGCGCGTTCGTCGACGTGTGCAACGCGATCGATCTCGCGCACGCGCGCGGCGTGGTGCACCGCGATCTGAAGCCCGCGAACATCATGCTCGGGCACTACGGCGAGGTGTACGTGCTCGACTGGGGCGTCGCGCGGATCCTCGACGACCGCGAGGATCCGATCGTGGCGGAGGAGCCGGATTCGCTCGACGGTCAGACGCAGACCGGCGCGCTGCTCGGAACGCCCGGGTACATGCCGCCCGAGCAGGTGCAGGGCAAGGAGGTCGGTCCGGCGGCGGACGTGTACGGGCTCGGCGCGATCCTGTTCGAGATCCTGACGCGCGAGCCGCTGCATCCCCGCGGTGGCGAGGCGCTCGCGCACACGCTGTCCGAGCCGCAGGGATCGCCGGCGAGCCGGGCGCCCGAGGCGGGGATCGGGCCGGAGCTCGATCGGCTGTGCTGGGAGGCGCTCGCGGCGGATCCGGCGGCGCGGCCGACGACGCGCGAGCTCGCGGACCGCGTGCAGTCGTACCTCGACGGCGACCGCGATCTCGAGCAGCGGCGGATGCTCGCGCGGACGCAGCTCGTCGCGGCGAATGCGGCGGCGGGGAGTGGCGACCGGGCGGGGGCGATGCGGCATGCCGGACGCGCGCTCGCGCTCGAGCCGGAGTCGCGCGATGCGGCGGCGCTCGTGACGAAGCTGATGGTCGAGCCGCCGGAGCAGCTGCCGGCCGAGCTCGTGCAGCGGCTCGAGCGGATCGAGGTGCGCGAAGGGCGGTCGCGCATCAAGCGCGCGGCGCTCGCGTATGCGTCGCCGCTGATCTTGCTGCTCGGGTTGCCGTGGATGCACGTGCGCAGCTGGCCGTGGCTGATCGGGTTCTACGTCGCGCTGGTGATCGCGGGCGGCGTCGCGTTGTGGATGGGGCGCGTGCTCGGTCGCACGAACGCGCCGTTCTTGCTGGTCAGCAACATGCTCATGGCGGTGCTGTGGAGCCGGCTCGCCGGGCCCCTGATCCTGACGCCGGTGATGGTGTGCGGCGTGCTGATCGCCTTCGCGTCGCAACCGGATCTGCGAGGTCGGCCGCTGCGGCTCCTGTCGTGGGGCCTGGTGGTCGTGGTGCTGCCGTTCGTGCTCGAGTACGCCGGGATCCTGCCGCGCAGCCTCGCGGTGATCGACGGCACGCTCTCGATCACGCCGACGGCGTTCGTCGTCGGCACCGGCGAGCTCGTGATGTTCATCGTCGCGAACACGCTGTTCGTGCTGGTCGTCGGGTCGTATGCGGCGCACCTCGGCGGGGTGGCGTCGGCAGCGCAGTACAAGCTCCACATCCAGGCGTGGCACCTCGCGCAGCTGCTGCCGGCGTCGAGCCAGCAGACGCTCGCGTCGGGACCGGTGCCGCTCGCGCCGCGCCCGACGTGAGCGATCAGGTGCGCGGTGGAGCGGGCGGGGGCGACAGCAGATCTTCGAGGAAGAACGCGGCGAGGTCGCTGCGGCCGGAGAGCCCGGCTTTCTGGTAGAGCGCGCGCGCCTGCTGGCGGACGGTGGTCTCGTTGACGTCGCGCAGCTGCGCGATCTCCTTGTGGCTGAGGCCCTTCAGCAGGAGCAGGGCGATCTCGCGCTGCGCGGGCGTCAGCCCCCAGCGCGCGAACTGGGCGTCGATCGCGGCGCCGAGGCCGGCGATCAGGTCGGCGGCATCGCGGCGCCAGTGCTCGGCCTCGGCCTGGCTCGCCGCGAGACTCGCCTCGAGCGTGCGCGTGCGGGCGCGCAAATCTCGGGCGGCTTGCGCGAGCCGGCGCAAATGCAGCGCGATCGATCCGGCGGTGAGCAGGCCGAGCGCGACGAGCACGGACTCGAGCGCGACGTGGAAGGCGGTCGCGCCGGACGCGATGTCCTCGGCGAGGTCGAGCGCGAGCAGCAAGGTCATCGCGCCGAGCACGCCGAGCACGAGCGCGTCGCGCCGGCGTTCGCGTCCGTCTTGCGTGTCAGTCATCGCGCGCAACTCCGCGCGATCAGAGGCATGACACATCCGTAGGATGGCCAGCGGGGCGGTCGTGGCGCAGGAGTGGAGGAAACGGGGCGCATGGCCGTGATCGCGGTGCTTGCGCCTCCCGTGCCGCCCGAAAGGAAATCCGCATGTCCACGCCTCCTCCGCCCCCACCGAACCGACGCTTTGCACTCGCGGTCGGCTCCGCTGTCGCCTCGACCACGATCGCGGTCGGCGTCACCGCCGGCGCGCTGCTCGGGTGGTTTCGCCCGGCGACGTCGCAGCCGGTGGAACCCGCGCCCACGCCCGCACCCGCGCAGCCGGTGATCTTCGTGCCGGTCACGCCCGATCCGCCGCCGGCCGCGGCGCCGGCCGAGCCAGCGGTCCAGCTCGCGATGGATCGCGAGGGTCACGAGGACCGCGACCACGACGACGATGATGACCACGAGGATCACGAGGATCACGAGGAGCACGAAGATGACTGAGCACCGGCTGACGCCGATCGAGCTGCGGCTGTACGCGGTGACGATCGTCGCGATCGGCTACGTGATCGCGTGGGCCGCGATCGGGGGCGGCGGTCGTGGGGAGCCGGCACCGCCGGTCGCGCGCGTCGCGCCCGCCGCACCGCCGAGCCTCGCACCGCCGCCGGGGTGGCGGGTCGTGACCTCACCGATGCCGACGCCTGCCGTGACGCGAGCGCCGGCCACCCGGCCGCTGCGCGTGCGCACCCGGAGCTCGTGATGTGGACGTTCCATGCGATGAACACCGAGATCGCGGTCGCCGCGCCGGATCTCGACGAGGCGGCCGAGCTCGCGCTCGCGCACCGGATCGCCCGGCTGTTCGCGCGCGTCGAGCGGCAGTTCAGCCGGTTTCGGGACGACAGCGAGCTCGGCGAGCTCAACCGTGCGATCGCGCCGATCACGGTGTCGCCGGACATGCTGGAGATCTTGCTGCGCGCGCGTGCCCACGTCCGCGCGAGCGAAGGCGTGTTCGATCCGGCCGTCGGCGCCGCGCTCGCGGCCGCGGGCTACGATCGCTCGTTCGCGCCGGGTGCGCTCGATCGGACGTCGATCGATGGCGCGGCGCTACCGGCGCACTTCGCCGACGTCTGGATCGAGGAGCCGACGCGCCGCGTGTTCCGGCCGCCGCACGTCCAGCTCGATTTCGGCGGGTTCCTGAAGGGCCGCACGGTCGATCTCGCGGCGGCACTCGCGCCGGGTGGCTGCGTGATGGTCGATGCCGGCGGCGATGCGCGGCTCGTCGGGGATGGGCCCGAGGGCGAGGGCTGGCTCGTCGATGTCGAGGACCCGACGGATCCGCAGGCGGTCGTCGCGACGCTCCGGCTGCGCGATCGCGCGATCGCGACGAGCGCGGCGAATCGCCGCCACTGGCAGGTCGGCGACACGACCGCGCACCATCTGATCGATCCGAGGCGCGGCGCGCCCGCGGTCACGGACCTCGCGCAGGTCACCGTGGTCGCGGAGACGACCGAGCAGGCGGACGTGCTGGCGAAGGTCGCGTTCGTGCTCGGCGAGGAGGATGGCACCGCGTGGTTGCGCGGACGTCCGGGCATCGGTGCGGTGCTCGTCCGCCGCGACGGCACGACGAAGATCGTCGGCGAGCTCGAGGTGGCACATGCGTAGCGTCGTGCGCGGCGTGATCGTCGGGCTGGTCGTGCTCGGCGCGCTCGGCGCGGTCGCGAGCCGCGCCGGGTGGATCGTCGTCGACGTGCCGCGGTTCGATGGCACGTTCGCGTGGGTGCTGTCGCGCGCGACCGGCTACGCGGCGTACCTCGCGCTCGCCCTCGACGTCGCGGTCGGGCTGCTGGTGTCGGCGCGCGCCGGCGATCGGTTCCTCGCGCGCGGCCACGCGGTCGAGCTGCATCGCTGGCTGTCGCCGCTCGGGCTCGCGCTCGTGCTCGGCCACGCGGTCGTGCTGCTCGCGGATCGCTACGTGCGGTTCGATCTGCTCGACGTCGCGGTGCCGTTCGTGTCGAGCTACCGGCCGGTCGCGGTCGGGCTCGGCGTGGTCGCCGCGTACCTCGCGGTCGTCGTGCACGCGAGCTTCGCGTTCCGGCGGCAGCTCGGCACGCCGCGCTGGCGCAAGCTGCACGCGCTGTCGTTCGTCGCGTTCGCGGGCGCGACGTTGCACGCGGTGCTCGCCGGCAGCGACGCGTGGTCGCCGTGGGCGCTCGCGCTCGTCGGTGCGCCGCTCGCGATCGTGGTCGTGTTGCTCGTGCGCCGGATCCGCGGCAAGCGGTGACGCTCAGCGCAGCTCGCGAACGCCGGTGCCGAGCCGGCGGCGGAGCAGCGTGCGCAGCGTCGCGCCGTCCTCGTAGCCGACCGCGCTCGCGATGTCGTCGACGGTGTCGTCGCTGACGCGCAGCAGGTGGACCGCGCGCTCGAGCCGCAGATCCTGGACGAACGCGATCGGCGGCTTGCCGAGCACGGCGCGGACGCGGCGCTGCAGCGTGCGCTCGCTCGCGCCGATCGCCTTCGCGGCGCGCGCGAGCTCGAACGGCTCGCCGAGGTTGCGGCGCACCCAGCGCTCGAACTTCTTGACGAGCTCGTCATCGTGGCTGATGTGCGACGGCGCGATGAAGGTCGCCTGCGATGGCCGATCCTCGATCAGCAGGTAGCGCGCGACCGTGGCTGCAAGCTCGGGGCTGGTCTCGCGGATGATCGCGAGCGCGAGGTCGAAGTGGGCGAGCGCCGCGCCGGCGGTGAGCCTGCGCGCGTCGGACACGAGCATCTCGCTCTCGTCGAGCTCGACCGCGGGAAAGCAGGCGCGAAACGTCGGGCCGAGCCACCACGTCGTCGTCGCGCGGTGACCGTCGAGCACGCCGGAGCGGCCGAGCACGAACGTGCCGGTGCACGCGGCGGCGAGGCGCGCGCGGCGCGCGTAGCGCTGGAGCACCGCCGCGAGCTCGCCGACGTCCGCGCGATCGAGCGCGGCGACGATCGTGTCGGGCTGCTTGCACGCGATCGCGGGCACGATCGCGAGCTCGGGTGCGCGCGCCGGCGGCGGCACGGTCGCGAGTGCGAGCCCGTGGTGGGTGTGGACGCGAGCGCGCGGCGACGCGATCGTGACCGTGAACCGGGTCTCGCCGGCGAGGTCGTTCGCGGTCTCGAACGTGTCGAGCAGCGACGCGAGGCCCGTATCGAACACGTCATCGACGACGAGCACCGTGATCCGCATGGCGGAAATGATGCCATAGATGGCGTTTCCGCCACTACCCGGATCGACGCCCGAGGCGCAGAGTGGTCTTCGTTCGCAACCCCAACCCCAAGGAGACACGCCATGAAGATCGGAATCCTCGCTCTGCTCGAAGCCAAGCCCGGCCAGGAAGCGGCGCTTGCCGCGTTGCTCGAAGGCGCGGTCGCGCTCGCGCGCCAGGAGAACCACACGCTCGCGTGGTACGCGTTCCGCGCAGGACCGCGCAGCTTCGGGATCTTTGACACGTTCGCGGACGAGGCCGGCCGCAAGGGCCACCTCGAGGGCACGATCGCGCAGGCGCTGCTCGGCCGCGCCGACGAGCTGCTGGCGTCGCCGCCGGACCTGCGGATGATCGACCTGCTCGCCGTCAAGTAGCGGACCCGGGGCCGCGTCGCGGTGACACCGTGTCAGGCGTTCGGCGCCGGGCGGTGCCGGGGCCGTGGTACTGCGAGCACGTGCGGACGTCTTGCGTGATCCTCGTGCTCGCTGTCGCCGTGGCCGTTGCGGCCTGCGGCAACGACACCGGCACCGGCGACGACATGCCCGCGATCGACGCGCCGCCCGGACCGTTCGACGTCGGCGTGCAGTGCACGTCCGGTACGCACTGGAAGCTCGGCGAGCAGCGGTCGCCGCTGATGCAGCCGGGCGTGGCGTGCAATGCCTGTCACGAATTGAAGTTCGACGCGCCTCGGTTCGCGATCGCCGGCACGATCTACACGACCGGGCACGAACCGGACATGTGCAACGGCGCGGCGGGCGCGACGATCACGATCACCGACGCGGCGGGCATGACGCTCGCGCTGTCGAGCAACACCGCCGGCAACTTCTACAGCGAGCTCGGCGTCGCGGTCACGTTTCCGATCCGCGCGCGGGTCGACGTCGGCGGCCAGACCCGGGTGATGGCCGATGCGGTGATGAGCGGCGACTGCAACTCGTGTCACACGCAGGACGGCACGCAGCGCGCGCCCGGCCGCATCGTCCTGCCCTGATCGTCAGGCGTGGGCGGCGATCTCGTCGGCACGGGACGCGTGGCGCGGCAGCCGCACGGTGAACGTCGAGCCGTGACCCGGCGTGCTCAGGACCTCGATCGAGCCGCCATGCGCGCGCACGATCTGGTGCGCGATGTAGAGCCCGAGCCCGAGACCGCCGTAGTGGCGCGATGACACCGCGCGCTCGAACCGACCGAAGATCCGGCCGAGATCCTCGTCGGAGATGCCGATCCCGCCGTCGCGGACGACGAGCGTGACGTCGCGCGCGTCGGCGTGGAGCTCGACATCGATCGGCTGCTTGCCGCCGTACTTGATCGCGTTCGTGAGCAGGTTCGTCAGCACCTGCTCGAGCCGCGCCCGGTCCCACACGCCGTGCAATGACGCGGGTGCGGTCACCCGGACCTGGGTGCCGGCGCGCGCGGCCTGACCCTCGAGCCGCTCGATCGCCTCGCGCACGACCGCGGCGAGATCGACGTCCGCGAGCTCGAGCTGGATGCGGCCGGTCGCGATGCGCGAGACGTCGAGCAAGCTCTCGACGAGCGCGGTCAGGCGCTCGACCTGGCGCGACGCGAGCGCGGTCTTCGCGCGCAGCTTCTCGGTGTCGCCGTTGCCGCCGCCGTTCCACACGCGCTGCAGGCTGTCGAGCTGGAGCTCGAGCGTGGTCAGCGGCGTGCGCAGCTCGTGGGCGGCGATCGACAGGAACTCGTCGCGGGCGGCGATCGAGGTGCGCAGCTCGGCGAGGATGCGCTCGCGCTCGCGCTCCGCCGCCTTCTCGGCGGTCGTGTCCCGCACCTCGATCACCGTGCCGACCGGTATGCCGTTCTGGACGATCGGCGACGCCGTGAACGCGACCGGATAGAAATGGCCGTCCTTGTGGACGAACACGTCCTCGCCGCGCTCCTGGTTCTTCGTCGGCAGCGCGCGATCGATCGGACACTCCTCGATCGGATACGGCGTGCCATCGGGGCGCGTGTGGTGGACGAATTCGTGCAGCGGCTTGCCCTGGACCTCGGCGAACCGGAAGCCGGTGATCTGCTCGGCCGCCGGGTTCATGAACGTGCAGTGCTGGCGCGCGTCCATCAGCACGAGCCCGAGGCTCGCGTTCGAGGTGATCACGGCCTGCAGGCCATGCGCGGCCTCGAGCCGGCGCCGCGCGACGACGTGTGCGGTGACCTCGACCGCGGTCGCGAGCACGCTGTGGATCTTGCCGTCGGCATCGGGCAGCGCCTGCCACGTGCAGTCGAACCAGCAGTCGTGCAGCGTACCGTCGCGAAGCAGCGGCGAATGGAGCTCGCGCATCGTGCGCGACTGCCCGATCGCGTAGACCTCGTCGAGGATCTGCAGCACCGCCGGCGAGAGCTCGGGCAACGACTCGACGAGCGGCTTGCCGAGCTCGATCCGGTGCCCGGTCATCGCGTCGTGCACGGGGTTCGAGAGCCGCGTGATGTGCGCGGGGCCTTCGTAGACGACGACCGCGAACGGCGCACCCTCGATCAGCGCGCGGAGCTTGTGGCGCTCGGATGTCAGCTCGCGCTCCGAGCGTGCGAGCTCGTGGTAGGCGCGCGATTGGCTGACGACCGCGGCGGCGCGATCGGCGAGCTCGCCGAGCAGCTTGACGTCGGCATCGTTGTACGGCGCGCGCGTGCGGTCGCGGCGGCGGCACAGCGTGACGAGTCCGAGGGCGCGGCCGTGGGCGCGGAGCGGCATCGCGATCACGCTGTGGATCCCGAGTTGCTCGACGGCGGCGCGCCGCCCGGTCGGCGCGAGCCGCGCCGCGATCGCGCAGGGATCGGCGTGCGTCACCACGACCGGACGCATGCGCAGGACGTCGGGACCGACCGCCTCGTCCGCGCGCGCCGGCGGGATGTCACGCAGGATCGCGCGCACGCCGGGATCCGGATCCCACAGGCCGATCGGCGGCTCGAACCAGCGCGCGTCCGCCGACAGCAGCCGGATCGAGCACAGGTCGCCGATCACGTCCGCGACGTGGCGTGCGATCGCGTCGAACATGCTCGGCGCCTCGACGACCGCCTCGGAGAACACGCGCGACGCGGTCGCGAGGATCTCGAGCCGCGCGGCGGCGAGCCGTTGCTCGGTGATGTCGCGCGAGATCGCCCAGATCTGCCCGCGCAGCAAGTACAGGTGGTGATCGAACCAGCGCTGCCAGGGCTCGTACCGCATCGCGAAGTGCTCGCCGACGCCGGTCTTCGCCACGCGCTGGAACGCGGCGTGGAATGGGCTGTCGATCGCCGCGGGCGCGAGCTCCCAGACGCGACGGCCGATCACCTCGTCGAGCGGCCGCTCGAGCATCGTCGCGGTCGCGGGGTTCGCGTACGCGATCGTGCCATCGAGCTCGTAGCAGGCGACGCTGTCACCCAGCAGGTCGAAGATCGAAGTCTCCGCGCCACGCACCGAAGCGCAGGCTAGCGAGGCACGCGCGACCGACACGCATCATAGGTGAGCCTCACCGTCGCGGCTGCGAAACTCTCGTGGTCAGCGCTGACGCCGCTCGCGCATCGCGGTCCGCACCCGCTCGCGAACGTCGGGGGTCAGCGACCGCAGCGCGGGGAAGATCGTGCGCTCCTCGAGCGCGAGGTGCGGCTCGACGACCGCCGTTAGCTCCGCGGCGGCCTCGCCGAGCTCGGCGGCGCGCGCGGCGAGCGTCGCCGGCTCGCGCTCGATCGCGGCGCACGCGGCGACCAGGCGATCGACCGCCCCGGCGTGGGCGCCGTGATCGGCGGTCATCGTCGCGAGCGCGGCGTCGACGTCCGGCGAGTGGCCGGCAAGGCACGGCGAGATCAGCTCGTCCTCGTCGGTGACGTGTAGCGGGAAGGCCTGCTCGAAGTAGCGCCGGACCTGACCCGCGACGGTCGCGGCCTCGTCGGCGGGTACCTCCGGCGTGCGCGCGAGCTGACGCGCCAGGCCGATGAACTTGCGGATCCGTAAGTGACATTCCGACAACAGGTCGATCACATCGTCGCGCGACGTGCGGTGACCGAGCGAAACGAGCATGTCTCCGGCGTACCACGGTTATTCTCCGGTGCGTGGGGGAGAAACGTCGCGCCGTCCGCGAGAACCTCGTGCGCGGCGTTCGCCTCGCGTGGGATGCGAGCCCGCGCAGCCTGATCGCGATGACCGTGTTCGCGACGGTGACCGCGCTGCTCGCACCGATCGTGATCTGGCTCGGCAAGCAGCTGGTGGATCAGATCGTCGCACGGGCGGGGCAGGGCGGCGGCATCGGCGACCTGATGCCGACGATCGTCGCGTTCGGCCTCGTCGGCGGGGCGGACCGCGCGCTCGGGATCATCCGGTTTTACCAGCAGGAGCTGTACTCGCGCCGGGTCGAGCGCCACGCGATGCAGCGGTTCGTCGCGAAGGCCGCGACCGTCGACCTCGGCCACTTCGACAACTCGGATTGGCACGATCGCATGGCGCGTGCGCGCCGCGACGTCGGCTGGCGACCCGGCCAGCTCACGTTCACGCTGATCGGCCTCGTCGCGACGACGGTCAGCATCGTCGGCATGCTCGGGTTGCTCGCGAGCCTGCACCCGCTGCTCGTCGCGCTGTCGGTCGTGTCGCTCGTGCCGTGGGTCGCGATCCAGCGCCGCACGAACCGCAAGATCTACGAGTTCCACTTCTCGCACACGACCGAGGATCGCGAGCGCTGGTACATGGTCGACCTGCTCGCCGGCACCGAGGGTGCGAAGGAGCTGCGCTCGTTCGGCCTGATGGCGCACTTCCTCGATCGCTACGATCGGATCGCGGGCGAGCACGAGGCCAAGCTCGCGCGGCTGTACCGGCGCGGCAGCCTCGCGGCATCGCTCGCCGGCATCGGGACCGGCGTCGCGCTCGCGATCGCGTACGGCTTCGTCGCCGCGCGCGGGCTCGCGGGCGAGCTCACGGCCGGCGATCTGACGGCGGCGATCGGCGCGTTCGCTGCGGTCACCGCGCAGGCGAGCATGCTGTCGAGCTCGCTGCTCCAGCTCGAGCAGCACGCGACGTTCCTCGACGATCTGTTCGCGTTCTTTGCCGTCGAGCCGCTCGTCCGGGTTCCGGACAGCCCGCGCGTGCTGCCCACGACGCTGTCGCCCGGGATCGCGATGCGTGGCGTCGAGTTCACGTACCCGCGCGGCAGCAAGTCCGTGCTCGCGGGCATCGATCTCGAGGTCCGGCCGGGCGAGCTGATCGCGCTCGTCGGCGAGAACGGCGCCGGCAAGACCACGATCGTCAACCTGCTGAACCGGTTCTACGATCCGACCGCCGGCTCGGTATCGATCGGCGGCGTCGACCTGCGCGATGTCGATCCGGCCGAGCTGCGCGCGCGGATCGGCGTGCTGTTCCAGGACTTCGCGAAGTACCAGTTCACGCTGCGCGACAACGTGCACCTCGGCCGCGTCGAGCGCGAGCCGACCGATCCGGACGTGCTCGCGGCGCTCGACGCCGGTCGCGCGCGTCCGCTCGTCGACAGTCTCAAGCAAGGCCTCGAGTCGAGGCTCGGCCGGCTGTTCGACGGTGGCCACGAGCTGTCCGGCGGCGAGTGGCAGCGGCTCGCGGTGTCCCGGCTGATCTTTCGCAGCGCCGACATCTGGATCCTCGACGAGCCTACGTCGAACCTCGACCCCGAGGCGGAGGCGAAGATCTTTGCCGAGCTCAAGCAGCAGCTCGCCGGTCGGATGGCGATCGTGATCTCGCACCGGTTCTCGACCGTGCGCGTCGCCGATCGGATCTACGTGCTCGAGCACGGCAAGGTCGCCGAGACCGGCACGCACGCCGAGCTCGTCGCCGCGGGCGGCCGCTATGCCGAGCTGTTCGAGATCCAGGCCGCGGGCTACCGCTGACGCGGATACTCGTGCGGCACGCGATAGCGCAGCTCGACCGGCGGCCGCGACGGCGCGTGGACCCGGACGTCGAACACGACATCCGGCGGACCGAGCAGCTCGAAGTGGCGCTGACACGCGATCAGCACCTCGCCGCGCTCGCGATCGAATGGCGCGAACGGCTCGTGAAACATGACGCGCGGATCCGATTCCGCGCTGACGATCACCTCGACGCGCTCGGCATCCGCGAGCGGCAGCCCGGCGAGGTGGTGGACGAGCAGATCCGCCTCGTGCACGAACACGACCGGCGTCCGGGCACCGGGCGCGAACGCGTTCTCGACGATCGCGACGCCCGCGGCGCGCAGCCGCTCGACGTCGGCGTGCGAGATCACCGGCGGCGGCTCGGCGCGGAACACCTGGACGATCCGGGCGATCGCCTCGGCGTTGCGCGTGCACGCCGCGCAGCCGAACAGATGATCCTCGATCGCCGCGACCTCGGACGCCGGCAGGTCGGCCGTCCAGTACGCGACGACGCGCTCGTGGTCGATCGGCGAGGCGCAGGTCATGCGCCAACTCCGAGGCAGTCGCGGAGCTGCGCGATCGCGCGGTGCCGCATCACGCGGACGTTGCCGGCGGTCAGCTCGAGCACCTGTGCGATCTCGTCGGCGGACTTGTCGCGATAGAACGACAGGTGCAGCACCGTGCGCGCGCGCACCTCGACGCGCTCGAGACAGCGCAGCAGCGCGCCGAGATCGAGCACCTCGAGCCGCGGCATCACGGTCTCCACGTCGAGCATGGCCGGCTCGGCGGGCTCGGCGCGCGCGTCGAGCTGGCGCGTCCGCGACGCGACGTTGCGGCACGTCCCGAGGACGAACCGATCGATGCGGTCCGGATCCTCGACGCGACCGGCGCGCGCCGCCTGCAGCACGACGACGAGCACGGCCTGCACGAGGTCGCGAGCGCGGTCCTCGTCGCGCAGGTGCTTGAGCCCGTACAGCCGGATCCGCGGCGCGAACCGCCGGCACAGCTCGGCTTCGGCGTCGGGATCGCGAGCGACCGCGATCCGGCGAGCGAGCTCAGCATCGCTGGCGGGACCCATGCGGAGCCCACCGTACCACGCGCGCTAGACGCCGAGCGCATCCGCGAGGCCGCGCAACAGCTTCGCACCATCGCCGCGGTACGAGCTGCCGTGCATCAGCGCGAGCGTCGCCGGCTCGGTCCGCGCGAGCTTGTCGAGGATCGCGCGGGCCCCGCGCTCGACGGCGATGCTGCTCGGCATCGCCTGCCACAGCGCGAGCGCCGGTCCGAGGACTTCTTGCTCGCTCACCGGCGTGACGCTGTCGCCGGCGTGCGTGAACAGGTCGCCGCACAGCAGCGTCCGCGTCGTCGTCTCGAACAGATAGCCGCACTCCCAGTTGTGCGGCACGTGTGGCGCGTCGAGCCACCGGACCTTGCGCTGACCGAGCGAGAGCTCCTCGCCATCGACGAGCCCGCGCGCCGGGCGATCCGCGAGGTCGTTGACCGAGACCATCGCGCCGATCGCGCTGCATACCGGCTGCGCCGCGGGAGCGGCGGCGAGCCAGTCGTTGAGCGAGCCGGACTCGTCGGCCTCGACGTGCGAGAACCCCACGTGGCGCAGCCGGGCGACGTCGCCGAGCACGTGCGCCACCGCCTCGCGGACGAGCGGGAATAGCCGGCGCATCCCGGTGTGGAACAGCAGCGGCTCGTCGTCGACGATCAGGAACTGGTTGAACGTGAAGCCACCCGGCATCGCGCTCGGCGGGACCGGCGTGCTGATGCGATAGATGGACGGGGCGATCTCGTGGACGTTCGTGCCCGACTGGGCATTGGTGACGGTCATCTGGGCTCCTTTGCCTCGACGTGCCGCGAGCGGGCCGGTCGTTACACAGAATCTTCGCGGCCGATGTAGGCGTGGGGCCGATCTCGGGCGCCGGTTACCCGAGGGCGTACCCCACGAGAACCTCGCGATCCTCGGGGGCTGGACGATCCACGGGGCATGACGCAGCCGCGCGAGCTCGCCGAGGCCGAGGTGCTCGCACCTCTTGCCTTCGACCGCGTTCGCGTGCTCGCGCCGCTGCTGACGCTCGGCCTGGGCTGGTACACGTTCGCCGACGAGCTCGTCGGGTTTCCGCTGTCGCCGACCTCGTTCGCGATCGATCTGATCCTGACGATCGCGATGGCGACGCTGAGCGTGGCCGTATGGCGCGGGCTGATCCCGCGGCGGATCGCGCACGACGTGCTCGGGGTCGCGTGGTGGCTCGTGAGCTGCGCGACCGTGCAGGCGCTCGCGATCGATCACCAGGCCGGGCTCTCGCTGCTCGTGATCGTCGAGATCCTCGGCATCGTCGTGATGCTGGACACCCGGTGGGTGATCGGCTCGCTGATCGTGCTCGACCTCGTGTGGCTGCCGCTCGTGATCTCGCAGGCGGCGCCGGGCTGGCCGGCGTACGTCGGCGGCGGCGTCGCCGCCGAGGTGCTCGCGGTCGTGCTGCACGTCGCGTTCCGGCGGGCGGCGCTCGAGGCGGAGCAGCGGCGTGCCGCTCAGGTCGAGGTCGCGCGCGCCCTGCACGAGCAGCTCGCGGAGCTCGAGCGCTCGCGCACCGAGCGCCAGCGACTGTCCGAGCAGCTCGCGGCGACGCAGCGGATCGAGGCGACCGGTACGCTCGCCGCGTCGCTCGCGCACGAGATGAACAACATCCTGGCCGGCATCACGACGATCGCGTCGCTGCTCGCGCGCCGCGCTCCCGAGCGCCGCCGTCCGGACTACGAGGTGATCCTCGCCGAGAGCAGCCGCGGCGCCGAGCTGACGCGCAGCCTGCTCGCGTTCAGCCGCGGCGGGTCGCAGTCGCGCGAGCCGCGCATGCTCGACGACACCGTGCGCGACGCGAGCCAGCTGATGGCGCGCGTCCTGCCGCGCACGATCCAGCTCCAGCTCGAGCTCGATGCGCGCGTGCTCGTGTGGTGCGACGTCGTGCAGGTCGGCCAGCTGCTGCTGAACCTCGCGCTCAACGCGGCGGACGCGATGGCCGCGCGCGGCACGATCACGATCGATACCGCGGTCGTCGAGCTCGGCGCCGCGCAGGCGGAGCCGCACGAGATCCGTCCCGGCACGTACGTGCGGATCCGCGTGATCGATCGCGGGCGCGGCATCGACCAGCCGACGCGCGCGCGCGTGTTCGATCCGTTCTTCACGACGAAGCAGCTCGGCAAGGGCTGCGGCCTCGGCCTGTCGACCGCGTGGGGCATCGCGCGCAGCCACGACGGCGCGATCGAGCTCGAGTCCGAGCTCGGCGCCGGCACGACGGTGACCGTGTATCTGCCGGTCGCGAAGCCGCCGTCGACCCGGCTCGAGCTGGCGCGCGCGGAGAGCCAGGCGTGAGCGCGCCCACCGTCGAGCACGCGGACGCGATCGTCACCCAGCTGTCCCGCCGGGTCGCGGCGTCGCGCGTGCGCAACCTCGGCTGGATCGTGCTCGTAGGCATGGCGGGGACGTTCGCAACGAGCAGCAGCGCCGGCATCCCGATCGGCACGCTGACGATCGGCTACAACATCGCCGCGCTCGCGACGCTGGGCGTGCTCGTCGCGCTCGCGTGGACGCGCCGGCTGCCGCTGCGCTTCGCACCGTGGGCCGGCGCGATCGTGTGGTGCGCGCCGGTCGGTGGCACGCTGATGTCACAGCTCGACAACGGCAACCCGCAGCTCGCGATCCTCGTGCTGATGGAGCTCGCGGGGCTCGCGATGATCGTGAGCACGCCGATGACGATCGCGGTCGCGGTCGCGACGCTCGCCGCGTACCTGCCGCTCGTCGTGCGCGACGCGCACCCGATCGCGATGTACAGCTCGGTCGTGTGCACGGCGGCCGTGTTCGGCGTCGTGCTCCAGATCCTGGCGCGGCAGTCGCTCGTCCACAGCGAGCTGTCGCGCACCGCGGAGCAGGCCGCCGCCGCCGAGCTCGAGCGCAAGCTCGCCGAGCTCCGCAAGTCCGAGGCCGAGCGCGCGCAGCTCGAGGATCGCCTGCTGCACGCGCAGCGCCTCGAGGCGGTCGGCACGCTCGCCGCCGGGATCGCGCACGACATGAACAACGTCCTCGCCGGGATCGCGAACTACGCGAACGCGATCCTCGTCGACGCGCCCGAGGACGCCGAGCACGTCCAGAAGCTGCTCGATCAGGTCACGCGCGGTGGCGAGCTGACGCGCGGCCTGCTCGCGTTCAGCCGGCGCGGCAAGTATCGCAAGCAGCGCGTGCGCCTGGCGGACGTCATCGCCGACGTCGCGCCGACCGTGCAGCCGACGCTGCCGGCGAACGTCTCGCTCGTCGTCGCCTCCGGGACCGCGAACGCGATGCTCGACGGCGACCGCGTGCAGCTGCGCCAGGTCATCGTCAACCTGTGCCTCAACGCGGCAGACGCGATGCCCGACGGCGGCACGGTCGTGCTCGCGTCCGATCGCGCCGTGCTCGACGACACCGAGGCGCTCGAGCTCGGCGTCGCGCCCGGCCCGTACCTGCGGTTTCACGTCGCCGATACCGGCACCGGCATGGACGAGGTCACGCGCCGCCGGCTGTTCGAGCCGTTCTTCACGACGAAGCCGGTCGGCAAGGGGACCGGCCTCGGGCTCGCGCTCGTGTGGGGCGTGGTGCAGGCGCACGGCGGCACGATCCACGTCGCGTCCGAGCCCGGCCGCGGTTCGCGGTTCACCGTGCTGCTGCCCGAGGCCACCGCGATCGAGGCCGACGCATCGACCGCTCCGGTCGTCGTCACCGGTGCGGACACGGTGCTCGTGATCGATGACGAGGCCACGGTGCGCAACGGCACGCGCCGGATGCTCGAGCGCAAGGGCTACCGCGTGCTCGTCGCGGCCGATGGCGCCGAGGGGCTCGCGCTGTTCGCCCAGCACGCGAGCGCGATCGGGCTCGTGATCCTCGACATGGGCATGCCGGTGATGGGCGGCGCCGAGTGCTTCGCGAAGCTGCGCGAGCGCTCCGAGGTGCCGGTGCTGATAGCGACCGGCTACGCGGTCGATGCCGAGCTCCAGGACATCCTCGCGCGGGGCGCGGCGCTGATCGAGAAGCCGTACACCGCGCGCGAGCTGCTCGCGACCGTCGCGCGCATGTTCGCGAGCAACTCGCCGCCGTCGTCGACGAGCTGGGACTCGCCGTCGCAGATCACGCCGGTCTGATCCAGACGAGCGTCAGCGCGGCGCGGTCGCGGCCGGCACGAGCGTCTCGATCGCGTCGAGGTAGCGCTGCGCCTTGCGCCGCGCGAGCTCGTTCGCGAGCCGGCGATCCGGCCACCGCGTGACGTCGGCAGCGAGCACGCGCTCGAGCGTCGTCTGGAACAGCGCGCGATCCTGGCGGGCGACCGCGACGCTGCGCGCGAACATCACGTCGACGATCAGCGCGCCGTCGCCGAGCGCGCGCCGCGCCTTCTGGAACTGCGCGCTGCCGTCGCTGCCGCGCAGGAACCGGCTGCGTCCCGCCGCGAGCGCGCCGAGCAGCAGCTCGCCGTCGGCGTCGTGGAACCCCGGTGCGAGCGCGGTGCACCGCGCGAGCGTGCGCTCGATCGCGTCGAGCTTGCCGAGCCCGCGCAGCGGATCGAGCGCGAGCCTCACCGCATCCGACGTCGCGAGCCACAGCAGCGCCGGCACCTCGTCGCGGCGCGCCGCCGCGAGCCGCGCGATCCACGCGTCGCCGCCGTGCGCACGCGCGTCGCGCAATGCCGCCGGCAGCAGCGCGAGGTTCGCGTCGACGCAGGCGTCGAGCAGCGGGCCGAGCCGGGCGGCGAGTCGGCGCGCCTCGTCGGAGCGGCCGCGCAAGCTCGCGTCCTCCCAGTCGTCGAACACGAAGCCGACCGCGTACTGGCACAGGTTCTCGGCGTGCAGCGTGCGGAACCCGCGGTGGTCGGGATACGCGAGCGCGAACGCCTCGAGCTGGACGATGCCGCTCGGCATCGCGGCCCGCGCGAGCTCGACGTCTGGCAGGCGGCGCGCGGAGCGCTGCGATTGCTCGAGGATCTCGTACGTCGTCGCGGCGGCGCGACCCTTGATCCAGCCGCTGCAGCCGGTCGCGACCAGGGCGAGCGCGAGCACGGCCCTCACGACGCGACCGCCTGTCGCACGCGCACCGGCATCACGGCCTCCTCGATGAGATCGGCCGCGCGGCCCGGCGCATCGTGGCGCGCCATCTCGCGGCTCAGCAGCTGCGCGCGCTCGCGGTAGCTACGCTCGTCGAGCACGCGCCGCACCGCGCGCCGGATCGCGGACGCGCGCGGCCGGCCGGTGCGCAGATCGATCCCGGTACCGGACCACGCGACGCGCGCCGCGACCTCGGGCTTCTCCTCGCTGCCGCCGGCGACGACGAGCGGCACGCCGGCCGCGAGTGCCATCTGCACGCCGCCGTAGCCGCCGTTCGTGACCATCACCGAGACGTTCGGCAACAGCCGGCCATACGGGATGAACGGCGCGATCCGCGCGTTCGCCGGCACCGTGGGCAACGCCGCGCTCGTCGTCGCGATCACGAGCACTGGCTCGTCGGCGAGCGCCTCGAGCGCCGGCGCGATCAGCTCGTCCGGATCGGTCGCGAGCGTGCCCTGCGTGACGAGCACGATCGGCACGCCGCGCTCGCGCGCGGTCGCGACGTCACCCCACCAGGTCGGCAACACCGCCGCGCCGGTGTCGCGTGGCAGCAGCGGCCCGATCATCTCGACCTGCGGCGGCAGATCACTGCGCGGGTACTCGAACGCCGGGACCGTCGGCTGGAGGAACCGGGTCGACGCCATGACGTCGAAGTACGTGCCGCGGCCGGCAGGCAGCCCCGCCGCGACGCGCGCACGCCGGTACGCGCGGTTCACGCGCCAGAACACGACGCGAAAGATCAGCCAGTTCAGCAGGCGGTAGATCCAGCGCGGCTCGCCGTCGCGCGCGGGGCGCCGTGCCGAGCCGAACGGCGCGGTGTCGATGCTCGGCGTCATCAGCGCGCTGATCCCGAGCCCGACCCACGGCAGCCCGCGCTGCTCGGCGACGAACGCCGCGCCGAGGTGCGCCGCGTCGGCGACGATGCCGTCCGGCGCCTCGCGATCGACGATCGCCGCGAGCTCGCGTGCCTGGTCAACCGCCGGCGCGATGAACAGCGTCTGCAGCTGCGCCTGGACACGCACGATGCCGCGCAGCCGTGGCGAGATGTCGGCGAGCTCGCGGCTTGCCGCGACGAACCGCGCGCCGGTCGCCTCGATCGTCGCGGCGTACGCGCGGCCGCTGTACCACGTGACCTCGTGGCCGCGCGCGACGAGCTCGCGGACGACGACGCGCATCGGCTCGACGTGGCCGGTCAGCGGGACCGTCGCAACCACGAGGCGCGCCATCACGACACCGCCGCGCGGACCGGCTGCTCGACGAGGCGGTCCGCGTACCACGCAACGGTCGCGCGCAGGCCGTCGTCGAGCGCGATCGCCGGACGCCAGCCGAGCTCGCGCTCGAGCTTCGACGGATCGATCGCGTACCGGAAGTCGTGGCCGGGGCGATCGGCGACGAACGCGATCTGATCGCGGTAGCTGCCGCCGCGCGCGCGCGGCCACCGGTCGTCGAGCAGCTCGCAGATCCGGTGCACGATCTCGAGGTTCGTGCGCTCGGCGCGCGCACCGATCACATAGTGAGCGCCGAGCTCGCCGCGCGCGATCACCGCGCGCAGCGCCGCGCAGTGATCGCTCACGTGGATCCAGTCGCGCACGTTGTCGCCGCGGCCGTAGACCGGCAGCACCTTGCCGGCGAGCGCGCTCGCGATCACGCGCGGGATCAGCTTCTCGGGGTACTGGCCGGGACCGTAGTTGTTCGAGCAGTTCGTGACGATCGCCGGCAGCCCGTACGTGTGCACGTAGGCGTCGACGAGGTGATCGGCGGCGGCCTTCGATGCCGCATATGGCGAGCGCGGCGCGTAGCGGCTCGTCTCGTCGAACGCGCCCGTCGCACCGAGCGTGCCGAACACCTCGTCGGTCGACACGTGCACGAACCGCAGCTCGCGTCGCACGCTCGTCGCGAGGTGGCGCCGGCACTCCTCGAGCAGCGCGAAGGTGCCGACGATGTTCGTCTCGATGAACGTCGCGGGCGCGTCGATCGACCGATCGACGTGGCTCTCGGCTGCGAAGTGCACGATCACATCGGGCTGCGCGTGCGCCAGAACCTCGCGGACGAGCGCGCGATCCGCGATGTCGCCGTGCGCGAACGCGAACCGCGGATCCGCGGCGAGCTCGGCGATCGCATAGCGGTTGCCGGCGTACGTCAGCTTGTCGAGCACGGTGATCTCGACGTCGCGCTCTGCCGCGAGCAGGTCGCGCACGAAGTGACAGCCGATGAACCCGGCGCCGCCGGTGACGACGACCGATCGCATCTAGGCGCCTCCTCGCGCATCGGCGACCACGCGGCGCAGCCCGGCGCGCCACGATGGCACCGTGATCGCGAGCGCCGCGAGCCGCGCGCCGTCGAGCACGCTGTACGCCGGCCGCCGCGCGACGGTCGGATAGTCCGCCGTCGTGATCGGCGCGACGTGCTCGCACGCGAGCGCACCATGGCGCCGGGCCTCCTCGACGATCGCGGATGCGAGCCCGTACCACGTCGTCGGCTCTGCGCCGCACGCGTGATACACGCTCTCGCGTGCCGGTTCGCGTGCCAGCCGCAGCAGCGCCTCGGCGAGATCGTCGCTCCACGTCGGGCAGCCGCGCTGATCGGCGACCACGCGCAGCTCGCGGTCGACGCGTGCGCGCGCGAGGATCGCGTGCACGAAGCTCGGTCCACCGGCGCCGAACAGCCACGCCGTTCGCACGACCACGCCACCGGCCGCGATCACGTCGCGCTCGCCGCCCGCCTTGCTCGCGCCGTAAACGTTGATCGGCGCGACCGGATCGTCCTCGCGGTACGGCCGCGTCGCGCTGCCGTCGAACACGTAGTCCGTCGACACGTGCAGCAGTGGCATGTCCGCGTCCGCGCACGCGCTCGCCACGTTCGCCGCGCCCGCGTGGTTGATCGCGAACGCGCGCTCGCGCTCGATCTCCGCGCGGTCGACCGCCGTGAACGCCGCCGCATGGATCACGACGTCCGGCCGGTACACGAGCAGCGCCTCGGCGATCTGCTCGCGGCGCGTCACGTCGAGCACGTCGGACCCGAGCGCGTGCACGACATCGCCGCGCCGCGTGCCGACGCGCAGCAAGCTGCGCCCGAGCTGACCGCGCCCGCCGGTGACGAGCACCTTCACGGCACGCACCTCGGGAGCTCGGCCTCGCGAAGCCGGGGCGCGCTCGCGTCTCGCGCCGACAGCCGGGGCGCGCCGTGCAGCGGCCACTCGATCGCGAGCTCCGGATCGTCCCACCGGAGCGCGCGGTCGTCGTCGCGGTCGTAGTGCGCGCTGCACTTGTACGCGACGTCGGCATCGCCGAGCGCGACGAACCCGTGCGCGAACCCCGGTGGGATCCACAGCTGGCGATGGTTCGCCGCCGACAGCACGACGCCGTACGTCGAGCCGAACGTCGGCGAGCCGCGCCGGATGTCGACGGCGACGTCGAACACCTCGCCGCGCGTGACGTGGACGAGCTTGCCCTGCGGACGCGCCAGCTGGTAGTGCAGCCCGCGCAGCGTGCCTGCGGCCGACGACGAGAAGTTGTCCTGCACGAGCTCGAGCCCGACCGCGACGCCCGCGGCCGTGTAGCGCTCGCGATGGAACGTCTCGACGAACCGTCCTCGCTCGTCCTCGAACACGTCGAGCTCGAGCAGCACGACGCCCGGCAGCGTGGTCGGCAGCTTCTTCACGGCGACTCTCCGAGCACACCGAGCAAGTAGCGCGCGTAGTCGCTGCCCTTGCACGCGGCGACGTGGCGGCGCAGCTGCTCGCCATCGATGTAGCCGAGGCGATACGCGATCTCCTCGACGCAGCTGATCTTCAGGCCCTGGCGCTTCTCGACGACCGCGACATAGCTCGCCGCCTCGAGCAGCGCGTCGTGCGTGCCGGTGTCGAGCCACGCGGTCCCGCGCGACAGCACGCGTGCGCGCAGCCGGCCCGAGCGCAGGTACGCGACGTTGACGTCGGTGATCTCGAGCTCGCCGCGCGCGGACGGCCGGAGCTCGCGCACGATGTCGACGACGCGCTGATCGTAGATGTAGAGCCCGGTGACGGCGAGGTTCGACTTCGGGCGGCGCGGCTTCTCGACGATGTCGACCACGCGTCCGCGCGCGTCGAGCTCCGCAACGCCGTAGCGCTCGGGATCGCGCACCGGGTACACGAACACGGTCGCGCCGTCGTTCGTCGCGACGTCGCGCGCGAGCTCGGTGCCGAGGCCCTGGCCGTAGAAGATGTTGTCACCGAGAATCAGCGCGACGCTGTCATCGCCGATGAACCGCTCGCCGATCGCGATCGCCTGCGCGATGCCCTCGGGCCTCGGTTGCTCGGCGTACGACAGCGCGAGGCCCCACTGGCTGCCATCGCCGAGCAGGTCGCGAAACCGCGGCAGATCGTGCGGGGTCGAGATCACGAGGATCTCGCGGATCCCGGCGAGCATCAGCGTCGCGAGCGGGTAGTGGACGAGCGGTTTGTCGTAGACCGGCAGCAGCTGCTTCGACACCACCGTGGTCAGCGGATGCAGCCGGGTGCCGCTGCCACCGGCGAGCAAGATGCCCTTGGTCGTCACGCCCCCTTACGACGCCGTGTCACGGCTCGCGGTTACGCTGTAACCACGACCGCACCCCGAGCATCACGGCGCGCGCGTGCAGATCGCGCAATCCTGCCACATCGTGGACTCGTCGATCTCGGCGGCGCGCAGTGCGGATGCGGCCTCGATGCGCTCGGCGCTCTCGGTGCGCGGATCGCGCGCGCGCTGGGCGAGCGTCGCGAGCAGCAGGTGATAGTGCGCGACCACGCGCGGATCGGCGGAGAGCTGGCCCTTGTCGACGAGCGGCGCGATCCGGGCGAGCTTGTCGCGCGCGATCGCGTCCTTGCCGCGCGCGATCGCGACCTCGGCCGCGAGCTCCTCGAGCCACGCGCGACGGACGCTCGACGGACTGAGCGTGGTCGTGTCGAGCGCGCGACCGATCTCGTGCTCGGCGTCCGCGACCTCGTGGCGCCGCAGGTGGAGCAGCGCGAGGTAGCCGCGCGAGGTGGCCTGGTCGGGCCCGGTGCGCGCGCCGAGCCGCTCGAGGCGGGTGAGCGACTGCCGGAGGTCGGCCTCGGCTGCGGCGAGCTCGCCGGCCCGCAGCTCGATCGAGCCGCGCGTCTGGTAGAGCAGCGCCCAGTCCGGGTGGTCGTCGGCGAGCCGGCGGCCCGCGACCTCGAACAGCCGGTCGACGCGCGCGCGGGCGTCGGCGCGGCCGAGCAGGCCCGCGACGACGGCGGCGTTGCGCAGCGTCGAGAGCTCGTTCAGGTGATCGACATCGGGCTTGGCGTACAGCGCGAGCGCGCGATCGAGCAGCGCGAGCGACGAGGCTGGCTTGCCCTGGCTCTGATACGCGGCGGCGAGGTTGTTGTACATGCTGACGAGGCGCGGCGAGTCGAGGCCTTCGAGCTGGACGCGCATCGCGACCGCGCGCTCGAGATCGGCGATCGCGCCCGCGCCATCGCCGGCCTTGAGCTTCGCCGCGCCGAGCTGGCCGAGCGCGGTCGCGCGGTTCGGGTGCTGCTCGCCGAGCCAGTACACGCTGATCGCGTCGGCGCGCGCGGCGGCGGCGACCGCCTCGTCGTACCGGCGCAGCGGGATCAACACGCTCGACAGCCCCGCGAGCGACGCGAGCAGATCGAAGCTCTTGTCGCCGTGCAGTGCCTCGATCTGGCGCAGCTCGTCCTGGTACATCGCGACCGCGAGCTCGTAGTTGCCGTCGGCGCGGGCGAGGTCGGCGCGCAGCCCCGAGAGGTTCGCGCGCAGATCGCCGGCGGTCGCGTCCGGTGGCAGCTTCGTGACGACGTCGGCGAGCCTGTCGGTCCACTCGCGGGCGCACGGCGTGCCGGGCAGCTCGAAGCACGTCTGCGCCGCGGCGGCGGCGACGAGGCCGGTGGTCTCGGGATCGTGGAGCGCGAGCGCCTCGCTATGGAGCTGCGTGAAGCCCGCGAGGTCCGGCGGCTCGACGAGCAGCAGCTTGCGGACGCGGGCGCGGATCGCGCTGCGCGGATCGTGCGCGAGCGTGATCGCGCGATCCGCGGCGACGGTCGCCTCGCGGAACCGGCCGAGCCGGGCGAGGGAGCGCGAGCGCGCCATCGCGGAGCGGTACTCGCGCGACTCGCCGGCGGTCGCGGGCTCGGTCGCGCACAGCGCGAGCTCGTCGGACCAGCCGGAGATCTGGAGCGGCACGTCGAACAGCGTCTTGTCGCCGGCGGTGCTCGCGTCCTCGACGAGCGTCGCGAGCTCGCCGAGCTTCCCCTCGAGGCAGCGCGCGCGCATCGGTACCGCGCAGTCCCGCTCGTAGCGCGAGGTCCAGCTCGCGAGGCTGCGCGTCAGCAGCAGCTCGACCTGCGTCGCGAGCGGATCGCCGGCGGGCACGGTGTGGATCGAGGCGGCGAGCCGCGCGCGCGCGCCGTGTGGCAGGTAGCGGTCGACGAGCGCGGCCGGCACCTCGCACGACGACGCTGCCGTGCCGGCAGGCCACAGCGCGTATCCCGCGAGTCCGACCACGGCGGTGCCAGCGGCGAGCCATTGCACGCGGCGGATGCGCTGCGTGCGCTCGAGCGCGTCGACGAGCTCGGCGATCGACGGCCAGCGTGCGGCCGGATCCTCGGCGAGGCCGCGCTGCAGCAGCTTGCGGATCCGGCGCGGGATCCGCGCGTCGTCGACGCCGCCGCCGGCGGGGTAGCGCCCGGTCAGCGCGTGGAACAGCGACACGCAGTACGCGTACTGATCCGCGGCCTCGGACGCGACCCCGCGCTCGAACACCTCGGGCGCCATGTAGCCGCGCGTGCCTTCGATCGACGGATCGCTCGCGTCCGCGGTCGGCCGGGCGAGGCCGAAGTCGGCGACGCGCACGTGGCCGTCGTGCGAGATGAGGACGTTGCTCGCCTTGACGTCGCGATGGATGACGCCGGCGGCATGCGCGGCGGCGAGGCCGCGACCGGCGGCGCACCACACGCGCACGATGTCGCGTGGCGACCGCGGCGATGCGGCGAGCCAGTCCGCGAGCGAGACGCCGTCGACGAGCTCCATCACGATGAACACGCGATCGCCGTCCTCGCCGATGTCGAACACCGGCACGATGTTCGGATGCGATAGCGACGCGAGCATGCGCGCCTCCTGCATCAGGTAGCGCGCGAAGACATGGCTGGCGTCGGGCACGAGCTTGACCGCGACGCGGCGGCCGAGATCGGGATCGAAGCCGGCGTAGACGTGGCCCATCGCGCCGCGCCCGATCTCGCGCAGCAGCAGGTAGCGGCCGGCCTTGCCGCCGTCGAACGAGGCGAGGTCGCTCGCGTCCGCCGGCACGGTCGGCGCGGTCGCGCGCGTACTCGGCGTAGTCGCCGCGTCGGGGCGATCGTCGCGCTCGGACACGGCGTCGACGATGGCATCGCGGACCCGATCGCTCAAGCCGAGAAGTGGGCAGCTACTCTTTCTTCCGGGGACGCGGCAGCCCGAACTGATCGAGGCGCGCGAGCAACGTGTTGCGCGAGATGCCGAGCAGGCGGGCGGCGCGCGTCTGGTTGCCGGCGCAGCTCGCGAGCGCGGCGAGCACGTGGTCCGCGTTGTCCGGATCGAGCGGGCCGTCGGGCAGCGGTGGCGGCGCTGCCGGCTCGCGCTCGCCGGGAGCCTCGTCGAACGTCAGGTGCTCCGGCAGGATCGTCGGGCCGTCGCACAGCAGCACCGCGCGCTCGATCACGTTGCGCAGCTGCCGGATGTTGCCGGGCCAGCGGTAGCTGCGCAGGCGCTCGAGCGCCGCGGCGGACAGCGCGGGCGGCTCGCCGCGCGTGGTCTCGGCGATCCGCATCGCGAACAGCTCGGCGAGCGCCTCGATCTCGTCGGTGCGCTCGCGCAGCGGCGGGATGTGCATCGTGACGCCGGCGAGCCGGAAGTAGAGGTCGGCGCGGAACTGCCCGGACTCGACGCGCTTGTGCAGCGACTCGTTGGTCGCGGCGACGAACCGCACGTCGACCTGCTGACCCTTCGTCGCGCCGACGCGCGTGACGACGCGGTCCTCGATCACGCGCAGCAGCTTCGCCTGCAGCTCGAGCGGCAGATCCGCGACCTCGTCGAGGAACAGCGTGCCGCCGTGCGCGGATTCGATCAGCCCGATCTGGGTGTCGACCGCGCCGGTGAACGCACCCTTCTCGTGGCCGAACATCTGGCTCTCGAACAGGCTCGGCGTCACCGCGGCGCAGTTGATCGTGACGAGCGGCGCGGCCGCACGCGGCGACCGGCGATGCAGCAGGCTCGCGAGCACCTCCTTGCCGACGCCGGTCTCGCCCTGGATCAGCACGCTGACCGCGCTGCGCGCGACGCGCTCGACGAGCGCGTACAGATCGTCGATCGGGCCGGGGCTCGCGCCGCCGCGACGCTGGCGATCGCGCTCGACCGCGAGGAACAGCTCGCTCGCGCTCGTACCCGCATCGGGATAGACCGCCACGCCGAGGTCTCGCTCGGCGAGCTTGCCGATCGCCTCGGTCACCGCCGCGCGCGCGCCGGTGATCGCCGCGAGCCAGCCATCGGCGGTCTGCGCGAGCAGCACGGTGCCGGGTGCCGCGGTCCACGCCGGGGCCGTCGCGGGTGCGGCCATGCGGACGAGCGCGACGCTCGTGCCGGCATCGCGGGCGCGCGCGAGCAGCAGGTCGAGCTGGCGGAGCAGGCCACGGTCGATCGCGCCGACGCGGACGACGACGCAGCTGACCTGGCCGATCCGGAACGCGCGGCCGAGCGCGAGCGGCGTCTCGACCTCGGGCGCCACGCGCGTGTCGCCGATCCACGTGCCGTTGCGGCTCGCGTGATCGACGATGACGAGCTCCGGCACGCGGACGCTCGCGTGGCGCCGCGAGAGCGAGGGATCGTCGACGACGATCGTGTTGTCGCTGCTTCTTCCGATCGACACGACACCTCGGGCGGGCAGGGACGCGGTTCGCACCGGCGCATGCGACGACGACAGCACGAGCACCAGCGACGCCGGGACCGCGACGGGCGCGTCGCTCGTCGTCAGCGTGCTGTCGTCGGCCATCGCGACAATCTAGCGAAACGCCTTCGCGCAGTCGATCTGTTGCGGAGTCGACGCGGTGTTCGCCCACTCGCCCGGCGCCCGGAACTTGCCGCCGACGTACGACTGCCGCACGAGCCCGGTGTCGAGCGTGCACACGCCCTGCTTGTCCTTGATCACGACCGACGCATCGGCGACGCGCGACAGGATGCGGCCGGTGAGGTCGTTGCGCTCGAGCTCCCAGGCATCGGCGGTGAAGATCACCTTGACCTGCGCGATGTCCTTGCTGCCGAGCTTCTTCGTCATCGCCTCGGTCTGCTTCGCGAGCGCCGCGCTGTGCAGGCTGCCCGGCTTCGGCAGCCCGAAGTTCGACGCGAACGCCTTCTTGCCGGATTCCGCGGTCGCCTTCGCGTCGGCGACGAGCTTGTCTGCGTCGAGGCCGGTGAAGTCGACCGCGACGACCGCCGCGCGCTCGTCCTTGTCGGCCTGCGCGCCGATGCTGAAGTAGACCTGCTGCGGTCCCGTCAGGCCCTTCGCGTAGGCGAATGCATAGTGAAACGGCCGGTCGTGCTCGCCGAACTTCGTCTTCGCGGTCGCGGGATCCGGGAAGATCTCGAGATCGATCCACTTGTTGTCGAAGTCCTTCTTCGCGATCCACAGATCGATGTGGTCGTACGCCGTGCCGCTGCCGACGACGGCCTCGTAGACGTGGAGGTTGTACTTCTCCGGCGTCAGGCTGAAGACCTCCTTGATCGGACGGTCGTAGAACACGCGCGCGTAGAGATGGTCGCTCGCGATCTTGAACGACGCCTTGCCCTTCGCGGGCGCGGTCGCGGTGATCGGCTTCGAATCGAACATCCACATCTCGGGGTGCTTCGGGGCGTCGTCGGCGACCGCGGTGGCCGCGAACGCGACGAGGAACAGACAGCTTGCGAGGAATTGCTTCATGGCGACGGGCACGAGCACGCGGTGTGCCGCCGTCAACTGCGCGAGTCGGCTCGCGGGCCGACGGGTCGCTGGGCAAGTTGCCCAGCGCGGCTGCGCGAATTGCGTCAGGATGCGGCATGCGCTCGCTGGTGGTCTGGATCCTCGCGGTGCTCGCCGCGTGTGGCTCCGCGCCGGCATGTCCCGTCGTGCCGCGCCCGGCCTCGGCGCCGCCGTTTCTGTGGAAGGTGCAGAAGGCCGACGGCCCGGTCGTCTGGCTGTACGGCACGATCCACAACGCCGGCGAGGCCGACGTGCCACCGGCCGCGTGGGCGGCGCTCGAGAGCTCGCCGCACTTTCTGTCCGAGCTCGGCGACACCGAGCCGGATCGCGAGACCACGGTCGAGCTCGCGAAGCTACCGCGCGGCAAGGGCCTCGATCAGCAGCTGCCGAGCGACGACTGGTACGACCTCCGCGACGCGCTCGACGGCGTGATCAAGGAGGACGATCTGAAGCGCGCGCGGCCGTGGTACGCGATGGCGCGGCTGACCGAGACGATCGCGCCGTCGCCGTCGCCGACGATGGACTTCGCGCTCGCCCGCCGGGCCCGCGGGCGCGGGATGACCGTCGAGCCGCTCGAGCGCTGGGAGGATCAGCTGCGGGCACTCGCGGACAGCGTCGGCGTCGCGGATCTCCAGCAGGCGATCCACGCGCGCAAGACGATGCGCTGCGAGCTCGCGCAGCTGAAGGCGGTGTACGCGACCGGCGACCTCGCGGCGATGCAGAAGCTGCTCGTGATCCCGGCGACCGAGAAGCTGCTCGTCGATCGCAACCGCGCGTGGCTGCCCGCGCTCGAGGCGCAGCTCGCGCAGGGCGGCGCGTTCGTCGCGGTCGGGCTCGGTCACCTCGCCGGCGAGCACGGGTTGCCCGCGCTGCTCGAGGCCGCCGGCTACACGGTCACGCGCGCACGCTGAACCGGCGGCGCTGCGACGTCAGCTTGCCGACCCACATCCCGGGGACGTCGGTGCCGCCGAACAGGGGCTTCGTCGGACCGTCGAGCGTCTGCACGCCGCCGGGCCACCGCTTGTTCTGGTTCTCGAGCAGCAGCTCGACCTCGTAGTCGCCGGGTGTCGCGAGCGCGCCGTCGATGCGCAGCGTCTGCTTGTACGAGTACGTCGCGTGCGGCGCGATCTGCGGGAAGTCGTCCTCGGTGACGAGGTAGCCATGCGGGTGCGGATCGGGCTGCAGCGACACGACGTGGTCGGCCTGCCAGACGCGCAGCGAGCTGATGTTCGCGCGAAAGATCTCCGGCCTCACGACGAGCACGCGCATCGGCTCGTCGGTGTCGTTCCGCAGCGTGATCGTCGCCTCGACCTCCTTCGTCGACGCCGACACGGTCGCCGGGACCGCGAGGCTGACGCGCAGGCCGGCGACCGCCTCGCTCCAGTCGGCGGCGGTCGGCGGTGCGGTCGGTGGTGCCGAGGAGCCGCTACCGCACGCGACGAGGAACACCAGACCGAGCGCGCTCGTATTCACGCGATCGAGTATGTCACTCGCAGAACACGTTCGTCAGACAGTCGTCTTGCAACTTCACCGGCTCTAGCCGGCGCGCCTTGGTCGCCGCGATCTCGGCGTCGCGCGCCTGCTCGAACATCACGGTCAGCTGATCGCGCGCACCGTCCGCGATGCTCGCGCCCGTGGTCGGCATCGAAGTCGTCGTCGCCGGTGGCGCCGGCGGCGGCACGCCCTCGACCGGCGGCGGCACGACCGGCTGGATCGCGCCGTTCTTCTGCGGGTTGCCGCCGAACATGTGCCAGCCGTCGAGCGACTTGTCCGCGACGTTGAGCGCGACGACGTAGCCGTCCTCGGTCGGCGCGTACAGCCAGCCCTGCGCGATCACCGGCTCGGCGATCATGCGATGGCCGATGTCGTACGACCACAGCGTGAACCCGGTGTCGACGTCGAGCCCGAACACCTTGCCGTCGCGGGTCGCGGTCACGAGCGTCGAGCCGGCGAGCGCGACCGAGCCGAGCTGGCGCGCGCCCGACTTCGCGTCGTAGCGGCGGTGCCAGATCGCCTCGCCGTTGTTCGCGTCGCTCGCGTGGACATCGCTGCCCATCGCGACGTAGCGCACGCCGTGATCGACCACCGGGCGCGACCCCTCGAACGCCCAGATCTTCTTCCAGTCGTCGCCGGGCACCGGGACGTCGGCGAAGTAGGAGCCGGTGCTCGCGGTGTGCTCGCGCAGCACCTTGCCGGTCGCGGTGTCGACGACGATCTGCTGCTCCTTGCCGCCGCGGCGCCGGCTGACGAACAGCTCCTCGCCGGCGACCCACGGCGCGGTCGTCGCCTGCAGCGCGCGCCGCCACACGAGCTTGCCGGTCTTGCGATCGAAGCGGTACGTCGAGCCCGCGAGCGTCGACGCGTACACGGCGTCGCCGGCGATCACCGGCGTCACGAGCAGCTCGCCGTCGAGCGCGCGCGACCACACCCGCGTGCCGCTCTTGACCCGAAACGCCGACAGCGCGTACGGCCCGCCCGTGTCGGCGTCGGGATGCGCCGAGTACACGACGCCGTCGGCGACCGCGATCTGCGCGAGCGTCGGGTCGCCGAGGTAGTGGAACCACCTGCGCTTGCCGGTGCGCGCGTCGAGCGCGAACAGCGTGCAGCTCTCGGTGTTGAACAGCACGTCGTCGCCGTCGATCACCGGCGCGGTCGGCCCGTTGTCCTCGAGCGCGGTCGTCGCCCACTCGAGGTGACCGGTCGTCGCGTCGAGCGCGTAGAAGCTGACCGACTCGAAGCCGCCGGAGACGAAGATCTTGCCCTGGCCGTACGCGACCGCGGGCAGCTGCCGCGAGTCCGGGATCCGCGCGACCCAGCCCGGGCGATCGTCGGCGAACGTGAAGCCGACCGCGCCACCGTGCGGCGGAATCGGCACGCTGACCTTCACGATCGCGCGGTCCGCGGTGAGCTCGAGCGGCACGGCCGGCTTGCGCGGCGCGGGCGCGCCGGGATCCGCGGGTGCGATCGGGCCACTGAGATCGAGGCCGGGCGCGGGGCGCGGCGCGGGTGGCTCGGGCGTCGTCGCTGGCGGCGGCGCCGGCTCGGGCGAACGATCGGATTCGGGTGCACCGCACGCGGCGAGCACGCCGAGCAAGGGGAGGACTCTCATGGCGCTCCTGCCGGCTTGAACGTGAACGGGTAATTGACCTGGATGATGCCGTCGCTGCTCTCGACCTTCGGGAACTCGATCCGCTTGACGACCTCGGCGACGCATTGCGCGACCTCCTTGTCGAGCCCGGTCGCGGTCGCCGTGCTGACGCTGCCGGTCGGCTGGATCACGAACGTCACGGTCACCGTGCCCGCGAGCCCGGGTTGCTGCAGCAGCTGCTTCTCGTAGCAGTAGCGAACCTGGTTGATCTGGCGCTTGACGTAGCGCTTGATCATCGAGCTATCGAGCGAGCCGACGACCATCGGCTGCGCGATCACGACCGTCGGTGCCGCGACCGCGCGACCCTGCAGAGAGCCACCCCCGCCGCCGACGCCGTAGCCATAACCGATCCCACTGCCGTGACCGATCGTGCCGTACGAGCCGACGCCGATCGATCCGTAGCCGTAGCTGCCGCCGCTCTGGATCGCGCGCGCCGCGTCGGGCACCTCGACCGGCACCGCGACGCGCTTCGCCTCGCCGCCCGCGGTGACACGCGACTCGTCGACCGCGACGAACGCGGTGTACTGCGTCAGCACGCGATGCTGCAGCGACAGCGCGAGGATCTCGCGCTCGGCCGCCGGATCCGCGCGCCGCAGCAGCTTGCGCGACAGCTCGGCGATCCGCGCGCGCGCCCACACGGTCGCGACCGCGGGCCGCGCGATGTCGCGCTCGGGCAGCGTCACCGGCACCTCGAACCGGACGTCGCGCGTGCCCTGCTTGCCGCGGATCGTGATCGTGCCGGACGCGCCCGCGCGGTAGTGGCCGGCGAGCACGAGCGGCTGACCGACGAACAGATCCGGGATCGCGGCCGGCGTGACGTCGGCGACCGGCAGCTTGCCCCAGTCGATCGCGACATCGGTCAACACCGGTGCGTCGATCCGCTTCACGAATCGCGCGACCGTCGAGGTCGTGTCCTCGTCCGGCCGCACGACCTGCACGGCGCCGCGGCCGATCGTCGCCATCTCCTCGAGCAGGTAGCGGTTGACCGCCGAGCCGACGCCGAACGCGAACAGCCGCGTCGTGCCGACATGCTTGCCGACGCGCGCGAGGATCTCGTCCTCGTTGCCGACGTAGCCGTCGGTGACGAACGCGACGATCCGCAACCGCAGCGGATCGTGTGGCACCGCGAGCGCGGTCTCGAGCCCGGTCAGGATCTCGGTCGTGCCGCCGGCTTCGAGCTTCGCGAGCCAGCCGAGCGCGAGCTCGACGTTCTCCGGCTTGCTCGCGATCGGCCCGGGACCGAGCGCGCTCGCCTTGTCCGCGAACCGGACGATCTGGAACGTGTCGTCGGGCCGCAGCGACCACAGCGTCTGCCGGATCAGCTCCTTCGCCTTCGCGAGCGGCGCGCCGCGCATCGACGATGACGTGTCGAGCACGAACACGATCTCGCGCGGCGCGATCTGCGCGGGCACCGCGCCGGCGGGCGGCTCGGCGAGCAGCAGGAAGCTGCCGGTGCCGGCATCGCGGTGCGCGACGAGACCGAACTGCGGCGCCGGGCCCGCGACCTGATAATGCAGGATGAAGTCCTTGTTCGGGATCGTGTCGCCGGCGGCGATCCGGACGCGGGCGCGCGCCGGTGCCTGGTGGTCGACGACGATCTGGTGCGACGTCGACGTGATGTTCTGGATCGCAACCCCGGCGTCGAGCTCGACCGCGAGGCCGATGTCGTGCGAGCTCCGCAGCCCGGGCGGCAACGTCGGCGCGTTCACCGTCGCGGCCTGGTCCTTCACCTGGGCCGGCAGGTAGCGCGGCGGCGCGACCATCGGGAACACGAGCGTGTAGCCGCCGTCCTCGTAGTCGAGCCGCTGGACGTAGCGCAGCTGGACCTCGATCACCGCGCCGGGCTCGAGGTTCGCCACCTGCTGCGTGAACAGGTTCGCGCGCTCCTGGGTCAGCAGCGCGGCGACGAGGCCCTGCTTGCGCGCCGCGGTGTAGATCTGCTGCGCCTTCGCGCGCTCCTGGATCGTGCCGTGGATCCGGGTCGTGCCGCTCGTGATCGATAGATCGTTAACCGCGGCGCCGGTTGGCAGCGGGAACAGATAGACCGCCTCGATCTTGGTCGTGTACGGGTTGCGAAACCGCTGGGTGACGGTCGTCTCGGCGAGCGGGCCTTCGATCCGGACCGCGACCTCGGTGTGCTCGAGCGGGACGTCGACGATCTTGCCGTCGTGCCTTGTCGCGAGCCGGCCTTCGGTGGTCTTGCCGGGGGTCCCGGCGGCAAACCCGGGGGCGGCATACAGAAACAACAGCGCGCAGATCGATCCCAGCCAGGCGCGTACCGTCATGGTGCCCTCGCGGTCAGGCTCGGTGCACCCGCGTCGGGCAGGCGCATCGAGAATTCAGCCCGTCGGACAACGCGAGCGCCGAACGGTTGCGAGAATCAAGCGAACGCGCGCGGTCGTGCGCAATTCGTGTGAAGACCGGAACGATCACGGTGTCCAGCGGCATGGCCACTCGGGTTGCTGGGGAGTCGAAAGCCGGGTGCAACCTCGCGTCTGCTGGTCGCGATCCATCGGCACGCCGGATGCTCACGCCGCGCCCATGCGCAAGCTGGCCGTCCTGATGCTCTGCCTGTTCGCCGCGTCCTGTACGGACGACGGTCTCGATCCCGACGAAGAGTGGGGCATGGAAGGGCCGATGCAGCCCATGCCGCCGCCGGGCAAGGAGGACTCCGAGCTTCGCAAGGGCCTGCTCGTCGCGACCGACACGTCGCGGACGCAGGTCTGGACCGCACGCAACCGGTGGGAAGACACCGATACGCCCGCGGCGAAGGCGGCCGGCATCGCGTGGCCGGCGAACAGCGGCCTGACCTGGGATCAGAAGTACGTGAAGTGGATCGAGTCGATGCGCTGGATCCCGACGGTTGACGGGTTCTCGCAGACGATCGAGCTGACGACGCCGTGGGGTGGCAAGACGCTGCCGTCGCCGGTGCTCGAGTGCGCCGAGACCGCGCTGTTCCTCCGCATCACGTTCTCCGCGTGGTACGAGCTGCCGCTGTTCTTCGAGGCCCAGGACAGCCAGGGCCGCCGCGTGTTCTTCGGTCACAACGGCGTGCGCACCGCGGATGGCCGCTACGCGCAGTCGCCCGAGTTCGGGATCCAGTACAAGGACTACACGAGCTCGACCGACTGGATGCAGAACTGGCCGAAGGACGCCACGCTGCGCGGCAAGCGGATCGCCGGCGGCGAGGATCTGCAGCCGATGATCGCGGCGGACGCGCACTTCGGCGCGTACCTCGACGAGATCCACCTGAACAAGCGCGTCGGCTACTTCACGGTGCTCGCGCTCGACTACCTCGGCTCGGTCAACCTCGCGGATCCGTCGAACGCCTACAACATCGTGCCCGACACCGTGCGCACCGGCGACGTGCTGATCGAGCGCTGGCAGCGCGTCGGCATCGGCCACACGCTCGTCGTCAAGGAAGTCGCGCCGCTGCCGGGTGGTAGCAAGGACGTCACGACGATCTCCGGCTCGATGCCGCGCCGCCAGGGCGTGCGCCAGAGCGGGCAGTCGTCGAAGAGCTACTTCACGAGCGACTACACCGGCGGCGCGGGGCTCAGCAGCGAGGGCGAGCCGTACGCGAAGCTCGGCGGCGGCGTGAAGCGGTTCCGCGTCACGAAGAACGTCAACGGCTACTGGACGAACACGTGGATGGCCGCCGACGAGGCGAGCTGGATCAACTCGACCGACTACACGCGGATCGGTGCGCGGCCGGCGCGGTTCGAGCAGATCCTGGGTCAGGTCGCGCCCGAGCAGCAGCGCACCGAGCTGCTCCAGCAGATCACCGAGGCGCGGCATCACCTCGCGCAGTTCCCGGCATCGTGCTCGGCGCGCGAGCGTCGCGAGCAGGCGTTCGCGTCGCTGTACGAGCTGTCGCGGCGCGCGTTCGGCCAGTCGGTCGCCGACGTCGACGCGCAGTATCGCGAGCTCGACGACTACGTGTTCGCGAAGCTCGACTACGCGAAGTCGAAGACGTGCTGCTGGAACTCGTCGACGTCGGCGATGTACGACATCATCATGAACAAGGCCCGCGCGGACCTCGCCGCCGACGAGGCCGCGAGCCGGTGCACGGCGCCGACCGTGTTCAAGTCGCGCCAGGACGGCTATCAGATGTGGGCGGCGCACGCGATGCTGCTCGGCCGCGCCGCGGACTGGCGCGCGTGGTCCGAGGACGAGCCGTGCACGCAGCGCGACGTCGCGAGCGATACCGAGGCGACCGTCGGCGCGACCGCGTACTGCTCGCTCGACCTCGGCGGCAGCACCCCGGAGTGCACCGACGCGAAGGAGCCGAACAACACGCAGGCGCAGGCGAAGCCGGCGGCCGGCACCGTCGAGGGTCTCCAGATCTGCGCCGGCGACGAGGACTGGCACTCGATCGCGGCCGGCGGCACCGTGCGGATCGAGTTCCAGCACGCGTCCGGCGACCTCGATCTCGTCGCGTTCGACGCGTCGGGGACCCGGGTCGGCGCGAGCGAGGGCACGTCGGACACCGAGCAGGTGACCGTCCCGGCGGGCGGCAGCGTCCGGGTGTTCGGGTACAACGGCGCGCGCAACGCGTACCGCCTCGTCGCGCCGTAAGAGGTAGATTAGGCCGGTGCGGGCCTCGATCGCACCGCTCGGCAGACGGTTGCCGGAGCTCGCCGATGACCTCGTCGCGATCGACGAGCTCGTCGAGCGAGATGAGCCCGAGCGCGTCCTCGAATCGGCGCGCTCGATCAGCAGCAAGGCGCTCGTGCTCGTGTGCCAGGAGCACGGCATCAAGTCCGACAGCAAGACCGTCGAGCAGCTGCTCGAGGTGATCGTCGAGCGCCACGCGATGCCGGCGTCGATCGCCGCGCACGTCCGCAACATCCACGAGCCCGGCGACCCGACCGCGATCCGCGCCGGAGACGCGACGCGCTCGCTCGTGACGTTTCTCGAGTGGCAGGTCGGCTCGCGATCGAGCCTGTCCGTGCAGCGGCCGAAGCCGAAGGTCCCGACGAAGCCGCTATGGATCGCCGGCATGCTGCTGCTCGCGGCGCTCGTCGGTAGCTTCATCGCCGTGATGGTGCGCGCGCACACGCGGCCGGCGGCGAAGCCGGTGCTGCCCGAGTCGAACATGGTGCACATCCCGGGCGCGACGTTCGAGATGGGCAGTCACGACGACGAGGTCAGCGACGCGCTCGCGATCTGCGGCGACATCGATCATCGGTCGCTCGATGCCTGCAAGCACGAGCTCGCGCTGCTGGCCCGCGAGCAGCCGAAGCCGGTCCGGATCTCGGCCTTCGAGCTCGATCGCTTCGAGGTCACCGTCGACGATTTCGCGCGCTGGCTGCAGCTGACGTCGGCGCCGGTCGTCGCCGCGCTGCCCGGCGTCACGTACGACCCCGCGACGAAGCGGTACTCGGCGAAGCCCGGCCAGGAGAAGCTGCCGATCGTCGGCGTGACGTGGCACGCGGCGAGCGCGTACTGCGCGGCGCTCGGCAAGCGGCTACCGACCGAGGCGGAGTGGGAGCTCGCGGCTCGTGGCGTCGCGCGCCGGCGGTTTCCGTGGGGCAGCGAGGTCCCGGCGTGCACCGAGGTCGTGTACGCGCGCGGCGATGGCCAGGTCTGCGAGCGCGCGTCGGCGGTGTACGGCGATCCGGTCGGTAGCGCGTCGCGCGACGTGACGCCCGAGGGCGTGCACGACCTCGGCGGCAACGTGTCCGAGTGGACCGCGGACGCCGCCGGCGAGCGGCCGACCTGTCAGGGCCCGTGCGTCGATCCGCGGCTCGACGGCCTCACGACGTCGCAGCGCGTGGTACGCGGTGGCAACTGGCGCGGCTACACCGGATGGCTGCGCGGTGCCGCGCGTGGCGAGGAAGAGCCCGACTCGTCGCGGACGTCGATCGGGTTTCGCTGCGCGCGGACGCTCGGCGTCAGGCAAGCTTCGCCTGCATCGTGATCGGCACCGACGCGAGCGCGCGCGAGATCGGGCAGCCCTTCTTCGCGTTCTGCGCGAGCTCCTCGAACTTCTCGGCGGTCACGCCGGGGACCTGACCCTGGACGTCGAGGTGGATGCCGGTGATCGTCCAGCCCGGATCCTGCTTCTCCATCGACACGGTCGCGACGGTCTGCAGCTTCGTCGGCTCGCTGCCCGCGTTCGTCAGCTGGAACGCGAGCGCCATCGTGAAGCAGCCCGCGTGCGCCGCGGCGATCAGCTCCTCGGGGTTCGTGCCCGCCTTGCCGTCCTCGGCGACAAAGCGCGAGTTCATGCTGTAGGGCTGCTCCTTGAACGCCCCCGACAGCGTCGAGATGTTGCCGGTCCCCTTGGGACCCGATCCTTGCCAGATGGCGGTGCTGGTTCGTTTCAACATGCACCGTGCATACACTCGTTTTCAGAAGAAGACGCTGAAGTGCATGTCGAATCGATTCGCGACGCCATCGGCCATCTCCTTGTAGGCCGTGCGCCAGTGCAACACCTCGAGGCCGAGCTGCAGCGACGGGCGCGGCCGGTAGCGCAGCACGCCGTACAGCGTCGAGTTCCGCTCCCGATCGCCCATCTCGAGATCCTCGGAGCGCGCGGTGTCGATGCTGTTGCCGAACGCGAGCATGTGCCGGCTCGTCGGTAGCACCGCGAGCTCGAGCCAGCCGCCGATCGAGTGGATGCCCTCGTTCGTCACCGGGTTGACGCCCTGACCGATGCCGCCGCCGACGTCGGACAGGTTCTTGCCGACGTAGCCTTCGCCGAGCAGCATCACCTTGCGGCCGAACGGCGCCATCATGTGGACGCCGACCGACGCCGAGCCGTGGCGCGTGCCGTCCGCGAGCTCCTCGCGCGACACGTGCCCCGAGATCCCGACGCGCGCGATGTTGTCGCTCGCCGCGCGCGTACGCATCTCGAGCAGCCACTGCAGCATCGGCCGCGCGCTCGCCATCGCGTCGACCTCGCCGTCGCCATCCATGTCGTGCGGATCGAGCACGCCCGAGGCGGCGGCGGCGACCGCGAGGTGCACCATGTGATGCGGATAGACGCCGAGCTGGAGCTGAGGCCGGCGATCGCCGAGGTTGCCGGCGTAGCGCAGCTGGGTGTCGTTCTGCGCCGACGGAAACAGCGGTGACATCAGATCGGTCGTCTGGCCGGCGAGCAACTCGAGCTTCTTGTTCGCGGTGATCGCGGCGTACGCGTGGCGCAGCCGGATCGCATTCGTCCCGCTGCCACCGGCGAAGTCGATCTCGAGCTTGCCTTCGCCTTTGATCTTGTCGCCCTTGATGTCCCACTCGTCGATCGAGAGCCCGATCCGCGACAGCCGCGGCGTCATCGTCAGCGCGCTGTCGAGATCGCCCTTCGCCGGCTCGGCGGCGACGAAGCTCGGCTCGTCGAGCGCGGACATCCGCGAGTCATTCGCGAGCACGTCGAGGCGGGCAAAGCCATAGATCGAGAGCGGCGGCGACTCATCATCTGCGACAGCGATCGAGCTGGTCGAGAGCAGGGCAGCCACAAAGAGAGAGGTTCGTCGCATGTCACCGTGAACGCTCGTGCGCGGCGATCGATCGATTTTCTTCCCAAGGAATTCAGATCGCGGGTGTCGGCCGGGCGTTGGAAGCGAGCATGCTGCTCGTGCGCCATCTCAGATCGCTCGTTCCCAGCGTCGGCGCCGCCGCGCTCCTGCTGTCGTGCCGCGGCCAGCCGGTGTCCGCACCGCGCGCCGATGACCCGGTCGTCGTCGTCCCGCCGGACGCGCCGAGCCCGATGCAGCAGCGGCTCGCGGCGATGAAACCGGTGACCGGCCCCGCGAACCCGACGCTCGAGGCCGCGATCGATGCGTTCCAGGCGCGCACGAAGCCGCGGCGCGGCTACATCGCGGTCGACAAGCCGCTGTACCAGCCCGGCGAGATCATCTGGTTTCGCGCATTCGATCTCGCATCGGCCGACTTTGCCGCCGGCGACAAGGATGCGGTCACGTTCCAGCTCGTGAGCCCGCGTGGCTCGAAGGTCGCCGAGAAGCGCGTGCTGCTCGACGGCGGTGCGGCCGCGAACGACTTCGCGCTCGCCGGTGGACTGCCCGGCGGCGAGTACACGCTGTCCGGGCAGAGCGACCACGGCACGAAGTACGAGCGCAAGATCATCGTGTCGTCGTACGAGCCGCCGCGGATCAAGAAGAAGCTCGAGTTCCTGCGCAAGGCCTACGGCCCCGGTGACACCGTGCTCGCGACCGTCGGCCTGCACCGCGCGACCGGCGAAGCGCTCGCGAAGAAGCAGGCGACCGCGGTCGTCACCGTCGACGGTGCAGACGTCGCACGCGTGCCGGTCACGACCGACGGCGACGGCAACACGGTCGTCAAGTTCGCGCTGCCGTCGCAGATCCAGAAGGGCGACGGCCTGCTGACGATCCTCGTCGACGACGGCGGCGTGACCGAGTCGATCCAGAAGCGGATCCCGATCACGCTCGCGGACCTCCGGTTCACGGCGTATCCCGAGGGCGGCGATCTGGTCGCCGGGCTGCCGTCGCGCGTCTACTTCCAGGCGAAGAACCTGCTCGACAAGCCGGCGGACATCGAAGGCAAGGTCGTCGACGATCGCGGCCGCACCGTCGCGCTGCTGCGCAGCTATCACGACGGCCTCGGGCGATTCGATCTCCACCCCGAGCCGGATCGCTCGTACAAGGTCCAGATCACGAAGCCGAGCGGGATCGCGAAGACGTTCCCGCTGCCGGCGGCGCACGACCACGGCTGCACGATGCAGACGCTCGACGACTACGGCTCGACGCGCGCCGATCTGCGCGTCGGCGTGTGGTGCACGAGCGCGCGCGAAGTCGTGGTGTCGGCGATGCTGCGCGACCGCCGGATCGCGAGCGCGACCGCGAACGTCCAGGCCGGTGCACCGACGCTGATCAGCCTGCCGATCGTGACCGCGGCGCAAGGCGCGCTGCGCGTGACGCTGTTCGACGGCAAGCTCGCGCCGCTCGCCGAGCGCCTCGTCTATCGCCATCGCGGCCGCGATCTCAAGATCACCGTGAAGCCCGACCGCGCGAGCTATCACCCGCGCGATCGCGTGCAGCTCGCGATCGAGACCACGGCGCCGGATGGCAAGCCGGTCGCCGCCGATCTCGCGGTCTCGGTCGTCGACGACACCGTGCTCGCGTTCGCCGACGACAAGCAGGCGACGATGCTCGCGCGCATGTACCTCGAGGCCGAGCTGCCGGGCCAGAAGATCGAGGAGCCGAACTTCTACTTCGGTACCGATCCGAAGGCGCCGGCCGGGCTCGACCTCGTCATGGGCACGCACGGCTGGCGGCGGTTCGACTGGAAGCCGGTGTTCGAGGCGCCGCCGAAGCCGCCGATCACGCAGCCGTGGACGTTCACCGGCGACTACTGGAACCAGCCGACGCGCCGCCAGCCGGTGCGGCTCGCGAACAAGGGCAAGCAGGGCAAGGACAAGGCGGTCGGTGCCGCCGATCTGCCGCCGCCCGAGGCCGTCGAGGATGCGAAGGTCGTGAAGCTCCACGCGGCCAAGGCTCCACCGGCCCCGCGCAACTTCGAGCAGGTGCTCGCCGCGCAGCCGCCGCCCGCGATCGATGGCGCGCCGCCCGCACCGCCGCCGATGGTGGCCGGCCGGGTGATGGCGGAACGGATGCCGATGCGCGTCCAGGCCGATGCGATGGACGAGGACTTCGGCGGCGAGGCCGAAGGCGAGGTCATGGTCATCCAGGCCGCGGGCGGTCGCGCGAACCGGTTCCATCGCCAGGGCTTCGATCTCGGTGACGAGGCCGATCGCCGCAAGCACCAGATCCGCGATCGCATGCGCGACGAGCAGCCCGAGGTCGCCGCCGATCCGCTGTGCTGCCTCGAGCCCGAGCGCCAGTTCCCGCTGCCGACGTACGACGCGCACTACGACGGCCCGCGCACCGACTTTCGCGAGACCGTGTACTGGAACGCCCACGTCGCGACCGACGCGACCGGCAAGGGCACGATCGCGTTCTCGCTGTCCGACGCGGTGACGTCGTTCAAGGTGACCGCCGAGGGCCGCGCCGGGGACGTGATCGGCCGTGGCGAGGCCGAGGTGCAGTCGAAGAAGCCGGTCTCGCTCGCGGTCAAGCTGCCGCTCGAGGCGCAGCAGGGCGACACGATCAAGCTGCCGGTCACGATCGCGAACGAGACCGACGAGCCGTACACCGCGACGATCGCGACGAGCTTCGGCAAGGCGTTCAAGGTCAGCGGCAGCCTCGCGCCGCAGCTCCAGCTCGCCGCGCACGAGAGCCGGTCGGCGTTCTTCGAGCTCGCGGTCGTCGGCGATGGCGATGTCGCCGAGGACGGCAAGATCAAGATCTCCGTCGAAGCGGCGCAGCTGCGCGACGAGGTCGAGCGCACGATCAAGATCGGCACCGTGGGATTCCCGCAGGAGGTCTCGCTCGCCGGCACGCTCGAGAAGGGCACGACCGCGCGCCACGAGATCACGATCACCGACGTCATTCCCGACACGATGGACGGCAAGCTCGCGCTCTACCCGTCGCCGCTCGCGACGATGGTGAAGGGCACCGAGGCGATGATCGCCGAGCCCGGCGGCTGCTTCGAGCAGGCGTCGAGCACGAACTATCCGAACGTCATGATCCTCGGCTACCTCGAGCAACATCGCGCCGCGGATCCCGCGATCGTCGAGCGGGCGAGCAAGTTCCTCGACAAGGGCTACGACCTGCTGACCGGCTACGAGACGAAGACGAAGGGCTACGAGTGGTTCGGCGGCGACCCCGGCCACGAGGCGCTCACCGCGTACGGCCTGATGGAGTTCCGCGACATGGCGAAGGTCTACAAGGGCGTCGACCCCGCGATGGTCGAGCGCACGCGGCAGTGGCTGCGCAACCGCCGCGACGGCAAGGGCGGCTACCAGACGAACCCGCGCGCGCTCGATTCGTTCGGCCGCGCGAGCCCCGAGGTCACCGACGCGTACATCACGTACGCGCTCACCGAGGCCGGCGAGACCGGGATCGACGAGGAGCTCGCCCGCCAGCGCGACATGGCCGCGACGACGAAGGACGCGTACATCCTCGCGCTCGCGACCGGTGCGCTCGTCAACGCGCAGCCGAAGTCGGAGTCGACGCGCGCCGCGGTCGGCCGGCTCGTCGCGATGCAGGCCAAAGATGGCTCGTTCCCGGGCGCGGATCACTCGATCACGCGCTCCGGCGGCGAGGCGCTGACGATCGAGACCACGGCGCTCGCGACGCTCGCATTGCTCAAGGCCGGCAACCACACCGCCGAGGTCCGGCGCGCGGTCGAGTGGATCGACAAGCAGCGCAGCGGCAATGGTGCCTACGGCTCGACGCAATCGACGGTGCTGTCGCTGAAGGCGCTCGCCGCGTACGCGAACGAATCCGGCAAGACCGACGCCGAGGGCGTCGTGACCGTGCTCGTCAACGGCAAGCAGGTGTCGCGCATCCCGTACGAGAAGGGCCACCAGGGCGCGATCGAGATCCCGATCGTGCAATTCCTGAAGCCGGGCAAGAACGTGATCGAGATGCAGCTCGACTCGTCGGCATCGCTGCCGTACTCCGGGCTCGTCACGTGGGGCAGCAAGGTGCCGGCGACCAGCAGCCAGGTGAAGGTCGGGCTCGCGACGCACCTCGCGAAGTCGGCGGTGAAGCTCGGCGAGGGCGTGCGGCTCGACGTCAAGGTCACGAACACCACCGACCGCGGCGTGCCGATGACGCTCGCGCGCGTCGGGTTGCCCGGTGGGCTGACGTCGCAGACGTGGCAGCTCAAGGAGCTGCGCGACAAGGGCCTGATCGACTTCTACGAGACCCGGCCGCGCGAGGTGATCCTGTACTTCCGGTCGCTGCCGCCGAAGGCGGTCAAGGACGTGCCGCTCGACCTGATCGCGTCGACGCCGGGCACGTTCACCGCACCGGCGTCGCGCGCCTACCTGTACTACACCGCCGAGCACAAGGTCTGGGTCGCGCCGTCGTCGGTGACCGTGACACCGTGACGCCGCTACCCCGACCGTGACCCGGGTCGGTGTTCACACCGGCGGGTCGCGGCCGAACCGTCCGCTCGATGCTGACGATGTCGAGCCTGCTGCGGTTCGCGGTCGCCAACAAGGCGTCCGACCTGCATATCTCGGCGGGCGAGCAGCCGCTCGTGCGCATCCACGGCGAGATGCATCGCATCGATGTCCCGCCGCTGTCGAAGGACGAGACCCACCGGCTGATCTTCGACGTCATGAACGACGGCCAGCGCCGCGCGTTCCAGGAGAAGCTCGAGGCCGACTTCGCGTTCGCGCTCGACGACGACCTGCGGTTTCGCGTCAACGTGTTCGTCCAGAACCGCGGCGAGGGCGCGGTGTTTCGCACGATCCCGACGAAGATCCCGCGGTTCGAGGATCTCGGCCTGCCGCCGGTGCTGCGCCAGCTCTGCGAGGAGGAGAAGGGCCTCGTCCTCGTCACCGGCCCGACCGGCAGCGGCAAGTCGACGACGCTCGCGGCGATGATCGACTACCTCAACGACAAGATGGCCGGTCACATCCTGACGCTCGAGGATCCGATCGAGTTCGTCCATCGCTCGAAGCGCTCGCTCGTCAACCAGCGCGAGGTCGGCAACCAGACGCTGTCGTTCAACAACGCGCTGAAGAGCGCGCTGCGCGAGGATCCCGACGTCATCCTCGTCGGCGAGCTACGCGATCTCGAGACGATCTCGCTCGCGCTCACCGCGGCCGAGACCGGCCACCTCGTGTTCGCGACGGTCCACACCGCGAGCGCGCCGAAGACGGTCGACCGCCTGATCGACGTGTTCCCGCCGGCGCAGCAAGCCCAGGTGCGCGCGATGATCTCGGAGTCGCTGCTCGGCGTGTGCACGCAGATGCTGCTGCCGAAGGTCGGCGGCGGCCGCGCGGCGGCGCTCGAGATCCTCGTCGGTACGCCGGCGGTGCGGAACCTGATCCGCGAGGCGAAGACCCACCAGATCCCGTCGGCGATGCAGGTCGGCGGCAAGCTCGGCATGCAGACGATGGAGGCGGCGGTGCTCGATCTGATCCAGCGCGGCGTCGTGACGCTCGACGATGCGCGATCGCGGATGCCCGAGATCGTGGCGGCGCTCGAGCGCAGCGCCGGGCCGGCGACGTTTCACCAGGCGCAGGCGGTGTCGCGATGATCCAGGAATCCGACTGGGAGCCGGCGATGAAGAGCCTGCTCGACCACATGCAGCGGGTCGAGGCCTCGGACCTCTACATCACGGCGAACAGCCCGCCGGTGTTTCGCATCGACGGCGTCGGCTATCCCGCGAAGCACAAGCTCGACAACGACCAGATCGACGCGATGGCCGAGTCGATCATGACGCGCGCCCAGCGCGACGAGTTCTCGCGCAACCTCGAGATGAACCTCGCGCTCGCGAACGGCAGCGGTGGCCGGTTCCGCGCGAACATCTTCCGCCAGCGCGGCGCGACCGGCATGGTGATCCGGCTCGTCCGCACGCAGATCAAGTCCCTCGCCGAGCTCGGCCATCCGCCGATCCTGTCGAAGGTGATGGATAGCAAGCGCGGGCTCGTGCTCGTCGTCGGCGGTACCGGCAGCGGCAAGTCGACGACGCTCGCGGCGATGATCGATCACCGCAACCGCACCCAGTCGGGTCACATCATCACCGTCGAGGATCCGGTCGAGTTCATCCACCAGCATCAGAAGTGCATCATCACGCAGCGCGAGGTCGGCCTCGACACGCTGTCGTACAAGGACGCGCTCAAGAACGCGCTCCGCCAGGCACCCGACGTGATCCTGATCGGCGAGATCCGCGACGCCGAGACGATGGAGATGGCGATCGCGTTCGCCGAGACTGGCCACCTCTGCATCTCGACACTGCACGCCAACAACGCGAACCAGGCGATCGAGCGCGTGCTGAACTTCTTTCCGCCCGCGCGCCAGCACGAGATCCGGCTCCAGCTGTCGCTCAACCTGCGCGCGATCATCTCGCAGCGCCTCGTGCCGTCGCTGATCGGCTCGGGTCGCGCGGCCGCGCTCGAGGTGCTGCTCGACACGCCGCGGATCCGCGATCTGATCAAGCGCGGCGAGACCGACACGATCAAGGAAGCGATGGAGCAGGGCGCGAACGAGGGCTGCTGCACGTTCGACAGCGCGCTGTTCGACCTGTTCATGATCGGCAAGATCGACGAGAGCGAGGCGCTCAAGGCCGCCGATAGCCCGAACAACCTGCGGATCCAGATCGACCGCTATCGGCAGTCGTGCGGCGACGTCGCGCTGCAGACCGAGGTCCCGCTTCGGCTCGTGCCGACCGTCAAGATCAACGCCGCGCGACGCTGACCGGTTGCATTGCGCGCGCGGGCGCACGATCGTCCCGGCATGTACCGCACGATCGCGCTGGTGGTCCTCGCCCTCGGCTGCAAGGAACGGCCCGAGCGCCGCGACCGCGAGCTGGCGATCCCGACGACGCCGCTCGTGGCGAGCGATGCCGCCCCGGGCGTCGACGCGACCGTGAAGTCCGGCACCGGGTGGGCGATCGTTCCGGTCGTCCGCGGCAACGCGCACGCGACGTCACTCGTGATCGATGCGAAGGGGCGCGCGGTCATCGCGATCGCGTTCGAAGGCAGCATCGAGCTCAGCGATGGCACGAAGCTCGAGGGGCGCCCCCAAGGCATCGTGCTCGCGGCGGTCGCGCCGGACGGCACGATCGCGTGGAAGCGCACGCTATCCGACGACACGACGCTGTCCGATGTCCACGTCGCCGTCGACTCGCACGACGCGACGGTGATCGCGGCCGGCCTCGCGGGCTCGATCGCGGGCTGCCCGGGCGGCGCGCAGACGAGCGCGGGGTCGCGCGACATCTGGCTCGCGAAGCTCGCCGCCGACGGCACGTTCGCGTGGTGCGCGCGGCACGGTGGCAGCGAGCCTGATCGGCCGGCCGAGGTGGTCGTCGACGCGAGCGATCACATCGTCGTCGCCGGCTACTACGCGGGCAGCGTCGACTTCGGCGGCCGCAAGCTGCCCGGCACGAACGACGCCGAGATGTTCGTCGCGCGCTACGCGCCGGACGGCAAGCTCGTGTACGCGAACCGGATCTCGGGCGGCGGCTCGACGACGAGCGAGCTCTACGACGTCGCGGTCGACGGCAAGGGCACCGCGGTCGCGGTTGGCGGCTTCGGCGAGAAGCTCGATCTCGGCGGCACGCCGCTCGCCGGCGAGAAGGGCAAGCCGCTGCAGACGTACCTCGCGGCGTACGCGGCGACCGGCAAGCTCGCGTGGTCGACCGCGTATCACAGCGGCTCGATGACGCTGATGAACGCGATCGAGATCGATCACGCGGGGCGCGTCGTGCTCGCCGGCAGCGACATGAACGTGCCGGTCGATCAGAACCACATGACGTCGTTCGAGGCGAGCAGCGGCCGGCCGGTCGCCGGCTCGATGACGACGATGCTCGCGTCGCTCGGCCCCGATCACAAGCCCGCGTGGTCGCTGCCGATCGGCGGCGCCGCGATGGGCGACACGTCCACGATCGCGATCGCCGACAACGACGACATCGTGATCGCCGGCGACGTCGAGACCGCGCCGTTCGGCGACGCCCAGCTCGCGCAGGTGAAGACGTACGCGGCGCGCGTGTCTGCCGCCGGCAAGCTCGTGTGGGTGCGCGCGATCCCGAAGGCCGCGGGGATCACGGCGTACCCGCGCGTCGCTGCGAGAGGCGCGACCGTCGTGTTCGCCGCGCAGACCGGCGAGGGCGCCGACCGCGCGCTCGTGCTGCTGCGGCCGGAGTAGCCGTCACTGCGCCCACGGCGGCGTGAACGGCTCGCCCGCCGGCAAGCAGGCGCGGCCGCCGACGGGGAGCACCACGATCGCCTCGAGCGCGTCGCGGCCGGGATTGCCGAGCGAGAACCGCGTGTGCGGCGGCACGCGAGCTCGCTCGCGACGCCGTCGAGCGTGGCCGTGGCGCGACCGGCGAGCACGACGAAGATCTCCTCGCGATCGACGGTGTGCTCGGTGCCCTGGGTACCGGGCGGCAGCGAGCAGCGCCAGACGCAGGTCTCGCGCGCGCGCCGCGGGCGGGCGACGCGAGGCCGGTGACCGTGAGGCCCGGGATTTCGAAGCGAGGAGCAGCAGCGGACTTGAGGATCGGCATGACGATACGTTAAACCATGGTTGAACAAATGCAAGAGGCGCTCGACTTCGGCATCGTGCTCGCGCTCGCGTACCAGACGTTCGTCGACGAGCTCCACGCCGAGCTCGCGGCCCATGGCATCACCGACCTGCGACCGAGCTACGGCTACGTCCTGCGCACACTCGCCGAGGCGCCGCTGAACCAGCGCGCGCTCGCGCACCGGCTCGGCGTCACCGATCAGGCGATCGCGAAGCTCGTCGCCGAGATGGCGCGTCGCAAGCTCGTCGCGCGCGCTCCAGATCCCGACGACGCGCGAGCGCGCCTGCTCGTCGTGGGACCGCGCGGCAAGGACGTGCTGCGGATCGCGCACGCGTTTCACGGCAAGTTCGAGCGCCGGCTCGAGCGCGCGCTCGGGGACGACGTCGCGACGACACGCCGCGTGCTCGAGCACGTGATCGGCACCGGCGCGCCGGCAGCGACGCGGCTGCGCCTCGTGTAGCTCAGAAGTCGCCGAGCGGGATGCCGGCGAGCACGAGGACGTTCGTGCCGAGCGACCGCGACTCGGCACCGGCGCCGACGAGCACCCGGTGGCCGGCGATCGGGATGCTCGTGCCGAGGCCGGCCGCGACCTCGTCGTCGGCGCGCGACGCTTCGCCGAGCACGAGCGCCGCGCGTGCCCACACGTGGCCGCGCACCGGCCCGAGATCGATCGACACGCGCATCTCGAGCGGCAGCTCGACCGCGAGCGGCACCGCCTCGCCGTACGTGCTCGCGCCGAGGCCGGCCGTGAGCGAGACCCGCGCGCGGCCGGCGGGCACGCCGAACCCGACGAGCGCGCGCCCGGCGTACGTCGCGAAGTCGTCGTGCGCGGCTGCGACCTCGGCCTGCACGCCGCCGATCAGTGCGGAGTCACCGAACCGCACGAGCGAGCGCTCGCCGAGGAAGCCGGCGCCGCCGCTGTCGAGCGCGCCGCTGCGCGCGATCGCGTAGACGGCGGCGCGCGACGTCGACCTTCGCTCGGCGGTCCGCGCCCGCGGCGACGTGCTGCGCTCGACGTGCATCCGCGCGTAGAGGCCGCCGTCGACGCGCGGCGACGGCGGCAGCTCGGCGACGGTGAGCCGCTCCTCGAAGCAGCGATCGAGCTCGGCGTCGCGCGGCACGCTGCGCACGAACACCGCGGCGGGGCGTGTGCGCGCCGGTCGCAGGTCGAAGCCGATCGTTAGATCCGCGGCTCGGAGCGCGAGGTCGCCGCAGCGCTCGCGTGCGTCGTAGAGCGCGCGCGCGACCGCGTTGCCGAACGTGCGATCGCCGAACGTCGCGAGGTGCACGAGCGCGACCTCCTCGTGGCCGGGATCGTCGAGCGCGGCGAGGTAGGTCGTGGCCGACGACCGCATGCGCTCGATCAGCGGCGACTCGTGCCCGCGCATCGCCTCGAGCGACAGACACGCGAGCTCGGAGCCGCGCACGGGCTTCGCGCACAGCGCGCTCAGCCGCCGGCGGGCCTCGTCGGTGCGCGCGGCGGCGAACAGCGTCTCGACCTCGAGCAGCCGAAGGTCGATCGTCGCCTGCTTCGCGATCGCGCGCGCCAGGGCGTGCTGCGCCTCGGGAATGCGCCCGGCGATCACCGATGCCCGCACCGCGTCCGGCAGGTGGGCGACGTCGATCTGCTCGACATGCGCGTGCGCGAGCTGAGCTAGATCGCGGGCCGGGACGCGTCCCGAGACGGCGAGCAGCGCGAGCTTCGGCGACGCGAGCGGCGAATCGGGATACCTCGTGACGAACGCGCGCGCGGCGTCGAGCGCGGCGGTCACGCGCGCGTCGGCGCTCGAGATCCGGTCGAGCTCGTCGGCCGCGGTCGCCTCGAGGTCCCGCGCGACCTGCGGGAGCGCCACGATCGCCTGCAGCTGCTGGATCGCCTCGGGCGTGCGGCCGATCGCGTGCAGGTGGCGGGCGAGCGCGAGCCGGAGGTCGGCGCGGTCGGGATGATCGGCGACGCGCGCCTCGAGCTCGGCGGTCGACTGGCCGTGTGCGCGCGCATCGTCGAGCAGCTGCACGAACCACCGCGCGGCGGTGATCGGATCGTGCGGCACGCCCGTGGTGTGGACGAGCGCGCGGCCCTCGATGCCGATCACGAGGAACGTCGGCACCGTCGTGACGTTGTAGCGCCGTGCGACGTGGTCGCCGGTTGGCTCGTCCATGTCGTAGCGGACGAGGTCGATGCCCTCGAGCGCGCGCACGACCTCGGGGCGCGGCAGCACGTGCTGCTCGAACTCGCGGCACGGCAGGCACCACGTCGCACCGATCTCGACGACGAGTGGATGGCCGTTGCGCGCCGCGGTCGCGAGCGCATCCTCGAGCTTCGGCGGCTCGGCGGCCGCGCGCTTCGCGAGGCAGCATGCGAGCACGAGCGCGAATCGCGTCCACATCCGTCGACCAGCGTAGCATTGTGACGGTGTTTGCCGGCGCACCTCGTCGAGGACACGCCCATGCTTGGTCGTGTTGCTGCGCTCGTCGATCCTCGTACTCGCGCTGTCAGGGTGTGCGCGGATCTACAGCTTGCGTGCCGGGCTCGGGGTCGAGCGAACGTCCGAGGACGAGACGAGCGTCGTCGGCGCCGTGACGCTCGGGTTCGCGATCCATGCGACCGGCCCGAGCTACGTCGTACCGGATGGGCGGGCGGGTGCGTCGAGCCGGGCGGATACCGATGCGGTGCTCGGAGCAGGCGTGGAGTGGTTGGTTGCCGGAGAGCACGTCGGGCTGCGCGGTGGGCCGGAGTACCGGGTGGAGAAGACGCTCGATGGCGACACGCGCTCGCACGGCGTCGGAGGGCGGATCGCAGCGCTGATCGTCGTCGCGAGCGAGCGTGGGCCCGAGGAGGATGGGCTGCTCGATCTGCTCGCGGATGGGGTCGGGCGGAAGTACAGCACGAACGTCGGCTCGGCGTGCTTCGGGTTGTGTCCGTCGGAGTCGCAGGGTGGGCAGGTGGAGCGGCGACATTCCGTGGGGGTCGAGGCGAGCGCGCATGCGCGGTTCGGGGGCGCGCTCGAGGAGCGACAGCACGTGGAGTATGTGGGCGTGACGTGGGACTTCGATGTGATCCGGGCACGGTAGGAGGAGCCGTGAGCTCGAGACGCCGTGGCCTCGCAGGGACCGGTCGTCGAATGGACGTTCGCGTAGGGTGACGGCGGCGCGTTGATCTGGTGGCGCCTGGGAGCGTCGTTGTTCTCGCCGGGAAATCACCGTCGAAGACGACAGCAGGGGAGCGTGCGCTGCCCTCGGTCCGCGGCGCCTCGTCCTCGCTCGCTCTCGCGCGACCCGCGTGCCGAGCGCCGATAGCGCCGGCGTAGAGCGGCGCGCCGCCGCACAGTTCGAGGTCGGCGAGAGCACGCGCGTCCTGCCCGCGCTCGTCACGCGGCTCGCGCTCCGCTCGCCACGGACGAAAGGCGCCGCGGCCCTCGGCGGGCCAGGGAGCTTCAGGTCGTCGCGCGGGCGGTCGGGAGAGCGCTCGCGTGGGGTGCACGCGCGTCGGACCGAATGAGATCAGCCAAATGACCGCGGAGCATCTTCGTGTCGTGCGTGGCTGCTATCGGCCGACCCGTCGACCACGAAGACAGGCGTGCAAACGATCGAAGCAACGCTTTTGGGGGCGCGACTCAAGCACGCGGATGGGCGGCGTGGAGCTGCCCTCGGTCCGCGGCGCCTCGTCCTGGCTCGCTCTCGCGCTCCGCTCGCCACGGACGAAAGGCGCCGCGGCCCTCGGCGGGCGGGGAGCTTCAGGTCGTCGCGCGGGCGGTCGGGAGAGCGCTCGCGTAGGGGGTGTCGCGCAGCTCCGCGTTAGCGCCTCGTCGTCCGGCGACCTCG
>DASTLB010000016.1:0-80422 GCA_035715365.1 Kofleriaceae bacterium | reverse complement strand
GATCAGTTCGGCCGCCCCCTGGCGTTCGAGCTGCGCATGGTCCGGCCAATCGGAGCGATCAGTTCGGCCGCCTCCTCGGCGATCACTTCGGCCGCCCCCAGTGCGATCAGTTCGGTCGCCTCCACCGCGATCACCTAGCCTGCCTCGTTACACCCGCGGCGGTTTCAGATGCAATCGCCGATCAGATCGAGGGTGTCGACTGGGTGGCGCTGGGAGTCGACCCGCTCGTCGAAAAGCCACCAGCCCCCAACGGCAAGCGGTCGATCTTCGAGTACGTCGAGGATCGATTTCGCGGTGAAGGCGTTCCCATCTTGTTCGCCGACGACTCGAGCAACGAAATCGCGGACTATCTCGCCGTTCGACGTGAAGCATCCCGTGTGCTCGTGCAGCTGATCCATTGCAAGGCGGCTGGAGCAAATCCGGTCCCGGGAAATCGCGTGGAGGATTTGTTCGAGGTGTTGGGGCAGGCGGTGAAGTGCCGCCGCTGGCTCGATGCACGTCGTCTGATTCAACAAGTAAAGCACCGCATGACCAACACGCGTCAGTCACGCTTCATCGTGGGTGACGTTCCGACACTCGAGACGCTCCTCGACGATATGACGCAACTCGCGTATGAGGTCGTGGTCGTGCAGCCGGGTCTGAGCACCGCGCCCAAAACGACGATGGCCGACTTGGTCAACGCGGCAGACGCGTATCAACGTGGGGCAGACCGCCTGCCGTTACGCCTGATCGGCTCGACCGCAACTTGAAGGAGCGCGAACCTCGACAATGGTCACATTAGCTTCACGACCGCATCCCAGACCTTCGCCGACATCTTCGCGCGGTTGGCAGAGGTCTTGACGCCAGCTTTGTGGAAGAGTCGGAGTAGTTTGCGCGTCAGTCGGCGCCTATGCGTCTTCGCCAATTGCGCGTACGCCATGAAGTCGCGGCCGTCCGGCGTGGGCGTGGCGGTTCGTTGGACATCGAGAACGCGCGCGAGGCGGGCCCAGCCCGGCTTCGACGATCGATCGAGCACGAGGAGTCGATCGCCGCGAGCAAACACGCTCGTATGTGTTGAACACCAGTTCCATCCGTTGCGATCCCAGTCCGTCTCATCGGCGACGACAGCCATCGTCTGCTTGCCGACGGTGCCGGTGATCCCGTTCACCCAAGAGCGTGGCTTCGTGATCGCCGACGGCTCGACATCGTCGCTCCGTTTATGCTTCGCATCTCGTCCGATGATCGAGGCGATGGTCGCTTGTGGGATCAGCGGCGCGACCGGACGAACGCGAACCTCCGCGTACCTCTTCACGCGTCGGGCCGTAAGCGCTGCGCCGTCCGACCACGCACGCTCGAAGGTCTCCATGGCTGCCTTCGCCTGCTTCGATTCGACCGGGAAAGAGAGCAGCACGTTCAGCTCGCCGCCACTTCCCAAGCCGTTGGTCGTCAGGTTCGACGATCCTATGACTGCGTGCAGCGTCGACTTCGTTCTCGCGAGGTACGCCTTTCGATGAAACCTCGTCTCCTTCGCGAGCCGCACCTCGAGCCGATTTCCACTCCGTAGCTGGGCTCTCTGCAGGACGCGAAGCGCGTCGGGTTCGGTATTCCCTTGGTAGAGGCCGGTGAGGAAGCGAACCTTTCCCTTCGTGGCCACCTTCGATAAGCGCGGAAGGAGCGCATCGAGGCCGGACTTCGTCGTGAACGCGACCTGGACGTCGGCCGCCGAGGCACCGTCGAAGAGTTTCTTGAGCGTCGCCTTGACGCTGTTCGGGCCCCTATTCTCGATGAACGCGATCCGCGTCATGCCTTGCCCTCGCTGGGTGACTCGCATTGGATGTGTCGCGTGGTGGGGTCGCGACGCGCGTGAGCACGAGCCGAGATGAACCCATCACCGGAATGGTCATCGTGTTTCCATTGATCGTTACCGTGGCCGATGCAAGATCGTAGAAGGCCGAGAGATCGCGAGGCGGCGGAACGCGGCATTCCCGCTCGATTGCGTACGACGCACGGCCTCGCGATCGCGACTCCACTCGATCACGGGCTTACTTCGTCGAGGATCACCTGGCCGGTGAGCTTCGCGGCGAGTACGAGGTACTCGAGATACGGGTCGATGCTCGCAGGCGTATCGCCCGGTTGATGGCGAAGCGGAGACGTGTCGCCGCCGACGTACTCCTCGGTGAGTCCGATCGCCGCAAAGCCGCGGTCGCGAAAAGACTCGTGATCGGTTCCGCTCGTCGTGGTGGTGACGACGGTGACACCGACGACGGCCGCGGCGGCGCGCCACTCGGCTTCGAGTGTCGGCGTCGGCAGCTCGAGCTCGAAGCGTCGATCGCCATCCTGGTCCCACGCGACCTGATCGATCGTGTGCACGGCGCGGACGTTCGCGGGCACGAGCGTCTGCGCATACGCACGGCTCCCGAAGAGCCCGAGCTCCTCCTGATCGAAGAAGACGATCGTCACGGGCGCGGTTCGGCAGGGTGTGTCTTTGAGATAGCGCGCGATCGCGAGTACGACCGCGACGCCGCTCGCGTTGTCGTTGGCGCCGGGGCTGTTCGTGACGGTGTCGAAGTGTGCGCCGACGACGATCATCTTGCCGTCGCCCATCGTGGCCGGGATCGTGGCGAACACGTTCGCGCCGTTCGCGTACGAGTGGATCTGTGGCTGCCACCCCAGCGCGGTGAGCTGGTTCGATAGATAGGTTCGCGCCGCGTCACGTTGCGTCGTGTTCGCTCGCGGCGCAGCGGCGAGTTGCGCCACGACGCCGGTCACGTACGCCTTCAAGCCGGGCGCGTCGAGATCGGGGCGGGTACAACCGGGCGGAGCGTCGACGCGCGCATCGATCGTTCCGCCGTCCGGATCGGTCTCGGAGTCATCCGGTGAACCGCAGGCGGCCATCGCCGCCAGCAAGTAGATCGAGGCACGCATCTCAGTCTCCGCCGACCTCGTTCGGGTTAAACGCGCTACCGGCGCTGCCACTCGTCGGGCGGTGCGGTTTGTTGGGGCGCGCGGGTTTCGTCGCGGCCGTCGAGGCGGCGTCGATCAGCGTACCCGCGTCGACTACCGTTCGCGGCGTGACCAGCGCGAGTGCGAAGGTCTGATCGTTCGCACCCATCTCGACGGTCTGCGACGTCGGCTCGAAACCGTCGTGCTCCGCCGATACGACGACGCGCGTGCCGCGCGCGACTTCCAGTCGAACCGGCGACACTCCCTTGGCAGCGCCGTCCACGCGAATCGTCGCGCCGGGTGGCGTCGTCGTGATCGTCAACATCGGGGGCGGAGCGGGTCGCGTCTCGCTCGGCGCGGCGGACGGCGTCACGTCCGTCGTCGGCTCGGTGTCGCGAGACTTCGAGGCGACGACTACGATCGCGATGACGGCGACGGCGCTGCTCGCTGCTGCACCGATGATCCAGGGCAGCCGACGGCGGGATGGACGATCGCTCACTACCGACTGACTCGCTGCGCCGGCGAGCGTGGTCGATGCCTGTTGTCGATCCCAAGGTGTCACTTCTTGGCGCGCAGGCCGCGCGCGCTCGGTTGGCGCAGTGGCGCTCGGCGAGCTCGACGGAGGTTGTGGACGCGACGCCCGCGATGCAACGGCCTGCGGGAAGCGTTCGGCGAGCAGACGTGCGAGGTCCGAACGCCCGTTTCGCGGCGCATCGGCGCACCGCGCGAGGTCGTCGATCGCGCTGTCGGCGTTCGAATAGCGGCGCGGCTTCTCTCGTTCCAGCAGCCGCATCGTGACGGCCTCGAGATCGGGTGGCACGCCGGAGCGCAGCGAGGACGGCCGCGGGATCGGCTTGAAGAGAACCTGGGCGATCGTCTCTTGCGTGGTTCCGTCGAAGAGACGGCGACCGGTCAGGATCTCCCAGAGCATCACGCCCACGGCGAACAGATCGGATCGACCGTCGAGCTCTTCGCCGTTGGCTTGCTCGGGCGACATGTAGCCCGGCTTGCCCTTGATCATCGTCGATGCAGTCGCGGCGCTCGCTTCGCGCGCTTTGGCGATCCCGAAGTCGGAGACCTTGACGGCACCCTCCCACGAGAGCAGCACGTTGTGCGGCGAGACGTCGCGATGCACGACACCGCGCACGTCGCCCGCCGGAAGGTCGTGCGCATAGCCGAGGCCGCGCAGCGCTTCGCTCACGACGAAGATCACGATCGAATACGGCAGGAAGCCGGTCTCGACGAGACTCGCGAGATCGCGTCCTTCGACGTATTCCATGACGAGGAACAACCGGCCGTCGGGATCGCGGTCGAAGTCGAGCACCGCGACAACGTTCGGATGCGAGAGGCGCGACGCGATCTGTGCCTCCTGCACGAACATCGATGCAAACTGTGGGACCGTCGAGAAGCCCGGCAGCACGCGCTTCACCGCGACGGGGCGCGCGAAACCTTCGGCGCCGACCATCGTGCCGCGGAATACCTCGGCCATGCCGCCCGCACCGAGGCGATCGCCGAGTTGGTAGCGCGACTTCGTCGGCGCCACCGAATGCGCCGGCTTCGGTGACCGGACGGTCTCGAGCATGTTGCCGATCTCGAGGAGCTCGTGGGCGTAGCTGCGGACGATGTCGGTGCCGGCCGATTCGAACGCGTCGCCGGGTGTCGCTTCCGCCAGCATGATCGCGAACGCACGCGCTGTCTGCGGCCGGCGCAGCGGATCGGGATGGATCGCGGCGAGGATCGCGTTTGCCCATCGCTCGGACAGACTCGCGAGGTGTTGCCTCGGGTCGATCGGTGAGCGCGACATCTGCCGGTGATAGAGCTCGGCGGCACTCAGCTCGCCGTAGCTCTCGTTCGCATCCTGATACGGCAGCCACCCGCCGGTGACCATCTGGTAAGCGATCAACCCGAGTGCGTAGACATCGCTGCGGCGATCGACGACGCGCAGATCGCGCATCTGCTCGGGCGCCATGTACGCGGGCGTACCCGCCATGTGTCCGGTCTTCGTGATGGCGTTGCCCTGCTCGCCGAGCTTCGCGATCCCGAAGTCGAGGATGATCGGATGGTGCGGGTTGTTCTCGTGCTGGACGAGGAAGATGTTGTCGGGCTTGAGATCGCGATGGACGATGTTCGCGGCGTGCGCGGCTTCGAGACCGTTCGCGATCGGCGCGAGGATCTGCAACGCGGCGTGGATCGAGAGGGGACCTCCTTGCGACGCGCAGAATCGCGAGAGCGTGCCGCCTTCGAGGTAGTCCATCACGATGAACCACGAGCCATTCGGCAGCTGACCGCAGTCGTGCACGCTGATGATGTTGCGGTGATGGATCGAAGCCGCAGCGCGCGCCTCGTTCACGAACCGCTGCACGATCGTCTCGTTCTGCGTCCACTGCGGCAGCAGCACCTTGACGACACGCGGGCTGCGCAAGACCTGGTGCTCGGCGAGGTAGACGGCGCCCATGCCACCCTCGCCGAGCTGGCGGGTGATCACGAGCTGGCCGACCTTCACGCCGATCATCGCGCTCTCTAGAACCTTCCCATGACGAAGATGCCGTCACCGGTGATGCCGATGTTCAGCGACGTCGTCACGATCTCCTCGCGATCCGGTGGACGGAGCGCGAGCTTCACGAGTCCGGCGGCGAGCAGGCCGACACCGCCGATGCCGACGATCGTTGCGATCGTCCGACGACCGGATGCGCGATCACGAAGCGCTTCGCGGTCGGTCTGGATCGGTTGATCGTTCGCGTCGCTCTCGATGCTCTTCGCGTTGACGAATAACGCGCTCGATACGCCGACGCCGACGACGCCCGCCGCCGCGAGGCTCCACCCGATGCGGTCGCGATACCACGGCTCGCCCGGGATCTTGACCTTCGTCGTCTTCGGGGGAGTCGGTTGCGGCTGCTTCGGTTCCGGTGCCGGCTCGACGGGCGGTTGACTCATCGCCTTCTTTTCGAGCTCGCTCCGCATCTGCGTCAGGAACGCATCGACTGCGCCGCGCATCTGACCGGTCGGTTTGCCGCGCTCGATGAAGCGCTCGTAGTGCCAGATCGCATCCTTGTATTGGCCGAGCTGGCGGTAGCACTGCCCGAGGTTGTAGTGGAAAACCGGAACGTCTTCGATCAACGCGCCGGCCTTGTACTCGTCGACCGCCTTCTCGAACTCGCGTACGCGGTAGAGCTTGTTCCCCGCCGAGAGCCGCTGCTGCGCGGTCGCGTCCTTCGGCTTCGCCAACGGATCATCGGCAAACGCGACGCCGCTCGCGAGCAGCAAGACAAGCACGCCCACGGTGGCGAGTACGAACCGGCGAAACATCCCCATTGACGTCATGTCGTGTGCCCATCGCCCGCCCGGTGCCGCGGTTGCGTGGTTCTTTCGCGTTCCATCTTCCGATCGTGCAAAGGACAAGTCGAGGCACTTCGCGATGATGGAAGTCTCCACGCAACCCGGAGCCGACGTGGTCGATGTCGGGCACCGCAATGATGCTGCCGTCGTACGTATCACTTGGTTCTGCCGGGCTTTTCGGCGAACATTGGCCCGCCGGGTTGGTGCCTGTCATGCGCTGGATCATCACCGCTTCGATCGCCGTGCTCGCAGGCTGTCCGAACCGGCAGAACGTCCCGTGCAACGCCGATACGAACTGTGATCTCGCCGCGGGCGGAGTCTGCGTCGCGGGGCCGAGCGAGCAGTGGTGCGCGTACCCGGATTCGAATTGTCCGGGCGGTTATCGGTTCTCGGACTTCGATGTCGGCGACGGCGTCAGTGGTCAGTGCGTGGGCGGCAACACCAACGTCGACGCTCCGCTCGCGTGCCAGCAGTTGATCGCGTTCCATCGCACCGACGGTCTCTACATCGTCAAGCCCGACGGCATGGGCATCGACGGGCGAGCCTCGGGTCAGACCGAGGAGAACGCGGTGTGGTCGCCGGATGGGACGCGCATCCTCTTCGAGCGCGGTGGTATCGACGCTAAGGACATCTTCGCGGTCAACGCCGACGGCACCGGCATCACCAACCTGACCCAAGGCGCGGCTGGCGATGACTACAAGCCGGCGTGGTCCCCGGATGGCAAGTACATCGCGTTCGTCAGCGAGCGCAACTACACCGGCGGCTCGGGCCAGGACGTGTTCGTGATGGAAGCCGACGGCCGGAACCCGATGCTCGTCGACGTGAAAGCCGACGCACCGACGTGGTCACCGGACAGCACGAAGCTCGCGTACGGCACGTTCAAGAGTGGCCGATTCCAGATCCATGTCGCGAACCGCGACGGCACCAACTCCGTGAACATCACGATGAGCAATTTTCCGGACAACGGCCCGCGCTGGTCGCCCGATGGATCGAAGATCCTGTTCGAGACGGTTCGCGGCAGCTTCGGCAGTGCGATCTTCATCATGAATCCCGACGGCAGCGGCCAGACCGCGCTCGCGCCGTCGCTGCAGGTCAACGCGCATCCCGCGTGGTCACCCAACGGCGCGCGCATCGCGTTCAACGGCGCGACCACGATCAACGACGATACCGACGTGTATCTGATCAACGCCGATCGGTCGGGCCTCGTGAACATCACACCGGGCATCGTCCCGGAGGATAAGGACGCGAGCTGGTCGCCCGATGGCAAGCAGCTCGTCATCGCGACGAAGCGCGACAACACCAACAACGAGCTGTACCGCATCAACGACGACGCGACCGGTCCGTTGCGACTGACTACGAGCGACTTCTTCTCCGAGGCAGCTCCGGCATGGGCACCCTGCAAGTGAAGCTCGGCCGACCGGCGTGCGCGATGCTCGCCGTGTCGGCGCTGATCGGGTGCCGCGAGAAACCGTCGGAGCGCACGCCAACGCCACCTTCGCCGACCCAGGCATCGTCCGCATACGACGCGACCGCGCTCCGTGCGTTCGAAATCTGGGAACGCACGAAGGATCGCGACGACGCGGAAGCGCAACGACTGTTTCGGGACGCGTGCGATCGCGGCAGCCAGCTCGGCTGCGCAGGACTCGGCACGACCTTGCTCTCGGGCGGAACCGGTCTGACGAGCGATCCAGCGCGCGGAGTGCAGCTGCTCGCCACGGCCTGCGACGCGCGAGTCGCGCGCGCATGCGTCTCGCTCGCGAAAGCATACGAGGATGGCCTCGGCGTCGAACGGGATCGCGTGAAGGCCGCCGAACTCTCGCGCGGCGCGTGCGACGCCGGCGAGCAACGAGGCTGCGTGCAATACGGGCGCTCGATGCTGTTCGGGGACAACGGCGTGAGCCGCGATCCCCAGCGCGCCCGAGACCTCGCCACGAAGGCGTGCGAGAGCAGCATCGCGACCGGATGCACGCTCGCGGGGCTCGCATACTCGAGCGCGTTCGCGGACGCGCCGGAATCACAGAAGTGGTTGCGTCGTGGTTGCGACGGCGGCGACGGCGCCGGTTGCGCCGCGCTCGCATACCAGTACTTCAACGGCGGACTTCCCGGTGAAGCGAAGGGCGTCGAGATCTCGCCGAAGCTCGGCGCAGAATTCGCCACACGCGCATGCGACCTCGGCGAGCAGAGAGGCTGCGCGCTATTGGCGCGCGCGTTCGCGAACGGCGATGGAGTGGCGCAAGACATCGCCCGCGCGCGCGAGCTCGCGGCCACGGCGTGCAACGCCGCCGATGCCGCCGGCTGTTCGATCGCGGCGAAGATCGCTACGGCTGAAGGAAAGACCGCGGACGCGGCTACGTTTCTCGAGCGATCGTGCGCGCTCGGCAACGCCGCCGCATGCAAGCGTTGACGGTCGTCATGCCGCCCACGCAAACGCCCCGCACCTCGCACCGATGATCTCCGTGTAGAGAATCGTTCGCGTCGGTCCAAAGCCGCCGGCTTGAACAAGCTGAAGGACGACTCGGTCGGGATCGATCCCGACGGGATGGTACCTCTCGATCGAGTGCCCGCCCGTGAGCTCGAGCCGCAGCGGATCGCCGTGGCGACCGGCGGAATGCAGAAACTCGTGGATGCCGGGCGTGCCGACGAGATCGAACAACCACTCACGAAGTGTGCGCATGACTGAATCCTGTTGTGTGGCCTCAACGAATGGTGTCGGAGGCCCGGAGATTCCGCCGACGCTTCGCAAAGCGTATCGGGTCGCTCGTGTCGAGTTCAAGCAGAATTACGCATCGGGCTCGGACGATCGCAGATCGTCACCTCATGGGATGAAATGGCGCCGAGTCGCCACGAAACCCAGCGAGCAACGTCAGTCGTCGCCATAGTCGTCGTCACGGCGACGCGCTTCTTCAGCGCGCCTTCGGCGAGCGGGTAGAGACCAACCTTCCAGACTCTCTTCGGTCCCCCACTCGATCGACACGAGCACATCACCACCGTCGTAGATGGTGGACCGCAAGTACTGAATGCCCAGCTCGCGCGCGAGTTCCGCTGCGGCGTGATTCGACGCCAACGAGCGCTGCTTCAGGCGCGTGCGGCGACCCGGCATTCGCATCGCGCGCACGCGAAGCAGGTGGCCACCGCCGAGATCGGCGAGTAGCGCGAGGCTGGGGTCGCCCTTGCCTTCAAGCGGTTCGAACGTTACCAGCGGAGCATCCGCGGCTCGTTCGAGCGCGAGCAAGAGCGTGGCATGCCCACCTTCGATCCCGTACGTTGCGAGCTCGCGAAGGTGTTCGCGAGGAGAGTCTTCGTTGTCGCGAAGAAGTCGCGCCGTCTCGCCTTGCTTCGGAACGAGCGCGGCGACGCACCTGACTTGGCGCGCTTCTGCCCATGGTCGCAAGTCCTGCAGCAACGGGTTGAGCGGGTCCTCAGGCTTCTCGGCATCCTCGAGTAGCTGCCAGGGATGATCTTCGGTGACACGCGCGCGTAGGCCCGCGAGGTCTTCAGGTTCCTCCACGATGTGATGCGGTGCGAACAGGGCGGCGACCTCAGGTCCGTGGGCACCGACTGCGAAGATGCGCTTGTTGTCGATCCACACGGCCGTCGAGGATTTCTCGTCGCCAAGCAATTGCGCGAGTCGGAACGTACGGTCGGGGATGACCTCCACCGGAGCGTTCCTCTCGCCGTAGCGGCCCGTGCTTCGCGGCACGAGTGGCCCTGCATCGCGCGTGTTCCACGTGATCGCATCCTTCACGGACAGACACGGGACGTCACCTCGCTGTCTCGCGGGTTCGAACACGCGGCGTTCGATTTCGTCGAGCTCTCGACCGAACGACTCGTGCCCCGCCCGTCGAGGCGTCGGCGCTTCGATGGGTAGGACGGGCAGTCCCGCGTCATCGAAGATGCGTGGCGGAGCCGGCGGAGGAATCGGCACGAGATCGGGGAACGCATCCAACGCGTGACCTCGCGGCACGGCGCATACCATCGTCACGCTATGGCCCGCAAAGGCAAACATCCGCAGTGTCTCGTTCGTCGCGACGACTGCGATCGAGTCGGGATGCTTCGCGAGCTCGGTGCGGATGGCCGTGTCGACGTCCTGCCCGGGTGCGGGTTTTTCGACGACGACCGCGCGGTACATCGCGGAGCGATCATCCGCCTGCGCGCTGATAAATCGAATCGCGTCTAGCGGCAACCGAGGATCGAGAACCAGCGTCGGCATGCTGTCGTGCTTTCGCCAATCCTCGAGCGTCTCGACGTCGATGCCCAAGGCGTGTGCGAGCGCCTGAAGCCGCACCCGATGATCCGGCGCGAAGAAGTAGGCGAGCCCTTCGGGCTTGTCGTTGAGTAGCTTGCTGAACTTTCCAATAACCGTCTCGGGTTTGTCTGCCGAGTCGCCGAGTGTCGTGGCCATCTGCTCCTGCGTCGACAACGCGATCGTCTTGCTGGTCTTACCCGAACGCTCCAATTCCTCGCGCACGCGTTCTCCAAGCCGCTTTTTCATCGATCACCCCTTCCGTTCCCGGCAAGCTGACATGCCGGCAACCGCACAAGAAGAACCCACGAGTTGCCGGCAAGATTTCGCGACGCCCAGGCCCGTCGATCGTGGGGCACGGCGGCTTGCCGGCAAGTGCGAGAGTGGCTACGACTCGCACCGATGACGCGGCGCGCCCTCATTATAGAGCGATGCGTCTCGGTGCTGTCGGGTGCTCGGGTCGCAGCTTCGGCGGTGATGGCGTCTACTTCGGCTCCCAATAGAAGACCGAGATCGCGACGCAGTGGAACGAGGCGTCGCTCGACTGCGTCACGACCACGTCGGTGATCTGGAACCGGTCGTGTGCTGCGATCCACGCCGACACCTTCTCGCCGAGCCGCTCGCGGTCCGCGAACATTGTCGCGGAGAAGACCTTGACGCCGTTGAACGGTGCGAGCCGCGAAGCAGCCGCTAACCTCGTCGCCGCCATCTTGGAAGCGTAGCATGCGCGCCACGTCGGCTTGCGCGGCGATCGAAATCGCGCGCAAGATCGTCGCTGCGTGCGTACGGTCTGCGCGTACTCGTTGTGGTTCCCGAGAGCCGAAGCCGCCGCCGACATATGGCGCGAGATCGCGACGTGGATCGCGCAGTGGTATCGGAGCGCGCTGCCGCACCTCGATATGCCGGCTGGCTGGGAGCGCGGACTCTCCGAGCGCTTCGTTCCGGATCGCGATCACGCGCTCGAGTGCGCGTGCTCGCGCGATGGCGATCACGGTCCGCTGCGCGAGTTGCGCTGGCGGTTCCCGGACGCCGGCGATCCGACGTTGCTGTGGACGACCGATGCAGCGGTGCTCGCCGGTGAGGGCACGTGGTGCACGCTCCGGCTGCGCATCGCCAGCGCGGATTTCGAGTTGCTACCCGCGCGTGTCCAGTTCCGTCCACCGCGCGTGATCCGCACGCTGCTCGGTCGCGGCGACGCTCACGTTGGCGTCCACCGCGTTGGTGTCAGGCCGATCGCGATCGATCCCGACGGCGTACCCGAGATGACGGAGTTGATGCTCGAGCAGAGTCGGCGCCATCCGTTCGTCGTCGTGAGCCCGGAGGCGTACACCGACGACGTCTACGCGACTGATCCGGCGACGCTCGCGATCGCCCTCGCGGGCCTCGCGTCCGTTTACGTCCTGACGTCGCGGTGGGCGGCGTTCGCGCTCACCGAAGAGATCGGTAAGCAGTACTCCTGTTACAACGGCGCCGTCCGCATCTACTGGCCGCGCTTCGACCTGGAGACGGATCCGTTCGGCCATCCGTTGTGGCTCCCTCCCCAGATCGCCGACTTCGCGGGTGACGACAGCTTCGCGCGGTTCCTGCTACGGATGCTCGCGGGCGCGGCATCGTTCCGTTTCGTCGAGCCGGAAGCCATACGCGCGTTTCGCGGACGCGTCGAGAACGCACGGATCGCGAAGCTCCGCGCGGACGCGTCGACGAACTACGACGCGCTGTTCGACGAGTACGCGCGCCTCGACGCGCACGCGCGCGAGCTTCGCGAGCAGCGCGACGCCCTCGCGGCGGAGAACGAGGCGCTGCGTGCGGAGCTCGCCTCGCGGTGGGTCCCTCCCACCGACGCGCGCGGGGAGAACCGCAGCGTCGCGATCGACGATCGGCCGGAGCCAACGAACGTGCGCGAAGCCGTGGAGGAAGCGCGGCGCCGAACCTCGCACTTGATCTTCCTCGACGACGCGATCGCGTCGGCGCACGAGTCACCGTACAAGCAACCCGACAGGGTCTGCTCCGCACTGCTCGCGATCGACGATGTCGCACGGCGGTGGGCGGACCAGCTAGCCGGTGGACCGAAGCTCGGCTCTCGCCGCGATGCATTTCGCCAGCGCGGGTTCGAGTACAAGGAGGACATCTCGCAGACTGCCGAGGGGAAGTGGGGCGACGAATACACGTACGCGTACGAAGGTCGCCGGATCGTGTTCGCGCCGCACATCACCATCGGCGCGAAGAGTCCAGACCGCTGCCTGTCGATCCACATGCATTGGGATGAGGCGAAGCGAAAGGTCGTCATCGCGCACGTCGGCCGGCACAAGACGAACACGAAGTCGTGAATCGCGCAGATCCCAGTCTGCGTGGTGAGCGCGACGTGCGCCCTTGTCGATGAGGTGCGGTGGTTCGAGGCACCACTCGGATCGATCGCCGCGGCGAAGCAGCTCGAGTCGATCGCCGAGGCCGGGTGGAGATGGCGTAAGGCAGCGACGCTGAATCGCTCGCGTCGCGGATCACTCGACGGGAAGCAGATCGTCGAGGTCGAGCCGGCTCAGCGCCATCCGCAGCAACTGCGACTTGTTCGCCTTTGTCCAACCGCGGCGCTTCAACTCGGCGACCTTCGCTTCGAGATCGGCGATGTCGCGCGTGTACATGGAGATGCACATGATCTTGTAGTGGCTCGGCTTGCGATTCTTCGTCTTCACGCGATCGCGTGGCGCGTCGACGGACTCTGTCGGTCCACGGTCGGGAAGATCGAAGGCGTCGAGATCGAGAGTGTTCATGAAGCGATCCTGCACCAGGGGTACGACGCATTTATGAGGCGCGGCATCGCGCGCTGCGGCAACGTCTGGTGTTGTCAGGCCATCCGGACGTGCGCATCGCAAACCGGAAGCACGATGAAGTCGCGCTGCACGAGCATGTCGCGCGCGTCCACGCGTGGCGACCGCAGGATCCGGATCGCGAGGACGTGCAGCGCGTAGAGATGCTCGTCGCGCTGCTTCGAAGCTTGGCGTCGTAGGTCGCTAGTCCAACGCAAGATGGAAGACCTCGAACGTCGCTTCGCATCGTACCCGCCGCGATCGGTGCGCGATCATTCGCGCGAGGATCCGGAACCAGCTCATCGCGGCGCGTTCGAGCTCCGCTTCGGTCGCGAGGTGCCACGCCATCACTGCGCGAGCTCCAAGATGGCGCGCACGAGGCCGACGACCTTCGCGCGCTTCTCGTCGGCGAGCGCCACGATCGCGGTCGCGAGCTCCTCTACGTAGCTCGGGACGCTGCGAGGCGCGGACTTCTCGCCCTGGAACGTGATCTCGAGGCGGAGTCGGAGGCCGCGCTCGACGATCGCGGCGAGCGTCGACAACGGTACGTCGCGCGTGCCGCGTTCGATCTCGCTGACGTACTTGCCGACGATGCCGGCGCGCTCGCCGAGCGCGCGCTGCGTGAGTCCCGCGGCGATGCGCGACGCGCGGATCTGCTCGCCTAACGAGCGCAAGATTCGCGAGCTCATCTGCGTGTCGGGTTCGGCCGAAGCGGTGTCGGGCTGAAGCCACGTTCGGTGGACCGCTCCACGGAGCGTGTGAATCGATCGTTGAACCACGTCATGCGACGTGCGTCGTCCGGCGCGGCTCTCGGTTGCGGGCATCGCGCAGATAGCCGCGAAGCGATCCCTCCACCGAATCAAGTAGTCGAATTCGCGAACACCTTGGATCCCAAGCGGGAGTGCCATGGAGATCTCTATCTGAACAACCGCTCAGTGTCGGAGGTGACCTCTAGGTTGCTCGCACAGGGAGGTTCCGATGCTCACCGCCAACGACGAATACGACGAGACGTTCGACGAGAAGACGTTCCAGATCCAGCTGCGCGCCCGCGACCCCGAGCTGCGGCGCGCGACCCTCCACCTCAAGCGCAAGCTCGAGCGGCTCGCACGCATGCGCGCGCGCAACGAGAACATCGCGTTCGACGATGCGTGGGATCACATCTTCGACGTAGCGAGGATGCGCGCCGATCTGCACTGCGGTGACGATCGCCGCGCGGCGCTCGCGGGTGTGATCTGGGATGGCCTCGCCGCGCTCGAAGATCGCCGCGAGAAGCTGACCGAGGCAACGCGGGTTGCGCACGGAGGTTCCCATGCGGCCTGAGGATCCGAAGCGCGCGGCGTTCGACGCACAGGCGACGCCGCGGGTGCTCGACAAAATGTACCGCGCCGCGAAGGCGCGCATGCACGTCTACGCGGGTCGCACGCAGCACGTGAACGCGGCGGACGTCGACGACATGGTGATGGGCATCATCGCCGACACGCTCGATGGGTCGCTGCGTTGGAACTTCGAGCGCAAGCCGCTCGAACTGCACTTGCTCGACACCGTTCGCTTCCGCGTTCGCGACGAGGCACGCAAGCGGTGGCGCGACACCGCCCGGGGCGAGGTGCTGGACGAAGAGACGACCGACGCCTCGGTCGGCGAGAGCATGCTCGCCGGCGCGTTGCCGGAGCGCCCCGACGAGCTCCACCAGATCCGTCGGATTGCCGACAAGCTCGTCGCGGACCTTCGCCAGCGCATCGCCGGCGATCGCGATGTCGAGCAGCTCTTCGACGCGATCGTCGTGAAGCGCGCGCACGAGCGCGCCGAGATCATGGAGGAGACCGGCATGTCGGCTGCGGCGTATCGCAATGCGCGCCGCCGGCTCGACCGGACGTTGTTGCAGCTTCCGCCCGAAACCCGCGATGCGGTCATGACCGCGTTCACGAACTGAGGAGATGACGATGAAGAACAAGATCGACAGCATGGAGATCCTCGACGCGCTCGCCGACGCGGCGGCGCGGCACGAGGTCGAGCACGGCGAGCCCACGGTGGAGAGCCGCGCGGCGGCAGCACGCATTCGCGGGTTCATCGACGAGCGGCTCGCGGCGATGCGGCGGACCGATCTCGAAGACCTCGGTCCGGTCGGCGTGGAGCGTCGCGCGATCCGCCCCGATCTGCTCGGGCTCGCGCGCGACGCGCTCGTCGCGCGGCTCGAATGCCTCGCCGAGCGCTTCCCGGCGCTCGGATTCGCACACCGCAATTTCCGCGGCGTGAGCGACGACGACCTCCGCACGATGATCGAGGACGCCGAAGCCGCGATGGAGCACGTCTCGTGACCGAGCGCGAGCGCGGGATCCAGCTCGCCGCCGCAGCAGCGAAGGCGTTGAACAAGCGTTTCGGCGTTCGCTCCGCCGCACACATCAAGGTCGAAGCCTACGCGGCGGCGCACGGGCTCAAGGTGATCGAGAGCAAGCTCGATGGCGCCCTGGCTCGGCTGATGCCGGGCCCGAAACCGGTCATCCGTGTCTCGGATCGACCGTGTCATCCCGGCGATCGCACGTTCGGGATCGGCCACGAGCTCGGTCACCACGTGCTCGAGCATCCGCCGACGCGTGTCGACACGTTGTGCAAGCATCCGGCACAGCCGTATCGACCGATCCGTCCGGGCACCGCGCGCCACCCCGAAGCCGAAGCGAACACGTTCGCCGCGGAGTTGTGCATGCCCTCCGATCTGCTCACCCGGACAATCGCGGAGGCGACGCCGAGTCTCGAGATCGCGCACGCGATCGCGAAGGAGTACAAGATGCCGCTCACCGCCACGGCGATCCGCTTCGCGGAGCTGACCCGCAGTGCCTGTGCCGCGATCTACTCGGAGGTTGGACGGATCGTATGGGCGGTGCCGAGCGGGGCGTTCACCGCCAAGCTTCAACGCGGCAAACGGCTCGACGAAGCTTCGATCGCGTACACCCACGCTCGCGATGGACGAGTCGACGAACGATCGCGAGGCGTGCGTGCGAAGGCATGGATCGCGACCGAGCTCGACGAGGAGCTCGTCGAGCACTCGGTCGTGGTCGCGGAGAGCAACGGCGTGATCACGCTCTTATGGGTTCCGGAACCTGTAGCGACGCGACTGGGCATGACGATCGACCTCCGCGCCGTCGATCAGCCGGCAGCTTGAGCTCGATCCGCCTGATCGCGGTCGTCGAACGCGCGATTACCGGCCCGTTGCAGATCGGTGCAGATCGCGCTCACGTGCAGTAAGGTGATTCGAATGGTGAGGCTCTGGGTTGTCGGACATCCATTCCTGCGGCGTCGTTGGTGCGAGGTACTCGTGCGTGGACGCGGCAACGACGCATGGCTGCGCGGTTTCGTCTGGACGGAGTGGAACGCAGAGCCGAGCAGTGGCGCGATCGTGCCGCGCCTCCCGAGTCTCGATGGCGAACCAATGTCGAACGTCGATCCCCTCGTGTTCGGCCCGCGCATGTATTTCGACTACTGCCGAAAGGGAAGAAGCTCGAGCGGCCGGAGTCTCGAGTCGCCCAATAGCCTCGAGGCCGGAGACCTCGTGCTCTTCGCAGGTGCGTATCGCAACAAGATCTGGATCGACACGATCTTCGCGATCGGTGCGACGAGACAATGGCCGACGACGCGCGGCATCCCGGCATGGGAGGACATCGGGGACATCGCCGCGCGCGTGCACTTCCACGAGTACGCGCAGCAACAACACCCGGAGGTCCGCGACGTTCGGGTTTCGGCGCGATCGTATCGAAGTGCATCTGACCGCGATGGCGGGCGTCGCTTCGCGTGGGTTCCTTGGTCGAGATCCGTTCGGCTGCCCTTCGAGCTCGGCCCCGCGTCGGCGGCGTTTCAGACGCTACAGCGGATCTATGCCGGCAAGGACCTGTACGACGGCTTCACCGGTTCGTTCGCCGTGACGGACGCGAGCGAGACAGACGTGCAGGACCTGTTCGACCAGCTGTTGCTGCTCGCACATCATCAGGGTTTCGGATGCGCGGTCGAGATCGAGTTGCTCGATCGTCGAGAACTTGCACTCGAGGCTTCCGGTCCCGATTGCGGAAGTTCCCAGACCGCACCGCAGCAGCGCTCGCTCGATGTGCGAGGCCCCCTAAAAAAACCCGGTTGCGAATAGCCCGCTGCGAAGCGAACACTGCTCGCTACTGCCGGTTGTATCCGGCAGTCGGGTTGACCACGTGAATCGAACCGACCGGGTCCGGACAGCGGGCTGAACTTGCGCCGAAAGAAAGCGGGCACCGAGTAGGACACCATGTTTTTTTGCGTGCGGCGACCCGACGTCGTCGCTGGAAACGCGCTCCGAAATAAGATCCGAGGGCATGTGCACGACCATGTCCGGGACCAAATGCGAGGGCATTGTTTCGCGAAATGGACAACCGCGATCGCAGACCGCACGACCCGCGATCTGATTGTCGGGACGCGGGCCTGATCGCTACCATCAAGGCGTGAAGAGGGTTGGTCGTACGAGGTGGACGCTCGAAGCGGTGGTCTCCGAGCTTCAGGCCTTGCACGCCCTTGGCGAGGTGACGAGCATGAGTGGGCTGATCTCCGGTGGCCACGCTGATCTCGTGGCCGCCGCGCAGCGGCACGCCGGATCGTGGGCAAAGGCGCTGCGCCTGGCGGGGATCGGACAAGCGCCAGCGCGGCGGAAATGGACACGCGAGACCGTGGTCGCCGAGATCCAGCGACTACATCGAAGCGGTGCATCACTCGCCGCCACACAGATCGAGAACGCGCTCGCGATCGCGGCGAACCGTTTGTTCGGCGGCTGGCGCAAGGCCCGCGCGATCGCGGTGCCGGACTTCGAGGAACCGTACGAGCGATGGTCGAAGAGTAAGGTCGTGGAGCGACTTCGCGAGCTGCAAGAGCGCGGAGAGTCGTTGGTCGCCGGTGTGTTGCGCGAAGGCGAACACGCCAAACTCGTGACCGCGGCGATTCGGGAGTTCGGAACTTGGGACGCTGCGCTGCAGCGCGCGATCGCAGGGCATGTCTCGCGGCGCGCGTGGAGCGACGAGACCGTCAAGGCCGCCCTGCGACGACGGCAACGCGGGAAGCAGTCGCTGAACGCCAGGATCGTCGCGAGCGAGGATCCCGCGCTCGTCAAAGCGGCGCGCGAACACTTCGGTCGCTGGCGACGTGCGCTCGAGGCTGCCGGCGTATCGACTTCCGGTCGACGAGAAGCATGGTCCCACGATCTGGTGAAGAGTCGATTGCGCGAGCTCGCGGCGGCCGACGGCTTGGTGACCGCGAAGGTTGCGGGCGCATCGCTCACGAGTGCGTGCCAGCGTTACTTCGGCACGTTCAAGTCGGCCTGCTTCGCCGCCGGCATTCGTTCGGCGTGAGGCGATCGACCAGATAAGGATCGAGACGGGCGCTTCGTGGGATCGAGTTGCGATCGACTGCGGAGATCTGATCGATCTGCTTGGCACGTGGGAATTGCGGACCTGCTTTTCCAAGAAGAGGGGCACAAGGCCAGCGCGATGCGAACGCCGGCCGCACCTACTTCGAGGAGATAGATATGTCCGAGCTCGCGTTCAACATCAACGGAGAGGCGTTCGACCTGCCGGCCACGGCCACCGGTTGGCGCGTGCGGCGCATGCGTCCGCGCGGCGCGCCGGAAGTGGTCTACGGCCGGGACGGCGTACCTCTCATCGTGCCCGCCGAGGCCGGTCTCGAGGAACTGCGCCAGCTCGTCGGCGCGCCGGGTCGCTATCGCCTCGACGCGATCGACGATCGCGGGCGGACGATCGACAAGCTGCCGGCCTCGTACGTGCTCGTTCCCCAGACCGAGCACGATACGCAGGTGGCCGTCGCGGAGGCGCGTGCGCACGACGGCGGGCCGAACTCGCTGATCGCCGAGGCCATGCGCCTCAACACGGAGCTCGCCAAGGCGGTGGTCGAGCGCTTCCCGCAGATGGTCCAGGCCGCCGCCGAGCTGCTGCGCGCCGCCGATGGCGCGGGGCTTCCCGCGCGTCCGCCGCGCGTGATCGACGACGTGGAGGACGACGAGAACGATGGCGATGATGCGGCGCCGACGGAGGCAACGTCCGGGTTCGACTTCAACGCGCTGATCGCGCAGCTCATGCCGCTGCTGGTGAGCGGACTCGCGAGCGGCAACGTCAAGATGCCGAGCCTCGCCGCGATGCTCGACTGGCGTAAGGCCGCACCGAGCGCGAAGCCGGCGAACACCGATCACGCGGCGAAGCCCGCGGCGCACGCCACGAAGGAGCCGCTCGGACCGGCGATCGACAACCGACACGACGACGAGCAGCCGGCAACTGGTCTGCCGCCGATCGATCCCGCGACGATGGCGCACTTCGTCGCGGTGCAGGCGATGCTCACGCCCGAGGAGAGCGCACTCGCGCGCGAGGTCGCGGCCGAGCTGAAGCCCGCCGAGCTGCGCGCGTGGTTCGACGAGCTCAGCAAGCTCGACGTCGCCGAGGCTGCCGCGAAGATCCGCAAGGTGATCGGCGGCGCGAAGGGAGGTGCATCGTGATCGCGCTGCCGTTCAACGATCTGCGCTGCCTCGGATCGATCACCGAGCTGATCGCCGAGCTCGTCGAGCATCGCGATCCGGTCATCGTCGAGCTCGCGGCGAAGTATCCGACGACCGAATCGCTGGCGGACTGGCTCCGCAGTCTGCCCCAGCTCGACGATACCGGTGACAAGGATGACGGCCCGCGCGTCGAGTCCTGCGATCCACCGCAGCGCCTGCGCATCCCCGCCGAAAATCCGAACTGCGTGGAGCGTGCGGCCACTTTTCTAGCGGTCGCCGAACTGATCGACCCGAAACCGGTCCGCCAGCTCGCCACGCTCGACACGCCCGTCGGGCTCCACACGTTTCCGATCGAAAACGGAGCGCCGATCATTCTCGATCCGCGGGTCCCGCGCAACTGCCTCGACTGTGGCGTTTACCTGGCGCAGAGCGCGCCGGAGCCCGTCGAGGCGCGCGACGCGATCGAATGGACGGCGCAGCTCGCCGAGGCCGGCGCGGCGCACTTCAGGAACGGGCCGAGTCGCGTGCGCCGTGCGCGCAACGCGATCGTGCAGCTCGTCGATGAAGGCGTCGCGCCGGCCGACGAGGCCACCGTCGATCTGATCGCGTGGATGCTCGCGATGGCCGAGCGCGTGGCGCGCAAGTACGGCTCGCGTGCGGTTGCGGTCGTGCGCTCCACGGCCCAGGCGATCGCGGATCTCGCGGACGAGGCGCTCGCGCGGGCGCAGCGCAACCTCTCGCTCGAGATCGGCGGCGTGAGCCTGCGGCCCGCGCCCTGGATGTCGGGGCTCGCGCGCGTCGCGGCGCGCGTCGGTGGCAACCTCGGGATGATCGCGCTGAAGAGCAAGCTCGCGAGCCTCGGTGTCACCGGCGATCTCGTCGGTCTCGTCGAGCAGGAGCTGAACCGCGAGGGATTGAGTCTCGGCGCGCTCGCGAAGCTGCCGCAGATGACGACGTTCGCGACGCTCGCCGACGAGCAAGCGGCCTGATCCTCGCGCCACGGAACGACGCGGCGCGCACGGTGCGCGGCGCGCGACGAATCAAGCCCGCGGCTGCGGGCACGGCGGGGCTCTGCCCCGAGATAGGAGCGATCTGTGAAGAAAGACTCTGCAAGGCATTCGAAGAAGCAGGCCAAGCCGGCGCGCGAGGTCGAGGACGAGCTCGCGGAGGAGGCGATCGACTGGAAGCCGCTGTTCCAGGCGTTCCGCGACGCGTTCGATTGGGCGCTCGACGTCGCGGCGAGCCTCGCGCGCGACTTCCCCGAGGAGGTCGAGGCGATCGAGCGCGTTCGCACGTTCGTGCGCGCGCGGCTCGCGGGCAGGCCGGCGAGCGTCGCGGTCGACGACGTGCTGTTCGCGTTCGGTCTCTTGATCGGCGCGATCGATCGCGACATCGGTCCGGTGTCGCGTTCCTCCGGCAACCTCGCGACGTCGCCGCTGTTCTTTCCCGGTTCCGACGCGTGGGAACCGCGGATCCCGCGTCGCTTCATCGGCCCCGGCCTGTGGCGGTGCGGCGTGACCTCCAACCTCCGCGCGATCGCGTGAAGGAGCGATGACCATGGCGAAGAAACACAAGCACAAGAAGCACAAGACCAAGCACGTCTACCGCAACACCGCACCGGCGAGCGCGCCGCGCGCGCCGCGTGCGCCGCGCGCGAAGACGGGCGAGGACACGTCGACGCGTCGGCTGCTCTACACCGCGGCCGGCGCGGGCGGGACCGCGCTCGTCGGATCGTTTCTGGCCCGGCAGGGCTGGGCACCGAAGACGGTGGCCGGCGCGCTCGCCGCGGTCGGAACCGGGCTCGCCTGGAAGGGTGACGGCTCGATGATCCAGAGCGTCGGTGCCGGCGCGATGTCGGCCGCCGGCAGCCAGCTCGCGCTGATGCTGATCGACGACCGCGATCGCAAGGCACCGGCGGCGACGACGGCGAAGAAGCCGGCGAACGCGGACGAGTTGCCGCCGGGCGCACTCGAGAACGCGCTCGAGCGCGCGCGGACGCGGCTCGCGCTCGCGACGAGCGATCTGCCGGACGACGACATGGCGTGAGTGATCGGGGGTCGGGGTCGCGCGAGCGGCGCGAAAGCGCGACCCAAGAAAGGAGATCCGATGGAAGACGATTACGCAGACATCTATTACGTGGACTCTCGGAACGCGGTCACTCGCGATCATCGTACGCAGGCGCAGCCGCGTCTGCCGTGGATCCGTCCGCGGCCGACGGTGGTCCCGCCGACGCGGACGGTGTACGTGCCGCCGCAGCAGCCGGCGATCCCGGCGGGCTACGCGCAGCCGATCGGCTACGCGCAGTCACCGCTGATGTATCCCGGTCCGTACGGACAGAGCACGGCGGCGACGCTGCTCGGCAAGCTGACCACCGGTCAGATCGTCGAGATGGTGGCGCAGATCTTCGCCGCGCTCCAGTCGCTGCCGACGGCACCGGTCGCCACGCGCGACGTCGAGACCGACGTCGCGAACATGGTGATCTATCAGTCCGCGCTCGCGAGCCACGCCAAGCGTGACGAGCAGGTCCGGACGCTCGGCGGGCTCGTCGCTCGCCTGGTGGGCTGAGAGGAGGACGCGATGACGACGCCCTCCTATCTCGGTGCCGCGCATCCCGTCTCCAGCGATGGCGGCGGACTGCTCGGTCGGCTCGGTTCGTACTTCGGAGGTGGAACGCCGATCTACGCCGGTAGCGGGCAGCCGCAGCCGGCGGCGAGCGGCGGACTGCTTCGCGGTCAGGCGCCGATCTACCTGGCCGCGCCTCCGCCGAAGGTCGAGCCGAAGCAGGAGACCAAGCAGACCGACGTGCCGACGAGCGCGGCGGCGCCGATCGATTCGCCGTGTGAAGCGGCACCGATCGAGTCGCCGTGCGAAGCGGCGCTGATGGAGTGTCCGATCGATCCCGAGGCGATCGCCGCGGGACACATCGCGATCGTGATCCCGCGCCAGCGACTGATCGCGATGAAGCAGCAGTAGCAACCAACCACAACGGGTCGCGGCGAGCGTCGCTCGCGCGTCCCCGGCCCCCGATCTCTTTCGTTCGAAGCGAGGAACCCATGACGAACAGCACCAACTGGAACGACGCGTACGTCGCGCTGAGGCATCGCGCGGAGGAAGTGCGCGGCTTCATCGAGCTCAACCCCGATACGCCGCAGCGCGAGCGCTGGCCGCGCACGACCGGCGCGGATGTCGTCGCGATCGCCGCATTGATCGATCCGCACGTGCGCGCTCTCGGTGGCGCTCACGGCGTGCTCGCGGTGCGGCGCCGATGGGAGGCATGCAAGGCCGACATCGCGCGCTTCGCGCTCGACGCGCCGGGCGATACGTACCCCGAGAACCGCGAGCTGTGGCGCTGTCTCGCCGCCGTGTTCGTGCTGCTCGCGTCGCTGAACGCGCCGCTGCCCGACGCGGCGATGTGGACGGTGCTGCTCGACGAGCTCGGTCACGTGCTCGCGATCCGCAACGTCGGCCCGAAGGGCAACCAGCCGTTCAAGCAGTTCGCGGCGAAGACGTTCAGCGATCTCTACATGGAGCAGTACAAGTTCCTGCGCGACGCGCGCGGCGCCGACGAGCTCGAGCCCGAGCCGATCGTCGAGGGCGGCTACGGTAGTGGGGGCGTCAAGTACAAGATCCCGCGCACCACGAACGCGGATGTCCTCGCGCTCGCGGGCTACTGGAGCAAGCAACTCGACGAGGTCAAGGAAGTCTTCGGTCACGCCGGCGTCGTGAAGCGCTGGAACCTCGCGGTCGCGGACGTGAGCAAGCTCGCGGTCTACGCCGACCCCACGGCGGTCTACCCGAAGAACAACGCGTTCTGGCGCGAGCTCAAGAACACCGCGATCCACGTCTCGGTCGCCGACGAAGCGCCGAGCAAGTGGGACATGGCGATCGACTCGCTCAAGGACAGCGTGAAGAAGCTGCCCGAGCGGATCGCGGGCGGCGCGAAGACGGTTGCGAGCGGCGTCGCCGACCTCGCGGGCGACGTCGCCCACGGCGTCGGCAAGATCGCGAACAAGGCAGGGCAGGGCCTGTTCTCCGGCATGGGCGTTCCGCTGCTGATCGGCGGCGGCCTGATCGGTTTGTTCCTCATCAGCCGTGCGCGCAATCGAAAGGACGCAGAGTAGCCATGTCGGCGCTTCCTTGGATCGTCGGAGGCAGCGCGCTCGCCGCGTATCTGTACACGCGCGGTAAGAAGACCGGCGCCGCCGCACCCGCGCCTCGACGCGAGCCCGCGCAGCCGTCAGCGCAAGCACCGAGCACGAGCTCGGCGCCGTCGACCGCCGATACGCCCGGACCGTCGCCATCTCCGAAGCAAGCCCCACAACCGACTCCGAAGCCGACCACACCGACACCCGCGACGCCGCCCATGCCTGCAGACGCTCCGTTGCCCGGACGTTGGGTCTGGCCGGTCGCGAAGTGGAGCGGGCGGAAGTCGGTCGTGTCTTCCGGCGTCGGCTCGCCACGTCCCGGTGGCAAACACCAAGGCGTCGACATCATGTTCAAGCGTGCGAGCGGCGATGCATTCGTCGCGGGTACGCCGAACGGATCGAAGTGGTTCGTGATGCCCGACAACGTCGCCGTGCTCGCCGCCGGTGACGGCGTCATCTGGTCCGCCGGTCCGACGCCGCACGGTCATCACGTCGTCATCGATCACGGTCCGCTGAAGGTCGCGACGTTCTACACGCACATGGAGAAGCTGTTCGTCACGCCGACGAATCGCGCGCAGTCGAAGCAGCGCGTGCAAGCCGGCCAGCCCATCGGCATCGTCGGGTTCAGTCCGCTCGACGGCGAAAAATTGAAACACCTCCACCTTGAAATTTGGCGGGGTGGACCGAAGGACTGGGTCGATCCCGTGCCGCTGATGCGCACGTGGGAAGCGATCGAGGATCCGCGCAAGAGCACGCTCGTCGCGCGCAACGGCGCGCTCGTGTACCGTCCGGTCGGTGCGACCGGCGAGGCGTATCCCGAGTGGGTGCGCGCGCTGAAGGACAAGTCCGGCGCCTACGTGATCCGCGATCTCGACGACCACGAAGTCCTGTACGTCGGTTGCAGCGTCGGGCGCCTGTACGACACGCTGACGCGGCACCTCCAGACATGGCGACGCTGGAAAGGATTCTGGCGCGGGCAGTACGGCGAAGGCCACGATCCGGGACTGACCTACCCGCGCGATCGCGTCGAGGTCGCGGTGCGCATCACCTCCGCCGCCGACGCGCTCGACGAGGAGGCGCGGCTGATCCGTCGCCTTCGCCCGCGCGACAACCTGATCGGTCAACCGATCGACGAAGAGGTTCCGTTCTGACCTGGAGAAAGGAGTGACACATGCTCGATCTACACATCGCAAAACCACGACGACCGAAGCGCTCGACGACGCCATCGACGGCACGCCAGTGGATCTGGCCGCTGCCGAAGATCGACGACTTGCGACCTTCGATCCTCCCGGATCCGATCGACGCGCGCCGTCCGAACGTCGGCTACGAAACGACGAAGCCCCTGCCGCGCTTCGTTCCCGTATTCGCGCCGCACGACGGCGTGATCTTGTACGCCGGCAAGATCACGATCACGTGCGAGGACAAGACCTTCAACCGCTACCAGCTCTGGATCGATCACGGCGGCGGCTGGGCGACGCGCTACGCGAACCTCGAGCACGTGTTCGCGACGCCGACGGACCGCTTCGATCGTGGCCGCAAGGCACGCGTGCGCGCCGGCGACGTCATCGGCTACGCCAATCCGTCGCCGCTCGAGCTCGGCTTCGAGCTGTGGCGCTGCGACGACGAAACCTTCGGACCGATCGAGCCGCACGACTACATGCACACGTGGATCGCGCTGCCCTGGTCCGAGCATCCCGACAACCAAGTTGCCGCCTGAGAGGAGAACATCATGGAGGATCTGATCGAGTCGATCCGCCTCGCGATCGCGCCGGACGCGACCGACGAGGCTCGCGCTGAAGGAGCCACCGCATGTCGCTCGATCCTGAGCGCGCTCGAAGCGAAGCCCGGTGAGCCGCTCGCGACGCCAGCGGTGCCGGCGATGGCCACGGTGCCGTCACCCGAGGCAGTCGCGTCGATCGTCGGCGCGTTGCGGAGCGTGCCTCCCGAACAGCTGCTCGATCTCGCGATCGCGCGACTTCGCGCGGCGCTGCCGCCGGGCCAAGCGGCGCCGGCTGTGCAGCCGGTCAAGTTTCAACTCGTACCCATTCCACGCCGAGGATGATCATGGAGACGCAGATGACGAACGAAGTGTCGAACGGTTCCGAATTGCTCGACGAGGCGAAGCTCGCTGCGAAGCTCGACGTCTCGCGCGCCACACTGCAGAGCTGGCGGTACGCCGGCAAGGGGCCGCGGTACATCAAGATCGGTCGTTTGATTCGCTATCGCGAAACCGACATCGATTCGTACCTGCGGGCTCAGACGCGGGGGAACCTGACAGTCGTCCGATGAACATCGTCCGGCCGAGCAAGGACTCGAAACAATCGAGAACGACCATTGCAACTCGCGCAAGACGATCCCGCCTACCCAATTGGCGAGTGCCCGCCTTATCGCGATCGGATACCGTAATCACATGCAGCCTCAACTCTTCGATCGCATGCTCGATCAGGCGCGGGATTGGGCACGCTACTTCTCTGCGGTTTTCTTCTACCGCGGACGCTTCGTCGCCGTCGTGGGACTCAATAACAGCGGGCTGATTAGTCTCGACGACGCACCCGTGCTTACCCCCGAGCAGGCCGGGAGGCTGCGCGATGTGAGCTCGTTCGGTGAGGTGCTGCGATGGTGATAGATCCAGACCGCAAACTGCTCCAGTTCAGCGCCGGCGAGTACCCGTTCGTACTCGAGTCGCTTCCGACGGGTCGCATGAGGCTCGGAGCGGTCGTCGAAATGGGCGCGCGAATCCAGTTTGGTGGATCAGGTGACGACGTTGCCCACCTCCGGGTCGTGCGAGTTCACGCTGTCGATCCCGATCTTCAATATCTCGACGGCGAGTACATCGTCACCGTTGGACAGGCTGAGGAATTACGTCAAACGGCGACGATGCTCGGCACGTAGCTACCGCTCGTTTGTTCTTGAAGAAGAGCTCGTAGAGATCAACCCGAGGCCCGAGCGCGTCGTCGAGATCAAGCAAACCGTCGACTGCTGATAAGCGTGCTCACAGCAGTGATGCCCAGGGACCAGGTGGGACCCCGATGCTATTCCATGCGGCGGCGAAGCGAGGCTGGAACAGGTATTTCAGATTTTGGCCGATCTGGATGACGGCAGTCGCGAAACCGGCCTCCCACGAATCGGATCCGGCGGCGGCGACGAGTCGCTTGAGGAGCGCGGCACCGTGGACGCACTCGGCGTACGAAGTGCGAGGGTAGGGCGGCTCGCCATAGTGAGCCTTGAAGGCGCGCTCGCGTTCGAGTGCGGACTGCTTGTTCGAGTGTTCCTCCCACCACACGAGCGGCGCCTCGCCGGTGCACGCAGCCGCGCACAGCACTTCAGCGCTCCCGCGGTGAGCGCCGAGCGCCGCGAGTGTGCGGACTCGACTGCCGAGGCTGCCGGAGGTTCCAACGTGCGGCATGCAGTCGCCGCACGTGATCACGTAGAGCCCGGCCTTCGCGGGAAGTCCCATTCCGCGCGCGGCAAGCGGTACGGGTCCGTGAAGACCGACAGCGTTCGGACCGAGAGAATCGAACACCCACGCAGTGCTCACTCTAGTCTTTCCACTCCTTGGACGACGATACACCCAGGCGCCGACGCGACCCACGAGGCGAGGCACCCCGATGCTGCGCATTCGACTTGGAGCGCGCTACGCTTCTGTCGTGACGAAGGTGGCGATCGACGCGAGTGCCATACACGTGGTAACGGACGAGGATGCTCGTCGCATTGTTTCCGAGTCGCTTGGACGTGATGGAGATTGGTCGTCGGAGTTGATGAAGTACCGGATGACGTCGTCGTGGCAGGACGATTGGGTTGTCGAGGTCGGCAACTGGTTGGCGCGGGCGCGCACGCTGGGCTTCGAAGATCACGTGTTGCGCCCGATCAACGGCCAACGTTCGGCGGACGGCTCGCGCGACGCATCCGACCCAGTCCATCGCAACGTGACGCAGCGTCTCTTCCACGCGATGGTCGCGCACTACTTTGCGGGCATCGGGTGGCGATTCATCGCGTCCGAGCCGAACCATTCGCTGCTCCGTCGCGATGGAACACCGGCCGATATCGATCTTCAATTCGAGGCTCCCGATGGAACGCACGTCGACTTCCAAGTGAAAGCGTCCGGTACGCTCGGTGTTCACGAGCACGTGGTCGACGCGCGGATTCTGGAATCGGTCGCGCACGCGGCAGACCAGCTTCCGGACCCGGCTCCTGGCCCGTCGATCATCGTCGTTGGTGGTCAGCGCGGCTGGCCGTTGTCGGGCGATATCGACGTTCTCGAGGAGCTCATCGGACCGACGGCGCAGTACCCGGACGGTACGTTGCTTCTCCACGAAAACGAGTTCGGCAGCTTGGCGCAATGGGATCACGTGAGTACGGTGATCGCACTGGACTACCGCCGCGGACTCTCCGATTTCGACTACGGCTGCACTGTCCTACTCAACCCTTGGGCGTATCAGCGGAGCGAACCTTCTTGGTTTCCGCATTCGCGCGTTCTCGAATGTTGCGATAACGTTTTTCGGTGGCACCGCGGACATCCGGAAAGCTCGACCTTCCGCGGCGCATGCATCGCGCCGCCGCGCATTTGATAGCTGCGGTGGAGCGCGATGTCGTCGACGAGTCCTCCGATCGCACCCGAGATCTCGAGTTCGCGGTATGAGGGTTCGCTTCTACCAACACGAGCGCGACGGCGTGTACGACGCGACAATTCACTCCAACGAGAGCGACGCAGACTTCATCATCGATGCGTCGCTCTTCGAAGAGTACAAAGCCGCGTACATTGCGCTCGACGAGATTCGGCGTCGCATCGAGGTCGAAGGCCAGCCCGTGAGCAACTGGGCGCTGGACGTTGCGGGCGCGAACAAGACGCGATTGCCACCACCGAACCCTCCGCTCGCGCGTCTCACGTCCGAACAGCGATCCGATCTGCGATGGGTACGTGAATTTGTCGTCACTCGTTCCGAGGAAGGCACGAAGCGGCTCGCCGAGGTCCTCGAGCTTCTGAAGGTGCTCGCCAAGGAACCATAGGCTCTCTCCAAGCGCGACTCAGGGCACCGCGGAGAGATGGTTCTTTCGCTTCGACTTCTTGTTCGGGGTTGGCTTCCCCTTCACGCGATCCATGAGGAAGCGGCTCACCCGCTCCTGGCAGTCGGCGAGGTGCTCGGTTGAAAGATCGACGTAGCCGGCAGTGACGCTGCCGCGCGGCGGACGATGGTTCGTGAGGACGTCGATCGCGAACGGTGAGATGCCGCCGACCTCCACGAGCGCGGTCGTGTATGTGTCGCGCAGCCGGTGCGGCGTCGGGATGATGTTGACCGCTTTGCCTTCCTTCTTGTCGACGTGCTGCTCCTTGCCTTCGACCAGGTGCACCACGGCCCCGGGCGCGTGGCGCTCGCCGATGCCGAGCTCGTTGCAGAGGTAGCAGGGCTTGTCCTTGATCGCGCGCGTCGGGAAGACCCAGCCGCCGTCGCCGTCGGGAAAGATCTCCGCGTTCTGTCGTCGGCGCCGTTCGAACATCTTCACGCACTCGTTCGAGATCGGGATCGTGAACGCGCGGTCCGCGCCGCCCTTCGGGTTCGGACGGCGCAGTGTGCCTTCCTCGAGATCGAGGTGTTCCCAGCGAACCGTTGCCGCGTCCATCTTGCGGAGGCCGGTGAGCAGCGTGAGCAGGTGGTAGTCGCCGCGGATGCCCGGCCGCGCGCCGACGCGTTTGCCGTCCTTGATGATGGGCTCGAGCACCGAGATCTTTTCGAACCAACCCGGCAACTCGGCCCACGGGATCGGTTCCTGGCGCCGGTGCTCCTTGTTCCAGTGCACCGCGATCGTCGGGCACACCGGCAGCTCCTGTTCCTTCGCGAGCGTGTTCCACGCCGCGCGCAGGTGGCGCATCACGCGGTTCGCGAGGTATTCGCCGCTCTGCTCGGTCAGCTCCTCGTGTCGCTCGCGGACGTCGGTGCGCGTGATCGTCGCGAGCGTGCGATCGAGCCACTCGCCGAGGTGCTTCTTGGTCTCGCTCTCGACGGCCTCGATCGAGCGCGGCCGGCTCTCGTCCTTGCGCATCTTCGCGAGGTGGAGATCGAGGGCGTCGCGCAGCGTCGGACCTTCGAGCCGCGCGCGGCGCTCCGACGTCGGGTCGACGCCGCGGGTCATGTCGCCCAGCAGCTTCTTCGCTTCGATACGCGCGAGCTGTGCGGTCCAGGGTGTCCCGTCATCGCGCGGCACGCCGGCGACGCCGATCGACTTGCGGCGCTGCACGCCGTCGACGCGGCCCTCGACGATGAACGTGCGCTTGGTCTTGCCGACCACGACGCCGAACCCGACGAGCTCGGTGTCGCGGACGAGCAGCTGCGCGACGCCCTCGGGCAACTCGATCGCGGCGAGCGACTTCTCGGTGAGCTTGACGTGCATCCCTGGCCTCTCCTGGCTTGCTGACTAGTCAGCAATTAGTCAGCAAGGAGTATTCGACCAGATCGGAGATCGCAAGCGGAAAGCTGAAGGTTCTCGTCGAACACATGCTGACTAATCGGTTGAGACCGGACCAGCTAAGTCGAGCAAGGCGGGAGAGAAAGGGATTCCCAAGCTGAAGGTCGCCGGTTCGAATCCGGTATCCCGCTCCACACATTATCGCGCACTGCTGCTCGCTTCGCGCAGCCACGTTTCCGCTTCGACAACTTGCTCCTTGCTCGTCGGTGACTTCGCATAGCCGGCACGTGCGGCCTGGGCCAGCTCGATCGCACGTGTGCGGTCCCCTAGCGCCCACAGCGCCTTTGCGAGCTCGAGCTGCACGTCGGCCACCTCGTTGGGACGCGCGCCGCGTGATCGGATCGCGAGCGCGCGCTCGAGCACGGGGCGCGCTTCGGCGAATTGGCGCAGCTTGACCCGGCACGCGCCGATGCCGACGAGCGCGTCGCCGACGTAGGGATGGTCTGCGCCGAGGCTGGCTTCGGCGACCGCGAGCGAACGCTCGAAGGCCGCGAGGGCGTCGGTGGTGTCGCCGCGTGCGTGGAGGACGCCGCCGATGTTGCCGAGCGTGAGCGCGACGTCGGGAGCGCGGGCGGGCGAGCGCTCGTAGATGGCGAGTGCGCGCCGGTGGTAGACGAGCGCTTCGTCGTAGTGGCCGCGGTTGAACGCGACGCCGCCGAGGTTGTTGATCGCGTGGGCGGCGGTGGCGGGATCGCCGATGAAGGTGCCGGGCGTTGGCTCGAGGAGGGTGTGCGCGCGCTGGTAGTAGCGCTCCGCGGCGTCGTAGTCGCCTTGATCGACGGCGATGTTGGCCACGGTGTTGAGGACCGTGGACATCTCGGGATGGTCCGGGCCGACGACGGCCTGCTGGAGGGCGAGGCTGCGTTCTGCGACGGCGCGCGCCTCGTCGAAGCGGCCGAGCTCGCTGTTCATGCGCGCGACGCCGAGGAGGGCCATGCCGAGGCGGAGCGAGTTGGGCTCGGCCTGCTCGCGGATGTGGGCGGCGCGTTCGTACTCGGAGAGCGCGGCGGCGAACTTGCCCTCCTCGGCGAGGACGTAGCCACGTGCGAAGTGGATGCGCGCGCGCTCGGTGGGTGGACTGTCGAGGCGGTTCGCGAACATGTCGGCAGCGTCGAGCCAGGTGTGGGCCTGATCGAAGGCCTGCTGGTCGGCCAGGATCCCGCCGATGTGGATGGCGAGGGAGAGGGCGTCGTGATCGCTGTGGCCGGCCGCCGCGGCGCTGAATGCCTCGATGAAGGCACGCGTGCCGCCGGCGATGTCGCCGGTCTTCGACTTGTGCTTGGCGAGTTGCTCGCTGGCTTCGGCGATCAGCGGGCCGTAGCCGACGACGCGCGCGGTGGCGTACACGGCCTCGACGCGCGGCAGGGCATCGCGATATTTGCCGGCGTTGAACATGGCGCGGGTGGTGGCGAGGACTTCGCGCTGGTTCGCGACGACGGCCGCGGTGAGCGCGTCGCGGGGCTTGACCGGCGCGGCGAGCACGCTCGCATCGCAGTCGGCGATCGGGGGCAGGTCGGCGACGGAGCGGTGCGCGCTCTGCACAAGCGTCTTGTCGGCGGTCGCGAGCAGGTCGACGAGGGTCGCGAGCGCGGTGCGCTTGTCGCGCAGGCAGGCGGTGCGGAGGTCGAGCATGTCTGGCGATTGTTCGTGGCGGACGTGCGTGGCCTTGCACGAGTCCTCGTAGGTCGCGGTCCAGGCATGGGCGTAGTCGTCGAGCGCGCGCTCGGTGGCGGCGAGCTCGGCTTGCGCGAAGGGGAGGTTGGTCGCGGTGAAGGCGTGCTCGAGCATCGCGCGGCGACCGGGGCCCCATGCCGTGGCGAGCTGGTCGGCGGCGTTGCCGCACTGCGAGGTGTCGGCGGCGTGGCGCAGCCAGACCATCGCCGCGATGCCTCCGACGACGATCGCGGCGGCGAGCGCGATCACGGTGCGTTGCCGCGTGCGGTCCTGGCGGGTGAGCACGGCGAGCAGCTCGTCGAGGGTCGGGAAGCGATCGTCCGGCTCTCGGCTCATGCCGCGCTTGATCGCCTCGCGCACGTGCGGCGGCACCTTGCGCGACGAGGTCCATGCCGCGACCTTGCCCGCGAGGATCGCCTCGGCGATCTCCTGGAAGGAGTCGCCCGCGAACGGGCGAACGTCGCCGAGGGCCTCGTACAGCGACACGCAGAAGCTGTACTGGTCGGTGCGCGCGTCGACGAGACCCTGCATCACCTGCTCGGGCGCCATGTACAGCAGCGTCCCCATCAGGGCGCCGGCCTGGGTCACGACGTCGTCGGAGGGAGAGCGCCCGGACTCGAGCCCGGGGACGTCGTCGTCGGGAACGCCCTGGGTCGCGCGCACGAGACCGAAATCGACCACGCGGGCGCGTCCGTCCTTGCCGACGAGGACGTTGTCGGGCTTGAAATCGCGATGCACCAGGCCGGCGCGATGCGCGGCGGCGAGTCCGCGCCCCGCCTGTGCGAACATGTGGAGGATGTCGTCGGTGGATCGCGGCTCGAGCGCCAGCCACGCGGCGAGCGTGCAGCCGTCGACGAGCTCCATCGCGATGAACAGGTGACCGTCGGCGGTGGTGCCGACATCGTGGACGGCGACGACGTTCGGGTGCGCCAGCTTCGCGAGCGCCTGCGCCTCGCGCCCCATCCGCGCGGAGTCGCCCGCCGTACCGCCATGGCGCACGACCTTCAACGCGATCTTGCGATCGAGCTGCGGATCGTAGGCGGCGTAGACGACGCCCATGCCGCCCTCTCCGAGCCACTCGAGCACGAGATAGCGACCGACGGCCGAGCCGCGCGTCAGGTTCTCGACGACAGGGCCCGGCGCATGGTCCGGCTGCGTCGGCCCGAGGTCGTCCACCGAGCGCCCGGCCAGGGGTCGGACATCGTCACCCACGCAGGCCAGTATATCGAGGTCTGGTGCGCGCGGCGTCGTCCTAGATGCCGAGGCCCGGATCGCCTTCGAGCACGTGCCGCGTCAGCGTCGGCTTCTCACCTGCACGCCACAGCTTCGCCGTGTGCACCACGCGATACCGCAACGGGCCACCGTCGGGGCGATCATTGCGCGCGATCGGCCGCGGGATGCAGACGAACTCCGTCCTCATCTCGTCGCCGCTGAGCCGCACCTTCGCGTAGCCATGGGCGCCCATATCGACGAACGCGACGTGCGGCGCGAGCGCCGGATTCGACACCGCACGCGCACGCGCGAGGTCGAAGGTCTTCGCGTACTCGAAGCACGACCGGACCCCGTGCTTCAGTAGCAGGTTGTACGTCCAGTCGGGCTTCGCTCCGTTGGGCCGGTCGGCGAGATAGATCGGGCGTAGTGGCAGATCCTTCTTGATCTTGTGCTCGTGCGCCTCCATCGCGCCGGGGCTCGAGAGCGAGGCGCCGATGAAGCTGACACCGACGGGATCGAACGTGCCGGGTGGAAGCTCGGCGGAGGCGTAGCCGGCCCAGAAGCTGTGGCGGTCCCCCGCGACGATCGCGAAGCCGGTGAGCTTGGCGTCGCGGACCACCTCGAAGATCTCGCGGCGCTCGGTCCACGCGGCGCCGTGATCGCGGGCGCCGAGGTTCGCGAACATGCCGGGGGGCCACGGCGCCTTCGTCACGCCGGGCGGCAGGTTCTCCGGGTCCGCGCGCGTCTCGAGCGTGCCTTGCGAGCTCGCCCAGATCTTCCACGTCGCCGTCGCGCGCGTCAGCTGGTCCTTGAACCACGCCTTCTGCTCGGCGCCGAGCAGCGTTTGCGGCGGCGCGGTCTTCTGCGGGTTCGCGACGCGCGCGTCCTTGAACTGGAGCTCCGCGGGTGGGTTGCCGGCGTTGAACGCGCGGCCGGCATCGAGCACCTGCATGATGCTCTCGGGGAACATGCCGTTGTAATCGTCCCAGTCGCCGAGCTTGCCGAGGGAGTCGTCGGCGTACGGGTCGGGGCTGCGATAGCTGTAGAGGTCGGTGATGATCAGATCGAGGTGCTTGCCATAGCGCAGCGTCCGGTAGACCTCGAGGCTGTGGATCGCGACGAGGTTGTTCGGCTCGGTGCCGAGGCCGTGGTCGTCGAAGGTGTCGACCTTGACGTTCTGGACCGCAGGCGGTCCGAACTGGTCGAGCGATTTGCTCGGCGGCGCGACGCGCGCGGGCAGGTACTCGAACCACGCCTGGTTCGCGGCGACCTTGATCGTCTGGCCCGGCTGCTCGAACGGGCCGGCCTTGACGAGGCTCTGATAGCCCATCCACGAGAACTCGTGATTGTCCCAGATGCAGACGAACGGCCAGCGTGCGCGCGCGTCCTGCAGATCGGGGTCGTGGAGATAGGCCTTGTAGATGGCGCGATAGCCATCGAGCGTCAGCGGGATGTGAAAATTGCCAATCTTGTGTCCGTCGGGGAGACGCGCGACCTCGTAGATCGTGCGGTCGTAGCGAGTCTTCGCCTCGTCCGGGTACTGGACGACCTCGTAGATGAAGTCGCCGAGGTGCAGCACGAACCCGAGCTGCTCGGCGGGTGCGGCGCGCTCGTCCTCGTAGATCATCCGGCGATAGGCATCGAGGCTGCCTTCGTTGATGGTCTGGCAGCTGACGAACGCGAAGTTCACGGCGCGCGGATCGTCGGGCGTCGGTGCGGTGATCGTGCGTCCTACCCGGCTGCCGTGGCCGTCGGCATCGGTGAACCGGTACCAGTAGACCTGCGCGGGTTTGAGGCCGGCGACGAGGACGCGCGTCGTCCAGTCCGACGCGGCGGAGACGGGCGCAGGGGCATGCGCGATCACGCGGGCGAACGATTCGTCTTCGGCGACCTCGACGGTCAGCACGTGCTTGTCGCCGCGGTCGAACGGCCGGCGGGTCCACAGGATCACGCTCTGTGGATCGGGATCGCCGGACGCGACGCCTTCTGGATAGAGGTCGCGCCGCTCGCGCCAGCTCGTGCGCGATTTGCAGCCTGTTCCGCTCCACGCGAGCGATGCGCCGAGCGTCGTGGCAAGCCGGATGAAATCGCGTCGGCTGAGCGTCATGTTGTCTCCGCTGCGAGCGTCTACGCATGCTGGGCGAGATCGAAGCGAAGCGAGATCTCAGTTGCCAACACAGCCCGACGCGATCATCGGTTCGCGTGTCGCAAGGTCGTCGCAGTTGCCGTCGCATCACCGTCGCAGAGCGCGAGTCTTCCCGATACGAGGCCAGGCCGGAGACGTACGTGGCTATTGCGCCGCCCGACTGCGTGGAGCAGGGTACGCGCACCGTGCCGCGCTACTGGGACTTCGAGGTCAGCCTTGTCATTGCGCGCCGAACGTGGCGGCGCTTCTTGATCCGCAAGTCGGCGACGTTTGCAGAGCTGCATCTCGCGATCCAGGATGCGTTTGGCTGGCAGAACTACCACCTGTTCGAGTTCCGCCATCCCGGCGATCCGAAGCGCGTGATCGCGGGCATCCCCGATGAAGATGCACCGTACACGCCCGACGCGAAGCACATCGCGGTGAAGGATCGCATCGACTACCGCTTCCATGGCTCGACGTGGTTCGAGTACGAGTACGACTTCGGCGACGGCTGGATTCACGAGGTGAAGCTGCGCGACGAGGTTTCGGTCGGCGAGACGTTCAAGCGCAGGCTGCTCGATGGCGAGCGTGCAGCGCCGCCGGAGGACTGCGGCGGAACGTCCGGTTACGAGCGGCTCGTCGAGATCGTCGAGACGGGCGTCGATCCCTGGAACGACCTCGTGATGGCCCGAGAGACGATCGGCGATTGGCATCCCGAGCGCTTCGATCTCGCGGCCGCTCGCGAGCGGTTCGATCGGCCGAGCGGTGAGAAGCGTCCGCGAGTGTTGCACAGCTGACGGCGGCTGACGCCGGCCTACGTCACGTCGAGCGAGACGGTCGGCCAGCGCGCGCGCAGCGCGTCGAGCGCAGCGGTGTCCCGCGCCAGCGGCGTGTGATCGAGCTGCACGCGCGACAGCCGCGGGCAGACGTCGAGGATCGCGGGGTCGAGCTCGCGCAGCCGGCTGCTCTGCAGGAACATCAGGCCGAGGTTCGGGAAGCCGGCGAGATCGTCGCGGCGCAGGTGGTGCGGCGACGAGCCCGGCATCGAGAGGATCCCGAGCCGCGGCAGCGCGAGGCCGCGCAGGAGGTCGCCGTCGATGCCCTGGTCGATCAGCGTCAGCGACTCGAGGTTCGGGAACCGCGCGAGCGCCGGCGGTCGCGTGCGCAGCCCGCAGTCCTCGAGCGTCATCGACTTGATCTCGGCGGCCCGCTCGTAGGCCGCGAGCACGCGGTCGAGATCGTCGACGTACGGTGCGACGAGCAGGACACTGGTCGCCGTGCGCGCCGTCTCGACGTACGCGGCCGTGATGTCCTCGCGCAGCCGCGCCGCCCGCTCCGCATCGAGCGACTTCACGATCCGGACCACGCCACGCGTGCGCAGCGTGCGGTCGACACAGCCGATCGCGCCGAGCGCCTCCCGAAGCGTCGTCCACGCATCGAGCATCGCCGCGACCGACGTCCCCGACAGCCGGACATCGAGCTCCGTGATCGTGGGCTCGCTCGTCACGTATGTGAGGTGCTCGGTGAAGCTGACCGCAACCTGCACGTCGCCGCGCTGGCACCTGATCGAGGCGCTGCGCGCGTAGTTGTCGCGCGGGTTGCCGTCGAGCTCGCCGCGGTCGGTGGTGACCGGCGCGCCGGCAAACGCGGACAGCGCTTGCTCGCATCGCGCGGTCGGCATCGACGTCGCGCACGTGAACGACAGCGACCAGTCCATCGTCAGCCTTCCGCCGTGATCGCGCCGACGAACGTCGTGTTGGATTTGCCGGCGGCGGCGATCGGCGCGAGTCGACCCTTGACGGCGCGGAAGCGCTCGGCCGGTTCGAGCGCGCGGAAGTCGGCGGGGATCTCCGCCATGAAGGTCTTCTCGAGGCGCGTGCGCTTGAAGATCTTGATCCGGTAGTAGCAGACGTCGCGCGCGGGGTCGTAGGTGTCGAGGAGGGCGGACCAGCGGCGGCGGCGGTCGAGGCGGATCGGGAAGATCTCGGGCCACGGGAAGGTATCGGGCTCGCCGTCTTGCGGCAGCAGGTCGTTGAAGGAGCGGTGGAGCAGGTAGAGCGCCCACGGCATGCGCGCGGGGTTCTTCGCGGAGGCCTTCACGAGGTAGCGCGCGACGTAGTCGATCGCGGACAGCTCGGTGAGCCGCGCGATCTGGCGTCGCATCGCCCACTGCCAGAACCACCGGACGGCCGGCGGCAACGCGAGACCGAGGACCGCGATCGTGATGTTCATGGCGAGCACGCGCCCGCCGTCGCCGTAGCGCGTGCGCCACACGAGGAGGTCGCCGAGCACGGCAAGCACGACCGCGAGCGCGCGGCCCATCATGCGGGCGCGGGTCTTGTCCTTGATCGGGGTGTCGTTGTCGTTGCCGCCGGCCCAGATCTCGATCACCTCGAGCGGATCGGGCCATGGCGAGATCCACCACGCGAGCTCCGCGGGGTCGCGGCGGAAGGTCGCGGCGATGTCGGCGGCGCGGCCGATCACGTAGGTGCGGTGCTCGGAGCACTGGTACGCGATCCGGACGACGAGGTCGGGCTTGTCGCAGCGCGCGATGGTCTCGGCGATCGCGGCAGGCGATTCGGTCTGGAACTTCGCGAAAGGGTCCGCCTCGGCTGCCACCATCGATCAGTGTCTCACGAGATGCGCGGCAGGGCCGCGGGGTTCCACTCGGTGACGCGGCCGTCTTCGGTCTCGGTGAACAGCGCGCCGTCGAGCGCGAAGGTGAGCGCGCGGATCCGGCTGACGAGCGGGTCGCTCGCGCGCGCTTCGTGGGTGACGAGGTCGTGGGTGTGGAGGCGCCCGTCGTGGCCGTAGGCGATCGTGGTGCCGTCGGGCGAGAAGGCGGGCGGCGTGCCGTCAGCGGTCTCGAACGCGATGTCGCCGGTGTCGCGGACGATCGCGAAGCCCGGCGACAGCCAGCACACGACCGCGGTGCCGCGCGGCGCGACGATGAACGCATCCGAGCGCAGCGACGCGAGCGTGCGCAGCGGCTTGCCGTCGGCGTCGAAGATCGTCGCGTCGGTGCCGACGGTCACCGCGATCGCCGAGCCATCGAAGGCGCAGGCGAGCCTCGCATCGCGGGCATCGGTCACGAGCACGCGCTCGCCGAGCGTCACGACATCGTCGCGGCGCACGACCTCGCGATCCGTGAACGGCACGAGCCTGCTCGCCTCGGCGGTCGGCGTCGACGTGCGCGCGATGCAGTGCTGCAGCGATCGCTTCCAGCCCCGCGGGCTCGGCCCGAAGCACAGCCTGCGCAGCTCGTGGCCGGCATCGAACGCGAGATCGCCGACGGCCATGTCGAGCGGCATGATGTCGATCGGCGTCGCGTCGGCGCGTGTCCACATCTCGCGGCCGGTCGCGACCCGCGTGCCGTCGCGCGAGATCGCCACGAAGCCGGTCGCGATCGGCTCGCGCTGCCACGACGCGCGCGTGCGTGAGGTGTCCCGCGAGCCGTCGCGGCCGGCGTCGACGCGGATCTCGCCATCACGCGCGACGTGCGCGGTCGCGTCGTAGGCGCGGTCGGGGACATCGATCTCGGGATCGTCGAGGTGGCAGTACAGCGTCACGCCATCGCCGGCCTCGACGACGAGCTCCATCACCGGAAACAGCCCGGCGCTCGACAGGTCGCGCTCCCATCGCAGCGCGCCGTTGCCATCGAACACGCCGAGCCACAGCGGGTCGTGCGCGAGCGCGGCGATCCGCGTCGCGTCGTCGTTGCACGCGAGCAACCGGATGCGCTGTGGGATTCGCGCGAGCGGCTCGACGAGGTTCGTGGCGAGGTGCCAGCGCACGAGCTCGGTCGCATCGCCGTCGGCGAGCCCGAAGTACGCGACGCCGCACGCGGCCAGCATCGGCGAGATGCAGGTCTCGCGCACGACGCCGAGCAGCTCGCCGTCGCGGAACGCCATCAGGGACTCGCGGCCCTGGACGAGCCCGGTCGCGACCGGCGGTCGGATCGCGCCGTAGCGGCGCACCGCTCCGACCGGGAGCGCATCGCCCATCGTGATCCGCATCGGCCGCTGCTTGTAACACGCGGCATGCTACGTGTTCGTGTCATGTCCGCGTACGTCATCGGGGTCGTACGCAGCGCGATGCGACTCGACACGCTGACGTACGAAGCTCGCGAGCCCACCGATCGCGAGGTTCCCTGGCGCGTCGAGCAGGCATGCACGCTGCGGCCGCTCGCGCACGGCTCGCATCCCGAGCTGTGGACGGCGTGGCACGCGCTCGCCGCGGTCGATCGCTGGGATGCCGCGACCCGCGACCACGTGCTCGCCGTGCTGCGCGCGACCGTGCCATCCGTCGACGCGCCCGGCGATCTGCCCGCGATCGTGCACGAGATGCCTGCGCCGCCACGTGCGACCGCTGCGCATCCGCGCGCGTTTCGCGGCACGAAGCACCGGCCGCCACGACCGCGACAACCCGACGCCGTCGACGTCCGGCCGTATCTGCTCGCGCGCCGGCATATCGATCACGTCCTCGCGCTCGTTGGCGAGCGGCGCGGCAGCGATCCGTACGTGGCGTGGCGTCACGGCGTCGACGCCACCGCCGGCTTCGAGCCGAGCTTCGTCATGTACCTGCTGCCGCTGCTGACCGCGTGCAGGTGGAGCGAGGTCGGCGCGTTTGCCGCGCTCGCCCGCGGTGTCGATCCCGAGCTGCGTGCGGCGCTCGTCGGCGTCTACCTCGAGGCCGGCGAACCGGCGCGTGCGCTCGGCTGGTGGCATCACGTGCTCGCGCATCCCGCCGAGCAGCGCGTCGAAGCGGCGCAGCTCGTCGGCCGCAGCGGCGTCGCGAAGCTTGCGCCCGTCGAGCCGGCGGTCGCGGCGGTCGTCGCGAGCCTGCCCGCGCAGCAGCAGTGGTGGTTCTATCGCGGCCTCGTCGTTGGCGCGACGCCCGTGTATCTCGAGGCCGGGCTCGCGCTCGGCGCGCTGTCGTGCGAGCCACCGCCGGGCACGCTCGACGTCGCGGCCGTCATCGAGGCGACGGTCGAGCGGCTCGCCGACGCGATGGACGAGGACAGCGGCGCCGCGTTCTGGCGCACGCACCTGTGGACGATGTGCGGCCACCAGCCCGAGCTCGCCGCGGTGCTCGCGTCACCGGCGTTCGAGTCGCTGCACCCGGCGGCCGCGTTCTGGCTGATCCGGATCGCGGACAGCCCGCGATGGTCTCCCGAGACCGCGGTCGCCGAGTGGCGAGCGCTCGCGCCGGTGCTGCCGCGTCTCGTCGACGGCGCGGTGGAAGTCGCGCCCGCGTATCAGCGCAAGCTCGTCGAGGACCTCGGCGACGTGTACTACTGGGCGGTCGCGAACGAGCACGACATCCTCGACGCGCTCGCCCACTGCCTCGAGCTCGCGTTGCGCGTCGCGAAGCCACCGTTTGGCACCACGTCGGTGCTCGGCGACGTGCTGGCTCACATCGCTGTCAACCTCGAGACGTGGGAGGAGCGCAGGCTCGTCGAACATGCACCGGATGCGAGCTTCGTCGTGCTCGAGGACGCGTGCAAGCGCGCGAACCAGGCGCGGCTCGTCGGGCGCGGCCTTAACCGCCTGTCACAATTCGCGCCGGCGCTGCTCGTCTCCTCGTTCGCGCGTGCACCGGGCGCGCTCGTCCAGACCGCGGACCTGCTCGCCGCGATCTCGTTCGAGTCGGCGGAAGCCTTGCTCGTCGCGTACGGCCGCTCGCCGCTCGCGGATCCCGCACTCGCGGACGCGTCGATCGAGCGGCTCTGCGAGATGATCGCGCCGATCGCGCAGGCCGGCGGGCCGAATCCCGTGCGGCGCGCGCTGCGCCAGCATCTGTCCGGCGAGCGGACATTGAGCGACGCGCAGGTGCGCGGCCATCGCGAGCGCATCGTCGCCGAGCTCGACGTGATCCGGCTCGCCGCGATCCGCCAGGCGGTCGAGCGGATGCTCGCGGCGCGCGTCGGCATCGAGCGGATCGCCGGGCCGACCGTCCGTCATGCGGTCGCGATGCTCGACGGCGTCGACGTGCACCGCCGGCAGCTGCGGCGGATGCTGACCGCGACGCTCGCCGGCGACGCGCAGTGGCGGCTGCGGCATCCGCGCACGCAGGCGTGGCTCGCACGGCACCCGAAGCTCGATCGCGAGGTGTGGCTGCGCGGCATCGAGACGACGGGCCGCATCGATGGCATCGGCGAGGTCACGCTCGCGATCGAGTCGGATCCGCTCGAGGCGCTGAAGCTCGGCACGTACGTCGGCAGCTGCCTCGGGCGCGGTGGCCACTTCGCGTTCTCGGCAGCGGCGGTCGTGCTCGACATCAACAAGCACGTCGTCTACGCACGCGACGCGCGCGGCGCCGTGATCGGCCGGCAGCTCGTCGCGGTGTCCGAGGCCGACGAGCTCGTGTGCTTCAGCGTGTACGGCACGGCGAGCCTCGAGCGGCTCGAGCCGCTGTTCCGCGCGTTCGATCAGGCGTTCGCGGCGCAGCTCGGGCTGCCGCTGTACGGCTCCGACGACGAGTACGTGATCGCCACGATCCTGTCGCTCGACTGGTTCGACGACACCGCGTGGCGCGAGGTCGCGGCAACGTGATACGTCCGGGCCGTGGCGTGGTTCCGTCGACGTGATCCGGCCGTGCGCTGGGAGGCGTTGCCCGAGGACTTCGTGCGGCCATTCGTGGCGACCGCGGCACTCGCGGCGATGAGGCTCGCGCCCGACGACCGGATGGACGTCAACGCGCGCGACGGCGTGATCGTGCTGACCCGGCGCAACCTGCGGCTCGACCTGCGGGCGCTCGCGGTTCGGTGTGCCGGGCTCGATCGCGAGGCGTGGGAGCGCGAGGTCGAGCGCGAGGTCGAGCGCTGGATCGCGCCGCTCGGGGACTTGCCGGCGAGCTTCGATGAGGCGGCGGCGAGCGTTCGCATCCAGCTCGCGACATACGGCGTGCAACCGGATCCCGACACGCTCTCGCGCGCGCTCGCACCGGGCCTCGTCGCGGAGCTGTGTCGCGACGTGCCCGGGCAGCAGCGTCCGATCACCCGCGCGGCGGCGGAGCGCTGGGGGCAGCCGGAGGCTGCGCTGTGGGCGCTCGCGCTCGACAACCTCGCGCTCGACGGGGCGAGCGTCGACACGTTCGCGCTCGAGGCGCCGATCGCGCTCGCGTTCCATCGCGTGCATGGCGCGAGCGCGTTCGTCGCGGCGCACGCGCTGCGGCTCGCCGCTCTCGATGGCCGCGTCCCGGTGCTCGGCTGGCTGTTCATGGTGCCGAACCGCCACACGCTCTGGTACGCGCCGCTCGACGAGGTCGCGCAGTGCGCCGCCGGCATGCTGATGCTCGAGCGCGCGCGACCCGACGTGCTGCGCGGCGACGGGCTTCCGATCAGCGACCAGATCTACTGGACCGACGGCGCGCAGATCGTCCACGTCGGCCGCGACGGCGTGAAGACCGGCAACGACCTGACGTCCGCGATCGCGGCGATCGTGGCACGAGCTTAGGGCGCTTCGACGCGCTTGCCCGCGAGCGCGGCGGCATGCTTGCAGCCGTAGTCGTCGGGCTGCTTCGTCAGCTCGCACGATCGCCGGTAGGCGGCGAGCGCGGCGGCCTCGTCGGTGGCCTCGAGATCGCGGCCGAGGAAGTTGCAGCCGCTCGCCTCGCCGAGATCGCACGCCTGCGTCAGCAGCGGACGCACCTTCGCATGCTCGCCGCGCTCGTAGGCGAGCTGACCGCCGAGGTTGCACGCGCTCGGCTCGCGGAGGCGGCAGCCCGCGTCGTAGAGCTCGGCGGCTTGCGGCACGTCCACGGCGATGCCGTGCTTGCCGGTCTTCAGCCAGATCGCGGCCATCGTGCACGGCATGCCGAGCCGCTGCTCGGTGCACGCGCGGCGCAGGACGTTGAGTGCCTTGTCGAACTGGCGGCGCTTCTCGAACACCGACGCGACGCCGAGGCAGCCGGCCGCGTCGTCGCCCTGGCACGCGGTCGCGTAGTGCTCGAACGCGCGGTCGAGGTAGCCCTGCGATTCCTGGATCTCGCCGACGCGCGTGCATGCCGCGGCGATCGATCCGTACTCGCACGAGCGGCGCAGCAGGTCGAACGCCTTCGTGGCGCTCTTCGGCACGCCGATGCCCTTCTCGTAGGCGCGTCCGAGCCCGGCGCACGCGCGCCAGATCGGGCCATCGCCGTCGGGGCACTGCTGGTGGAACATCGCGATCGCGCGCGGGATGTCCTGCGCGACGCCGCGGCCGTCGAACGTGAGCTGCGCGAGGTAGGCGCACGCGACGCGATCGTCCTGGCGGCAGCTCTGATCGTAGAGCCGCGCGGCGGTGGCCTCGTCCTTCGTAGTGTCGACGCCGCGCTCGAGCTCGATCGCGACGAGCGTGCAGCCGCGCGGCGAGCCGCCGTCGCAAGCGCGGTGGAACAGCGCGAGCGGCGGCGGAAGGTTGCGGGGCGGATGGCGTTGCTGGATCACCTGGCCGAGCGCGCCGCACCAGGTGGGCTGGGTCTGGCACGCGAGCCACAGCAGGTCGGCACCGCGCGCGAGCTCGTCGGCGTCGCCGCGCGCGAGCTGATCGCCGAGCTCGCCGCAGGCGTCGGGGCGTGCGGGCGAGCAGGCGCTCGCGAACACGCGCAGCGCGGCGTCGCGATCGTAGGTGTCGGGCTCCAGGTAGAGGTGGCCGAGCGCGATGCACGCGTCGACGTCGTCGCGATCGCAGGCGACGACGAGCTTCGCCTCGCGGGTGGCGGCGTGCGCGCCGACGAAGAACGCGACCAGCGACAGCGGCAGGACGACGAGCGCGATCGCGGCGCGCAGCGCGTAGGTGCGGCGGTCCTTCGCGCGGCGGGCGAACGCGGCCTCGAGGGTCGCGCGCTGCTTGCGGGCACCTTCGGCGCGCGGGCGGAGGTCGATGCCGAGGACGTTATCGGAGTTGCAGAACGCGCAGCGTGCGAGCAGGTCGGCGCGCGCGGCGGGGAGCGGGGCCGAGCAGCTGCGGCAGGTGTACGGCGCGCCGGGCTTCGCGGGCGGGAACGCGCCGAACTCGAGCGTGATCACGCGCAGCGCCATGCGGTTCACGAGCCAGAAGCGGACGAGGTAGTAGCAGCCGACGATCGTCACGATCGCGGACGTCCCGAGGAGGAACGCGTTGATCGCGCGGAAGCCGTGGTGGCGGTAGAGCACGAAGCCGAAGAACACGGCGAGCATCCACATGGCGGCGATCGGGATGCCGGCGAGGATCGCGAGCAGCGTCGCGCGGCGCGCGCTCGGCTGATCGAGCAGCTTCGCGAGCAGCGGCGCGGAGACCTTCGACGCGGCGAGGACATCGTTCGTCGCGCGCAGGCGCTCGCGGAGCGGCGCGGGGATCGGGACGCTCGCGTCGCAGTAGGCGCACGTCGTGTGGTCGGCGTCGGTCGGTGCGGCGGGGGCGGCGCACGACGGGCAGCGCAGCAGATCGGGATGGTCCTCGGGTGGGAGCGGCGCGAGCTCGTCGGGGTGGAGGCGCGCGTGGACCGACTCGACCAGCGCGTGGAGCGACTCGCGCTCGCTGGTGTCCGCGGCCTCGGCGATGATCACGTCGGTGCCGTCGCGCAGCTCGACGACGGCGCGCGCGAGCGTGATGCCCCAGTCGTCGGCGGTGCGCTCGTCCTCGCGGACGGCCTTGCAGTCGATCCACCGGATCGAGCGCGCGTGGAGGCGGCCGCCCTCGACGTGGAGGCCGGTGTCGTCGAGCACGACATCGGCGGGCCGCGTGCGGACCGCGACGCGCACGTGGTTGATGCCGCGCACGAACAGCGTGATCTCGACGAGCACGATGCCGAGCGCGACGATCCAGCCCTGAGAGAACAGCAGGAACACGAGCAGGCCGCCCTTGAGGAGGAGGACGAACAGCGTCGCGAGCAGCGCGATCGCGGCCGGCATCAGGGTCGCGCTCGCGAACGCGAGGCTGTAGAGCGACTGGATTCCGATCTGGAGAGGAAGCCGGGTCCGCCGAGGTTGTGGCACTACGTCGAGAGTGCGGGGTGGCGCGCGCCGGTGCAACTCGCGAGGCGGATGTCGAGGCCACCGGTCGCGTCGCGCAGGGCTTCGTAGTCGGCGCGCGCGGCGGGATCGGGTGGGCCGGTGCGGAGCGCGCGGATCAAGGTGTTCTTGCGCGTGTGCTCGGCGGGGACGAACTCGATCGCGGCGACGTCGTAGCCGGCGGCGCGGACGAGCAGCGTGCGCATCGCGTCGGTGACGTCGGCGGCGGTCTCGCGGCGGAGGTGCGGCGTGCGCCAGATCGGCGCGAACGGGCCGGTGGCGCCACGCTCGGCGAGGCCGGCCCAGCCGCGCGCGAGCTCGGCCTGGCAGCACGGCGCGACCGCGAGCAGGTCGGCGCCGAGGTCGAGGCCGAGCGCGAGCGCGTCGCAGGTGGCGGTGTCGCACGCGTGGAGCGCGACGACGCCGTGGATGTCGTCGGTCGGCGTGAACGCGTCGACGTCGGCGACCTCGAAGCGGACGACGTCGGCGAGCCCGGCGAGCTCGGTGCGGCGGCGAGCCTCGGCGACGAGGTCGGGATCGCGATCGATGCCGATCACGTCGAGCGGGTGGTGCCAGAGGTGCCGCGCGCACCACGCGATCAGCAGCGTCAGGTACGAGCGGCCGCAGCCGGCGTCGAGCAGGCGGATGCGCGGGTGGCGGGCGCGCAGCTCGCGCAGTGCGGGCAGGAGCAGCGCGACCATGTGATTGATCTGGAAATACTTGCGCGTCTGCGCGGGCGGCAGCGAGGCGTCGTCGCGCAGCAGGCCGAGCGCGCGCAGCAGGACCGCGGCGTCGGCGGGGCGCAGGAGCGGGGCCTTGTCGCCGACGAGCTGGGCGGTGCGCTCGGCGGTCCAGTAGGCGCGAGCGCGCGCGCCGAATTCGTCGGCCCAGCGATCGCGCGTGGTCATGGCGACGACGAGGGCGCCGGCTGATCTTCGGCGACGCCCGGGACCTCGGGCACCTGGTGCTTCTGTGGCGAGAAGTCGCGGTGGTACATCGCGAGCAGCGACAGGAACATCGAGACGATCAGCGGGCCGGCGACGAGGCCGATCGCGCCGAACGCGGCGAGGCCACCGAGCAGCGCGAAGAACACGACCGCGCCGTGGATCTCCATGCCACGGCGGATCAGGAGCGGCTTGACGACGTTGTCCGCGAGGCCGACGACGATCAGGCCCCAGCCGGCGAGGAAGATCGCCATGTACGGATGGCCGGTGATCGCGAGCAGCGCGGCGGCGACGAGCGCGACGAGGCCGGCGCCGATCGCCGGGATGAACGCCGCGATGAACGTGACCGACGCGAAGAACAGCGGGCTCGGCACCTGCGCGATCAGGTAACCGACGAGCGCGGCGAGTGCCTGCACGGCCGACGTGATGATCGTCGAGACGACGATCGAGAACGAGACCTTCTTCGCGTTCGCGAGCAGCTCGCGCGTCTGGCCCGGTGCGAGCGGCGAGACCTTGTCGAGCCAGGTGACGAGCGCGTCGCCGTGGGTCAGCGTGAAGAACAGCGCGATCAGCATCAGCACGCTGTGATAGAGGAACGAGCCGGTCGCGACGACGCTCGCGCTGACGGTCTTGCCGGGGACGCTGACCTGGCCCATCGCCTCGTCGACGGTGCGCGGCAGGTTGCCGATCGCGTCGAGCGCGGTGTCGCGCGCGCTCTCGGGCAGCCAGCCGACGAGGTTCGCGACCTGCGGGCTGTGCAGCGTGTTGAGGACGAACTGCACGCCGTCGGCGCCATCGCGGATGATCTTGGCGACGAGCATCGCGAGCGGACCGAGGATGATCACGACGACGAGCAGCGTGATCACGCCGGCGGCGACGACGCTGCGGCCACCGAACCACGCCATCAGGCGCGTGTGGACCGGGCGCAGCACGCTCGCGAGCACGACGGCGAGCAGCAGCTCGCGGATCATCGGCGCGATCACCAGGCCGACGAGCACGGCGGCGGCGATCAGCAGGAACAGGAAGAACGGTGGGACCGGTCGCTCGCTCACGCCGGCACCGTAGCAGGAGGCGTCACCGCCCGTGCGGGTGCTGCGGCACTCCGAACGACGGCAGCCACGGCTCGCGCCGGACGGCCCACGCCTCGTACTGCGGCGTGAACACGCCGACGTCGTCGAACGCGCCGAGCGAGAGCTCGATCTCGCCGGCCTCGATGCCGAACACGCGCGAGCCGCAGGTCGCGCAGAAGCAGCGATGGTACGTCGGCGTTGCACACCACTCGGCCGGCGAGCCCTCGACGGTGACGTTCGGCTCGTCGAAGATCACGAACGCGACGAACGGCGCGCCGTGGGTCTTGCGACACGTCATGCAGTGACAGATCGCGACGCGCTTCGGCTCGCCACGTGCGTGAAACCGGATCGCCCCACATGCGCAGCCGCCGGATCGAACGAGGTCAGTCACGCTCGTGACTGTACGCCGCGCGGCGGGGTGGCGCTCAGCGGTCGTGCAGCTTCAGCCACGCGGTGACCTCGGCGAGTGTCGGCTCACCGCGGCGGTCCGCCTTCGCGAGCGCGTCGCGCGCGGCCCGGGCGAGCGTCACAGCGCGCGGCCGATCGCGGTTCGCGTCCCACAGCGCACGCGCGAGCGCCCACCGCGTGCCCGCGAGCTCGACGGCGTCGCCGGCCTGGGCCTCGCGCAGCGCGAGCGCACGCTCGAGCGGCGGGATCGCCTCGGCAGGGCGGTGCTGCGCCCAGTACACGCCGCCGAGGTTCGACAGGATGTAGCCGACGATCAGGTGATCGGGCGGCAGCGTCGCGGCGGCGAGGTCGAGCGCGCGGGTGTAGTGATCGCGCGCGTCGTCGAGCTTCATCATCTGCTGCAGGACGAGGCCCATGTTGAACAGATCGCCGACGAGCGTCGGGTGCTTGTCGCCGAGCACCTTGCGATGCTGATCGAGCGCGGCCTGGTAGTGGCCGAGCGCGTCCGCGTAGCGACCGAGCCGGAACTGCGAGTTCGCGAGGCCGCTGTGCGCGACGCCGAGCATCGGATGCTCGGGCGGCAGCGTCGCGACGAGGATGTCGAGGCCGTCCTGCTGGTGCTGCAGCGCGCGCTCGTACTCGCCCATCGCCTCGAGGACGGTGCCGACGTTGACCAGCGACTCGCCGACCTGCGCGTGACGCGGGCCGAAGACGGCGCGCCGGATCTCGAGTGCGCGCTGGTGCGAGCGCAGCGCGGCGGGGAAGTCACCGCGGCGGTACTGCGTGTTGCCGATGTTGACGTGGACCATCGCGACGTCGGGGTGGTCCGGGCCGAGCGTGCGCACGAGGATCGCGAGCGCGCGGTCGCTCTCGGCGCGTGACTCCTCGTACTTGCCGAGCTGCTCGAGCGCGCGCGCGGTGTTGAGGTGCGTGCGCGCGATCCACTCGTTATCCGGACCGAACGCACGCTCGAGCCGCGCGCGGGCGGCCGCGGTGTGCGTGATCACCTCGTCGAACTTGCCCTGACCCTCGGCGACCGCGCTGAGGTTCGTGAGCAGGTCGCCGTGCAGCGCGTCGTTCGGGCCCGGCAGGCGCGCGAGGATCGCGTCGGCGAGCTTCGCGTGCTCGCGGCCGGCGTCGTACTTCGCCTGCCGCGACCCGACGATCCAGACGAGCGCGACCTGGATCTGCGCGCGGATCCGATCCTGGCGCGTGCGCTCGGCGACGAGCAGCGCCTTGTCGAGCGTCGCGACCGCCTGCGGGATCTTGTCGAGCTTCTGCTCGAGATCGGCCTCGACCGAGAGCACGTCGGCCGCGAACGGCCCGAGCTCGTCGACAGTCTTCACGAGCGGCGCGATCACGCGCGTGCCCTCGTCGTAGCGGCCGGCGGCGTCGAGCGCGCGGGCACGCGCGAGGGTCTCACTCGCGGTCGCGATCCGCGCGCGCAGCGCCGGATCGGTCGGCGCGTCGCCGGCCGCGAGCGCCTCGGTATCGGCGCACACCGCCGGATCGGTGAGGCTCGCCGCCGCGGTCGCGGCTCGATCGAGCAGCTCGCCGTCGACGTGCTGGAACAGTGTGACGAGCGCGTCGAGCTCGCCGAGCTGGCGGTCGAGGCACTGCGTGCGCAGATCGAGCATCGCCTCGGACTGCTCGCCGTGGACGCGCGTCGCCTCGCACGCGTCGACGCTCGCGGCGGTCCAGCGCTCGGTCCACGCATCGAGCCGCGCCTCGACGCGCGCGGCGACGTCCTTCGCGTGCGGCTTGTGCGTCGCGAGGAACGCGCCGTGCACGGCGACTCGCCGGCCCGGATCCCATACGCCGTCGAGCTTGCGCGTGGCACCGCGGCACTGCGTTGCCGCGCTCGGTCCGGCGAGTGACGCGCCGACGACGAGCCCGCCCGCGCCGGTGACGGTGACGATCAGCGCCGCCGCGACGAGCGTGGTGCGCCGGCGCACGAGCCCGCGCTCGAGCAGCTGCGCGACCGCGGTCATCGACGGATGGCGGCGCGCCGGATCCGGATCGAGGCCGGCGCGCAGCGCTCGCTTGAGCCAGGCCGGGCCCTTCGCCGCGGGCTCGTCGGCGCGCTTCGCGGTCGACGTCGGCCGGCTGCCGTACAGCGCCTCGTGCAGCGAGACCCAGAACGCGAACTGATCGGTCCTCGCATCCGCGGGCTCGCCGGCGAGCTGCTCCGGCGCCATGTACGCGGGCGTGCCGGCGAGGCCACGCGCGATCGTTTCGCCGGTCGCGGCGGCGCGGGCGAGGCCGAAGTCCGCGACGCGCGGGCGGCCCGCTCGATCGACGAGCACGTTGTCCGGCTTGAAGTCACCGTGGACGATGCCGGCGTCGTGCGCGGCGGCGAGGCCGCGCGCTGCCTGCGCGAACAGGCCGACGATCTGCCGCCACGTCCGCGACGGGCCGAGCCAGCCGCGCAGCGTCGTCCCGTCGACGTACTCCATCGCGACGTACGCCGCGCCATCCTCGACGCCGGCGTCGAACACCGCGACGACCGACGGATGCGACAGCTTCGCCATCGTGCGCGCCTCGTGGACGAGCCGATCGTGCGCGTCGTCGCGGTTCGCGGCATGCGGGCCGCGCACGCGCTTGAGCGCGACGGTGCGCTCGAGCGAGGTGTCGCGCGCCGTGTACACGACGCCCATGCCGCCCGCGCCGATCACGTCGTGGATCACGTAGCGACCGGCGATCATCTCACCGGGGGCGAGCTCGGCGCGGTCCGCGTCGTCGCGGTCACCGAGCCTCACGGTCGGCGTCGCGGAGTCGAGCGGGACACTGCGGCGCAGCGTCGGCATCCGGGCGAGCGCCGCGACCAGCGCACGGCAGCTCGCGCACTCCTCGGCATGGACGCGCAGCCGCGTCGCGGTGCCGGAGTCGAGCGTGCCCTGGATCAGGGCGAGCGCGTCGTCTTCGCCGATACAGCTGCCGTCCGCGAGCTCGAGCGCCATCGTGCCAGCTGCGCGTATGCCAGATCTGGCGCGGGCGTACCAGCCTGTTTCCGCGCGCGGCCGGGCTCAGTCGACGATCGGCCGGATGTCGACCTCGTTGTCGACGAGGATCGTGTAGTACTCCTCGGCGAACCGCTTCGCGTCGGCGAGCGACGGCACCTCGAGGATCGAGAAGCCGGCGAGCATCTCCTTGGACTCGGTGAACGGGCCGTCCATCCAGACCCGCTTGTTCGGCGGGCCGACCTTCGCGCGGGTCGCGGCCTGGCTCGGCGCGAGCGTCACCGACGACTGCAACACGCCGTCGCGCTTCCACTGATCGAGCAGCGCGCGGACCGCGGCGGGCGGCGGCGCACCGGCCTCGAACGCGGCGTCGGCCTTGATCACGAGCAGGAACCGGTGCGGCGCATCGGCGGGCCGCGGGCTGCCGGTGAGATCCCAGCGCTCGACCACGGGACCGACCTCGATCTCGCGGTGGCCCGCGGCCTTGCCGAGCTGGGTCGCGCGCTCGATCGCGTCGTCGATGCCGGTCGTCGAGATCAGCGCGAAGCCGGCGGCGAGCTCGTTGTCGCCGGTGTACGGGCCGCGGGTGACCGTGGGCGTGCCGCCGTCGAACCGGACGCGGGCGCGGACCGCGCTGCGGTGCAAGCCGGCGCCATCCTTGAAGATCCCTGCCTCGAGATAGCGGCCGACCAGCTGTCCCATCTGATCGATGATCGCCTGCGAGGGCGGCGCGCCCTGCTCCATCTTCGCATCGACCTTTTGCATGACCATGACTCGCATCGTGACCTCCGACCCTACGACGACCGGCGATCCGGCCGATCGACACGGCTGGCCGATTTTCTTGCGCGCACGTTCACCCGAATTGCTAAAAACTTAGCACTCCGCTAAATTTCTAGCATGTCGAGCCCGCCGCTCAGCCGCCGCGAGCGCGAGATCATGGAGATCCTCTATGCCGCCGACGGGCTCAGCGCCGCCGAGGTGCGCGAGCGCATGGCCGAGCCGCCGAGCTACTCCGCGGTGCGCGCGCTGCTGCGCATCCTCGAGGACAAGGGTCACGTCGCGCACGAGGAGCGCGGTCCGCGCTACGTGTACTCGCCGGTCGTGCCGCGCGCGAAGGCCCGGCGGTCGGCGCTCAAGGCACTCGTCCAGACGTTCTTCGACGGCTCGCCGGAGCAGGCGGTGGCGGCGCTGATCGACGAGTCGCGATCGAAGCTCGGGACCGCCGAGCTCGATCGACTCGCAGCGCTGATCGAGAAGGCACGAAAGGAAGGTCGGTGATGTCGATCGTCGGGTGGTTGTTCGCATGCGCGCTGAAGGCAGGAGCGCTGCTCGCGGCGTCGTGGCTCGGGGCCGTGGTGCTGAGGCGCGGCACGGCGGCGGCACGCCATCAGATGTGGACGCTCGGCGTCGTCGGCGCGCTCGTCGTGCCGGTCGCGTGCTGGGCGTGGTCGGCGATCGGCGGGGCACCGTCGACGGTCACGCACGGCCGGGTGCTCGCCGGCGCCGACGTCGTGATCACCGGCGGTTACCCGGTCGCCGACGCCGCGCCGGCCTGGCCGACGTGGCTCGCGATCGCGTGGGCCGTCGGGGCCGGGCTCGTCGTGCTGCGCGTCGTGCGCGGCCAGCTCGCGGCGCGCGCGCTCGTGCGCCGGGCCTCGATCGCGGTCGAGCCGTCGTGGAGCGCCGCGCGCGACGAGGCAGCGGCCTCGCTCGGCCTCCGCACACGCGTCGAGCTGCGGCTCAGCGAGGCGATCGGCTCGCCGATGACGATCGGGATCGTGCGACCGCGCGTGGTGCTGCCGGTGTCGGCCGCAGCGTGGTCGCCGGATCGACTGCGCGCGGTGCTCGTCCACGAGCTCGGGCACGTGCGGCGGCGCGACATCGTCGTCCAGCTCGTCGCGCAGCTCGCGTGCGCCGTGTACTGGTGGAACCCGCTCGCGTGGCTCGCGGCGACGCGGCTGCGGATCGAGCGCGAGCACGCGTGTGACGACCTCGTGCTGGCATCCGGTGTCGCGGCGTCGAGCTACGCGAGCGATCTGCTCGAGCTGACGCGCGCGGCGGCATGGCGGGGCTCGCTCGGCGCCGTGTGCATGGTCGATCGATCCGGCACCGCGCACCGGCTCGACCGGATCCTCGACGGCAGGCCGCGGCGGCCGCTGCGCGCGCGGTTTCGCCTCGCGGCCGGGGTCGCGATGCTCGCCGCGGTCGCGGGGTTCGCGTCCACGTCGTCGCCACCGATCGCAGCACCTGCACCGCCGCTCGGGACGCTGTCGGTCGGCGCGGCCTCGGTGCGTCCGTGGGGACTCGCGCCGCCACCCGCGATCGCGAGCGACGACGAGCTGACGTCGGTGCAGACCGAGGTCGCGCGCCGGCTCGGTGCGCTCGAGGCGTGTTACGAGCGCCGGCTCGCCGACGATCCGATGCTCGCAGGCACGATCGTCCTGCAGTGGACGATCGGCGGTACGGGCGAGGTCGCCGCATTGTATGTCCCGACCGACACGGTCCACGATTCGCAGCTGCTGTCGTGCGTCGAGGACGTCGTCGAGTCGACGCGCTTCCCGGCGCCGCGCACGGGAACGGTCGACGTCGTGTTCCCGTTCGTGTTCGACGCACGCGGCGCGGTGTTCGACATGCTACGGCCCGACGCGCTGCAGCCCGATGAAGGCTGCTAGCGCGCGAGCGTCGCCCACAGATCCTGCAGCCGCTGCACCGAGACCGAGGCTGCGGTCTTGAGCTCGGGCGCGAAGATCTGGACGCGCAGCTCCTCGAGTAGCCAGCCGAAATCGTCGAGCTCGTGCCCGCGACCGGTCCTGTCGAGCTGCTCGCGCCGCGCGACGTAGCGCTGCCACAGCGGCAGCACCTGCGCGGCCTTCTGCTGATCCTTCGGCGGATCGTTGGCCTGGCGCTGCAGCCGCAGCACGAGCGCCTTCAGGTAGCGGACGATGTGCACGAGCCGCGCGGTCGGCGTCGCGCGGAACAGCTCGGGCGGCACGAGGTGCGCGAGCTGGCTCTGGACGTCGTCGACGACGGCGCGTGCGAGGCCCGGCTTGCCGACGAGCGGCGCGAGCAGGCGCCGGACTTTCGCGAGCTCGCCGTCGATGTCGGTCGCGAGGTCCGCGAGCTGCTTCAGCAGCGTCGGCACGTGCGCGCGCCGCTCGGCGAGCCGCGCCAGGAACGCGGCCTTGTCGCGCGGTGGATCGCCGAGCCCGAACGCCTCGTCGACCGCGCGGTGCACGACGTGGCGGCGCTGGTCCTTGGCGATGCTCGCCGGCAGCTGCGCCTCGAGCTTCGCGACCGTGGTGCCGATCTGCACGAGCAGCAGACGGCGCACGCCACCGCGCGTCGCCTCGAGCGCGGCCGCCTGCGATTCGAGCAGCCGGAGGTCGACCGCGGTCTCGGTCTCGACGAGCGCGGGGTACGCGAGCACCGCGCGGCCGCCGACGTCGATCGTCACCGACGCGGGCAGGGTGTCGAAGTCCCACGCGCGCAGGCCTGTGCGCTCGTAGCGATCGCGCGGCGCGGCCGCCCACAGCTGCTTCGCGCGGGCGCCGAGCGTGCGCTGGAGATCCGCGAGGTCGCGGCTCTGCGCGAGCACCTTGTCGCGCTCGTCGACGACGCGATACGTGAAGTCGAGGTACGCGGGCACCGCGCGGAGGTCCCACGCGTCGCGCGCGATCCGCTCGCCGGTACGCTCGTAGATCGCGCGCTCGAGCGTCGGCAGCAGCGGGCCCGAGAACGGCGGCAGCTGCGCGGCGAGCTCGAGCGAGAGCGGCTCGAGCGGCGCCAGTGGCTTGCGCTGCGACTTCGGAAGCGACTCGAGCAGCGCGAGCAGCTTCGCCGGGTGCCAGCCGGGGATCGTCCAGCCCATCACGGCGGGATCGAGCTGCGGCAGCATCGCGAGCGGCACGGTGATCGTGATGCCGTCGTCGTCCTCGCCCGGATCGAACTTGTAGTCGAGGCGTAGCGCGACGCCACCGATCGTCAGCTGGTCCGGATAGTCGGCGGGCGCGAGCGCGCTCGCCTCGTCGAGCAGGAGGTCGGCGAGCGAGAGCTCGAGCACGTGCGGATCGCGCGCCTCGGCGTCCTTGCGCCAGGCCTCGAACGTCTTGCCGCTGTAGACCGAGTCCGGGATCCGGCGGTCGAAGAACGCGAACTGCTCGTACTCGTCGGCGAACATGTCGCTGCGCCGCGCCTTGTCGCGCAGCCGGTGCGCCTCGTCCTGGACGCGGCGGTTGTGCTCCATGAACCGCGCCTTCGTGGCGTACTCGTGGCGGACGAGCGCGTGGGTGATGAACAGCTCGCGGCACAGCGCCTGGTCGTAGCGGGCGTACGCGATCGAGCGGTTCTTGACGATCGGCAGGCCGAACAGCGTCACCTGCTCGCGCGCCATCACCTGCGCCTGCTTCTGCTCCCAGTGCGGATCGCCGTGCGTGCGGCGACACAGCTCGCCGGCGGCCTGCTCGAGCCACGCCGGGTCGAGCTTCGCGCACGTGCGCGCGAACAGCTGCGAGGTCTCGACGAGCTCGGCGGCCAGGATCCACGGCGGCGGTTTCTTCGCGAGCACTGACGACGGGTGGATCAGGAACCGGATCTGCCGCGCGCCGACGTAGATGCGCGCCTCGGGGTTCCACATGCCGATCTTCGTCAGCAGCGCGGGCACGAGCGCGCGGTGGATCTGATCGCCGGTCGCGTCGGTCGGGTTCGGCCTGATGTCGAGCTCGCGCATCACGCGCACGAGCTGCTCGTGGATGTCCTCCCACTCGCGCATCCGGTTGTAGTGCAGGAAGTGCTCGCGACAGATCTTGTGGAGGTGCGAGCGCGAGCCGCGGGCGCGCGCGTCCTGCCAGAACCCCCACAGCTTGAGGTAGGCGAGGAAGTCGCTGCCCTCCTCGCGGAACTTGCGATGCGCCTCGTCGGCGCGCTGCTGCTCGGCTTGCGGGCGGACGCGCGGATCCTGGAGCCCGAGCACGGCCGCGATCACGAGGACCTCGCGGATCGAGCCCTCCTCGCGACCGCCGAGGATCATGCGGCCGAGCCGCGGATCGAGCGGCAGCTTGCCGAGCTGGTGGCCGATCGCGGTCAGGTTGCCGGCGTCGTCGAGCGCGCCGAGCTCCTCGAGCGTGCGGTAGCCCTCGGTGATCGCGCGCTGCTGCGGTGGATCGAGGAACGGGAACTCGCCGACGTCGCCGAGCCGCAGTGCCTTCATCCGCAGGATCACGCCGGCGAGCCCGACGCGCTGGATCTCGGGATCGGTGTGCGCGGGGCGCGACGCGTAGTCCTGCTCGTCGTAGAGCCGGAAGCAGATGCCGCTCTCGGTGCGGCCGCACCGGCCCTTGCGCTGATCGGCGCTCGCGCGCGAGATCGGCTCGACGAGCAGCTGCGAGACGCCGGTGCGGACGTGGTAGCGGTTGATGCGCGCGAGTCCGGCGTCGACGACGTAGACGATGCCGGGAATCGTCAGCGAGGTCTCGGCGACGTTCGTCGCGAGCACGACGCGGCGCTGCGGCAGCCGCTGGAACACGCGCTGCTGCTCCTGCGGCGACAGCCGCGCGTAGAGCGGCAGCAGGATCGTGTGCGGCAGCGCGCGCTGCTCGAGCTCGGCCATCGCCTCGCGGATCTCGCGCTCGCCGGGCAGGAACACGAGCACGTCGTTGCGCGGATCCATCTCGGTGATCTCGTTCACCGTGTTCGCGACGAGCTCGGCGAGATCGGTCTCGTCGTCGGCAGGCGGGCGGTACAGCACGTCGACGGGATACGTGCGCCCCGAGACCTCGACGATCGGCGCGCCGCCGAAGAACGCCGCGAACCGCTCGGTCTCGAGCGTCGCCGAGCTGACGATCACGCGGAGGTCCGGGCGGCGCGGCAGCAGGCGCTTCACGAACCCGAGCAGGAAGTCGATGTTGAGGCTGCGCTCGTGCGCCTCGTCGATGATCAGCGTGTCGTAGCCGCGCAGCAGCGGATCGCTCTGGATCTCGGCGAGCAGGATGCCGTCGGTCATGAACTTGATCGCCGACGTCCGCTTGACCTTGTCGTTGAATCGCACCTTGTAGCCGACGACGTCGCCGAGCGGCGTCTCGAGCTCCTGGGCGACGCGGGTCGCGACGCTCGTGGCGGCGATCCGCCGCGGCTGGGTGCAGCCGATCTGACCGGTGACGCCGCGGCCCATCGCGAGGCACAGCTTCGGCAGCTGCGTCGTCTTGCCCGAGCCGGTCTCGCCCGCGACGATCACGACGGGGTGGCGCTCGATCGCGTCGGCGAGATCAGCGAGCCGCGCAGTGATCGGCAGCTCGGGCGGAAATGCGATGCGATCGTCGAGTGGCACGGCGAAGCCGCACAGCATAGTGGGCTGTCGGATTCGCGACGAGTCTTTCGGCCAGGTTGCGACCTGGCTTGGTGAGTCGCACTACGGGATTCATGTCGAAGACTCTGCCGATCATCCCGATGCGGAACCTGGTGCTGTTTCCAGGTGCGAGCCTGCCGGTCATGGCAGGTCGGTCGCAGACGCTGCGCGCGATCGAGGCCGCGCTGCGCGATCCCGACCGTCGCGTGTTCGCGGTCGCCCAGCGCGATGACAGCGACACCGTCACCGCCGACAACCTCTACACGATGGGCACGATCGCGACGATCAGCGGCGTGCAGCGCGGGCTCGGCGGCATGCGGATCGTGCTCGACGGCCTCGAGCGCGCGAGCGCGATTCGTGTCGCCGAGGCCGACGGCCACCTCGTCGCGACGGTCACGCCGGCGGCGGATCTACCGGCGCTCGATCCGAAGAGCTCGACGTTCGTCGCGCTGCACCGAGAAGTTCGGACGCGCGCGATCGAGCTCGGCAAGAAGCGCGGCCTGCCGGAAGACGCCGTGCACCAGTTCGTCGACCAGGTGAAGGAGCCCGGCCAGCTCGCGGACCTCGTCGCGGGCTACCTCGAGGCGCCGGTCGCGGATCGCCAGGGCCTGCTCGAGACGGTCGCCGTCGAGGATCGCCTGCGCGGCGTGCTGATCCACCTGCAGCGCCAGCTGAACGTGCTGTCGGCGCAGGAGGAGATCCAGTCGAAGGTGAAGGAGGAGCTCGGCGATCGCCAGCGCGAGCTCTACCTGCGCGAGCAGCTGCGCGCGATCCAGAAGGAGCTCGGCGAGGGCGACGAGTCCGCCGACGAGGCGCTGCAGGAGCTGCGCGCGAAGCTCGACAAGCTGCCGCTGCCCGACGAGGCGAAGCGCGAGGTCGATCGCGAGTGGGCGCGGCTGACGCGGGTCGGGCGCGAGTCGATGGAGTCGCAGGTGATCCGCACGTACCTCGAGACGATCGCGGAGCTGCCGTGGGGCGTGCGCACGGAGGAGCACCTCGACGTCAAGCGCGCCGAGCAGATCCTCGACGAGGATCACTACGGGCTCGCCGAGGTGAAGGATCGCGTGCTCGAGTTCCTCGCGGTTCACCAGCTCGCGACCGGCAAGGATCGCGGCAAGACGAAGGGCCGGATCCTGCTGTTCGCGGGACCGCCCGGCGTCGGCAAGACGTCGATCGCGAAGTCGATCGCACGCGCGATGGGCCGCAAGTACGTGCGGATCGCGCTCGGCGGCGCGCGCGACGAGGCCGACATCCGCGGCCACCGCCGGACGTACATCGGCGCGCTGCCCGGTCGCATCCTCCAGGGCATGAAGACCGCGGGCAGCAAGAACCCGGTGTTCCTGCTCGACGAGATCGACAAGCTCGGCATCTCGCACCAGGGCGATCCGGCGGCCGCGCTGCTCGAGGTGCTCGATCCGGCGCAGAACGACTCGTTCACCGATCACTACCTCGGCGTGCCGTTCGATCTGTCCGAGGTGATGTTCATCGCGACCGCGAACTTCCTGCAGAACATCCCGGGCCCGCTGCTCGACCGCATGGAGGTCGTCGACTTCGCCGGCTACACCGAGGCCGAGAAGCTCGCGATCGCGAAGCAGTACCTCGTGCCGCGCCAGCGCAAGGAGAACGGCCTGACCGACGACCAGCTCGCGCTCCGCGATGCGGCGCTGCGCGCGGTGATCACCGGCTACACGCGCGAGGCCGGCGTGCGCCAGCTCGAGCGCGAGCTCGGCCGGCTGGCGCGCAAGGCGGCGCGACGGATCGCGGCCGGCGACGTCACGCGCGTCGAGGTCGGCGGCGACGACGTGCGCGCGCTGCTCGGCCGGCCGCGCGTGCATCCGGAGAAGGCGGCGCGCGAGGACCAGGTCGGGATCGCGACCGGCATGTACTACACGCCGGCCGGCGGCGACATCATGTTCGTCGAGGCGGCACCGATGCGCGGCCGCGGCGAGCTGATCCTGACCGGCCAGCTTGGCGACGTGATGAAGGAGTCGGCACGCGCGGCGTGGACGTTTGCCCGCGCGCACGCGAGCTGGCTCTCGATCGACGAGAAGGCCTTCGACCGCGATCTCCACGTCCACGTGCCGGCGGGCGCGATCCCCAAGGATGGCCCGTCCGCGGGGATCGCGATGGCGACCGCGATCGTGTCGGCGCTGTCGGGCCGCGCGGCGCGCCACGACGTCGCGATGACCGGCGAGATCACGCTGTCGGGCCGCGTGCTCGCGATCGGCGGCCTCAAGGAGAAGATCCTCGGCGCCGACCGCGCGGGCATCACGCACGTCGTGATCCCGCGCGACAACGAGGCCGACCTCGACGATCTGCCGAACGAGGTTCGCGAGCGGCTCGTGATCACGCCGGTCGACACGCTCGCCGAGGCGCTCGCGCTCACGCTGTGCGACACGACGCTGCGCGATGGCCGGCTGTGGTTCGGCGAGCCCGCAGGCGCCACCGGCCTGACGCACTGACGCGCAAAGCCTGCGGTCGTCCGCGGCGGCGAACCGTGGCAAGCTCGTCGCGTGCAGTGGCTGTACATCCTCGCGTTCGTGATCGCGTACTTCGCGCTGCAGCTGTGGATCCTGCCGCGGCTCGGCGTCCGGACGTGAATGGCCCCACCGCGCCGGTCGGCGCGCAAGGCTGACGATCGCAACGGCGGCTGCTGAGCCGCGCCGGGCGCTATGCTGCGGGCGTCATGCTCGCGGTGCGCGTGTTCGGGCCACTCGTCATCGAGGATGGCGAGCGCGTGCTCGGCGCGCGTGACCTCGGCGGCATCAAGCCGAAGCAGCTGCTCGAGATCCTGATCTCCGAGCGCGGCCGTGCGGTGACGAAGGCGCGGCTCGCCGAGCTGCTGTGGGGCGACGAGCCGCCGAAGCACGTCGCCGCGACGCTCGAGACGTACGTGTCGATCCTGCGGCGCAACCTGCGCACCGCCGTCGTCACCGAGCCCGGTGCGTACCGGATCGCGAGTGACGAGATCGCGCTCGATCTCGATCGGTTCGATGCGCTGCGCGCGACCGGTGCCCGGCACGACCTCGAGGCCGCGCTCGCGCTCGTGCGTGGCGACGTGTTCGAGGACGAGCCGTACGGCACGTGGGCGATCCGGCTGCGCGAGCTGTATCGCGAGCGCCACGAGCGCACGCTGCTCGACGCGGCGCAGCTCGCGCTCGACGCCGGGGATCCGCGCGCCGCGCTCGGCCACGCGGAGCGCGCGCTCGAGCTCGATCGGACGAGCGAGCGTGCGCATCGCCTCGCGATGCTCGCGCACCAGGCGCGCGGCGATCGCGACGAGGCACTCGCCGCGTACCAGCGCTGCCGCACCGCGCTCGCCGACGAGCTCGGCGTCGAGCCGCAGCCCGAGACGACCGCGCTCGCCGACGCGATCCGCAGACGCGAGCCGGTCGTGGCGATCGCGCCGGCGGCCCCGCGCACGCCGAAGCCGCGCTCCGAGGTGCCGCTACTCGGACGTGCCGGCGAGCTCGCGGCGCTCGAGGCGGCGGCGCGCGAGGCGATCGGTGGCGGCGGGGCGGCGCTGCTGCTGATCGAAGGCGAGGCCGGCATCGGCAAGACGCGGATCGTCGACGAGCTCGTGCGGCGGGTGCGCGGGGCGCGCGTCGGACGTGCGAAGTGCCGGGCGCTCGAGCGCGAGCTCGCGTTCGCGCCGATCGCCGATGCGCTGCGCGGGTTCGCCGGCGAGGCGCTGCGCGACGTCGAGCGGTTCCCCGGGCTCGTCGAGATCGTGCCCGAGATCGCGGGCGCCGCGCTCGGCCGGACGCGCGCGTTCGAGTCGCTCGTCGCGATAGTCGCGGCGCACGCACCGCTCGTGCTCGTGTTCGACGATCTGCACTGGGCCGACGCGTCGTCGCTGTCCGCACTCGCGTACCTCGCGCGCCGGGTCGCCGGATCGCCGGTCGCGATCGTCGGCTCGTTTCGCAGCGAGGAGGTCGCGCCGGATCACGCGCTCCGTCAGCTCGAGCCGACCGTCCACCTCGAGCTACCGCCGCTCACGCGCGGCGAGATCGCGGCGGTCGGTGGCGCGGAGCTGCACGTCAAGACCGGCGGCAACGCGCTGCTGCTCGTCGAGTATCTGCGCGCGCTCGAGGAGGGCCACACGATGCCGGCGCAGCTGCGCGACGTCGTGCTCGCGCGGTCGCGGATGGCCGGGCCGGAGGCGCATCGGTTGCTCGTCGCGGCGTCGGTGCTCGGGCGGTCGTTCGATCCCGAGCTGCTCGCGCGGCTCGTCGACGGCGACGCGATCGCGATCACCGAGCAGCTCGAGGCGCTGTGCGCGCGCCGCCTGCTCGCGACCGCACCGAGCGGCGAGCTGTTCGACTTCCGCCACGATCTGATCCGCGAGATCCTCTACGCGTCGCTGTCCCCGGCGCGGCGCCGGTACTTTCACGCGCGCGCCGCGGCGCAGCTCGAGGGCGGCAGCGATCCGGGCGCGCTCGCGTACCATGCCGAGCTCGCCGGGTCGTACGAGCTCGCGGTGCGCAGCGCGACGCGCGCCGGCGACGAGGCGCGCGCGCGGTGGGCGAACTTCGAGGCGATCGCGCACTACGAGCGCGCGGTGCGGATCGTCGACGCGCACGCCGAGCTGCTCGAGCCGGCCGCGCGCGAGCTGCTGTGGCTGCGGCTCGGGCGCGCGCAGATCACGGTCGGCCGCGCCGAGCAGGCGCACGCGATCCTCGCGCGCGCACGCGACTCGGCACGCGCGCGCCACGACGAGCCGGCGCTGTTCGAGGCGCTCGAGGCGTGCGCGGTCGCGCAGCACCACGGCGCGTCGGCGCCCTCGGAGGCGCTCGCAATCGGACAGGAGGCGCTCGCGCTCGCGGAGCGGCTCGGCGATGCCGGTCGGATCGGCCGCGCGCACGTGCTCGTCGGCGGGCCGGCCGGGAGCCTCGGGCGCATCGACGACGCGATCGCGCACTGCGAGTTCGCGATCGAGCACGCGCGGCAGGCCGGCGAGACGCCGAGCCCGGTCGCGTTCGCGCGGCTCGCGCTCGCGGTGCACCATCGCGGCGACGAGGCGGCCGCGCTCGCGTGGACCGAGCGCGCCGAGGACGCGGCCGCGGCGCAGCACGCCGAGGAGGTGCTGCTGATGGCTCGCTGGGTGCGCGCGATGGCGCTCGTCGGGCTCGGGCGCTATCGCGACGCGTGGACGACGCTCGACTCGATCGCGACGATCGGCCGGGGCGAGGAGACGTTCTGGCACGCGCGCGTCCCGAACACGTACGGCGCGATCCTCGCCGAGGCGTGCCTCTACGAGCGCGCGCTCGAGCGCGATCTCGAGAGCCTCGAGTCGGCGCGCAAGAGCGCGGCGCGCCCGGTCCGCGAGGTCGAGGTCCAGACGCTGCTGAACCTCGCGACCGATCGGCTCGGGCTCGGCCGGCTCGACGAGGCGCGCGCCGATCTCGAGGCGGTGCGCCGGCAGGTCGCCGACGTCGAGTACGCGCGGTTTCGCTGGGTGACGCGGCTGCACGTGCTCGATGCCGAGCATGCGCTCGCCGTCGAGGATCCGGCGCGCGCGCTCGCCTCGGCGGACAGCGCGCTGGTGCTCGCGCGCAAGCACGGCCAGGCGCGCTACGAGGTTCGCGGACGCACGGTGCACGCGCGCGCGCTCGCGGCCGCGCGCAAGAAGGCGCCGGCGCTGCGCGAGGCCCGGGCCGCTGCCGCGCTCGCCGAGCAGGCGGGGTTCGTCGGCCTCGCGTGGCGGGCGTGGTGGGCGGCCTCGCAGATCTCCGGAGCCGCCGACGATCGGCAGCGCGCCGAGGCGGCGGTCGCGCGTGCGGCCGCGGGATTCGACGACCCGCTGCGGACCGCGTTCGCGCGCGCCGTCCCCGTGCGGTGATCTGCGCGGCCGAGGCCGTCCGGGCGGGGGTGCCCAAAGGCTTCCAAAAGGTCGGCGCGGAATGCTGACCGCATGCAGAAGCTCACGACGGCCATGCTCGATCTCGGGCCCACGCGGCTCTATCACGAGGTGCGCGGTACCGGACCCCTCGTCCTCATGATTGCCGGCGCGACCGGCGACGCTGGCCAGTTCGAGCCGGTCGCGACCCGGCTCGCCGAGCGCTACACGGTCGTCACGTACGATCGCCGCGGCAACTCGCGCAGCCCGCGCCCCGACGGCTGGACGACGACGACGATGGAGGAGCAGGCCGACGACGCGGCCGCGCTCGTGCGCCGGCTCGGACGCGGCCCCGCGATCGTGTTCGGCACGAGCGGCGGCGCGATCATCACGCTCGCGCTGGTGCTCCGTCACCCCGAGGTCGTCGCTGGCGCGATCCTCCACGAGCCGCCGCTCGCGGCCGTGGTGCCGGGTGTCGACGACGAGCTCGCGCACCTGAAGCGGTCGATCGCGGAGACCGCCGCGGCGTACGGGCCGGCGTCCGCGGTCGAGGCGTTCGTGCGATCGCAGGCCGGAGCCGCGTACGACGCGATCGCCCCGGGGACGCGGCTGCGCATGCTCGGCAATGCCGACACGCTGTTCGGCGCCGAGCTCGACGCGTTCGTGACGTGGCGCCCCGACGACGCCGCGCTCGCGGCCTCGCAGGTCCCCGCGCGCGTGCTGCTCGGCACCGAGACGACCCCGATGTTCGAGCACGCCGCGCGCTGGGTCGCCGAGCGGCTCGGCGCGCCGATCGGGCGGCTCGCCGGCGCGCACGCACCGTACTTCGATCGCCCCGACGCGACCGCGGATGCGCTGCGCGCGCTGATCGAGGAGCTCGCCCGATGACCCGCGCCTCGATCGCCACATGCATGCTGTGCCTCGCGACTTGCACCGCCCACCAGGAGCCACCGACGATGACGACGAACCACGTGCTCGAGATGCAGCTCGATGTCCAAGGAACCGGCGCGCCGCTCGTGCTCGTCGGGGGCGGCCTCACCGGCTGGGATAGCTGGGTGCCGCACCAGCAGCGGCTCGCGTCGTCGCGAACCGTCGCGCGCGCGCAGCCGCTCGCGGTGCAGCTCGGCCTCGACGACGCGAAGCTGCCCGCGGGCTACTCGATCCGCGTCGAGAGCGCCGCGCTCGCCGCCGCGCTCGACGCGCATGGGCTCGCCGCACCGATCGACGTCGTCGCGTGGTCGTACGGCGCGTACATCTCGCTCGACTTCGCGCTCCAGCACCCGGAGCGGATCCGCAGCCTGACGTTGATCGAGCCGCCCGCGATGTGGGTGCTCGGCGCGACCGGCCGGCTCGATGCCGACGCCGCGCGCGAGTCCGAGGAGCTGCAGACGCTGTACGCCGGCATGACCGGCGACGTCAGCGAGGCGCAGCTCGCCGCGTTCTGCCGCCAGGCCGGCCTCGTCCCCGAGGGCATGCAGCCCGAGCAGCTGCCGCCGTGGCCGAGCTGGGTCAAGCACCGGCGCTCGCTGCGCACCGGCAACGCGATCTGGGACCATCGCGACACCGCGGATCGGCTGCGCGCGTTCGATCGCCCGGTGCTGCTCGTCAAGGGCACCGGCTCGTCGCACTTCCTGCACCAGATCATCGACGGGCTCGCCGCGAGCTTGCCGCACGCGCAGGTGATCGAGCTACCGGGTGGTCACGCACCGCAGCTCGTCGCGATCGACGCGTTCCTCGACGCGCTCGCCGAATTCCAGCGCGGCGTTCGCTGAGCGACTACGGCGCGCCGTACTGCGGCACGACACGCGCGACGATCGGCGCGAGCGGCACTTCGACGCGCTCGGCGAGGAACCGGCCGACGACAGACGCGAACACCGCGGGGTTGTGCTCGTTGAGGAAGTGCGCGGCGTCGGGGATCTCGGCGATCCGCGCCGCCGCGATGTGCGCGTGGACCGTCTTCGCGTACATCCGGTGCATGCACGGGCTGTGGTCGCCGTAGAGCACGAGCGTCGGCCTGTCGAGCTGCTCGAGCTCGGCGAGCGCGAGCCCGGAGCGAGCCGCCCCGCGTGCAAAGTAGATCGCGGTCGTCGGGGCGTTGTCGACCATCTGGTGGACGCGCTCCGTCGAGAACCGGCGGAAGAACCGCGCGCCGATCGTGCCGGTCATGAACGTCTCGACGCCGGCGGCGTGGTCGCCACGCGCGAACAGCTTCTGGGCGGGCCAGATGCCGCGCGCGGCGCCGCGCAGCATGCTCGTGCCGCCGAGCGGATGCTCGACGAGCAGGCGCACGATGTCGCGCGGCCCGGGTGCGTACGGGGTGAACAGCGTCGTCGCATCCGGTTCGCACACGACGAGCCGGCGGACGAGCGCGGGATACTGGATCGCGAACCGCAGCGCGATCAGGCCGCCGCTCGACAGCCCGACGAGGCTCGCGGCCGGCAAGCCGAGCGCGCCGATCAGCGCCGCGAGATCGTCGACGTGCTGATCGGCGACGTTGTCCCAGCTCTCGGGCGGTGGCGCCGGATTCGGGTGGTAGTGGCGGCGGCTGTACGCGATCGTTCGAAACGCGGGCGCGAGCGCGTCGACCTGGGGCCGCCACGCGCGAAGATCGCTGAATTCGCCGTGCACGAAGATCACCGGCGCGCCGGTGCCTCGCTGCTCGACCTCGAGAGTGGTGTCACGGATCCCGACGCGCATGACCGCTCCTCGCTTTCCGATCGCCGGAGATGCGAGCGCCGCGCCTGGAACGGATCCTGAAACATCTCGATCCAGGACCGCAGCGGGCGGCGCGTTCGCGCAAGCGACGCGAATCCTCCGTCGAGGGGTGCACGCGCTTCGCAGGGGCGTCCGCTATGTGCTCGATGGTGGCGGCGGGGCAGCGGGCACGTCACATGCGTTTGAAGAGAGTGAGCCTCGGAAGGAGGTGAAGCATCGAGAGGCGTCGAATCGCGCGTCGTCGCGACCGTGGCCAGTCGGCACATCCGCGACGGACGGAAGGAGGTGCTGTATGAGGACCCTATGGTTGGCGGTCGCAGCGGTCGCGGCTCTCGCGACGCCTGCCGCCGCAGAGGTGAAGACCACGAATCCACCGGCGGTCGGTGAGGTCTACTTCAAGTTCGACTCGGCCCGCGTCGACGGCGCGACGCAGGCGATCGACAAGATCGTGACGTTTGCCGAGGCCAACCCGAACCTGACGATCGTGCTCGACGGCTATGCGGATCCGCAGGGACCTGCGCCGTACAACGTCGCGCTCGCGGCGCGTCGCGCGGAAGGCCTGCGTAGCCGGCTGGTCGCGCGCGGCGTCGAGGCGGACCGGATCGTGATCGTCACGTATGGCGAGGATGGCCCGCGCCATGCCGCGTACCGGCTCGATCGCCGGGTGACGGCGTGGGGCACCGATGCGCCGCTCTACGCGATCATCGAGCGGTCGCTGAAGCGTGGCACCGCGGTGCTGTGGAACAAGCCGGTCGAGGAGACCGCGCTGTACGCTCCGAAGCCGGAGCACGTCGCTCGCAAGTGAGCGCGCTACCCGCGCGGTGACAGCGCCGCCGCCGCGAACGCCGCGACGGCGAGCAGCAGCGCCGCGAGGACGGCCGCGGGATCGACGTCGGAATCGGCGTCGAGCTCGAGCGGCTCGCTCGCGCGCCAGCTCGGCAGCTCGCCGAACGTGACGCTGCCGTCGGCGTGGCGGATCACCCACCCGTCCCATGCGACGGGACCGACGGCGCCGTGCCAGCGCGGCGTGATCCGGACGTAGAACGCGCGCACGGTCGGCGGGACGCAGCGCGGATCGGATTCCGCGGTGTGCCCGAGGCAGATCGTGAGGTCGTGCGGTGCGCGCGTCCGCGCCATCAGGCCGGTGTCGAGCTCGGCCGGCGTCGCGGCCCACTCGAGGTCGAGCTCGTCCCATGCCTGCTCGTCGGCGAGATCGATTCGCAGCTCGTCCTCGACGAAGTAGCTCGGCTGGATCGGTGCCGACATGCCGACGACGCGCGGTGCGCTCCGCGCGACGTGATCCGGCAGCGCGACGAGCGTCGCCGGACAACCCGCGGCTGGCAGCTCGTCGAGCTGGAACGGCACGCCGGGCGGAACGTCGACCGTGATCGTCGTCGTGTACGTCGCGCGGTCGAGCGTGCGCCGGATCGCGAGCGGCGTGCCGTCGAGCGTCGTCGCGCGCAGCGTCGCGTCGTCGTCGCTCGTGCGAAACGTCGCCGGGCTCGGCACGACGCGCGGGTGGAGCGACGGCGTACAGCGCGGTCCGGGCGCGGGAGGTGGTCCGTCGCCGATGTGGAGCTCGCCGTCGGCCGACCGCTCGAGCCAGCCGCGCCACACGTGCTCGGTGCCGTCGACGCGATACTGGACGAGCCGGACGTGGACGACGTTTGCGGTCGCGTCGACCGGCAGCCACGCGAGCGCCGAGCGCGTGTAGCGCGAGCCATGGCGTGCCGTGTCGAGATCGTGCGCGGAGTACGCCCAGTCGACGCGCGTCGTCGCGAGCCCGTCGTACGACCACGCGAGCGCGAGCGTGTCCCGCGTCGCGGACAGCGGCTGCACGCTCGCACGCTCGAGCACCAGCCCCGCCGCGGGCGACCGCCAGCCGCGCGTGACGTGGTACGTCGCGCTCAGGCATCCGGTGACGATCGGCCGCGGCATCGCGCCGCGATCACCGTCGACGATCGGCAGCGTGATCGAGGCGTAGCGCGCATCGAGATAGGTGATGTCGGTGCCCGGTGGGAGCTGCGCGGTGTCGCGATCGTGGTCGGTGCCGGCGTACTCCGCGCTCGCGTACCCCGGGCCCAGGGCGGTGCGCTCGACGACGAACCGCGGATGCTCCGGGATCTCGTAGTTACGCTTCGTGCACAGCTTGATCGAGGCATGTGCCGACGAGCTCGTGGCGACGACGATCACTGCGACCAGCGCGCTGCGCATCATGAAGTGCCTCCCTCGACCATCGTAGGCGATCCAACGGGCCGAGTCACACCGCGAGCTCGAGATCGATCGGCGCGTGGTCGCTCCATGGATGGCGCGCGAGGATGTGGGCTGCGCGCACGCGTTCGACCAGATCGGCGGACACGAGCAGGTAGTCGACGCGCGCGGCGTCGAGCGTGCGCGAGCGCGGGTTGAACCACGTGTAGCCGCGCTCGTCGGGGTGGCGCGCGCGCCAGATGTCGACGAAGCCGGTCTCGTCGAGCAGCGCGTTCAGCTCGGCGCGCGCGGTCGCGTGCGGCTCCTCGGTGCGCAGCCGCGGGTGGGTGTCGAGCGCCGCGCGCGAGACGTTCCAGTCGCCGGCGAGCACGACGCCTCCGTCGCCGGCGAGTGCGCGGCCGAGCTCGAGCACCGCGCGCTGGAACCGCCGCTTGAACGCGTGGCGATCGCCGGCTTCCCGGCCGTGCTCGTCGAGGTACGGCCTGGCCGTGCCGTTCACGGCGTAGACGTTCGCGATCGCGAGCCCGGCGTGGCGGACGACGACGACGCGGCCCTCGCGATCGAAGCCCGGCACGGCGCCGCGCGCCTCGCCGCGGACGAACGTCGCGACGCCGTACGCGCGGCCGCCGCGGTAGCGCACGTTGTGCGGGTCGCGCGGCAGCGCGTGGTGGCACTGGTAGCCGGGCAGCGCGCGCTCGAGCGCCGCGACGAGCTCGGTATCGTGTGCGCGGATCCGCAGCTCCTGCAGGCACAGCATGTCCGGATCGCCGAGCGCGGCGCACGCGGCCGGCAGCTCCGGCAGGTGCGCGGCGAGGTTCTCGACGTTCCACGAGACGATGCGCACACCCGATGCTTACCGCGTTACGCTCGCGCGGTGGACTGCGACGACGTGATGCTGCTGCTCGCGCGGGGCGGGGCTGTATCGGATCCCGCGTTCGACGCGCACGTCGCCGTGTGCGACGGCTGCTCGTCGCTCGTCGCGGATCGCACGCTGCGCGCGGACGATCCGGTTCGCAAGATCGCGCTGCCCGCGATGGATCCGACGTGCTTCGACATCGGCGAGGCGATCGCCGCCGGCGGCATGGGCAAGATCACGCGCGCGTTCGACCGCCGGCTCGGCCGCGAGGTCGCGATCAAGGAGATCCTGTCGCCCGAGCTGCAGGCGCGGTTCGAGCGCGAGGCCGCGATCACGGCGCGGCTCCAGCATCCCGCGATCGTGCCGATCTACGAGGCCGGGACGTGGCCCGACGGCCGCGCGTTCTACACGATGCGGCTCGTGTCCGGCGGCACGCTCGCGGCCGCGATCGAGCGCTGCAGGTCGCTCGAGGAGCGGCTCGCGCTGTTGCCGCACCTGATCGCGGTGACCGACGCGATCGCGTACGCGCACGCGCGCGGCGTGATCCATCGCGATCTCAAGCCGCAGAACGTGCTGATCGGCGAGTTCGGCGAGACCGTCGTGATCGACTGGGGGCTCGCGAAGGAGCACGCGCGTCCCGACGACGATGCGGCTGCCGGCACGCCGAGCGACGCGCAGCTGACGCACGCGGGCGCGGTGTTCGGCACGCCGTGCTTCATGTCGCCGGAGCAGGCGCGCGGCGAGGAGCTCGATGCGCGCGCCGATGTCTACGCGCTCGGCGCGATGCTCTACAACCTGATCACCGGGACGCCGCCGTACTGGGCGGACGGCCGCGATGGCAAGGCCGTGATCGCGGCGGTGCTCGACGGGCCGCCGCGGCCGATCGTCGAGCTCGCGCCGCGCGTGCCTGCCGACGTGCGCGCGATCATCGAGCGCGCGATGGCGCGCGATCTCGCGGAGCGCTACCGCGACGCGCGCCAGCTCGCCGACGAGCTGCGGCGGTTCCAGGCCGGTCAGCTGCTCGTGTCGCGGCGCTATCCGGTGCGCGAGCGGATCGCGCGCTGGGTCCGGCGCCACCGCACGCTCGTGCTCGCGGCGGCCGCGCTCGCGATCGTGGCGGGCGTCGCGATCGTGCTGGTGGCGACGGCGCGCGATGCCGAGCGCGAGCAGCGCACGATCGCCGAGCGCGCGCTCGAGATCGGCGAGAAGCGCGGCCAGCGCAAGCTGTGCGCGGCGAGCGCGCCGGCACTCGCGAGCCCGTGGGATGCCGCCGCGAAGGACGCCGTGCATCGCGCGTTCGCCGCGAAGCAGCTCGCGTACGGGCCGCAGACGCTCGAGCGCGTCGACGCGAACCTCGATCGCTGGACCGCCGAGCTCGGCGCCGCGCGCGACGCCGCGTGCGACGAGGAATCGACCGCGCCGGCGGATCAGCTCGCCGCGAAGCTCGCGTGCCTCGCGGATCGCGCGCGCGAAGGCCGCGCGCTGATCAGCCAGTTCCAGGATGCCGACGAGGCGACCGTGCTGAACGCGGTCGGCGCGACCGAGGGGCTCGCACCGATCGCGCGCTGCACGACACCGCCGGCGGGGCCCCGCGGCGTGCTCGCCGACTCGCCCGCGGTCGAGCGCGTCCGGCAAGCATTCGCGCGCACGCACGCGCTGATGGATCTCGGCAAGTTTCGCGACGCGCTACCGCTCGCGAAGCAGGCAGTCGGCGATGCGGACGCGATCGGCGATCCCGGGCTGCGCGCACAGGCGCGGGTCGCGCTCGGCTCGTCGCAGGCCGGCACGTCGGATCTCGCGGGCGCGTCGAAGACGCTCGGCGAGGCGCTGCACCTCGCGGAGCTCGCGCACGACGATCGCGCGCGCGCGCAGGCGTGGACGAACCTCGTCCGCGGCGAGTATTACCAGGGCCACTTCGCGCAGGCGGTGCTGCTGCGCGACCCGGCCGTCGGTGCGGCCGAGCGGATCGGCGATGGCTGGCTGCAGTCGGAGATCCTGCTGAACGTCGGAGGCTCGCTCGATCAGCTCGGCCGGTCGGCGGAGGCGCAGGCGCTGTACGAGCAGGCGGTCGCGATGCGCAAGAAGCTGTACGGCGAGCGCGATCGCCGCACCGCGTTCGCGCTGTCCGCGCTCGGCAACGCGTACGCGATGCAAGGCAAGCTCGACGCCGGGATCGCGGCGCATCGCGATGCGGTCGTGATCGCGGAGGCCGCGCTCGGCGCATCGCACCCGACGGTCGGCGTGATGCACGGCAACCTCGGCGACGACTACGTCTACGGGCTGCGGCCGCTCGACGGGATCGCCGAGCTCGAGAAGGATCTCGCGGCCGTCGAGGCGGCGCACGGCGCGAAGCATCGCGACGTCGCGATGGCGCTCACCGATCTCGGCATCGCGCGGCTCGAGGCCGGCCAGCACGACCGCGCGCTCGAGACGTTCACGCGCGCCGCGGCGGCCTGGCGCGACGTCAACCCGAAGCATCCGGCGCTCGCCGAGGCGCTGCTCGGCACGTACCTCGCGTCGAAGGCACTCGGCAAGCCGGCGAACGTCCGCGACCTCGAGCCGGCGCTCGAGCTCGCGAAGGGCTTGCCGCCGTTCGAGCGCGCGCGCGTCCAGCTCGCGATCGGCACCGCGTCGACCGGGCCGCGCGCGATCGAGCTCGTCAAGGCGGCGGCAGCGGGGTTCGCGACGTCGACGCTGCCGCTGTGTCAGCGCGAGCTCGCCGAGGCGCAGCGCTGGCTCGCGGCCCACGGCGTCAGCGCAGCGCCGCCCGCACGAACGCCTTGATGAACGCGCGGCAGTCGTCGGCGTGCTCGCGCTCCGGGCTGTCGAAGCAGTCGGCGCGAAACTCGCGAAAGCTGCGGCACGTCGCGACGAACCGCGCGTCGAGATCGTGCAGCTCGCGTGCCGCCTGGGCGGCGAGCTCCGGCCTCTCGTCGTCGCGCGCCGTCGCGAGCACGTCCGCGATGTAGCGCCGCTCGTTCGCGACCGCGTGCGCGCGCGCGTCCTCGCAGACGTCGCTCGACGGGCCTCGCCCGCTACACGCGACGAGGCCGAGCGCGATCGCCAGCTTCACGGCGTCTCCTCGGGCTGCTCGTCGGTCGACGCCGGTGCGTCGTCGGTGGTCGCCTGCTGGGCGCGCGGGTGATCGTGGTGGAACTTCTCGACGAGCGCCTCGAGCAGCTTCGCGCGGTCCTCGCGCACCTCGGTCGAGCTCGGGTCCTCGTAGACGCCCGACCACTTGTCGAACAGCTTCTCGGCGGTGCCGCAGTCCTGGCCGCCGAGCGCGAACCGGCCGAGCGCCATGACCGCGAGCCCGCCACCGCCCGCCGCGATCCCGCCCGCGGTGAGCGCGGGATCCTTCGGGTTCGCGCCGAGCCCGGCGTTGAGCAGGAAGTACGCGGCGGTCAGCCCGAGCCCGCCGGCCATCATCACGAGGCGGCCGCGCCGGCAGTGCGAGGTCGCGCTGCGCAGCCGTGCGTCGTCGGCGACGAACTCCGGGCTGGTGGCCATCGCGACCTGGCCGATCGTCACCGGCGCGCCATCGACCGTCGCGGTCGCGGTGTTGACGAGGACGTTCTTGCGCTTGTGCGTCCGGATCTGGACGCAATCGCTGCCACCCGAGCAGACGTCGCTGCGCTCGGTGTAGCCGCGGCTCTCGGTCGCGACGTCGGTGTGGACATCGATGAACGCATCGGGCGCGAGCTTCGGCGCGTTCACCTCGGGGACCTTCTTCGGCATCTGGGCGACGAAACAGCCAGTGCTCGTGGCGACGACAAAGATCGAGATCCGGACGGCGGTCATGGGCGGCTCCTTCGATGAATCCGGGCACGGCGCCCGTCGTTCACCCAGGTCGGCGGCCGCGCGCCGCGCCCCACAAAAAATCTACGGCGACGTGCCGAATCGCCGAGCCGCCAGAAACTCCTCGAGATATTGCACGGTCAGCTCGACCTCGCGGCGCGACAGCTGGAGCTGCGCCGCGATCTCCGGATACGAGTGGCCGGCGAGCACGGCGTCGATCACCGCGAGGTAGTGCGCGCCGCGCTGGACGAGCCGCCGCACGTGGATCCGCGGGATGCTCCACGTCGCGGCGAGCGCGCCGAACGCGTCGTCGCCGGCGGTGCGGTACTCGGCCTCGGCGCGATCGACCGCGGCGCGCACGAACGCGAGCAGCGCGTTGCGCTTGTCGGCGAGCGAGTCGATCGCGCCGGGCGCCGCCGACGTCAGCGTCGCGAGCGACACCCACGCCGCGGTCCGGCGCTGGTACTCGGGACTCTCGCGCAGGTAGTCGATCGCGGACCGGCGCACGAGCACGCGCAGCCAGGCCTGCAGCGGCGGTGGCGGATCGGCGGCGCACAGCTTCGCGATCGCGGCGAACTCGCGCGCGCGCAACCGCTCGAGGACGCGCGTCAGGATCTCGTGCGGCGTGTCGTCGTGATCGCGCAGCCGGCCGATCGGCTGGCGCGCGGTCATCGGCAGCAGCACCGGCGGCAGCGCGGCCGCGAGCGCCGGCCATGCCGCTTCCCCCGTCGCGGCGACGGCGCGAAGCAGCGGCCACAGCGCGTCGACCACGGTCATCATATAACCACGGGATGGGACTGTTCGATCGATGGCGCAAGCCGCCGGCCTATGAAGGCGTGCTCGCGGATGCCGTGCGGGTGCGGATGCGGCGCGTCGCCGAGCGCACGGCGCTGTTCGAGACCACCGATGCCGCCGAGCTCGCGACGCTGTCCGACGCGCTGCGCACCGTCGAGGGCAGCGGCGCGATGTGCCTGTGTCCGGGCTCGCTGCATCTCGACATCGAGACCCGCGCGGGCTCGAAGCTCGTCACGCTGCACCACGGCGAGTCGCTGCGCTGGGACGGCTCGCACGGCAACGTGCCGCTCGCGAGCCCGGACGCGCTGATGGACTGGCTGTCCGCGCGTGGCGTCGGGTTCGTGCGCGAGGAATACGAGGAGGCTCGGCTGCGCGCGGTCGAGTCCGACGCCGAGGACGCGAAGTGGAAGGCCGCACTGCCCGCGTCGCTGCGGCCGTTCTTCGACGACATGCGGCCGGGGCTGCCGCAGGAGGACCCCGCGTGGACGGCGGCGATCGAGGCCGAGTTTCCGGATCCGGTCGCGCGCGCACGTGTGCTGCTCGAGCTCTACGGCTCGGGGGCGGGGCCGTGGAGCGGCTATCCGGGCTACGAGAGCATCCCGGCGCAGTGGCTGCTCGCGATGCCGTTGCCGGTGCTGCTCGAGGCGATCGGTGACGTGCCCGGCGTGCGGCTCGCCGAGGGTGCGGCGCGCCTGTTCTGCAGCTGGGATTTCGGCCAGCGCCGCAAGCGCGATCGCACGCGGATCCCCGACGGCCTGAAGCGCGCGCTCGTCGAGCACGTCGAGCGGACCGGCGACGAGGACAAGCGGTTCGCGGCGCGCAACGCGCTCGGCTCGTAGCGAAAATTTGCTCCGCTCGAGCGGAGATGATCTGCTAGCGCCATCGTGAACAGTCGGGGCGTGCTCGTGTACCGGGAAGACCGGCGCACGGTGGCGGTGGCGATGCTGAACCTCGGCTTGCTCGTCACGCCGTACGTCATCCGGGTGCCGCACGCGTACGCGCTGGCGTTCGTCGTCGGGTGCGGCGTGCTGTCGTTCAGCTCGTGGGCGATCATTCACAACCACATCCACGTGCGGACGTTTCGCGCGCGCTGGCTCAACGAGCTCGGCGCGATGCTGATCAGCCTCACCGTCGGCCATCCCGCGACCGGGCTCGTGCTGACGCACAACATGAATCACCACGTCCACATCGGCGGCGACCGCGACTGGAGCCGGCCGGCGAACGCGGGGCGCGGGTGGGGCGGGTGGCGGCTCGTGCGCTATGCGGTCGTGACGCCGATCGAGATGGCGCGCGGCCGGTCCGCCGACGGTGCGCCGCGGTTGCCGGTCGCGCTGCGGCGCCAGCGTTCGCGCGAGCGCTGGCTGCTGTACTCGCTGATCGCGTGCGCGCTCGTGCTGCGCCCGGCGACGTTCGTCTGCTTCACGCTGCCGATCTGGATCGCCGGGTCGTTGATCTTCCTCGGCATCAACCTGCTGCAGCACGACGCGTGCGAGCCCGGCAGCCCCGCGGCGCACTCGCGTGACTTCACCGGCCGGTTCATCAACTTCCTGTTCTTCAACGGCGGGTTTCACACCGCACATCACAACCGGCCCGGCCTGCACTGGAGCCGGTTGCCGGCGGAGCACGCGCGCACGCTGGCAGCGCGAGGCCGGCCGGATCTCGAGTCGGTGTCGCTCGTCGGCTACGTCGTGCGCGAGTACCTGATGCCGCGCGCGTGGAGGTGGAGGCCGCGATGAATCGCTACAAGGCGGACGTCCTCGATCACTTCGTGTCGGCCAAGGCCTCGCGCGATGCGCGCGCGGCGCTGCGCGATGATCCGGTGTATCGCGAGCTCAAGTCCCGGCTCGACGCGATCGGGTTCTTCGCGCCGGCGCCGTGGGACTACGCGTGGCGGGTCGCGCTCGCGCTCGCGATCGGCGCGGCGGGGTGGGCGGCGATCGTCGCCGGTGCGTGGTGGACCGTCGCGCTCGGCGTGATCGCGGTCGGCATCGCGATGGTGCAGTGGTCGTTCCTCGCGCACGACGCCGGGCATGGCGCGCTCGCGAAGCGGCCGTGGCTCGTCGAGCTCGTCGGCCAGACGCACAGCTCGCTGCTGTCCGGGTTCTCGTTCACGTACTTCCGGCGCAGCCACGACCTCCACCACTTCCACACGAACGAGCAGGAGCTCGATCCCGATTGCCTGTCGGATCTGTTCAGCGTCGAGGCATGGTCGGCCGAACGCAAGACCGGCATCGGCCGGTGGATGACGCGCTACCAGGCGGTGCTGATGCCGCTGCTGTTCCCGATGTGGGCGCTCGCGATGAAGTGGGACGGGCTGTGCTTCCTCGCGCGGCATCCGGCGCGCTGCTGGCGCGACGTCACCGCGATCGCGCTCCACGTCGCGCTGTGGCTCGTCGTGCCGATCGCGATCGCAGGGCCGGTGGTCGGCATCGTCGCGTACCTCGGCGCGAACGCGATCGCCGGCATCTACCTCGGCGTCGTCACGCCGATGAATCATCAGGCGACGACGTACCTCGGTGCGGCGCACACGCTGTCGTTCGTCGAGCACCAGCTCGCGACGTGCCGCAACATCCGGTCGCCCGCGCGGCCGATCGGCTGGCTGTTCGACTACCTGTTCGTCGGGCTCAACCGCCAGATCGAGCATCATCTGTTTCCCTGGGCGCCGGTGTCGCGACTGCCGGCGGGCGCGCGCGTGGTTCGAGCGCTGTGCCGGGAGCGTGGGCTGCCGTACAACGAGATGTCGTACCGCGCGGCGGTGGCCGAGCTGGTCCACCACTTCGCGCGTGTCGGTCGAATGACGAGTCGCGACGCCCGGTGGCGGCTTTCGAGTGAATCACCGCGCGTGTAAGCTCCCGCGCGTCTGCTGGACGATCTCGACGACGATCCCGACTTCCCGGGAACACAGCGGTTCTCGATCCTGCGGCGTCTCGGCGCCGGCGGCATGGGAGTCGTCTACGAAGCGATCGACCGCGAGCACAACGGTCGCGTCGCGCTGAAGACGTTCCGGCCGACGTCGCGCGATGCGGTGCTGCGGCTCAAGGACGAGTTTCGCGCGCTGCAGGGCGTCCATCACAAGAACCTCGTGCGGCTCGGCGAGCTGATCGAGGACGCCGGCCAGTGGTTCTTCACGATGGAGCTCGTCGACGGCGTCGACATCCTGCAGCACGTGCTCGGCAACGGGCTCGGCGTCGGATCGGCCGCGATCGCCGCCGATCCGACGATCGATCTGTACGGCACGCCGCCGCCGATGCCGGTCGCGGGCGCCTTCACGCACGGCAAGCTCGACGAGGCGAAGCTGCGCGCCGCGCTGCCGCAGCTCGTGATCGGGCTCGACGCGCTGCACGCGGCCGGCAAGGTGCATCGCGACATCAAGCCGCCGAACGTGCTCGTCACGCGTGACGACCGCGTCGTGATCCTCGACTTCGGGCTCGTCCATGACCTGCCGCGCGAGAACGAGTCGAAGCCGCGCGCGATCGTCGGCACCGTCGCGTACATGGCGCCCGAGCAGGCGGCGGCCGAGCACGTCGGCACCGCGGCGGACTGGTACGCGGTCGGCGTGTTGCTGTACGAGGCGCTCACCGGCCGGCTGCCATTCGACGGCTCGCCGATGCAGGTGCTGCGCGACAAGCAGATCAAGACGCCTCCGCGGCCGGCGCGGGTCGTGCCCGGCGTGCCCGCGGATCTCGACTCGCTCGCGATGGAGCTACTGCGGCCGCAGCCCGCGGATCGGCCGACGAGCGTCGAGATCCTCGAGCGGCTGCGCGAGCGCAAGGCGGTGTCGCGGAGCACGCCGGCGCGCGGTCGACCGGTGACGGCCGAGCCGCTGTTCGTCGGCCGCGACGAGCAGCTGATGCAGCTCGCGGCCGCGAGCGAGGAGGCGCGTGGCAAGTCGGTCGCGGCGATCGTGCGCGGCGAGAGCGGCGTCGGCAAGACGCAGCTCGTGAAGCACTTCCTCGGCACGTTCGCCGGGCGCCGCGACGTGCTCGTGCTGTCGGGGCGGTGCTACGAGCGCGAGTCGGTGCCGTACAAGGCGTTCGACGGGATCGTCGACGCGCTGACGAAGTTTCTCGTCAAGCTCGGGATCGACGGCGTCGACGAGCTGTTGCCGGAGCGCGTCGCGTACGTCGCGCAGGTGTTTCCGGTGCTGCGCAGCGTCGACGCGATCGCGCACGCGACCCGGCGCGACGAGCCGGTCGATCCGCAGCAGCAGCGCGTGCTCGTGTTCGCCGCCGTGCGCGAGCTGTTCGCGCAGCTCGCGAAGCGTTACCGGCTGATCCTCGTGATCGACGACCTGCAGTGGACCGATGCCGAGAGCCTGGCGCTGTTGCGCGAGCTGCTGCGCGGGCCCGACGCGCCGTCGATCTTCTACCTCGCGACGCTGCGGCCGACCGACGCGGCGACGGTGCCGCTCGACGAGATCGAGAAGACGGTCGCGCTCGCGGCGAGCGTCCACGACCTGCCGCTCGGCGCGCTGTCGACCGCTGCGGCCGACGAGCTCGTGGCGCGCCTCGTGCGCCGGATGGGCGTCAGCCAGGCGGTGTCGACGCGCTCGATCGCCGAGGAGGCGCGCGGCCACCCGCTGTTCATCCAGGAGCTGCTGCATCACATCGCGGACGCGCCGGAGCACGAGACGCCGGGCGCGACGCAGCTCGACGACGCGATCATGGGCCGCGTCGCGCGGCTCGACGACGCGCAGCGCCGGTTGATCGAGATCGTGTCGGTCGCCGGCCGCCCGCTGCCGCAGGGCACGATCGCGAGTGCCGCGAGCGCCGAGCTCGCCGAGCTGATGGCGCAGATCGACGCGCTGCGCGGCGCGAACCTGATCAAGTCGAGCGGCGCGCGCCGCAGCGACGCGATCGAGCCGTACCACGATCGGATCCGCCAGGCCGTGCTCGCGCGGCTCGCGGCGCCGGCGCGCGTCCAGATCCATCACCAGCTCGCGACCGCGCTCGAGGCCGCGCAGCATCCCGATCCGGAGACGCTCGCCGTGCACTGGCGCGATGCCGGCAAGCCCGAGCGCGCCGTCGGCTACGCGCTGTCCGCGGCCGAGCAGGCGACCGCGGCGGTCGCGTTCGCGCGTGCGGCACGGCTGTACCGCATGGCGATCGAGCTCGGCCTGCCCGCCGACGATCGCCGGCGCGTCGCCGTGCTGCTCGCCGACGCGCTCGCGAACGACGGCCAGGGCCCGGCGGCCGCGCAGGCCTACCTCGACGCGGTGCCCGACGCGGCGCCGGCGCAGCGCCGCGTGCTCACCCAGCGTGCGGCCGAGCAGCTGCTGCGCGCCGGTCACATCAACGAGGGGCTCGGGCTCGCGCGCACGGTGCTCGCCGATCTCGGCATGCGGTTCCCGACGCGGCCGCGCGGCACGCTGGCGTCGCTGCTGTATCAGCGGGCGGCGCTCAAGCTACGCGGGCTGCGCCACGTCGAGCGCAGCGAGGCCGAGGTCGATCCCGAGGAGCTCGAGCGGATCGATGCGTGCTGGACGCTCGCGCTGCTCGGCTTCGTCGACACGCTGCGCGGCGCCGACTTCGGCTCGCGGCATACGCGGCGCGCACTCGCGGCCGGCGAGCCACGGCGACTCGCGCGCGCGCTCGCGGTCGAGGCGGTGTACGCGTCGAGCATCGCGCATGGCTACGAGCCGCGGGCGCACGAGCTGCTCGAGCTCGCACGCGGGCTCGCCGACAAGACGCAGGATCGCTACGCGATCGCGTTCGTGCGCGGATCGACCGCGGTCGTGGAGCACGCGATCGGCAACTTCAGGCTCGCGCGCGAGCACGCCGATGCCGCCGAGCGCAGCTTTCGCGAGGGCTGCACCGGCGTCGCGTGGGAGCTCGACGGCGTGCAGCTGATCGCGCTGCAGTGCCTGTACTACGAGGGCAAGCTCGCCGAGCTCGGACGGCGCGTGCTGCCGATCCTCGAGCAGGCGTTGCAGCGCGGCGATCTGTTCTGCGCGTCGTCGGTCCAGACGCTCGCGAAGTTCCGCGTCCACCTGTTTCGCGACGAGCCCGACGAGGCACGGCGCACCGCGACCGACGCGATCGCGAGCTGGGACCAGGAGGGCTTCCACCTCCAGCATCGCCACGAGCTGATCGCGCAGGCCGAGATCGATCTCTACCTCGGCCGCGGCGGCGCGGCGTACCGGCGCTACGAGCGGAGCTGGCGCGCGCTCGAGAAATCGTTGCTGCTCAAAGCACAGCAGCAGCGGCTCGAGCTGTTCGACGCGCGCGCGCGCAGCGCGACCGCGGCGGCCCTCGAGCGCGGCGCCGATCGCGCGGCGCTGCTCGCGGTCGCCGAGCGCCACGTCAAGGCGATCGAGCGCGACGCGATGCCGTGGTCGAACGCGCTCGCGCGGCTGACGCGCGCCGGGATCGCGGCCTGCCGCGGCGACACCGAGCGCGCGGTCGGCGTGCTGCGCGAGGCGGTCGCCGCGCTCGATACGTGCGGCCTCGATCTCCACGCCGCGATCGCGCGCAGGATTCTCGGAGAGCAGCTCGCCGGCGACGAGGGCCGCGCGCTCGTGGCGCTCGCGGATGCGTGGCTCGCCGAGGCGCAGGTCAAGCACATTGGTCGGGCCACCGCGATGCTCGCGCCGGGGTTCGCTACGTCGTAGGACGTGGCAGAGTCGGCCGGTGGTGGATTCCCGCGTACGCGTCAGCGTCGAGGCCGTCGGCCAGGTCGACAGCCTGCCCGTCGAGCTCGAGCCCGGTCAGGGAGCGCTGCTCGGTCGCGCGCCCGAGATCGCCGCGGCGACCGAGCCCGGGATCGCCGTCGAGCGCCAGGTGATCGCGGTGCCCGCCGTGTCCGCGAACCACGCGCTCGTCTGGGTGCGCGACGACCGGCTGCACGTGCGCGACCTCGGCAGCCGCAACGGCACGTGGGTCCGCGTGCCGCCGCACGGCACCGTCGAGCTCGCCGCCGGCGACGCCCAGCTGCGGCTCGCGGCGGCCGCACGCGGCAGCGACGCCGAGGATCTGCCGGAGCCCGCGCGCTATCGCAACGCGACCGACTTCGGCGAGGCGATCGCGCGCGCGGTCCGCGAGTGGTTCCAGCGCCATCACATGCCGGCGCAGATCCGGCTCGCG
>DASTLB010000015.1:0-15299 GCA_035715365.1 Kofleriaceae bacterium | reverse complement strand
TTGAGCTCGTGCAACAAGCCGTTGGGGCCGAGTAGCTCTTCCGGACTCGAAGTGCTCTTGAGTAGCTCCGCGATGACCTGGTTCTTCAGTGCAGCAGGAATTCGTTCCACGGGGATCCTTTCGATGAAGGTCTCCCGTTTGAATCGCCTACACAAAAAATCAGACACTCCCACCTGACCTTCTTCACTGAACCTCGTCCCATTCGGGCGCACTGAATGGCTGCCACCCTGCAGGGGATGACCCCTCCCGCTCGAGAACGGCTGCTCGCGATCGCGCCCGATGGTCGGTCGAGATCGGGAGGGTTTCCCTTGAGGTTCCTTTGCGGGCTTTGCGGCTTTGCCTCTTTGCGATAGTCCGGGCTTTGCGGCTCCGCGTTCCTGATCTCGTTGGCGGCTCTGCGTTCCTGATCTCGTTGGCGGCTCTGCGTTCGTGATCTCGTCGCGGCTTTGCGTTCCTGCTGTCGCTCGCGGCTCGTCGTTCCGTGACCGCCCGAGCGGCTTTGCGTTCCTGACAGCCGCCGAAAACACAAACAGCGAGCCGGTCACCCCGACTCGCTGCTCGACGACGATCGTCGCTCGCTACGGATGCTCGGGCGGTGCGCCGCCGGCCGGAGCCTGGCCGCCCGCCGCCTTCTTCGCGTCGCGCTTGGACCGGAACTCCTTGAGCCCCTTGCCCATGATCTCCTTGTCGTAATACTCCGCGCCGGAGACGCCGCTCTGCTGCGCCTTCTGCAGCTTCTCGTCGATGATCTGCTTGAAGGCTTCCTTCGGGATGCCGCCGCCGATGTGCTGGCCGTTGATGAAGAACGCCGGCGTTCCGTTGACGCGGAACTTCGCGAGCTCCTTCATGTCGTCCTCGAGCCGCTTCTGGCAGTCGGGGCTATGCGCGTCCGCCTTCAGCTTGTTGACGTCGAGTCCGAGCTCGCCGGCGAACTTGAGGATGTTCTCCTCGCCGAGCGACGCCTGGTCCTTGCCGCCGGACTGGGCGTACGGGCCGAAGCCCTTCTCCCAGAACGCGTGCTTGTACTCCAGGAACTTCTTCTGCTTCGCGGCAGCGCAGCCGTAGAGGTGAGCGTCCTGCACCTGCCGCGGGTGCACGACCATGTTCATGTACACGACACGAACCTTGCCCTGGTACTCCTGAACGAGCTCCTCGAGGATCGAACTGACCCTCTGGCAGTGGGGTCAAGCAAAGTCCCAGGCTTCCACCACTGTGACGATGGCGCTGTTCGAACCTTCGACCTGACCTGCCTTGAGCGGACCGGTGATGTCGACGGCGTAGGTGCCCGACGGGTCGAGCTCCTGCGCCTCCTGCATCTCCTGCTGCGCCTTCTGCTGCGCGTAGACCTGGTTCAAGAAGTCGAGCGCCTCGCCGTACTTCGCGAACGACGTCTCGAGGTTGTGCGTGCGATCGGAGAGCGTCGGATCGTTGGCGCCAGGCGCCTGCGCGTGCGCGCCCGGCTTGTGCGCGGTCTCGAGCGCGGCGACGCGATCGGACAGCGTCTTCAGCTGCATCTCGAGCTCGGTCGTGTCGGTGCCGCCGGACGTCTTCATGCCGGGGTTGCGACCGCCGGTCATCCCGTCCAGCTTCGACGGGTTCTTCTCGCAGGCGGCTGCGAGCAACAAAGCTACGAGCGCTAGGCGTTTCATCGCGGGCATCTTGCCTTGCTCCCCGGCAGGCTGCAAGCGCAGGTCGCGGCTGCAGCGCACGGGGCGGGTGGTTGTGATAATGCGCTTCGATGCGCGGTGGTCTGATTGGAATCGTGTGCTTGTGCGCCTGCGGCGGCGGCGGTGACAGCGCGCCGAGCGATGGCCGGACCGATGCGCCGCCGTCGAGCTGTCAGCCGCTGCCCGCGCAGGGGCAATTCGTGCGCCGCCAGGGCAACCCGCGGCTGATTGCCGGTCAGGCGTTCGGCGACGGCAAGCTCGACATCTCGATCTCGGATCCCGACGTCCACTTCGACGCCGCGACCGGCCGCTACGAGCTCTATTACATGGCGGCGCACGCGACGACGTTCTCGGACCCGAGTGTCCAGGTGATCCGCCACGCGTCGAGCAGCGATCGCGCGACCTGGACGGTCGACGACGCGCCGGTGCTCACCGCGAATCCCGACGTTGCCGCGTGGGATCACTCGCATACCGAGACACCGACGGTCATCGAAAACCCAGATGCGCCTCCAGACCGCCGCTACCTGCTGCTTTATTCCGGCGCCGCGCGGACGTTCCCGCACGCGGGCTACACGTTCCCGGACTACGCGATCGGCGCGGCGTTCTCGGCCGACGGCGTCACGTTCACGCGCGTGGCCGCGGCCGAGTCCCCGCATGGCCAGGCCGGGCTCGTGCTGACCGGCGCGCAGGCGTATCCCGGCGCGGTCGGCGCGATCGTCAGCGATCCCGACGTCGTGCTCGTCGATGGCACGTATCATCTATGGTTCTCGAGCTTCGCGTGCGAGGGCGCGGACTGCGCGACGGTGAGCGCGTTCGGGATCGCGCACGCGACGTCGACCGACGGCATTCACTGGGCGGTCGTCCAGGCGCCGGTGCTGAGCCTGCTGCGCGCGTCCGCGGATCTGCGAAGCGGTGGCCAGCAGCCGTCGGTGATCTACGACGCCACGCACTGCCGCTACGAGCTGTGGCTGACGAGCGATCTGCCGGGCGAGAACGACAACCAGCCGATCGAGTTCAACAACATGGTCGGCGTGTTCCATGCCGAATCGACCGACGCCATGCAGTGGTCGATCGTGTACACGAGCGCGCGCGATCTCGCGTGGAACGCGACGGCGCCGGATCCCGGCGAGCACCTCGGCCTGCTGACCGGCGCCGACGTCGCGGTGAACGGCAACGGCCGGCTCATGCTCTACGTCGGGTTCGACGATCAGAACGTGCCGAGCGGGTTCTTCCTGCCGGATCGCACCGCGACCGGGTTCCGGCCCGGCGTGATGACGCTCGATCTCGCGACGCGCGATCTCCCGTGATCGGTCAGCCGGCGCGCCGCAGATCGGCGGCGTCGATGCCGCGCTCGAAGAAGCTCGCCGCGAATCCGATCGGATCGCCGCGCCACAGCGCGTACTCGGCCTCGCTGACCGGGATCACCTGCGCGAGCGTGATCGGCGGCGGCAGATCATCGATCGGGAGCCGCAGCGTCCACGCGCGCGGTACCGTGATGTAGACGTGCGGCAGCCGGGTCGACAGATCCGCGACGCCGAGCGCACCGACGACGTCGCGCACCATCACGCCGGGCTCGGGAAAGAACCCGGTGTCCGCGAGGTGAAACGCGAGGTTCGCGAGGATCTGCGGACACGCCTCCTCGTCGCGCAGGCTCGCGAGCACGAGCTCGACGCGCGGCCGCTCGGCATCCGGCCACTCGCGGTTCGACAGCCCGATCGTCGCGTACGTGACGTGACCGATCCGCGGCTTGTCGACGACGCGCGCGATCTCGAGCGAGCGCGTGGCATCGGCGGCGTGCCGAAACGTCCGCGTCGAGAACGTGCCGAACGCGCCCTTGAGCGCCTCGGCCGCGCGCGCCGACGTCTGCAGGTGATGCGCGAGCTGCGGGATCGAGAGCGCCATCTCGCTCCACGACGGCTGCAGCGCGAGCGCGCGCATCAGGTAGTTCTTCGCCATCACCTTGTTGCCGATCTCCGCGTGCGCGACGGCGCCACCCCAGAGCGCGGTCGCGCTGTCCGGCTTGAGGCCGATCGCCTGATCGAACGCGCGCGCGGCCTCGTGCGCTCGCCCCATGCACAGCAGCGAGTGGCCGAGTCCTTTCCACGCAAGAGCGTGTGGCGGAAAAATCTGAGTCGCGCGCTCGAAGCGATTCGCTGACTCCGCGTAGCGCTCCGCACGGAACAGCTCGTTGCCCTCGGCGACGAGGTCATCGGCTGCCTGCTGACTCATCTCTTGCGCTTATCACGGTCCTACCTGTCGCACGCAAGCTGCTATGCTGCGTCCCCCATGAGCGCAGCAGTAGGAGCCGATGTCGAAGCGCTGTGCTCGAAGTGTGGAGACGTCTGGCACGTCGTCGTCGCGAAGGTCGGCGAGCGCATCGTCAAGGTGCAGTGCAAGCAGTGCAGCGGCTATCACCGCTACAAGTCACCGCATGGTGCGCCCGCGACCGCGAAGCTGCCCGCGACCAACCGTCCGCCGAAGGAGCCGCGCGAACCGAAGGCTCCCGTCGAGCGCTTCGAGAAGCCCGCGGTCGCCGCGGATCTGAGCAAGCCGTCGCGCACGTATCGCGCGAGCGAGAAGTTCGAGGTCGGCGAGCGCGTCGATCATCCGAGCTTTGGCCAGGGCGTCGTCGAGCTCGCCGAGCCCGGCAAGATCACCGTGTTCTTCGCGAGCGGGCGTCGCGTGCTCGTGCAGTCCAAGGACGGCGCGGCGCCGGGCGGTGGCCTCACGCGTCCCAAGCCGTTCGATCACTCGAACACCGCCGGCGGCAAGCCGGTCGGCGAGCAGAAGTAGTCACGGCGCACCGCACGTCAGCCACTCGCCGAGCAGCTGACGCTCGGCGATGTCGATATCGGTGTCCTGCGGCATCGCCGTGGTGAACACCGCCTGATCGAGGATCCGCGCGCGCGCCGCCTGGATCTCCGCCTGCGTGTCGAGGCGCGGGCTCGCCTTCGAGCCGTGACACGACAGGCAGTTCGCGGTGATGAAGTCCTGCCCGAAGCTCGCGTAGGTCAGCGTCGAGTCGGGCGGACACGTCAGGCTCGACGCGGTGATGCCGGTCGAGTCGGCGCCACTGCTCGTACACGCGGTCAGCAAACACAGCCACAGCCAGCGTTTCGTCATGCCCGTTGGTCGCGGCAGGACGCGCCGCGGTGGCCCGCTGACACCGAGTGAAATGTTTGAACGCCGACGCGACGTCACGCCACGTCGCATTTCGCCGCGGTCCAGGCTAGGGTGCCGCGCGATGCAACGCCGTCGCCGTCTCGGCTGGCTCGGTCCCGCGATCGTCGGGCTCGGCGTCGTCGTGTCGATCGTCGGGCTGTGGGTCATGCTCGCGAGCCGGCCGAAGGCGGGCGCGGTGATCGACACGATCCAGGCCGATCCCGACACCCAGTTCGTCGTCCGCGCCGAGGACGGCGGCGATCGCAACTTCGTCGAGCTCGTCCACAAGGGCGAGGTGATGTGGCAGGCGCTCGTGCCGCCGTACGCCGGTCGCCCCGGCGCGCCCGGGATCGCGTGGGGCCAGACCGCGGTGACGGTGCGCGTGATCCGCGACGGCCGCGCCGAGATCTTCGCGCTCGCGCGCACCGATGCGTCGAAGCTGGGCGGGTTCAAGCTCGCGCCGGGTCAGGGCAAGGTCGTGAAGCAGACCACGGGGCCGGTCACGCTGACCGATCACGTGCGGTCGTACGAATTCGTCGCGGGCCCGGGCTGGAACCACGTGGTCGCGATCGATCTGATGACCGGCGAGCCGGTGTGGAAGCAGGAGCTCGGCGCGACGCCGATCCGCGACGCGTCACTCGCGAACGACGTGCTGTGGATCGACCAGGGCGGGTCGCGCCGCGGTTTACGAGCGCTTGACGGCAGCGCGGTGTCAACTTCTTCGATTGCTCCCAAGTCATAGCAATCGTTCAAAAATCTCGGGTGGGCGCCTGTAACGAACCCGTCACCGGGGCGCTATACTTTCGATGAATGTCCGCCGAGCGCCCCCTGTTCTCGCAAGAAGTGTCGGGGCTCCACCGGCTCGAGCTGGTGACCGAGGCACTCGCCGAGCAGCGGGATCGCCCGACCCTGCGCGTCGTCGAGCAGACCGGCCGTACCCCGCCGGCGCCGGGGATCGGCGAGATCGTGCCGACCGACCTCGGCGCGCCCGAGCTGTACTTGAACCGCGAGCTGACCTACCTGAACTTCTGCTGGCGCGTGCTGCAGGAGGCCGATGACGACCGGCTGCCGATGCTCGAGCGGCTGAAGTTCATCGCGATCGTCAGCTCGAACATCGACGAGTTCTTCCAGAAGCGGATCGGCGGCCTCAAGCAGCAGGTCGGTGCGCAGCTGCACTCGCTGACGCCGGATGGCCGCACGCCGCAGCAGCAGATCGCCGACTGCCTCGAGCTGATCACGGCGCTCGAGAAGAAGAAGGTGATGCTGCTCGACAAGGTGATCGCCGAGATGCGCGCGGTCGGCGTGTGGATCGCACCGTTCAAGGAGCTCGACCCCAAGGAGCAGGCGTGGGTCCGCGAGTACTACCTGCGCAACATCTTCCCGCTCGTCACGCCGCAGGCGATGGACCCGGCGCACCCGTTCCCGTTCGTCTCGAACCTGTCGCTGAACCTGATCGTTTCGCTGCGCTACGAGAACGACGTCGAGGGCCTGCTCGCGCGCGTCAAGGTCCCGATCGGCGGCGGCACGTCGCGCTACCTGCGCGTCGGCACGAGCCGCACGTTCGTCGATCTCGCGGACGTGATGGCGAACAACCTCGACCTGCTGTTTCCGGGCATGGACGTCGAGGCGTGCTCGATGTTCCGCGTCAGCCGCAACGCGATCACCGAGCGCGACGAGGAGGAGGCCGAGGATCTGCTCGAGATGATCGAGATCGAGCTGCGCGAGCGCAAGTTCGCGCCGGTCGTCCGGCTGCAGGTCGATCGCAACATGCCACCGGTGCTGCGCGGCCGGCTCGCCGCCGAGCTCGGGCTCGACGAGCAGGCCGACGTGTTCGAGGCCGAGGGTCCGCTCGGCATGAAGGACATGATGGAGCTCGCGACGCTCGACATCCCCGAGCTACGCGACGCGCCGCACGCGCCGGTGCCGCCGACGGACTTTCTGACCGACGGCAACATCTTTCACGCGATCCGCGACGTCAAGCACATGCTCGTGCATCACCCGTACGAGTCGTTCCAGCTGTCGGTCGAGCGGTTCCTGCGCGAGGCGTCCGACGATCCGAAGGTGCGCGCGATCAAGATGACGCTGTACCGGACGTCGAAGGACTCCGAGGTGATCAAGCACCTCGTGCGCGCCGCGCGCAACGGCAAGCAGGTCGCGGTCGTGCTCGAGCTCAAGGCGCGGTTCGACGAGGAAGCGAACATCAAGTGGGCGACGCGCATGGAGCGCGCGGGCATCCACGTCACGTACGGCGTCGTCGGGCTCAAGACGCACACGAAGATCACGCTCGTCGTGCGCCAGGACTTCGACGGCCTGCGGCGCTACGCGCACGTCGCGACCGGCAACTACCACGCCGGCACCGCGCGGCTCTACACCGACCTCGGCGTATTCACGTGCGACGACGCGATCGGCCGCGACCTCACCGAGCTGTTCAACTACCTGACGACCGGTTACAAGCCGCGTCGCAAGTATCACAAGCTGCTCGTCGCGCCGAAGATGCTGAAGCAGGCGCTGCTCGAGAAGATCGAGCGCGAGATCGCGATCCAGGGCAGCGGCGGCCGCGGTCACATCCAGTGGAAGCTCAACGCGCTCGAGGACGTCGACATCGTGCGCGCGTTGTATCGCGCGAGCCAGCGCGGCGTGACGATCGATCTGATCGTGCGCGACACCTGCCGGCTGCGGCCCGGCCTCGACGGCGTGTCGTCGACGGTCAAGGTCGTCAGCGTGATCGGCCGCTTCCTCGAGCACGAGCGCATCTACTACTTCCACAACGGCGGCCGGCCCGAGTACTACATCGGCTCGGCGGACGCGATGCAGCGCAACCTCGAGAAGCGCGTCGAGGTGCTGATGCCGATCGAGGATCCGCGGCTGCAGGCCGAGCTGCGGCTGATCCTCGATACGCAGCTCTCCGATCAGCGCGGCACCTGGGACATGCAGCCCGACGGTAGCTACGTCAAGCGCACCGGCGCCGGCGCGAAGCACAGCCAGCAGCAGATGATCGAGCGCACCGAGCGCCGGCTCAAGGAAGCGACCCGCCTGCGCCGCCGCAAGGTCCAGGTCACGACGCGCAAGAAGCGCACGTGATCAGAGCTGGAAGCCGACCTCGCGGATCTGGTTCGCCGCCGACACGTACCAGAGCAGCTTGCAGTCGTTGCTGAGGTACGGATAGCTCTCGGTCTCGACCTGGTTCTGGTACAGCTCGGTCGGCGCGCCGGTGAACGGCTCGTCGATCGTCGACCGCTTGTACGTGTAGACCCGCTGCAGCTGCCCACCCGCAGGCTGACCGAGGTACACGAGGCGCAGCCCGTTCTCGGTCAGCGACGCGTTGCGCAGCTCGGGGATCCCGAGGCTGCCTGCGGTCGTCGTCGCGAGCTGCCGCCAGACGAGCGGCTGGATCTCGACGTACTCGGTGAACGCGCCGTCGGTGTCGACGAGCATGTGGCGCGGCTGCGTGTCGGTCGCCTGCGTCGGCTCCTGGCCGCTCGCAAATCCGATCACGGTGTCGTTGATGTCGCGCAGCTCGATCAGCTGCGGCGGCGACCACGTGTTCTCGCCGGTACGCACCGACTCGACGAGCGCGTCGACGCCGGTATCGAGCCGCGCGCGCAGGATCATGCGATCGCCGGTCGACGCGAGCGCGGGTGCGTCGACACCCACCATGTTCGCGGGCAGCGTATCGAACAGCGTCGTGTAGCCGCCCTCCGTCGAGAGGTTCGGCGACACCTCGGTGTAGCGGATCACGCCGTTCAGCTCCTTGACCGCGCGATTGCCGTCGACGTCCGGCACGAAGTTGTGGCCGAACGTCAGCCCGACGTCGAACCGCGGCGCCTCGGTCACCTCGCACGCGACCGCCGGGCTCCCGACGCTGTCACGACCGCCGCCACCATCGCCCGCGGTCATCGCGTCGCCATCGCCGGCAGCGGCGTCGGGACGGTCGTGGAGCGGGAACACGAGCTGGCAGCCCGCGAGCAGGAACAGCGCCACCACGCGCAGGTCGATCCCGCGAATCACTGTGTGGCTTACGCGCGCTCCAGCGCCAACATTCCCGGCTACAGCGTGTCGCACACGATCTCGCCATTGCGCGAGCGAACCTCGACCTTGACCTGCGCGCCGTCGGCGTACTTGCGCCAGACCGCATTCTTGACCTCGCACGTTTGACCACCGAGCTCGAGGATCAGCCTCTCGGTCTGCTTGCCGCGCCGTCGCGCGCCGAGCGTCTCCGCCGCCTTCTCGGGAGGGACGCCGGCGACCGGCCACGCGGGCTCGAGATCGTGCCCCGACGCGCGCGCCTGATCGATCTCGCGCCAGCGCCGGATCCGGTAGCTGCACCACGTATCGTTGACCGGCTCGGAGCGGTACTTCGTGCGGCACTTCTTGACGACCTCGAACGTGCCGTCCTTGCGGTCGACCTTCTCGTCGTGACACTCCTCGCCGTCGGGGATCTGTTTCGAGCTGCGCTGCTTCGAGAAGCACGACGTGGTGCGGCCGCCGGCCGGCACCTGATCTTGCCAGTTCGCCTCGTCGACCTCGGCATACTCCTCGACCGCGATCGCGCGCTCCCAGCGATGGCCGGTGATCGCGATCGTCTTCTCCTCGGTGCGGTTGCACCACCGCACGAGCAGCACGATGCCGAGGATCACGGCGATCACGGCGACGACCCAGATCCACCAGCGCCGCTTCGGCTTCGGCGCGACCGGCGTGACGACGCCGCGGACCTCCTGCGCGCCGTCGAGCGGTGCGCCGCAGCTCGTGCAGTTCTTCGCGAGCGAGCCGATCGCGGCGTTGCAGTTCGGGCAGTAGCGATCCGAGCCCTCGTACTTGTGGCCGTCGACGCGCTTCTCCTCGCCGGGCTTCGGGAAGTAGCGCTTGTCCGCGTCCTGCTTCGCGCCGCACTCGGGACAATGCCGCTGGCTCTTCGCGAGCAATCCCGTGGCACCGCAGTACGCGCAGTCCCACAGCATCTCGTAGAACCCCTGGCTTTCGACGCGCTCCTGCTCGGACATACCCGCGGCCAGTGTACGTCAGCGCGCCGCGTATCGCGACGGCTCTGCGGGCTTCACGGTGACCGTGGTGCCGAGATGCGCGGCGAGATCGGCGAGGAAGCGCTCGATCGTCGCGGTCTGCGAGAACACGGTCTTCGACAGGAACCGGAACACCGGGTTCTTGACGAAGCCGTCCTCGGTGATCGTCAGCCGCGTCCCGCTGCGATCCTCGGCGAGCTCGTAGATCCAGCGCCCGCCGAACGGCAGCGTGTCATCCGCGATCCGGGTGATCCGCAGGCTCGGCGCCACGTTCTCGGTGACCTCGAACAGGATCGTGCCCTGGCTCGTGTGCTCGCGAAACCGAGCGTCGCCGACGCGCTCGATCGAGCGCAGGCCGCGGCGCCACGTGGGCTGGCGATCGAGATCGGTGAGCGCGGCCCATACCGTGCCGATCGCGATGCGCTCGAAGCGCGCGGTCCGCGACGCGACGTGGTCGCGCGGTAACGCGAGGCCGATCAGCGCGATCACCACGACGAGTCCGACGAGGGCGCCGGCGATGTAGAGGATCCAGATCATGGGTTGCTCGTAACATCACGGCCCCAGGTACCGGGCGAGGATCGCCTGCCATTCATCGCTCGCCACGATCTGTAGCATCGCGATGTTGATCGCCTCGCGGTGCGGGCTGCCCTGCGCGAGTGCGAACGCGTACCCGTGGTTGTCGAACGTGCCGTCGAGCACGACGATGCCGGCGTCGTGCTGGTGCACGTGGTACGCGAGGATCGGTGCCTCGTAGACGACCGCGTCGACCTTGCCGGTCGCGAGCGCGTCGACGGCCGCGGCGGGATCCGGAAAGCCCTGGTAGCGGATGCGGCGCGCCGTCAGGTACTTCGCGCCGGCGCTCGGCTCGACGGTGCCGACCTTCACGTTCGGCAGATCGTCGGGACCGGAGATCGAGCTCGCGAGCTGATCGACGGTCAGCGCGGACGCGATCGCCGCGGTGAAGCTCGAGATGATGATGATCGCGGCGAACATCCACACGAGCCCGAGCATGCGGCCGAGCAGCGTCACCGGCGCCTTGTCGCCGTAGCCGACCGTGGTCATCGTGACCGCGGACCACCAGAGGCCGGCGCCGATGCCCTTCGCCGCGGGCCCGCCGAACTGGGCCGCGTTGCGCCGGCGCTCGACGAGCCACATCACCGTGCCGACCGCGAGCAGCAGCGCGAACAGCGCGGCGATCAGCTTGCCGAACTTCGGCGTGAAGATCGCGCGCAGCGTCGCGCCGAGGCCGTCGTCGGGTTTCGGCGCGACCGCGATCGCGAGCCCGGTCGAGTAGAACGCGTGCGTGAAGTCCATCGTCGCCTCGCGCTCGGCGGTGACGTTCAGCGACACGAACGCGTCGAGCTGCGCGAGCTTCGCCGGGTCCTTGAGGTCCGCGATCGAGAGCTCGCGCACCTCGTACGTCAGGTGCGCGCGCTCGGCGACGAGCTTCCACAGATCCATCGAGATCCCGCCCCAGCTGCCGTCCGGCTGCTTGACGATGAACGGCGCGATCGGCACCGTGCCGACGACGAGCGGCCGGCTCGCCTCCGGCGCGGCGGTCGCGACCCCGGACGCGAGCAGCACGACGAGCGCGGCGAGCGCGCCTACTCGAGCACGGTCGCGTCCGCGGGCAGGCGCTCGCGCGTCGCGGTCCACAGCGAGCCGGCGTAGCTCTCGAGCGCCGAGCCGTCGCGCGTGGTCAGCGTGACGATGGTGAATCGCCGCGACTTGATGCCGCTGCCGGACTGGACCTGGCGGCGTGACAGCCGGATGACATCGCGCCAGTGGACGACACGCAGCTTCTTGCCGCGCACGCGCACGAAGCCAAACGAGGTGACGGCCCAGCCGTGGCGACCGTAGATCTGGACGAGCATCCATGCCGACCAGATGCCGGCCACCACCGCGAGTTGCACGCCGAGTGCCGGGTGGATCAGCGTGCGCGGAAAGCCCATGCCGACGAACCGCCAGTACTCGGGGATCATGCCGAACCCGTAGCTGACCTGGAACGCGACGATCCCGACGATCGCGAGCAGCAGCACGAACAGGTACGGGACCGACGAGTCACCGGCATCGGAGACGTAGCGATCGGTGCCGAACTTCTTGCCGCGCGCGCCCGCGATCACGCGCTCGAGCTCTTCACGCTCGGGTGCGGCGAGCTGCGCGATCGTCGTGCGGGTCACCATCAGCAGTCATCATCTACCAGATCGCGCGCCCAGCCACCGGTATCGATCAGCTCGCCTTCGCTGAAGTCGAGCGGCTTCGAGCCGATCTCCTCGGCGACGAGCGACGTCAGCTTGTTGATCTCGTCCTTGATCAGCGCGTCGATCAGCGACGCCTTCGACGACGACCGGACTTCCTTCTGCGACCGGATCTCGCGCACCGCGTACGCGACGTCGCGCGACGTGGCCTTGAGCTCGTTCGCGAACAGGTATGACGACAGCGCGTCGCCGAAATCCGCGGCCGACTCGTAGCGATGGTTGCGATCCTTCGCGAGCGCCTTGCGCACGATCGCGTCGAGGTCGCGGTCGACGTTCGGGTTGAGTGCGGTGATCGACGGCACGCGCGCCTCGCGCACCGCGGACACCGTCGCGTGCGGCGAGTCGGCGAGGAACAACCGGCGCTCGGTCAGCAGCTCCCACAGGATGATGCCGAGCGCGAACACGTCGGCGCGCGCATCGAGGTCGAGCCCGAGCGTGGTCTCGGGCGCGAGGTAGCTGAACTTGCCCTTGACGATGCCCTCGTCGGTCGTCTCGAGCTGGCTGTTCGCCTTTGCGAGCCCGAAGTCCACGACCTTCACCTCGCCGTTCTTCGACAGCATGATGTTCGGCGGCGAGACGTCGCGATGGACGATGTTGAGAGGCGTGCCCTTCTCGGGGTGCTCGAGCGTGTGCGCGTAGTGCAGGCCCTTGCAGGCCTCGATCACGACGTAGAGGCAGAGCGGGATGTTCGCGCTGCGGCCGTTGCGGATCTCGTGATCGACGAGCTCCTTGAGATCGCAGCCGTCGACGAACTCCATGACGAGGAAGTACGTGCCGTCGGGAGCTTTCGAGATGTCGAAGACCTGCACGACATTCGCGTGCTGGAGGAACAGCGAGAGCCGCGCCTCGTCGAGGAACATCGAGACGAACTGCGGGTTGCTCGTGAGGTGCGGGAGCACGCGCTTGATCGCGACCGACTTCTTGAACCCCTGGATGGATTCGGCGACCCCGCGAAACACCTCGGCCTGACCGCCACCGCCGAGTCGCTCGAGGATCGTGTACTGGGTCGTGGACATCCGTGGCTTTCCAGGGTCGTTGTCCCCCAGGTGTGCTGTCAATCGCTAGATGCGGCCTAACCCACCGCGAAAGCTAGCCACTCGGTGGGTATGCGTTGCCCTCCGCTACCATTACAGTCATCCCATGGCCGCGCCCGCTGTACCCGCTCCGCTCGCCTACGGCGGAGCCGGCGGTGGCGGCGGCGGCGGCGGCGGTGGTGGCGGTGGTGGTGGCGGCGGAGGGGCCGGCAAGACCGGCGTCGTGAACCCGCACAAGGCCGGCAAGGCAGGCCCGCCGCCACCGGAGAAGATCCAGTGGCGCAACTACCTCGGTGTCTTCAAGTACAGCCGGCGCGCGATCCAGCTCGTGTGGGGCACGAACCGCGTGCTCACGATCGGGCTCGCGGTCGGCAGCCTCGCGGCCGGTCTGCTCCCTGGTGGGATCGCGTGGGTCGGAAAACATCTGATCGACGCGATCGTGCACGCCGCGGCGGTCCGGACGACCGTCGCGCGCGACACCGCGATGGAGTGGGTCGCGGCCGAGCTCGGGCTCGTGATCGCGCTGGCCGTGATCTCGCGCCTGCTCGGCATGATGCGGAGCCTGCTGCGCCAGCAGCTCGGCCAGAAGATCAACGTGCTGATCCTCGAGAAGGCGCTGACGCTCGAGCTGACGCAGTTCGAGGACTCCGAGCTCTACGACAGCCTGACGCGCGCGCGGCGCGAGGCGTCGTCGCGGCCGCTCTCGCTCGTGTCACAGACGTTCGAGCTCGGTCAGAGCATGGTGACGCTGGTAGGGCTCGGCGCGCTGCTGGCGGCGTTCTCGCCGATCGCGCTCGGCGTGCTGATCGCCGCCGCGATCCCGCCGTTCATCGCCGAGCTCAAGTTCTCGGGCGACGCGTTCCGGCTGTCGCGCTGGCGCACGCCGGAGACCCGCGAGCAGCTGTACGTCGAGACCGTCGTCGCGAACGAGCAGTACGCGAAGGAAGTGAAGCTGTTCGGGCTCGGGCCGCGGTTCCTCGCGCGCTACAAGGCGATCTTCGAGAAGCTGTACGAGAGTGACCGCGCACTGACGATCCGCCGCGCGATCTGGAGCATCACGCTCGGTACGATCGGCACCGCGGCCTTCTATGGCATGTACCTGTGGATCGCGCTGTCGACGATCGATGGCGCGATCTCGATCGGTGCGATGACGATGTACGTCGTCGTCTTCAAGCAAGCGCAGTCCGCGATGGCGAGCGCGCTCGGCGACATCGGCGGCATGTACGAGGACAACCTGTACCTGTCGAACCTCTACGAGTTCCTCGACACGCCGACGGTCGCGCCGACCGGCAGCGAGCTCACCGGTCCGAAGCCGCGCGACGGCGTGCGGTTCGAGGGCGTCAGCTTCACGTATCCGGGCTCGCGCGAACCGGCGCTCGACGGCGTCGACCTCCACATCCCGCCCGGCAGCAAGCTCGCGATCGTCGGCGAGAACGGCTCCGGCAAGACGACGCTGATCAAGCTGTTGACCCGGCTGTACGAGCCGACCGAGGGCCGGATCACGCTCGACGGCCGCGATCTGCGCGAGTGGTCGCAGCCCGCGCTGCATCGCCGGATCGGCGTCATCTTCCAGGACTTCGTGCGCTACCAGCTCACGGTCGGCGAGAACATCGGCGCCGGCGACGATCGCGCGTACGAGGATCGCACGCGGTGGGAGGATGCCGCTGAGCGTGGGCTCGCGAAGCCGATCATCGACACGCTGCCGGACCGCTACGACACGCAGCTCGGCCGGTGGTTCCGCTCGGGCCGCGAGCTGTCGCTCGGCCAGTGGCAGAAGGTCGCGCTCGCGCGGTCGTTCATGCGCCGCGAGGCCGACGTGCTCGTGCTCGACGAGCCGACCGCATCGATGGACGCCGAGGCCGAGGTGAAGATCTTCGAGCGCTTCCGCGAGCTGACCGACGACAAGATCGCGATCGTCATCTCGCACCGGTTCTCGACCGTGCGCATGGCCGACACCATCATCGTCCTGCACGAGGGGACGGTGGTCGAGGCCGGGGCGCACCAGGACCTCCTCGCCAAGGGGGGGATCTACGCCACGCTGTTCAACCTGCAGGCGCAGGGCTATCGCTGACGGGCGAGCTACGGAACCAGCGTGTAGACACAGCCCGAGTTGCTCTTCACGTCGTACGGGCTGTTCGGCATTGGCTGCGCGAGGTAGTC
>DASTLB010000014.1:0-2944 GCA_035715365.1 Kofleriaceae bacterium | reverse complement strand
GACGAAGTCGCCCGCTCGGCATGAAATCTCGGCGAAATCAATCCGACCTGTTCGTTCAACGGAATTGCCACACGACGAACACGACTGTCCTCCGCAGAGCTCGGCACGGCAGCGTCGATTGCTTGCGCGTGAGCGATCAAGCGTATCCGCTGCACGAACCCCGTCTTCCGAACAGCCTGACTGGCGTGGCAGCGTCGGTGCGTGACGTCGAACGTCCGCTCAGCGCGTAGCCGGCTGCTCGGTCGCCGTCATCGTCGACTCGGGCACGGCGATGGGGCCCAGCTCGCGCTCGAGCTCGGCGATATCGAGGCGAGCACGGGTGGCGAGCCAGTCGCGAGGGCACAGCTCGAGGAAACGGCCGCGGGGCCAGTACGGCAGCACGCGGAACACGTCGCGCAAGTACGCCTCGGGATCGAGGCCGTGCAGCCGAGCGGAGGCGATCAGGGTGAGCAAGTTGCCTGCGGCCTGGGCGTGATCGTCGCTGCCGACGAACAGCCAGTTCTTGCGCCCGACGGCGATGCGGCGGAGCTCGCGCTCGGAGGCGTTGTTGTCGAGCTTGAGCCGGCCGTCATCGTAGAAGCGTGTGAGCGGCCCCTCCTGCCGATGCGCGTAGCCGAGCGCAGTGCGCAAGAGGCCTCGCTGGTCGCGGACACGCTCGTATTCAGCGGCGACCCACGCGAAGAACGCGTCGGTGTGCGCGCGGAGGTGCAGTGTGCGGAGCGACTTGATTTCGTCGGTCGGCTTCTTCCGCCACGAGCGATCGAGCTCGAAGATCCGCCCGATGCGCGCGAGACCCTCGCGCGCGACTGGATCCTTGGTGATCGCCGCTTCCCAGAACTTGCGGCGCGCGTGCGACCAGCAGCCGACCTCGTGGCGCTCGGCGAAATCGGCCTTCGTGTCGTCGTCGGGTGGTGGCCGCTGATCCGGTGGCCGGAACAGCGCGTCGTAGACGCTCTTGGCGTCCGCCTGCACGTAGCCGGAGAACCCACGGAACATCTCGCCGACGGCAGCGCTCGTCTCCTTGGGCGTGTACTCGAAGAAGACGTGATCGCCGTCGGCGAGCTGCACGAAGTAGTGCCCGCGATGGCAGGAACGCGGCAGCTTGTCCGCCGTCGGAATCGGCTGCACGAGCACACCGGTCGCGTCCGTCGCGATGCAGAACGCGTGTGCGAGCGCATCGTCGCGCATCGCCGTGACGACGGTCGCGCCGGCGGTCATACCGAGCTCTTCGAGCCAGCGGCTCATCGTGCCGCGGTCGATCCGCGCGCCAAGCCGCGCGAACCGATCCTCCTGACGATGCAACGGCAGTCCGTCGCAGAACTTGTCGCTCGCGATGTGCGCGAGCAGCGAGGGTGCGGCGAGTGCGCGTGTGATCAGCTCGCGCGGCACCTCGCTAGTCGCAATCGTCGTGGCATCACCCTCGCCGACCTTGTACTTGACGCGCGCCACGACGAGGCGGACGTAGCCCGCGCGCCGCCACATGAGCTTGTAACTGTCCTCGGTGCCGATGCGCTCCGCGCTGCCCTCGAGTGCCGGGTCTGTCAGCTCGATGCGCTCTTCGGGCACGTCGAGCTCGGAGAGGCGGCGGCGCCCTTTGGACTTGCCCTTCGTCTTCTTCTTGTCCTTGCCGTCGGCTGCCCCGCCGAGCTCGGGATCCGCCGACGCGTCGGGCGAGAGATCCGCGAGCCGGTCGAGCTCGCGCAGCTTCGCGGCGAATTCGAGCTCGAGCTGAGTCGTGTCCACGCGCTCCGCCTTCGCGACGACAAGCCGCTGCCGCATCAGCTCGACCTCGAGCTGCAGGTGTCGGTAGCCCTCGCGAAGCCGATCGCGCTCCGCGCTTGCTTCGTCTGCGCGTTTGCTCTCCTCGTCGGCCCGCGCCCGCTCTCTTGCAAGCGCGACCTCGAGCTCCGCGACGCGCGCGGCGAGCGCTTCGCTCGTCGATCTGCTCGCGTCCTCGATCACGAATCTGCTGTACCGATGCGCGATCGATCTGTCGAGATCCCTCGATCAGAATCGTCGCGTCAGTGCGTCGTCGCGCGTCGCTTCAGCGCCGGCGCGTCCAGATCGATGCCGTCGAGCAGGTCGTCGAGCACGCGCTCCTCGATCGCCAGCTGGGTCGTACCTTCCGGAACTGGCGGCAGCCGGAACGTGCCCGCGTCGAGGCGCTTGTAGAACTGACACATCCCGGTGCCATCGAAGAACAGCACCTTGAGGCAGTCGCGGCGCTTGCCGAAGAACACGAAGAGCGCACCGCTGCGCGCGTCACGCCCCAGCGCGTCGCCGACCAGACCGGCGAGCCGATCGAAACCCCAGCGCAGATCGATCGGCTGGAGCGCCATGTAGATCTCGACGCCGTGCGGGATCATCGGGATCCTCCGGCCTGCGCGCGGATGACACCCAGCACCATCGCGAGCGTGCTCGGATCGGCACCGCGGCCGACCGCGATCCGGACGCCTCCCTCGACCACCTCGAGCACGATCGGGCGCTCCGGTATCGCAGCCGGAGCTGGCACCGACGGCGTCCGTACGACGCGCGCAACCTGCACCGACGGCCGCGACACCGATCGAGGGGTGACGACGCCGCGCTTGAGCTTCGAAGGCCCACCACTGCAACGTCCTCGGATTACATCCCTCTCGTTGGCTGAAGCGGTCCGCGCGCTCGCCGCTCGCGCGCCATCGCTGCACGCGATCTGCCCAGGCCTCCGGCGTACTCGACTCCATGCCGAGTACGATGCCTACGTCCCGATCTCGTCGCTAGACGGGGTTCGTGCAGCGGATACGATCAAGGGACCGTGCGCAGCGAATTCGTCGCCGCCGAGTGCAATGCTGTCGTTGGCCTATGGGTACGACCGACCTGTTCGCGCGCGAGCCAGGAACGCCGCGGCTTCTGACGGCGATCTGGCTCATGGACACGCATCGCGCGCGCGACGGCGCACGGGGCGTCG
>DASTLB010000013.1:0-27742 GCA_035715365.1 Kofleriaceae bacterium | reverse complement strand
GAAGTTCTCCTTGCGCTTGTCACGCACGAGGTTCATCGCGCGCGCGGTGAGCCGGTGGAAGTTCTCGAGGAACTCGGGATAGCGGCCCTTGGGATCGAAGATCACGGTGTGGTGGTGATTCGACATCGCGCACGACGCGATCACCTTCATGTCGTAGTTCTTGGCCGACACCGCGAGGCAGTACGCGAACACCTGGGTGGCATCGCGATCCGGCCGCAGCAGGAACTGCCGCTGCGCGCAGCGACGGGTGATGAAGTAGAAGCGGCCGGGGACGACTTGACGAGGTCGGGTCATGGCAAGCGCGCGTGTCGGCCACGCCGCTGCGTGGTTGCCGAGAATTCGCCGCTCCGGCTGGGCACACCCGAAAATCGATACCCCGGATCGAAACCGGTCAGCAGTTTCGCGGCGTTGACGCACGCGGCGCGCGCGCGGCGTTGGATCATGGGTCGCGCGGATCGAAGCCGGCGTACTCGGTCTTCCAGTCGTAATCCGGATCGGGCGGCTCGGGGGGCGGACGGAGCGACTCGGGCACGTTCACCAGGTTGATCCGGATCCGGTACCACGCGGTCGCGCGGCCACGGTTCGTGTCGACCAGGATGTGCTCGGGCGCGAGCAGCGGGACGAGGTCGGGATGGCGCGCCTTCCAGCGCTCGAGGCCGGCGAGCGCGTCGGGCTTGAGCTTGGCCTGCGCGATCGTGATGACGGGGAACTTCGGCTTGCGGCCGCCCTTCGCGCGAGACGGTGCGACGCGCGGAGCCTCGCCGGCGGCTTTCGCGAAGTGGGGCGGCCACGGCGCGTCGCCCTCGCCGGCGGTCTCCTGGCGGGCGGCGAGCTCGAGGAGTGGCTCGAGGCGGCAGATGGCGCTGTCGATCTCGGCGTGCGCGTCGCCGTGCGCGGCGAACAGTGCGGGCACGGTGCGCAGCGTGTAGTCGAGCGGGTTGCAGGCGAGGAACGCGTCCCATGACAGCGGCATCGAGACGCGCGCGTCGGGCGTCGGCCGGACGGAGTACGCGCTCGCGGTGGTGCGATCGCGCGCGTTCTGGTTGTAGTCGAGGAAGACGCCGTGGCGCTCCTCCTTCCACCACTTCGCGGTGGCGATCGTGGGGGCGCGGCGCTCGACCTCGCGCGCGAACGCGAGGCCGGCGCGCCGGACCTCGGTGAACGGCCACTCGGGCGCGATCCGGACCCAGATGTGCGCGCCGCGCGAGCCGCTGGTCTTGGGCCAGCCGACGAGGCCGAAGTCGTCGAGCACCTCGCGCGCGACCCGGCCGACCTCGAGGATCTGTGGCCACGCCACGCCCGGGACAGGATCGAGATCGATCCGTAGCTCGTCGGGGTGATCCATGTCCTCGCTGCGGATCGCGTGCGGGTTGAGGTCGACGCAGCCGAGGTTCACCATCCACGCGAGCTGCGCGATGTCGTTGGTGACGATCTCCTCGGCAGTGCGGCCGGATGGGAACGTGAAGATCGCGGTGTCGATCCACGGCGGCCGCTTGGCATCGACGCGCTTCTGGTAGAACGGCTCCGCCTCGACGCCGTTGACGAACCGCTTCATGATCTGCGGCCGTCGCGCGACGCCGCGCAGCGCGCCGTCCTGCACCGCGACGTAGTACTTCACGAGCTCGAGCTTCGTGATCCCTGCCTTCGGGAAGTACAGCTTCTCGGGGTTGGTGATCGTGACCTCGCGCCCCGCGAGCTCGAGGATCTCGAACGGGCCGCGCGGCTTGCGTGGCTTCGGCGGCGCGTCGGGGTCGCGCGGCGCGCGCGTGCGCCGAGGCTTGGGCGGCGGCGACTCGTCCGAGGGCGGCATGTCGCGATCTTGCCGCACGTGTCGCAGCCTCGCATCTTCGCCGCGGCGCTTGCGCGCATCCGATGACGGCAGCAAGGTTGACCGCCATGCCGAGAGGCTCTGCTGTCCGGGCCCTGCTCGCGCTCGCGATGCCGATGGTGCTCGCGCGCGCGACGCAGTCGGTGATCATGTTCGCCGACGCGCTGCAGGTCTCGCACCTCGGGCCGCGCGCGCTTGCCGCGACCGCGACCGGCGGCCTCAACGTCATCGGTGTGACGATGCTGCCGATCGGCATCGTGTTCATCATCCAGAGCTTCGTCGCGCAGCTCGCCGGCCGCGGCGATCGCGACGACACGCCGCGCTTCGCGTGGTACGGGCTCGCGATCGCGGCCGTCACCGCGGTGATCGCCGCCGCAGCGGTCCCCGCGATCGACGGCGTGCTCGGGCTCGCGGGGTTCTCGCCCGAGACCCACGAGCTGATGACCGAGTACATGACGATCCGCATGTTCGCGGTCGGCGCCGCCGTCGGGATGGAGGCGCTCGGCAACTGGTACGGAGGCCTCGGCAACACGTGGATGCAGATGGTCGCCGGCATCATCGCGATGGTCGCGAACGTGATCCTCAACTGGATCCTGATCGACGGCCACCTCGGCGCACCCGCGCTCGGTGTCCAGGGCACCGCGCTCGCGAGCACGATCGCGACCTGGCTCGGGTTCGGCTTCCTCGCGATCGCGTTCTGGCGTCGCTGGGGCGGTGCGCCGCGCGCGCGCACGCGCAGGCTGTCGTCGCACGAGCTCGGCCGCGTCGTGCGGTTCGGGCTGCCGAATGGCCTCAACTGGTTCCTCGAGTTCGCGGCGTTCCAGCTGTTCGTCAACGGCGTGATGGGCAGCCTCGGCGACGAGACCGTCGCGGCGCTCAACGTCGTGCTCGCCGTCAACTCGGTCGCGTTCATGCCCGCGTTCGGCCTCGCGTCCGCGGGCGCGATCCTCGCCGGACAAGCGATCGGCGGCGGTTGCCGCGATGAGGTGTGGCCGTTCGTCAAGACGACGCTCGTCTGCACCGGCACGTGGATGGTGCTGGTCGCGATCCTCTACCTCGTGTTTCCCGGTCCGGTGCTCGGGCTGTTCAGCAGCAAGCACTCGACGAACCTGGTCGCGCTCGGCTCGACGATGCTCGTGATCAGCGCGCTGTGGCAGGTGTTCGATGCCACCGCGATGACGTTCTCCGAGACGCTGCGCGCCGCCGGCGACACGTTCTGGACCGCGGCCGCGCGGATCGTCCTCGCGTGGTGCGTGTTCACGCCGGCCGCGTTCCTCGTCGTCGGCGTCGCGGATGGCGGCGCGATCGGCGCGATGCTCTGCCTCGTGGCATACATCGCGCTGCTGGCGCTCGCGCTCGTCTACCGCTTCCAGAGCGGCGTGTGGCGCACGATCGAGCTGATCGAGCCGAAGCTCGTGTGATCAGCGCTTCGCGACGGCCGGCTCGCCGACGGGCGCCGGCGGTGGCGTCGTCGCGCCGAAGTGGCCGGTGACGCCGAGCGAGAACACGAGCGCGCTGACGCCGTAGGTCGCCTTGTACGCCGGCGCGTAGAGCGCGTCGGAGGTCTCGCGCTCGCCGGGGATCACGACGAGGAACCCCGCGTGGACGCCGTACTGGCCGAACATCTTGCTGCCGCCGATCGTGAGATCGACGCGGTTGATGTCCGGGAGCCGCGCGGTCAGCGTCGTCGTCGGGATCGGCGTCGGATCGTAGATGAAGCCGGCGCGGATCGCGGCCTGGTACTGCGGCAGTCCGTACTGGACGCCGAGCCGCCACGTCACCGTGTTCTTGTAGTCCTGCGCCGACGACGTCTCGGCGCCGCCGGGAAGCTCGACGGTGAGGTCGCCGTTCTCCCAGGTCTGTGCCCAGTTGATGAACACGGCATTGAGCTCGGCCTCGAGGTTCGGGATCGGCGAGTACGCGACACCGCCCCAGATCGTCTGCGGCAGCGTGATCGACGCCTTGATGTCACCGTCGGGCGGCAGCTGCGAGCGGTACGGGTCCGCGATGTCGAAGTCGCCCTTGCCCTCGAAGTTGAGCTTGACCGGGCTGCGGTACATCACGCCGAGCTTGAGGCCCTGGACGCTGGGCGGGTGGTACATGACGCCGACGCGCGCGCCGATCCCGATCGCGTCGCCGCCGAGCTTCGCGGTGCCCGACGTGTCGCCGAACCGGACCGCGTTCTCGAGCTCGATCGTCGCCGGCACGATGTCGACACCGGCACCGATCGAGAGTCCCGGCACCTGCTTGTGCAGGTTGAGACCGACGACCGGCGAGATGAAGTACGTGCGCAGGCTCTGGTCCTGGATGACGTCGGCCTGCTCGTGGTTGTCGGGCCACGACAGCGCGAGGCCGTACGGCAGGTGGAGGCCGATGCCGACCGCGACCATGTCGTGGACGCGCGACGTGATGAACGCGCTCGGCACGACCGCCGGCGGCGAGTCGGTCTCGGTCTTGCCGGTCGCGTCCTCGTAGGAGCCGCCGGCCGCGTAGACCGTACCGGTCACCGCGACCTGCGTGCCCTCGTTGACGGCGATGCCGCCGGGGTTGAAGACGATCGACGACGCGTCGGTGTCGCTCGCGGCGACCGCGCCGGCGCGGCCGGTGACCTGCGCGTCGTGCTCGTTGACGTTGAAGGCGTTGGCGGAGGCGATCGCCGTCGTCGCGCCGAGGCCCAGGCAGGCGAACAGAGTGGTTTGTAGAGTCTTCATGGGAGTCTCTGGGCTCAGCGGTTGAGGAGGAGATAGGTGATCGCGTCGGTCTGCAGCCGCACCGTGCCGAGCAGGCCGGCGGTACCGGCGCCCGGCGTCGGCCGCAGCAGCGACGCGTGATCGAACGTGTTGCCCGGGAAGCCGGTGCCGGCGTCGGGCGGCAGCGTCGGATAGCGGACGAACTTGTTCGTCGTCGGCATGTTCGAGATCGCGGCCGACGGCGGCGGCGTCGCCGACGCAGCGGGATCCGCGGTCTGGCCCATCAGGCCGGTCAGCGCCGCCTCGGTCTCGGTCGCGATGTTCGGCACGACCTGATCGCCGACGACCTCCTGGATCAGGATCCGCTTCTGCGCGAGCAGCGGCGTGAAGTTCGCCGGATCCGCGGGGTCGAGGATCCAGCGGCCGATCACCGCGAACTGGCGGTAGCCGGGCTGCGTCTTCCAGTCCTCCGTCGTGCACAGGCCGGTCGGCGGCGTGCCCGGCGTGAACTTCTCGCCGGTGAGGATGCCGGCATCGATCAGCGCGTCGACGAGCGAGCACCGGATCGTGAGGTTCTCGGTGTTCTCGAGGATGTCGACCCAGCCGACGCCCGGGACGTTCAGCACGCTCTGCTTGATGTCCGGGACCGTCGCCGTGATCAGGCTGCCCATGATGCCGCCGAGCGAGATGCCGATGTAGCCGATCTTCGTCACGTCCACGCTGAGGTTCTGCGGAGCGGTACCGCAGTTGTTCGTGCCGCACGCCTTGAGCGCGGCGACGAGCGAGTGGACGTCGACGACCGACTGGCGGATGCTGTCGCGCGTCGCCGCGAGGTTCGACGACAGGAACGGCGCGAAGCACTGCGGCGCGGTCGGCGCGGTCGAGCCGGCGCCACACCCGATCGCCGGGTCATCCGAGGTCCGGACCGCGCGGCTATCGTGACCGACGAAGTCGATCGCGACGGTGTTGAAGCCCGCGGCCGCGAGCTGCGACGCGATCGCGAGCATCGTGGTCTTCGAGCTGCCGAGGCCGTGACCGAACACGATCGTCGGGCAGTTCGTCGTGCACAGCGTCGACGTCGTGATCAGCACCTCGATCACCTCGGTGCGCTGCAGCGGTGGCGTCACCGGATCCGCCCACGGGCCCGGGATCGGATTCGTCGGGTCGAACGCGTTCGGCGCTTCGGTCTGGAAGTTCTTCGCGAGCAGACCGCCACCGAGCACCTCGGCGACCTTGTCGCACGGCAGGCTCGCGCAGGCGGTCGCGCCGAGCGCCGCGTTCATGAACTGCTGGCCATTCGCGTTCGGGTTGACGCGCTGGACCTGAGCGAGCGGCAGCGTCGTCGTCGCGGCCTGGTTCGCCGGCGAGTTCGCGACCGTCTCGTCGAGCGGATCACGGACGGTCTGCGTGTTGAACGACCAGCCGAGCAGCAGCTCGCCCGATGCGTGGCCCTTCGCCGCGAGGAACTGCAGCGCCGGCGCGTGGACCCGCCACAGCAGGTCGATGCCCTGGAGCTGCGCGAGGTCCTCGGGATCGGAGGGATCGAGCGGCGTGTGGTTCGTGATCACGTTGCCACTGTCGTCGAGCACGACGACCGGCTCGGACTGGCGGACGAGCGACCACGTGAACGACGCCTCGAAGTTGGCGCCGGTCGCGGTCTTGAGGCCCTGCGTGACACCGACGACGTACGTCGACCTGTCGTCGAGCGGCACGAGCGGGACGATCGTCACCTGCTCGACGAGCTGCGGGTTCGCACAGCTCGCATCGAACCGCTGCGTCTGGTTGGGGACAAACGTGATCGGTACCGGGTCGGAGTCCGCCGGGTTCACCAGCGTACCCGCATCGGCGGCCTTGTACACGAACACGTGATCGGCGAGCGAGGCCATGTCGACGGCCTCGGTGAACGTCACGTTGATCGTGACCTTGAAGGTGCCGAAGCCGTCGAGCGTGTTGAGCACGCCCTCGCGGAGCGCCTTCGCGGTTGGACTCTCGTTGCACTGCTCCGGCAACTTGATCTTGCCGGTCGCAGGATCGAGCAGGAGGTTATTGGGAAACGGAATGATCTTGTTCGCGGGATCGAACTCGACGGTCGGTCCAACGCCACCTTCATTCTCGTCGGTCTTGATGTCAGGACAGCCGGCAGCGGCAACCGACACCACTAGGACAAGACAAGCAGCCCACTTCGTATTCATAGAGTTCTCCGTGGTCGGGCAGGGCGCAGTATAGGCACGATGGTGGGCGATCGCGAGGAAGCGTCGACGGTGGATTCGCGATTACGCGGCGAGTAATGGACCGTGCAGCCGGTCACGTGGCCCGCCCGTGGGCAACCCCACAACGGTTACGCGGGACCGGCGACAGCCGTGCGCCCGTGCGCAGCGCTTGCGGATTTTTTTAAAGATCGGACCAGCCGTCGACCGGCAGATCACGTCGTCGCCGGCGCGTCTGCCTTCTCGTTGTCGTCGGCGAGCTCGGCGGCCGCAGCACTCTCGTGCTTGCGGAAGTCGGCGAGCACGTCGTTGAACTCGGCGCCGAACAGCAGCGCGATGTTCGAGAGCCACAGCCAGGTCAGGAAGATGATCGCGCCACCGAGCGCGCCATACGTCGCCTCGTAGCTATTGAAGTGGCCGAGATAGAGGCCGAACAGGTAGCTGACGAGCAGCCACAGGGTCACGCCGATCGCGGCGCCGGGGGTGAACACCCGGAACGGCGCGTCGGTGTCGGGCAGGAACTTGTAGAGGACCGCCCAGACGACCATCACGAGCAGGCCCGCGCCGACCCACCGCGCGATCCCCCAGCCGACGTCGAACGCGTCGCCGAGGCCGAACCGGTCGGCGATGAAGTGTCCGACCATCGGTCCGGCGACCAGCATGCCGAGCGCGAGCACGATCAGCACGGCGACGCCGAGCGTCACCCCGATCGCGATCAGCTGGCGCTTCCACCATGGCCGGGTCTCCTTCTTGTCGAACATCGCGTTGAGTGCCGTCGATAGCCCGACCGCGCCGCGCGACGCACCCCACAACGCGAGCGCCGCACCACCGATCGCGAACCCGGCGCCCGCGGTATCCATGAACTGCTGCACGCGCTGCGAGATGAACTGTGCGGTCGCCTGCGGCATCGTCGCGGTCACCATCTGGACGCCCTGCTGGACGGTCGAGTCGTCGAGCACGAGCAGCGCGATCGTGACGACGAACACGAGCATCGGGAACAGCGCGAGCACCGCGTAGTACGCCATCATCGCGCCGACGTCGGTGATCGCGTCGTCCATCGCCTCCTGGAACAGGCGCTTCGTGAAGCGCACGGCCTTGTTGCCCTTGCGACCCGTGCGCTTCTCGTTCACAGCCGTGCGCGAACGCCCACCCACGGTCCGCGTGATCGACGGTTGATCGACGGTATGAGTTGCCACGTGTCGAGGACGAGCACTGGCCGTGCCACGACAGCGACGATCGGAGCGCGCCCAGCAGGTCTCGAACCTGCGACCCCAGACTTAGAAGGTCTGTGCTCTGATCCAACTGAGCTATGGGCGCTCGGGGCCCCAAACTCTGCCCGACCTCGCCCGGCGTCTCAAGCCGTGACGTCGAACTCGTGAGAACTGCTCGTATTGGCCGGGCCGTGTTACGTTCGCGTCCGCATGAGGATGATGATCTGCACAGGTGCGATCGTGCTCGGGGTCCAGCTGCTCGCCGCGTGCGAGAGCGAGAAGGCGGGGATCGAGGCGGCCCAGAAAGAAGCCGAGGCCGAGCTCAAGCGCAAGGTCGAGAAGGGCGAGCCGCCCAAGACGATCAAGCCGCCGGTGCCCGGCGAAGCGAAGATCCCGTGCACGCAGCTGATCGACACGGCCGCGTTCCAGACCGCGCTCGGCGAGAAGGAACCGCTCACCGTGACCGACGCCATCAAGAACGAAGGCGGGGCGGCGTCGTCGTGCGATCTCGTGCGCGGCGGCAAGAAGCTCAGTGACACCGAGCAGAAGGCGCTGCTCAAGAAGGAAGGCCGGCTCGGCGTGCTGCCCGGCGACGTGATCTGCAACGTCTCGGCGTACTGCTACACGATCGAGACCGAGGAGAAGCACAAGGCGCGCTGCAAGGAGAAGAAGGAGAAGGACGACGAGTCGATGGGCTCGTACGCGTGCGTCCAGATCGTCGCGCAGGGCATCGACGACGTGCCGGTGTTCCGGTTCTTCGACGCCGACACGAAGTGCATCCTCCAGGTCCGCGGCGGTCCGAGTAACGTCAACAGCGACGTGATCCGGACCTGCGCGAAGACCGCGCGCGACACGATCGGACCGGCGCAGATCGCGGTGTCCGGCGACGGCGCGCCCGCCCCTGCCCCGGCCGGCGACAAGGCCGGTTCCGGCTCGGGGTCGTGAAGCGTGTCCTGATCGTCGACGACGAGCGCGATCTCGTCGAGTCCCTGGCGATCGCGCTCGAAGCGGACTTCGAGATCCGCACCGCGCACGACGGTCGCGAAGCGCTCGCCGTGATCGAGCGCGAACCGATCGACGCGATCGTGCTCGATCTGATGATGCCGGTGATGAGCGGCGAGGAGCTGATCGCCGAGCTCGCGCGGCGCGTGCTGCGGATCCCGGTGATCGTCGCGTCCGCGAGCAAGAACGTCGCCGCGCGGTGTGCCGAGCTCGGCGTCGAGCATTGCCTGCAGAAGCCGTATCGGCTCGCCCGGCTGCTCGAGCGCCTGCACGCGCTCACTTCTTCGAGATCGTGAACCCGGTCAGGCAGCGATACGTCTTGCCCTTGTACTCGCTCGGCACGTACTCGACGGTGACCTGATACTCCGAGCGAAACGCGGCGAACAGCAGCTGCACGCTCGTCTCCGACAGCTCGCGGCCCTTGCACTGCAACCCGCCCCACCGGTAGTTCCACGCCGCCTTGTCGTGGTCGAGCCAGACCGCGCCGTGAAACAGCTTGTAGCTCGGGTCGCCGGCCTCGAGCACCATGAGCTGTGCGATCGAGGTCGTCGCCGTCGTGTCGGCGAGGACGGGACGAGCGAACGTGAGCGCGAGGAACAGGACCGCGAGCCGCATCGCGGGCGATGTTAACGCGAGCGCCGGCGGCGAAGCACGAGCGCGAGGCCGAGCGCGAGCAGCCCGGTCTGCGCGGCCGCGGCATTGCCGGTGCTGCAGCAACCCGGATCCTCGATCTGATCCGAGGGCCAGCACAGGCCCTCGGTCGCCGAGGTGTTCAGGCACGTGAAGCCGTCGGGGCACGTGCCGACCGAGTTCGGGATGCACTCCTGGGTGCAGCGCGTCTCGGTCGCGGTGCCGGTGCAGACGCCGTTCTTGCAGAACTGCGGGTAGTCGCACGGATCGCCGAGCTCGCCGACCGGTGGATCCCACAGGCAGCGGCCGGCATCGCAGCGCTGACCGGCGAGGCACGTCGACGCGTCGGCGCACGGCGCGCCCTTCGTGACGGTGAGCGTCTCGGTCGCCGTCGTCGCCTCGATGTCGTCCTTCGCCTTGACGACGATGTCGATCACGCCGTCGGGGACGTCGTTCGGGATCACGAGCGAGTAGCCGGACTCGGGCTGCCCGTTCGCGCCCCACGCGACGCCCGGCACCTGCGTCCACAGATAGCCGTTGAGGTAGAGCTCGACCGTCTTGATCCCGCGCTGGGCGGAGGCGGTCGCGACGACCGCGGTGCCGTTGCCGATCTGCGCACCCGCGGCCGGCGCGTTGATCGTCACGACCGGCGGCGTCGTGATCGGCGTGCCGGCGCCGAGCACCGACAGTAGCTTGAGGTGCGTGTTCTGCGTCGCGCCGCACCGGCACTGCCGCGGCTCGTACTCGCCGCACGTCGCGGCCTCGTTGCGGAAGAACCGCTGGCCGCCGCAGTCGCCGCGGTAGCTCATCGGATCGGTGCACGCCGACCGGCCGTCCGGATACGAGAACGAGTGATCGAGGCCGAACGCGTGGCCGGTCTCCTGCGCCGCGACCGCACACGTGAACAGCGTGCTGTCCGCGCCGAAGCTGTTCGCGAACGTGTACGAGATGACGTAGCTGTACGGCGAGCAGTCGCTCGTGATCGGCGCGACGCCACCCGCGCTCCAGCCGACCTCGCTGTCGATGCCGGCGACGATGCCCTCGTTGTACGCGACGCCCGGCGCCGGCTGGACGTCGGTGATCGTCACCGCGTATGGCGAGTAGACCTCGCGCATGCACTGCATGAACGCGTTCCACTTGTCGTCGCCCCACGCGAACTCGCTCAGCGTGTAGTCGGTCGCGCTGCCCATCGGGATCGTCGAGCTGTGCGTGCGCGCGTCGTCGAGCGCCGCCTTGTGGACGACGCAGCCGCCCTTGCAGCGGTTGAGGTAGAGCACCGTCGCCGCCGAGGCGTGCTGGACAGCGTCAGCGTCCGGCCGGCCGGCGCCTCCGGACAATGACTGCGGGAGCGCCGGCACCTCGAGGACCGCGGGCGCGAGGCCACTCGGCTCGGCGGCAGCCGGGGTGCCGGCGGCCGCGATCAAGACGCATGCAGCCGCGAGCTTCATCCGCGGCGACGGCGGCGAAGGACGACGAGCCCGAGCACGAAGCCCGCCATGCCGATCTGCGGCCACGGCGTCGTGGTGTCACTCGTGCTGCAGCAACCGCCGCCCTCGTCGGCCGGGACGCACAGGCCCTGGCCCGGCTGGCCGGTCGCGACGCACGACAGCCCGGAGTCGGCCGGGCAGCTGTCCGCCATCCCCGGCACGCAGGTCTGGGTGCAGACGCCGTCGCCGGCGAACGTCGAGTTCGAGCACTGGCCGCTGACGCAGAACTGCGGGTACGTGCACGCGTCGCCGAGCTGACCGGTCGGCGCATCCCAGAAGCACTTGCCGGCCTCGCACTTCTGGCCGGTGAGGCACGAGCTCGCCGACGTGCAGCCGCCCTCGGCGCCCTTCGTCACGGTGATCACCGCCGAGTCGGTGTACGCGCCGAGATCGTCGTACGCGCGCGCCATCACGTCGTAGACGCTGTCCGGCACGGTCGACGGCACGAGCAGGCCGTACGCGGAGTCCGGCTGGCCATTCGCACCGAACGGCGCACCCTTCGCCTCGGCCCACTTGTAGCCGTTGAGGTAGAGCTCGACCTTCGCGATGCCGCGCTTGTCCGACGCCTGCGCGATCACGTTCGCGGGCAGCGTGTTCGCACCCGTCGACGAGGCGGGCGGCGTGGTCACCGCGACCGTCGGCACGCCGGTGATCGGCGTCCCGGCACCGAACACCGACAGGATCTTCAGGTGGCTGTTCTGGCTCGCGCCGCACCGGCACTGGCGCGGACCGTCGAACTCGCCGCAGCTCGCGGCCTCGTTGCGGAAGAACTTCTGGCCGCCGCAGTCGGTCCGGTACGTCATCGGATCGTTGCAGGCCGAACGATTGTCCGACAGGAACGCGTACTCGTGATCGAGGCCGAACGCGTGCGCGCTCTCCTGCGCCGCGGTCCAGCACAGGTTCAGCGTGCGATCGAGCGGATCGGTCTGGCTGTGCGCGTTCGCGAACGAGAACGAGATCACGTTGTCGAACGCGCCGCAGTTGCTCGCGAGCGGCGCGACGCCGAGGATGCCGTTATCGAGGCCGACCTCGGGAGGCGTGCCCGCGACGAGCGCGAGGTGATAGCTGACGCCGGAGGCCGGCTTCACGTCGGTCACCGTCACCATGTACGGCGAGTAGACCTCGCGCATGCACGTGACGAACATGTTCCACTCGGCGTCGGCCGCGGTGCCGATCTGGCCCGCCGCGTTCTTGAACTCGCTGACGTTGTACTGGCCCGGGTTCGGGATCGTCGACGTCATCGTGCGCGCGTCGTTGAGCGATCCGCCGTTGACGACGCAGCCACCCTTGCAGCGCTCGAGGTAGATCGTCGGCGAGATCGTCGCCGCGGTCGGTGATGGCGTGAACGCCTCGACCGGCGTATCGACCGCGATGCGGCGGCCCGTCAGCGCCGCCTGGTTCGGGTTGGGCGTCGTGCCCGTCGTCGTCGTGCTCGTCGGCTCCGCGGCGACCGACAGCGACACCAGCAGCGTCGCCACGCCCACGGCCCAGGAAGAAGAACGGATCATAAGACGCGGATACTACACGACACGTCCGTACGTCAGCAGGATTCGTCACGCTCGCGCGGACTCGATGAATTCGCAGCGCTTAGGCGCACTGCCATTCCGGTTCCCCGCTCCGCTTCCGTATTCCCTATTCGTCGGCGTGGCGCGCGATCTGCGCGAACGAAGGTGCAACGAGACGCTGCGAGTTGCCGTGGGATCCCGGAATCGCGGGGTTGGGTCGCGCCGGTCACCGACGCACGCTGCGAGTTGCCGTGGGATCCCAAATCGCGGGTCGAGCCCGCGGTCGCGCCCTGAGAACGGTGAGTAGAGAACCGGAACCGGAACCGGAACGAGCAGATCCAGGCTGCGTCATAGATCCAGGATGCTGGTCGGCGAATTCCGCCGCGCGACGATCCGGGCCGCCGTGTTCAGCAAGCCCTCGGACCACTGGATGTTGACCTCGAGATCGAGCACCTCGGGACCCGTCGGATACTTCACGCGCTCGATCGCCTCGGCGACGCACAGTCGCAAGAACTCCGAGTCCGGGCCGGTCGCGGTCGACGAGTGCCCCGCGCCTTCGGGAGTCACTGTCAGCTTCACGAGCATGTCGGCGTCGCCGTGGACGCGCTCGTTCCACTCGACGAAGCAGCCCTCGAGATCGTTCTCGGCCTGCGAGATCGCCGTCATCACCTGGACGCCCTGCGCGGGCGCGCGGCGGTTCGGGTTCGCGCGGGCGAGCGCCGGCTTCTTCGTCGTCAGCTCGGTCACCTTGTCGACGAGCCGCGCGATCTCCTCGTCCTTCGCGACCAGCTTCTGGCGCAGCACGACGAGCTCCTCGCGGTCGGCGCGCGCGCGCTTGATCTCGTCGAGCAGCTGCCGGCGCTCGGCCTCGCTCTGGTTGAGCCGCTCGATCAGCGGCTTGACGCCCTCGCCGTCGCTCGGCCCGCTGTCGCTCGCGACGTCGGGCCGGCGCAGCATCGCCGCCGCCGCACCGCCGACGAGCACGAGCCCGAACAACCCGATCGCGGCGTAGCGAACCTGCGAGCGCGGTGGCGGCGGCGCGAGCTCGGCGATCAGCGCGCCCATCGACGGGAACCGCTTCGGCGGCTCGCGCTCGAGCCCGCGCAGCACCGCGCGCGCGATCGTCGGCGGGACCTTCGTGCCATCCGGCGGCGGCAGCGCGCGGTCCTGCTTCTCGAGCATCGACACCGCGGTCGCGCCGGGCAGCGGGTGCGTGCCGTACAGCGCCTCGTAGAGCGCGACGCAGAAGCTGAACTGATCGGCGCGCGCGTCGATGTCCGGCCCGGTCAGCTGCTCGGGCGCCATGTAGCGCGGCGTGCCGAGCACCGTGCCGGTCGCGGTCAGATCGACGTTGAGTGCGCCGACCTCGGTGCGCACGGCGGCGGACTCCTCGGTAGAGATCACCGAGCGGGCGAGCCCGAAGTCGGTCACGCGGACGCGACCGTCGCCGCCGACCAGCACGTTGTCCGGCTTGAGGTCACGGTGCAGCAGGCCGACCGAGTGCGCCGCGATCACGCCGCGCGCGGCCTGCAGGAACACGTCGACGATCTCGCGCCACGTCCGCGGATACTTCTTGAGCCACGTCGTCAGCGTGTCGCCCTCGACGAACTCCATCGCGATGTAGAGGTCGCCCTCCTCGGTCGTGCCGACGTCGTAGACGTTGACGACATTCGGATGCGACAGCTGCGCGATCGCCTGGGCCTCGCGGCGCAGCCGGGTCCGCGCGTCCTTCGTGTTGTACGTGATGCCGGCGCGCAGGAGCTTGAGCGCGACCTTGCGATCGAGCTGTGGATCGTAGGCCGCGAACACGACGCCCATCCCGCCGGTGCCGAGCGTCGTCAGCACGAGGTAGCGGCCGACGCGATCGCCGACCGTCAAGGTCCGGGTCGGCCGCGCGGCGACCTGCGACGGCGACTCCTTCTCGTGCGGCACGGTCGCCGCGTTCGAGTCATTCGCGGCATCCGCCGCGAGCGCGGCGACCAGCGCCCGGCAGTCGCGGCACGTCGCGAGGTGCTTCTCGATCTTCGTGACCGCCGTCGGAGCCAACGTGCCCGAGACGAACTCGGCGGCCGCGTTGTCGTCCAGGTGTGGCATCGGAAGCGTCGGAGCCCTGGCTATAGACGGTAGCAAAGCAGTCCCCCCTGTTCCCGAGACACTTCTTGAGACACCTCCAGCGCGTTCCAGATGCTGGAGACAATTGACGCCAGGCCGAATGTCGACAGGGCTTGCATTGACGGGTTTTACAAGGTAGCAATCCCGCGCCCTTATCCGGGGTACTCGTCGGGTGATTTCGCTTCGCTGCAGGAGACGTTCCCGTGCTCAGTGACCTGTCCAAAGTCCGCAACATCGGCATCTCGGCTCACATCGACAGTGGCAAGACCACGCTGACCGAGCGCATCCTCTATTACACCGCGCGTATCCACGCGATTCACGAGGTCAAGGGCAAGGACGGTGTCGGCGCCAAGATGGACTCGATGGAGCTCGAGCGCGAGCGCGGCATCACCATCCAGAGCGCGGCCACGTTCTGCCAGTGGCCGCCGGGCGAGAAGTCGCGCGGCGTCATGGGCGTGCCCGGCTCGGCGGTGAGGGCCCAGCACCACATCAACATCATCGACACCCCAGGACACGTCGACTTCACGATCGAGGTCGAGCGCTCGTTGCGCGTCCTCGACGGCGCGATCATGGTCCTGTGCGGCGTCGCCGGCGTGCAGTCGCAGAGCTACACGGTCGACCGCCAGATGCGCCGCTACAAGGTGCCGCGCATCGCGTTCGTCAACAAGCTCGACCGCACCGGCGCGAACCCGTACCGCGTCCGCGACCAGCTGCGCGACAAGCTGAAGCTGCACCCGGTCATGATCCAGATGCCGATCGGCCTCGAGGACAAGCTCGAGGGCGTTGTCGATCTGATCGAGATGCAGGCGTTCACGTTCTTCGGCGACAACGGCGAGACGATCGAGCGCGGCGCGATCCCGGCCGACCTCCAGGAGCAAGCCCAGAAGCTGCGCGACGAGATGCTCGACCAGCTCTCGATGGTGAACGACGAGCTGACCGAGGCGATGCTCGAGGAGAAGGTGACGCCGGAGCTGATCCGCAAGGCGCTCCGCGACTCGACGATCGCGCTCAAGTGCACGCCGGTCATGCTCGGCTCGGCGCTCGGTAACAAGGGCGTCCAGCTGCTGCTCGACGGCGTCTGCCACTACCTGCCCGAGCCGCGTGACGTCGAGAACGTCGCGCTCGACCTGTCGAAGAACGAGGAGCCGGTCATCCTCGAGTCGAACCCGAACAAGCCGCTCGTCATGCTCGCGTTCAAGCTCGAGGATGGTCGCTACGGCCAGCTGACCTACGTCCGCGTCTACCAGGGCCAGGTCAAGAAGGACGACTTCATCGTCAACTCGCGCAACGGCAAGAAGGTGAAGGTCGGCCGCCTCGTCCGCATGCACTCGGACGACAAGGAAGACATCACCGAGGCCGGCGCCGGCGACATCTGCGCGATGTTCGGCATCGACTGCAACTCGGGTGACACGTTCACCGACGGCACCGTCAACCTGGCGATGACCTCGATGTTCGTACCGAAGCCGGTGATCTCGGTCGCGATCAAGCCGAAGGACTCCGGCGCCGAGATCAACATGTCCAAGGCGCTGAACCGGTTCACGAAGGAAGACCCGACGTTCCAGTGCTACGTCGACTCCGAGTCGAACGAGACGATCATCGCCGGCATGGGCGAGCTCCACCTCGACGTCTACATCGAGCGCATGAAGCGCGAGTACAAGGCCGAGGTCGTCACGAGCCCGCCGCAGGTGGCGTATCGCGAGACGATCGGTGCGCGCACCGAGTTCAACTACACGCACAAGAAGCAGACCGGTGGCTCGGGTCAGTACGGCCGCGTCGCCGGCTTCGCGGAGCCGTTCGAGGGCGACTTCGAGTTCGTCGACGAGATCAAGGGCGGCTCGATCCCGCGCGAGTTCATCCCGTCGTGCGAGAAGGGCTTCAAGTCGATGATCATGAAGAGCCCGCGGCTCGGCGTGCCGGTCGTCGGCCTGCGCGTCACGATCAACGACGGTCAGTCGCACGCGGTCGACTCGAGCGACATCGCGTTCCAGGAAGCCGCGCGCGGCGCGTTCCGCGACTTCTTCCCGCGCGCGCGCCCGAAGATCCTCGAGCCGATCATGAAGGTCTCGATCGAGGGCCCGGCCGAGTTCTCGGGCAACATGCTGTCGCTGATCATGCAGCGCCGCGGCATCGTCATCGGCTCGACCGAGGAGGACAGCAGCGCGCGCGTCGACGCCGAGGTCCCGCTCGCCGAGATGTTCGGCTTCTCGACCCCGCTGCGCTCGGCGACGCAGGGCAAGGCGGAGTTCACGATGGAGTTCGCGCGCTACTCCGAGACGCCGAGCAACATCTCCGAGGAGCTGCTCGCGAAGGCTGCCAAGGCGAAGGCCGACGCGAAGAAGTAGGCTCGCGCGGTCTCCCCCGAACCGGCCTGCCGAGCGATCGGCGGGCCGTTTTCATTCCGGAGTCGGATTCTCGTTACGATCTCTTACGCTTGGAGACTGGTCGAGCCATTGGACCTATGTTACTGCGTCGGCCTATGCAGCCGCTGACCTCGCACGTCCGCTACAGCGTCCAGATCTTGCTGCCGCGCGCCGTTCGCATCGAGTCCGAGGTCCTGCATGCCCGGTTGTGCGCGTGGCGTGGGGACATCGAGCTATTGAGCGAGCGCCTGCTGTTCGCGATCCCGACCGCCGATCTGCCGCTGCTCGTCCATATCTTTCCGGCGTCGCTCGACGCGTACGCCGCGTCGCTGTGCGATGCGCTGACCTGGAGCCCCGAGTGGCGGTGGGCGGATCTCGAGGGCCGGTGTCCGGCATCGCTCGTCGTCGCGCTGACCGCGCAGCGGCCGATCAACCACGCGAGCATGCTGCTGTCGTTCCTCGCGGTGCTCGACACCGTGCTGTTCACGCTGCCCGACTACGATCGCGAGGCGGCGATCCTGCATTGGATTCCGGCGCAGCAGCTGCTGACGTTCGCGCGCTATCGCGAGCTGCGCACCGAGCTCGGGCCGTGCGGACCCGCGGTCAACGTCCGGATCGCGAACGCGACCGGGCGGCCGGGCGAGCTGCTCGCCGATACCGTCGGCATGGGCGAGCTCGGGCTGCCGGATCTGCAGACGGTCTTCAAGCGCGCCGATCCGAACGACGTGATGGAGCTGATGCGCGCGATGGTGCGGACGATGTTCGTCGGCGATCCGTTGCAGCTGCCGTGGGTCGAGGAGACGGCGCTGTTTCCGCCGCAGCGCGATGCGCTGACGCTCAAGCTCGAGGACTCGGCGCGCTGATCGTCGTCAGCGGGGCGGGCCGCCGTCCTTCTCGAAGTCCCACGGGAACGCGGTCAGCGAGCACGGGCCGGCGTGCTGGACCTCGCCGTCGGCGGTCGTGCCGACGATCTGGCTCGTGCCGTCGTCGACGATCGCGTCGAACGCGAGGTTCGTCTTCGCCTGCAGCGCGACGACGCACATCTCCTGATCGCCGATCCCCCAGTGCACCGGCACGTCGCGCGGATTCTGGAACCCGCACGTGAACCGGATGCCGCGCGCGCCGATCGCGGATAGCTCGAGCGGCGGCTCGATCGCCTGGCCGAAGTTCTCGCCGTAGCCGTCGTGGCGCATGATCACCTCGCCGTCGCGCGGGCCGCCGGCGATCTCGAGTTGCGCGTACATCCCGAGCTGGTGGTAGTGCGACAGCGCGTAGTGCAGCTCGTACTGCAGCGGCGCGCCGACGCGCTGCTGGTGCGCCTCGTCGATCAGGCACTCGATCGTGAACGAGCTGCGCTTCAGCGGATCGAGCGCGAGGTCGTGATAGGTCATCCGCGCGGGCGCCATCTTCGCGAGCACCTGCGACGGCGGGATCGTGTGGATCGCGAGCTTCATCGTGGTCTTCAGCGGATTGTCGGTGCCGTTCAGCAGGTGGCTCGAGCCGATGATCCGCGAGTACGGCGGGATCCGGATCGCGCTGCCCGCCGGCAGCTGCTGGGTCTCATCGAGCGACTGCGTGCTGAGCGCGAACAGATAGCCGCCGAGCAGCGCGGCGACGAGCTCGCTGAAGTTCTGGTCGCTGCACCGCCACGCGCCGTCCGGCATCACGAACTCGTCGTCGGGGACGAAGAACCAGTTCGCGTGGTGGTACGCGCCGTCGTTGTACTGCGTGATGCTGTTGACCCAGAGCTCGGTCGGGTTGTTCAACGTCCAGCTCTGGCACATGTCCTCGTCCTCGGTGCCGGCCGGGACCTCGACGGTGGACACCGCCTTCTCGAGCGTGCAGGCCTCGGTCGTCGGATCGCACTCGTCGCTGCCACAGCCCGTGGTTGTCGCGACGAGCGTGACCAGACCGGCGACGAGGATGCGCATGCGCGGACCTTAGCGCACGCCGCGCGCGCGTCGGGTCAGAAAGACCAGCCGAGGTTCAGGTTCAGCAGCGGGATGACCTTCTTGTCCTCGGCCATCGCCGACGAGGACTTCGCGCGGATCAGGCCGAACTCGGCGCCGAGCTGCGCGACGAACGTGAAGCCCGCGCCGGTGAGGACCTTGTAGCCGACGAACGGGCCCGCCGCGAGGCCCGCGCCGGAGGCGGTGACGTCGATGTCGACGTCGGACAGGTGCAGGTAGAGCACCTCGGCGCCCACGTGCAGGCCGGAGAAGTCGCGCATCACGTAGTAGTTGAGCTGACCGCCGATCTCGGTCGCGGTCGCCGAGATCATCGTGTCGCGGTCGGTCACCCGGCCCGCGCCGCCGATCACCTGGACGCCGACCTTCGGCATCGGCTTGACCTCGACCGCGAGCTCGACGACCGGCAGCACGAGGTGCAGCGGCGAGGCGGTGACCGAGAACGTGCGGACGTGCGCCGGCGCGGTCAGCGGGGGCGGCGTCTCCGCGGGGGGCGGCAGCGGCGCCGGGGCGGGCGCCGGATCGCTCGGCGTCATCGCAGGCGCGGTCATCGGCGGCGCAGGCGGCGCGGCCGGTGGGGGCGGCGGCGGCGCGGGCTGGGCAAACGCGACGCCACACAGCGACACCAGCGGGATCACGACAGCAAAAGCTCGGGTCATGGCGCCGGACGATGCCCGCGCGACGCCGTCGCCGGAATGCGGGTCGTCGGACAATGGCTGGCAATCAGTGAGGCGCGCCCACCGCTCGGTGATCGCGATCGCAAAATCCCAGCAACCGATCCAGATCGAACCTGTCCGACAGGCGTTCTCAGGCTCGGAGGCCAACCATGCGTCCTGCTATCGGTCTGCTCGCGATCCCGCTGTTCGCGCTGTCCGTCCACGCTGACTCCAAGGCGCCGCCCGCGCCGCCGCCGCCGAAGCCGGATGCCTCGGCGCTCTCGGACAAGGCGGCGCTGTTGCCGGCGATCCAGGTCGACAGCCTGACACTGACCCCGATCGTCGCCACGGCCGGCGCGCAGCCCGCGGTCGACGTGATCGTGCTCGACGACGCGTTCGCGCAGAAGCTCGTCAAGATCAAGGAAGTCGACTCCGAGGACGTCAACCACCTGACGCTGACGAACAAGGCGGACCGCCCGCTGTTCCTGCTCGCCGGCGAGGTGATCATCGGCGGCAAGCAGGACCGCATCATCGGCGCGAACACGCTGATTCCGGCGAAGAGCACGCAGCAGGTGCCGGTGTTCTGCGTCGAGCACGGACGGTGGGACGAGCGCGGCGGCTCGCGCGAGTTCACGACCGGCAAGGCGCTCGCGCACGGCCGGCTGCGAGGCAACGCGAGCTTCGAGGATCAGGGCCAGGTGTGGAGCGAGGTCAGCGCGAAGAACGCCGCGCGCAAGACCACGAACGAGACCGATACCTATCGCCAGGTCGCGCAGCAGCAGAGCAACGGCACGCTCGCGGCGTCCGAGAAGAAGGTCGACGCCGCGCTCGCGAAGCTGCCACCCGCCGATCGCGCGCGGATGATCGGCTACGTCGTCGCGCTCAACGGCAAGGTCGCCACCGTCGACATGTTCAGCTCGCCGACGCTGTTCGGAAAGCTCGAGAAGAAGCTGCTGCGCTCGTACCTGACCGAATCGATCGACGTCGCCGCCGCGAAGTCGATCAAGCCGCCGACGCCCGCGGACGTGAAGACGTTCATGGCCGACGCCGACAAGGCGAAAGCCGAACGTTCGTACGAGAACTCCGCATCGGCGACCGTCCGCTACAAGGGCATGAAGGCCGCCAAGGCGCGCGTGCAGATCAAGTCGCCGAATGCCGCGGCCGACGCCGACGCTCCGACGGTGTACGAGACCTACCAGGCGAAGTGAGGCCGGCAGGACACCAGTAACTCGCAGCACGCGGGGCTACGAGGTGCCGAATTCGCGTGCTAGCGTCCCGCGCGATGGCTGCGTCGAACCGCATCATACAGGTCCTGCAGAATTCTCAAGTCCAGCTGCTCGCCGACTGGATCAAGTCGCTGCGCGCTTCCACGTCGGCGCGCGCCGCGAACATGATCAGCGAGGCCGAGCTCCAGAACCAGTGTCAGGAGTTCATCGCACTGCTCGCCGACGCGATCGGTAGCGGCGCCGCGACCGAGGATGTCAACAGCGAGGCGTGGCGTCCGCTGCGCGATTTTCTCGGTGGCATCTCGAAGTCGCGAGGCCGGCAGGGGTTCTCCCCGAGCGAGACCGCGTCGTTCGTGTTCTCGTTCAAGGAGCCGCTGTTCGCGCATCTGCGACGGTCGTTCGAGGGCCAGGCCGACACCGGCTTGTTCATCGAGGTCTGGGACGTCTCGAAGCTGCTCGACAAGCTCGGCCTCTACACGACCGAGGTCCACCAGGAGGCCCGCGAGGAGGTCATCCGGCGCCAGAACGAGGACATGCTCGAGCTCTCGACGCCCGTGATCCAGCTGTGGGACGGCATCCTCGCGCTGCCGATCATCGGCACGCTCGACTCGTCGCGCACGCAGGTCGTGATGGAGGCGCTGCTCCAGCAGGTCGTCGCGACGCGGTCGCCGATCGCGATCCTCGACATCACCGGCGTGCCCACCGTCGACACGCTCACGGCGCAGCACCTGCTGAAGACGGTTGCGGCGACGCGGCTCATGGGTGCCGAGTGCATCATCAGTGGGATTCGCCCACAGATCGCGCAGACGATCGTTCACCTCGGCGTCGAGCTCGGCGACGTGCTGACGAAGGCGTCGCTCGCGGATGCGTTCCGCGTCGCGCTCAAGAAGCTCGGCCACACGATCACCAACAACACGCAGGCGTAGTCATGGACCGCATCCCGATTCTGCGGATGGGGCAGACGCTCCTCGTGACCGTCCAGGTCGACATGCACGATCAGCTCGCGGTCCGGCTGCTCGACGATCTGACGAACATGATCACCCGGACCCACGCGAGCGGCGTGCTGATCGATATCTCCGCGCTCGACATGGTCGATTCGTTCATCGGGCGCATGATCGCGGATGTCGCGGCGACCTCGCGCATCCTCGATGCACAGACGGTCGTCGTCGGCATGCAGCCGGCGGTCGCGATCACGCTCGTGGAGCTAGGAATGTCATTGCCCGGCGTGCGCACGGCACTCGACGTCGAGCGAGGCATGGAGATGCTCCGTGACGCCGGCGATCGCTGATCCCAATCGCCCGCCGATTCGCGTCGAGATCTCGGCGAACGAAGACGTGGTGCTGGTCCGCCAGCGCGCGCGCGAGCAGGCGCAGCGCGCAGGATTTTCGCTGCTCGAGACGACGAAGCTCGTGACCGCAGCGAGCGAGCTCGCACGCAACACGCTCGAGCATGGCGGCGGAGGACATGCCGACATCGAGGTGATCACCGACGGGACCCGGCGCGGGGTGCGGATGACGTTTGTCGACGAGGGGCCCGGCATCCCGAACATCGACGAAGCGCTGCGCGACGGCTATACCACCGGCGGCGGGCTCGGGCTCGGGCTCGGCGGATCGCGGCGCCTCGTGAACGAATTCAACATCGAGTCGACCATCGGCAAAGGTACGCGCGTCCAGGTCATTCGATGGAAATAAGCCGTACCAGCGACGCGATCGAGCTCGACCACGAAGCGGATATCGGTGTCGCACGTCGTCGCATCGGTGCGCTCGCCGCGAGTGCAGGACTCGACGAGGCCCGCGCCGGCGATGCCGCGCTGATCGCGACCGAGCTCGCGACGAACGTGCTGCGCCACGCACGACATGGCGGCGTGATCCTCGGCTGCGTCGGCGATGGCGAGGTCCGCGGCGTCAGCGTGATCGCATGGGATCGCGGGCCGGGCATGAACGTCGACGCCTGCGTGCGCGACGGCATGTCGACCGCGGGGACACCGGGCAAGGGACTCGGCGCGGTGACGCGAATCGCGACCCGGTGGGACGCGTACACGCTCCCCGGCAAGGGCTGCGTGATCGATTCGCTGATCTTTCCGAAGTACCACGTGCGCAAGACGCAGTTCGATGTCGGCGGCGTGTGCCTGCCCTACCCCGGCCTGCAGGTGTGCGGCGACGCGTGGGAGATCGATCTTCGCGCGGAGCGCGCGACGCTGCTCGTGTGTGACGGCCTCGGCCACGGCGACGGCGCTGCGGAAGCCTCGCAGGCGATCACGCGCGCATTCCGCGATCGGCCCGACGGCACGCCAGCCCAGCTGCTTGAGCGCCTGCACGGCGTCGCGCGCTCGACGCGAGGCGCCGCGGCGACGATCGTCCAGATCGATCGCAACACCCGCGAGGCGACGATCGCCGCGGTCGGCAACGTCTCGGCATGGATCGTCGGCGATCAGCAGCGCCAGCTCGTCACCCAGCACGGCACGCTCGGTCAGGCGACACCGCGCATTCGCGAGGAGCGCTATCCGTTCCCCGCCGGCGCGCTGCTCGTCGTCACCTCCGACGGCCTCAAGAGCCGGATCGATCTCGCCGACCACGCCGGGCTGAGATCGTGCGATCCGCTGACGATCGCCGGCGTGCTGTGGCGCGACCACGCGCGCGGCCGCGACGACGCCACCGCGGTCGTGCTGCGAGAGGTCTCTGCATGATCGAGCTCGGGCTCGTCGATATCCGTGGCGAGGACGATGTGGTCCGCGCGCACCAGACGACCCGAACGATCGTGGCACAGCTCGGGTTCTCGACGTTCGAGCAGACGCGGATCGCGACCGCGATGTCCGAGATCGCGCGCAACGCGCTGATCTACGCCGGCGGTGGCTCGGTGACGCTCGCGCTCGACGACGCCCGCGAGGCGCTCACCGTGATCGTGCTCGACCGCGGACCGGGCATCGAGGACCTCGCGGCGGTGCTCGCCGGCGAGCGGCGCTCCAGCACCGGGCTCGGCGTCGGCATCCCGGGTGCGCGACGCCTGATGGACAGCTTCGCCGTCGAGTCGACCTCGGCCGGCACGCGCGTCGAGATGACGAAGCGCCTGCCGCGCCGCGCGCAGGGCAAGGTCGATAGCCTGCGCGTCGGCCAGATGCGGTCGCAGCTCGCCGGTCAGCTCGCCGACGATCCGACGCAGGAGATCCGCCGCCTGCAGCGCGACATCATCGAGCGCGACACCCGGATCGTCGAGCTCACCGAGGAGCTCGACGAGACGAACCGCGGCGTCATGGCCCTCCACGCCGAGCTCGAGGAGCGCGCCGAGTACCAGCGCCGCGCGGTCGAGCTACGCACGCGCCTCGTCTCGGAGATGGGACACGAGCTCCGCACGCCGCTGCACTCGATCTCGACGATCTCGCAGTTCCTGATCGATCGTCTCGATGGCGAGCTCAACGCCGAGCAGGACAAGCAGGTCCACATCATCCACGAGGTCGCCGAGTCGCTGACCGCGTACGTCAACGATCTGCTCGAGCTCGCACGGACCGATGCCGGCAAGGCGACCGTCCACGCATCGATGTTCTCGGTCGAGGGCCTGCTCAAGACGCTCCGCCGCATCATGCAACCTCTCGTGCCGGCGAAGGTCACGCTCGCGTTCACCGTCGAGCCAAACTTGCCCGCGGTGTCGAGCGACGAGCACAAGATCTCGCAGGTGCTACGCAACCTGGTCGCGAACGCGCTCAAGTTCACCGAGGCCGGGCGCGTCGACGTGCGCGCGTACCGGGGCACCGCCGATCACATCGTGTTCGAGGTCCAGGACACCGGCATCGGCATCGCGCCCGAGCACCACGACCTGATCTTCCACGAGTTCGCGCAGGTCGACGGTCACGTCCAGGCCCGCACGCGCGGCTCCGGCCTCGGCCTGCCGCTGTCGCGCCGGCTCGCCCACCTGCTCGGCGGCACGCTCACCGTCTCGAGCACGGCCGGCGTCGGCTCGACGTTCCGCTTCGAGCTGCCGATCCAGTACATCGGCGAGGGCCAGCTGCCTCCCAAGCTCGTCGAGCCGGCGGTCGTCGCGGTGCGCCCCGCCCCGGGCCAACCCCGGATCCTCGTCATCGACGACGACGTGGCCTCGCGCTACGTCCTCCGGCGCTGGCTCGGCGACCGCTACCGGGTCGACGAGGCGGAGACCGGCCAGGACGGCCTCCGGCTCGCTGCGAACCATCCCGATGCCATCTTCCTCGACGTGATCATGCCGGACCTCACCGGGTTCGAGGTCCTCGAGAAGCTCAAGGCCGAGCGCACGACCCGCGACATCCCGGTCGTCGTGTACACGGCCTTGACGCTGGGGGTCGGCGACCGCGAGCGGCTCGGCGCCGCCGTGGCGATCCTGCGAAAGTCGACCGCTTCCCGGGTGGCGGATCGCGCCGCGATCGAGGACGCTCTCGTACGAGCGGGCATCGCCATCCCCACGGAACCCAGTCATGTCTGACAAGCGGCCCCGAGTGCTCTTTGTCGAAGATGACGTCGGCAAGCGCTACGTCATCAGCCGACAGCTACGTGCCGCGGGCTTCGAGGTCGAGGAGGCCGAGACCGGCGAGCAGGGGCTCGCGATGCTCAGCCCCGAGCACGATGTCGCCATCCTCGACATCAAGCTGCCGGACATGTACGGCTGGGACGTCTGCAAGCGGATTAAGGCGAACCCCGACACCGCCTCGGTCAAGGTGCTCGAGCTCTCCGCGACGCTCGCCTCCGCCGAGGATCGCGCACGCGGCCTCGAGCTCGGCGCCGACTGCTACCTCGTCCACCCGGTCGAGCTCGTCGAGCTGGTCGCCGCCCTGCGCGCCCTGATCCGCCTGCGCTACGCCGAGCGCGACAAGCTGCGCGCGCAGCAGCTGTTTCTCGCGACGCTCGGGCACGATCTCCGGAACCCCCTGGGCACGATCGCGACCGGCCTCAGCGTGCTCTACGAGTCACAGAACCTCGACGAGAACGACCGCGGCACGATCCGCCGCATCGATCGCACGCTCGAGCGAATGCGGCGCATGATCGATCAGCTGCTGCTCGTCACGCGCAACATGAACGACGTCGTGCCAGTCTCGCCGCAACGGATCGATCTGTGCGAGCTCTGCCGCCAGGTCACGCGCGACGTCGCGCCGAACCCGGCGCGCCCGCTCGACGTCGTGTGCGAGGGCACCGTCACCGTCGCGGGCGATCACGACAAGCTCGTGCAGCTCGTCGACAACCTCGTCACGAACGCGATCCGCCACGGCGACGGCCCGGTCACGATCGCGATCCGGCGCACCGAGCGCGAGGGCATCCTGTCCGTCCACAACGGCGGGCCGCCCATTCCCGTCACCGCACTCGGCACGCTGTTCGATCCGTTCGTCCGCGCCGGCGGCCGCGAGGGCGGCGTCGGGCTGGGCCTCTACATCGTCGATCAGATCGCCCGCGCACACGGCGGCACCGTCGAGGTGACGTCCTCGGCGGACGCCGGCACGACGTTCTCCGTCAAGTTCCCGCTCTGATTCCACGAGCGCGACCCGCCGACGATCCACCCGCCGCAATCGGTGCTCGCATCGCGGTCGTGACAGCGAGACGTCCGGCCCATCTCGGCGAAATCAACGAAGTCGGTCGCCGGAATCCATGGAAGCCGCCATCGGTCACCACGAATCCCGATCGTCCGCTCGCGACAACGACAACATCTGCGACCGCACGACCACTGCACGGATCTCCGTCCAACGGGGCGATGCTTCAGCCGACGGAGCGAGCGGCGGACCTCGGCGAAATCAACCAAGTCGGCTTCTGCAGCGCGGATCATCAGCGCTGCGGCGACAGCTCGCGTGCGACCCATGTCTTGCCCGTGCTCGCAGGTGGGACCCATCGCGTCTTCGCATCCTGTGACTCGTGCATCGATGCCCTCCTCGTGGGAGAGCGGCCACAATGGGTGGCGGCGCGGCACATCGCCAGCCGGCCCGTAGATGTCGGCGAACTCACCGGCAGCTGTCATCGCGTTCGCGACGGGTGCTGCATCTGGTGCCGTCACGCGCACTGCGCACTCAGCCGACCCGAGCAAGCGGCGCACCTCGGCGAAATCAACGACGTCGGCGCCTGTCAGCGCGTGCAGCGCGGTCAGCGAACCGAGCTCTGCACGGCAGGTCAGACACCAGCGGTCTCCGCCAGCCCGCCCGTGCATGTCGGCGAAATCGACGGGTGCAGAATCCGGCGCCCTCACGAGCGCTGCCCAGATTCCCGGCCGCAGGGCCGAGAACCAGTGTCCGAGCGAGCGGCGCGCATGTCGGCGAAATCAACGACGTCGGCTTCTGCAGCGCGTTTCGTCAACGCGACTGCGAAACGAGCGTTGCAGGCTACGCGATACCCTCGATACTCAAGGACGCATTGCCAGGTCGTCGTACGGTGGATGTCGGCGAGCTCAACAGCAGCTGTCATCGCGTTCGCGACGCGGTGGTGCTGCAGCCGGAGCTGCCACGAGCGCTGCGCTACTCAGCGGACCGAGCGAACGGCGCACCTCGGCGAAATCGACGACGTCGCGACAAACCGTGGCACGGCCACTCGAGAGGCTAGACACTATCGGCCCAACGCCAGCCGGCCTTGGATGTCGGCGAAATCAGCGCGGCTGTCATCGCATTGGCGACGGGTGCTGCATCCGGCGCCGTCACGAGGTGCGTGGATCGGCAAAGCCGACGCTCAGCGGACCGAGCGAGCAGTGCCCCTCGGCGAAGTCAGCGACGTCGGCTTCTGCTGTCAAGAGGGGGGCTGAGTGACCGCATAGGAGGCGGCCAAACTGATCGCGGTTATCCACAGGTCGCGATCGCTGCGACCTGAGTGTTCGGCAGTGGCCGCTGGGGGCGGCCAAACTGATCCATCACGCGGCGCGTGTGCC
>DASTLB010000012.1:0-204145 GCA_035715365.1 Kofleriaceae bacterium | reverse complement strand
CTCGTACCCCGGAACGGTGGTCGCAACACACGCGACCGTGGAAGCGACCGACGACTGTCACTCTCAACCCGGAGAATCACGCCGAAGCAAAACCACTCGCATCCTGAAATCGCATGCGACAACTATCTTGATTTTCGTCGGACGCTGTCCGGTGACGAACGGAATGTCCGATCGCTGGACGCTGTCCAACGGCCGGACGCTGTCCGACGGCCGGACGCTGTCCGATGGCCGGACGCTGTCCGACGGCCGGACGCTGTCCGATGGCCCGACGCTGTCCGATGGCCGCACGCTGTCCGGATGGCCGGACGCTGTCCGACGGCCGGACGCTGTCCGACGGCCGGACGCTGTCCGACGGCCGGACGCTGTCCGATGGACGGACGCTGTCCAGTGACCACCCGAATGTCCGATGGCCGGACGCTGTCCGAGGCCCGGACGCTGTCCGATGGCCCAGACGCTGTCCGATGGCCGGCCGCTGTCCGATGCCCGGACGCTGTCCGATGGCCGGCCGCTGTCCGACGCCCGGACGCTGTCCGATGGCCGGACGGTGTCCGACAGCCACACGCTGTCCGACGTCCGCGCTGTCCGACCGTCCGTTGGCTGGACGCCATTGCAAGGAGCGGACTCGTCACCGATCGACGCCAAGGCGAACGAGCACCGAACACTGACGTCGGCGTGGACGACTGAAAGCGTGCCGACGCGATGGCTCGACAGCCCAGCTATCTGAACAGCGAGATGAGCAAGTCGACGAACGCGGTGCTCTGGCGATGCTGCAGCTCCATGCTGCTCCCGGCCGCGGCGGCCATCGCCGCGTTTGCAGCAAAGCGTTCACGTTGTGCGGCGGCACGCGCGCGATCGATCTCCTTGCGCTCGGCGATCTCGAGTCCGCCCTGCATCACGAACTCGATGATCTTCGGTAGCTCGCCGACGTCGAAGAAGGTGCCGTGCTTGCGGCACATGTCGATGATGACGCCCGAGCCGGCCGCGAACAGCTTGCGGTTCATGACGACGCGACATACCGGGCACTTCACGTACATCTTGCCGGGTGGCTGGCGATCGTAGGTGATCGTCGTCGGCAGCGCGCCCAGTAGCGACTCGGCGCGTGCCTGGCGACGATCCGTGATCAGACGCTGGATCGCGACGTGATCGAGGAACAGGCCGCGACAGCCCATGCACTCGTCGACGACGATGTCGTCAACCAGCCGCGCTCCGAGCGGCTGATCACACCGCGGGCACTGCCGCTCTTGCGCAGGCTCGGTCGTGGCGACGACCGACAGCTCGGTGCCGCACTCCGGGCAGTGCTTGTGGCCGTGGAAGACTCGCGACAGGCACCGCGGACAGCCTTTGACCAGTAGCTCGTGACTGCAATGCTCGCAGCGCGAAGCGGTCGGCGGCACGCCCGCTCCGCAGTGGGGACATGCGAGCAGCCCTGCTTGCGACGATGGTGCCTCGAGCGTCATCACGGTGCCGCAGCGGCATCGGAAGCGCTGTCCCACGGGATGTCCGGTCACGTCGTAGCGCCCATCGCATCCCGGACACGCGAGAATCATGTTCCGACATCATGAGGTCGGGTCGCGAAGGTCGCAAGCCGACGGCGCGGTGGCGGCGCTGCGGCGCACGTTTGCACACCTGCCGGTCGGAGTCGTCTCAAGCGTTCAGGGATAGCTCGAACGTCTGGCCGATCAGGTTCGTGCCGAACTCGTCGTGAGGTGCTTCGTCGACGAGGCGATAGCCCTCGGCTTCGTAGATCCGGCGGGCGGACCGCAGGATGCTGTTCGTCCACAGCATGATCTTGCGGTAGCGCGCGAGACGAGCGAAGCGCGTGCATTCCTGAACGAGCCGCGTCCCGATGCCCAGTCCGCGCGCCGCGGGCTCGACGTACAGCAACCGCAGCTGCGCAACCGTGCGCGACCGAGCGACCAGGAATACCGAGCCGACGATCTCGCCATCACGCTCGGCAATCCAGCATCGCTCGCGGCGTGGCTGCAGCTTGGTGATGAAGTCCGAGGCAACCCGTGCGACCAGCGCCTCGAATCGCTCGTCCCAGCCGTATTCCTCCGCGTACAGGACGCCGTGGCGATGAACGATCCAGCCGATATCGCCGGGTCGATGGTCGCGCAACATGTAAGGCACTGGACTGACGTGCTGCGTGCTCGACGGCTCGAGCGCGCGGCGAATCGTCTGCATGGCAGCCAGCACGCGCGGCTGCACGGAGCCGGGTACGCGCGCGAGCAACAGCTCGACCGCTCGCCTGGCGCGACGCTCGAGCTCGGCGACAGTCTTTCTGCCGCGCGCCGTGAGCTCCAGCGGGTGCGCCCGGCCATCTTCACGCGAGGGCGCGCGCGAGAGCAGTCCCTGCCGTGACAGTCGTCGGACGAGCCGACTCGCGTATCCAGGATCGAGCGCCAGCGTCTCGCACAGCGCACTTGCGGTGATCGTGCCGGCGTGCGCGACCTCGTAGAGCAGTCGCACCTCGACGAGTGAGAACTCGGACGACAGGTGGCCTTCGTCGAGCGCACCGATGAGCTGCGTGTAGAACCGGTTGAACGCGCGAACAGCGGCGACGTGGCGGTCGTTGTTACGCACCGACACAGTGTCAATGACTTGGTTGACGTCGTCAACCATCGCATAGAGCGCGAGTGGTCGGGAAGTCGGTCGCGTGCCGTCGGTGGCAAACCGCCGCGGGCACTCGATCGCGAGTCGCGAGACGAGCGCCTCTGGCGCTACGGCAGGCGTCGGGCCGATGCGTCGACAATGCGCGCTGCGAAGGCTGGCACTGCACACGTCACGACACCCGCGGCGTATCCTGATTCGAAAAACCTATCAGAGCGATGCTGATTGCTCAGCTACTCGTATCACTAGACGGGCCCTAGAGTGACGACATGTACAAGACGCCGAGTCATCTCCCGGACGCGATTCGTCGAGACATTGCACGCGAGCTCAATGCGCGACTCGCCGACGGTCTCGATTTGCATAGTCAGCTCAAGGTCGCGCACTGGAACGTTCGCGGCCCGCAGTTCCCAGCGCTGCACCCGCTGTTCGAGCAGTTCGCGACGCAGCTGGCGACTCACAACGACGCGCTCGCCGAACGTGCGGTGACCCTCGGAACGCTCGCGATCGGCACGGCCCGTCAGGTTGCAGGGGCGTCGAAGATCGCGGAGTACCCCGGCGATACAACGCGCGACCTCGATCACGTCAAGGCGCTCGCCGATCGCATCGACTGCTATCTGGAGCGTGCTCGCGAGACCCGCGTATCCGTCGAGGCGATGGGCGATGACGAGACCGTCGACCTGCTCACCAGCGTGATCAGCGACTTCGAGAAGAACGCGTGGTTCCTGCGCGCGACGCTCGCCTGAACCTGCCGGCGGCGCGGGCGCCCTGTGACGATCGCATTCGCGACGTCGCCATTTGGTCCGCGGCGCCCCCGATGACGTCACGGTTCCGTGTCACGATCGTCACTACCGTCGTGCTCGATCGCCGTGTGATGCGCCTCGTCCCCGATGCTCTTCCAAAGCGTTCGCCGTGTTGTCGAACCGTGCACCGAGCGAGGTGCATGGCGGTATCGCTGCTCGTCTGCGCGGCGGTCGCGGGATGCGCGAGCCGCACCCATCCGTCGACGACGACCGCGCTCGGCGTCGGCGGTGGCGCGGGAGCGATCAAAGGACCGAGGCCACGCCTCGTCGTGCTGCTGATCATCGATCAGCTTCCGGAATGGGCTTTCGCCGAGAAGCGGCCGTACCTGACCGCCGGCTTCGATCGATTGCTCCGCGAGGGCGAATGGCGGATCGGTCAGCATCCCTCCCCCGCGACGCTCACGGCGCCTGGGCATGCGTTGCTCGGCTCGGGACAACCCCCCTCTGCGACCGGCGTGCTCGCCAACGAATGGTGGAATCGCGACCTCGAGCGCGTGATCAAGAGCGTCGACGATCCGAACGGTGGCTCGTCGGCGTACTGGCTGCGTGTGCCCGCGCTCGGCGATGCGGTCGCGGCTGCAGGGAGCGGCGCCAAGGCGGTGAGCGTCAGCTTGAAGGCACGGGCCGCCATCCTGCCGCTGGGTCGCGCCGGCGTGCAGATCTGGTACGACGCGACGAACACCGCATTCACGAGCAACGCAACGCGACCATGGCTCGCCGAGTACAGCCGCGTCCATCCGGTCGCAGCCCACCTCCGCGATGTCTGGACACCGCTCGATCCTGCGAGGCTCGCGACCCTCAGCAAGACGATCGACAACGCGCCTGGCGAGATCGGCGAGAAGGGGTTCGGGCCCACGTTCCCGCACGCACTCGGTGCGACGAAGAACCCGGCCGACGCGATCTTCGCCGCACCCGTAGGCAATCAGCTCGTGTTCGAGGTCGCGACCGCAGCGATCGAGCACGAGCAACTCGGCCGCGACGCGACACCGGATCTGCTCGTGCTCAGCATGTCCGCGCACGACTATGTCGGTCACGGCTGGGGCCACGAGTCGTGGGAATCGTGGGACATGCTGTTGCGCCTCGACGACCAGCTCGGTCGCTTCATGGCCAGCCTCGACGCAGTCGTCGGTGCCGATGGCTGGTCGATGATCGTGACGAGCGACCACGGCGCAAGTCCGCTTCCAGAGCGGATCGGAGGGGGCCGCATCACCTACGAATCGATCAAGGACGCTGCCAATCGCGCGGCATGTACGGAGCTCGGGACCGGCGGACAGTGGATCGCGGCCGCGAACTATCCGACCGTGTACCTGTCTGCGGCCGCTCGCGCGCGTCCACGGGGCGATCTCGCGCTCGCGGTACGCAAGATCATGCTCGCATTGCGATCGTTTCCGGGCATCGAGCAAGTCGGTCTGACCGCAGATTTCGCCGGTCGTTGCGAGCGCAGGACGGGGCGCGCACAAGCGATCTGCTGGATGCTCGATCCAGAACGCTCGGGGGAGATCTTCTACCTGCCGCGCGCCGGCTGGACGACCTACGAGGCCGACGAGCCGACGGCGACCGCACACGGATCGTTTCAAGACTACGACCGCGAAGTCCCGATCCTGCTGCGACTCGCGAACCAGCGCGCGCATGCGGCGGTGATGACACCGTCAGCAGACAAGGTTCCGTTGACGCAGATCGCGCCGCTCGTCGCCGAGCTGCTGGGTATCAAACCACCGAGTGCCTTGCCGCCACCCGTGATCCCACCACTGCCGGCGCCAGCTCCGGCACCGACGACCGCACCCCCGGGCTCGACCGGCGGCGCTGGATCGCGACGCTGACAGACGTGCCGGTCAGATCTCGTGCGGCATCGGCCGACGCGGCGCGCGGAAGTAGCGCAACGGCGAGTACGGGCCGAAGTTCGAGACGCGCGACGTGTAGAGATCCGCGTAGTCATTGACCTGCTCGCCGAACCGCGAGTTCTCGTTGCCTTCGCGCAGGCACGATCCCCAGTGCGGGTTGTACGCGCGGTCGATCCTCGCTTCGAGCGAATCGACCTCCTTGTCCATCAAGTTCGCGCGATCGCGCAACGCATCGATCGCCGCGCGCGTCTGCTTGCGCTCCTCATCGAGCCGCACGCGCAATGACGCCGACGCAGATGGGTCATCGAGCAGTCGCTGGATCTTCTTGAGCCGCAGCGTCTGATAGTCGATCTCCGATTCGAGATTGCGATGCCGACGATCGAGAAGCTCGAGATCCTGGATCTGAGCCTCGAGCCGGTCGCTGACGGAGATCTCGCGCTCGAGCTCTTGCAACACCATCGCCGTCCGCCACATGTGCTGCTTGCGAAGCCGGAGGATGTCGCCGTAGATGTGATCGCCGATGTAGAGGACCTGCTCGCCCTTGATGCCGGTCATCTGCTCGAACGCGACGACGTTGCCACCCTGGTAGACCTTGTCGCGCGAGAGATGCTTGATCTCGCCGTTCGTGATCGGCGCGTTGGTGGCCGGATCGATCTGCACGAACGGACGCAGCTCGTTGAAGAACGCCGGCTTCGCACCACCGACGATGACGATGTCGAAGTAGTTGCGCCACGACGGATACGCCTTGCGCTCGCCGTCGAGCAGATACGCCATGACGACGGACGTGTAGTCGTAGAGCGAGTTCGTCAGCAGGAACAGCTTCTTGCCGGAGCTGCGAAACTTGTGCAGCGTCTCGCCGAGCAGCGGATCCTTGACGATGTACGACGGCAGGTCCGCCTTGATCACGCTCTTCAGCGTGTCGTCGCGATGCGCCTCGTCGATCGCCGTACGGATGTCGCCGAACAGCTTGTCGTAGTCGACCGTCCCGGTCTGTCGATCGCACCAGTCGACGAGCGTCGTGTACATGACGGCTTCGGGCAGACCGAACAGCGTGTCGATCCACTCCCAGCGATCACTCGACAGGTTGATCTTCTCGTTGCGGTAGGTCGCCTTGCGCTCGTCGTGGGTGAGCTCGCGGAAACCGTGGTAGCAGCGGCCCACGTGACTGTGGCGGTCGAGCTTGAACACGTTGCCGTTCAGCCGATCGACCATCACGCCGCGGATCGCCCATCTCGGGTCGTAGTGAAGAGATCGGATCTGTTCGGGATAGCCGTGCTTCTCGATCAACTTGCCGAGCGTGAGCTCGATCGAGAGCTGCTCGAGGCGCTCCTGGTGATAGAGCGCGAGCGTGTAATCCATGTCGAACCCGATCATCTCGATCGAGTCCATGCGCAGGTTCCGGTTGCAGAACACCCGGTTCTTGCGAGCTACGTCGATCTCAGTCGTCGTGTCGCCGAGCAGAGCACCAAGCTGCTGATCCAGGTCGCCGATCCCGACCATTCGAATCATTCTACCGTGATCCCGACGGCCCCGCTCGCTCATCCGGGTGCGCGACTGGGATACATTCCTCATATGGCCGCTCCGCCGCCTCCCTGGAACAGGTCCACTGACCCTTTTGCGGAGCTCATCTCCGCGGATTCGATCGCCACACGGGTGGCCGAGCTTGGAGCCCAGATCACCCGTGACTACGCCGAGCGCGTCCAGACCGCGGACATCGTGGTCATCGGCGTACTCAAGGGCTCGGTCATCTTCCTGGCCGACCTCGTGCGCCACATCGCGGCGCCCATCTACCTCGACTTCATCGGCATCTCTTCGTATGGCGACGCGACGGTCTCGTCCGGAGTGGTCCAGATCACGCAGGACCTGTCGCGGCCGATCGAGAACCGCCACGTCATCGTCGTCGAGGACATCGTCGATACCGGCCACACGGTCCACTACCTCATGGAGAACCTCGCGACGCGGCGTCCCGCGTCGATGGCGCTGTGCTCGCTCCTGCACAAGCCCGAGCGCGCCGAGCGCGAGGTCAAGATCGACTATCTGGGCTTCACCATCCCGAACAAGTACGTCGTCGGCTACGGCCTCGACATCGCACAGCAGTACCGGAACCTGCCGTTCATCGGGTACCTGCAGAACCCCGGATAGACGTCGATGACGATGAACACGGATGGGCTGCAAAAGCTTCCGGCGGCGCTGTTCGAGATCGGCAAGCTGATCGGGTCGGATCTCGACCCGGGCATCCTCCTGTCGCGAATCGCCGAGCTCATCTGTCAATTGATCGACGCGAAGGCGTGCTCGGTCATGCTGCTCGACGCCGATCGCAAGCGGCTGCTCGCGAAGGCTGCCTACGGCCTGCGCACCGAGCGCATGCACTCGCTGTCGTTCCGCGTTGGTGAAGGGGTCGCGGGGTGGGTCGTCGAGCGCGGCGAAGCCGCACTGATTTCCGACGTCGCGCAGGATCCACGATTCGTCACGCTGCCGATGAACCAGACCCCGATCGCGTCGATGCTCTGCGTGCCGCTGCTCGCACGTGGCGAGCGCGTCGGGGTCGTCACCGCGACGAGCGAACGGACCGGTGCGTTCGATTCCAATCACCTCGAGCTGGTGCGCTTCATCTCGACGACGATCGCGCTCGACATCGAGAACGTGCGACTGCACCGGGTCGCGGTCACCGATCCATTGACCGGTGCGTACAACCGCGAGTTTCTGCTCGCCCGCCTGCCTCAGGAGATCGAAGCGGCGATCGAGCGCGACCGCACGCTGTCGATCGCGATGGTCGATGTCGACCACTTCAAGAGCGTCAATGACCAGCATGGCCATGGCGTCGGCGACTTCGTGCTCGCCGAGGTCGCACGACGCCTGCGCGGTGCGATCCGCGCGGGCGACCTGCTCGTCCGCTACGGTGGCGAGGAATTCCTCGCGGTGCTGCCCAAGGCCGACGCAGGCCGAGCGTGGGAAGTCGGCGAGCGCATGCGACAGCGTGTTTCGGAGCGCGCGTTCGACGTCGGCGACGGGCTGTGCCTGCTCCTGCGAATCTCGGTCGGGATCGCGCAGTGGCGAATCGGCGAGAGCATGTCCGATCTGATCGAGCGCGCGGACATCGCACTCTACGGAGCCAAGGAGCGCGGGCGCAATCGCGTGGAGGTTGCTCCGTGACCGACGACGACGAGCCAGCTCGTCCGCCCAAAGCGAGCTGGGAAACGCCGGATCCAGACGCGACAACAGATCTTCCTGCGAAGGAACCGACGGCCGAGAGCAAGCCGGTATCCCGTCCGGCGTGGCAGCCGCCACCGCCAGAGCAGCCACGAAAACCGGCGCGATCATCGAGCACCCCCATCCGGCCGCCGCGCGCGAGCTGGGAGAATCCCGACCCAGACCGATCTTTCGAACAGGCCGAGGACGAGACCGGGCGGACAGCCGCGGCGAGCTCGACACCGATCGATCAGGGCTGGGATGTCACGAGCTCGGCGATTCCGCAGCTCGACCCTTCGACAGAGATACCGTCCACACCAGCCGGCACCGAGGTTGCCGCGCCGCAACCGGCCACGAGCTCGTCGGCGATCGCGTCGCCGATCCCGAGCACGGCGTCCGGTTCGACCGTTCGTAGCGAGGACCTGCTCGCTTCGTACGGCCCCACCGATCTGCGAGCAGCTGTGGGAGTTACCCCCGCCGCACGCCGGCGGCCTCCTACCGAACCAGACGAAGACGAGGATCTCGAGGGTGCCGGTCGTGGTGGTCGCCGCAAGGCGAGCTTCGCGATCGCGGGCGTGCTGCTGCTCGGGCTCACGGTGGGTGCCTTCGTGATCCTCGGCAAGGTCAACAGCGGTCGTTACGTGATCGCATGCCATGCCGACGAAGTCGTCGCGGAACAGGGTCGCAAGTTCCCGCCGTGGGGCACGCGCGCGATCGATGGCGCGGAGTGGAAGCCGATCAAGATTCCGCCGCAGGCCGAATGTCGCGAGCGTGACACCGAAGACGAGGCGGAGCTGTCGGCGTGGTATCTCGACACGCTCATCGATCGTGCGAGCACCGCGCTGACGGCGCGTGAGGTCACGAAGGTGGACGAGGCCAATGCGATGCTGGAGCAAGCACTGCTCCACGCGCGTGCTCCCGACCGCCGCGACAAGCGCAAGGAGATCGAGCGACTGCTGGGTGACGTCGGCTACTGGCGCGCAGCGGCGAAGGTCAAAGAGGCGTCGTCTGCGTTGACGGACGCGGCGAAACAGTTCGACGAGGCAGCAGCGCAGCGTCCGCGCCATGTCACCGACGCCGCCGCCTGGGCGAACTACGCGCGGCGCCTGGTGCAGGACCTTCGCGTGGGTCCGGCGGGCGCACCTTCGGAAGAGCCGCAGCCAACCGAGCACGGCGGTGCTCCGATGGGCACCGCACTGCCGGTCGAGCCGGACGCAGGCTCTGCTACGCCGCCACCCGTCGACGCCGGCGCGGCAACCCCCGCGGATGCGGCTGCGCCTTCCGGCGGCGTCCTCTTGTGATCGAGACGGATCACATGACATTGGCCATCGCCTGAATGGGACCGCCCAGAGCGGCCCACAGCTGCGCGCGTACGAGCACGTGACAAGCACACCGCGGCGCGCAGCAAGGGGTGCGCCAGCGCAGGGAGATCGGGATCTGCACCGCAGACATCGGCGCATGTCGACGACAACGCGTGCAACGCCGGAGGGCCGTGCGGCGCATCGTGTCCGGGTTTTGTCCGATGGCCGGACACGCGTCCGGCGGTCGGACAAATCCCGGACAGCGCGGTTCGCAACCGAACCCGTCGCCGCGGCGTGATTCTCGGCGAAGAATGGATGCGCGGCGACGAATCAGCACGCGAGACGTCGCATGGGCACGACCGTTGCTTGGGCCCGCGGCATGCGAATCCGTTTTGATCGTGGAACGCTCGTACTCGAGCGCGAAGCGAGCACCGAAGATCCATCGCTCGCTCCGTGGTCACGGTGGGACGAGCAGACGTGCGCATGGCGGGTGCCCGCGGAGCGTCATCAAGAGCTGCGTGAACGGCTCGATGCGCGCGGCATCACGTGCAGCGACGAGGTGAGGCCGTCGCGCATCTCGGATGCGTTCACGATGCCGCCGCTTCGCTGGTACCAAGAGACTGCACTCGCTCGCTGGGCCGCCGCGGGCCATCGCGGCGTCGTCGCGCTTCCGACGGGCGCCGGCAAGACGCTCGTGGCGATCGCAGCGATCGCCCGGCTCGGTCTCACGGCGTTGTGTCTGGTTCCGACGCGCGTGCTTCTCGATCAATGGATCCGTGCACTCTCGATCTGCTGGCCGCATCCGGTCGGACGCCTGGGCGACGGCGATCATCAAATTGCACCGATCACGGTGTCCACGTACGCGAGCGCCGTGACATGGGTGCCACGAATCGGCGACCGGTTCGGCACGGTCGTCATCGATGAGGCGCATCACGTCGGTGCGTGGTGCCCCGCCGAGGTCCTCGAGATGCTGGTCGCACGGGCGCGCCTCGGGCTCACGGCGACACCACCAGCGGATCACGGTGAGCTCGCTGCACGCGTGGGGCCCGTCGTCTATTCGCTCAGCGTCGAGGAGCTGGTCGGCAGCGCACTGTCATCGTTCCGTGTCGTGAACGTGCCCATCGAGCTCACGGCCGAGGAGCGTGCGCGCTACCGCGACCAGCGCGCACGCTTCGCGGCCATGTATTCCGAGCTGGCGCGCGCGATGCCAGACCTCGGCTGGAACGACTTCGTTCGCCACGCGTCGACCAGCGTGGACGGGCGACAGGCGCTCGATGCCTGGCGCGGTTATCGCGCACTGCTCGCATTCCCGGATGGCAAGCGCGCTGCGTTGCGCGAGCTCCTGGCAAAGCACGCCGGACAGCGAACGCTCGTGTTCACCGGCGATAACGCGACCGCGTTCGAGATCGCACGCGAGCTGCTCGTCGTGCCGATCACGCACGAGATCGGACGTACCGAGCGTGCGTTGATCCTCGAGCGCTTCAAGGCAGGAGATATCTCGGTACTCGTCTCCTCGCAGGTCCTCGATGAAGGATTCGACGTTCCTGATGCCGACATCGCGATCATCGTCGGTGGAAGCGCGAGCGCTCGCCGTCACGTGCAGCGGATCGGCCGCGTGCTCCGGCCGCGCGATGGCAAGCAGGCGATCGTGTACGAGCTCGTCGTCGAAGCCTCCACCGAGACGGACTACATGCGCCGGAGGCGCGCGGGACTCGGCACCACGGCGGACGCTGGAGGCGTGTCGTGAGCGCGCTCGCGGCGACGGAGCTGCGGCTACTCGACGAGCGTGACCTGCCCTGGCTGCAGAGCATCCTCGATGTGGCGGAACATACGGTTGGCCAGCCCTGGCGCGTGCTCCTCGAGCGCCTCGACCAGGTCTCGACGCGCGGAGCTCGCTCGCGGATGGCAAGCGTGACCCACGCGCTCCGGCGCTTGCTCGGCGGAACTCCCGAGCGCGCGAAGCTCGCACGCAAGGCACGAGCTCTGGTGCTCGGGCATCCCGTGTTCGATCGCGAATCCAGACACGCGCGGTTCGCGGCTGCCGCTGCCTCGCTCGAGCTGACGCCGGCGCAAGTCGAAGAGGTGCTGTGGGCCGACCTCGCGAGGGAACGCCGCGTGGCGATGCCGGACGGTCGGCCCAGCGAACGCTCGCTCGCGGCGCTGGCGAACCTCGACCGGATCGAGCGCGCCGTCCGCCGCGCGAGGTCGATCAGGCTACGAGCGTGGGACGACGCGCACGAGCTCGTCCGCAAGATCGCCAGATACGGGCTGCTCGCGGAAGTGACGGCTGGCGACGACGGGGAGACGGTCCTCGACGTGACCGGTCCGCTGGCTCTGTTTCACGAGACGACGGTCTACGGCCGCGCGCTATCCGCGCTCGTGCCGCTGGTCGCTGACCAGCGCTGTTTCACGCTCGACATTCACTGCGAGCTCGATGGGATCGAACGCATCCTGCACGTCGAACCACCGGTGCTGCTACCCGGGCATCGATCCGGCAAGCGGCGGCGGACGCTGGACGTCCCCGAGCTCCTCGCGCGCGAGCTGGAGCGCGCTGGGCACGTGGTCGAGCGCAGGCCGCCACCGATCCGCTCGGGCAAGCAGCTGCTGTTCAGCGATCTGGTGACCGAGATCGATGGGCGTCGCTGGCAGATCGAGGTCGTCGGCTTCTCGACCGCCGAGTATCTCGAACGGAAGCTCTCACACTACGCGGCTGCCGGCGAGCGCGACGTCGTGCTCTGCATCGACGCCACTCGCACGAGCGAGCGTGTTCTCGACGGTCCGCGGCGCGTGCCGTTCTATCGCTCGGTCGTGCTCGAAGACCTCGAGAGGGCCATGCAATGACGGCACGAGCCGCGCGTCACTGTGCGCCCGTGCCGATCGCGAGCCGGGTCAAACCGGTTTGCTTCGCACGTTCCATGAGTGCCACGACGCGGCCGTGCGGCACGCCCTTGTCGGCCTTGAGAACGACCTGGGTCAGCTTGTCGCGCTGGAAGGCACCGCGGAACAGGTTGTCGAGCTCGGCATCGGACATCGGCTTGCCACCGACGTACACGTTGCCCTGCAGCGGGATCTCGAGGACGAGCGACGCCTTCGTGGTGTCGATCTCCTGGGACTTGCCACTCGGCAGGTTGATCTTGATGCCGGAGGACTTGTCCTTGTCCTCCTTCACCTTCTGCTCCTGCTGCTGCTTCTTCTCCTGGTTGCGCTCCGCCTGCACGGCGAGGGCGCTGACCATGAAGATGATCACCATGACGAGGAAGACGTCGGTGAGCGGCGTGATGTTGATCTCCGCGAAGATCGAATCGCCACCCTCGTCGTCGTCGCCGGTGACGTCAGGCTGCTTCCCGATCGCCATCGTCGTCACCCTTGGTTCGCTTGGTTTCGCTCTTGTCCGACTTCCTGGATTCCGTGCGCTCGGCGCGCTCGGCGCGATCGTCATCCGAGTCGCGCCGCGAACGGCGGCTCGGCTGCGAGTCGCCGGGCTGATCGAGCAGCAGCTCGAGGAATTCATCGGTGAGCAACTTCAGCTCGGTGGCGATGCGGTTCGCGCGCTGGCTGAAGAAGTTGAACAGGATGACGGCCTCGACGGCGACGAGAATACCGGCCGCGGTGACGACCAGCGCCGACGAGATCGGCCCGGAGACTTCACCGAGCTTGACGGTCTCGTTCGGATTCAAGTCGCCCATCGCGAGGATGATGCCGACCACGGTACCGAACAGACCGACGAATGGTGCCGTGGCGCCGACGGTGCCGAGCATCCACAGCCGCGACCGCAGGTCCTGGTTGACGCGCAGCCGCTCGCGATGCACGGCCGTGGCGACGTGCTCCGGCTTCGCGCGACCGAGCCGCTCATAGCCGACGAGAAACACGTCTGCGATCGGCGATGGCGAGCGCTCGCAGGCGGAGCGACCCTCTTCGAGCGCGCCGCGCGCGAGGCAGCGAGTCACGACCTCGCCCAGCATGCGAGCGCGAGTCACAAACTTCCACTGAGCGATGGCGCGTTCGATCGCGACCGCGAGGGCGATCACCGAAAACGCGAGGACGACCCACATCGCCCCGCCGCCATGGCTCATGAGGTCCCAGATCGACGAACTATCCATGAGTGCCTGGTTCCTTTGTTAGCACGGCGGGGAGGCCGAGGGTCGTGAGCCCCGACCTACACACGCTACGGGGCAAACGGTGCCCGATAGCCCCCGCCGTCGAAATCGACGAACACCGGCGCTGTGAATGCGGCGGCCGGTACGCCTTTGCCCGTCAGGGCAGCTCTGATGTCGTCGACGTTGCCACCGAGGATCACGGCCTTCGTCGTGTCGTCGATCGAGCCCTGCGACATGATCGGGAAGATCGCGCGGTCACCGCGGACGCGGAACACGAGCCATGCATCCGATCCGGTGGCACCAGGACGGGTGGCAGCGGCGATGTCGGCAGCGTCGATGGTCACGGCGACGGCTGCCTGGAACCGTCGCGCGTTTCCAGCACCCGACACGGTGACGAGGTTGACGGACATCGCCTCGGGAGCGAGTGCCGCCGTCTTGCAAGGATCTGCCGCTGCGATCGAGCCGAGCGTGCGCGACGTGAAACACTTCAGCGGGACCAGCACCGACGACTGATTGGGGACGAGCGCGTCCGGCGTCGTGTTCGCGAACACTTCGAGCGTGTCGAACTCGGCCCAGTCCGGCGACGTGATCGTGACGACGAGGCTCACGGTTCCGGTGGCCGGGAAGACACGGCCGAGCGCCGGCTGACCGCCGATCTTCACGTCGATCATCGGACCGTTCGTGACCACGACATCGCGCGGGGCGCTGTTCGCGCCGGTCTGCGTCGCGATGGTCTCGTCGACGATCGCGCCGCTCGCGATCGCAGCAGGCGAGTCATCGGCGACGCGGATGTACGTCCGCGGCATGCCGATCGGATCGGCAAACGTCGTGTGCGAATCGCTGTTGCCCGACGGAGTCACGAACAGACCGAGCGACAGCATGCTGATCCAGTCGCGCATCACGCGATCGAGCGAGAAGATCTCGCGCAGGCCGTCGCCATTCGAATCGACGAGGGCAAAGCCGTTCCACACCTCGAGGCCGTTGAACTGATCGCTCCACAGCGATTCGCCCGGCAGGCGGAGATAGTCGTTCGGCACGCTCGCGTTCTCGAAGTCGCCGAAGATCGTGTGATTCGTGTAGTCGTACTTGATGTTCGCGCGCGAGAACGCGGCCTGGAACTCGCTGAACCCGCTGCCACGCGGATGGTTGACCTGGACCATCGACGCGCCGCGAGCGCGCATCGAGTCGTAGATCTCGCCTGGCGTCATCGAGAGACCGGCGGCGGCGCCTCGTGCCCAGTCGATCGCGCCGTGGTTCGGGGAGCTGTTGTCGGGCACGTACGGCCAGCTGTTGTAGTGGCCGTAGGCAAACGGCGTCACCTCGATGCCCGGGATGACGCGCAGCAGGCTCTCGAGGCCCATCTGCTGGACGAGCGGCTCGAGGTCCGAGATGTAGTCGTGGTCGGTGACCGCGAACAGCTCGATGCCTGCCGAGACCGCGGAGCGGATGCGCTCGTCGGACAGCACCGGCGAGTCCGGCGAACCGACCTGGTGGACGTGCCAGTCGCTCGCGACGTAGCCCGGCGTCGGGTTGACGTGGCGCAGCGCGAACGTCAGGTTCACATCGGCAGTGCCGCTGACCGCAGCCGAGACACTGGACCACTCGGTGCCGCGCGACGCGAAGATCCGGTAGTTGCCACCGGCGGGCAGCTGCAGCGGCGCGTCGGCGCCATCCCCGACGTCGACCGTGGTGCCGCGGATCGAGTGGATCTGCGTGACCGCGCCGGCGAGCCGGTCGTAGACCTCGAACACGCGCTTGTCCGGGAACGCCGGGTGATCGCCGATGACGAGCAAGCGGCCGGGGATCGGCTGGTTCGTCTCCGCGTCGACGATCTGATAGTCGACTTTGATGGGAGAAGGCACGGTCAGATTCACGGTGTCTGCGACGGGCACGACCTGCGACCGCCCGACATTCTTGACCTCGGCGCGCAGCAACAGGTTGCCTGCGGTCGTCGGGACACTCCCGCTGTACGTGCCGTCGGAGGCAACGTCCATGTAAGAGACAATCTTGTCGTCCGGCTGGCCATCGCCATCGACGTCGGTGTCCGGGCTGTCGAGCATGCCGTTCGCGTTGCCGTCGACGAACACACCGACGCGCGCGCCGACCGCAGCGCCCCCGGCGGACATGTCGACGCGCCCGGAGATCGAAGCGAGCGCCTCGCCGTTGCCGGTGCGGAACACCTCGTCGACGTCAGCGCCGTCCTTGCCGACCACGAGGTCGTAGCGCTGGCGAAGGCCGCCGCCGGATGGCAGGTGAAGGAAGTACTTGTCGGGCTGCAGGATGTCGAGCAACGAGTCGTTGCCGTCGAGCAGGATCGAGACGCCCGCGATCAGTGCCTGGGTGTGCGTCGTCGGCGTGTCGTGGCGAGGGATCACGCCGTACGCGACGCCCGGTGCCTGGTAGACGACGTAGTCGCTCGGCTGCGGCGTCCCGAGTGTCGCGATCGCGGTGATGTCGGCGCGCTCGAAGCCACGCGCGGTCGTCCAGGCTTCGGTGTTACCGCCGGTGTCGGCAATCGTGCCGAGCGGACCCGCGATCGCGTCGCTGCCGTCGTTGAACAGCGAGTGGTGGACCTCGAGCGTGGTCGAGCCGGGCGCGAGGATGTACGTCGTCGCGCAGAGCACGCCGTCCTCGATGTCCGGGTCCACGTCGGTGTCGACCGGCAACGCGCCGATGCCCTTGATGTTGATGAAGTCGTTGTTGCCGCTCTTGCCGACCGCGCGAAGCACGGCGACGCCGCCGCCCGAACCGTCGCGGACGATGTCGATGCGCTCGGCTTCGCAGGTTCGGCCGAGCAGATAGATGAGACCGAGCTCGCCGAAGTGATCGTCGACGATCTGCTGGCTGCCATCGGTGAGGACCGCGTCGATGACGTTACCGCCCTGCGGGATCACGCCGATGACGCGCGTCGGGGCCTGAACGATGAACGTCACCTTGTCGTTCTTGATGAAGAAGTCGCCGACGAGACCGGACTGCGCCGGGCCGGTAGGAAGCTGGCTCGGATCGGTGACCTCGCCGGCGAATGCAGCCTGCGGCTCTCCGGTCTCGGGAGGCAGCGGCGGGAAGTAGTCGCTCAGTCCGGGATCGCTTCCACAGGCCGCCGCGAACGGCAGCACGAGAAGGCCGAGGCGAAGCCATGACCGGGGAGACACCTGCGCCTCATAAGCTCTGCAAGCCTGCGACATGGCCGCATCGTAAGCGAAGCGGCGCCCGCGATGGGCGTGGTTTGTCGTGGGTGGCGGCGCCGGGGAGAGCGCTTCGTGGCGCGTCGCACGATGCCATGCAAAACGCCGGCACGACGAGACGGGTCCGCGCGACGAGACCGGCCCCGGTGGTGGCCCACGCCAGTGCCCGCAGACGACCGCAACTTCCGACGATCGTTTGTGCGGGACGTCTCAGCTTGCTCGATGCCGGGAAACTTGGTCGAATGCGCCGCGATGACCCGGATGGTGAACTGCGTCAAGCTCGGAGGCTCGCTGCCCGGGCTGCCCTACAAGCCTTTCAACGACGAGCTCGGCCAGCGCATCTACGACTCGGTGTCGGCCGATGCGTGGAAGCTCTGGATCGAGCACTCGAAGAAGCTCGTCAACGAATACCGGCTCGACCTGACGAGCAAGAAGGCGCACGAGGTGCTCAAGGAGCAGTGCGAGCAGTTCCTGTTCGGCGATGGCGGGCAGCTGCCTCCGGACTACGTCCCCGAGGGGGCGTCCGGCGGCCACAAACACTGAGCCGAGGTGCAGGCGCTCGCGCGTCACGTGCCGAGGTTGGCCGCGCGGATCCCGTGGGTCTCGCTCGGCGACTGGCCGACGCCGCTGACGTCCGTGTTGCTCGAGGGCGCGCCGGTCTGGATCAAGAACGAGGGCGTCTCGAATCCGCACTACGGCGGGAACAAGATCCGCACGCTCGAGGTGTGGTTCGGTCATGCGCGCGAGCGCGGCGCGAAGCGCATCTGGACGATCGGCGCGTATGGCTCGAACCACGCGATCGCGACGGTGCTGCATGCGCCGACCGCAGGGCTCGAAGCAGGTGCGATCGTGTTCCCGCAGCCGGCGAGCACGTGGGCCGTCGAGAATTGCTCGGCGCTGCTCGCGAGCGAGTGCCCGCTGATTCGACTGCGGAGCGTCGCCGAGGTGCCATTCGCCGGGCTGTGGCTCGCGCGACGAGATCGCGATGCGATCGTGATGCCGCCGGGTGGCGCGACGCCGCTGGGCGCGTTCGGTGCGGTGTCTGCGGTGTTCGAGCTCGCCGAGCAGATCGAAGCTGGCCTCGCGCCGCCACCGCGACGGATCGTGGTCGCGATTGGAAGCACGTGCACGACGGCCGGGCTGCTCGCGGGCATCGCGCTCGCGCATGCAGCAGGCGTGTGGCGGTGGCCGGCGCCCACGATCCATGGCGTCCGGGTGACGCCGTGGCCGGTGACGTCGCGGCTGCGCATTGCCGAGCTCGCCGCGCGCACGCTCGCGCACGCCGAGCGGCTCGGTGGACCGCGCGTGCGGATCGGGCTCGACGAGCTGTACCGCCGGCTCGTCGTCGACGCGAAGGAGCTTGGCTGGGGCTACGGCCGTCCGACGCAGCGTGCGCTGCGAGCGATCGAGACCGTGTCGTCGATCCGGCTCGATGGCGTGTATTCGGCGAAGGCGGCGGCGGCGATGCTGCGACTGCATCGCGCTGGCGAGGGGCCGCTGCTGTTCTGGGCGACGAAGTCTGCAACCGTGCTCTCGAGCGCGACGCTCGAGAGGCTTCGCGAGGCGCCGCCGAGGATCCGGCGCTGGCTGCAGAACGCCTGAACCGAGAGCGCCGAGCCAAGCTCGATGCCGCCGCGCTCGCGACCACGCGCGGCACTGGCTCGAAACTCGGAACCGCGGCGCCGCGTGCGTGGGCCTCGACGGCGGCCGCGCGTGCGTTACTTCGACGTCGACGCGGGCGCTGCGCGCTTTTGCTCGTCGACGGAGCGCTTCTGGGTGGCACGTGCGCGCTGGACGCGCTCGGCTTCCTCGGCGCGGGCGGCGTTGATGTACTGCACGCACTGCTTGAGCGCGCGATCGGTCTCGACGTTCTGCGCGTAGTAACCGGGCGCGCGGTTCGACAGCTCGAGCGCGAGCGTCGTCGCGGTCTTGCAGTTGTTCGCGCGGACCTGCGCGATCATCTTCTGGTGCATGTCCTTCGCCCAGCCGACGAGCGCGGTGTCGGTCTGCTCCTCGGTCGTCGCCGGCGGCGTGGTCGGTGCGGCGTTGCCGGCGCGGCTGGGATCCTGCGCGGGGACGCGGCCGACCGTGCCCGATGGCGCGGCGACGCGCGACCGATCGGCGGAGGCGGCGCCACCACCGGACGCGCCGGTATCGGCGGGGCCCGCAACGGCGCCGGCGGACTTGTCCTCGAGCTTGAACGTGCCCTCGGCATCCTGCGCCTGCGCGAGCGAGCCGGTCTTCGCGTCGGTCTTGGGCGTGGCGGTCCGCGACGTCTTGGGACGCGCGCGATCGTCGTCGAGATCCTTCGGCTTGAGGTCGGGACGCTCGGTCGACAGATAGGTGTCGCGTCGCTCCTTCGCGGCGCCCTTGTTGGGCGACGGCTCGGGGGCGGGTGGCGGCGCGGCCTCGCCGCGACCTTCGAGGCCATCACCGCCGAGCGTGGCGCCGTAGGCGGAGCCCGCGTTCTTGCGGAGCTTCTCGCTCTCGTCGGCGAGCGAAGGCTCGGCCGCGGGCGGCGTCGCAGTCTGCGCGGCCGGTGCGTTGACCGACGAGCCGTTACCCAGGGTGGGCGCGGCGTGTTGCTCGGAGAACGTGTCGCCCTTCTTCAGGTAGACGGTGCCGGCGACGCCGAGCACGAGGACGAGCATCGCGGCGGCGGCCATCGCCGGGTGGGCCGCGAACGAGCGGACGAAGCGGGCGAACCAGCCCTCGCGCTCCTCGTCGCGGGCCTTGGCGGGAGTGGGCTTGGGCGCACGGCGAGCCGCCTCCTGGAGGAGGAGCGCGCTGATCGATTGTGGAGGCTCGACCTGGACCTGGAGAATCCGGCTCTCGCGGACGGCGTTTCGAGCCAAGGTCAGGTCCGCGAGCGCTGTCCTATCCGCCGGATGCGACTCCAGGTGCGTCTGCAACCGCGCCTCGTCGGCGGGCGTGAGCTCGCCGTAGAGGGCGCCGATCAGCAGCGCGTCGATATCCTGGCGGTCCAACATGATCGCTTGGGTCCTTATACTACGTGTGTATTCAGCGAGCGACGAGCGAACGAGCCCTGACAAGTCGAGCACTTGGCACTGACATCGTGCCGGGCTCTGGCTTCGTTCACCGGGTTCGCGGATTACAGACGCAGCACGGTCGCAAACGATCTGACGTGGTGCTGAATATGCACTGCACCTGCGTCACAGGTGCCAACCGCCTGGAATAACTCAGTCGTTGTTGGGCTCGCAGGCCCACTGGATCTGGTCGATCGCGAACGAGTCGTCGCCGCACACGGCCGCGGAGGCCTCGGCCGATCGGCTCGTGGCTGTCTCGAGTGCGAGCTTCGCGGAGCCGGCGTGGACGGCGCGACGCTTCTTGGACTCCGGGGCGCAGACCACGCGCCACGAGATCGTGCAGTCGACCGGGACGGTACACGTGTTCGTGATCTTGAGCGCGACCTTGTCCTCGCCCCGGTCTTCCTGATCGAACGACGTGCAGTCGGCGAGCGACTTGCGGGACGCTCGACCATCGGCGAGTGCAGCGGGAACGCAGATCGAGATGGCGAGGGCGCACGATGCCCATCGCGCCCAGGAGTGGGAACGCATGACAGACCTCCGGTGACGGCGCTCGAAGCGCGGGCGTGGACCGAGCTCGCGCCGAGCGACAAGACGCCAGCGCGTGGTCCGCAGCGCCAGCCGCGATCAGCGGCGCCGTCGGTGTTCAGCGCGTCTGACAGCGACGATGGTCGGCGGTTTCGGTTTTTTTCGCGGCGTGGGGCATGATCGCCCAATGACAAATCCTCTCGACGTGTTCCGCAGCGACGCACTCGCCGGACACGTGGCCCTCGTCACCGGTGGCGGCAGCGGGATCTGCCGCGGCATCGCCGCCGCGTACGCGCGGTTCGGCGCGGACGTCTGCATCGTCAGCCGCAAGCAGGACGTGCTCGATGCGACGAGCGCAGCGATCTCGAACGAGACCGGACGCAAGGTGCTCGCGGTCGCAGCGGATGTCCGAGATCCGGACGCGATCGGCCGCGCGATCGCCGCAGCGACGGAGTTCTTCGGCAAGCTCGACACGATCGTCAACGGCGCGGCGGGCAACTTCCTCGCGCCCGCAGCCGCGCTGTCGCCGAATGGCTTTCGCACCGTCGTCGACATCGATCTGAACGGCACGTTCAACACATCGCGCGCCGCGTTCGAGCACCTGCAGAAGGCCGGCAACGCGCTGATCCTGAACATCAGCGCGACGCTGCACTATCACGGCACGCCGCTGCAGATTCACGCATCTGCCGCGAAGGCCGGCGTCGACGCGGTCACGCGCAACCTCGCCGTCGAGTGGGGACGGTTCGGGATTCGCGTGTGCGGGATCGCGCCGGGTCCGATCGCCGAGACCGAAGGCATGCGACGGCTCGCACCGGGCGAGGTCGGTGACAAGGCGCGCGCCGCGATCCCCGCGGGCCGGTTCGGCACGATCGACGAGATCGCGGCGGCCGCGGTGTACCTGCGCTCGCCGGCCGCGGCGTACGTGACCGGACACGTGCTCGTCGTCGACGGCGGGCACTGCGTCGCGACGCCGCCGCTCGGTGTCAATCTGTGACGCTGCGCGCGCGCCGGTCGCGAGCCTCGACCGCACCACCGGCATTCGACACGAGCGTGGTCGCCGTCGAGTCGCTCGCGCGCGTCGCGAACAAGCTGCGATCGCGGGAACCGGTGACGCCCCTCATCGAGAGCCCGCTCGATGTCGTGATGCCGGCGCGCCCGGTCACGATGGAGCTGGTGTCCGGACGCGGCCACTACGACCGCGTGATCGCGGCGGTCACGAACGCGCACACGAGCGTGTGGATCGCGAGCGCGAACGTGAAGGAGCTGATGATCGAAGATCCGCGCGCGCGGCCGGGGCGGCGGCGGACGATGCGGCGGGCCAGCTACGTCTCGATCCTGTCGGTGCTCGACGCGCTCGCCGCGCGCGGCGTCGAGCTGCGGCTGCTGCACGCCGAGCTGCCGTCGGGCCCGTTCCGCGAGGAGCTCGCGAATCACCCGCGGCTCGTCGCGGGCGGCCTCGCGCTGCGGCGGTGCCCGCGCGTGCACATGAAGGTCGTGATCGTCGACGGCGCCCTGCTCTATCTCGGCAGCGCGAACTGGACCGGCGCGGGGCTCGGCGCGAAGGGCTCGGGGCGCCGCAACTTCGAGCTCGGCATGATCACCGACGACGGCCCGCTGCTCGATCAGATCCAGGGCCTCTACGAGCACGTGTGGAACGGCGCCGAGTGCGCGCGCTGCAAGCTGCGCGAGGACTGCCCGGGCCCGCTCGCCGAGCTCGGGACGCCGCCGAGACGCCGCAAACGTTAGCTGCCCCACGCGCGCACGCCACGAATTCCAGATACTTGGATACGCGTGTAACCGCGGCCGGTGCGTCGTGCACCATGGGATCACGTGACCGCCGTGGCGTATGTCGAAGATGTGTTGCTGGTCGACCGGTGTCTGACCGGCGAGCCGGCCGCGACGCGCGAGCTGTTTCGGCGGCACCGGGCGCGCGTGCACGCGAGCCTGTATCGCGTGCTCGGCGGCAACCGCGACATGGATGATCTGCTGCAAGACGCGTTTCTCCAGGTGTTCCAGTCGCTGCGCGGCTGGCGTGCCGAGGCGAGCCTCGCGACCTGGATCGATCGCGTCGCCGTGCGCGTCGCGTATCGCTATCTGTCGCAGCGCGGACGCCGCGTGCAGACCGATCCGATCGTCGACGACGACGGCGCGACGCTCGCCGACCCGTCCGAAGACGCGCCGGGTGCGCGCCGCCAGCTCGCGCGCGATGGCGTGAAGCGGCTGTACGCGGTGCTCGACGAGCTGTCGCCGGCGGCGCGGCTCGCGTTCACGCTGCACGAGATCGATGGCCGCACGATCGCCGAGACCGCGAAGCTCGTCGGTGCGTCGGTCACCGCGACGAAGCTGCGCGTGTGGCGGACGCGCAAGCGCATCGAGCAGGCAGCGGCGCAGGATCCGGTGCTCAGCGAATTCCTCGAACCGACCCGCAGCGGTGCGGACGTGATCCCGTTCGACGACAAGGAGATGCCATGAAGCTCGTCGGACGTGTCCCGGTCGAACCGCTCGACGACGAGCGACTGACCAACATCGAGCGCCGGATCGTCGCCGGAGCTGCGGACGCCGCGGCGAGTGCGCGACCGGTGCGCGCGCCGCGCTGGAACCTGGCGATGGCGTTCGCGGTCGTCGTCGTGTGCGTCGCCGGTGCGGGCGTGCTCGGGTGGACGCTGCGCGGCGGACGCGCGCCCGCGGTTGCGGAGCGCGAGCCGATCGCGGTCCGCACCGACGACCAGCGGTCGACGCTCGACATCGGCGACGCGACGATCCAGAGCGCGCGCGCGACCGCGTTCACGGTGACTCGCCCCGACGGCGGCGTGCTCGTCGCGATGGCCCGCGGCAAGGTCGAGCTCCAGGTCGGCAAGCGTGGCGAGCGGCCGCCGCTCGTCGTGCGCGCCGGCGATACCGACGTCGTCGTGATCGGCACGCACTTCACGGTCGATTACGACGATCACACCGGCAAGGTTCGCGTCGATGTCACCGAGGGTGTCGTGAAGGTGGTGCGCCACCAGAAGGAGACCCGCGTGTCCGCCGGCCAGTCGTGGCAGACCGACGATGGCGTGACGACGCTCGCCGCGAACGAGCCCCGCCGCCACGACGTGGCCGATCCGACGCACAAGCCGGACAAGCCGCTCGAGATCGACATGGGCACCGCGCCCGACGTGCTGCACGATCGCGTCGCGCAGGTCCCCGACGTCCGCACGCCGGCGCAAGGCTCGGGCAGCGCGGCGCCGAACAAGCCGGATCGGCCGCGCAACGAGGGCAGCGCGCACTCGCTCGACAGCCCCAAGGATCCGTACGTCGATCTCAAGACCGACATCCGCGCGCAGCCCGTCGCGCCGCCGATGAACCTCGGCATCAAGGATCCCGCACAGGCGATCACCGAGTACCTGCGGCTCGCGAACATCACGCGCGGCGACGACGCGTCGACGGCGCTCTACAGCGTCGCCGTGATCCAGCACCAGAAGCTCGGCAAGAGCCGCGACGCACTCGCGACGCTCGACCAGTACATCCGCCGGTTCAAGGGCGGCAAGGAGTACGTGTCCGCGCTGTGGCTGCGCGTCCGCATCCTGTGCCTCGACAAGATCGACAGTACCTGCCGGCAGGCCGCCTACACCTACGTCCACGAGGCCGGTGATTCTCCGACGGCGCGCGTCGCCGAGCGCATCACGATGTCGCAGTAGGCCGCGAAGCCTGCGTACAATCGCGATCGGCATGGGGGAGCCGATCGTGATCGAGCTCGTCGCGGGCTCGCGCATCGCGCGTGAGCTGGCGACCGGCTGCGCGCGGATCACGGGCGCGCTCGTCGTCGACGAGATCTGCGAGCTGCTCGTCCAGACCGCGACGCACCAGCTCCGGCTACCGGCGCGCGTCGTCGCGACCGACGGGGCCGACGCCGAGGTCCAGCTGCTCGGGTTCGACGCGGCGCTCGCCGCCGAGATCGCCGCGCTCGAGCAGACCGCACTGCCGGACGAGGGCATCTCGATCTCGTTCTCGCCGGCACCAAGCGACGCGCCGGACGAGCTGCTCGAGCTCGCGCCGGTCGAGGAGCCCGAGGCGAGCGAGGAAGCGTGCCTCGATCTCGCCGACGAGCTCCCGGTCGATGACGGCGGGCCGGATGCGCCCGAGGGCCGGCGCACGATCGCGCGCAACCTGCACGAGCGGCTGCGCGGGCTGACCCTCGCGCAGCAGATCAAGAAGGCGCTCAGCCCCGATCCGAGCGAGCGCATGATGCTCGAGAGGATGTATGGCAAGAACGTCTGGGAGGCGCTGCTGCGCAATCCCCGGCTGACGCCGCCCGAGGTCGCCCGGATCGCGCGGATGGGCATGCTGCCGCGCGTGATGATCGAGGTGATCGTCGGCAACGGCGCGTGGCTGCAGGTGCCCGAGGTCCGCCGCGCGCTGCTCACGAATCCGCGGCTCGGCACCGATCAGATCCTTCGCGTGTTGCGCTTGCTCCCGAAGCACGAGCTCAAGCTCGCGTCGGTACAGACCGCGTACCCGATGACGGTGCGCGACGCCGCGAAGCGCATGCTGCGCTCCACACCGGCGTGAGACGAGCGTAGGCTCGCGCCATGTCGAATGGATCGCCGCTCGCGACGCCGCAGCCCTGGGATCTCGTCGCGCCCGCGTACGAGCAGGAGGTCATGCCGATGTTCGAGACGTTCGCGCGCGAGGCGCTGCGGCTCGCGGAGCCGCCACCGGGCTCGCGGATCGTCGACGTCGCGTGCGGGCCGGGCACGCTGTCGCGGATCGCCGCGCGTGCCGGCCACACCGTCGACGCACTCGACTTCTCGCCGCGGATGATCGAGCTGTTGCAGGCGCAGATCGCGAGCGAGCAGCTGCACATCACGCCGCGCATCGGGGATGGTCAAGCGCTGCCATATCCGGATCGCACGTTCGCGGCGGCGTTCTCGATGTTCGGCCTGATGTTCTTTCCGGATCGCGCGCGTGGGTTTGCCGAGCTCGCGCGCGTGCTCGCACCGGGCGCACGCGCCGTCGTGTCGAGCTGGCAACCGCTCGAGACGAATCCCGCGCTCGCCGTGATGTTCGCGGCACTACGCGACGTGATGTCGGCGATCGCGCCGGCGATGCCCGGCGGTGGCGCTCCGGGCGGCGGCGCGCAGGAGATGCCGCTCGTCACCGACGAGGCGTGCCGCGCCGAGATGTCGGCGAGCTTCGACGACGTGACGGTGCGGCTCGTCGAGCATCGCGTCGATTATCCGAGCACGCAGGCGATGTGGGAATCGATCGTGCGCACGATGGCTCCGATCACGCTGCTCAAGCACCGCCTCGGCGACCGCTTCGGCGAGGTCGATCGCCGCGTGCTCGCCGCGATGACCGACCAGCTCGGCGCGGGCGCGGGTGCGCTGACGATGCGCGCGTGGCTCACCGTCGGCACCGCGCGACCGTGATCGTGTAGCCTGCCGGCCATCATGCGCTTCGATGGCCGACGGCCCGACCAGCTCCGATCCCTCGAGATTATCCCGCACTACCAGAAGCACGCCGAAGGCTCGGCGCTGATCAAGCTCGGCGACACCTGGGTGCTGTGCGCCGCGAGCGTCGAGCAAGGCGTGCCGGGCTTTCTCGTCGGCAAGGGCAAGGGCTGGCTGACCGCCGAGTACGCGATGCTGCCGCGCTCGACGCACACGCGCAGCAAGCGCGATCCGGGCGGCCGCGGCAAGGAGATCCAGCGGCTGATCGGTCGCTCGCTGCGCGCCGCGATCGATCTGAACGCGCTCGGCGAGCGCACGATCGCGGTCGACTGCGACGTGCTGTGCGCCGACGGCGGCACGCGCGTGTCGTCGATCACCGGCGCGTGGGTGGCGCTCGCGCTCGCGATCGACCGGCTCGTGCGCGACGGCGTGCTGCCGGATGCGCGCGCGCTGAAGCCACCGGTCGCCGCGGTCTCGGTCGGCATCGTCGATGGCGAGGTCGTGCTCGATCTGCCGTACGTCGAGGATTCGAAGGCCGACGTCGACATGAACGTCGTCGGCTCGGAGGATGGCTCGCTGATCGAGGTCCAGGGCACCGCGGAGCACGGCACGTTCGACCGCAAGCAGCTCGATGCGATGCTCGATCTCGCGAGCGCCGGGATCCGCGAGCTCGCCCTCGCGCAGCGGCGCGTCGTCGCGGAGGCGGCGACGAAGCCATGACCCGCCCGCTCGTGTTCGCGACGCGCAATCGCGGCAAGCTGGTCGAGCTACGCGACCTGCTCACCGGGATCGAGGTGATCGATGTCGACGACGCCGCGCGCCGGATCGGCCACGCGATCGCCGAGGTCGTCGAGGATGCCGACACGTTCGAGGGCAACGCGATCAAGAAGGCCCGCGAGGTGTCGCGCGCGACCGGGCTACCCGCGCTCGCCGACGACAGCGGCCTCGAGGTCGACGCGCTCGGCGGCGCGCCCGGCGTCCACAGCGCGCGCTACGCCGGCGACACCGAGGCGAACAATCATGAGCTCGCAAGCTCGCTCAACAATACCAAGCTCCTCGCCGCGCTCGACGGCATCACCGATCGCACCGCCCGGTTTCGTGCGGTGCTCGCGCTCGCCGACGTCACGGGGCCGCTCGGCGACGACGTGATCACGGCGGCAGGCGTGTGCGAAGGATCGATCCTGACCGCGCCGCGTGGCACCGGTGGCTTCGGCTACGACCCACTGTTCCTCGTCGCCGGCACGGACCAGACGATGGCCGAGCTCGAGCGCACCGCGAAGGGCGCGATCTCGCACCGTGGCCAGGCGATGCGCCTGATCGAGCCGCGGCTCCGCGCGTACCTGCGTTAGCGGCAGTTCTCGCCGAGACACGACTTCGAGCAGCCGTCGCACGTCTGCGTGCAGTTGCCGCCGGCGCACGCGAGCTTGCACTTCGCGCCCGCCGCGCACGTCTGCTTGCAGTTGCCGCCCGGGCACTCGAACTCGCACGTCGCGTTCGCGGCGCAGTTCTGCTTGCAGTTACCGCCGGTGCACAGCGTCGTGCAGGTCTGCCCGGCCGCGCACGATTGCTCGCAGTTGCCCTGCGCGCACGTGTTACCGGCAGCCGCGGTCGCCGACGCCGCCATCGCGTTCGCCTTCGCGACTGCATCCGCGGCCTTCGCGGTCGCGACCTGTGCGGTGTCGGTCGCCGCCTTCTCAGCCGCCGCTTCGGTGTCGACCGCCTCGTCGGCGACCTTGACGCCGGTCTTGTCGGTCTTCACGTCGACGCCCGGGGCGCTGACCTTCACACCGTTCGAGCCAACGTCGACAGACGTCTCCTTCTTGCACGAGACGAGGGCACAGCACACCGCGACCAGGAGGAATGCACGCATGCCTCCATGAGAAAGCGTTGCAGCCGTCCGCGCAACATCACGCCGACATCAACGCATTTGAATGGGGCGAACGACGGGGATCGAACCCGCGACATCCAGGACCACAACCTGGCGCTCTACCGACTGAGCTACGTCCGCCGTGGAGTTGGATGTCTACATGAGACGGCGCGCGGCCGCAACCTGTAAGCCCACCTGGCCGTCGACGTTCCCGGAGCGTGCGGCGGTCCCTGATCTGCTTCGTGTTCCTGGCAGCCACGACCGCACGTGCCGACACCGTGCGGCCGGCGCGTCCACCGGCGCCGGCGATGGGAGGCCAGCTCGTCGCGGGCGTCGCCGGGCAGCTCGACGGCCCGTCGGGCTGGGTCGCCCGGCTCGAGTACGAGATCCTGCCGCTGTTCGCGCCGGTCGGCACCAATGGGGCGATCGCCGGCTTCGGCTATGGGTTCGAGTACTGGCGCAGCGGCACGGACAACTGGGGGCTGTCGATGCCGCTACCGCTGCTGTTCGGCGTGCGGTTCGCGCCGGTGCGCGCGACGATCGGCGCCGGGTTCGACGCGTTCCTCGTCGATCAGGTCGCGGACGACACCGGCGTCGGGTTCTTCGCGCCGCTCGCGCTGGCATCGCTCGCGCTCGACATCCACGGGTTCCGCGTCGGCGCCGAGGCGCGCGGCCAGTATCGCTGGCAGTTCGATGCCGACGACCACGCGCGCTGGCAGCTCGGCGTGTTCATCGGGTTCACCGGTGAGCAGCGCGGCCCGATCTACTGACGAGCGCGCCGCGCCGCCATGATCTTGACGAACGACTTGCTGCGGATCTCCTCGAGCGACAGCCCGGTCGCGAGCGCTTCCTGCTCGGTCACCGCGCCGCACGCGATGCCGCGCAGGAAGTAGTTGAGCAGGCCCTGGCCGGTCGCCGCGTCGTCGAACACGTCACCGACGAGCGTGGCCTGCGCCGCCTTGTCGACGAAGTTGCGCAGGCGCTCGGACGCGGCCGCGAGCCCGTCGAGGAAGAATGCGTAGACCGCTCCGTAGCGCGTCGGCAGCTGCGCCGGATGGAGATCCCAGCCCTGGTAGAAGCCGTTGACGAGCGAGTGCCGCAGATCGTCGGCGTGGAGGCGCCATGCCGCGAACACCGCGCTCTTGTTCTCGGCCTTCTGTGCGTCGGTGAGGTCTTTGCCCCGGTGCGGCGCGACCGGCATGATGTTCGTTGCACCGTCGGACAGCATGACGCCGGTGCCGGCGAACGCGACCTTCATCATGTGCTTCGCGAAATCGCACGCCGGGTGCCGCATCTTCTGGTGCGCCGCGGTGATGTCGCAGTTCGCGGTGTAGTCGTAGGTTCCGAAGTGCGCACCGGTCAGCCGGCCGGCGGCGGCGCGGTGCAGGCGCGGCAGCATCGAGCGACCATCGTGGTCGAAGATGCTCTGCGTGGTCTCCACCATGATCTCGATCTTGAGCGCGCCCTGCTCGAGGCTCGTGCGCTCCTCGAAGATGTCGAGCACGTCGACGAGCGTCTCGACGTCGGTCTTGCTCAGGATCTTCGGCAGCGTGATGACGAAGTTCTCCGGCAGGCGGCCGTTGCTCTTGTCGAGCAGCTCGGTCAGGAAGATGTCGAGCGTGCGCAGCGAGCGCGCGGCGAGATCGCGCGTCAGCGGCTTGATGCGAATGCCGATGAACGGCGGCAGCGAGCCCGCGGCGAGCCCGGCGGCGACCTGCTGGGCAGCGGCCATCGCGTGCCCGTCTTCTTCCTCGTCGGGGCGATTGCCGTAGCCGTCCTCGAAGTCGATGCGGAAGTCCTCGACCGCCTCGCGGCGCAGCTTGTCGCGCACGCGCTCGTACACCTTCGGCGCGAGCTCGCCGCGGATGCCGATCGCCTCGGCGAACGTCGCGGCGTCGGGCGCGTACGTGTCGAGCGCTCTCAGCGCGAGGTCGCCGAGCTTCTTCGGTGTCTCTGCGGTGAACAGGTGTGCACCGCCGTAGACCGTGTGCACGGGCTGACGTGCCCCGGAGTCACCGGGGTAGCGCTCGAACACGCGCTCCTGCGCGCGCTGCACGCGATCGAGTGCCTTCTGCAGCTTCTTGTCGGAGAGCGTGGTGCGAACCGCCATGGAGCGCGTTGTATCCCAGCCGCGCGCCGCGGGCGAGATGCCCAACGGCTTCCTCATGGTCGCGTGGTGTGGCCGCTTCAGCTGCCGCGATACGTCGAGAATCCGTACGGCGAGAGCAGCAGCGGCACGTGGTAGTGCTGCGCGCCGTCGTCGACGGTGAACTGGATCTCGACGACCGGAAAGAACCCGGTCTGCCCGGTCGTCGCGAAGTACGCCGCGGTCGCGAACCGGATCCGGTACGTGCCGGGCTCGACCGGACCGGCGGGCGTCAGCGTGCGCAGCCGGCCGTCGTCGTCGGTGACGCCGCTGCCGATGCGCTGCCAGCTCGTGCCGATCGCGCGCTCGAGGTCGATCGCGATGCCGCGACCGGGGCGACCCGCGGCGGTGTCGAGGACGTGCGTCGTGATCATGACAGCTCTCCGATCAGCTTCTGGATCCGCAGCCGCGTGATCTTCATCTGCTCCTCGGCCGCGGTGCGCAGCTCCTCGGCGGTCGAGTGCTCGAGCCGCGTCACGAGATCCGCGAGCATCGCGTCGGCCGTGCGGCCGGTCGCGCACACGATGAAGATGAAGCCGTGCTTCGCCTCGTAGGCGCGATTCGCCTCGGCGAGCTCGTCGAGCAGCTGCGCGCTCGCGTGGCCGGCGCCCTTCTGCTCGTCGCGCGTCCACGCCGCGGTCGCGTGCGCCGCGTCCGGCGGCTTCGCCTGGCCGATCTTCGGGTGCGCCGCGAAGGCCTCGCGATGATCGGCCTCGCCGAGCGACCACCAGATGCGCTCCGCGATCCGCAGCATCGCCGGCGTGTCCTCGAACGGCCGCGCGGCCGTCATCGCATCGGCCCACTTCGTCGAGCCGCAGCACCTGAGGAACGCTGCGCGCGCGTCGGCGGCGGTCATCCGGTCGAGCGCGACGATGCCGTGTGCCGGCTCCGCCGCGAGCTCGCCCCACGCGCGCAGCCGCGCGACGCCGCCGTCGGGAAACACCGACAGCTTGAGGTGCGTGACGAGGCCGACGCGTCGCAGCTCGGCGTCGAACACGTGGCGGCGGTGCGGCTGCAGTGGGGTCGCGAGCAGCATGCGCCAGCCGGTCAGCTGATCCGCGGCGACGCCGGGTGCGTGCGTGCCCTCGACGGTGCACCGGCCCGGCGCGTTGCCCTTGAAGTGCGTCGTGTCGATCTCGAGGCGCTCGATCGTGCCCGCCGTCGCGAGCCGCACGATCGCCCAGTCGTTGCCCGGGCCGCGGCGCCGCCGGGTCTCCCAGCCATCGGCCATGCTCGTCGAGGGGCCGGGCTTGATCAGGTTGTTGCGCGAGCCGAAGAACATGTCGCTGCACGTCTCGACGACCGCGCCGTGCTCGAGCGCCGCGAGATCGATCGGCCCGCCGAGCGCGCGCAGCCGCGGCCAGCTCGGCACGACCTCGCCGTGGACGCGCAGCCGCGCGACGCCGCCATCGGGGAAGATGTCGAGCCGGACGTGCGTGTAGCGGTGACGATCGTCGACGGTGAACGCGTTCTTGCTGTCACCGCGCAGCGGCGATCGCGGCACGAGCTCGGTCCACGTCGCGGCGTCGAGTGCGCGCAGGTCGAGCGGATCGTCGATCGTCGCGCCGTACAGCGCGCACGACTCCGGGTAGTTGCCGCGAAAGTACGCGGTATCGACGATCACGCCGCGGATCACGCCGGGCATGCCGAGCCGCACGATGCACCAGTCGTGGCCTGGCTCGCGCCGGCGCCGGCTCTCCCAGCCATCCATCCACTTGCCGCGATCGGTGTACGCGTGGTCCTTCCACACCGCGGCGTGCGCGCGCAGCAGGTTCTCCTTCTCGGCGAAGAAGTCGTCGTTCGTCAGCAGCGCGGCGCCGCCGACGGCCTCGCACGCGAGGTCCGGCAGATCGGTGAACGCAGGCAACTCGCTCATAACAGCGCTCCAGAGTCGGTGGCGAGGATGCGGCCGGACTCGGCGATCCGCGTCCCGCGCAGGTACGTCGCGTGGACGACGCCGCGCAGCTGCTCGCCGGCATACGGCGTCAGCTTGTGACGGTGGTGGACGCGCTCCGGCGTGACGGTGAACGTCGCCGCGTCGTCGAAGATCACGAGATCGGCCTGCGCACCGTCCGCGATCGCGCCCTTGCGTCCGGTCAGCCCCGCGAGCCGCGCCGGACCCGCGCACATCCAGCGCACGAGATCGACGAGCGTGTGGCCGCGCGCGGACGCCTCGGTCCAGATCACCGGCAGCGCGAGCTGGAGCCCGGCGACGCCGCCCCACGCACGCACGAAGTCACCGGCCTCGAGCGCCTTGAGCGCGGGGCTGCACGGCGAGTGATCCGAGGCGACGAAGTCGAGCGTGCCGTCGGCGAGCGCCTGCCACAGCGCCTCGCGATTCGCCGCGTTGCGGATCGGCGGCGCGCACTTGAACGGCGTCGCGCCGTCGGGGATGCGCTCGGCGACGAAGTGCAGGTAGTGCGGGCACGTCTCGGCGGTCAGCGGCAGCCCGAGCTTGCGCGCGGCCTGCAGCAGCGGCAGCGCGCTCGCCGCCGAGTGATGGACGATATGCGTGCGCGCGTGGGTCTCGCGGCACAGTCCGGTGACGAGCGCGATCGCTTGCTCCTCGGCGTTCTCGGGGCGAGACGCGAGGTACGTCGCGTAGCTTCGCGGATCGGCATCGCCAAGCTGGCTCGTCGCGAAGTCGATCGGCCCCGCGACCTCGGCATGGACGAGCAGCGGCACGTCGAGGCCGGCGAGGATCTGCATCGCGGGCCGGAGCTCGCGCTCGCCGACCCAGCCGAACTCCTCGACGCCGGAGTCGACGAGGAAGCACTTGAAGCCGCGCACGCCGTCCTCGACCATGCCCGCGAGCTCGCCGGCGTTGCCCGGCACGACGCCGCCCCAGAACCCGACGTCGACCGCACACTGACCGCGCGCCGCTGCGCGTTTCGCGGCGAATCCCTCGCGCGTCGTCGTCGGCGGGATCGAGTTGAGCGGCATGTCGACGAGTGTCGTCACGCCACCGATCGCGGCCGCGGTCGTCGCGGTCGCGAAGCCTTCCCACTCGGTGCGCCCGGGCTCGTTGAGGTGGACGTGCGTGTCGACGATGCCGGGCAGCACCGCGAGGTCGCCGACGTCGTCGACGTGTGCACCGGCCGGGACATCGTCGTGGTCGGCGACGCGTTCGATGACGCCATCGCGGATGTGGATCGCGGCCGGCCGGATCGAGGGGCCGGTGACGACGCGTCTGGAACGAACGATCACCAGTGGCTGCACGGAGGGCGCAGTATACGCAGGCGGGTTACGATCGTGGTGATGGCGATCCGCTCGACGTGTCTGGTCCTCGCCCTGCTCGGCACGCACGCGTACGCCGCCCCGACGTCACCGGTCGCGTGCAAGCCCGGGCGATTCGTGTTCGATCCGCCGGGCGCGCGGCACAACGTGCCGCAGCTGACCTACGACGCGAACGGCTACACGCTCGTCGCGTACGACGGACCGCCGAGCCACATCCTGCTGACCACGATCGATCCGGTCGCGCGCAAGACGAAGCAGGTCACGCTCGCCGATGGCGCCCTGCCACAGGCGGCGAGCAACGGCGCGCAGATCGGCATCGCGTTCCTCGGGCCCGAGCCGGTGGCACAAGGACCGGTCAAGCAGCGCTACCAGTCGTACTTCGTCGTCGTGAATCGCGATGGCAAGGTCGTGGTTCCCAAGCTCGCGCTCGGCGATCGCACGGCCTCGCACAGCGCACCGGGCGTGCTCGTCGCGTGGAGCCCCGAGCGCAAGGAGTGGGGCGTCGTCTGGACGGAGGGCACGAAGGTCCAGCTCGCGCGGATCTCCGCCGCCGGCAAGCTCGCGAAGACGATCGCGCTGCCCGACGGCACGAGCGTGTCTCACCAGCTGCGCATGGTGTGGACCGGTCGCGCGTACGCGTTCGCGGCGGCGACGCCGACCGGGCTCGTGCTGCTGCAGATCGACGACGATGGCGCGCGCCAGGTGCCGATCGCGAAGGGCAGTGCGCTCGAGCCGGTGACCGCGTTCGCGCAGGGCACGTTCGCGGTCGCGTATCGCACGGACGCCGAGCAACTCGTGGTCGTCCGGATCAAGGACGGCAAGGAGCTCGGCCGCAGCGTGATCGCCGATCTCCGCAAGGGCGCGCAGATCGCCAGCGGTCCGGCCACACGACCGGCGCCATCGCCGAACCGCCCGCCGGACCCGCTGCCGAAGCACGTGCCGATGCTGAGCAGCCTGTCGCTCGCCGCCGACGGCGCGGGCTTCGTCCTCGTCTGGGAGCAGATGACCTCGGGCGGCGGGTTCAACAGCCGGCTACACGTCGCGCGGCTTGACGGCAATGGCGCGATCGCCGCGGGCTATCCGAAGCGCATCGACGGCGAGGACACGCATCAGGGCTACGCGTCGATCGCGGGCAGCGGCTGCGGGCTCGCGGTCTCGTACATCCTCGGCGATCCGAACGGTGACGTGCGCGTCGCGTTCGTGCAGGCGCCGTGAGCTGACACAGCTGATCGTGTTCAGTGGCTGATCGCGTAGCCACTGCCGATCTTCACACTACGCAATATTTGTATTGTGGAGTCGAATGCGGATGTGCGACGCATGCGGCCTCCATGAAAAACCGTGTAGCTATGACGTTGGTGGGGTTGGCGTTTGCCGGCTGCACCCAGACAGATTCCTCCTCGACGACCGAGCCGGTGACGCGTGCGCCGGTCCGGATCCAGTTCCTCGACGTGTCCGACTGGCACGGCCAGGTCGACCCGCTCACCGTCGACGGCAAGCAGGTCGGCGGCGCTGCCGTGATCTCGAGCTACTGGACCGCGGATCGCGCGGCGAACCCGAACACGCTGACGCTGACCGCCGGAGATGCGATCGGTGCGTCGCTTCCGGTCTCGGCGTTCTTCGACGACACGCCGGCGATTCGTGCACTCGGCATGATGGGCGTGCAAGTCGACACGTTCGGAAATCATAATTTCGATAAGGGCACTGCATTCCTGCAGACGAAGATCGACGAGGCGAGCTTCAGCTACGTGTCCGCGAACCTCGCGCGCGTCGAGGACAACCTGAGTGGCGTCGCGCCGTACAAGATCTTCGACGTCGGCGGCGTCAAGGTCGGCGTCGTCGGCATCACGAACCCCGACGCGCCGACGCTCGTCAAGCCGGGCAGCTTCGGCACGATCGACGTCACCGATCCGATCCCGGCGGCGAACGCGGCCCGCGCGCACGCCATGGCCGAAGGCGCGCAGGTCACGGTCGCGATCGTCCACATGGGCATCACCGGCGTCGATCCGGCGACCGGGCTCGCGTTCGGTCCGCTGATCGACTTCGCGAACAACGTCGGCGGCTTCGACTTCATCTTCGGCGACCACACCGATCTGCAGTACAGCGGCGTCCACGGCACCGCGCTCGTCGTCGAGAACCGCAGCAAGGGCCGCACCTACGTGCGCGTCGCGGCCTCGGTCGATCCCGAGAATGGCCGCGTGATCTCGCGCGACGCGACGTTCGTGACGCCGTTCGCGAGCGCGGTCACGCCGGACCAGGCGATCCTCGACATGCTCGCGCCGTACCGCGCCGAGCTCGTCACGCTGAAGAGCGTCGTGATCGGCGAGTCCGCGGTGCGCATCCCGCGCGGTGACTCGTGCGGCAACAGCGCCGGCCGGACGTGCGAGTCGCTCGTCGGGAACGTGATCACCGACGCGATGCGGTTCGAGACCGCCGCCGACTTCGCGATCACGAACTCGGGCGGCATCCGCGCCGACCTGACGTGCCCGTCGACCGACAACCCGTTCGACTTCTGCCCGCCGTTCGTCGCGCCGCCGTACCCGATCACGAACGGTCAGGTCCAGACCGTGCTGCCGTTCGGCAACATCGTCGTGTCGGTCACCGTCAACGGCGCCGAGCTCAAGGCGATGCTCGAGAACGGCGTGTCCGAGATGCCGGGCGTCAACGGCAAGTTCGCGCAGGTCTCCGGCCTGTGCTTCACGTACGACATCGCGCTACCGCGCGGGTCGCGCGTGCTCGGTGCGGTCCGCCAGGCTGCGGATGGCAGCTGCACCGGCGCGCCGGTCGACCTGACGAGCGCGTCGAGCTACCTCGTGCTCGAGAACGACTTCATGGCGGTCGGTGGCGACGGCTATCCGAACGTCGCCACCCGGATCTCGACGCTCGACTTCATGGATGCGACGGTGATCCACGCGATCGGACACGCCTCGCCGATCGCGCCGGCGATCCAGGGCCGCATCACGTGCACGACGAGCGGCCTCACCGCGTGCCCCGTCGTCCTCCCGTGACGGGCGGGTGATACGCTCGGACGTCTTGGACGAGGTGACGAGCACGGACGCGCTGCCCTGGGAGCGCAAGAAGCGGCCGGCGAGCCGGCGCGTCCCGCATCTCGTCCTCGCGTGGTCACTCGACGAGCCCGAGCGTCTCGGCGAGGTGATCCCGATCGAGCGGCCGACCAGCATCGGTCGCGGCGGTCCGCTCGACGACGATCCCGCCCCGCGCGCGACGCTGCACCAGATGCGCCCCGGGCAGACGGTCGCCGGGCCGCCGATCGCGAGCGCCCGGCTCGCGCGCCGTCAGCTCGTCGTCGAGCCGCGCGGCGGGGACGCGATCTTCGTGCGGTCGCACGGCCACGCGAAGCTGCGCGTCGCCGGTCAGGTCGTGACCGAAGCGGTCGCGCGCGCCGGCGACCTCGTCGAGATTCACAACGCCGCGGTGTTCCTCGTCGCGAGCCGCCCGCTCGAGCTCGCGTCGTCACTCGCAGGCACGCAGTGGAGCTTTCGCTACGGCACGCCGGATCCATTCGGGCTCGTCGGCGAGAGCGAGGCCGCGTGGAAGCTGCGCGACGCGATCGCGTTCGCGGCGTCGACCGATCGTCACGTGCTGCTGCTCGGCGAGAGTGGCGTCGGCAAGGAGCTCGCCGCACGCGCCGTGCACGGGCTGTCACCACGGCGCGAGCACGGGTTCGTGTCGCGCAACGCGGCGACGATGCCGGAGGCGCTGATCGACGCCGAGCTGTTCGGCAACGTGAAGAACTATCCGAACCCGGGCATGCCGGAGCGTGCCGGCCTCGTCGGCGAGGCGGATGGCTCGACGCTGTTCCTCGACGAGATCGGCGATCTGCCGGTGCAGTGCCAGGTCCACCTGCTGCGCGTGCTCGACGCCGGCGGCGAGTACCAGCGACTCGGCGAGGCGCGGACGCGGCGCTCGGCGTTCCGGCTCGTCGCAGCGACGAATCGTCCGCTCGAGATGCTGAAGCCCGACTTCCTCGCGCGGTTCACGCACCGGATCACACTGCCCGGGCTCGACGACCGCCGCGAGGATCTGCCGCTCCTGCTCGCCGAGCTGCTGCGCCGCACCGCGCGCGACAACGCTGCGATCGCCGCGCGGTTCTTCGAGCGCCGCAACGGCGAGCTCGCCGAGCCGCGCCTCGCGCCCGATCTCGTCGTCCGCTTGCTACAGCACTCGTACTCGCACCACGTGCGCGAGCTCGAGCGCCTCGTCTGGCTCGCGATCGGCACCGCGGACGCCGACTACATCGGGCTGACGCCGGCGGTCGAGGCCGAGCTCGGCACGCCTGCCGTCGACACCGCGAGCCTCGATCGCGACGCGATCGCGAAGGCGCTCGCCGAGCACGGCGGCAGTCCGACGCACGCCGCGAAGGCGCTCGGGCTGAAGAATCGATTCGCGCTGCTGCGCCTCATGCGCAAGCACGGCCTGGCTTCGAGTGACGGGGCAAGCGATGAGTGACCTGCTGATCCTGCGAGAGACGCTCGAGATCACGCTCGCGCGCGACGAGGGGTTTCCGAACAACTTCCCGGCGCGGTTCTACGAGCACCTGTTCGCGGCCCACCCCGACATCCGACCGCTGTTCCATCGCAGCAGTCCCGGCGCGCTGCACAAGATGTTCGCGCAGAAGCTCACCGCGCTCGTCGATAACCTCGACGATCCTGCGTGGCTCGCTCGCGAGCTGCCGAGGCTCGCCGCGAATCATGTCAGCTACGGCGTGACGGCGGAGATGTACCCGTGGGTCGGCGAGGCGTTGATCGCGACGCTGCGCGAGGCGTGCGCGGAACGCTGGACCGAGGCGGCCGAGGCCGCGTGGCGAGCCGCCTACGATCGGCTGATGCAGCAGATCGTTGCGGCGACCTAAGACGCCCACGCGGCGCGTGTCCGCGCACCGGACTGCATCATCGACGTGATCGCGCCGTACGCCATCGTCCATTGCGCGGCGACCTCGGGCGTCCACGCTTCGGCCGCAACTTCGGCGAGTGTCGCGAGCAGCGCGTCGCCGACCTGGTCGTACATCGCGTCGGTGACGCCGTAGCCGGTGTGGCGCGCACCGAGCTCGCCGAGCGTGGTCTCGAGCCACGGCGCGTCCTCGAGGTGATCGAGCACGGCCGCGATCGCGCCGGCGAGCATCTTCGCCTGGCTCTGGCGATCATTGCGGAACAGCGGTGCGAGCTGCGGATTGCGCTCGAACAGGATCTCGTAGAACCGGAGCGTCAGATCGGGACGGCGGTCGATGACGAGCTCGAAGCTGGAACGAAGCACGGCGGGATCGAGAGGCATGAGCACTCCTTGGCTGAGTGCGCCGGACACGAGCACGCGGTGTGCCCGCACTCGGGCCTGTCGTGACGAGCACTTGGACCGCACGGCGAGCGTGCACCGTGCGTGCGCCCTGCGTGCGCGCACGATCACAGGCGCGCGCCGTCTGCGATCCAGCGGCCGAGCTCGGCGCGCTCCTGCGGCGTCATGCCGGTCTTGTTGTTGAACGGCATCTGATCGGTCTCGACCGCGCGATCGCGAATGCGGGGCGCCATCAGCTTGACCTCGTCGGGCTTGTCGAACCGCACGTTGACCGGCGCGACCGTGAACTGGTTGTCGGTCGGGTGCGAGCTGTGGCACGGCAGGCAGCGCTTCGAGATGATCTCGGCCGCGCGCGCGTAGGACACGGGATAGTCGGCGAGCTTCGTCTTCTGCTTGATCTGGCTGACGCCGACGAGCCCGGCGACCGCGATGCCGGCCATGCCGAGCGTCGGCGCGAGGAACGCACCGGTCGGCCGCACGCGCCCCTCGCCGAGGTAGCGGATGTTCATGAAGTGGCGGATGCCGGCGCCGCCGACCATCACCGAGATCAGGATCAGCCAGTTGAGGTGGCTCTGATACGTGCTCGGGAAGTGGTTCGAGATCATGATGAACAGCAGCGGAAACGTGAAGTAGTTGTTGTGGATGCTCCGCTGCTTGGCCCGGATCGACAGCGCCGGGTCCTGCTCCTTGCCGGTGCGCGTCGACTCGACGAGCGCGCGCTGCGACGGAACGATCACCATCCACACGTTGCCGGTCATCAGCGTGCCGATCAGCACGCCGGTCTGCATGTACGCGCCGCGACCGCCGAACACCTGCGTGAACGCGATGATCGAGCCGAACAGCATCACGATCGACAGCGCGGTCGCCATCCTCGGATTCTTCTCGCCCCAGATCCGCCACATCCCGTCGTAGACGATCCAGCCGGTCAGCAGCACGCAGATCGACAGCGTGATCCCGACGATCGGATCGATGTTGCTGATCCGCGGATCGACGAGATACGACGCGCCGTTCATGTAGTAGACGAGGACGAACAGCGCGATGCCGCTCATCCACGTGATGCCGTTCTGCCACTTGAACCAGTGCAGCGTCGCGGGCAGCTTGCCGGGCTCGAGCAGCTTCTTCTCGACGTCGTAGAACGCGCCGGAGTGGACCATGTAGATCTTGCCCTGCGACAGCCGGCCGAGCTCGCCGGACTTTTCGAGGTTGCGGTCCAGCCAGTTGAAGAGCATCGAGTTCCCGACCCACATGATCCCGGCGATCAGGTGCGTCCACCGGAAGATGATGTCGAACAGCTCGTGTGCGCCCACGGGTCGGCCGAGTATAGGCAAGATCGAGTACGGTCGGCGCATGAGGCGCGTCGCGTTGGTGGTCCTGCTCGTAGCGTGTAGCGACAAGAAGTCCGATACCCCCGCCGCGCAGCCACCACCGGCAGCCAAACAGCCGGCGCCGGTGACCGAGCACAAGAAGATCCAGCCGAAGGCGCCGGAGAGCGCCGACCTCGGGACGTGCGAGGTCAAGGTCAGCGGCGGCGTGACCGCCGAGTGGCACGGCGTCGGCGGCACGAGCTCGACCGCGATCAGCTACTGGTTCACGCCCGGCGACGACAACGACAAGATGATGTTCGGCGGCAAGAAGGGGATGATCGTCAACTGCGTCGGCCACGACGGCAAGCTGTCGTTCATCGGCGGCGAGAAGGTCTCGAAGGAAGAGCTGCCGTTCGGTCCCAAGAAGTACACGATCGAGAAGGGCAAGCGATCGTTCATGGTGATGGCGACCGTCGGCAAGGACTCGATGATGGGCGCGACCGGCACGCTCGACATCAAGGAGCTCGACAGCAAGCACGTCACCGGCTCGTTCGACCTCGACGGCAAGCTGCTCAAGGGCGGCGACGTCAAGCTGACCGGCACGTTCGACTTCAAGTGCCCGGGCTACACCGCCTGCGGCAAGTGATCAGCGCTGGCTCTTGAGCTGGGCGAGCGCACGCTCGAGCCGCGTCGTGCCGGCGAGCAGCGGCTCGGCGAGATCGCCGCGATGGTCGAGCCGTGCGCGCAGCGTGCGCAGCGAGAACGTGGCGGGGTCGAGCTTCGGCGTGACCTCGTCCCACGCGATCGGCGTCGACACCGGCGCGCGATCGGCAGCGCGCAGCGAGTACGGCGCGACGAGCGTCTTCGCGACGAACTGCTTGTGATCGACGAGCAGCCGGCCATGGCGCTTGTCCTTCTCTTGCTCGATCGTGACCTTGTCGGGCATCAGCTTCAGCAGCAGCTCGGCGACGCCGCGGCCGAGCGCCTCCGCCTGCTCGAACGTGTGGCCGAGCGCGAGCGGCACGAGGATGTGGATGCCGCGCTTGCCGCTCGTCTTGACGACGCTCGGCAGCTCGAGCAGCTCGAGGATGCGGCGCACCGCGAGCGCGACCTCGATCAGATCCGCCCACCACGTCGAGCGGTCGCCGGGATCGAGATCGATCATCGCGTAGTCCGGTGATGTCAGGCTCGTCAGCCGGCTCGCGAACACGTGGTACGTGAGCCCGGCCTGGTTCACCATCCACACGAGCGCGTCCGCGTTCTCGATGATGATCCGGCGGACGCCGTCGACCCACGCGGCGCGAAGGTAGTCGGGCGCACGCGGTGGCATGCGGTGCTGGTACCAGTCGAACTCGTCGATCCCGTCGGGCCAGCGCTGGATCACGACCGGACGATCGACGAGGTAGCGCACGATCACGGGCGCGATCTCGCGATAGAACGCGACGAGGTCGCGCTTGCAGATGCCGTCGCGCGGATACAGCACCTTGTCGGCATTCGACAGCGGCGGTGGTGGCGACAGGCTGCGCTGCCAGTCGACCGGCTCGGTCGTCGTCGAGAACGCGCGCCAGCTCGCGTCGTAGCCGCCGTCGAGTGGTCGCGCGACCACGCCGCGAATGCCGAGTGTCCGGACGGCGGACAGCACGCGTTCGAGCGAGCCCGCGAGCTGCTGCGACGGCATCAGACACGCCGGCGCACCGGCGAGCAGCTGCGCGAGGCGCTCGCGGCGCTCGGCGAGCGGGCGCGGCCGGAGATCCTCGTCGTCGACCGCGAGCAGGTCCCAGCAGATCAGCACCGCCGACGGCACGAGGCTCGACGCCGCGACCTGCGTCCGCAGCTGACCGAACGACGGCGCGCCGCGCTCGTCGAACACGCACATCACGCCATCGATCGCGAGTGACTTCGCAGGCAGCTTCGCGATCGCGCGCACCGGATTCGGGAACGCGTGCGTCCAGTCGCGAAAGTCGGCGGCCGCGAGGCGCACCGAGTCGCCGACCCGGGTCGCGAGCACGCGGTGGCCATCCCACGCGGGCTCGATCAGGTGACCGTCGAGCGCACATGGATCGGCGGCGGCGATCGGCGCGAGCGTGAACTTGCGCGCGAGCCCGAACGCATTCTCGGGGCCCTCGATCTTCTTGGGCCGCTTCTTCCAGGGACGCTTCTCGCGAGCCAAGCGCTGCCATTGTCCCACGGACGCTCGGCTGCGGGCTCGTGACACGCAGATGACCGTTGCGGACGCGCCACACCCCGCTGCGGTTTCCGCAGAGCCGACCCGCAGAACACGCAGGCCGGGCGATCGAGTTGGACGTTAGTCGCGCGCGATCATTCATCTCGGCGCGCGGCATACAAAATGCTCGCGCGGATCGATATGCGTCCGTCCCTCCTGGTCCCCCTCCTCCTCCTGTCGACCTCCGCCCTCGCGAGCCCGCGAGGCAATGACGGCGGAGGCAACGGCAGCGGCCGCCTCGGCCAGGTCAGCTCCGGTATCCGCACCGCGACGAATGGCGGCGGCAACGGCAGCGGCGCGCGGTCGTCGCCGACCGGCAACCTCGACATCTACCCGCGATGCCCCGAAGGCTACCGCCGCCGGATCTACGACGAGCGCTGCGTGCTCGTGCGTCGCCCGGTCGCCGTGCTCGCCCCGGGCCTCACGACCGCGGTCGTCGCCGAGGGCGGACGCGCTCCGGATCCCGGCCCCGGTCACTTCGAGGGCTACGTCGCCGCGCAGAAGGTGTTCGAGTCCGACGGCGCGCTCACGGCCGAGCTCGCGATCCAGGACAGCCGGTTTCGACTGACCGGCGCGATCACGCGCTACTACGAGGGCCAGCTCGGCGGCACGGTGCTGACGATGACGATGCCGTCGCTGGCGTTCGGCGTCCGCATCGATGACAGCAGCGCGACGCGCGTGATCCTCGAGGGTGGCGTCGTCGGCGCGAAGACGCACAACGATCCGGTCATGGACTCGTCGATCACCGGTGCGCTGCTCGGCGTCCGCGTCGAGCACGCGATGTCGCCGAAGCTCGCGGTCGTCGCGAACGCGCACGCGATGGCGTTCCAGGACGACGTCCAGGCCGGGCAGATCCGTGCCGGCGTCCGCTACGGCCACATCCAGGCCGCGTTCACGGTGCTCGACTTCAACGTCGGCCCGGCGCTCTACGGCCCCGAGCTCGGCGTCCGGTTCTGAGTCACTCCCACGCCGGCGTGTAGCGCGGCCGTTCATAGCTGCGCCGCACGAACGCCGCGGGGATCGCGCGCTCGACGAGCGCGTGGCCGTGCGCCGCGATCAGCAGCAGGGCGAGCACGTGCTTGCACGGATCCTTCGGGCTGCCGCAATTGCACCCGGTGTCGTCGGTATCGAGTCGCGCCCACACGTAGTAGTTGTCGCTGCCGTCGTACTCGCCCCACAGCCGCTGGTGATCGCGCGCGACGACCATCCACTTGTCGGGATGCGCGAGCTTGCGCGCCGCGATCATCGACTTCGCGTCCGGCGCGCGCTCGACGACCGCGCGCTCGGTCACCGGACCGCGCGCCGGTGCCGCGGGCCGCGCGTCGACCTTGCCGGTGAGCCGCGACAGCTGCAGCGCCGCTGCGGTCGACAGCGGATTTTCGGCGAGGCTGAGAAACCCGAGGTGCGCGAGCCGATCGCCGCGTAGCTTGACGATGTAGTCGGCATCGCCGTCGCGTAGATCGCCGCGCTCGAGTGCGAGCGTCTCGAGCTTCGGCATCGCCGGCGACATCGCGATCGTGTCGAGCACCTGGCGCGTCGACACCGTGCCGCGCAGCGCGAGGTGCGCGAGCCGCGGCAGCCGCTTGCCGTCGAGCAACTTCTTCAGCGGCACGATCGCGCCGTCGAGGCCGGGATACTCGATCTCGAGCCGCTCGAGCGCGGGCAGCTGCATGCCGAACAGCTTGCGCTCGTTCGCCTCGGACATCTCGGACACCGCGACCCGTAGCTCGCGCAGCCGCTCGTGCTTCGGCACGCGATCGAAGCGCACGCGGCCGGCGCGCACGGTGAGCCGCTGCAGCTGCGGCATGTTCGACAGCACCGGTGACAGATCGCCGGTCAGCGTGAAGTCGAGCGCGGTCCCGGGCGCGAAGTCACCGAGCACGAGCTCCTCCATCAGCGGCGGCAGGTTGTGCGCGATCGCATCGAGCAGCTCGATGTAGCTCGTCTCCTCGGGCAGCCCGAGCGGCCCGAGCACGAGGCTGCGCAGGAACACCGCCGACGGGTGGCGCAGCAGCTCGGACACGAGCGCCGGCAGCTCGATGTCCTTCTGCGACGGCTTGCGCGCGATCCGCACGCGCTGCAGGAATCCCAGGAACCACGTCGTCTCGCAGCGCATGTACGGATCCTCGCCCGCGCGGCGCGGCGATCGGATCAGCGCATCGAACGCCTTCGGCAACAGGTAGCCGCTGTGCGCGTCGAGCAGCGAGCCCTCGGCACGCCGGAGCTGGCGATCCGTGGGGTCGGCGGCGAGCCGGTGCTGGATCGTGATCAGATCGCCGCGCGGATCGCCGCGGTTCTGCAGCCAGTCGGCGTACACGAGGTACGGCGCCGGATCGTCGGGTCGCTGTCGGATCTCGGCCTCGAGCTCGAGGTTGACCGCCTTCGGCGTCGCGGTGCCGCCCGCGGTCAGCCCGCGAGCGAGCCGCGTGCGATCCTCGTCGGACGGTGGCTCCGCCGGCACGATGAACCGCTCGCAGAACGCTTCCTTGAACGACCGCTTCACGCCGTCGGCGAACAGGTACGTGCGCTGCTCGCGATTCTGCGCGACGAGCACGCCGACACCCCACGCCGGTCCGCCGGTGTGCCGCACGTATTCGACGGCGGGTGCCTGCTTGCGCGCCACGCGCGAGCTTGTAACGCCGGCGCCGGCCGATTGCACGTGCGTTTTCGCTACCCACCGACGGGCGTGTAAACCTGGTCGCGTCCGCCCGGCGACGGCGTGTGAGCGGGATCGGCACCGGCGGCGGCATGACAGCCGACGCACAGCGACTTCGCCGTGCCCTCGTTGCCGCGACCGTCGGCGAACACCATCTGGCCCATGCGCTCGTACCAGTACCAGTTCGCGCCGTTCGCGGAGTCCGCGTCGAGCTTGAGATAGACGGCGTAGCCGATCGGGGTCGGATCGGTCGCGCTCGCGTAGAGCTCCTTCACCGCGGCCGCGCCCTTCGGCCAGCTGCCAGTGCCGGTGGCGTTCTGCGCGACGAGCTCGTTCGAGTAGATACGATTGAAGCCGTGCGGCGATGGCGAGCGCGCCTCGTGGATCTGCGCCTCGGCGGCCCACGTGCGATAGGCGCCGTCGGCGAGCCACGACTCCACGGCGCTGCCGCTCGTCGGTGGCGTCTGGTCGTCGGAGGGTATCGATCCCGGATCGTCGCTGCTGCAGCCGATCGCGAACACGAACATGGTCACTGCCAGATGCGTACGCATGGGGCCGCTACGTCCGTGCACGCGATCGGTTACGCCCCATCAGCGCAGGCGGTAGCCGATCACGGCATCGAGCGCGACGAACGGCGTCGAGGTCTCGAGCCGCCCCGCGTCGGTATCGACGTGAAACGCGATGTACTGCGCGCCCGCGCCGACGCGCAGATCGAGCTGCTTCGTCAACCCGAACGCCCAGCCCGCGAACGCGCCGGCGCAGTAGCCGTTGCCGGTGCCGGTCTCGCCGTCCTTGTCGCCGCGCACGAGCACGCCGCGCAGGTACCCCGCGAGATACAGGCCGCGGCCGTCGTCGCGGAGAAACCAGGTCGGTCGGACCTGCGCGCCGAGCCCTTGCACGTCGGCACCGGCGTCGAACCACGGCAGGAAGTAGGTGCCGAAGATCTGGGCCTCGACCTGGACCGCGACGTGCGCGGCGAGTGGCTGCTCGTACGCGGCGCCGATCACGGCGAGCCCGAGATCGGCCTGGAGCTGACGGTGCAGGTGGTCGAGCGGCGGTGACGCGGGCAGCGCCGGCGGCGTCGTGACCGGCATCGGGTTCGCGGCCGGTGGAGCCGGCGTCGTCGACGGCGCGGGGCTATCGATCGCGACCGTCTCCGGATCGGCATGCGCGGTCCCGGCGAAGCAGCACGCGGCGATCACGAAACGTCGCATCCCTCGTGGATACACCGGGAGTCCGTCGCGATGTGATCGATCGCGCCTGCCCAGGAATGCCGCGCTGCTGCCCGCACGGATGACGTAAGCTCCGCGTGTGGATTGTCGCGCGTGGCTCGGCCTGATCGTGCTCGCCGCTTGCGGCATGGAGTCCTCGCCGCCGCCCGCGACGCCGGACGGCTCGCCGACGACCGATGGCAGCGGCGCACGCGAGACGTTCCAGCGCTGCACCGGGCGGCCGTACACGCCCGCGCCGCTCGAGGACTGGCGGCACTCGATCGCGACGCCGATCATCACCGCAGCCGGCGCGCCGAACCACAGCGGCACCGACGCGATCGTCCATCCGCACGATGCGGGCACGATCGCCGGCAAGTTCACGTACGGCGCGATCAGCAAGGACCTCGAGGACGAGGACGTGCTCGTGTTCCTCGACGATTGCACCGGCTGGCAAGCGCTCGGTCGCCACGCGACGTCGTCCGACGGCCGGATCTCGCTCGCCGCGCCGCCGCTGCCGACCGGCGTCTATCAGATCGAGATGCAGGTCGCCGGCGACCAGAGCACGACGACCGGGTTTCTGTGGGCGCTGCCCGCCGGAACGCACCTCGTCGTCACCGACATCGACGCGACGCTGACGACGAACGATAGCCAGGTGTTTCGTCAGATCCTCGACGGCAGCGTCGTCCCCGACACCTATCCAAATGCCGTCGAGCTCACCACGACCCACGCCGAGCGCGGGCACGTCGTGTTCTACCTGACGGGGCGTCCGTACTGGTTGTCCGAGAAGACGCGCGGCTACCTCGATGGCCTCGGCTTCGCGCCTGGCCCGCTGCGCGTCGCGGACAGCAACACGGACATCCTGCCGACCGAGGCGAGCGTCGGCACGTACAAGAAGGCGAACCTCGACGCGCTCGCCGCCGCCGGCATGATCGTCGACTTCGCGTACGGCAACGCGACGACCGACATCTACGCGTACCTCGGCGCGACGATCGCCGCCGATCGCGTGTGGATCATCGGCTCGCACGGCGGCGAGCAAGGCACGAACGCGATCGCGAACGACTGGGGCCCGCGCGTCACCGACGTCGCCGCGCTGCCATCCGTCGTGCAGCCGTTCGACTGGTGATGCGGATCCTCGATCGCGGACGTGGCATTCGCCTGCGAACGCCGTCGCTCGACGAGTACCTGCATCACGCGTCGCCCTGGTATCGCGATCCCGAGGTGCTGCGGTTCTCCGAGGGCGGCGCGCAGCCGTACGGCCCCGCGCAACTTCGCGCGATGTACGACGCGCTATCGCGCAAGGGCGACCTGTACCTGATCGAGCGCGCGACCGAGCCGATCGGAGATGCGGCGCTGTTGCCCGACGACGTGCCGATCGTGATCGGCCGGCCGGACGATCGCTCGCGCGGCATCGGCACCGAGGTCCTGGAGCTGCTCGTCCTGCGCGCGCGAGAGCTCGGCTGGCACGAGCTCCGCGTCGCGCACATCGATCCGGACAACGTGCGCTCGCAGCGGCTCTACGCGCGCGCCGGCTTCGTGCGCATCGCCGACGGCTCGTTGCGCCTGCGCCTCGTCGAGCCGTGAGGCTGGCGATCTCGACTCAGCCCCACGCGCGCCGGATCGCCTCGGCGATCCCACCGCCGGCGCCAGCCGCGGACTCGAGCACGTCGGTCGCCTTCTGGCGCACGACGTCCGGCGCCGTTCCCATCGCGAACGAGCGGCCGGCGACCTCGAACATCGGGACGTCGTTGACCCAGTCGCCGATCGCGACGGCCTCGTCGAGCGAGCAGCCGACGCGCCGGCATAGCTCGGCGAGCGCGGTCCCCTTCGACGGCCCCGCGGCGCGCACGAGCACCGCGTGCTTGCCGGGACACGCGCTCACCGCGAAGCTCACCGAGAACAGCTCGCCGCCGTACTGCTTCACGACCTCGTGCGCGGCGACGACCTGCGCCTCGTCGCCGATCGCGACTGCCGCGAGCGGCATCGTCTGCCACGCCAGCCGCTCCTCGACGACGCGCAGGTTCGGCGACCACGTGCTGATGTAGCCCGCATACGGCGCGCCGGCGTGATCGTGATGGATGCCGGCGCGATCGAACACGAAGCTCGCGAGCCCGTGCGATCCCATCGCATCACGCAGCACGCGCGTCAGCTCGTCACGGATCGGGTGGTGCACCACCGTCGTATCGGTCGCGAGCTCGACGAGGTGACTGCCCTCGACGCACGCGATCACGCCTTCGATCGCACACGCACGCGCGGCGCTCACGGCCCCCGACTGCAGGCGGCCGGTCACGATCGTCACGGTCACCCCCGCCCGCTGCAGCTCGGAGATGGCTGCGATATCGCGCGGATCGACGCTGTGGTCGCTTCGCAACAACGTGCCGTCCAGATCGAGCGCGAGTAACCGATATGTCATCGAGACCCTCGACTGTAGCAGCCCGCGCGCGAACGAATGCCGTGGCGGCATCCCCTCTCGAAGACTACGATGCGGCCGTGACCGGTCCCGGGATCGCCGCCGTGCCGCCGATCCCGACGACGATCGCGCCTCGTCCCCTCGCATCCTGCGAGGACCTCGCATGAGCGAGCCACGCGATCCGGCACGCGCCGCCACCGAGGCCGCGCCCGAGCCGCGTCCGGACACCCACGACGCGCCCGCGGATCTCGCGCCGGTCGCTGCTCCGCACCCGGCGTTGACAGACTCGACGGCGTTCGCGGCAGGATCGAACCCGTCGCCGCCTGCGGCATCGCGCCCTGCACGAGATCCGCACGCGCGCAGCGCGTCGGGCGGTGCCGCGTCTCCGCGCACCAGCGCGACCGCGCATGCCGACCAGGGTCGCGCTGAGACCGCGCGCACGACCGATGCCGCCGATGTCGCCGTGCACGACGACGGTCCCGAGCCGCACACGTTCGGTCGGTACCGTCTCGAATCGGTGCTCGGCACCGGCGGCATGGGCGTCGTGCATCGCGCGTGGGATCCGCAGCTCGAGCGGCCGGTCGCGATCAAGGTCGTGCGCAGCGCCGCCCGCGATGGCTCTCGCCAGCGCCTCGTCCGCGAAGCGCAATCGCTCGCGCGGCTCTCGCACGACAACATCTGCCGCGTCTTCGACGTCGGCACCCAGGACGACGAAGTCTGGGTCGTGATGGAGCTGATCGACGGCTGCTCGCTGCGCGACCGGGCGAGACAGCACCCCGATCCCGACGAGCTGCTCGCGGTCCTGCTCGACGCCGGCGAAGGTCTCGCCGCCGCTCACGCCGCCGGCGTGATCCACCGCGACGTCAAGCCCGAGAACGTGCTCGTCACCCGCGACGGCCGCGCGATCGTCACCGACTTCGGCCTCGCGCGCGTCGAGCTCACGCTCGATCCGATCGCATCCACCGTGACGCTCGACCACAGCGCACGCCTCGCCGGGGAGGACCCCCACCGCACGGCCACGGGCGCGATCGCCGGCACGCCCGCGTACCTGTCTCCCGAGCAGCTGACCGGCGCCGAGCTCGATGCGCGCGTCGATCAGTTCGCGTGGGCCGTGATGGCATGGGAGCTGCTGACCGGCATGCGCCCGTTCCCGATCCACGCGAGTGCCCGCCTCGAAGCGATCCGCAACGGCCTCACGCCACCCACCGCCCTGCCGCGACCGATCGGCGCGGCGCTCGTCCGTGCACTCTCGATCGCCCCACGCGATCGCTTCCCGTCGATGCGCGAGCTGCTCGACACGCTGCAACCGTTCCAGCCCGCGCGCCGCTCCGACGCGCGCTCCCCACGCTCGCGCACAGCACGCGCATCGACCGCTCCCGTCACTCCGTCCCGCGATCGCACGACCACCGCCGCCGCACGCACCCTCTCTGCACGCGCGCGCCTCGCACGCTCGCCCGTGCTCGTGATCGCAGTCGCCGCCCTCGCCTCCGCGGCCCTGACGATCGCGATCTGGCAGCTCACCCGGACACGTGTCCGGCCACCGGACAGTCCACGCGCCGCTGCGCTGTCCGGCAGCGCTGCTGGCAGCGTGACAACAGCCGGCTCACCGGCCGGGAGCTCGTCCGCCGGACGCGCTACTGCCAACGTGACAACAGCCGGCTCACCGGCCGCGAGCTCGTCCGGCGCTACTGGCAACGTGACAACAGGTGCTGCTGGCAACCTGACCACAGGTGCTGCTGGCAACGTGACAACGGGGCCTACGGGCAACGTGACCACCGGTGCTGCTGGCAACGTGACCACAGGTGCTGCTGGCAACGTGACAACAGGTGCCGCTGGCAACGTGACCACAGGCGCTGCTGGCAACGTGACCACAGATGCCGCTGGCAACGTGACAACAGGTGCCGCTGGCAACGTGACAACAGGTGCTGCTGGCAACGTGACAACCGCCGGCGCAGCGAACACCGGACGCGTCACTGGCAACGTGACAACAGCCGGCGCAGCGAACGCCGGACGCGGTACTGGCAACGTGACAGCAGCCGGCGCAGCGAGCACCGGACGCGGTACTGGCGATGTGACCACAGCGGGTGCGAACGCCGGACGCGCTACTGGCAACGTGACAGCAGCGGGATCCGCGGATACCGGACGCCCTACTGGCAACGTGACAGCAGCGGGATCCGCGAATACCGGACGCGCTACTGGCAACGTGACAGCGGCGGGATCCGCGGATACCGGACGCGGTACTGGCAACGTGACAGCAGCGGGATCTGCGGATACTGGACGCGGTACTGGCAACGTGACAGCAGCGGGGTCCGGTGAGAGCGACGCGGCGACGAAGGGCGGCACCGGCGACCGGACGGCGGCGGGCTCGGGCGACGGGGCGATCGAGACGACGCCGAAGACCGGGGGTGTCGGGACGGGCGGGGCGACGACGACGCACGCGGTCGGGACGAGCGGCGATAGCGGCGGCGGCGACGGCGGCGGCGGTGATGCGGACGCGAATGCGAGGAAGCTGCCGCCGTACAAGCGCGGCAACGCGCTCGCGATGCTCGAGGGGTTCTGCCGAATTCCGATCGATGCGGCGAAGCCGGATCCGAAGCTCGGCAAGCCGGTGGTGGACTGGGGAACGGTGGTGCGGCGGGAGATCGTGAAGGCGACGATCGGGGGCCGCGAGCAGACGATGTTGCTGTACGAGGTGAAGGGGCAGCGCGGAACGTATCGCTTCAGCGGGGATACGTGGTGGGACACCGTCGGCGTGCTCGACGTGGCGCCGGGCGGGATGGTGGCACTCTGTCAGGACGCGATCCTCGACATGTACAAGTTGCCGGACCCGTGGAAAGGGCCGCTCGGGCGTATGGAGGCCGTGCTGCCGATCTCGAGGGCGCCGCGCACGAACGAGCTCGCGAAGCTCGATCCGGTGCACGTCTCGGACATCGCACTGCGACGCGACGGCGATGCCGGGAGGCTGACGTTGCCGGAGGGACGGCGGCTGCTCGTGCGCGCGAAGGTCGAGGCCGCGGACGGCAAGCGCTGGGACATGTCTCGCTGGTGGCTGGAGGTTCCCTCCGGCGTGCCCGGTGCGAAGCTCGTCGCGCCGGGCAAGCGGCTGTGGTTCGTCCTCGAGGATCCGAAGCTCGAGGAGCAGCCGGACGGCAGCAAGGCCCGGCTCGTCGTGCGCGCAGCGGCCGTCGTCGACGATCTGTTTCCGTGAGCGGGCGGAGGTCCGCCACGGTCGCGATGTGAGGCAATGTCTGGGCGAGCCGGGAGCAGCGGACGCAGCAGCCGGCGCGCGCCCCGGTCCCGGTGCGACGGACGCCGCGGAGGCGGATGGATGCCGACAGCAAGGCGGACCGAGGATGCGGTGCGAAGCGGCCGGGCGCGAGCTGAGAAGTCGTCGCGGGCGACACGGATCTCACGTTGCGCGAGGGTGCCCGGGATGCGACGGTGAAGAGAGATGAAGCAGTGGGCTGTCATCGCGCTGGCAATCGTTCCGGTGGTGATGCCGGTGGTGCTGCCCGGGGTGACCGAGGTGCCGATCGCGCGGGCCGATGATCCCGTCGAGCAGCTCGACGTGCCCGGGCTCGACGCGGCAGACCTGCGCGGCGATGCGCTCGTCTGGGAGGATGCTGCGTTTTACCTCGAGCCGTGGGAGGGCGCGACGACGGTCCGGTTCGCGTCGTTCGGACGCGGACGGCGCGAGGAGGTCGGACGCGCGGTGCCGGTGCGGATCGTGGACTCGTCGATGCGGTCGTTCGTCGAGATCCAGCTGACGAATCGCGCCGAGTGCACGTGGCGCCGGCTCGAGGCGGACAAGCGGCTCGAGGGACTGCGGCTGTTCGTGCGACGCGACGATCTCGCGCCGGTGCTCGTGAAGCCGTTCAGCGCGCAGTACAGCGACGGCACGAAGATCAAGCTCGGCGTCGGCGTGCCGGTGATGCCGACCGCGAGTGGCGATTACATCGTGGCCGCTCGCGAGGACAAGCTGCGGTTGCCGATCCCGCACGGCTCGGTCGGATATCTGTACAAGCCGGCGAAGCTCGCCGCGGATGCCGACGGTCCGATCGGCAAGGTCCTGCGGATCGATCGCAACACGAATGCGAAGGTCGGCGAGGAGTCGTTCGCGGTGCGCTCGGCCTGGCTCGCGCCGGTCGTGCCGACGAAGACCGACGTGGCGCTCGTGCACTGGACGACCCGCTGCGTGGACATGGTCGCGTCGGTGCCGGCGACCGCGCTGCGGCCGACCGAGGTGACGAAGTCGTCGTCGTGGCAGCCGACCCCGACGACGACGCCATCGACGCCGGCTGCGCGAACGCCATGGATTCCGCCCGGCGTGCCGCTCGCGACGCCCGGTGGGCGCGAGGTCGCGGTCGCGACGCAGGAGATCGCGGTCAGCTTGCCGACGGCACCGGGCGCCGACGGTACGCAGATCTGCTTCGACGCGCGGCTGTCACTCGTGCGCGAAGATGCTGCGTACGCGACGTCGCAGCGCACGCTGAAGCTGTGCGCGCCCGCCGGGTTGATCGAGCGATGACGACGCGCTTAGCGCCGCGCGAGCTTGATCGTCAGCGGCCAGCGCACGACGCGTGGCGCGTTGTCCGGCCAGACGTCGGCGAGACGCCGGCATAGCGCCTCGTACTCGTCGCTGCCGTGGGCCTGGATGAAGCGCGCCGTCGCGGACCACGACGAGATGTAGCCGGCGAGCTGATCGCGCGTCCACGTGGCGGTCATGTCGATCGGCGGCGCGGCGATCGCTGGCCACGGCAGCACGAGATCGCGATAGCCGTTCTCGACGTGCTCGCGGCCCGCTGGCCAGTACGCACCGACGACGTCGGAATAGTAATGCGCGACGATGCGACCCGGCTCGCCGTCGAGGATGAGGTTGCCGTAGCTGACGAGCGCGACGAGTGCGCCGGGCCTGGCGACGCGCTCGACCTCGGCGACGAAGCGCGGCCAGTCGAACCAGTGCGCGGCCTGCGCGGCGACCACGAGATCGACGCTGGCCTCGGGGAGGTGGCTCGCTTCCGCCGGGGCGCAGCGATACTCGACGTGCGGGTGTGGCTCGGCGGCGTCGAGCTGCTTCTGCGTCAGGTCGGTCGCGATCACGTGCGCGAAGCAGTCACCGAGCGCGACCGAGAGCTGGCCGTTGCCGCAGCCGACATCCCACGCGGTATCGCCGTGCGTGTGCGCGCGGAGCAGCGCGACGAGTGCGGGCGGGTAGCTCGGGCGATAGGCGGCATAGCGCGCGGCGACCGTCGAGAAGTGGTCGGCCGGGTGGCGCTCGCCGGGAATGTCAGGCATCGCGACCTCGTGCATGCCCCATGGGATGCCGCAGCCAGCTCAGCGGTAGCGGCCTTGCACGCCGATGCCCGCCTCGAGCTCGAAGCGGAGCCAGCGCGCGAACGAGGCGGTGTCGCCGACGTAGGCGTAGAAGCCGTACGCGCGGTCGAGGTCGAACCACAGGCCGTTCATGTTGCGGATGCCGAAGTCGGCGCCGAGCTTCTCGCCCGCCGGGTCCTTGTAGCCCGAGAAATCGAGGACGAGCTGCGCGGTCGTGAACACCTTCGCGCGGCCGGCTTCGCTGAAGAAGAACCGCGCGCCGGGCGACACGTGGAACGGACGCGCGCCCTCGCTCGCTTGCGGCGTCGCGCCGAAATCCTGCTCGAGGCCGAGGCGCAGCTCGAGGAACAGGTCGATCCGGCGGTGCACGCCGTAGCCGAGCTCGAAGTCGAGCGCGAACGGCGAGCGACCGGTGCACACCGGCGCAAAGCCGTTGGACGCGCTGTTGTCGATGTCGCCGCAGTACTCGTCGTGGTAGGGCGCGATGCCACGCAGGCCGAGCGCGAGCCGGATCGAGAGCTCGAACTGCTTCTCGTGCGAGAAGCCCTCGTCGGCGGCGGGCTTGCTCGGCGCCGGGACAGCGGCGGGAGCAGGCGGTGACGAAGGCTCGTCTGCCCGCGCGTGCGAGACGGTCATCCCGACGAGGACCACACCGAGGGCGGCACGTCGCACCACGCAGCCACGCTAACACGGCGCCGCCCTGGCCTCATCTCGCCCGCGGCGCTACCTTCCCCCCGATGTCCGGACTGACCCGGCGAGGGCTGCTGGCAGGCGGGATCGCAGCGTGTGCGACGGCGGCGCTGTCGCGTCGTGCGGGTGCGATCGGTGCGGGCTCGAAGTTCCGGTTCGGGCAGCTCCAGCTCGGCGGCAGCTGGAACCCGCGGCCAAGCGCGCTGCGCAGGCTCGCCTGGGAGATCGAGAAGCGAACGTCGATCGACGTCCAGCTCGAGCCCGCGGTCGTGACGCCGACGAGCGACACGCTGCACGAGACGCCGTTTCTGTATCTCGCCGGTCAGCGCGAGCTCGATCTGCCGTCGCACGCCGGGATCGAGGCGCTGCGGCGATTCTTGACGTTCGGTGGGTTCTTGCTCGTCGATTCGGCCGAAGGCACGACCGACGGCGCGTTCGATGGCTCGGTGCGCAAGTTGATGTCGGCGATCTTTCCGTCGCCGGCGAAGGGGCTCGAGATCGTCCCGCCGGATCACGTCGTCTACAAGTCGTTCTACCTGCTCGACAAGCCGATGGGGCGGCTCGCGATCGCGCCTGCGATGGAGGCGGTCGTGCGCGATGGCCGCATCGTGGCGGCGTACGTCGCGAACGACATGGGCGGTGCGTGGGCGCGCGATGACTTCGGCAACTACGACTTCACGTGCGAGCCCGGCGGCGAGCGCCAGCGCGAGCTGTCGTTCCGCATGGGCATCAACCTCGTGATGTACACGCTGTGCCTCGACTACAAGGCGGACCAGGTGCACGTGCCGTTCATCATGAAGCGGCGGCGCTGGAAGCCGGATGATGGTGCGCAGGTCCCGCCGTCATCGCCACCGACGAAGAAGCCGTGAACATCATCCTGTTCTCGACGATGGTGCGCTACGCGCTGGCCGGCGCGGCGGTCGTGCTCGTCGTCGCGACCGTGCTCGCGGTGAAGCGCGGCCGCGGCCGGCTCGGCGCGGCGCTCGGCGTCGGTGCGCTGCTCGCGGTCGGCTCGCTCGTCGCCGAGGCGCTGGTCGCGCTGACCGTGCGGCTCGCCGCGCCCGGCGCGACCGACTTCAACGAGTACCGCTGGGTGATGCTCGCGCCGTGGGGACGGATCGGGCTCGCGCTCGGCGGCGCGGTCGTGCTCGCGATCGTGGCGCTGTCGTGGCGCGCGAGTCGCGGCGCGTCGGCGTGGCGGCGTGCGACGCTGATCGGTCTGCGCACCGCGGCGGCGGTCGCGGCGCTCGTGATCTTCCTCGAGCCGGCGGTCGAGCTGCGGCAGGTCGCGCGCGAGCCGAACCGGATCGCGATCGTCGTCGACGACTCGCGCTCGATGAGCCTCGCCGAGACGCCGTCGGGCCCGACGCGGATCCAGCGCGTGCGGCAGCTGCTCGCGGAGTCGAAGCCGACGCTCGAGGCGTGGGAGCGCGACCACAAGATCGACTACTACACGTTCTCGGACACGCTGTCGTCGACGACGCCCGGGCTGGAATCCGCGAAGGCGCAGGGCAAGGCGACGCTGATGCGCAAGGCGCTCGAGCAGGTGCGAGCGCGCTACGAGGGCCGCGATCTCGCCGGCGTCGTGCTGATCTCCGACGGCGCCGCGACCGGTGGCTTCGGCGAGGAGGCGGGAGACGGCGCGATCCGCGACTTCCTGCGCTCGCTCGAGACGCGCGTCCACACCGTGTGGGCCGCACGCGAGGGGCTCAAGGACGTCGCGGTCGCGAAGGTGATGGCCGACGAGTTCGCGTTCGTGCGCACCGTCGTCCGGATCGACGCGGTGATCCGCACGACCGGCCTGCCCGCGCGCCGCGTGCCGGTGACGCTGTCGACGGACGGCCAGCCGTTGCGCCAGAAGGTCGTCGACCTGCCCGCCGGCGATCATGACGTCACGGTGTCGTTCGAGGTCACGCCACCGCGCGTCGGCCGCTACGTCTACGAGATCTCGGTGCCGGTCGCCGACGGCGAGGCCGTGATCGAGAACAACGCGCGCAGCTTCGTGATCCGCGTGATCCGCGACAAGATCCGGGTGCTGCAGGTGGCGGGCTCGCCGAGCTGGGACGTGCGTGCGTTGCGGCAGATGCTGAAGTCGAACCCGAACGTCGATCTGATCTCGTTCTTCATCCTGACGACGCAAGATGACGTGTCGCTCGTCCCGAACGACGAGAAGTCGCTGATCCCGTTTCCGACGCGCGAGCTGTTCGAGAACCAGCTGAAGTCGTTCGATCTGGTCATCTTCCAGAACTTCGAGTACCTGCCGTACGGCATCGCTGACTACCTCGAGAACGTTCGCAGCTACGTCGACGATGGCGGCGGGCTCGCGATGCTCGGCGGCTCGGCGTCGTTCACGTCCGGCGGCTACTACGGCACGCCGGTCGCGGCGGCGTTGCCCGTCGAGCTCTACGGTCCGTTCGATAGCGGACCGGTGCTCGACACGCAGCGGTTCTCGCCAACCTTGACGGAGGCCGGGATGCAGCACCCGGTCACGTCGCTGCGCTACTCCGCCGCGGACAACGCGCTCGTGTGGAAGGCGCTACCGCAGCTCGAGGGCGTGAACCTCGTGGCCGGCGCGAAGCCGGATGCGACCGTGCTCGCGACGCACCCGAAGCTGAAGACGAAGTCCGGCAAGCCGATGCCGGTGATCGTCGCGGGCGAGTACGGCAAGGGCCGCTCGCTCGCGGTCACGACCGATACGGTCTGGCGGTGGGGCTTCGTCGCGGCAGCGCGACCCGGCGACGACGGCCGCCAGTACACGAAGTTCTGGGAGAACGCGATGCGCTGGCTGATCCAGGATCCGGATCTGCGCAACCTCCACGTCGACAGCGACGCGGTCGAGTACGCGCCCGGTCAGCTCGTGCGCGTCACGATCCGCATGCTCGGCCGCGACTACCAGCCGCTGCCCGGCGGCAAGGTCTCGCTCGTCGTCCGGCGCGGCGCGGATCCGGCGCGTGCCGAGCAGGTCGCGACCGCGAGCGTCACCGTCGGGGGCGACGGCACGGCGCTGCACGAGCTCGGCGGCCTCGTGCCGGGCGTATATCGCGTCGAGGCGCGCGCGACGATCGCCGGCCGTCAGGTCGACGCGAGCGACATCTTCCTCGTCCGCGAGGGCGGTACCGAGCTCGATCGGCCGACCGGCGATCCGGCGCTGCTCGAGACGATCGCGACCGGCACGAACGGCTCGTCGCTCGGTGCCGTCGACAAGCTCCCGAGCGATCTCGAGCTCGACCCTCCGCGCATCGTGCGCGTCGACCGCCGGACCGATGTCGAGCTGTGGAGCCGACCGGGCCTGCTGATTCTCGTGGTGGGGCTGCTCGGGCTCGAGTGGCTCTTGCGCCAGCGAAGCGGCTACCTATAAACAAGGCACGCACATGGCAGGACTGCAGCTCGATAGCCTCGTCACCGACATCATGTTCCAGGCCTCTGCGGCCATCGATCAGAAGACGCTGATCGAGGGCCTCGGCGGTCAGGAGGCGCTCGAGACGAAGCAGCTGCTCGACGTCGATCGCCTCGATCCACGCGCCGAGATGGAGCTGTCGCCGTCGATGCCGTTCCGGCGGCGCGGCGAGCGCCGGCTGATGATCATCGACGATCAGACGATCACGCCGCGCGAGGATCCGCAGGGCGATCCGCTCGTGAAGGGCGATCTGCGTACCGCGAAGGAGCAGCTGATCTCGATCTGCCAGAAGCTGCCCGTGCGGCTCGGCCGGCTGTTCGCGCTCGGTAGCTGGGGCGACGCGGTGATCGTGGCGCGCAGCGCCCGCGATCTGCGCGGCATCGCGCTGCTGCCGTGGGCGCTCGATCCGCAGATCGACGTCGACGGCAAGCGCCGCGCGACGCCGCTGTCGCAGAAGGAATTCGAGGCGAAGATCCTCGCGTACGAGAAGCGGCTCGACGAGCTCGACGACGAGCAGATCATCGCCGGCCTCACCGGCGTGTCGTTCGAGCGTCGCGGCGACGTGGTCGTCGTCGACGTCCTCGAGGCGGATGGCTCGTGGGACCAGCGCAAGTCGATGCTGATGGAGCAGCAGCTCGCGGCGGTCGAGCGGTTCTCGATGATCCCCGGCGCGCCGGCGACCGCGCGGCCGACCGATCCGAAGAAGCCGGGCGCGCAGCCACCGGCCGCGAAGACCGCCGCCGCCGCGCCGCCCGCGCCGGAGCCGAAGCCCGAGCCGAAGGGCCCGCCGATCGCGGCGAAGGAGGTCGACGGCACGGTCGTCCTCGTGTTCCCGGCGGAGCGCTTCGATCTCGACGTCGCGGCCGCGCTCGGCAAGCGCGACTGGGATCAGATCGTCCGGCGCTCGGACAACCTGCCCGGCTCGATGCGCGACAAGATGCAGCGCGACGGCGCGAGCTTCATCGCCCCGATCGAGTTCCTGTCCGAGGTGTTCGTCGACGGCAAGCCGCTGACGAAACAGCTGTTCGAGCAATCGGCACAGAAGACCGACGACGTCCGCTCGCTCGACGTGCACTTTCCACGGTTTGGCGCCGTGACGTTGCTCGAGATCACGGGCAAGGGCCGCTTCGTGACGTCGTTGCACGACGCGCGACAAGCGGCGAAGCTGCTGGGATGAAGCTGTCGCTCGCGCTCGTCGGGCTGCTCGCCTCGTCGGCGTTTGCCGGCACCGCGGAGCTCGATCGCGCGTCGGTGATCTACGTCCGCGGCACCACGCTGTACCGCAGCGATGGTCGCGGCAAGAACGAGTCCGAGCTCGCGGCGCTGCCGGCGAAGGCGACGGTCCGCGCGCTGCGCACGGATGCCGCCGGCACGGTGCTGCTCGCCGATCTCGCCGGCAAGTGGTCGTGGATGCCGCTCGATGGCAGCGCGAAGACGCTCGCCGAGCTGCCATGCGGCGATGGCCCCGCGTCGCTGCAGGACGATGGGTCCGCGGTCGTGTGCCGCGCGAAGCAGGGCACCGGCTCGGTCGTGATCCAGCTGAAGTCCGGCAAGCAGACGGCGGTCGCCGTGCCCGCCGCCGGCGCGCGCCTCTTCGGCACCGCGACGGCGCGCAAGCTCGTGTGGGCGGACAAGACCGGGATCTGGGGCGCGCCGCCCGAGGAGCTCGCGAAGAAGACGCAGCTCGCCCCCGAGGCGCCGCTGCGATCATTCGTGCCGAGCCTCGACGGCACGCGCGCGGTCGGCGTCTACAACGACTACATCTTCGAGGGCCGCAAGAAGGTGCCGGCCGAGGTGCTCGTGACGTTCGCGCTCGACGGCAAGGGCGCTCGTCGCAAGGGCATCCGTCACGGCGTGCCGCTCGACTGGTCGCACGACAACCAGTACGTGCTCGTGCAGGAGGGTGCGAAGGCGTGCCTGATGCGCGCGAACGGCGGCCAGTACAAGTGCTGGCGCGGGTTCACCGCGGTCTCGCTCGCGCCGGATGGCTCGTACGCGCTGGTGCTCGGCGGGAGCCGGCCGAGCGCTCCCCCGAAGAAGCAGAAGCCGGCGAAGCGACCCGCGCCGAAGCCCGGCGACGAGCCGCAGAACGAGCCCGAAGATCCGGGCTCGGAGGATCCCGCCGACGACGACGTCGCGGTCGCGCCGCCGAGCGGACCGCTCTCGCTGTACCGCGCGAAGCTCGACGGGCCCTACGACACGCCGCCGGAGCTCGTCACGAAGAACGTCGACGGCGCCGCGGTCTGGGTCCCGGGCAAGTAGTCACGGCACGTAGTCACGGGACGTAGATCGTGTCGTCGGGCAGCAGGTAGATGTTCATGTCGAGCCGGCTGCCATTCGCGATCAGGTCGTAGTTGATCGGGATCTCCTTCGTCTGCCGGGTCTGCTTGTCCTCGCGGAACAGCTTGACCTCCTGGCGCTTCGCGAACCGCGTCACGCCGCCGGCCATCGCGATCGCATCGGCGACGGTGACGAAGTGGTCGGACGTGAACACGCCCTGGCGCACGACCTCGCCCTGGACGCGGAACCGGTAGCTCCGCCACTCCTTGACCGCGATCGTCACGAGCTCGCTGTTGCCGGGTGCGAGCTTGACGAAGTCCTGGATGCGCTTGCTGATCTGCGCCTTGAGCGCGCTCGGCGTTTCGCCCGCGGCCTTGAGATCACCGACGAGCGGCATCGTGATCGTGCCGTCGGCGCGAATCGTCGCCTCGGTGTTGAGGTCCTTCTGCTCCCAGACGTTGATCGAGATCGTGTCGCCGACCCCGAGCACGAGCTCCTTGTTCCGGGGATCCGGTTCCTTGTTGTACGGATAATCGTAGTTCTTCGCCGGGCAGCCCGCGGCCGCGAGGAGCAGGAACACCGGCATCAAGACAAGCACTGCGCGCATGGCAGCGCGGAGTGTTGCGCGGCCTGGAGCCTAGTTCCAGTCCTTGCGGGTGATGATCGCGCCGCCTAACGGGAGGATCGAGAGCCGTGCGTATTCGTCATAATCGGCGGCCGGCTCGGCGGACTGGAAGAACAGCGTGCGCGCCTGGCAAGTGCCGTCGGGGAAGCAGCGGGTCTCGAACGTGCTCCAGTCGGTGACGATCGCGCCGGCGGAGGTGAGCTGCGCGTTAGACCCGACGCCGTTGCCCCACGACACGCCGACGACCGCGCGGTCGACGGTGTAGCGCGTGACCTCGATCCAGCTCGCGGTCGTGGCGGTCGACGGGCTGTCCTCCTGCAGGCGCTGCAGGATGAATGTCGGCTGGCCGGTGCCGGTCGCGATCACGCGCGTCCGCGCCTTGGAGTTGAGCGCGATCGCGACGTTGCTGCGCACCGGTCCGAGCGCGACCGCGCGCCGGTTCGCATCGCGGACCATGTCGCCGACGCGGTTCGCGACGTCGATCGTCTTGACCTTCGGCGACAGCGAGATCGCGGCGAGCGTCGCGAGGATGCCGACGATCGCGACGACGACCATCAGCTCGATCAGCGTGAAGCCGCGGCGGGCCGAGCGCGTCACTTGCCGACTCCGATGTTGCGGAAGTCGACGACGAACGTCGTGTAGCGATAGATCCGGCTGCCCATCAACGCCGGATCGGTCGCGCTCGGCAGCGGCACCGAGGGCCGGTCGCCGATCGAGTTGTTGTTGTCGTTGCCGGGCACCGTCAGCTGCGGGGTCGCCGCGGTCGGGATGCCCTCGACGTCGCGATCGGTGCGTGCGACGAGCGTGATCGTCATCTGCAGCGGTGGCTTGTACTCGTTGCCGTCGAGGATCGGCTGGGTCAGCGTCGTCTGCGTGTCGCCGGAGTACCAGTCGCGGTTGCCGTCGGTGTCCGGATCCGCCGTGTCGATGCCATCCCCGTCGTAGAACTGCGTCGCGACCTGCAGGTCGGTGAACCCGTACGCGAGATCCTGCCAGTCGTTCGCGCCGAACAGGTCGCCGGTGACCGACATCTGCAGCACGCCGTCGTCGGGCCGCGTCGGATCGATGCGATACGCGTGGGCGACGATCTTGTAGATCATCGTCTTGTTCGCGATCAGCGCCGGGCAGTGCAGGTTCGCCGGCGTGCCGAACGGCGGCGCGGTGTCGAACAGCACGGACACGCCGTCGGGGATCTGGATCACGCGCAGGATGCACGAGTCGAACTTCGTGATGTTCGCGCCGCCGCCGGGGTTCGTCGTCGACGTGTCCGGGTTCGACACGATCACGATGTCGCCGACCGAGAACCCCGAGCTGCTGTCGACCGGCACGGTCGACGCCGCGTTGCCGTTCGAGATCACCGCGGCCTGGAACGACTGGTCGGCGTAGATGAACCGGATCTGATCCGGCTTGTTGTTGAAGTTCGTGACCGTGACCGGCGAGTAGCGGACGTTCGTGCCGCTCGCGATCTTGATGCCGTTCGTCATCCCGAGGCCGGCCTGCTTCGCGTCGTTCTCGATCGTCATCCGCGCGGCCGCGAGCACCTGCTGCATGCCGGCGATCTGCTGCTGGCTGCGATAGGCGACCGACAGCCGCAGGAAGATCGCGAGGATCATGCCGACGAGCAGCGAGCTCACGACGAGCGCGACCATGAGCTCGATCAGCGTGAAGCCCCGCTGCCGCGTGCGATTCACAACGATTCCTCGACGGTCCGGATCAGCTCGATCGCGACGGTGTGCGACAGCGGATCGCCGGCGGAGCCGACCGCCGCACCGTCCTCGGCCCATCGCACCTCGACGCGGATCTTCCACAGGCTCGTCGACGCGCTGTTCAGCACGGTCACGAGCACGCGCCGCGTGTACGTCATGCCGCCCCGTCCCGCCATCGTCGACAGGTTGACGTCGGTCGGCGGGACTGCCGCCGGATTGCCGGTCAGCGTCTTCATCATGTCCGGCAGCGACTGCGCGCGCAGGCTCTCGAGCGTCGCGTTGCCGATCTGCGTCGCCTCGGCGAACCGCGCCGCGCTGTCGTTACCGCGCGCGATGCTGAGGTGCAGCGACATCAGGCCGACCAGACCGATCGTCGTCACCGCGAGCGTGAGCAGCAGCTCGAGGAGCGTGAAGCCACGGCGACGACGACGACGCGCGATCACAGCACGACTCTCCACCCGAGCAACGTGAACGGCTCGGTCGTACCGACCTGATCGGTCCCGGTCCCGTAGTCACCGGTGCCCATGCCCTGGGTGACACCGGCCTGGCTGTCGCCACCGGCGTTCGCCGCGCGCGGCGTGCCGATGCGCGCGACGTCACCCGCGAGGGTCGCGAAGTAGATCGCGCCGGCGTCGCCGTAGAGCGCTCCCATCACCGCGGACGATACCGCAAGCGTGAAGTCGGTGACGAATGCGTTGCTGGTATCGGCGTCGAGCTTGAGCGCCTGGATCGTCGAGCTGCCGGTGCTGCACGTGCCGGTGCCGATCGGCGGGTCGATCGTCTTCGTCAGGATCACCTGCTCGGGCGTGACGATCGTGCCGCCATAGAACTTCTCGCAGCCGCCGGGCGTGCACGCGCCGGTCAGCTTCGAGCGGATCGAGCCGGTGTCCGAGTAGATCGCGTAGAACTCGTTGACCGCCGTCGCGGACACCTGCTCGAGGCCGCCGGTGCCGAAGAACAGCACCATGCGCGTCGAGCTGTCGGTGCGCGCCGCGAGCGTGCCGGTGATCGGCCGGTCCTGGCCGAGCGCGCCGGCGGTGGTCTTCGTCGAGAACAGCGCGTACTGCTTCTTGCCGTTCGGCGTCGTGTTCGCGAGGATCGTGCCGAAGTTCGGGTTCTCGTACCACGCGCCCGCGAGGTCGACGCCCGGCGCGAGCTTGTACACGTAGCCGCACTTGTCCGCGAAGATCACGCGGTCCGCGAAGCCGTTCAGCGTCGGCCGCCCGAACTCCGCGGTGTCGTCGGTCTCGTACACCGTGATGTCGCTCGTGACCGGGCACTTGGTCTGGAACTTCCAGATCAGCTGGCCGTTCGTGATGTCGTACGCCGACACGACGCGGCCCTTCTGGTCGAGCGTGTCCGCGAAGTCGATGCCGGTCGCGGCGATCACGAACGTGCGCTCGGCGTTGTTGATCAGCACGCGCGCGACCGCGGGCTTCGAGAACGCGTGGCCCGCTTCGCCATCACCCGGCGTCGCCGACCACATCGGGACCGGGCCGGTGACGGCCTGGGTGACCGGATCGATCGTCTGCGTGACGTCGAGCGTCGTGATGCTGCGCCCGCCGTTGCCCTCGCTGACGATCGCGACGGTCTTGAACACGCCGTTGCCCGCATGGAAGTCCGCGAGCGTCGGCGAGCCGTCCGGGTAGTACGCGATCCGCGGGTTGTTGCCGCCGAGCGTCGTGTTCGCGGCCTGCGTCGCGGTCATGTCGGACAGCATGCCGGCCGCGACGGTCGGCGGGATGAATGCCCACGCTTCCTTGCCGTTGATCGTGTTGCTGATGTCGGTCGGCCGCGTGTGCAGCGCGTGGATCATGCCGTCCTTCGCGCCGAACAGCGTCAGCGGGAGGCGCCCCGCGTTGTTCGTGATGAACGTGTCGATCCGCGAACGATCGAGCGCGGTGACGAACGAGTAGAAGCTCGGGCGCGCCGGCGCGGTGAGCACCGCCGGTGTCGAGTTCTCGATCGCCCCGAGGCGGCTGAGCGGATTCGTCGTCGAGCCGACGCCGAACCGCGCGCTGCGGACCCAGTTGATCAGGTTCGTCGTCGTCGTGCTGTCCGGCGTCGCGAGCGCGTTCTGGAGCAGCGGGTTCGTCGCGTTCGCGGTGTCGAAGTCGAGCCGCACCGACAGGTTCGGCACCGCGGTGTAGATCTTGCGCGCGCTGTCGGCGAGCGCGTCGAGCTTCGCGGCCGCCTCCCAGTACACCGTCGAGAGGCCAGCGTTGATCGCGTAGAACTTGCCGCGCTCGCCGGGCTGGACGAACGCGCCGACGTACGACACACCGTCGTTGACGACGATGCCGGCGCGGTAGTGCTCGCGCGCGGTCGTGTAGTCGAACTTCGCGCTCATCGCGGTCAGCGTCGGCGTCACGTTGCCGGCGGTGTTCGTGCACAGCACGGCCTTCCACCGCACCGTGCGGCCGACCGGCTTCGGGAAGCTGACGCAGTAATCGGTCGAGCTGCCGGCGCACAGGCTCGCCTGCACCCAGTTCGGCGGCTCTTCGTTCGACATCCAGAACGTCATCGTGCCGCCGTTGAGCGCGAACGTCGGGGTGACGCGCGCCGCGGTGACGACCATCTCCGTCGAGCTCAGGCTGCCGAGATCGATCACGCCCGAGATCGCATCGCCACAGTTGACGAAGATCGAGCTGATCCGGTTCGCGACCATGAAGTAGCCGGTCGTCTGGTTACCGTTCGCGACCAGCACGTCGGGCGTCGAGTTCGGATCGCGGTCGTAATCGATCACGAAGCCGAAGTCGAAATCGTCGACCTGGCCGGTCGAGGTACCGCGATACGTCAGCTGCGACGTGACGCCGCCGGAGAACGGCGTCGCGGTGCCGTTGTTGCGGTAGTAGTACGTCGTGCCGCCGTTGTTCGCGGTGTCGTAGTTCTTGCCGTCGGTGCCGACGATCAGGTCGAACTTGCCGTCCTTCGACGCGTCGCTGATCGAGATCAGCGTCAGCGCGCCGCTGAACGCGATGCTCTGCGACGCGGTGTTCTCGAGGCCGGCCGTGCAGCCCGTGCCGCCGGAGCAGCCCTTGAACAGGCGCAGCCGCTGGTTGACCTCGGCGCAGCAGTTCGGCGCGCCGACGATCAGGTCGTTCAGGCCATCGCCGTCGACGTCGCGGTACGCGAAGATCGGCATGCCGCCCTGCGCGGTGCCAAACCCGGTGTTGCCGATGTTGAGATCGCTCTTGAGGTAGCCGCCGTCGGTGAACAGCGGCGCGGTGCTGCACTTCTGCAGGCCGTTGACGAGCGTGGCCGGGCAGTTGTTGAGCAGGATCCGGATCGAGCCGTTCTGCTTGTCGCTGCCGACGAGCACGTCGAGCTTACCGTCGCCGTTGTAGTCGACGCTCGCGAGGAACGTACCGGACCACGTGATGTCGCCGAGCACCTGGTTGACCGAGAAGCCCTGCTGCGCGTCGTATGCCGCACCGAACTGCGGGTTGCCGCTCGCGTCGTTCGACGCCGTGTTCATGTACGCGTGCAGCGTCGTGATCGGATCGTCGACCGCGCCACCGGTCGTCGTCGTCGCGGGCGCGTACGCGACGAAGATGTCGTCCCAGCCGTCGCCGTTGAAGTCGCCGGTCGTCAGGCCCATGTGGCCCTTGTAGGCAAAGTTCAGGCTGCGAACGTTCGTGAACTTCGGATCGACGGTGAACGTCGGATCGTTCCAGTTCGGCTGCGCGCCCGCATACGCCGTGCATGCCGACGTCGTGCAGTTCTCGTTCTGCCACGTGAAGTTCTGGAAGATGCGCAGGTTGTTCGTGATGCTCTCGGCGCCGCCCACGAAGTCTGGCCAGCCGTCCTTGTTGAAGTCACCGCGCGCGGCGAGCGAGACGTCGATCGCGGACATCGTCAGCTGACGGCGCGTGAACTGCTCCGCGTTGCGGGTCAGCGACAGCACGCCGGAGCCAAACGTCGTGCCGCTCTTCGTCGTGTTCGCGTCGAGCGTCGCGCCGGTCCACACCGTGCTCGTCGAGGTCTGGGGACAGCTCGAGGTCGCGAGCTGCGCCTCCGACGGTGCCGCGACGAGCGCGAGCCCGAGCGTGCCCAGCACGATCCCGAACGACCAGATGCGCGTGCGTTGCTTGCTCTTGCTCATGGTCAGCCTCCCGGACGGAACGTCGCCGTCGTGCCGGTGTTGATCGTGCCGAGACAGTCGTTACGGCCCGCGCCGTCCTCGCCCATGCCCTTCTGTCCGTAGCCCGGACAGGGACGGCCGAGACCGGTGATGTTCGCCGCGCTGATCTCCCATTCGATGATCGCGATCGCGCCGTTCGGGCCGTAGCCCGTCGAGCGAATGATCACGCGCTTGTCGGAGTCGGCGCCGGTCGTGAAGCCCGGATCCGATCGGTTGTTGAGGATCGTCACCGAGTACCAGCCCTGCATGTCCGTCGAGAACAGGTTGCCGGGCGTGCCGATCGGCGCGTTGTTGCCGGGGATGTTCGGCTGCTGCGGATTCGCGTTGTTCGCCGAGATGAACTTCTGCCAGCCCGTCACCTTGTTGACGTTCTTGCGCAGGAAGTCCATCGCAGCGGCGCCACCGGACTCCGCGGCGTAGACCGCGATCTGATGAAACCGATCGTTACTCGACGTCGTGATGCCGCCCTGCACGGAGACGACGGTCAGCCCGCTCAAGGTCGCGAGCGCGGTCAGCACGATCATCGACAGCAGCATGGCGTTGCCACGCTCGCGTGCTCGTGCAGTTCGGCGGCGGCGCATCACGTAACCCTCCAAATGGCCTGGACCATTCTAGGAAGGATTCGGCGCGCCGACTAGAACTCGTCGGCCTCCGTCGGTGATCGACGAGGTAACGGGATGTCAGCTCCTGGGCTTGCCGTCGGCATCCAGCTCGACAAGCCCACCCGCGCCTACATCGCCGCGGCTCGCGAGGTCCGCGAGCGCCTCGCGCAGCGTCAGCGCCTTGCCGTTCTTCGTGTAGGGCACGTCCTTCGCACCATCACGCACGATCACGGGAGCGTCGCCATCTCCGACGACGAGGTACACCGCCTTGTCGGGCTTGAGCTGCTTCTTGGCGGCCGCCTTGACCTGCGCCTCGTTGACCTGACCCATCTTCGCGACGAACGAGTTGTAGTAGTCGAGCGGGAGTCCGTAATAGACGAGCCGGCGGTACTGACCGAGCGCGGCCTGGGCGGTGGCGAACTGGCCCGGCAGCCCGAGGATCGCGCCGTTCTTCTCGCGCTCGAGCTCGTCCTTCGTGATGGGCGTCTTACCGGTCGCGAGCTCCTTCACCTCGCGATCGATCTCGAGCAGCGTCTGGTACGTCGAGTCCGTGCGCACCGACGCGCTCGCGGCGAACGTGCCGTACTGCTTCGTGTAGTTGAAGCCGCCGCGCGCGCCGTACGAGTAACCCTTGTTCTCGCGCAGGTTCATGTTGATCCGGCTCGAGAAGCTGCCGCCGAACACCGATGCCATCATCGTGTTCGCGAAGTAGTCCGGCGCGTTCCGCTTCGGTCCGAAGTGCAGCATCGACACCTGCGACTGCGCGGCACCCGGGATGTGCACGAAGAAGATCCGGCCGGTCATCGTCTTCGGCTGGGTGAGCGCCGGCAGCTTCGATGCCGTGCCCTTCCAGCTCGCGAGCTCGCCCTTGTCGAAGTAGTTGCGCACCTGCGCCTCGGTCAGATCGCCGACGACGAACAGCCGCGCGTTGCCCGGCTTGAGGTACGTCGTGACGAAGCCCTTGCAGTCGTCGAGCGTCAGCTTCGCGAGCGACTCCTCGGTGACGACCGAGCCGAACGGATGCTCGGCGCCGTACAGCACCGTGCCACTGACGCGGTTCGCGACCGAGGCCGGGTTGCCCTTCGACTGCCGCACACTCTCGATCCGGCGCTTGATCATGCGGTCGAAGTCCGATGCGCGGAAGCCGGGAGCGCGCACCGTCTGCACGAACAGCTCGAACGTCGCCGGCAGGTGCTTCGTCAGGCTGCCGAGCGTGACGCCCGCGCTGTCGTCGGTCGCATACGTGCTGATCGACGACGCGACGTCGGCGAGCGCCTCGGCGTACTGGATCTTGTCGAGCTTGTCGGTGCCCTCGGTCAGCATCGACATGCAGACGCTCGCGAGCCCCTCCTTGCCTTTCGGATCGACCATCCCGCCGCCGTCGAAGTTGAGGTCCATCGACACGATCGGCAGCGCGTGCTGCTCGACGAGGTAGACCTTGATGCCGTTCTTGAGCGTGAACGGCTTGACCTTCGGTAGCCGGAACGGCCGCTGCGGGCCGGGCGGCGGCTGCGAGTTGCGGAATTCCTCCTCGGGAAACGCGAGCTCCTGCGGCGTCGCGGTCTGCGTGACCTGCGGTTGCATCGGGGCCTCCGGTTGCGTCGGTGGGCGAGGATCGGGGTTCGTCGGGGCGGGCTCGGGGTTCGCGACCGGCGGCGGCAGGTTCGCCGGGGCCGGCTTCGGGCCGCAGGCCGCGACAGCGAGCGCGCCGAGGATCATCGTGCAGCGGATCATTTCTTGGCTCCCGCGGTGGCAGGGTTCGTGATGGTGATGACGACGCGATCCGGCAGCAGGTACTTCGCGGCCGTCGCGCGGATCTTCTCGGGGTTCGTCTTGCGGTAGCGATCGAGGTCCCACGTGATCTTCGCGGGATCGCCGAGGTAGTGGTTGTAGCTCTGCAGCGACTCGGCGCGACCCATCACGGTCTCGAGGCTGCGGATCTTGCTCGCCTCGACGGCGGTCACGACGCGCGCGAGCTCTTTCTCGGTCAGCGGCTCCTTGGTGATCTTCGCGACCTCGGCCATCACGATCTTCTTCACCTCGTCGAGGTTGCCCTCGCTGCGCAGCGTGACCGTGATGCTGAAGATGCCGGAGAACGCGGCGCCCTGCTGGCCGGCGTCGACGCTGACCGCGATCGGACGATCGTAGACCAGCGCCTTGTAGAGCCGGCCCGGCCCCTCGCGCTCGAGCGCGTCCGCGACGACGTCGAGCTCGGCGTCGCCGTCGCCGAAGTTCGCGGGCGTGTGCCACGAGAACCGGATCTGGCGCAGCTTCGCGAACTCGTCGCTGACGACGGTCTCGTTGCTCTTGATCGTGGGCGCCGGCACCGGCACCGGCGTTGGCTTCGCGCTCTTCGGGAACGCACCGAACCACTTCTCGATCAGCTTCTTCATCGCCGGGACCTCGAAGTCACCGACGATCGCGAGCGTCGCGTTCGCGGGCACGTACCAGGTCTTGAAGAAGCCCTTGACGTCGTCGACCGACGCCTTCGCGAGATCCTCGTGCTTGCCGATCGTCAGGTAGCGGTACGGATGACGCTCGGGGTAGAGGCCCGCGAACTGCGCGAACAGCGCCTTGCCGTACGGCGCGTTGTCGTAGCGCTGCCGGCGCTCGTTGCGCACGACCTCGATCTGGTTGTCGAGGCTCGTCTTGAAGTCGACGCCCTTCGGTGGCTGCAGCAGATAGCCCATGCGATCGCTCTCGAGCCACAGCGCGGTCTCGACCTGATTCGACGGCACGACCTCGAAGTAGTTCGTGCGATCGAGGTTCGTCGTGCCATTGACGTTGCTGTCGCCGATCTTGCGCAGGATCGGGAAGTGCTTGTCCTCGCCGACGTGCTTGCTGCCCTGGAACATCATGTGCTCGAACAGGTGCGCGAAGCCGCTCTTGCCGTACTGCTCGTAGCCGGAGCCGACGTGGTACCAGACGTTGACCGCGACGAGCGGCACGGTCTTGTCCGACGCGAGGATCACCTCGAGGCCATTCGGTAGCGTGTACTTCTCGAACTCGATCTTGGGATCGTCCGACGGCACCGGCGGCCGCAGCTGCGCCGCGCCACCGGCGGCCTTGTCATCGCCCGCGGGCTTGACGTCTTTCTGCGGCGGCGACGGCACCGGCGTCGGCGTCGGAGCCGGCTTCGCGGCCGAGCCACCGACGAGCAGCGTGCCGCCGAGCTTCGCGAACTGATCGACCGCGTCCGGCTTGAGGTCGTAGCTCGGTGCCAGCTTCGTGTGGCACTGGTTGCACGACTTGATCTTGTGCTCCTTGTTGAAGGCCTTCATCGCCTCCTTGGCCGCCGGCTGGCCGCCCTTGTCGCACGCCTCCTTGACGAGCTGGGTCTTGAAGTCCTTGCGCACGCATGGCTCGGCCAGCGCCGATCGAGCCATGGTCGCGACGACGAGCAGCGGCACGAAATACGCCGCGGTCCTTGCGATCCTCATGGCCGGGGAACGTAGTCGTCCTCGGCCCGATCGTCTATAGCTCCAGCGGCTGGACGCCGAGCACGACGTGGTCGCGGGACACCGCGTCGAGCCACAGCAGCAGGCGGCGGACCTCGCCGTCGGCGACATCGATCTCGATGATCCGGCGGATCGGATCGCCGGCGAGCGTGCGCTCGAGATCCTGGTCACAGGTCGACCACGCGCTCGCGAGCGGCGTCGACCGGATCGGAAAGCCCTCGACCTCGACGACGACGCCCATCACGAACTTCGCGAACGCCGGGTTCGCCGCGACGATCACGCCCTGCGGCGTGACGAGCGCGAGCGGCAGCCGGCACGCATCGAACGCGATCCGTGCGAGCTCGTCGCGCCGGCTCGTCTCGGGCGCGCGCTGCTCGATCACGACGCGCTTCGACGGTCCTCCGCGCGCGCGGCGGCCGAACCCGAGCATGTCCATCACGGTGCGCAGCTCGTAGATGAACGCGGCCATGTCCTTGTGGCGCTCGGCCGGCCGCTTCTCGAGCGCGTGATAGACGAGCCGCTCGAGCGCCGGATCGACGCCGCCCTCGATCATCTGCGACAGCGGGCGCGGCTTCTCGTCGAGGTGACCGGCGAGGATCTTCTGCACCGGGCCGTCCCACGGCACCTGACCGGTCAGCAGCTCGTAGAGCAGGATGCCGACGCCGTAGACATCGCTCGCCGGCGACGCGGGCTCGCCGCGGATCCGCTCGGGCGCGACGTAGTGCGGTGTGCCGGACAGCGACGTCGACGCGCGCGATGCGGTCAGCGATCGAGCGAGCCCGAAGTCGAGCAGCTTGACGAGCATCTTCGTCCGCTTGCCCTCGCCTTCCTCCTCGCAGATCAGGATGTTCTCGGTCTTGATGTCGCAGTGGACGACGTTCTGCTTGTGGATGTAGTGCAGCGCCTCGGCGACCTGCAGCACGATCTCGCACGCCTTGCGCACGCCGAGCCGCTTCTCGCGAAACAGGATGCGGTTCAGGGGTTCGCCATCGACGAACTCCATCACCATGAACATCCCGACCTTCTCGTCCTCGCCGAAGTCGACCACCGCGGTGATGTTCTGGTGCGCCATCGCCGACGCGAACCGCGCCTCGCGATAGAACAGCTCGCGCGCCTCGTCGGTCTCGGCGACGGTGTTCGAGATGATCTTCAGCGCGAACGTGCGCGACAGGTGCGCGTGCGTGACCTTGTAGACCTTGCCCATGCCGCCCTGACCGATGCGCGAGACGATCTGGTAGCGGCCCCCGATCAGGCTCGACTGCTCGGCGGTATGGACGCGGTTGCTCGAGTTGCTGCGCGGCGGTGGGCGCGGCGTTGTCATCGCCGGTGCGGCTGCGGGCCGCGCCTGCGCCGGCTTCGGCTTCAGCGGTTTTTCCGGCGCGGTCTGGCGGTTCGTCCGCGTCGTGACGTGGGGATGGATCGTGCTGAGCGCACGCGCTCCGGTCAGCTCGCCGCGGCCCGGCGACAGCGCTCGCGGATCGACGCGGACCTCGCTCGCCTCCTCGTGCAGCTCGACCTCGGGCAACCGGGGCAGCTCGGACGTGACCTCGGCATTCGGGGCGACGCGGCGGCCACGCGGCGCGCGCGCGACGTCGCGATGATCTTCATCGGGCGGCGCGGGCAGCGGGAGCACCGGCGGCCTCCTACCCGAAGGATTGCGCGCATCGGCCACGGTGGCATCGTACACGAGATACAGTCGATGCGTCGATCATGACCCTGTCGCCTGACCTGTGGTCGACCGCGAGCTACGAGCCGCACCTGCTGTCGTTGCCGTTCGCGCTCGCACCGGCCGCGCTGCTGATCGTGATCGCGTACACGGCGGTGATGCGCGGCTCGGCGCGGCTGCGCGGGTTCCTGCTCGCCCACTGTCTGTCGCTGCTGCCGTACGCCACGGTGGTCATGCTGTCGCCGTCGATCGTCGAGCCGCGCGCGGCCGAGACGATGTTTCGGGTCGCCTCGGCGTGGATCCCGCTCGCGGCCGCGGCCGGTGCGGGCTTCCAGCTGTCGTTGATCCGTCGCTATCGCGAGCTGCGCGTGCTCGTGTGGATCCTGATCGCGAACGCGCTCGTGTGGGTCGTCGTGATCGCGATGACCGGTGCGGCGGTCGGCGGCGTGCAGCGACTCGCCGGATTCTGGTTTCCGGTCGCGGGACCGTGGGCGTGGGTCGCGCTCGCGAACACGGTCGTGATCTCGACGCCGGGCTTCGTGCTGCTCGGCCGCGCCGCGCTGTTCCGGCCGCCGTCCGACGAGCGCCGCCAGCTGCGCGCCGCGCTCGTCGCGAACCTCGTCACGTACGCCGGCCTCGGCGACGTCGCGCTGTCGTATGGCATCGGCGTGTTCCCGTTCGGCTGGCTGCTGTCGGGGATCGGTAGCTTGCTCGTCGTGCGCGCGCTCGTCGTCGAGGACCTGCTGCGCGTGCGCGCGGTCGACACGATGCCGCCCCTGCTCGTCGCACACTTCGCGGGCGCGGTGCTGCTCGGCTGGGTGTCGCTCGCGCAGGTCGATCCCGCTCCGTGGTGGGCCGCGACAACAGTCCTGGCACTGTCGTTCGTCGGCGTGCGCAGCACGATCGCCACGATCGCGCTGATCGATCGCGGCGCGCGCGGCGGCGAGGGGCCGCTCGAGCGCCTGCTCGCGCAGCTCGTCCGCCGCGGCCGCACGCTGACCGAGCCGCCGGCGATCGCGCAGCTCGCGCACGACATCGTCGATCTCGGCGTCGGCGTACGGCCGAAGCTGCTGCTCGCGTCCGAGGAGGACTGGGGCTGGACCGACGCGCGCGGCGAGCCGCTCGCGGAGGAGCTCGCGCCCGATCCGCTGCTCGTCGCGGCGCTCGTCGAGTCCGCGCACGCGCGCGGCACGAATGTCGTGTTCGCCGACGATCTCGAGGTGATCCCCGAGGACCTCCGCGACGTCGCGCGCCAGCTGTTCGAGCGCCACGACGCGCGCGCGATCGTGCTCGTCGTCAGCGCCGACGAGCTGCTCGGCGTGATCGTGATCGACAAGGCGGCGCGGCTGCGGTCGCGCCGGTTCGGCTTCGTCGAGCGCGTCGCCGAGCGACTCGCCGAGGCGCTGCTCCACGCGCGCATGGCACGCCGGGCGGCCGAGCGTGCCGCGCTCGCGCGCGAGGTCGAGCTCGCGGCGACCGTCCAGGCGGAGCTGTTGCCGGGGCGCGGGCCGCACGTCCACGGCGACGTCAGCGTCGTCGGCTCGTGGCGACCAGCGACCCGGTGTGCCGGCGATTTCTGGGCGGTGTATCCGCTCGCGGCGGGGCGCGTGCTGATCGCGATCGGTGACGTCACCGGTCACGGCGTCGCCTCGGCGATGGTCACCGCCGCCGCGGTCGGCGCGTGCGACGTCTGCGTGCGCCGCGATCCCGACGCGCTCGAGCTCGGCGCGCTCGTTCACGCGCTCGACGCTGCGGTTCGCCGGGTCGGCGGCGGCGAGCTCGCGATGACGTGCTTCGCGGCGATCCTCGATCCGAGCGCGCACGAGATCCGGTTCGTGTCGTGCGGTCACACCGCGCCGTACTTGTGCCGTCCCGCCACTGCGTCAGTGGAGCTTCACGCTCTCGTCGGCCGCGGCAACCCGCTCGGCAGCGGTGCACCCGCCGTGCCGCGCGTGCAACACAAGCCATTGCAGACTGGCGATCTCGTCGTGGTGTATACCGATGGTGTGATCGAGGCGCAGGATCCGTCTGGTCGGCCGTACGGAGATCGACGGCTGCAGCACGTGCTGAAGCGACTCGACGCACCGAAGCTCGCACCGCAGTACGTCCACGACATCGTGCAGGCCGGCATCGCCGCGCACCGTGCCGGCCGGCCGCCCGCCGACGACGAGACCGTGGTCGTCGCGCAGCTCGGCGGAGGCGCATCGTGAAGCTGCGCGTCCTCAGCTACAACATCCACAAGTGCATCGGCGGCGTCGATCGCAAGTACGATCCGACGCGCATCGTCGAGGTGATTCACAAGCTCGACGTCGACGTGCTGATGCTCCAGGAGGTCGACGCCGGCGTCTCGCGGTCGCGCGGTGACAAGCAGGTCGACCTGCTGGGCGAAGAGCTCGGCCTGCCGCATCGCGCGTGGTATCCGAATGTCGATGTCCGCGGTGGTGGCCAGTACGGCAATGCGATCCTGTCGCGTTATCCATTGATCGAGAGCACGAATATCGATCTGTCGATCCGGTTCAAGAAGCGCCGCAGCGCCTTGCACAGCGTGCTGCGCGTCCGCCACGACGACATCGACCGCACGATCCACGTCTACAACATGCACCTCGGGCTCGCGCGCTTCGAGCGCCGCATCCAGCTGCAGAAGTTCCTCGACAGCCACCCGTTCCAGCACCTCCATCACGACACGCCGGTCGTCGTCGGCGGCGATCTCAACGATGTCTACGGCGGTCTCAAGGACCTGCTAGCGCCCGCCGGGTTTCGCGGCATCGAGCGCCGGCCGCTGACGTTTCCCGCGTGGGGCCCGCTGCGCTCGCTCGACGCGATCTTCGTGCGCGGCGACATGGACTTCCTCCGGCTCTCGCGTTGCGACAGCGATCTCGCGCGGCGCGCCAGCGACCACCGCCCGCTCGTCGCCGAGCTGCGACTACGCCCGCACCACTATCACACGCGCGATGAGCCGAAGCCGCCGTCGCCGCGCCCTTGACGTCAACGCGACGACGTCGCGAGCCTGGGCGGCGCGGTCGGATGCGGCAACCGCGGCGGCGTGACGTCCTCGACGAGCAGCTCGCCGGCGATCGTGCCCTGCCACGTCGTGTCGCAGCTCCGCACGTCGAGCACGTCGAGCTGACGGCCGAAGCGCTCGGCGATCTGCGACAGCGTTCTCGCGGACGCGTGCGGTGCGATCGCGAGCTCGCGCAGCGCGGGCAGCTCGAAGCTCGCGAGCTGTTCGACGAATCGATCCGAGGGCCCGGCGAGCGTCAACTCGAGCGAATGCAGCGCGGGAAACCGGATGTCCGTCAGCGGGCCTGACGCGTCGAAGTCGAGCAATGCGAGGTGCTCGAGCGTGGTCGCCGCGGTGCTCGCAGCAAGCCGCGCGAATCCTTCGGTGTGTTGCTTGCCGAGCGTCAACGAACGCAGCGGGCGATCGAGCAACACCTCGAGCTCGCCGAGCTCGAGACGGTCGCGACCGAGCTCGAGGGTCGTGAGATCCGGGAAGCGGCGCAACAGCACGCGGACATCGTCGGTGCGTAGCGCCTGGTCGCGCAGCCACAGTCGCGACAGCGTCGCGTGCTCCGCGAGCGCGCCGAGTGCCTCCATCCCGCGTTCGCCGAGCGAGCCGCCGGTGATCCCGAGCGCCGTGACGTGCCCCACGCCGTAGGCGGCCAGCAGTGCCGCGACGTCGTCGGCAAGCGGCACTACGCGCCCGCTCGCAGGATCGAGGTCCACGGGCTCGACGATCTCGAGCGCGCGCACGCGCCTGAACGCCGGGTGCGCGAACACGCTGCCGAGCAACCCGAGCGCCTCGGGCGCGCGCCGCGCCGCGCACAGATCCGTGATCGCGATGCCGGTGGCGAGCGGCACGGCGGCGAGCACCGCCCCCGGGTCACGCGCGAACGCGCCGAGCTCGACGCGCACCGATTCGACAAACCCGCGATGAAAGTTCCAGCGCGTCGCGAGACCGGCGAGGCCGGACCAACCCGCGCCGTGGCGTGCGAGCAGCTCGCGCTCGCGACGCCGCCGCACCGCGACCTCGCGCGGAGCGAGGCCACCACGCGCGAGATCGCACTGCAGCACGACGAGCTCGCCGCGCTCGCCGCCGATCGCGTCCGCCCACACGAGCCGCGGCTCGTCGTCGTCGGGCGACGCGACGCACTGCTCGAGCATTCGCGCGGCCCGGCTCGTCACACCGACGAGCGTACGTCAGGCGCGGATCGGCTTGTACTTGATCCGGTGCGGCTGGTCCGCGTCCGAGCCGAGCCGGCGGTGCCGATCGGCCTCGTAGTCTGCGAAGTTCCCCTCGAACCACTCGACGTGCGAGTCGCCCTCGAACGCGAGGATGTGCGTCGCGATGCGATCGAGGAACCACCGATCGTGGCTGATCACGACCGCGCAGCCCGGGAACTTCTCGAGCCCGTCCTCGAGCGCGCGCAGCGTGTCGACGTCGAGGTCGTTCGACGGCTCGTCGAGCAGCAGCACGTTGCCCGCGCGCTTGATCATCTTCGCGAGGTGGACGCGGTTGCGCTCGCCGCCGGACAGGATGCCAACCTTCTTCTGCTGGTCCGAGCCCTTGAAGTTGAAGCTCGAGACGTACGCGCGCGCGTTGACCTGGCGGTCGCCGAGCGTCAGCGACTCGGCGCCCTCGGAGATCTCGTCGTAGATCGTCTTGTTCGCGTCGAGCGCGTCGCGGCTCTGGTCGACGTAGCCGAGCTTGACGGTCTCGCCGATCTTGATCGTGCCCTTGTCCGGCTTCTCCTGCCCCATGATCATGCGGAACAGCGTGGTCTTGCCGGCGCCGTTCGGGCCGATCACGCCCACGATGCCGCCGCGCGGCAGCTTGAACGACAGGTTGTCGATCAGCAGCCGATCACCGAACGACTTGCTGACGCCCTCGAACACGACGACCTCGTTACCGAGGCGCTGGCCCGGCGGGATCACGATCTCGAGCGACGGATCGCGCTGCTCCTTCTGCGCCTCGTTCATCATCTCGTCGTAGCGAGCGAGACGCGCCTTGCTCTTCGCCTGGCGCGCCTTCGGAGACGACCGCACCCAGTCGAGCTCGCGCGCGAGCATCTTCGCCCGCGCGTCGGCCTGGCGCTCCTCGTCCTTGAGCCGCTTCGCCTTGAGCTCGAGCCAGCCGGAGTAGTTGCCCTCGAACGGGTGGCCCTCGCCGCGATCGAGCTCGAGGATCCACTTCGCGACGTTGTCGAGGAAGTAGCGATCGTGCGTGACCGCGACGACCGTGCCGCGGAACTCCTCGAGCATCCGCTCGAGCCACGCGACGCTCTCGGCATCGAGGTGGTTCGTCGGCTCGTCGAGCAGCAGCATGTCGGGCTTGCTCAGCAGCAGCCGGCACAGCGCGACGCGGCGGCGCTCGCCGCCGGAGATCTTCGTGACGTCGGCATCGCCGGGCGGGCAGCGCAGCGCGTCCATCGCCATCTCGACGGTGTGGTCGAGCTCCCACGCGTTCGCGGCGTCGATCTGATCCTGGAGGCGGCCCTGCTCCTCGAGGAGCTTGTTCATCTTGTCCTCGGGCATGTCCTCGCCGAGCTTCATCGACAGATCCTCGAACCGCTGCAGCAGCGCGCGGGTCTCGGCGACGCCCTCGTCGATGTTCTCCTTGACCGACTTCGTCGGGTCGAGCTGCGGCTCCTGCGACAGGTAGCCGACCTTGAGGCCGGGCGCGGCCCACGCCTCGCCGAGGAAGTCCTTGTCGACTCCCGCCATGATGCGCAGCAGCGTGCTCTTGCCGGCGCCGTTGTTCCCGAGGACGCCGATCTTGGCGCCCGGGTAGAACGACAACCAGATTCCTTTGAGGATCTCGCGCTTGGGCGGCACGATCTTGCGCAGATCCTTCATCACGTACGTGTACTGAGCGGTCATGGCTTCTCCGGCGGGGCCCCCACGCCACGTGGCGAGCGGCGCGGTTATACCCGCGCGACGTGACGTCGGCTACCCTCGTCTGGTGGCGTATCGCGACGACTCGGCCGACGCGATCGAGGCGGTCACCGCCGAGGGCACGCTGCGCGCGGAGCTCGGCCCGCGCATCGTCAAGCTGACGGTCGCGAGCCGCACGCTGCACATCGTCGACGAGATGGCGACGCTGATCGAGCATCGCCGCAAGGACAAGCGGCAGTCGTTCAAGATCGCAGGCCGGTTGATCACCGCGCGCGACGTCCCGCACGAGGATTTCGGGATCTGGCTCGAGCTGCCCGGCGGCGTGCGCCGGATCTTCGGGGTCGAGCCGGTCAACCTGCTCGAGCCCGAAGGGCTGCCCGCGCTCGCGACGCTCGATCGCCTCGCGCATCGCGTGCGCGCGCACCTCGGCGCGTACGCGCGCGACATCCGGCGCGCGTTCGAGATCGGCCGCGGGCTCGACAAGGTGCTCGTCGCCGATCGCGGCGATCGATTCCTCGTCTACGCGCGCCGGCTGTTTCGCGACCGCGCGCGGCTCGTGCTCGAGGTCCACGACGACGGCTGCATCGTGATCCACGATGCCGGCCGGCGGCAGGAGCTGACCGTGCGCTCGCGGTTCGGCATCACCGTGATCGGCGACTTCATCCGGTTCGCGGCGCCCGACGGTCGCGACCTCGGCCGCGTCGCGATCCCGTGGATCGCACCCGAAGATCGGCTCGAGCTCGCGCGCCGGATCGGCCAGCTCGTCGACGCCGAGCCGGTCGGCATCGCGGTCGCGTATCCCTGACTCCGAACGCTTCGGACGCGCGCACGCATTCACTAAGTTTTGTTGCGGCCAGGGGTTTCCTCCCCGAACAGTCAGGGCCGACGGTCTTTACAAGCGGGATGCCGTACGCACATTCCGTGCATGTTCAGATCCTGGCGTCTCGGACGGGTGCTGGGTTTCCCCGTCGAAATCAACCTCAGCTTCATCCTGCTGCTCGGCGTCGTGCTCGTCGCGTGGGGTGGGCTCGCGGGCGTGCTCGTCGTGCTGCTCGCGTTCGGCTCGGTGCTGCTGCACGAGCTCGGACACGCACTGGTCGCGCGCCGGCTCGGTGTCCACGTCTCGGGGATCGAGCTGTCGTTCTTCGGCGGCGCCGCGAAGATGGTGCAGCTGCCGCGCACCGCGAATCACGAGATCGCGATCGCGGCGGCCGGCCCCGCGGTCTCGCTGATGCTCGGTGGCCTCGGGCTCGGGCTCGGCGGCCTGCTGCACTCGCCGTTCTTCGCGATGATCGGCTGGGTCAACTTCGTGATCGCCGGCTTCAACCTGATCCCGGCGCTGCCGATGGACGGCGGCCGGATCCTGCGCGCGCTGCTCGCTCGCAAGATGGACTACGTGCGCGCGACCGACATCGCGGTCACCGTCGCGCGCGTCGCGACGATCGGCTTCGTGATCCTCGGCCTCATGGGCGCCTACCAGCTGCTCGTGCTCGCGCCGTTTCTGTGGATGATGTCGACCCAGGAGGCGCGGGTCGCCCGGATGATGGCGCACGAGTTTGCCGATTACGGCGGCCCGCGCCCGGTCGAGGTGCTCGGTGCCGACGCGTGGGAGCGTCGCGGCCGCGGCTGGGGCAGCCCGTTCGATCCGTTCGCGCGCCCGTACGCTCCGCCGATGCGGCGGTTCACGATCCGCCAGGTCAACGGCCGGCTCGTGATCGAAGCGCTCGACTGAGCGACGCCGCGCGACGATAGTCGCGACGTGCGCACTTTGATCTTGGTGGTGGTCGTCGTCTCGGCGTGCGAACGCAAGCCGGATCCCGGGCGTGTCGATCCGGTCGCGGAGCCGACGCTGTCGATGACAGGCAGTGACGTCGCCGCGGTCGCAAAGCCAGTGCCCGCGAAGCGGCCGCGCGTGCCGCCGGCGAAGCAGATCGCGTGGACGACACCGAAGCGCGCGCCGAACAGCCAGGAGCAGCTGCTCGCCGGCACGTGGGCCGCGACAGTCGGCGAGTACGCGACGCGCTCGCTGTACATGGCCGATCGCGTGGTGCTCGCCGTCGACGGCAAGGGCAAGGATCTCGTCGGTGCGATCACCGACGCGCTCGAGCGCGACAACCGGATCCAGACGAGCTGCATCTGGCTCGAGCTGCGGCCCGACTTCACGGGCATCCACCGCGAATGCATGCTCGTCAACGGCAGCCCGAACGCGCTCGATCAGAACGACGTGATGACCGGCAAGAAGTCCGACCTCGGGACGAAGCTCGACTGGTTCGTCGACGAGTCCGACAAGAACGCGATCAAGATCCACTTCCACGACGACATGGTGATCCCCGCCGCCGGTCCGGCCGGGCTGCGCGAGCTCGTGTTCCGGAACTGGACGCTGCGGTTCGACAAGGAGCAGGGCGCGAACCGGTTCACGATGACCGAGTACATCCCCGAGCACGACTACACGGTGCCGACGAAGTACGTGTACGAGATCCATTCCGGCGCATATCTCGACGGCAAGTGAGCGGCGCGGTACGACAGCGCCATGCAGTCGCTGTTCGACGTCACGACGCCGGTTCCCGATGGCAACGCGTTCCGGCTCGACGTGCCGGAGGGCTGGCGACAGGGCCGCGGCGCGTACGGCGGGCTGACCGTCGCGTCGATGATCCACGCGATCGAGCACCGGGTCGAGGATCGCGAGCGATCGATCCGGTCGCTGACCGCCGAGCTGTTCGCGCCGCTCGCGGCCGGGCCGGCGCGGATCGAGGTCGACCGGCTACGCCACGGCAGCTCGCTGTCGGCGCTGCGCGCGATGATCGTGCAAGCGGATCAACCGATCGCGCACGCCGTTGCACTTGCCGGCCGCACGCGTAGCTCGCCGGCATGGCGAGACCTCGTGGCGCCCGTCGCGCCGCCGTGGCAATCGATCGAGCCGATGGCATCGCAGGACGCGATGATGTGGCCCGAGTTCGCGCAGCACTTCGAGTACCGGTTCGTCGACGGGACGCCGATGTCGCGCGCGTCACGCGCGGTCACCGTCGGCTGGATCCGGCCGCGCGATCCGGGCCCTGCGCGTGACATCGCGTACATCGCCGCGCTCGCCGACGCCTGGTATCCGGCCGCGCTCGTGCGAATGGACACGATGCGTCCGCTCGCCACCATTGCCTACACGCTCGATATCGTGGGCGGTGTCGACGGACTCGCCGCCGAGGCTCCGCTACTCTATCGAGGGACCGTCCCCGTCATGGGCGAAGGCTACTTCCTGGAGACCCGCGAGCTCTGGGGCGAGGACGGCCGGCTCGTCGCGATCAATCAGCAGACCTTCGCGGTCATCCAGTAGACATGTCACGATCCGCGTCATGAGATGGGTCCTCGTCACGATGCTCGTGTGCGGCCTCGCCGCCACGGCCGCGGCGGATCCGAAGTCCGACGCGCTGACCGTGCTCGACCGCGCGATCGCGAAGCAGAAGCAGCCGAAGGAGCTCGAGCAGGCACTCGCCGAGCTCGATGCGCTGCTCGTCAAGAATCCCAAGGATCCGGACGCGCACTACGCGCGGGGCTGGGTGCTGTCGCGCAGCGGCAAGAACGAGGAGGCGGTCGCCGCGTACGACCGCGCGTTCGAGCTCGACGCCCGGCTCGCCGACGCGCCATACAACGCCGGCGTCGTGCTCGGCCGGATCGGCAACATGAAGGAAGCGATCGTGCGGTTCGAGCGCGCGCTCAAGGCAGATCCGAAGCACGTCGATGCCGCGTACAACGCCGGCCAGAGCTACTACGACACCGGCGATTACGCGAAGGCCGCGGCGAAGTGGACGATCGCGATGAAGCTCGCGCCCGAGGACTTCCAGACCGCGAAGAAGCTCGTCCAGGCGTACGTCGCGCTCGGCAAGCCGGCGGAGATCAAGAAGGCGCGCGACCGCGTGTTCACGATGTGGAAGTCCGGCAAGGACCCCGAGCTGCAGAAGCTGAAGTCGTACGTCTACGACCAGTTCGCGGTCGGCAAGTACCACGTCTACGTCTACGAGGCGTTCGACACCTCGGGCGACCTCGCCTACGTCTACCAGTTCAAGGTCACGCAGAATGACAAGACGCTCGGCAGCGTCAACGTCGAGACGAGCGCGGTGATCCGCGAGCAGGGTACGCCGTACATCGTCGGGATCGACAAGGACGGCGAGCACGTCACGCTCGCGCAGCACGCGTGGAAGAAGCTGCCCGACTACAAGTCGATCAAGGCGCTCGCGAGCCGGCTCGTCGAGACCCGGTTCTAGGGCTTCGCCGGGAACGCGGCGTCGGCGCCGAGCTGCAGGATGATGTCGAGCTGCAGCGCGCCGTACTTCTGCTTCATCTTCTGCTGGACCTCGGCGGAGCTCTTCGACGACGCGACCGCGGCATCGAACGCCTCGAGGTAGTCGCGCGTCGCCTTGATCGCGGACGCGTCCGACTTCGCCTTCGGATCCTGGTGGCCGGCGATCACGGTCGTCGGGCCGAGCGCGGCGAGCTCGTCGAGCGACCGGATCCACGCCTTGCGCGACGCCGGCGTGGTCTCGCGCGTCCACGCGTGGACGCCGTTGTAGACGATGTCGCCCGTGATCACGGTCTTCGTCGACGGGATCCACACGTACGTGTTGTCCGCGGAGTCACCTTGCGCGGCGTGGATCTCGAGCGCCTGGCCCTCGAGCGTGATCGTCTTCGACGTCAGCGTCGCCGGGACGATCGGCTGCGCCGGCACGAGCGCGCCGTACATCGGGGCCCACTGCTTGACCTTGTCCTTCCACGTCGTCTTGATCTCGGCCGCCGCGGCGGGCAACGCGACGAGCTTCGCCTTCGGGAACGCCTGCTTGATCGCGACGAGCCCGAAGTAGTGGTCGGGATGGAAGTGCGTGATGTAGACGGTCGTCAGCGTCTTCTTGCTCTCGAGGATCTGCGCGACCAGGCGATGCGCATCGGCGAGCGTGAACTGCGCGTCGACGAGCACCGCCTCCTTGTCACCGGCGACGAGCGTCGAGTTGACGAGAAACCCGCTCGGCGACGCGGTGTACACCGTCGTCGTGAGCTTCGGCTTCGACGCGGGGTCCTGGGCGTGGGCCGCACCCGCGGTCGCGAGCGCGAGGGACATGGCAAGCAGCAGCGTGTTCTTCATGCGCTGCAAGCTAACGAGCATCGCCAGGCCGTGCGAGGTCAGGACCGGCGGCCGGATGGTAAAAACGTGCGCGTCGCTGCGCGGAACGCGAGTGGGGTCTGTTGGGTGTGGTGGCGGAAGAACTTCACGAGGTTCGTCGGCTCCGCGAACCCGGTGCGGTCGGCGAGCTGCTTGACCGTCAGATCGGTGTGGACGAGCAGCCGCTTGCACTCGAGGACGACGCGCTCGTCGATCACCTGCTTCGTGCTCTTGCCGGTGTGCGCGAGCAGCAGCTCGCCGAGCCGGCGCGGCGAGATCGCGGCGTGCTTCGCGTAGTGCGCGACCGAGCGCGTGCGCAGGTGGTCGCGTTCGAGGATGGTGAAGAACTGCTGGAGCGGTCCGTCCGGCACCGTCCAGCCGGTCTGCAGGCGCTCCGCGCGGAGCAACAACGCGCTGACGAGCGTCGCGAGCAGCGGCGACTGCACGCGATCCGGTGGCCTGCTCTGCTCCGCCGCGATCTGCTCGGCGAGCGCGATCAGCTCCTTGCGATCGGCGGCCGGGAGCTCGATCGCGGGCTCCGGCCAGCTCGGCGCGAGCAGCGAGCTGCCGACGATGGTCGCGGGCTCGACGAGGATCATCCACGCGTCGACTCCGCGATCGGGCACGAACTGCTGGACGCGACCGCGCGCGACGACGGTCAGCCAGCGCGCGCCGAGCGGCACCGGGGTGAAGTCGACGACGAGCCGGCCCTGGCCACGCAGCCCGACGTAGAGCGTGTGGAACTCCGGCCGCTGCGGGGTCTCGAGCGCGTGGTCCAGCTCGGCGCGATCGGCGCGCGCGTAGAGCTCGGACAGCCGGAACGCCTCGACGCCGAGGTTCGGCCGGGCGCCATGGCGAAACGGCAGCTCGCGAATCTGCTCGCGGCGAATCGTCCTGGCCACGCGCCGCCATGTTCGCCGAAACGACAACGGGCTGCACCGTTGCCGGTGCAGCCCGTGGGGAAACGCGCCGAGAGGCTCAGGGCGTGACGGTCACCTGCGTGCCGCTGTCGACCGCGCCCGGCGTGGGGGTGCGGAGGTCGTGCGGCACCAGGAACTCGCAGACGCCGGTGCGGCCGCTGATCGTGTCCACGAAGTTCACGCGGTACACGCGGCCATCCGCGTCGCCCTGGCGCTCCGAGCGCAGCTGGAACGTCTGGTCATCGACGATCGCGACGTCGTAGTCACCGGTGCTGCCATCGCCGCCCGCGCCGACGTCGACCGCCTCGTCCGACGTGATCGACGTGATCGCGAGGCCCGCGAAGCGATCGACCTGGCCGCCGGTGAGCGTCGGCGGGTCCGGGATCTCGCACTCGGTCTCGGTGATCGTGATGCAGTCGTCGAGCGTGAACGTGTAGAGCTTGTGATTCGGCGGCCACAGCACCGTCGCCGGTCCACCGTCCTGCCAGGTCTCGCAAACCTCGTCGCCGTCGGCCGGCGTGCACAGGTTCACGTCGTCGCCGAGCGAGCTGCATTCGACGAGCACGCCGTCCGAGCGATAGCCGACCATCGGATCCTCGCTGGTACACGCGCTGACGAACAACACAGCACTCATGGACATCAGCAAACTGAGAGTTCGCATGAGAACCATGCTGGCAGTTCCTCGACGAGAAATCTCGCGAATTCGTTTTTGCGATTTGCACTCGTGAGCATGATTACTCGCGAGCACACACCAACTTTCACGACGAGGAACACACGTGAATGTCGGTGCGCGCGTGCTGCTACATCGTTCGATCACGATGTAGCAACGCGGCCGAAACTTGCGCTGCTGTCACACATGCTCTTGACTTCGAGTCAACAGCGATCGCGCGCGGCACTTCGATAAGTCCGGCGCGCTGCGAGCCGTGCGCTGCGCGAGGATCATCTCGCGGTGTCACGGATCGTCGGCGCACATCCGCACACCGCGCGGTCCGGACCCGCTCGAGGCTTGCGATCCCGCCCAGTTAGCCCGGCATGCGTCGTGATTCATCAGGCTGCATGAAGAGCTCACTCCTGTTGTCTGCCGTGCTGGTCGCGGTGGTGTCGTGCGCGCAACACGAGCCTGTCGAGCATGCGGGCTCGCGCGCCGCCACGAGCACCGCGATCACGTCGACCACCGCCGCTACCCGAACGCTAACCGAGACGATTGCATGCGCGTCTCGCATCGGGTGCGCGGCCTACGACATCCGCGTTCCACCTCCGGTGATCGAGCCGATCGCGATCGCGATCGATGCGAGTGTCCCACTCGCGCAACGGATGCTCGCGGCTCGTGCGCTCGGCGTCGATGTCGTCGAGCCGGAGCCCAGTGGCGTCGACGTCGCGGGGTTCGCGATCGCGCTCGGGACCGCATCGGATCGTGCCGCCTCGACCGCGATCGCTCGCGTCGACCCGGTGCCGCGCGATCTCCGCGTGCGCACGTCGCTCGAGAGCAGCTTGCCGCCCGCGCTGCAGCAGGTCTCGATGCGGCTCGAGTCGCAGACCGATACCGACCTGCTCGACACCGCGAACGCGATGACGTCGCCGGGTCTGGCGGCGGTCGCGCGGCGGATCGATCAGGCCTCGACGCTGAGCTCGATGCGCTGATCGCTCAGCGGACGCTCGAGGCGCGCGCCGTCGCGGCCTGGTTCGCCCGGGCCTGCGCGATCGCGTCCTCGACCATGTGGTCCTGCTCGGCCGGATCGCGCCACCGCGCCTGGACCTCGGGCGCGAGCGTGTCGATCGGGTCGAAGTACAGGAAGAAGCCCGGCTTGACCGACGGCGCCGCGAACACCGAGATCCCGGTCGCGCGGTCGTAGTGCTCGAAGCTGTGCGCGACGCGCTTGCCGCCGCCGCCCGGCGCGTCGACGACGAACGTCGGCGTGTGGAACCCGGCGGTCACGCCACGGACCGCCTTCTCGATGTCGAGCGCGGTCTGCAGCGTCGTGCGCAAGTCCTCGACGCCCTTCACGAGATCGTGGACGTAGACGTAGTACGGCTGGACCTGGCAGTGACCGAGCCGCTTGACGAGCAGCTGCATCGTCGCGATGCCGTCGTTGACGCCGCGCTGGAGCACCGACTGGTTGCGCGTGATGATGCCGCGCTCGAACACCTTGTCGAGCGCGCGCTTCGTGATCGCGGTGATCTCGTTCGGGTGGTTGAAGTGCGTGTGGAGGACGACTTCCTTGTGCAGCTTGCGGCCGCGCTCGACGACAGCGGTCAGCGCATCGATCCACTCGTGATCGGTGAGCAGCTTCATCGGCATCACGGCCGGACCCTTGGTCGCGAACCGGATGCGGCGGATGTTCGGCAGCTCGAGCAGGCGATTGCCGATCAGCGTGATCTGGCGCGCCTTGAGCTGGTAGCTGTCGCCGCCGGAGACGACGATATCTTCGAGCTCGGGGCGCTCCGAGATGTAGCGGAACGCGCGCTCCCAGCGATCCTCGGTCGCCTTCAGCGACACCTTCTCGACCTCGTCGGTGTCGACGCCGACCGCGTAGCTGCGCGTGCAGAACCGGCAGTACACCGGGCAGGTGTCGAGCGCGAGGAACAGCGCCTTGTCCGGGTAGCGATGCGTCAGGCCGGGCACCGGTGCGTCCGCCTGCTCGTGCAGCGAGTCGAGCGTCAGCTTCGGATGGTCCGGCAGCAAGCGCGACGCGACCGGCACGAACTGCCGGCGCAGCGGATCGTTGTACGCGTCCGACCAGTCGATCAGCGACAGCAGGTACGGCGACACGCGGATCGACATCGGCGAGCGATGGAAGCCCTGCGCGACGTCGTCGTAGAAGCTCTGCGGCACGAGGTGCTGGACCGCGGACAGCAGCTTCTGCGGGTTCGTGATCGTGTTCTTCGCCTGCCACGTGTGATCGAGGAACGTCGCCTCGTCGATCAGGCGATACGCCGGGATGCGCTGCCAGAACGCGCCGTCCAGCAGCTGGCGGTGGTGCAGCGTCGATGGATCGACCGACGCCTTGATGTGCTTGATCGGCTCGATGGCGGCGGGGGCATCCCGCCCGAGCAGCTTCAACTGGGTATCCATGGTGTCCTCGCGCGGAATCAGAAAGGCAGACCGTGTGAAGGGTGCAACGAAGGCAGCGCCATCACGCGACGTCTGGCTGGTGCGGGACGGAACCCAGGTACCACATCGTCCTCATCGAATAACACGCCCGTGTAGATCAGCCAACAGCTCATGAGGTCACGGGCGAGCGTGGTCAGCCCACCACGCAGAGATCGACGTGTCGAACGTGAGCCCGAGGTTCGGGATGTGACCCGAGCCGGTCATCGTCCACAGATCGACGCTGCCGCCGGCCGGACAGCCGGTCGTCGTCGCGGTCTGGGTCTCGGCGCCGACGACCGCGTTATCGAGATCGAGCGTCTCCCCCGGCGTGCGGGTCGTGCCACAGCCGTTGTGGTTGGCCCACTCGGTGACGCTCGGCTCGGCGCCGGTGAACGGGACGGTCGCGTCGGCCGTGCCGTGGATGTGGAGCACGTCGATCGGCGTGGTGGGCGCGCACGTCACACCGGTCGATGCGTTGCCGGCGAGCGAGACGATGCTCGTGAACAGATCCGAGCGCTCGCACGCGAGCCGGTACGCCATGTACCCGCCGTTGCTGTGGCCGATCACGCGCACTTGCTTCGGATCGATCGGCCAGCTCGCGATCACGTCCTCGACCATCCCGGACAGGTAGCCGACGTCGTCCGGGTTCTTGCCGTCGAAGTCACAGCACACCGCATCTGCGTTCCAGAACTGCTTGTTCGACGAGTCCGTGAGGCCGTCCGGCGCGAGCACGAACGCGTCGCCGCGCTCGGCGAGATCGTCGAGCCCGAAGTAGGCCTGCTGGAGGAACCCGTTCGCGCCGTAGCCGTGCAGGATCAGCACGAGCGGGTACGTCTGCCCCGCGGTGTGCTCCGGAATCTGCAGCGTCACCGGGCGGTCGCCACCGAACGTGACCGGAGGTCCGCTCGACCCACCGTCGTCGTCACCACCACACGCCGCCAGCGCGAACAGCACGAGGATCTTGGCGCACCGCATCGACATGCGTCGCAGCCTGCCACGTGCGCGGCTCGAGCGTCACGCTAGATTAGAGAATGCAGACGGCCCCCACCCGGCAGGTCGTGGCAGCCGCGCTGACGCTGCTCGTCCTCGGCGCCGTCGGTGCGGTGCAGGCCGGGATGTCCGGCGGGTCGTTCATGTTCGACCTCGAGCAGGTCCAGCCGGCGCTCGCGCGCACGACGCCGGTCGTCGATCCGGTCGCAACCCCGCGGCTCGCGCGCCGCGTGTTCCTCGTCATCGTCGACGGGCTCCGGCTCGACAAGTCGTACGAGCTGCCGTACCTCGACGAGCTGCGGCGGCGTGGCGTCGATACCGAGGCGGTCTCGCACTACCCGACGTGGTCGCGCCCGAACTACGTCTCGATCCTGAGCGGCGTGCCGCCGACCGCGAGCGGCGTGCGCACGAACCACCACAACACGCCGGTGATGCTCGACTCGCTGATGGATCGCGCACGCGCGGCCGGGCTGCGCGTCGGGCTCGCGACCGACTACGACGTGCTGCCGCGGCTGTTCCTGCGCCGGCGCGGTGGGCCCGAGAAGCAGCAGGAGCCGATCGAGCTCGACATCGACGAGGAGCACGACAGCGAGGTCGATGTCGGCACCTCCGCCGATCCGCTGATGACCGCCGCGGTGCGCGCGCCCGACGCCGACCTCGTGTCGCCATTCGACGACGCGCGCTACGCGCCCTGGCCCGGCGGGTTCAGCGAGGCCGGTGCCGCGCTCGCCGCCGCCGACGACGATCTCGTGATCCTGCTCGTCGGTGCGGTCGACGCCGCTGGTCACGGCATGGGCGGCGCGAGCCCGGCCTATCGCGAGGCCGCGCGGGTCGCGGATCACGCGGTCGCCCGCGCGCTCGCGCGCATCGATCTGACCCAGGACGCCGTGATCATCACCGCCGATCACGGCCACACGAACCGCGGCGGCCACGGCGGCGTCGAGCCCGAGGTCACGGCGGTGCCGCTGATCGCCGCCGGCGCCGGCATCCATCCGGGCGCGGTGTCGCTCGACGCCCGCCTGATCGACATCTCCCCGACGGTCGCGACGCTGCTCGGGATCTCGGCTCCCGGCCACGGCCTCGGCCGCACGCTGACCGAGCTGCTCGAGCTCGACGCCGAGACGCTCGCGCACCGCCAGGCCGCCGACCGCACGCGCGTGATCACGAACGACGGCGTCGTCGAGCTCGCCCAGGCGCGGGCCGACAACGACGTGCTCGAGCACCGCGCGCTGCGCATCGGCATGGTGAGCGGCGGTGCGCTGCTCGCGACCGTGCTCGCCGTGCTGCTGATCCGGCGCCGCGTGCTCGTGCTCGATCTGAAAGTCCTCGTCGTCTCGGTGCCGGCGTTCTTCGTCGTGTACGCCGCGCTGATCGCGACGCTCGGCCAGCGGTTCTCGCCGTCGTTCCTGCCGGCGCGCGGCAACCTCGCGTCGACGCTGCTCGGCTATGGCGGCATCGCGATGATCGTGCAGCTGTTCGCGAGCATGTGGGCGCTGCGCGCGCGGCGCACCCTCGGCGAGCGGCTCGCGGCGGCGAATGGCATCGCGTGGACCGGCCTGATGCTGACGATGGTGCCCGCCGGCATCGTGTGGGCGTTCTTTCCGCCGCCGTACGTCTCGCTGCCGAGCCCCGTGTGGCTGGTGCTGATCCCGGCGGTCGAGGTCGCGGTCGCGTGCGCGGCGATGAACGTCGCGCTGACGCTGTTCGTCGAGGTCGCGATCTTCGTCGCCCGTGCGTGGCAGCGAGACGCGCGAACGCTCGACTGATCAGGCGGCCGCCGCGCGATCGCGGATCATCAGCGCGAGGATCCCGAGCAGCGCCGCGGCGACGAGGACGAACGGGTACCAGGGCGTGCGCTCGCTGCCGAACTGACAGCCATGCGGTACGTCGATCGCGAGCTCGTCGACGCCGTCGACATAGACGTGCGCTCCAACGATCGGGTGCGGAAACGTCGCGACGTAGCGATGCTCGGTCGGGAGCAGCAGGCTGGTCATCGCGAGCCCGATGTCATCCGAGAGCTGCACCGTGCGCGTGCGCTTCGCGTATGGGTAGATCTGGTCTGCCGGCGATAGGAAATCCGAGAGTGCTGCCTTGTACACGATCGATCGGAGCTCGATTCCGTATTTGCTCAGGGGAGGAACGTCGAGTCGGTCCACCCGCGTGTCGATGCCATCGCCGATGACCAGCAGGATCTTCTTGCGCTGTGGCATCGCCGTGAGCTGAACGACTGCGAGCTCGATCCCCCTCGCAAGCTCGTGGCCAGTCGTGCCCGAGTACTGCTGCTGGCTTCCGAGCATCGCTCCGCGGAGCTCCTGGATCGGGCGCCGTGGAGTCACGATCGTCGCGTGATCGTCATACCGGATCACGACGGCGCTCGATGCGGGCGGCGCGATCCGCGACCATGGGACCGTGTCGAACGCTGATTTGAGCGCGTGCAGCGCGCCGGGATAGTGGCTTGCATCCCATTCCGGGATGTAGTCGTCATTGCCGATCCAGATCTCCCAGCCGCAGTACACGATCGCGAGCGCGATCGGCTCGGGCCGTTCGTCGACGGCGGTCGGCAGGACGACGCGACCGTCGGCGTCGATCGCCCACACGGTCTTGGGCTTGTTGGATGCCTCGAACGCGACCTCGTAGGGATCGGCGTGGGCGACGGCAGCGAGACAGAGGACGGAGAGAATCGGCGTGATCATGCGCAACATGCGGCCGGCCATCGACCGCTGCCCGCACCGGTTGCGGTGGAATCTGCGCCCGCCCAAACCCGTGAAACCTATGGCGACACCGACAGCGCCTCGATCATCCGGCGGTCGAGGTCGGCGCGCTGGTCGCTCGTCATCTGCGCCTCGCAGTTATTGACGTCGGTGCCGTCAGCCGCGTTCGCGAAGCAGCTGATCGCCGCGTCCGACCAGTGATCGGTCTCGCAGCTCTCGATCGCGGCGTCGCGGATCGCCTCGATCCGCTCGCGCAGCGTCGTCACCCGCTCGATCTCCTCGCGCGAGATCTCGACCGCATGATCGACCGCGACCGTGCACGGCCGTGGCGTCGCGGTGCGAAACGCCCGGCTCGTCGCCGCCGGCACGGGCTCCGCCTCCGGCACGACCGTCGGCTCGCGCGGCGGCGGGGCTGTCCAGCAGCCCGCGAGCGCAACACCGAGCACGACCGAGCGGACGCGCATCCAAGCCAACACTACCACCCGGGGTCACGAACGCCCGTTCGATTCCGGGCCGGCGAGCTGGCAGTATCGAAGAATGGCTCGAGTCCTGGTGATCCTCGCGGTGTTGTCGTGGTCGGTGCCCGTGCTCGCGGACGTGCCGAGCCCCGAGCAGGAGGCGTGCATGGGCAAGGAGGTCGGTGACAGCTGCGGCGGCGGCGAGTGCGCGATGACGAAGTGCTCGCGGGCGCGGCCCGGCCCGGACGGCAAGCTCGAGACGATGGAGTGGGACTGCGTGCAGTGCGTCCCCTCGACCGCGAGCTCGACCGGCAAGGGTCGGATCGCGATCGGCGTCGTGGCGGCGCTCGTGCTGCTCGGTGGCGGCGTGTGGTTCGCGTACCGCAAGGGCATCGCCCGGCCGACCGCGTGATCTCGTCGCTCGACGCCGGTCGCCGCTGGGTGTGGCGGCAAGCTGTCCGGACGCGGACCGGCCGGACGTGCGCGCGCGATCGCTCGGCCCGCGTGCTCGCGCTCGCGCTCGGCCACGTCGGTGTCGCGTTCGTGCTCGCCGCGCTCGGCCCGATGTGGCTGCTGATCGCAGGCCCGGTCGTGCTCGGCGTCCCGCACCTCGTCGCGGACCTTCGCTACCTGATCGTCCGCAACCATCGGCTGACCGCCGCCGCGACGATCGGGATCGCGGCACCGCTCGCCGCGATCGCCGCGCTGCACGCGATGCAGCTCGCCGGCGGCCGGGCCGACGCGCTCGCCGAGGTCGGCTTCGGCTGCGCGGCGATCGCGATCGCGATCGGGCTCGCGGCCGGGCGGCGCGCGCCGGTCGCGGTGCTCGCGGTCGGGCTCGCGGTGCCGGCGCTCGCGTGGCCCGAGCTCGCGCTGCTCGCGCTCGCGCACGTCCACAACGTCGTCGCGATCGGGATCTGGCTGTGGTGGTCGCAGCACACGGTGTCGCGCGCGCATCGCCTCGCCACAATCAGCACAATCGCGCTCGCGACGCTCGTGCTCGCCGCCGCCGCAGGCTCGCCGCCGGCCGACGCTGCGCCGATCGTGTCCGGCCTCGCGCCCGGGCTGTCCGACGACGCGGGCTGGCGGCTCGTCGTCGTCTACGTGTTCTTGCAGTCGGTGCACTACGCGATCTGGCTGCGGCTGATCCCGAGCGCGCACGGCCGGCCGTCGACGTTTCGCCGCAGCGTCGCGATGCTGCGCGAAGATTTCGGTGCGCGCGGCGTGGTCGTCGTCGCAGTCGTGTCGCTCGCGGTGCCGCTCGCCGCGTGCGTCGGTGATCCGCGCACCGCACGCGACGTCTACCTGTCGTTCGCGACGTTCCACGGCTGGCTCGAGCTCGCCGTGATCGCGTACCTCGCCGCCGGCCGCAGGCGCGCGTGACCGCGCTGCTCTGGCTGTACGCGTTCGCGTGGACGCTCGCGCTCGAGCTGCCGGTCTACGTCGTCGTGCTGCGGCGATCGTTCACCGCGTGGTGGCCGCCGTGCGCGCTCGCGCTCGCGGTCAACCTCGTGACGCACCCGCTGCTGTGGTTCGCGTTCCCGCAGCTCTCGCCATGGCCGCTCCACCTCGTCGTCAGCGAGGCGTGCGTGATCGCGGTCGAGGCGGCGATCGTCGCCGTGTTCGTGCCGTGGCGGCGCGCGGTCGTCGCGGCGGTGCTCGCGAACGTGATCTCGACGCTGATCGGGCTCGTGCTGATCGAGATCGTCTAGCTCTTGCGGCCGAGCCGGATCGGCTTGTCCGGCGCGATCGCGGGCGGCTCGGCGTTGCTCGTGTCTTTACATTCGCTGCCCTTGTCGCGCGTGATCTGGCCGCGCAGCGCGAGCGTGTGATCGATCCAGGCCTGCTGGACGTCCGGATCGACCGCGTGATCGCGCAGCGCCTCGCGCAGGATCTGGAGCCGGCGCTCGAAGTGACCGCCGAAGATCGTGTGCTGCGCGTGCGCGGTTCGCATCGGTCGCCCGGTGTACGTCACGCCGGGTGCACCGAGCAGCGCCGCGACGAGCTCCCACTCGCGCTGGATGAGCAGCTGCTTGTTCTTGCCGTCGAACATGAAGCCGATCATCACGTCGCCGAACACGCGATCGTAGAAGTCGGAGACGACCGCGCGCAGCTTGTCGGCGCCGATCTTGTCGAACAGCTCGGATGACTTCATGCAGGGACGACCTCCACGGACTGGCCGGTCAGTGCGCTCGTGCCCGACAGCTCGTCGATCACGGCGGGATCCAGGATGTCGTTGATGCTCGCGCCCGCGTGCTGCGAGGCGATGCGCAGCTTCGTGCCGGCGCGGCCGTGCCCCCAGCCGTGCGGGATGCTGACCACGCCGGGCATCATCGCGTCGGTGACCTCGACCGGCAGCTCGATCGAGCCGGTGCGCGTCGACACGCGCGCGGTGCCGCCGTCGGCGAGGCCGCGCGCGGTCGCGTCGTCGGGGTGGATCAGCAGCGTGCAGCGCGGCGGTCCCTTCACGAGCCGCTCGCTGTTGTGCATCCACGAGTTGTTGCTGCGCAGCTGGCGACGGCCGATCAGCACGAGCCCGCGGTCGCCGGCGCCGTCGAAGTGGCGCTCGAGCCGCGCGAGATCGGCGAGGTACTCCGGCGGGGCGAGGTGCAGCTTGCGATCGCGCGTGCCGAGCCGGCGCGGCAGCCGCGACTCGAGCGGGCCGAGATCGAGGCCGTGCGGCGCCGCGCGCAGCTTGCGGAGCGAGAGCCGGTGCGGGCCGGTGCGCAGCGCGACGTCGAGGATCGCCTCGGGACCGAGCTTGCCAAGCGCGCGCTCGGCGAGCCGCGTGCCCGGACCGAGCCGGCGCAGCGGCCCGAGCCGCGTCCATAGCGCGAGACAGATCTCCCAGTCGTGCCGCGCGTCCGGCGCGCGCGGAAACAGCGGCGGCGAGTACTTCGCGACGTTGCGGACCGCGAACGCGTTGAGCGCGAGGTCGTAGTGCGAGCGCTCGAGCGGCGACGTCGGCGGCAGGATCACGTGCGCGTGCTTCGTCGTCTCGTTGATGTACGGATCGATCGAGACCATGAAGTCGAGCCGGTCGAGCGCGCGCTCGATGCGCGGCCCGCCGGGCGCCGACAGCACCGGATTGCCGGCGCTCGTGATCAGCGCCCGGATCTGGTGCGCGCCCGGCGTCTCGAGCTCCTCGGCGAACGCGGTCATCGGCAGCTCGCCGCCGAACTCCGGCTTGCCACTGACGCGACTCTTCCAGCGCCGGAACCCACCGTCGAGCCGCATCAGCTCGGCGAGCGGCACGAGATCGACCGCCGGCGTCGTGAACATCAGGCCGCCCGGCTCGTCGAGGTGACCGGTGAGCGCGTTCACCGCGTAGACGAGCCACGCCGCGAGGCCACCGAACTGCTGCGTGCAGACGCCGATCCGGCCGTACAGCACCGCGCGCGGCGTGGTCGCGAGCGCGTGCGCGAGCTCGCGGATCGACGGCGCCGGCACGCCGGTGATCGCCGCGGCGCGGTCGGGTGTCCAGCGCTGCGACGCCGCGTGCAGCGCGTCGAGGCCGTTCGCGTCCAGCCGGCCGAGCCGCACGAGGTCGTCGGCGAACAGCACGTGGACGAGCGCGAGCAGCAGCACGGCGTCGGTGCCGGGCCGGAGGAACAGGTGCTGGTCCGCGCGCTCGGCGGTCTCGGTGCGGCGCGGATCGATGACGATCACCTTGCCGCCGCGGTCGCGGATCGCCTTGAGCCGGCCGCGCACGTCGGGCGCGGTCATGATGCTGCCGTTGCTCGCGAGCGGATTCGCGCCGAGCACGACGAACAGATCGCAGCGATCGATGTCGGGCACCGGCATCAGCACCTGGTTGCCGAACATCAGCAGCGCCGCGAGCATGTGCGGCAGCTGATCGAGCGACGTCGCCGAGTACAGGTTGCGCGTGCCGAGGTTGCGCAGCAGCAGCTGGCCGTACGTCAGGAGGCCGATGTTGTGCGCGGTCGGGTTGCCCTGATAGATGCCGATCGCGTGCTTGCCGTGCGCGCGCCGGATCGCGAGCAGCCGCGACGCGACGAGGTCGAACGCCTCGGTCCACTCGACCTCGCGCCAGCTCGCGCCGTCGCGCACGACCGGGCGGCGCAGCCGGTCCGGATCGTCGTGCAGATCGGCGAGCGCGGTCGCCTTCGGACAGATGTAGCCACGGCTGAACGGATCGGCGTCATCGCCGCGCACGTCGACGACCCGATCGCCGTCGGTCGTCACTGCCACACCACAGCCCGCCTCGCAGAGCGTGCACGATCGATAGTGCGTCGCCGTCGCCATCGCGGGGACCTTAGCGTAACCGGGATGGCAGTGCCGACGTATCCATCGTCGTGTGGTCTAATGGGTCCGGCGCCATGGCAGAAGCTGCGAAAGCCGTCCCGGATGTCGGCCTCGAGCGCAGTCGCACCCAGCCGTTGACCGTCGCTCAGTTGCTCGAGCTGCACCCGTGGCCGCGCGAGTGGGCGAACGAGAAGCACATCGAGCGGCTATGGATCCACGAGGTGCCGGGCACGCCGGAGGCGATCTGGCCGTTCCTGTCGGACACCTCGCGGATGAACCGCGCGCTCGGTACCGCCGAGATGACGTTCGTCGAGCGCGAAGGCAAGCGCTACGGCACCGCGAAGCCCGGTGGCGTCCGTCACGAGTGGGTCGAGCACCCATGGAACTGGGTCGCGAACCAGTGGCTGTCGTCGCTACGCGTGTACACGCGCGGGTTCTTCCGCGCGGTGTGGGCGATCCATCGGCTCGAGCCGATCGCGACCGGCACGCGGATCTACCTCTACTTCGGCACGGTGCCGCGCAACGCGCTCGCCGGTGCGGCGATCCGGCTCGGGTTTCCGTCGATCGAGCGCGCGTACAAGCGCGTGCTGCCCGCGCTCGCGGCGCAGCTCGATCGGCTGCGGCCCGACGTGCTCGTGCTGCCACCACCGCCACTCTCCGAGTCCGCCGAGCAGCGGCTGCGCGCGCAGCGCCAGGTGCTGATCGAGCGCGGGCTGCGCAAGGACTGTGTCGACGCGCTGATCGACTGGATCCGGACCGGCGACGATCAGGACCTGCACCGGATCCAGATCCGCGAGCGCGCGCGCGTCTGGAAGCTGCCCGAGACCGAGCTGCTGCGCGTCGCGCTGCACGCCACGCGCGCCGGCCTGTTGACGCTGTCGTGGGACACGGTATGTCCGCACTGCCGCGGCGTCCGCGACGAGAATCCGACGCTGTCACAGCTGCAGGCGCAGTCGCATTGCGAGGTGTGCCAGGTCGACTTCACGACCGACACGCAGGAAGCGGTCGAGGTGACGTTCCGCGTCCACCCGTCGATCCGCGATGTCCCCGAGCAGCTGTACTGCAGCGCCGAGCCGAAGAAGAAGGACTTCATCCGCGTGCAGTGGACGCTGCCACCCGGCGGCGAGGCGCGGGTCGAGCCGAAGCTCGCGCCCGGTCGTTACACCGTGTGGCGCGACATGGCCGGCGGCTGGTACCTCGACGTCGACGACGACGGCGAGCACACGGTGCGGTGGGCGCCGCACGACAAGGAGACCGTCGTCGTCGCGAAGCCGACCGCGGTGCTCGAGCTGCACAACGACACCGAGGGCCCGGGCACGTTCAAGGTCGCGGACGCACGGTGGAGCGATCACGCGCTGCGCGCCGGCCAGCTGCTGAGCTTCCAGGAGTTTCGCGACCTGTTCTCCGAGGAGTACATCGGCGCGGACGTCCGGCTCGGCGTCGGCGAGCAGACGCTGCTGTTCACCGACGTCGTCGGCTCGACCGCGTTCTACGCGTCGCGCGGCGATCCGGCGGCGTTCGTCGAGATCAAGAAGCACTTCGACGAGGTGTTCGCGATCGTCGCCGAGTATCGCGGTGCGGTCGTCAAGACGATCGGCGACGCCGTGATGGCGACGTTCGTCGATCCGGTCGATTCGCTGCGCGCGTCGAAGAAGATCCACGACGCGTTCCATCCCGGCCGTACCGACACGCCGATCCGACTCCGGATCTCGCTCAACACCGGGCCGTGCATCGCGGTGCGCCTGAACGCGAACGCCGACTTCTTCGGAGGCACGGTCAACGTCGCCGCGAAGCTGCAGGCGCTCGCCGAGGGCTATCAGATCGCGATGAGTGAGGCGACCTACCGCGCGCCCGGCGTCGTGGAATATCTCGCAGAGCAGAACGCCGAGCTCGAGACTCTCGAGTACACGTCGAAGGCGCTCAACGCGCCGGTCGGCGTCAAGCGCTGGACTCTCTACCGCGAGTGAACCGTGAACGATCCCTTCCTCGAGCGCGACATCGCTCGGCTATCGAGCGCGCTCGAATCCGCGATCCGTACGCTCGGCGGTGACTCCCTGCTCGACCGCTGCGTCGAGCTCGCGCGCCACGCCGACCAGCTGCGCGACGGTACGCTGCCGCGCGATCGCTTCGCGCGCGACATCGCGAGTCTCGACGACGATGCGCTCGAGGATCTCGCGCGCTCGTTCACGATGTGGTGTCACCTGATGAACACCGCGGAGCAGCGCCAGCGCCAGCGCGCGCTGCGCGGCCGCGGCGATCGTGCGCCCGATGGCCTCGTCGCCGCGCTCGACGCGCTGATCGATACCGGCATCACCGAGGCCGAGCTGCACGCGTGGTTCGAGCACGCGCTCGTGATGCCGGTGATCACCGCGCACCCGACCGAGGCGCGCCGGCGATCGTCGCTCGATCACCTCGGCCGGATCGAGGCGCTGCTCGACGAGCTCCACGCGACCGGCCGGCTGCGCAGCGAGGCCGCGCTCGACGCCGAGGTGCTCGCGCTCTACGCGACCGAGGACGCGCGCGCCCGCCGGCCGACGCCGCTCGACGAGGTCGAGTACGCGCTCGACGTGTTCCGGCGCTCGCTGCTCGACGTCACGCCGCGGATCTACCGTACGATCGAGGACCGGGTGCGCTCGCGGTTCGGCGGCAGCTGGCGCGCGCCCGCGTTCCTGCGCTGGGGCAGCTGGGTCGGCGGCGACCGCGACGGCAACCCGAACGTCACCGCCGCGATGACGCGCGCCGCGCTCGCGCGCCACCGCAACGTCGTGCTCGCACGCTACCTCGACGATGTCGCCGCGCTCGGCCGCGCGCTCAGCGTGTCGACGCTGCGCGCGAACGGCGCGATCCCCGAGCTCGACCAGACGCTCGAGCACGATCGCGAGCGCCTGCCGGAGGTCGCCGCGCGCGCGATCCCGCGCACGAAGCACGAGCCGTGGCGCGAGAAGCTGTGGTACGTGCAGGCACGGCTGCGCGCGACGCTGGAGCACCGCGAGGACGGCTACGTCGACGCCGACGAGTATCGCGACGAGCTGCTGCTCCTCGATCGCACCCTCCGCACCGCGGGGTTCGCGCCGATCGCCGAGCAGGAGCTGCGCGACTCGATCCGCCGCGTCGAGGTCTTCGGCTTCTACCTCGCCTCGCTCGATCTGCGGCAGCACTCGGCGATCCACGACAAGGCGGTCGACGAGTTGCTCGCGCGCGGTGGCAAGCCCGGCTACCTCGCTGCCGACGAGGCGAAGCGATGCGCGATGCTCGGCGACGTGCTCGCCGCACCGATCACGCCGGTGCGCGACACCTCGATGCTCTCGGACGAGCTCGAGGAGCTGCTCGCGACGCTCGAGGTCGCCGGCCGCGCGCGCCGCGAGCTCGGCGCGCACGCCTGCGAGCGCTACGTCGTCAGCTTCACGCGCGAGATCTCGGATCTGCTCGAGGTCGCGTTCCTCGCGCGCTCCGCCGGACTCGCACCTGGCGAGCTCCGCCCGGTGCCGCTGCTCGAGCAGCTCGAGGATCTCGAGCGCGCCGGCGCGATCGCGCGCGCCATGGCCGGCTCGCCCGCACTGCGCACCGAGATCGGCAACGAGCTCGAGGTGATGATCGGCTACTCCGACTCCGGCAAGCAGGTCGGGTTCTTCGCGTCGACGGTCGCGCTGCGCCGCGCCCAGCTCGAGCTCGTCGACGCCGCGACCGCCGCCGGCGTCACGCTGACGATCTTCCACGGCCGTGGCGGCGCGCTCGGTCGCGGTGGTGGCCCCGCGGGCGATGCGATCCGCGCGCAGCCCGCATCCGCCGTGCGCGGCCGGCTGCGCGTCACCGAGCAGGGCGAGACCGTGACCGCGCGCTACGCGAATCCCGAGATCGCCGAGCGCGATCTCGAGCTGACGCTCGCCGCGATCGTCGGCGCGACGACGATCGAGCGCACCGGTGCGCAGGACGTGATCGCGATCGAGACGATCGACCGCGCGGCGCGCGCCGCCCGCGATGCCTACCGCGCGATCACCGCCGACGAGGACCTGCTCGCGCGCTACACCGTCGCCGCGACGCCGATCGAGTACGTCTCGCACCTGCCGATCGGCTCGCGCCCCGCTTCGCGCAAGGCCGGCATCTCGCTCGACTCGTTGCGCGCGATCCCGTGGGTATTCTCGTGGACCCAGAGCCGCCACGGCATCCCGGGCTGGTTCGGCGTCGGCACCGCGATCGCGGTCCTCGCGCAGGAGCTCGGCGTCGCCGGCGTCCGCGACCTGTTCGAGCGCTCGCGCTTCCTGCGCACGCTGATCGAGAGCTGCGAGCTGTCGATGGTGCGCTCGGACATCGACGTCGCCGCGCAGTACGCGCAGCTCGCCGACGCCGACGCGCAGCCGCTGTTCCAGCGGATCGCCGACGAGCACGCGCGCACGGTCGCCGCGCTGCAGGAGACGCTCGGCCACGCGTCGCTGCTCGCGCGCCGGCCGTATCTCGCGCAATCGATCGCGCGCCGCAACTCGCACCTCGACGTGCTGTCGCACATCCAGATCGAGGCGATGCGTCGCCAGCGTGCCGGTCGCGGGGATGCCGAGCGGCTCGGGCGGATCGTGTTCACGACGATCGGTGGGATCGCCGCGGGACTGCAGACCGCGGGTTAGTGCGGTCCTGGGCCTTTACGTGCTCCGAACCCGCGCGTGCGCGCGAATGCGCGGACCACACCGAGTCGCCTCACTTCGGGTCGTCCCATGGGACTTCTTCGTTCACGTTGTCCCATGGGACTTCGCGATTCGATCGTTGTCTGTGTTCAAACGCCGCGAGTTCCGCGACCTGCTCACGACCGACGAATTCGAAGATGATGTCGTCGGGCGCTTTCCCCATGATCCGCAGCTTGTCCTTGTGAACAGCGGCATGATGTCCCGTACACAACAAGATCGTATTCGTCATGTCATGCCCACCGCCGAGTGACTGGTATTTGACATGATGGACGTCCAGATAACGCGTCATGCGGCATCCGGGTACCGCGCAGCAATGACCATCACGCGCGTAGATTTGCCGTCGCTTGCGCTTGGTCACCGAGCTCGTCACCCGCGCAGGAGTGTCCGCTTCGAGATCTCCGAGGTGCTCGTGATCGCACGCCGCGCGTGACAGCGTCTCTGCATCGACGTCGATCTCCTCGCCGGCGACGTTCTGATAGCTCCGCTTGCAGCGCTTGCACGTGCTGATCGCCATCTGGAAACCAGGCTTGTTGTCCGCGGCCGCCACCGTCTCGAGCGCACGACGGTAGATCGTCTCGATCAGCTCGTCGTCGCCGAGCTTGCCGCTACCCAGCATTGCCTCGAGCTCCATGCGCGCGCGGAACGCGAAGGCGTGCACGGTCGGCGAGACACGGAACGTGAGGGTGACGAGCTCGTTCTCGGGATCCTTCGGGTCACCGGGTCGCGCGCCCTTGTCGCGACCGGCGACCATTCGCTGCACTTCATGGACGGTCCTGCCATCGATCGCGTCGAGCCATTCCTCTTCGGTTTCAGGTGTGGCAATGCGGGTGAGCTCGCGGATCGCGCACGGGAACACGACGCCCGCTTCGAGCGCCGCGGTCATGCGCGGCAGCGTCGCGAGCGCCTTGGCCGTGCGAACGAGCTCCATCGCGGTATGCGCGCGATAGCCGAGCTCGTGCTCCATGTACTGCACCAGCGACACATGACCGAAGTGCTGCCAGATCGTCATGTCCTCGGCGAGCCGCAGCAGCGCCACCTCTCTCGCTTCCAGCTGCGCTCGTCGGGTGCTGAGCTCTTTCAGCCCGAGGTGCACGGCGAGCCAGCGCTCGCACTCCTCGTTCATGTGCCCGTTGGCAAATACACCCCCGACTCGATTCGCGTCATCCATGATCCATCTCCGTCGTGTTCGCGTATGCGCACGACAGTCTTATCACCCACGGTTTCGGCTCGTTCTTCTGGCACCAGAGCGCGTCGGTGATGTTCCCGGTGAAAACTTCGCCCGGCACAGCGTGTTTGTGCGCACGAGCGATCTCATCGCGTCTGAGCAAACGAAAGTGCCAATGACGTATAGCGCGAAGTTGTCAGCCGCTGATACGTGTCAAGAACAAAGTGGCATTTATCGAAATTTATTACTGCAGATCTGCTCGTCATAGCTTTGAACGAGGCACGCGAACTTCGCGCTCTCCCGAACGTTCGCCCCCAGGAAGAAGAGCTCCTCGCCCGAGGGCCGCGGCGCCTTTCGTCCGATGCGAGCGGAGCGCGAGACCCGTGACGAGCGCAGGCGAGGCGTGCGCGTTCTTCTCGACGCCACAACTGTGCGGCGGATGTGCGCTCTACGTCGGCGCTGGTGGCGCTCGGCACGCGGTCTCGCGCGAGAGCGAGCGAGGGCGAGGCGCCGCGGACCGAGGTGTGGCCGACGGTCAGCGCAGAGCGAACGGACAGATCGTTCCGATTGCGAGCTCGAGGTCGAAGCCGGACGAGCGCCCCGGCGGGGACTAGCCCATACCCACGAGCAGCCCCTCGATCTGATGCTTCTGCACGATCGGCTCGGGCTGATCGACGACGCGGCACACCAGATGACGCCGCACCGCCTCGGGCAACGCCGCGTGATACGCCGGCGTCACCTGCGGATCGTGCAGCAGATCGTGGCCGGCACCCGGCGCGTCGACACCGAGCACGAGCACGGGCCGCGACTGCGTCGACCGATTCGCGGTGCCGCGATGGATCGTCAGCGCCGAGCGCGCCGAGATGTCACCGACCTGCGGCAGCTTCGGCTGCGCGAGCAGCTCGTAGCGCGACCACTCGGAGTGCGGCGGGAACATGCCGTGCGGCCAGTCGGTGCCGGGCTCCCACTGCGTGCCGGGCGCGATCTCGAACGGCCCCATCTCGGGGATCGTGTCGACGCACGTCAGGTTGAACGCGAGCGACGTGAGGCGGCGGCCTTCGTACGTATCGGGGGGCGACGGGAAGTCGCGGTGCCACGGCTGATCGAGCGCGCCGGGAAACGGCACGTCGAAGCCGAGCTCGACGATCTGGTAGTCGGGCCCGAGGATCGTCTCGCAGACCGCGACGACCCAGGGATGGGTGACGAGGTCGACGAAGCCGCGAAGCGCTTGCGGGTGGATCTCGACGTAGTAGCGATGCGGACCGCGCGGCACTGCGCCGCCCGGGCGATCGATCGCATCGGCGAATGCGATCTCGAGATCCTCGCGCACGCGGTCGACGAACGGTCGCGTGAAGGCGCCGCGGCACGCGAGGATCCCCTCGGTGTTCAGCGCGTAGGTGATCTGCGTGGGGTCGTACGTCGAGGGGACAGCCGCGGGGATCGCCACGTCGCGCAGGGTAGTGGATGCGCGCGGGTTGCCAACCCCGACGTTCGTACGAGAAATTCAGAGCGGCTGCAGCGGCCCGAAGGGTACCGCGGCGGGCCAGTCGCCGGTGTCGAGTGCGTCGAGCCGCAGCTTGCGCGCGTCGAGCTCGCGGTCGTAGAACGGGCTCGGCTTGCGATCGACGCCGGTCTGGATGAAGTCGGCGTTGTCGGTGTGACAACGCGGGCAGCCGATCATGCCGAGCATGCGCGGTAGCTCGGGATAGCGCGCGAGCGCGGGCGAGCCGGCGAGATCGACGAGCTCGGCCTTCGCGTTCGGCTGGACCTCGGCGACCGCGCTGCGGAACGATGCCGGGACGGGCCACGTGCGCGTGGCGATCGCGTCGGCATTCGCCGCGACGTCGGCGAGGAACGCGTCGCGCGTCGCGCCGGGCGCGTTCAGCCGCGCGACGTCGATCGTCTGGAACAGCGGCGGGTTCGTGAACGCGTCGCCGCTCGGCAGCCATTGCCGCCACTGCCACGGCGAGATCGACAGCTCGACCGACTCGGCGAGCAGGAAGCGATCGCGGATGAGGCCGGTCGCGAGCCAGTCGCGCGCGGCGGCGTGGAAGCTCGCGTCGTCGAGCGCGGTCAGCTGCGCCCAGCGGCGAGCGGTGCCGCGGCAGTGCACGACGCCGTCGGGCGTGACGTCGTCGTCGGCGGCCGGCTGGCGAAACAGGAAGATGAAGTGCACCGGCGAGAACGTCGGATGCGTCGACGCGATCGACACCCGGAGCTCGCCGCAGTGGCCGTCCTTCGCGAGATCGATCCGGTTGTGGATGCCGGTGACACGGAACGGCAGCGGCGCGAGATCCCACGCGGTCGGATCGCGGCCCTGCGCGGCGCGTAGCTCGTCGAGGAACTGCGCGAAGCTCGCGCGACCGGCGCCCGGCCCCGCCGCGAACGCGGTGAACCAGCGCTCGAGCAGCGTGCCGCCGTGGCCGTCGGCCGCGATCGTCGCCATCACGCGCGCGAACGAGATCGTTGCCGGATCGTCGAGCGTCGCGTCGTCGAGCCATGCGAGCGAGCGTCCGCGTGCGATCGCCGGCACCGCCGCGCCGCGCCCGGCGACCGTCAGCACGACGTCGCCGTTGCCGCGGACCACGAAGCTCGTGTCACCGTCGATGGCGTGCGGCACGAGCCACGATGCCGACGCACCCGCCGCGAGCTGCGCGTCCGGAACGCCGTCGATCGCACCGCCCTCGGCCCACGCCTCGACGACGACCGGACCGGCGACGTGCAGCTGGACCTCGCGCGTACCGTCGACCGCGAACGACCGCGACACCTCGCCGACGTCCGGTACGTCGACCTCGATCGGCGTCGTCGTGTCGGTGCACGCCGCGATCGCGAGCAGGCACAGCGCGCGCTTCATCGCCGGCGACGCATCACGAGGAGGACGAGCGACGCGAGGACGATCGAGCCCTGCCCGCCGCCGCTCTCGCAGCAGCCGCCGCCCGCGCCGTTGTTGTTGCCACCACCGCCGCCGTCGCCTGACACGCCGCCGTCCTGGTCGGCGCCCGCGTCCGGTTGCGCCGGCGTCCCGATGTGGCGCGCGATCCGCGACACCGAGACCTCGTCGAGGGTGCCGGCGAAGTTGCCGCCCTCGTCGCACGCGGCGCGCGGTCCGGTGCCGGCGAGCGTCAGCAGCTCGCCGGTGCCCTCGAGCGGCGCGGGAGGGAACGTCTCGTCCGCGACGACGTTGTCGTCGAACCGGATCTGCATCCGGCCGCTCGCGGCGTCGTACTCGGCGGTGACCTTCGTCCACGTCGCGCCGTCGGTCGCGAGCTCGGCGCCCGAGTACAGCTCGCGGATCGCGCCGCCGGCCACGCGGACGCGCGCGCGGATGCCGCCGGTCTCCTCGAGCACGAGGCTGTAGGCGTCGCCCTTGCGCAGCAGGACCTGGAAGTTGTTGCGCGCGTCGCAGTCCGGATCGCGCGCGGGCCGGAGCGTCATCTCCATCGTGATGCCGTTGAGCGGCTCGAGGCTCGCGTCGTGACGGACCTCGAGCCAGCCGCCGCTCGCGATCGCGGCCTTGCCGAGCACGCCGTTGTTCGGCCCGGGGAACGCGATCGCGCCCTTGACGACCGCGGTGTTGAAGTAGCCCGAGACGTCCGGGCTCTTCGTGACGTCGAGGTTGCCGGCCGGCGTCACCGACTCGTTCATGTGCCAGAGGCCGGCGTACTGGCCGTCGAGCCCGTCGTCGAACGAGATCTCGACGTAGTTCGACGTGTTCGTGCCGAAGAACGGCCACACGTCATGCCCCGGCGTCACCGGCAGCTGCGAGAACGTCGTCGGGCCCGGCGACGAGAAGAACAGCCGCACGTTGTCGGTCGTCGATGGGTTGATGCCGCCGTCGATGTTCGCGAGGCCCCAGTTCGTCGGGTAGCCGATCACGCTCGTCGCGTTGCGGCGCGGCCCGCAGCCGAACGGATCGTCGGGCGCGCGGCACGGCATCAGCGCGGCGGAGAACATCACACCGTCGCCGTCGGGCAATAGCCACGGGTACGCGCCGGGCACCGCGGCGCCGTCGGCGAACGGCGTGCCGTCGGCCGCACGCAGCTGGCGCGCCGCGAGCCGGTACGTCGTGTTGACCGCCGGGTCATTGATCATGTGCGACAGCGATCGCGGCGCCGACCAGCCGGTGCGCCCGCACGCGGTCTGGTTCACCGAGTACATCATCACGCTGTCCTGGTCGCCGTTGTTCAGCGAGCCGTTCCAGACCATGAGCTTGCCGTCCTTCGTGAACGTCGGCTCGATGCCGTGCAGCACGCCGTTGTTCGAGGCGAGCGGCTCGATCGCGCCCCACTGGAACGCGACCGGTCGCGCGTTCGCGGTCTTCGGATCGGCGACGCGCAGCAGCAGCTGGCGGCGGCGGAACGTCATGCCGCCGTTCGCGACGTTCTTCGTCGCGTCGGAGTCGAAGACCCAGACGTCGTAGCAAGCGAACGGGCCGGTCGCGGTCGGGTTGTTGTTCGCATCGCACGCGTACGGCGCGCGTGCCGGATCGGGCTCGCAGATCGCGAGCGCGTTCTCGCCGTTCGGCTCGCCCTCGACGATCATCAGCGAGTTGCTCCACAGCGGCCCGGCCGCGTCGGGCAGGCCATCGCCGGCGTACGTCGTGGCCTCGGGCCTGAGTACGTACGCCATCCACCCCGGACCGGTGCGCACGATGTAGAGCCGGCCATCGAACGACGCGTTGTGCCCGTTGCCGCCGAACACGCTCGGCACCGAGCGCGTGCTCGTCGCCGCGAGCGCGGTGGTTGCAGCCCCAACGATCGAGAGCAGGAGGAAGGTTCGCCACCTCATGGCGCGAACCATATGCGCGTCACGCGCTCGCGAGCGTTGCGATTCGCGTCAGAAGGTTACATTTTGGCGCCAGGCGCGATCACGGCACGAGCTCTTGCAGGAATGCCATGCCGTCGGCCTTGCCGGCGATCAGGCCGCCCGTGAGCTTCGAGATCATGCGCGCCATCGCGGGCCCGTCCTTCGCGATCTTGCCGAGCGTCGCGACCGCGGCCTTCTGACCCGCGTCGGTGCGCGCGAGCGTGACGAACGCGGCCGCGGCGACGAGCCGGCGCATCGCATTGCCCTCGCTGTCGCGCAGGATCTCGGCGAGCTTCTCGGCGTCGTTCGTCTTCGCGTACGCGGCGGCGAGCGCCGGCAGCATCGCGACGCGCACGTCGTGCGACGGATCCTCGAGCAGCGGATCGAGCAGCTGCACGGTGAGCGCTGCATCGCGATCGACGAGGCCGATCGCGGCGGCCGCTGCCTGCGCGCGCTCGCGCTCTGCACGCGACGCGAGCGAGCGCCGCAGCCGCGCGGCGACATCGTTCGGCTTCGCGGCGACGCGCGCGATCGTGGTCAGCGCGAGCTGGCTGAGCTCGGGGTTCGGATCGCGGACCGCGAGCGCGAGCGTGCGATCGAGCGTCTGCGGATCGAGCTTGTCCTTCTGCGCCGCGAGCCGCTCGAGCGCGGCCTTGCGGACCTGCGGATCGGAGTCGGCGAGCGCGGCGGACAGCGTCTGGCCCGCGCGCTTGCCGGACGCGAGCGCGGTGTCGACTGCCTCGATCCGGACGAGCGGCGAGCTGTCGGCGACGCCGAGCGTGATCAGCTCCTCCGCGCCGATCGCGCGCGCCGAGCGCAGCATCGCGAGCTTCTCGCCCTCGTCGCCGCTCGGGAACATCTTCGCCATGATCCCGGCCGCGGACTTCGGTGCCTCGGTGCCGAGCCCCGCGATCGCGCGGATCGCGACGAGCCGCACCGAGTGGTCCTGATCGTCGAGCAGCTCGACGAGTGCCTCGCCGACGCCGGCGATCTTCGTGCCGCCCTTCGTCGCCGCGATCGACAGCACGCGCGCGGCGTCCTTGCGGATGTCGCCGCTCGAGTCGTGCACGAGCTTCATCGCGATCTGCGCACCGTTCTTCGCCGGATCCGGACCGTCGGCGACGCACGCCATCACGATCTTGCGAACATCGACGGACTTGTCGTCGGTCGACAGCGCGAGCTGGCGGCGCGCCTCGGCGTTACCGGCGAGCGCGGCGTTGCACAGGCCCTCGGCACCGATCGGGTGCAGCGACGGATCCTCGATCGTGCGCGCCGCGTTCGACAGGTAGCTCATCACCGCCTGCGGCTTCTTCTTCGCGAGATCGGCATAGACCCGCGCGGCCTCGCGGCGTGGCCGGCCCTTCTCCTTCCACAGCTGCGCGATGCCACCGACGGCGGTGCCGACGCTCGCGCCGGCCTCGGCAGATGCCGCGAGCCCGCGCGCCGCGCCGATCCGCACGACGTAGTTCTCGTTCTTCGCCATCTTGACGAGCTGCTCCTGGTACGTCCGGCCCGCCTTGCCCGCGGCCTGCGCGGCGGCGGCGCGGACATCGGAGTCCTCGTCCTTCAGCATGCGATCGAGCGCGTTGCGAGCGGCGTCGAGGTTCGTGCGCGCGACCTCGCCCCAGCCGAGCGCGGCCGCGATCTTGAGCGGCTTGTCGAGCTTCTTGTCGTCGAGCATCGTCGCGAGATCGCCGCCGGCTCGCACCGGATCGACCTTCGCGTAGAGCGGCAGCGCCGCCGCGCGCACCGCCGGCGACTTCGAGATGAACGCCGAGTGCGCCGCCTCGACGAGGTTCGGCACCTTCGGCATCGGATCGAGCTCGCGCATCTGCTCGATCGCGTACACGCGGGCATCCGACGGCGCGCGGTCCTGCGCGATCAGCGCGACGAGCGCCGTCGCGGCGGCCTCGGGTTCCTTGATCAGCGCACTGTTGATCTGCGCGCGCGCACGCTCGTGCTGCGCCGGCGTCGCGTCCTTGTCCGACAGCACGGCGACCGCGGTCGCGACCGTCGGCGTGTCCTCGGAGCGCCCGACCGAGGTCTCGACGAGCAGCTCGCGGCGCGCCGCGGTGTCCGGGTTCTTGTTGAGCGCGGCCTGGAACAGCGCCTGGCCGCGATCGCCGAGGTTGCGCACCGACGCGAACGCGATCCGGCGCAGCTCGGCATCCGGCGATGTCAGCGCGACGGTCAGCGTCTCGTTGTAGACGTTGGTCTGGCGCTGCGCCGCTGCACCCGCGAGGCTGACCGCGGCGCGCTGGACCGCGGGCGGCGATTGCGGCGTCAGCGCGCTCTCGACGAGCTGGACCTCGGCCGGCGTGCCGCGCGCGATCGGGCGCAGCGCGGTCAGCAGCTCGGCAAGGTCCTCGGGATCCTTCGCGGCCTTGCGCATGCGCTCGAGCGTCTGCTCGTTGCCGGTCGTCGCGTACTCGACGAGCCCGGCGAGCTGCGGCGCCATGATCGACTTCAGCTGGTCGTCCCAGCTGCCGCGCGAGCTGCCGAGGTCGTGGTTGTCGATCTTCGCCCACGCCTCGGGCGCGACCATCGCGCGCGTGAGGCCGGTGTCCGCGACCTCGTCGCCGAAGCTGCCGGGCAACCAGAAGAAGCTCGATAGCCCGGCACGCCCGCCGCGCACGACGACGCTGTCGCCGCCGGCGCGCGGCGTCAGATCGAAGTACACGCGGCCCGCGAGCGCGATCCAGATGATGATGATGATCAGGATCGGCACCGCGGCGATCGCACCGAGGATCCGCAGATAGTAGCGCCTGCTGCGCTGCACGACCGCGAGCTCGGACGCCGTGACCGGCGCGATGCCCTCGTGGCGGAGCGCGTAGAGCTCCATGATCGTGAGCCGCTGCTTGTTGCCGGCCTTGCTGCCGAGCAGATCGAACGCGCGGCGCGCGGCGGCGCGTGCCGGCGCCGTCAGCTCGCGGACGCGGTTCGCGAGGATCTCGTGGCGGAGCATCCACGTCGTGCCGGCCGCATCGCCGCGGATGATCACGCCGCGCTGCTCGAGGACCTGGAACGCGTGGTTCGCGTAGCTCGGCTCGGCGGTGACGTGACGGATCACGTCGGCGGCGGGCACCGGACCCGGTCCGGACACCGCGACCTCGGCGACGAGCCGCATCGCCGAGCGCTCGTTACCGGTCGCGCGGCAGGCATCGTTCAGCCATTCCTCCTCGAGCTCGGTCGCGCCGCCGACCTTGTGCAGCCCGGCCTCGTTCGAGATCCGGAGGTCGCGCAGCGCGAGGCTCGCGAGCTGGAGATCCGCCGGCAACATCGGCTGACCGTGGCCGAGCCCCATGACGACCGCTTCCGCGAGCTTCGGATCGGCGGCGACGCCGGAGTACGACAGGATGCGGTCGAGCAGCGTCGTCGCGTCGGACGCCGAGATTCGTTTGAGCTCGTAGCGTTGGGACGGCGGGAACAGCGAGCCCGTGCGCTTCTCGAGCGCGCCGAGCACGTGCAGGCGGTTGCTCGCGCAGACGAACAGAAACCGCGCGCGCCCCGCCGAGCGACTGACGACGCGCGCGAACAGATCCGACAGCTCGGTCGTCGCGCGCTCGTCGGTGCACACGAGGTCGACGTCGTCGACGATGAACACGAACTGCTGGCCCTTGACCGCCGCGGCGACCGCGCGCGTGATGAACGCGACCGGCGTCTCGTTCGGCGTCGGCTGGATGCCGAACGCCGCGAGCCCGGCGGCAAAGCTCGCGGCCGGCTGCGTCAGGTCCTCGCACGCGAGCGCGACGATCCCGTGATCCCGCAGGTACGGGATCAGGCCGGCGCGGACCAGCGAGGTCTTGCCGACGCCTGGCTCGCCGAACAGCAGCCCTGCGCGAAAGCCATCCGCCGTGACGAGCTTGGCGATCTCGTCGCGCTCGGTCTCGCGCCCCTGCCAGACATCTCGCTCCGCCTCGCCGAACGGATCGAGCCCTCGCAACGGCGACACCGTCCCCGGATAAGTCGCGACCACGTCGAGACTATACACAAGACTGGAACTTCGCTGGCCTTCGCGCCATCGTTACCTCTCGTGGGATCGGACGACGACCGGACGTTGGCTCGCGTACTGACCGCGCTGGGGATGTTCGCGGCCACGGCGACGATCGCGAGCGATGCCGGCGCGGGTCCCACGAAGACGCAGGTCACGATCTGGGCGAGCCCGCGCGGCGCGTACGGCGGCACGACGTACGGCACGCTGCCGCCGATGACCGGTGCGATGATCACCGAACGGCGCGAGCTCGAGATCGCGGCGAGCGGTGAGGCGCGGCTCGCGAACGTCGCGACGACCGCCGATCCGGCGTCGGTGCAGCTGCGCGATCTGACCGAGCCGACCGCGCGCGTCGCCGAGCAGCGGTTCGTGCCGGCGGCCGCGACACCGACCGAGCTGATCGCGCGCCACATCGGCGGCTCGATCACCGTCGTCACGGCGAAGGGCGATGTCACCGGCGTGCTGCGCGCCGCCGACGATCACGTGATCGTGCTCGAGACCGGCACCGGCGATCAGAAGCGCGTCTCGGTGATGCGGCGCGACGGCTACGTCCTCGACGTCCGGCTGCCCGGCGGCGCGACCGGCCCGAGCCTCGCGTGGAAGATCGCGACGAAGCAGCCGGGCAAGCACGCGATCGAGCTGACCTACCGCGCCGACGGCCTGAGCTGGGCGGCCGACTACCTCGCCGTCCTCGACGAGCCAGGCAAGCAGCTCGACTTCAACGCGTGGGCGACGGTCAAGAACGCGACCGGCGCGACGTTCGACGCCGCCGAGCTGACACTCGTGACCGCCGCCCCGCAGCTCGCGCCGACCGCGAACGCGCCCGGTCGCCCACCGGGCCAGCGGTTCACCGTGCCCAATGCGGTCAAGCTCGGCGCCGGCGAGAGCGTGCAGGTCGAGCTGCTGCCGACGAAGCTGTCGACGAAGGTCCGCTCGATCGTCGCGTTCGAGGCGATGCCGGATCCGTCCGCGCAGCACCAGCTGTATCCGAACCAGGACTGCAGCCAGAACAATGGCTCGGGCTCCGGCAGCGGCCGCGCCGAGATCGCGCTCGAGCTCGACGTCCCGGCGCAGACGCTGCTGCCCGAGGGCCGGGTCCGGCTGTTCCAGAAGCGCGGCGCACGCCTCGAGGCGGTCAGCGAGGACACGCTGCGCACCGCCCCGGGGCTCGCGCGGATCCGACTCGCGCCGGACGGCGAGATCGTCGGCGAGCGCAAGGCGGTGAGCTGCAGCGTCGACGAGCGCGCGCACACCGTCGTCGAGAAGCTCGAGACCCGCGTCGACAACAAGGGCGCGCGTCCGGTCGACGTCGTCGTGCGCGAGTTCCTGTGGCGCTGGCCGGTGTGGCGGCTCGACGCCGAGGATCACCGCGGCGTGCGTGCGGGTCCGCAGACCCAGGAGTACCGCGTGCGCGTGCCGCCGAAGGGATCGCAGACGATCCGCTACAGCGTGGTCTACACGTGGTGACGCGGCTCGGCCTCGTATGTCTGATCGCCGCCTGCGGCGCGCACGCGCACGGCAAGCTCTCCGGCCACGCGAAGCCGGGCAGCGCGGAGCTGACGCTGTATCGCGATCACGCGGTCGTCGCGCAGCACGTCATCGTCAACGTGCCGCCGGCCTCGACCGCGACGGTCCGGCTGCGCGTCGCCGCGGGTGTTCACGCCGACGACGTCTACGTGATCGATCGCGGCACGCTGACGATCCAGGCGACGCGCGGCATCGGCGCGAGCCCGCCGGCGCCCGCGCGTGCACCCGAGCCCGAACCGGTCGATCCGTGCGCCGAGGAGCCGCCGGACGCCGACCCGAAGCCGCTGCCGCATCCGGTCGATCCGGCACCGCAGCCGAGCGAGATCGAGCTCGTCGTCGCCGCGCCGAGCGCCGGCAGCTACCCGCTCGTGATCGGCTACGACACCGAGCGGATCACGTGGGACGCCGCGTACACGATGACGACCACTGCCGCGCGCGATCGCGTCACGCTGCAGGGCGCGATCGCGATCCGCAACGCGACCGGGCTCGCGCTGCGCGACGCCGAGGTCTGGGTCGTCGACGCGGATCACGGCCCCGCGACGAGCCGGATCGCCGAGCGGCTCGGCAGCAAGCTCGTCGGCGCCGATCCGGGCACGACGCCGATCGCGAAGCCGCGCGACCTCGGCCGGCTCGATCTCGTCGAGGGCGACACGCGCGTCGAGCTCGTCGCGAGCGCCGCGCCGCGCCCGATGCGGTCGGTGCTCGTCTACGATCCGATCGGCACGAAGCTCGATCACGCGAGCCCGTCGCCGGTGCGCGACGCCTCGCTCGGCGTCCACCCGCCCGCGCCGTCGCGCGTCGAGGAGAGCTTCGAGATCCCGCGCGACGAGGTCGCGACGCGCGGGCTGCCCGGCGGCCCGGTCCGCCTGCTCGAACGGCGCGCCGACGGCTCGCTCGCGGTGCTCGGCGAGGCGCGGCTGTTCGACATCGCGACCGCGGACGCGCGCGTCGACACCGTCGCGGTCGGCACCGCGACGGGCGTCACCGGCAAGCGCGTGCGCCGCGAGCTCACGCTCGACGAGGAGCACAAGCGGCTCGTCGAGGAGTTCGTGATCACGCTCGACAACGCGCGCGATCAGCCGGTCGAGGTCATGGTCCGCGAGCACCTCTACCGCGGCCAGAACTGGACGCTCGCGTATCACAGCGCGCGCTCGGCCTCCAAGGAAGGCCCGCAGCAGATCACGCTTCGTACGCGCGTGCCGGCGAAAGCGAGCACCAAGCTGCTATACGTTGTCGTCTACACGTGGTGACCGCCAGCGTCGACGGCCTCACGATCCATTACGGCAAGCGCGTCGCCGTCGACAACCTGTCGTTCGAGCTCGCGGCCGGCGAGATCGTGCTGCTGCTCGGTCCGAACGGCGCCGGTAAGTCGACGACGCTCGCCGCGATGGCCGGCGCGATCGTGCCGACCACCGGCACGATCGTCGTCGGTGGCGACAACCTCGCGACCGCGCCCCGGTCGGCGCGCCGCAAGGTCGGGTTCGCCGATCAGCCGCCCGCGCTGTACGAGTTCTTCACCGTGCTCGAGCACGTCACGTTCGTCGCCGAGGCGCGCGGCGCGGACGGCAAGGCCGCCGAGGCGGTGCTCGCCGATCTCTCGCTGTCGAAGATCGCGCAGCGGCCATGCCGCGAGCTGTCGTTCGGCATGCGCCAGCGCGTCGGCCTCGCCGCGGCGCTCGTCGGTCCGATCGAGCTCGCGCTACTCGACGAGACGCTGAACGGCCTCGATCCGCACGCCTCGCGTGCCGCGCGCTCGACGCTGCGCGCCGCCGCCGAGCGCGGCGCGTCGATCCTGATGTCGACCCACCTGCTCGGGGTCGCCGAGCGGATGTGCGATCGGATCCTGATCATGGACAAGGGCAAGCTCGTCGCCGATCGCCGCGGCCCCGAGCTCGCCGCGCTGCTCGCGCAAGGGCCGTCCGCGGTCGAGGAGCTGTACGTCTCGCTGATCGCCGACGAGGGCCCGACCTAGTCGTTCGCGATGAACGTGAACGCGAGCGTGTACTCGGCGATCTGGAACGCGTCGCCTTCCTCGATGCGCTTGTTCTCGATCGTCACGCCGCGATAGCGCAGCCCGGCAAGCGATCCGAGATCCTTGATGTAGAACGCATCACCGCGGCGGAGCACCGTCGCGTGCCGCCGCGAAACGTTGCCGTCGCGGATCTGCAGATCGCACCCGGGTGCGCGGCCGATCGTGAGCTCCGCCGCGATCGGATACCGCCGGCCCTCGTACACGAGGTAGACGAGCCGCGGCTCGACGGCGGCAAGCAACCGGCGTTCGAGCGCCTGCTCGTCGATCGTCATGAGCGACAGCGAGCGATCATGGCGCACGACGCACAGCACCTGCCGGAGCTCACCATCGACCGCGATCGGAAACGCGAGCAGCGTGCCGTCGTCGGACGTGCCGCCCAACCCGGCGTGCGCCCGCTGCAAGAACCGGCGGATCGACTCGGCGCTCGTCCGGATGCGGCGTGGAGGCTCGGCGCCCTCGAGCGCGACGCGCCGCACGAGCCGCGTCGCCGGATCGCCGACGGTGCCGACGAGCACGTCGCGCAACCGGGCGAGCACCACCTCGCACCCGAGCTCGTCGAGCTGCGGCGTGATCCGCACGGTGCACCGCAGCCCGAGCTCGGTCGCGCGGTCGGTGATGTCGACGAGCTCGATCACGTCGATCGCGCGCGGCTTCGCGGCCGCTGCACCGACCACGTGACGGCGCGCCGTGACGTAGCTCTCGCCGGTCTTCGCCTGGCGCTCGCGCACCCGTTTCTTCAGGTCTCGCTTCGCAGTCATCTCGCTTCCTCTCCACTTCTCGCGCCGCGCGGCGACCCCGTGCATCACCTCGTCGCGACACGAGGGGAAGGAAGACCACTTCGATCGGATCGAGAAGACGACTTCCCTTTGCCTTCTTCGGGCGACCGGGACACGGGCCGGTCGTCGAAGGTCATGCGTGATCCGGACGCGGCCCTAGCGTACCACCGTCTCAGCGATACGGGTCCTTTGACCCGTGGTCGACGAGCTCGGTCATGTACTGCGCGCCGATCGGCAGCGCCGCCGGGTCGTCGACGTACCACTCGACGAAGCCACAGCCGCGACAGATGTACATCTCGAGCCGACCGACGCCGGCCTCGTCGTGCGTCACCCGCTTCGTGTAATTGTCCCCGCGCCAGCTCGCGGCCATCCGCACCCGGTGCGTCACGACCATCGGTGCCGCGGTGTTCACCTCGCCGGCATGCTCGCGCGGGACCGCGCGCACGAACACGAGCCCGTTGCACCGCATGCACGGTGCGGGCGGCCGCGTCGACGGTCCGAGCGGCACGATGCCGAGCCGCGTCCGGCACACGTCACACACGCCGACCTCGCGGGAGATCGCCTCGGAGAGCTCGGTATCGCAACAGCTGCAGCGTTCCGCCATGCCTCTTCGTGCACCGGCCGGGCGCGCGGGACAAGCGCGTTTGGTAGCCTGCGTCGCGTGAACTCGCGCCAGCTGATCGCGTGGTCCGCGCTGCACGAGCGCCGCGCGCGCCGCGGCTGGTGGACCTCGTCGACGGTGATCGCGCTCGTCCTCGGCGCCGCGATCGCGGCCTGGGTCGCGTGGCGCATGGATGCGAGCTTCCGCGCCGCGAGTCACGCGTGGCTCGCCACGACGGTCGTCGCGTTCGCGATCGCGTTCCTGCGCGTGCCGTTTCACCTGTACTGGCGGCAGGACGCATCGCTGCTCGCGCAGCTACCGATCGAGGGCGGGCCGCTGTTCGATGCCGCGCTGCTGCGCTGCGTGCGTGCTGCCGGCGCGACGACGCTCGCGACCCTCGTCGGCGCCGCGCCGCTCGCGAGCCAGTCCGTCGAGCTCGCGGCTCGCCATGCGCTCGTCGCACTCGTGCTCGGGCTCGCGGCCGCGTGCTTCCTGCCGGCGGTCGCGACGTGGGCCGCGTCGCTCGTCGCGCTCGGTCAGGCGAACGAGCGCGTGCAGCGCGTGCGTGCCGCGGCCGGGCTCGCGCAGACGCCGGAGCCGCCGTCGTCGGCGCTGCTCGGCGCGCTGCCGGGCTTCGCGGCGACGATCGTGATCGTCGGCGTGCTGCTCGAGTTTCGCTGGCTGACCGGCGGCAAGCCGGCGCTGCCCGTGCCGATCGCGCTCGGCGGGCTCGCAGCGCTCAGCGTCCTCGCCCTGCTCGGCGCGCGCCGGCTCGGCGGCCACGTGATGGGCACGATCCTGCGCGACGTCTCGGCGCTCGATCGCCAGCGGCTCGCGCACCTCGAGATCCGACCGCCGACCGCGATCGAGCGCGCGATCGCGAGCCTGCTCGGCGACGGCGCGCTGCCGTACAGCAAGGACGCGCGGCTCGTGCGGCGGCGCTACCCGATGGCGTTCGCGCTCGGCGCGCTCGCGTTCTTCGTGCTCGTCGTGATCGCGATCGCGCAGCCCGACGATCCGGGCCCGTGGCTCACCGCGACGATCGCGGGCGCGGCCGCGTACGGCGTCGTGCTCGCCGGCAGGTTACAGAAGCGGCCGATCGAGTTGCCGCGGCTCGAGGACACGCTGCCGATCTCCGCGCCGGCACGCGAACGCGCGAAGCTCGCGTGGCTGCTCGGGTGGTGGGTGATCTTCGTCGTCGTGCCCGGCACGCTCGCAGTCGCGCGCCAGCCCGACCTGCCGCAGAACCTCGCGCTGCTCGTCGGCGCGACGGCGTTCGTCGTCATCGCCTCGTTCGCGAACCGCCGCCGCCACTGACGAGCCGCGCCACCGGAAGGCGTGGCCCGCGCTCGAGGACGCCGCAGCATCGCGCGATCCCGTCGGGTAGCGGCTCGTCGCGCAGCGAGAACATCGTGTAGCGCGCGTGCGCGTCGTACGGATCGAGGGCACCGAGCTCGCGCGCGAGCCGCACGCGTCCGAAGACCTGCGCGGATGCGCGCTCGCCATCGAGCCAGTTGCGAAACGATCGGCTCGTCACCGCGAACGGCACGTCGAGCTCCTCGACGAGCTCGCGCGCGTCGACGCGATCATGATCGATCAACACGAGTCGCTTGAGCACTGCACGCCGGCGCCGCGTGCGTGCGAGCGCGAGCGCCGGATCGGCACCGAAGTACAGGAGCCACGCGTCGGCCGCGATCGTCGCGAGCGCGCCCTCGACGACGGTCGCCTCGTGGCCGCTGCGTGCGAGCGCAGCGGCGAGCCGGTCTGCACCGCGGTCGACCGCCAGCAACGGACGGCCGAATCCGTCGGTCGCGAACAGCTCGTTGTCGACCACGACCGTGAACTGCACGCCCGGACTATCGGCGATTTCAAGTCACCAGTCGGTCGGCCACGTCATCGTTCGCATGATCGCGACGAGCTCCGACATCGTGCTCGCCTCGGCGTAGATCTGGCCGGTCGGTCTGCCGAGCGCGTAGTAATGCTCCGGCATCCACGACGGCGAGCGGGCGCGGCGCGATGCCGCCTGGGCCGCAGCGGCCTCGGTCGGATCGACGACGAGCTGGCGGATCCGCAGCTTGCCGTCCTGCTCGACGACCGCGACGTGGGGATGCGGCGTGCCGAACAAGATCGGAAACGTGCCGGCCTCGACGAGCTGGATCGCCTGCTCGCGACCTGTGGGTGCGGTTGGAGCCATCCGGCCATCGTGGCATGGAACGCGAGTGCGTTGCGATGTCGCGAGGTCGTGGATCTGCGCACCGGCAGCGTCGATCGCGCACAATGAATCCTTTGACGTCAAACGATTGACGAAGTTTCAGGTCTGCCCGAAATCAAAAATCGCGCACACGAGGATCTGGCGTTGCGAGGTTCGCGACAGCGGCGAACGATCGAAGCCGCCGAAGCGCTCTTCGACCGCGAAGCCCGCGCGCTCGACGAGCAGCTGCAGCTCCGAAGGGAAGTAGACGTGAAAGTCGTACGCGTCGTGCTCGGGCTCGGCGCGTCCGGACGCGTAGATCGCGAGCTCCATGCGGCGGCGCTGCGTCGATGGGTCGTAGCGACGCTTCGCCGTGACGCGGTAGTCGACATCGTCGACGCGGTACGCGGAGATCTGCTGCTCGATGTCGCTCGTCGCGATCTTCTCGAACGTCGGCAGCATCGTGTCGATCACGAGGCGGCCGCCGGGTGCGAGGTGGCGCTTCACGTTCACGAGGCAGCCGAGCGCGTCGGCGGGCTCGAGCAGGTTGATCGCGTTGAACGCGAGCACGACGAGGTCCTGATCGAGCGGCGCCTCGAAGCTGCGCATGTCGGCGACGTGCCACGCGAGGTCCGGGTACTTCGTGCGGCCGTGCTCGACCATCGCCGCGTCGACGTCGATCGCGGTGACGCGCGCGCCGGCCTGCGCCATCGGGATCGCGATGCGACCGGTGCCGCAGCCAAGCTCGAGCACGCGCAGCCCCGGTGTGACGAGCCCCGCGAAGAACCGAACGTCGTCGGTGCGCCAGGTGTGGGCCGCGTCGTAGTGCCGCGGATCGGTGAGCATCGAGCGCGGGCGCGATGTCACGTCACGACGCTGCCGCGTCGAACACGTGCAGCGCGCGCACGCCGCGCACCGACGGGCGCACGCCGCGCGCGAGATCGAACAGGCACACGATCTCGGTGACACGTCCGGGATCGACATTGACGACGAGCGCGGCGACGTTCGCGAGCACGAGGTAGAGGCCGAGCCCGGCGCCGCCGTCCGACGGTGGATTCGGGCGGCCTCGCTCGTGGCGCGCGCGGCGGACGTGGTCGATCACGTCGCGCTGGCGCAGACCGCCGACGTGATCGGTGACCGAGATCGCGAGCGTCGTCGCGTCGGCGGCCCAGCGCAGCGTCGCCTCGTGGCTCGGGTCGCGCAGCGCGTTCATCAGCAGCTCGTCGACGACGCTCGTGATGCGGTGGAGCGTCGGGCGGCGGGCACCGACCGACTCCGCCCACGCGCAGACCTCGTCGACCGCGCGCCGCTTGTGCGAGAGGTCGTCGGTGAAGCGGACGGTCCGCGCACCGACCGGCGAGCCGGCGGCGACGTACTTCTCGAGGCCGAACAGGTCGCCGGATGCGAGCTTCTCCGACGTGATCGAGAGGTCGCGATCGCTCGGGTCGCCGACCAGGTGGCTGACCGGCGCCTCGAGCATCAGCGCGATCAGCGCGTCGTCGTCGAGATCGTCGCCGACGACGACGACCGGGGCGGTGCAGAGCCGCAGTGCGTCACCGGCGGCCTGGCGGGCGGCGCGGTCGACGACGACCAGGGCGACGCCGTCGGTGTCGGCGGGGACCGAGGTGACGTGCTCGACGGCGAGGCCCGAGGCGGCGATCGCTGCCTCGACCGGTCCGCAGCAGCTGCCGTCGAGGCTCACGCACAGTGCTCGTCGCGGCCGCATTCGGCGGGGACCGTAACACGAGCCGGATTTGGCGGTTCGAAGAAACATCGAAGCATCCCCAAGGTGGCGCAACGATCCTGCTACGATCGGCGGTCGATGGCGGATCCGCCTCCGATCCGACGGGCTACGACCAAGCCCCCACCGATCCCACCGGTGCGCGCGCCGATCGCGCCCGCGGCGGCGAAGACGGACGTGGTCCCGCACGCGCCCACTCCCGGCGCGACCGGCGTCGAGGATCTGAGCGACGACACGCGCAACGTCGAGGCGCCGGATGCCGCCGAGCTCGTCGAGCGGATCGTCGATCTCGTCGCGAGCGAGGCCGAGGCGCTGCTCGCCGGCGACGATGCCGGGCGGCTCGCGGACCTCTACGTGCGCAACGCGCTCGCGAGCTGGGACGCGCTGCACGAGGTCGACGAGGCGTTGCGGCTGCTCGAGCTCGCGGACGGTCATCCGCTCGTGCCGCGGCTGCGGCTGTCCGCGGCGATCGCGGCGGGCGACGAGGCGTCGCTGGTCGCGGCGGAGCGCGCGCTGTCCGCGATTCCGGCGGTTGGCATCGAGGTGGCGGAGGCGTGGCTGTGGCGGCATCGCAAGCCGGAGCCGGCCGCGGCGATCGCGGATCGGTTGCTCGCGGGCGAGCTGCCCGGGCCGTGGAAGGCGCACGTCGTCGAGCTCGCGACGCTCGCGCACGCGGCGGCGGGGAACTGGGCGCGCGTCGTCGCGCTGCGCGTGGCGGCGCTCGACGAGCAGCAGGAGTATGCGGATCCCGAGGAGGTCGCGGCGACCGCGGCGCTGATGCTCGATCGCGGCGGCGACGCGGCCGGTGCGCTCGCGCGGTGCTGGGCGAAGCTCGAGCACTTTCCCGGACCGGATCCGAACGACGGCAAGCTGCTCGGCTGGTTGCGCACGTTCGATGTCGCGATCGACGCCGCGACGGTGCTCGACGACGTCCGGCGGTTCGAGCTGCTCGACAAGCGCGCCGAGCTCGTCGCGGCGCTGCCCGGCGGCGCGGTCGAGGCGTTCGCGACGCGGCACGCGGTGGCGAGCGAGCTCGAGCGCGATGGCCAGCTCGCCGAGGCGGCGGCGATGTGGATGACGCTCGCCGACGATCCGGTGTCGCAAGCGCCCGGTGCCGGGCGGCGCGTCGCGCTGCTGCGCGCGGCGTGGGCGGCGATCGGCGGCAAGGCCGAGGGCAAGCCGCACCTGCAGATCGCGCTCGGCGCGCACCGCAAGCTGTCGGACAGCGACAGCAGCGAGATCGCGACGACGCACGCGTGGCGCGCGCTCGAGCTCGCGGCGGTGATCGACGATCCGGTCGTCGGGGATCTCGCGCGCGCGGTCGTCGATGCCGCGGGGTCGGTGGTCGCCGAGCGCTGGCTCGACGAGCTCGAGATCACGGGTGCCGGCGACGCCGCGATCGCGCGCTACGAGGGCCGCGGCGGGCTCGCGCTGCGGTGGGCGGCGGCGATCGCCGAGCGCAAGGGCGACGTCGTCAAGGCGAAGCAGCTGTGGGCGAAGGCCGCGCAGGATCCGACGCTGCACACGACGCGCGATCACCTGCTGCGGCTGCTGCGCGGCGCGCGCAAGCCGGTCGGCGACACGACGGAGCGCCACGTCTACGATGGCGACGATCGCGACGAGCTGTCCGAGGGCTATGTCGCGGCGGCGCGCGCCGAGCTCGATCTGCGGTGCACCTCGGCGCTATGGTGCGCGTGCGGCATCGTCGATCTGACGCGCGGTGACTTCGTCGCGGCGGAGGAATCGCTGCAGCGCGCGGCCGAGCAGGCGCCCGGCGATCCGTTCGCGCGCGCGGCGCTCGCGGCCGTGTATCGCGCCGGCAAGCGCTACGACCAGCTCGCGGCGATGCTCGACGAGCTGACGACGCGGCTGCACAGCCGCGAGGCGCGGGCGGCGACCGCGCGCGAGCATGCGGAGCTGCTCGACGAGCACCTCGGCGATCCCGCGGGCGCGCGGCAGGCGCTCGAGCGGATGATCGCGGATCGCCCCGACGACGCCGACGCGATGCTCGTGCTCGCGAGGCTGTGCGATCGCGACGAGCTGTGGGCGCGCTCGATCGAGCTGCGCACGAAGGCGGTCGAGCTCGTGCCGGCGACGCGGATGCGCGAGCGCGGCGAGATCTGGCTCGACATCGCGCGCACCGAGGAGCGGCGCGATCACACCGCGGCGGCGCTCGCCGCACTCGAGCACGCCGCCGAGGCGAAGCATCCCGAGGCGCTGCGCGAGCAGGCGCGGCTGCTGCGCGGCAGCGGTGACCTCGAGCGTGCGCTCGCGATCGTGCGCGCCGAGCTCGCGACCGATCCACCGCTCGCGCGCCGGATGCAGCTGCAGAGCCAGCTCGCGCAGCTGCTGACCGAGCTCGGCCGCGAGCCCGAGGCCGTGGTCGCGGCGTACCTCGACATCCTTGGCTTCGAGCCGGATCAGACCGAGGCGCTCGCCGGGATCGAGGCACCGGCGCGCGAGCTCGAGATGTGGGACGAGCTCGCGCGCGCGTTCCGCGGCGCACCGCAGACCCCGCGCAACCTCGAGGTGCTCGCCGAGGCGCTCGCGAAGATCGCCGAGTGGTCCGAGCTCGCCGAGGTCCGGCGCAAGCAGCTCGAGGCGGCGACGACGCCCGCGGACAAGGCGCGGCGCGCGGCGGAGCTCGCGCGGCTCTACGACCACGAGCTCGGCGATGTCGAGGCCGCGGTCCGCATGCTCGTCGTCGCGCAGGCGGCGCAGTACGACGAGAGCCGGCAGCAGGAGCTGATCCGGCTGCTGCGCGACGCGGAGCGCTGGCACGAGCTCGCGACCGTGCTCGAGCGCGAGCTACCCGCGATCAAGCCGACCGACGTCGATCGCCAGGTCGCGATCTTGCTCGAGCTCGCCGAGCTGCGTGCGACGAAGCTCGATCGGATCCCCGACGCGATCACGGCGTACGAGAGCGTGCTCGAGCGCCGGCCGCACGACGCGAAGGCGCCCGCGGCGCTCGAGGCGCTGTACGAGAAGACGGGGCGTGACCGCGAGCTCGCGCGGCTCGTCGAGGCGCGCGCCGAGGCGGCGAAGGATCCGGTGACGCGCTCGCAACTGTTCGCCCGCGTCGCGCAGCTGCGCGGCAGCCGCGGCGACGTCGAGGGCGCGCTCGCCGCGTACACCGCCGCGTTCAACGCCGATCCGGCGAATCGCGAGGTGTTCACCGCGATGGAGCGCGTCTGCTACAAGGCCGAGCGCTGGGCCGCGGCGATGCAGCTCTACGAGACGGCGCTGCGTCACGTCGAGAGCGGCGCGTCGCGCGCGTACCGGCTCGGCGATCTGTACGCGCGGCGCGGCAACGTGCAGCTGAACTTCCTCGGCCAGGTCGACGCGGCGATCGCGTCCTACCAGAAGGTCGTCGAGGTCGACTCGCAGCCGGTGCAGGCGATCAAGGCACTCGAGGAGCTGTGCACGAACCGCAAGAGCTTCCTGCCACTCGTGACCGCGTACGAGCGGCGCGCCGAGGCGCAACGCGAGCCGCAGCGCAAGGTCGACGCGCTGCGAGCCGCCGCGCAGCTCGTCACCGAGCACGGGCTCGACGCCGCGACCGCGATCCGGATCCACAAGAAGCTGCTCGCGCTCGTGCCGAACGATCCGACCGCGCAGGCCGCGCTCGAGAGCTACTTCGAGGACGCGCAGGACAGGTCCGGCCTCGTCGACGTGCTGAAGATGAAGCTGTCCGGCGCGAACGGCGTCGACGAGCAGATCACGATCCTGAAGCAGATCGCGCGGGCCTCCGAGGAAGGCGCGCGCGACGTCGAGACCGCGACCGAGTACTACCAGAAGGTGCTCGCGCTCCGAGACAACGACCGCGAGGCGCTCGAGGCGCTCGGCCGGATCTACGAGTCGACCGAGCAGTGGGCGGAGTTCATCGAGGTCACGCGCAAGCAGATCAAGGTGACGACCGATCGCAACACGCGCGCCCTGCTCTACTTCCGCTGCGGCTCGGTGCTCGAGGCGAAGTTCTCGCGCGAGCACGACGCGATCCGCTACTACCACGAGGCGATCAAGACCTCGTCGGCGTGCCTGCCCGCGGTGCACGGCCTGCGCGATCTGTATCGCCGGCGCGAGGAGTGGCCGCGCGTGATCGAGACGCTCGAGCTCGAGGTCAAGCTGTGGGCCGACGACAAGGAGCGCGCCGGCGTGTTCGCGCAGATCGGCCGGATCTACGAGAAGCAGCTCGGCGACGTCGAGCGCGCGATGCAGTTCTACGACAGCGCGCTCGCGGTCGATGCCGAGTGTCTGCCGGCGAACCAGGCGCTGTTCGATCACTACTTCGACAAGGGCGAGTGGCAGAAGGCGCATCCGATCGCGACCGGGCTCGCGCAGAAGGCGATGCGCGACGGTGATCCGATCCAGCGCAGCGAGTTCTTCCGCAAGCGCGGCGTCGTCGCGAAGATGACCGGCGATCCGCGCGGCGCGGCGGACAGCATCGTGTACGCGCTCGAGATCCGACCGACGAACGTCACCGCGCTCGACGATCTCGGCGCGCTCGCCCGCGAGTGGCCGGACGCCTGGGACTTCGACGCGACGTATCGCGAGCTCGACAAGCTGTACAAGAAGCGCGACGACGCGAACCCGCTGCTCGCGCGCGTTCACGTCGGGCGCGCGGCGATCATCGAGCGCGCCGGTGATCTCGATCAGGCCGCGGACCACTATCGGCAGGCGCTCGAGCTCGCGCCCGGCGATATCGCGGTGCTGTCCGCGCTCGTCGGCTTCCACGCGGACATGCGGCACTGGCGCGAGGCGGTGAGCGCGATCGAGCGATTCGTCGGCTCGAACGCGACGTCGTCGGAGGACCGGCTGACCGCGCTGATGCGCCAGGTCCAGATCCACGCCGACGGCGAGATGGAGCCGATGCGCGCGATCGCCGTGCTGCGCGAGGTGATCAAGCTCGAGCCTGGCCACCAGGACGCGTACTACCTGCTCGCGCAGCAGTGCTTCCTGATCGGCCGCCACGCCGACGCGCGCAACGCGATCGATCGCGTGATCGAGCTCGCGACCGCGCCCGGTCAGCCGCTCGAGGCGCCCGCGCTCGCGCGCTACTACTACTACAAGGGCCGGATCCTCGACGCCGCGGGTGATGCGCGCTCGGCGACGTCGCAGTATCGCCGTGCGATCGACTACGACCCGGGCTATGCGCCGCCGGCGCTCGTGCTCGCGCGCCGCGCCGCCGATGCCGGCGACCAGCGCCAGGCCGAGACGCTGCTGATCGATGCCGCGCACGCCGCGATGGCGCAGGGTGGACCGCGCGCGGCGGTGCCGCTGCAGCGCGGGCTCGCGCGGATCCTGCTCGCGTCCGGTGATCGCGCGGCCGCGATCGAGGCGTATCGCGGCATCCTGAACGTCGAGCCCGACGGCGCGGTCGATCGCGTCGCGCTCGCCGAGATCTACGCGGTCGACGATCCGCAACGTGCGATCGCCGAGCTCCGCAAGGTGCTCGATCGCGACATCCACCACGCGCCCGCGTATCGCCTGCTCGCGTCGTTCCACAACCGGATCGGCGACACCGAGCGCGCGCACCGCGTGCTGACCGCGCTCGACCTGCTCGGGTTTGCCGAGGAGACCGATCGCACCACGATGCAGCGGCTGCGCGCCGTGATCGCGAGCGATCCGTTCCGCCGCAGCCTCGACGATGGTGCGCGCGATCGCTACCTGCTGACCCCGGCCGCGCGCGAGCCGCTCGGCGAGGTGTTCTCCGCATTCGCGCAGGAGCTGTCGAACTTCGTCGCGCAGCCGTCGCTCGGCCAGAACCTGCAGCCGATCGTCGCGGTCGGCCATCCGCGGCTGCTCCAGCTCGCGGCCGAGATCGGCGCGCTGTTCCAGGTCGATCCCGAGATCTTCGTCGCCGAGAAGGTGCCCGGGCTCGTCGCGGTCACCGCGTTCCCGCGCCGGCTCCTCGTGATCGATCGCGTGCTGCTCGACGAGCCCGATCCCGCGCTGCGGTTCCTGCTCGGCTACGCGTTCGAGGCGATCCGCGGCGGCTACGCGACGCTGCTGCAGGTCGGCGCGCGCCAGCGCCGCGAGCTCGCGATGCTGCTGCGCTCGCTGCTCGCCGCCGATGTCGAGCTCACCGGCCCCGCGGCCGAGCTGGTCGAGCGCGCCGGTGAAGAAGCGGTCGCGGTGCTCGAGCGCCACGCCGGTGCGCGCGATGTCGATCCGAGCGCGTGGGCCGATGGCATGCTCGCCCTCGCCAAACGGGGAGGCCTGCTCGCGTGCGACGACTTCTCCGCCGCGATCTGGATGGTCGCGCGGCTCGCGGGCGAGCGGCTCGCGAGTCACGACGCGACCGTCGCGCTCGGTGCGGTGCTCGGCGGTCCGGACCTCGTTCGGTTTTATCTATCCGACGACTACCAGCACCTGCGCGACCTGCTGACCGTTTGATCGTCTGTTACCGGGAGACAGGTGACGGATGACACAGGCCTACATGGCGGTGCCCTGGTTTGTTGGGGCGGGTGGCTGGATCGTCACACTCGTGCAAAGTACAGTTGCCCGTGCAACCGGTTATGGTCGTGTGGTGTAATCACCAATACTGCCATTACGTCGTGCTGGCTGTACTGAAAGAACCCCAAGACGGGGCGAGCTGATTCATGAGCCACAAGTTCCAGGCGTCGGTCCAGCACCGCGGTGACGTGAGCTACGTGAAGCTCGGCGGTGTCATCGACGAGGACAACGAGCTCGCGAACCTCGTCGAGCAGATCCCGCACGGCACGGCGGTGATCGATCTCGGCGAGATCGAGCGCATCAACTCGTGCGGCGTCCGCGACTGGGTCAACTGGCTGTCGAAGCTCGAGGGCAACGGCACGCGCTCGGTGCTCGTCGAGTGCTCGCCCGCGATCGTCGCGCAGATCAACCTGGTCAACAACTTCACCGGCAGCGGCGTCGTCAAGAGCTTCTACGTCCCGTACTTCTGTCCCGAGTGCGACGAAGAAAAAGTCCTGCTCGTCGAGACGAGCGACATGGGGCCGCCGCCGCACGAGCCGCCGACGTGCCGCTGTGACGAGTGCGATCTCGTCATGGACTTCGACGACATGCCGGACTCGTACTTCGCGTTCCTGTCGAACCAGAAGAAGCTCGCCGAGCCCGACAAGATCAATGGCGCGATGCGCGACCTCGGTCGCAACGGCAACGACGGCAAGGGCAAGGTGCGATCGCGCGCGAGCCAGCCGAACCTGTCGAGCGGGACGTCGAAGCCGAGCGTGCCGTCGCTGCCGTCGATCCAGCGCACGAGCACGCAGCCGGTCAGCGCCGGATTCCCGGCGGTGCACCCGAGCGGCAAGCAGCAGAGCAAGCCGCCGAGCCGGCCGGCGCTCGGTCAAAAGCCGTCGAGCCGGCCGCCCGGATCGCTGTCGGGCCCGAACGCGGTCGTCCAGGCGAGCCATGACTCCGGCCTCGCGAGCGGGCGCAATCATTTCGGCTACGCACCGATGGCGTCGCCGCCGGTCGCGCCACCGCGTGGCAACGCGCTCGTGATGGTGCTGATCCTGATCTTGCTCGCCGCGATCGGCGTGCTCGCGTACCTCGTGCTCACGAAGTAGCGCGACCGGAGCGCGTTCGATGCATCTGCTAGGATCACGACAGTCGTGATCGGCGAGACGGTGGGTAACTTCGTGATCGTGTCGCGCCTCGGGAAGGGCGCGATGGGAGAGGTCTATCTCGCCGAGCAGAAGAGCATCAAGACGAAGGTCGCGATCAAGGTCCTGCAGTCCGACGTCAACCCGACGCACGTCCAGCGGTTCTTCAACGAGGCCGTCGCATCGAGCCAGATCCATCACTCCGGCATCGTGAAGATCTTCGACGTCGGGTTCACCGCGCGTAACCAGGCGTACCTCGTCATGGAGTACCTCGAGGGCGAGTCGCTCGCGGCGCGGATCAAGCGTGTCGGCCGGCTCGGGATCGCGCACGTCGCCGACTTCGGCCGGCAGATCGCGAGCGTGCTCGACGCGACGCACGCGACCGGGATCATCCATCGCGATCTCAAGCCCGACAACATCTACCTCGTGCGCGACGTCGAGCTGCCGCTCGGCGAGCGCGTCAAGATCCTCGACTTCGGCATCGCGAAGCTCGCGCCGCCCGGCGGGCCGCGGATGACCGCGCTGTCCGTTGGCTCGATCGGCACGCCGAACTACATGTCCCCGGAGCAGTGGCACAGCCTCGCCGAGGTCGACTGGCGCACCGACGCGTACGCGCTCGGCTGCGTCGCGTTCGAGATGGCGTGCGGCCGGCCGCCGTTCGTCGCCGAGTCGCTCGCGGACGCGTGCGCGCAGCACATGACCGAACCACCGCCGGTGCCGAGCCTCGTCGCGCCCGGCTTGCCGACGAGCTTCGACGACATCGTGCGTCGCCTGCTCGAGAAGGAGCCGGCCGCGCGGCCGACGATGCGCGAGGTGATGACCGCGTTCACCGTGCTCGGCCAGGATCAGGGCGTCGCGCTGCGGTCGATTCCACCGAAGCCGCTGTCCGAGCTGCTGCCGCCGATCACGAGCCCGCTCACGACGACCACGCCGCCGCCGCGCAAGTCACGCCGCACCGCGTGGCTCGTCGGGATCGGTGCGCTCGTCCTCGGCGGCAGCGTCGGTGCCGCGGTCGTGCTGACGTCGCGCGCGCACGACGAGGCGAACGAGGCGACCGCACCACCGCGTGATGCGGCCGTCGCGATCGATGCCGGCGTCGTCGCGGCCGTCGATGCCGCGAGCCCGGATGCCGCGGCGACGCCGATGGCCGACGCCGCGCCGAGCGGTCCGGTCCAGGTCGCGACGCTGCCGCCGCACAAGGGTGCGGTGCCGGTCGTCCGCGAGCCGCACCAGGCGACGGTGTGCATCGACGAGCGTGGCGCCGTCACGTCGGTCGACGGCGATCATCTGCCGGCGCAGGCGCGCGAGATCATGCAGCGCTGGATCTACGAGCCGTATCGCCAGGGCGGCACGCCGATCGCGGTGTGCGGGCCCGAGACGCTGCAGCCGAGGACGATCGCGACGCCGCAGAATCAGACGCCCGCGAATCCCGACAAGCTCACGCAGAAGCAGTTCGAGGACACGCTCGACCACGTGCGCGATCCGATCGCGGCATGCGACCGGTTCCCGGTGTCCGGTCGCGTCGATGTCCGGATCGACGTCGCGCCGAACGGCAAGGCGGTCGCGACCGCGTCGTCGCCGGACCGCGAGCTCAACAAGTGCATCGCGAAGGCGATCGGCCGCGCCGCGTTCCCGAAGACCCGGCTCGGCGGCATCGGCAACGTGACGTTCATGTTCCACGGCAACGGCGGTTTCGACGACGACGACGATGGCTACCGCGAGTGACGGCGCGAAGCCGCATGCGCTACCTTCGCGGGCATGATCGAACTGGGTGGCGAAGACTCGCGGCCGCGTGACGATGCCGCGGAGCTGCGGCGCGACTTCGTCAACAAGCTGTACTACGAGCTCGCGAAGTTCCCGGCGGTCGCGACGCGCAACGATCAGTACCTCGCGCTCGCGTACGTCGTGCGCGACCGCCTGCTCTACCGCTGGGTGCAGTCCGCGCGCGCGATCCTCGAGCGCAAGCAGCGCACGGTCATCTATCTGTCGGCCGAGTACCTGATCGGGCCGCAGCTCGGCAATAACCTGCTGACGCTCGGCCTCTACACGACCGCGCGCACCGCGCTCGACTCCGCCGGCGTCTCGCTCGACGAGCTGATCGACCACGAGGAGGAGCCCGGGCTCGGCAACGGCGGTCTCGGCCGGCTCGCGGCCTGCTACATGGACTCGCTCGCGACGCTCGATCTGCCCGCGGTCGGTCACGGCCTGCGCTACGAGTTCGGGATCTTCGATCAGGACATCCGCGATGGCTGGCAGGTCGAGCGCACCGATCGCTGGCTGCGCAAGGGCAACCCGTGGGAGGTCCGGCGGTTCGAGATCGAGCATCCGGTCGGGTTCGGCGGTCACGTCGAGCACTCGACCGACGAGCGCGGCCGGCTGCGCGTGCGCTGGATCCCGGAGCGCATCGTCAAGGGCGTGCCGTGGGACGTGCCGGTCGCCGGCTTCGGGACGCAGAACACGAACTTCTTGCGGCTGTGGTCCGCGGTCGCCGACGAGGAGTTCGACCTCGACGCGTTCCAGGTCGGCGAGTACTGGCGCGCGGTCGACTCGAAGATCCGCAGCGAGAACCTGACGAAGGTGCTGTACCCGAACGACTCGAGCCCGGCCGGCAAGCAGCTGCGGCTCGAGCAGCAGTACTTCTTCGTGTCGTGCGCGCTGCAGGACTGCATCCGGCTGTTGACGTCGCGCGCATCGATCCGCGAGCTCGCGGACACGTTCGCGTTCCAGCTCAACGACACGCACCCGGCGCTCGCGGTCGCCGAGCTGATGCGGTTGCTCGTCGACGTTCACGGCCTCGGCTGGGACGAGGCGTGGGATCAGGTGCGGCGCTCGATCGCGTACACGAATCATACGCTGCTGCCCGAGGCGCTCGAGACCTGGCCGCTCGCGCTGATGCAGCGCCTGCTGCCGCGCCACGTCGAGATCATCTACGAGATCAACCGGCGGTTCCTCGACGAGGTGCGCACCCGGTTCCCCGGCGACGACGCGCGGGTTCGCCGGATGTCGCTGATCGGTGAGGACGGCGACAAGTGCGTGCGCATGGCGCACCTCGCGACGGTCGCGAGCCACCACGTCAACGGCGTCGCCGCGCTGCACTCGCGCCTGCTCCGCGAGACCGTGCTGCGCGACTTCGCCGAGCTGTGGCCCGATCGATTCCTCAACGTCACGAACGGTGTGACGCCGCGCCGGTTCATGGCGCTCGCGAACCCGCGGCTCGGCGAGCTCGTCACCGATGCGATCGGCGACGGCTGGCTGCGCGACCTCGAGCGGCTGCGCGATCTCGAGCTCGTCGCCGACGACGCCGCGTTCCACGAGCAGTGGCGCGCGGTCAAGCTCGCGAACAAGCAGGAGCTCGCGGCGTGGCTGCGCGCGAGTCACGGCATCGTGTTCGATCCGATCGCGATGTTCGACGCGCAGTGCAAGCGCATCCACGAGTACAAGCGCCAGCACCTCAACCTGCTGCACGCGATCACGCTGTGGGATCGGATCCGTCGCGGCGAGGACGACGGCGTGCCGCGCACGATCGTGTTCGCCGGCAAGGCGGCACCGGCGTATCGCAACGCGAAGCTGATCATCCGGCTCGTCCACGGCGTCGCCGAGGCGATCGCGGGCGATGCGAAGACGCAGGGCAAGCTGCGCGTCGTGTTCATCCCGGACTTCAACGTCAAGACCGCGCAGCGCATCTACCCGGCCGCGGATCTGTCCGAGCAGATCTCGACCGCCGGCATGGAGGCGTCGGGCACCGGCAATATGAAGTTCTCGCTCAACGGTGCGCTCACGATCGGCACGCTCGACGGCGCGAACGTCGAGATCCGCGAGGCGGTCGGCAGCGACAACTTCTTCCTGTTCGGCCTCACCGCCGAGGAGGTCACCGAGCGCAAGCGCGCGGGCTACCGTCCCGGCGAGCTCGTCGCGCGCGACCCCGAGCTCGCCCGCGTGATCGAGCTGATCGCGAGCGGCGCGTTCTCGCCCGGCGAGCGCGGCCTGTTCCAGCCGCTCGTCGACAACCTCGTGCACCAGGATCCGTTCCTCGTGCTCGCCGACTATCGCAGCTACATCGACTGCCAGCGCCGCGTCGACACTGCGTGGAAGCTGCCCGAGGCGTGGACCCGGCAGTCGATCCTCAACGTCGCCCGCTGCGGCAAGTTCTCCTCGGATCGCTCGATCGCCGAGTACGCGAAGCTGATCTGGAACGTCGCGCCGACCCGCTAGCCGGGGTGCGACGCCTCGCGTCGTGATCGGTCGCGTCGTCGAGGCACGGGCGTTGCTGGAGCCTCCGGTATGCCGGCGCACTGCCGTTCTGTCGTGCCGCTCCTGCTCGTCGGGGTCGTGACGTCGGCGCACGCCGAGGATCCGCCGCGTGCGGGAGAGGGACACGTGCCCCCAAAGCCGGCGTTCAACGACGTCTCGGTCAGTGCGGGTGCCGGCATGGAAGGATTCGTCGGCACCGCGCTGCGTGATGCGATCGGGCCCGGTGTGTCGTGGTACGCGCGCGCCGCCGTCGGCACGATCTCCGAGATCCGGGTCGAGCTCGTCTATACGGGATCCTCGCAGCCGGTGAACGACATGCCCGGCGTCAAGCTCACGGCGCATGGCGTGTACGGCCTGCTGCGGATCAACGTCGCGCCCGGGCACTCGTTCGAGCCGTTCGTCTACGCCGGCGGCGGCTGGAGTCGGTTCTGGATCTCGGCGAGCGGCAGCGACTTCACGAGCCCAGACGACGTGCTCGAGATCCCGTTCGGGCTCGGCGTCGCGCGGCGATGGAACTGGCTGCTCGTCGACGTGCGCGCCGGCATCTCGGTCGTCAGCGGCGCGAATCTGGTGCCGCTCGAGGATCCGACGTCATCGACGGCGTCGGGCGAGACGATGCACCGCATCGGCATGCACGCGAACGTCGGCTTCCAGCTGTGAAGGCAACGCGTTGTCCCTCCCGATCGAAGACTACGCGCTGATCGGCGACACGCGGACCGCGGCGCTCGTCAGCCGCACCGGATCGATCGACTGGCTGTGCCTGCCGCGCTTCGACTCCGGCGCGTGCTTCGCGGCGCTGCTCGGCGATCGTCATCACGGCCGGTGGGCGCTGCACCCGACCGCCGAGATCGTCGAGTCGCGCCGGCGCTATCGCGAAGGCACGCTGATCCTCGAGACCGAGCTCGCGACGCGTGACGGCCGGGTGCGCATCATCGATTGCATGCCGCCCGACGAGGACATCCCGAACGTCGTGCGCGTCGTCGAGGGGATCAGCGGCGAGGTCGAGATGTGCATGGAGCTCGTGATCCGGTTCGACTACGGCTGGGTCGTGCCGTGGGTCCGCAAGGTCGACGGCGCACTGCGCGCGATCGGAGGCCCGGACGCACTGACGCTGCACACGTGGGTCGCCCATCACGGCGAGAACCTGTCGACGATCGCCGACTTCACGGTTCGCGCCGGTGACCGCGTACCGTTCGTGCTGAGCTGGCACCGCTCGCACGAGCCGCCGCCGCCGGAGATCGATGCGATGGAGGCGATCGCCGCCGCGGACGCGTGGTGGCAGCGCTGGGTCGCGCGCTGCACGTATCGCGGGCCGTGGCGCGAGGCGGTCGTGCGCTCGCTGATCACGCTGAAGGCGCTGACGTACTCGCCGACCGGCGGCATCGTCGCCGCGGCGACGACGTCGCTGCCCGAGCACCTCGGCGGCGTGCGCAACTGGGACTATCGCTACTCGTGGCTGCGCGACGCGACGTTCACGCTGTACGCGCTGCTGCTCGGCGGCTTCGAGGACGAGGCGCTCGCATGGCGCGACTGGCTGCTACGCGCGGTCGCCGGCTCGCCCGACCAGCTGCAGATCATGTACGGCGTCGCCGGCGAGCGCCGGCTGTCCGAGCTCGAGATCCCGTGGCTGCCGGGCTACGCCGGCTCGCGCCCGGTGCGGATCGGCAACGGCGCGGTCAAGCAGCTCCAGCTCGACGTGTTCGGCGAGGTGTTCGACACGCTCCATCACGCGCGGCTCGCCGGCGTCCCCGCGGATCCGTTCACGTGGCAGGTGCAGCGCCGGCTGCTCGACTTCCTCGAATCGAACTGGAACCAGCCGGACGAGGGCCTGTGGGAGGTCCGCGGGCCGCGGCAGCACTTCACGCACTCGAAGGTGATGTCGTGGGTCGCGTTCGATCGCGCGGTCAAGGCGGTCGAGCGGGCCGGCGTCGACGGGCCGGTCGACCGCTGGCGCGCGCTGCGCGACACGATCCACGCCGACGTCTGCGACAAGGCATTCCACGCCGGCAAGCGCGCGTTCACCCAGGCGTACGGCTCGGACCGGCTCGACGCCGCGCTGCTCGTGATGCCATTCGTCGGGTTCCTGCCTCCGACCGATCCGCGCGTCGCGAGCACGGTCGCCGCGATCGAGCGCGAGCTCGTGCGCGACGGCTTCGTGCTGCGCTATCGCACGCACGAGACCGACGACGGCCTACCACCCGGCGAGGGTGTGTTCCTGCTGTGCAGCTTCTGGCTCGCGGATCACTACGCGCTCGCCGGCCGCACCCGCGAGGCCGAGGCGCTGTTCGACCGCCTGCTCGCGGTACGCAACGACGTCGGCCTGCTCGCCGAGGAGTACGACCCGGTCGGCAAACGGTTGCTCGGCAACTTCCCACAAGCGTTCTCGCATGTCGGTCTCGTCAACACCGCGTTCAACCTGACGCCGAGCCATCCGAACCCGGCGCGCCGGCGCGAGCACAGCTGATCGCACGCGCAACGCTTGCCAGGTCGTCTCAGGCAACCGCGCACCGGATGCGCCGGTCTTTGTGAGCAGAACGCTGTGAGCCGCTCGCGAGCCGGGCGCTCGTAGCACTGCGCGATCTCGTCGCGTCGCGACGCGGGTGCGCTCACCGAAGGGAGCAGGTCCGTGACGTGCCCGCGCTCGTGCTGCGTCGCCATCGCCATGTGTCTATTCGTCGCCGGCGTGGCATTCGCCGACGCTGCCGACGTCGAGGTCAACGACCGCATCGAACGGGTCGAGATCCGAGGCAACCGCCGGATCGAGACCGACGCGGTCCGCGTCCAGCTCGGCTCGAAGGCCGGCCAGCCGCTCGACCCGGCGCAGGTGCGCGCCGACATCCGCGCGCTGTGGAAGCTCGGCGTGTTCTCGAACGTCGCGGTGTTCACCGAGCCCGCGCCGTCGGGTGCGCCGGTGCTCGTCGTCGAGCTCGAGGAGCGGCCCTCGATCCGCAAGGTGCTCGTCGCCGGGTACCACGAGGTCAAGCTCGACAAGCTGAACGACGTGCTCGACCTCGAGCGCGACAGCGTCGTCGACATCGCCGCGATCCGCCGCAATCGCGACAAGCTCGCCGAGCTCTACACGCAGCAGGGCTTCTATCTCTCGACCGTCGACTTCGACCTCGTGCCGGTGAGCGCGAGCGAGGTCGACGTGCGGTTCACCGTCGACGAGCACGCGAAGGTCAAGGTCGGCGACATCACGTTCGTCGGCAACCACGCGGTGTCGACCTCGGATCTGCGGGACGCGATCGCGACGCGCAAGCCGAACGCGCTGTCGTTCATGAACGACTCCGGCGTGTACCGCCAGGACATCCTCGAGCGCGATCTCGTGATGCTGAGTGCGCTCTACCTCGATCGCGGCTACGCGCAGGTCAAGATCGCCGCACCGACGCTGCGGCTATCGCGCGATGGCCGGCGGATGTACGTCACGATCTCGATCGACGAGGGACCGCGGTTCGCGTTCGGCTCGATCACCGTCAAGGGCGATCTGATCGGCACGCCCGCGGATCAGCAGCGGTTCGTCAAGGCGCGCCCCGGCGACACGTTCTCGCGCACGCAGGCCGAGCGCGATCGCAAGGCGCTCGAGATGTACTACCAGGACCAGGGCTACGCGTACGCGAACGTCACGCCGCGGATGCGCGTCGACCTGCCGAACCGGCGGATCGAGACGGTGTACGAGATCGCGCGCGGCAAGCGCGTCTACGTCGAGCGGATCGCGATCCGCGGCAACTCGAAGACGCGCGACAAGGTGATCCGGCGCGAGATGAAGATCACCGAGGGCGAGCTGTTCAGCAGCACCGCCGTCGAGGCGTCGCGCCGCCGGATCATGGTGCTCGGGTTCTTCGAGAGCGCCACGATCGGGATCGCGCGCGGCAGCTCCGACGAGTTCGTCGTGCTGAACGTCGAGGTGATCGAGCGGCGCACCGGATCGTTCCAGGTCGGCGCAGGGTTCTCGTCGCAGGAGGCGTTCTTGTTGCAGGGCCAGATCGCGCACGACAACTTCCTCGGCCGCGGCCACTCGCTGTCCGCGCAGGCGATGTTCTCGCGCACGCGCCGCCAGTTCGGGTTCCGGTTCGTCGAGCCAAGCTTCCTCGACACCGACTGGATGTTCTCGACCGAGCTCTACAACCAGAGCCGCGGCTTCGGGAAGTTCTCGCGCAACGCGACCGGCGGCGCGCTGACGTGGGGCTATCAGCTCACCGACCACGCGCGCGCGTCACTCACCTACCGGCTCGAGCACGTCGACATCTCGAGCGGCACCGGCTCGTTCGCGAACTTCGGCGCGCGCACCGAGGCGCTGCCGACGCTCGATACCGCGAACCTGTTCCGCGGCGGGTGGACGTCGTCGGTGCGCGGCTCGTTCGGCTGGGACTCGCGCGACAACCGGTTCGCCGCGGCCAGCGGCTGGCACGCGAACGTGTTCGCCGAGTACGCCGGGCGCGAGACCGGCTCCGAGAACCAGTTCGTGCGCTGGGGCGGCTTCGTGCGCCACTACCGGCGGCTCGCAGACAGCCCGTTCGTGCTCCGGCTCAACGGCGAGCTCGGCGTCACAACCTCGCTCGACGGCAAGGGCGTGCCGCTCAGCGAGCGCTACCTGCTCGGCGGCATCTTCGACGTCCGCGGCTACACCGCGCGCTCGCTCGGGCCCCAGCTCTACGTCCAGAACGCGAGTGACGTCGGCGCGCGCCTCGATCCGCTGCCGCTCGGCGGCAACCTGCAGCTGATCGGCAACGCCGAGATCGAGTTCCCGCTCGTCAAGAAGCTCGGGCTCTCGGGCGTCGTGTTCTTCGACATCGGCAACGCGTACAACCTCGAGCGCCGGTACTGCTCGCACGCGGGCGCGTCGAGCACGTCCACGCCGTCGACGGTGGATCCGTGCGTGTCGCCGGCGGGGATGCTCGGCGGGCTGCGCAAGTCGATCGGCGCCGGGATCCGGTGGAACTCGCCGATGGGCCCGTTGCGGTTCGAGTGGGGCCTGCCGCTCGACCTCGGCCCGAACGAGAAGCCGTCGGGGCTCGACTTCACGATCGGGACGTCGTTCTAGGGCAGGAAGTAATACGACGTCACGAAGAACGACGCCGCGCCACTCGCGGCGAATAGCAGCACCGAGCCGAGCCACAACAGCGGGCGCGCCCGGCGGGGTGCGGGCGCTGGCAGCGGCCTGCGCGGCTCGGTCGCGATGTCGGCCTCGGCGCGTCGCGGCGGCATCGCGATCGCCGCGGGCAACGGACGCGGCTTGCTCGCGGCCTCGACGACCGCATCGACCTCGGCGAGCGTCGGCCGGTCGGCGGGATCCTTCGCGAGCATGCGCGCGATCAGGTCATCGATCTCCGCCGGTACGTCGGCGACCTGGGTCGCGACCCGCGCGGCCGACTCGAGCAGGTGCTTCGTGACGAGCTCGACGGTGTTCGCCGCGACGAACGGCGGCAGCCCGGTCAGCATCTCGAACCAGATGCAGCCGAGGCCGTAGACATCGGCGCGCGCGTCGATCGCCTGGCCGCGCGCCTGTTCCGGCGCGATGTACTGCGGCGTCCCGATCACGGCGCCCTTCTCCGTCCGATCGACGCGCACCTGATCGATCGCGAGCTTCGCGAGCCCGAAGTCGAGCAACTTGATCGTCGGCGCGATGCCGCGCGCGCCCTCGACGATGAACACGTTGTCCGGCTTGAGATCGCGGTGCACGACGCCCTGCTCGTGCGCGGCCATTAGCGCCTGCACGAGCGGCTGCACGATCGCGAGGCTTCTTGCGATGTCGAGCCGCGAACGCGCGAGTCGCTCTCGCAACGTCTCGCCCTGCAGGTACTCCATCACGAGGTAGCTGCAGCCACACGCGGTGACGCCCATCGCGAACACGTCGACGATGTTCGGATGGCCGATCCGGTTGACGAGCCTCGCCTCGTCGACGAACCGCGACACGTCGCGCTCGGACTGGCACAGCGAGCGGCGCAGCACCTTGATCGCGGCACGCTTGCCGATCATCGCGTGGGTCGCCGCGTAGACGACGCCCATGCCGCCGCTGCCGATCACGGACTCGATCCGGTAGTCGCCGATCATGGTCCCGGCGGTCAGCGGCGCGTCGTCCGCGCGCGCGGGGGCTTCGCAGGTGCTGACGGTCAGCGGACGCTCGGGGATCTCGTGGACGCGCGTCGGCTCCGCGTCGTCGTCCTTCAGCGTGTTGAAACGGTCGAACCGTCCACCGATATCATCGGCAGACTCGTCGAACGTGTCGGCGAGACTGGATCCACCCGAACCCAAGCACCACCCAGTATAAGGAACGCGTATGGGCGCCACCGCACGTTTCTTCGCGAATCGTCGTGTGCCCACGTGGGCGGAGGTCGGCTACCTGCGTACCGCCTGTCCGATCGCGGTGACCACAAATACCAGGATGAGCAGCGCCGGCGCTCCGAGCCCTGCGATCGCGCCGGTCACCCACGTGCTGTGCAGGCGCCAGGTCCACGATGCGCCGGCGATCGCGCCGATGATGCCGCACAGCACCCACAGCGGCCGGAACACGTAGTCCTTCGGGATGCCCTCGCCGCGCCGGGCGAGGCTGCGATTGCGCAGGCTCTTGCCGAGGAGCTGGACGAACGCGGCGACGACCGATCCGACGACGCCGGTCACGAGCCCCGCGAGCGCGCCGAGCCCGACGTCCATCAATCGGCTCCGTACAGCGCGAGTCCGAGCGTGATCGAGAACGCGGTCGCCGCATCGCCGGCCCACAGGTAGCCGCCGGTCAGCACCGGCCCGACGCCGGCGTGCGCGCCCGGCCAGTACGCGCGGTCGCCCGGCACGCGCAGCGAGATCTGCGTCCACAGCAGATCGCTGCCGAGCGGTCCGCGCACGCGATCCTCGAACGTCCGCGTCCACTCCGCGAGCGCGCCGACGTGCACCGGGCCGAGCGGTGCCTCGAGCCACGCCGATCCACTCGCGGCGAAGCTCGTGCCCGACACCAGCGAGCCGCCGCCGGCGAGGCCGATCACGCGCGGCCCGCTGCGGAACGCGATGCCGAGCGGCCGCAGCGCGACGCTCCACAGATCGGTCACCCGCACGACGAGGTCACCGTGCCAGCCGATCGGCGATGGCCGCGCGACCTCGACCGCGAGCGAGCCGAGATACGTCATCTCGCCCTCGCCGCGCACGATCCCGCCGGCGAGCTCGACCGCCTGCGTCCAGCCGCGCGGATCGCCGGTGAGGTGGCGATCGTCGACGGCGACCGGCGGCGGGACCGCGGTACCACCGGTGTGACCGTCGAGCCACGCGAGGATGTCGGCCTCGACCTGCGTGCCGTTCGGCTCGTGGACGAGATCGTGGAAGAACCCGTCGTACAGCTTCAGCGTCTTGTCCTTCGATGCCGCGGCGCGGACAAGCGCCCGGCTCCCCGACGGCGCGGTCAGCTTGTCGCGCGTGCCGTGCAGCGCGAGCAGCGGCATGTCGAGCCGATCGACACTCGCCCAGATCCGGTGCATGCCGTCGACGAGCCCCGCCGCCGTGCGCGCCGGTGCCGGCGGCTGCGAGATCAGCGGGTCGGCATCCATCGCCTGCTTGCCGTGCGGGTCCGACGAGAAGTCGCGATTGTTCAGCTTCAGCGCGGGCGCCTTCGGCGTCAGCGTGCCCGACATGCGCGTCGCCGCGATCAGGATCGGGGGCGCGTCGATCGCGAGCGCCGGCCCGCTCAGCACGAGGCCGGCGAGCCGCGGCTGATGCCGGATCGCCGCGAGCGTCGCGATCGCGCCGCCCATGCTGTGACCGAACAGGAACACCGGCTTGCCGGGCTCGCGCGACTCGACGACCGCGAGGAACCGATCGAGATCGTCGACGTAGTCATCCCACGGATCGGGCGCGACGCGCGGACCCGCCGATCGCCCGTGGCCGCGCAGATCGAACGCGTACACCGCGTAGCCCGCCGCGGCGAGCCGGGTCGCGAAGTCCGCGTAGCGCGCCGAGTGATCCTTGAGCCCGTGCATGATCACGACGACGCCGCGCTGCTGCGCGGTCGGCGCCCAGTGACGCGCGAGCAGCGGCGTGCCGTCGCGCGCCGTGACCGTCTCGGTCGTCGAGCCCGCAGGCGGCGCGTCGTCGGGCCGCAGCGGCAAGTTCGGGGTATGCGCGCACGCAGCTACGAGACACAGCAGGCCGGCCCATCGCACGGCGGTCAGCGTAGCTCGTCTGCCCCGATGTCGGGCGCGGCGCCGGCCGGTCGATCGTCACCATCGAAGTCGTCTCGCACCGCGGACGCGGGATCCGCGGCATCGACCCCGGGCGAATCCGCCACGAGATGAAACCCGGTCTCGGGGTTATCGAACCGTGGCTCGCCGATCAGGTTCGTCGGATCCATGTCGGTCGGCCCCGACGGGAAGAACAGCGAGTAGCGCGCGCTACACAGCGGTGACATCTGGGCGGCGCCACCGTTGTCCGCGACGATCGAGCTGGCGATCGAGGCCGGCAGCTGACAGTTGACGCCGGAGAACAGCCCGCCGGTGTTGCGCACGATCGTGACGAGCTCGATCACCGCGCCGCCGCCGATCCGCAGCCCGCCGACGTTGCTGTTCGCGAGGCCGTTGCCGCGGATCACCGTGTTCGTCACGGTGCCGCCGCCGTTCGCGAGATCGATGCCGCCACCCGCGTTCGTGTCGACGAGCGTGCGCTCGATGTCGATCCCGCCCCCGTTCGACACGATGCCGACGCCGTCATTGCCCGTGATCGTGCAGTCGCTCACGAACAGCTGGCCCTGCCGATGATCGATGCCGATGCCGCCGTTGCGCTCGATCGCGAGCCGGGACAGCGTCACGCTGCCGCCGCGATCGACGACGCCGGCATCCGGGCTCTCCGCGATCGTCAGCCCCTCGACGATGGCGTCGCCGAGCACCGCGATCTCGATCGCGCGGCCAAACGGCACGGTCAACGTGACCTCGGCCGGATCGCGGCTCGGCCCGGACACGATGCGCTCGCCGGTGCCGTCGAGCTGGAGCTCGCGCGCGTACACGCCGGCGGCGAGCTTCAACGCCGGCCGCAGCGTCGATAGCTGGTTCAGCGCGACGTCGAGGCTGCACGGCGCGGTCCGCGTGCACGCATCGCTCGCGCCGTCGGGTGCCGCATACACCGCGAGCGACTCGTCGACGCACGTGCCGTCGAGCTCGTGGCAGATGTCGCTCGCGCACTCGCTGTCGGCGACGCAGCCGCGGCACTGCCTCGTCGCGAGGTCACAGATCGGCGCGTCGTCGAAGCAGTCGCTGTCGTCGGTGCACGCCGGCTCGATGCCGCCATCCGGCAAGCTCTCGACGCACGTCGGCGGGCTCTGGCTCGTGTCGCAGACGAGGTCGCCCGGACAGTCGCCGGTCGCCGAGCATGGCGTGCCGGGCGCGAAGGTTGGTCCGTAACAGCCCGCGAGCAGCAGCGTCAGCGCGATCCCCCGCACGACGCGCACCCTATCAAACCCGGCGCGCTGTCCAGCCCCGACGAGCTAACCGCGACCAACGCGAGCTGTCAGGGCGCGCTCAGCTCCGACACGTCGATCCCGCTGCCGTAGCTCGAGGATTCAGCATGCTCGGTCGCGATCACCTGCAGCTTGTTCTCGCCGGTCACGTACAGACCGCTCGCTGCCGCCAGGTTGACCTGGCCCGACAGGTACACGTGCGTCGCGACCACCGGCGGGTCGAGTCTCGTCGTCACGAGCCGCTCCGTGATCGGATCGAAGCGATACGAGATCTTGTACAGCTTCATCCAGTCATCACCCGGCTGATAGAACTTGCACTGACTGCTCGTGTTCGCGAACGCGGCGAGATAGAGGTCGCCATTGCAGTCGGTGACGAAGTTGACGTTCTGGAACCCCATCCAGCCATTCGCGTAGATGCCGTTCGGCCGCATGTCGACGGACCCCGCGGGGTAGAACGTGCCGAGCCCCTGCCCGAGCGAGGCACCGGGCGGCGTCAGGTAGAACTCCAGCACGCTGGAGTCACCGCGCCGCGGCACCATCATCAGGAACCGCGATCCCGGCTCACCGGTGATCACGTCGAGCTTCGTCATCGCGACCGCGGCCGCGCCATTCGGGCCGAGGTTGTAGCTGCCGCCGACCTGAACGAAGCCTCCAGACGCCGTGTTCCACTCCTGGATGTAGGCGGGCTGATCGAACCCCTCGTAGACCTCCACACCCACGAACACGTAGTTGCCGAGTGCCTGCATGCCGCCGGGGTGATCGGTCGCGGCGAGGACGAGCTGCTGGATCACGGCCTGTGCCGCACCGAGGCGCGCGATGCCGCCTCCGTCCGGGATCCGGCCGAGAGCGAAGCGGCCGGTGTAACCCTGGTTGGACGCCGTCATGACAAATCGCGTCGGATCGTTCGTCAGCCGCTGGATGCCCTGCCAGTGCGCGTTGCACGAAGGCGAGAAGTGCAGTGCGTCGCCGTCGTAGCTGATCGCGCCGATCCGATCGTTCGTCGGGATCGCCGCGAACTGAGCGGCGACGTCCGGCGCGCAGCGGTTGACGTCGGCGCCACCGGTCGTCGAGATTGCACCGGTCACGACCTCGGCCGGCGCGTACACGCCATAGTCGCCGCACGTGGACACGAAGTTCGACGACGACGTCAGCTTGCAGTACGTGTGGTGATAGCTCGCCTGGTACGTGCAAACGTCGCGGCACTCCGGCGTCGACGTTGCCATGCTATCGGTGACGCACGTATAGCCGGTCGCGCCGCACGTCGACGTCGTGCCGGTCGGCGTGATGCACGACGACGAACACGTGCGATTCACCCAGCCACCGCAGTAGCTCGCGCACGAGCCGCTGTAGACGCCGTATTGGCCGCACGTCGTGTGCACCTGCGTCGCCGGCTCGCGACACTCGGTCGACCACGCCGTGTTCGCGCTACACACGGCATCGCAATCGTACGCGCCGTCGGTCCACGCGGCGGGATACCTCCACGCCTCGAGCTCGGAGATCTGCGCGCGCTGCGCGAAGCCATACGACTCGTAGATCACGACGCGCACCGCGCTCGCCTGCACGGGGACGTCGAAGAATAGCCGCTTGTAGCTCGTGACCGTCGAGCTGGCCGCGTCCCCACCGGGCACGACCTGCCAGCCGCTGCCATCGGCGCCGCAGCTCACGTTCGGTGCGCACACCTGGATCTCGTAGCGGCGCGGCGAATTCCACCGGATCGCGAGCTCGTCGATGGTTTGCGTCGTCGGGAACGTGACGATCATCCACGGCGGCGACAGGAACTCGCGGGCCGGACAGTCCTCGGAGTACTTCGCGAACGCGCAGGACGTGTTCGCGCTCGTCCACGCGGTCGCGGTGCTGCCGTCGATCGCGTAGCCCGGCGCATATCCGACGTACGTCGAGCTTGCCGTCGCCGACGCGCCGAGCGAGCCGTTCGTGGCGCCGCTGATGACCGCACTCTCGGTGTCTTCGAGGCGGGGCTCGTCATCGTCGACGCACCCACCGAACATGACCGCGATCGCCGCGGCGAGCTTCCATCGATGTCTCATCGCACGATGCCTTGCACCGCGCTTGCCAGCCTCAATGCTGCGGAATCGTGGGCGACGAACGCTGCGCCGGCCGAATTGTCCAGACGATCAGACCGTCAGGCCCTTCTTGTACGCGAGCAGCTCCTTCTGCGTCTTCAGCAGCAGCTGGTTCGTCTCGAGCAGCTCCTTCGTCCGCGCGCGCACCTGGTTCGCCAGGCGCTCGCGCTCGCGGGCCTCGGTCTCGAGCATCTCCTGGTACTTGACCTGGACGACGGCCTCGTCGGTGACGTTGCGCTGGATCTCGAGCGCGCCGACGTGGTTGCCGTGCTCGTCGGTGATCGGCACGGCCGACAGGATGAACCGCAGCTTGTCGGCCTCGCCCGCGATCGAGCCCGAGATCTCGTCGAGCCGGACGTGGCGGTTATCGGCCCAGCACTGCTGCGCGATGCACTCGGACTTGCAGATGTTGAGCTCGAGCACGTCGTAGCAGTGCTTGCCCTTGAGGCCGCGGGCGACCTGGCGCGGCAGCAGCGCGAAGAACGCGCGGTTGAAGTCGACGATCCGGCGCTCGGTATCGACCACGAAGTAGCTGTCGACGATCGCGTTCGCGACGCGCTTGAACTCGGTCAGAAACTGCTGGAGCGCGGGGGCGACCTGGGGGTCCACGGGAGTCGAATGTAGCAGTTCGCTCGGCGCTGGCATAATCTCCTCGGCTGGACGGCCGGAGCGCGCTGACGGCCAACGGGACCTCAGGACAAGGACATGGCCAGACGCGGGGGACCGAGCCTGTCGGTCAAGATGATCCTCACGACGACGCTGTTGATCGTCGTGACGGTCGTCGGCTCCGGTTTGCTCAACGTCATCAACGTGCGGCGCGTGTTCGACGACACGACCGCGGCGCAGGTGAAGCTGTTCCGCGAGGGCCGCGAGGCGAACGGCGCGTTCGGGACGCCGCTGTTCGCACGCGCCGTCGAGAGCGCGCTGATCGATCACGGCAAGGACGCCGAGATCCGGACGCTCGTCAAGAACACGGTCGCGAGCGACACGCGCGACACCCCGGACGGCAAGGACTACGGCCTGCGGTTCGCGTTCGTCCTCGATCTCAACCAGAACCTCGTCGCGCACTGTGTCGAGGACGCCGACCTCAAGTGCGCGGACAGCACGCACCAGCCGGTGAGCGCCGCGCTCGGCAGCCTGACGGTCGATGCGTGGACGAAGGCGCTCGAGGCGTGGAAGGCAGCCGCAGCGCAGAAGGGCGACGCGCTCGTGATCTTCGAGATCGCGTCGGGCACCGCGCACTACCGCGTGTTCGCGTACCCGGTGATCACGAACGCCGAGACCACGGCCGCGGCCGCGCTCGCGCAGGATCCCGGCCCGCGCCAGGGCTACGTCGTGCTCGGTTACGACCTCGCGCCACTCGCGTGGTTCACCGCGCGGGCGGAGCGCGACAAGTCGGCGGCGGTGCAGCGCGCGGTGTTCTACAGCGGCGCGGTCGGCCTGCTGTTCGCGCTGATCGGGACGGTGCTCGCGATCCTGCAAGGGCTGTCGATCTCGCGGCCGATCAAGCAGCTCGCGTGGCGCGCCGATCAGATCGCGCGCGGTGATCTCGCGGCGCGCGTCGAGGTGCGCAGCGGCGACGAGATCGGCCTGCTCGGCGAGAACTTCAACTTCATGGCGGATCAGATCGAGATCCTGCTCGAGCAGACCGCCGAGAAGGCGCGCATCGAGCAGGAGCTCGAGGTCGCGAAGGCGATCCAGGAGACGCTCGTGCCCGGCATCGAGCCGGTCGATCGCGGCGTGCTGAAGTTCGCGGGCTACTACCAGCCGGCCGCGCAGACCGGCGGCGACTGGTGGACGTGGCACGAGCTCGCCGGCGGCAAGACGCTGCTCGTGATCGGCGATGTCACCGGCCACGGCGTGCCGTCGGCGATGATCACCGCGGCGGCGAAGGCCGCGTGCGACGTCGCGCGCCACGTCCACGGCGACGACGTCACGGTGACCCGCCTGCTCGAGATCATGAACCACGCGATCTTCGAGAGCGCGCAGCGCCGGTTCGTGATGACGTGCTTCGCGTCGATCGTCGATCCGCGGACGCGCACGATCACGTACGCGAACGCGGGCCACAACTTCCCGTACCTGTTCCGCGCCGCCGAGGGCAAGGGCGAGTTCGGATCGCTGATGATCCGCGGCAACCGGCTCGGCGACGATCCGAATTCGCGCTACGACGCGAAGACGACCGAGCTGTACCCGGGCGACGTCCTGATCTGGTACACGGACGGCATCGTCGAGTGCGAGAGCGAGACCGGCGAGGAGTACGGCGAGAAGCGGTTCCGCGCGTCGGTGCGCAAGGCCGCCGCGCTCGATGCCGGCGAGATGCGCGACGCGATCGTCGGTGACGCGACCGGCTTCTTCGGCGAGGCGCCTCGCAAGGACGACATCACGATGATCGTCGGGAGGATCCATTGAGGGCGCTCGTCGTCGCCGTGCTCGTCGTGGCCGCAGGCGTCGCGCACGCCGGCGTCGAGGACGATCTGCGCGATGGCGACCGCTACTTCGAGGGCGCGGACTGGCAGAAGGCCGCGCTCGCGTTCGATCGCGCGATCGGCAGGGCGCCGGGCCAGGTGCCGGCCGAGGCGTACGGCAAGCGCGCCGCGATCTTCATCATCCTCAAGAACTATCGCGGCGGGCTCGACTTCATCGCCCGGGCAAAGGCGCGCTACCCGAACGCGCCCGAGGTGCTCGAGCAGGAGGCGCTGATCCTGTGGGAGACCGATCGCCGCGACGACGCGATCAAGGTCGCCGAGCAGGTCGTCGCGCAGCGCCCGCAGACGTTCACGAACCAGAAGCTGATCGGCGAGTACTACGCGACGCGCGATCCGCAGAAGACGATCGCCGCGTACGAGGCGTACCTCGCGAATCGCCCCGCCGACCTCGAGCCCGGCGACGTGCTGCCGCGGATCCGGCTCGGCTTCGCGTACCTCGCCACGGCGCGCGCCGCGCTCGCCGAGTCCGACGACGACAAGGCGCAGCAGCTCTACGGCAAGGCAATCGCCCAGTTCGAGACCGTGCAGCGCAAGCACGGCAAGCGCCCGAACGCGCAGACCAACGCCGACAACGGCCTGTGCGCCGCGTACACCGGCACCGGCCGCTTCGATCAGGCGGTCACCGTGTGCGAGCGGATCGTCGGCGATCCGAAGAGGATCGACACCACTGGCTCGGCCTGGTTCAACCTCGCGACCGCGTACCTCGCGCGCAAGCAGACGACGAAGGCGCGCACCGCCGCGACCGAGTTCCTGAAGCTGCGCAAGTCCGAGGCGCGCGGGTTCATCCTCGTCGGTGACACGCACTTCGCCGAGGGCGCGTGGAGCGCCGCGCTCGATCAGTACCTGCGCGCCGAGAAGCTGCTGAAGCCGAACCAGCCCCACGATCAGGTGCAGCTGTCGATCCGGCTCGGCAAGACCTATCGCCGGCTGCCCGCGCCGGGCGGCGCCACGAACCCGAACCTCGCGCTCGCGATCGACAAGCTCGACGCCGCGTACAACGCGAACCCGAACAGCCTCGAGCTCGCGGTCGAGCTCGGCGGCGCGTACGTCGCGGCGGGCCAGGACGCGAAGGCGACCGCGCTCACCGACAAGCTGCTCGCGGCCGCGACGACCGCGAAGGCCCCACCGCAGGCGCGCGCGAACGTGCTCGTGCTCGCCGGCAAGGCGCTGTTCAACCAGAAGAAGCTGAAGGAAGCCCGCCAGCGCTTCGAGGCCGCACGCGAGCTGCGCCCCACCGACGTCACGATCCAGCGCGCGCTCGTGCTGACGATCAACGAGCAGGCGTACGAGGCCGCGGGCGCTCCCGACAAGGCCGCCGGTGCCAAGGCCGCGCAAGCGCTACTCGAGCAAGGCCTCGCGATCGATGCCGGCTCGCCGGTCACGATGACGAACATCGCGGTGCTCGCGCTCGAGCGCGGCGATTGCGACGCCGCTCGCCAGCAGCTCGTCAAGCTCGAGTCGGTGCGCGGCCACGACGCCGTCGTCCGCGCGCGGCTCTACGCGCGGACGTTTCTGTGCGGCACGAAGCCCGACGCCAGGCGCGCGTCCGAGGCATTCGCGGTCGCCGAGCGCGAGGCGAAGAAGGCGAACGCCGCGGGCGTGCTCGCCGAGATCTACACCGAGTGGGCGCCGCTGACGTGGGACGCCGATCTCGACGGTGCGGTCGGCAAGCTCGAGCTCGCGGTGCAGACCGCCGGTCAGGATCCGCAGGTCGGTCCCGCCGCGAAGCGCAACCTCGCGCTCGCGCTGTTCCGCCACGGCTGGAAGCTGATGCGCGACGGCAAGCCCGCCGACGCGAGCAACGACTTCGAGCGCGCGGTCCGCGATCCGAGCGTGCTCAAGGGCACCGAGTCGCTCGCGTTCGAGTTCTCGTACGCGCTCGCGCTGCTCGACGCCGGCAAGGCCGCCGACGCGACGCGCGTCTTCAAGTCGCTCGCCGCGAAGGGCAACCAGGGCGCGTACCTGAAGCCCGCGTTCGCGAAGCTCGGCACGCAGTTCTTCGCCGCGTACGCCGCGTATCGCACCGGTCCGCTCGCCGCGCGCCAGCAGGCGGTCAAGGACTTCGAGAAGCTCGAGGGCGACGCGCAGGGCGCGTTCGGCGACAAGGTCCGCGAGCTGATCGCGTCGTCGTGGGAGCTGATCGCCTACGACCAGTGGCGCGCCGGCCAGACCGCCGCCGCCGCGAAGTCGCTGACGAACGCCGAGAAGTACGCGTCCGGCGATGCGAAGCGCAGGATCACGATGGACCGCGCCGCGCTCGCGCTCGGCAAGGACGATCTCGCCGTGCTCGAGGGCATGAGCGGCAATCCCGTCGAGTCGCTCGTCAACCTCGGCATCGTCTACGAGCTGATCGGCCGCCCGAAGGACGCCTACGACACCTGGCAACGCGCGCGCGCCCGCGGCGCCCAGACTCGCGATCTCCAGAAGTGGATCGACGCGAAGAAACGGATCTACGGCTACTGATGCGGACCTTGCTCGTCCTGCTCCTGCTCGCATCGACGGCGGCTGCCCAGCCCGCCGGCAAGCAGAAGATCACGCTCGGCATCTACGCGCCGTCGGTCGAGTTCGGCGCCGCGACCCAGCGACTCGCGTACGTCAAGGCGCTCGCCGCCGCGATCGAGCAGAACACCGGCCTCGAGGTCGACGCGCAGTCGTACGCGAACCTCGGCGCGCTGACGAAGGCGAACGTCGACTTCGCGATCATCGACGGCCTCTGCTACGCGACGAACATGAATGGCCGGCTGCTCGCGACCGCGAACGTCGGCGGCGGCACGACGCGCGAGTGGGCGCTGTTCACGAACGCCGGCCCCGACATCCGCTCGCTGCGCGGCAAGAAGCTCGCGTTCATCGCCGCCGGCTGCAACGACACCGGCTTCACCGACAACGCGATGCTCGCCTCCGAGTTCGACGCGAGCTTCTTCGGCGCGCGGATCGGCAAGCCGGATCTGACCGCCGCGATCGCCGAGGTCGCGTCCTACAAGACCGCGCAGGCGGTGTTCGCGCCGGTAGGTTCGGCAAAGGGCCTGACGAAGGTGTGGGACGGCGGCGCGGTGCCAAACCCCGCGTTCGTCGATCTCGGCTCGAAGCTGCCGCAGCAAACCGTCGACAAGATCGCGGCCGCGGTGATCGGCTACGGCGGCGGCGGCGCGATCGCCGGCTGGACGCGGCCGTCGCGCGAGATCTACACGTCGCTCGCAGCGCGCCTGCCGAAAAGCCCGAAGTCCGGCGTGCTCGCCGCGCCCGACCTCGCGCGGATCGACAGCCGCGACTCGCTGATCGAGCCGCCGACGATCAAGGACACCAAGCTCGTCGACGTCCGCCACCTGTACGTGCGCTCTCAGAGCGCGCGCATGGAATGACTACAGCTTGCCGTACGCGGCCTTGTCGAAGCCGACGATCACCTTGTCGCCGACCACGAGCAGCGGTCGCTTCAGCAGATTGACGTCGTTGACCACGGCCTTCGCGAACGTCCCGGCATCCGGCGGATTGTCGACCCAGCCCTTCTCCTTGACGACCGCGTTGCGCGTGTTGAGGAGGTTCTTCACGCCGCCGGCCTTCGTGACGAGCGACTTCACCGTCGCCTCGTCGAGCGTGGCCTTCGCGTAGTTCACCTCGTCCAGCTCGAGCGTCTCCAGTTTGCGCAAGGAACTCCTCGCGTCACGGCAAGACGTTCAAGTGCTCTTCCAGTACAGCGTCGCCTTCTTCATGGCCGCGACGGTATCAAAGAGTCGTGACGAGCAACACCGGCGGCGTCAGGCCGTCGTTGTTCCAGTAGTTCGTGCCGTCGTTCTGCGTCGGGAACACGCCGAGGAACACGTTGCCGTTCGGCTTGACGATCGTCGCCGGGAGCACGAAGTCGACGGTCTGCAGCGGGACGATCGGGCCTTGCGCCGGCGCCAGCAGCTCGACCTGGGTCGGCTCGGCCGTCGACAGGCCGGCGAGCGTGAACGCCGCGACTTCCCAGACCTCGCCGCTGTTCGCGCTCATCGCGTCGGCGGCGTCGGTCGCGGTCAGCCGCAGCGTGATGCTCGTGATCGTCTTGCCCGAGAGCTGCGAGCCGGTCGCGAACCGCAGGAACGCGTGCCACGGGTGCGTGGTCGTCGTGTCCTGGCCGTCGACGAGCAGCTGATCGTTGCCGTTGATCGTGCGGCACTGCGCGGGATCCGGCGCGGTCGGATCGGTGCACTCGGCGATCGTCGCGGCGAACACGAAGTCGGTCTGCGCGTCGGGCGGCGTCGCGTCGAGCGCGATCGGGCCATCGATCGCGGCGTCGATCGCGACCGGCGCGTCCGGCGTGACGCTGCCCGGCGGCAGGCACACGAAGTTGCCGGCCTGCGCGGTGCAGACCTGATCGCTCGGGCAGTTGCCGAGCTGCGGATCGCACGGCGTGCCCGATGGTGCGCTCGGGCCAAAGCAGGCCGTCAGCAGGCACGCGGTCAGCGCGATGCGCCCCATCATCGTCGGGATCGTCGCACAGCCGGCGGCCGGCGGGGCGCGAAAAGCTCAGCGGCCCTGCGTCATCTTCAGCATGACCAGCGGGGTCTTGAAGATGATGCCGAGCTCGGTGCGCAGGAACGTGTCGAACCGCTCGAGCGACGCCGTGTACGCGAGGTCGTAGAGCAGCTTGATCCGCATGTCGTCGGCGAGCGAGCCCTTGGTCTCCTCGAGCTGCCACGGGTTCTGCAGCGTCGCCGCGAGCTTGCCGATCTCGCTGCCCTCGGGGATCGAGCCGGTGTAGCCGAGGCTGATCTGCGCGAGCCCGGTGATGCCCGGCTTGACGTCGCGCATGCGCTCCTCGAACAGTGGGATCGCGTACGCGAGGTGCTCGAGCAGCTCCGGGCGCTCCGGGCGCGGCCCGACGAGCGACATCGCGCCGCGCAGCACGTCCCAGAACTGCGGCAGCTCGTCGAGCCGGGACTTGCGCAGGAACTTGCCGACGCGCGTGATCCGCGGATCGTCGGCGCCGGCGACGACCACGCCGGTCTGCGCCTCCGCATCGACCTTCATCGTGCGGAACTTGTGCATCGTGAACTCGTCGAACTCGAACCGGCGGCGGCCGTTCTCGGTCGTCGCGGTCTTGAGGCTTCCGGCGCGGCGCTGGCGATACAGCACGGGGCCGGGCGAGTCGATGTAGATCGCCGCGGCGATGATCGGCATCAGCGGCGCGGTGAGCACCAGGCCGAGCGCGGCTCCCGCGACATCGATCGCGCGCTTGGCAAGACGGACACTACGCAACACGTGCCCAAGGTATCACGCATGGTCGAGCGCACGGTGACGACCGCTTGCGCCTCGCGATCGTCTTACGCTTGCGACGCACGCGCACACTTCCCGGCCGGGCGGCGGCTCGCTATCCTCGACGCCGATGGCCACGATCCGGCTGACCGTACCCGGCACCCTGCGCTACCGCGCGATCGCGGTGCGCGTGGTGGCGGAAGCGGCGCGCCTGGTGTCGTGCTCGTCGCAGCGTGATCCGGAGGACCTACTCTCGACGGACGTCCGCCATCCGTTCGATACTGCGGTGGTCTCTGCGTTCATGGAGATCTTCAATAACGTCGCGATCCACGCGTATCGCCGCAAGGGCGGTGGCTCGATCGAGCTGGCGATCACGCCGAGCGAGCGCGAGCTCGTGATCGAGCTGCGTGATCACGGCCACCCGTTCGACATCGACGAGGTCGCGCCGCTGCCATCGGAGCTCGACGAACACACGCTGCCGGAGGGTGGGATGGGAATCCACATCGCGAAGACGATGCTCGACGAGATGACGTATGAACCCGGCCCGCCGAACTTGTGGCGGCTACGCAAACGCATGCCCCTGAATCAGGCTGCAGGAGTCGGGAGGAGCTGACGTGCCGACACCGTTTGATGTGCAACGAACGAACACCGAGACGAAGCTGACGATCCGCGGCTCGCTCGATATCAACAGCGCGCCTTCGCTCGCCGAGGAGATCGATCGGATCATCGCGGCGAAGCCGGATCGCGTCGCGGTCGATCTCGCGTCGCTCGATCTGATCGACAGCTCGGGGGTCGCCGCGCTCGTCAAGCTGTACAAGGGCGTCCGCGGCGTCGGCGGTGCGGTCAGCATCCAGGGCGCGCGCGATCAGCCGCTCGCGATCTTCAAGCTGCTGCGCATGGACAAGGTCTTCAACCTGTAGAGCCGCGTGCCCTCCCCCCTCCGGGTCCTCGCGATCACGAAGATCTTCCCGAACGCCGCCGAGCCGCTGTCGGCGCCGTTCAACCGCCAGCAGTTCGCGGCGCTCGCGCGGCGCTGCGAGCTCGAGGTGATGGCCACGGTGCCGTGGTTTCCGGGCGCCGGGCTGCTCGCGCGGTGGTCGTCGGCGGGCAAGCTCGCGGCGGTGCCGCGGCGCGACCGGATCGCGGGCATCGCCGTCACGCATCCCCGGACGCTGTTCGTGCCGCGGCTCGCGCACGTGACGTGGGGGCCGCTGTACGCGGCGTCGATCGCGCCGCTCGTCGCGCGGCTGCGCGGCAAGTTCGATGTCGTGCTCGGGTCGTGGGCGTATCCCGACGGGTTCGCCGCCGTCGTCGCCGCGCGGCTGCTCGGCATCCCGTGTGTCGTCAAGCTGCACGGCAGCGACATCAACGTGATCGCGAAGCTGCCCGGGCCGCGCCGGCTGACCGCGTGGGCGCTCGCGAACGCGTCGCGCGTCGTCGCGGTGAGCCGCGCGCTCGCCGACGAGGTCGTCGCGATGGGCGTGCCGCGCGACCACGTCGCGATCGTGATGAACGGCGTCGACGCCGAGCTGTTTCACCCGCGCGATCGCGCCGCCGCGCGCGCCGAGCTCGGGCTGCCGGCCGGGCCGCTCGCGGTCTACGTCGGCAACCTCAAGGAAGTGAAGGGCGTCCAGGATCTCGCGCCGGCGTGGGCGCACACGCTGGCGCAGGTGCCGGACGCGACGCTCGTCGTCGTCGGCGACGGCCCGCTGCGCGGCGAGATCCAGCAGGCGATGGCGCAGTACGGCGAGCGCGTGCGGTTGGTCGAGGCGCAGCCACTCGCGCGCGTGCCGCTGTGGATGGCGGCCGCCGACGTGCTCGTGCTGCCGAGCCACCACGAGGGCACGCCGAACGTCGTGCTCGAGGCGCTGTCGTGCGGCCGGCGCGTGGTCGCGACCGCGGTGGGAGGCATCCCCGATCTGCTCACGTCGGCCCAGCTCGGGACCCTCGTACCGGCGCACGATCCGGAGGCGCTGGGTGTAGCGCTCGCGCACGCCGTGGTCGCTACGTATGACCCGGCCGAGGTGGCGAGGCTCGGTGCGCGCGGCGGTTGGGACGCGAGTGCCGCGGCATTGCACGACGTTCTCGCTGGCGCGGCGAGTGCTAACGTGGAGGCTTCACCACGATGAAGCGCACACCGTTAGGAGACGGTTGGTACGACGCGGAGACGCCATTGCGCGTCGTCGCGATCGCCGAGCTCCAGCGGATCGCGCGGCGCACCGTCGTGCGTCCGATCCCGGTGCTGCTGCTCGCGGCGGTGCTGACCGCGGGCGTGACCTACAAGTTCTGGACGAAGAAGCGCGTCTACCCGGCGAGCGTCGTGCTCGCGATCAGCGAAGGCAAGCTGTCGAACGAGAAGCAGCGGCCGATCCCGTACGACGAGCTGCAGGGCTACGTCAGCAGCGTGCTGCTGCCGGACAAGAAGCTGCTCGAGATGATCGAGCGTCGCGACCTCCACCGGCTGCGCCGCAAGCTCGGCCCCGAGTACGCGCTCACCGAGCTCCGCCAGCAGCTCGAGATCGAGATCTGGAAGAACTCGTTCGTCTACTACCACGAGTACGACGCGAACGCGCAGAAGTCCGCGCGCATCGGGATCACGATCTACGACGAGGATCCCGACGACGCGTACGAGATCGCGCACGACATCGCGTCGATCATCATCGAGACCCACGACGAGAACCAGCGCAAGATCAGCCAGGCGCTCGCGCAGGAAGTCGCGATGATGAAGGAGACGATGCTGAAGCGCGTGGCGGATCTATCCACTGCGATCGCGGTCAAGCAGGCGGCGTATATCGAGGCGCAGCGCGATCACAAGCCGCAGCTCGCGGCGGCGCTCGGCGTCGATCTCAACGCGCTCGTCGAGGACGAGAAGCGCGCCGAGGCGACGCTCGCGCAGATCGCGGCGAGCCCCGACGCGGTCGCCGATCGCGTCACCGCCGCCGGGCTCGACACGACGATCCGCGTCGTCGACGAGCGCCGGCCGCCACGCCCGGAGCAGAGTGGCTTCGTGCTCGCGATGGTGATCGCCGTGATCGGGACCGGCTCGCTGCTCGGTTCGGCGATGGTGCTCGGTGCATTCGATTCGCGCGTCCACGATGCCGACGACGTGGCGCGACTGGGCCTGCCGGTGCTCGGCCATGTGCCCGGATTCCAAGGTGACCACGTCGGTTCTCTGGAGGCACGTGGCGCTGCACGCGCTCGTGTACCATCGTTTCTCCGATGGCGATCACAACGTTAACCCCACGCGATCGCTTGCAGCGACTGACCGATCTCGGTCGGAAGACGCTGCATTACTGGTGGCTGATCATGATCTTCGCCGTCATCGGCGGCGGGCTCTCGCTCGCGTTCGCGCTGCTCAAGGCGCGCAGCTACCAGTCGTGGTCGACCGTGTTCTATCAGGAGCGCATCCAGTCGAACGTGCTGACGCCGAACCGCGAAGAGGTGGTGTCACGCAACATCGGCGACAAGTATCGCGAGCTGTTGCTCGCGCGGCCGCAGCTCGAGCAGATCGTCACCGATCCGAAGCTCAACCCGTTCCCCGAGGAGAAGGATCCGGACATCGCGATCGACAAGCTGCGGAACGCGGTCAAGCTCGAGGTCCGCGGCGGTAACGCGTTCCGCATCGTCTACGCCGATCCCGAGCCCGAGCGCGCGAAGCTCGTCGTCGAGAAGCTGACGAAGATGCTGCAGGAGAAGGACGAGAAGCTGCGCAACGAGCAGGCGCGCGCGACCGTCGACTTCGCGACCGCGCAGAAGGAAGAGTCGGCGAAGGAGCTGCGCAAGCGCGAGCAGTCGCTCGCCGAGTTCCTCGCGAAGCATCCCGAGTTCGCGCAGGAGACCAGCGGGCAGTCGACCGAGGGCGCCTCGATCCGCGCGCGCAACCAGAAGACGCCGGTCCCGACCGGCAACCCGCGGCTGTACGCACTCGAGCGCCAGCGCGTGCGCATCCAGGCCCGGCTCGATGCCCCGCCCGACGCGCCGCCGATCCGGATCCCTGCGCCACCCTCGCCGGAGAAGATCGCGGCGGACAAGGCGGTCGACGAGGCGCAGCGCGAGCTCAACCAGGCGAACCGCGCCCTCGAGGACGCGCTGTCGAAGTACACCGAGCTGCACCCGACGGTCGCGACCGCGAAGGAGCGCGTCGCGTCCGCGCAGCAGCGCCTGCGTCACGCCCAGGCCGCGGTGCCGCCGGACACCGAGACCGCGATCGCGCCCGCGACGCCCGAGGATCGCCAGAAGCTGCAGAAGCAGCTGCAGCAGCTCGAGCAGCAGATCGCGGATCTGCAGCGCGGCGGCAAGCCGACGACGCCGGCGACCGACGCGACGAACTGGGTCGTCGAGCTGGAGACCCAGCACACCGATCTGCGCCGCGCGGTCGCCGAGCAGCGCGAGCGCGTCGCGGCCCTCGCGGAGAGCGTGTTCCGCGCGCAGATGGACGCGAACCAGAAGGCCGCCGAGGCCGGTGGCCGACTCGCCATCGTCGATCCCGCGTTCAAGCCGGTCCGTCCCGCGGGCCCCGGCAAGACGATCTTCCTGATGGCCGGCATGGTGCTGTTCCTCGGCCTCGGGCTCGCGCTCGCGGTCGGGCTCGCCGTGATCGACGACCGGCTGTACCGGCGCAGCGACGTCGACCACCTCGGCATCGGCGTGCTCGCCGTGATTCCTCCCGCGCATTACCGTCCGCGCCGCGCGACGAAGCCCGGGCGCGCGAAACGCAAGACGAAGGATGGTGACAAATGACCAAGCGCACGCTCGGTCGCTATGGTGATCTGCCACCGTCCGCGTCGCAGGGCGGCGAACGTCGTGGCGCGCCGCTGCCGCTCGTCACCCAGCCGATGGTGCCGCTGCACGAGCAGAGCGACGGCATCGATCCATCGGTGACGCGCGTCGACAACCCGCTGTCCGCGCTCAAGCCCGAGACCGCGGCGGTGCTGTTCGGGACGAAGACGCAGGCGATGCCGTCGCAGGCAAAGCCCGGCGCGGCGGCACCGAACGCCACGCCGCCGGAGATCGGGCTGACCCAGCACGCGCTGCCCGACGAGCAACTCGACCGCCGGCTCGCGCTCGTGATCGATCCGGACTGCGAGCGCTCGGCGCAGTTCCGCGTGCTGCGCCATCACCTGCTCGATCTCGGCCGGCCGCAGTGCGTGATCGTGTCGAGCCCGCAGCCCGGCGACGGCAAGACCACGACCGCGCTCAACCTCGCGCTCGCGCTCTCCGAGTGTGGCCGCGCGAAGGTGCTGCTCGTCGAGACCCACCTCCGCCGACCGCAGCTCGCGAACATCTTCAAGTTCGTGCCGCCGTGGTGCTTCGCCGAGCAGCTCGCGGCGCATCGCCATCAGCCGATGCTGCCGTGGAGCCTGATCGAGATCCCGCAGCTGTGGCTGCACGTCGGCGCGGTCAACCCGCGGATCGAGAAGACGCAGCTGCTCGACGGCCCCGCGTTCGCGATCGCGATCGAGCGCCTGCGGATGGCCGGCTACGATCACATCGTCGTCGACGCCCCGCCGGTCCTCGGCTCGGCCGACGTCAACCTGATGGCGGACGCCGCCGACGCCGTGATCCTCGCGCTGCGCTCGAAGCGCTCGACGACGCGCGACCTCCGCAAGTCGATCGATCAGCTCGGCGGCACGAAGGTCGCCGGCACCGTGCTGCTCGAGGGCTAACCGCGCGCGGCGAGCAGCGCTGGCATGCACAGCCGGTATTCGAGCAGCTGCGCGACGAACGCCGCGAACGACTCCGCGAGCCGCGTCGGCTGCGTCAGCTTCGCCGGCACCCAGTACACCGCGCCCGTCTCGGCGATCACGAGATAGCCGCGGTCCGGCAGCTCGCCGAACACGTGCGCGTCGTCGATCCCGGGCAGCTCGACCGCATCGAGCAGCGCGTGATCGCCGTGGCTCTCGACCGGCCAGATCAGCGGCTCGGACAGCTGCGTCGGATGCACCGTGCGCAATGCCGCCTGCTCGCCGGGCTCGCTCTCGAACACGCTGATCCCGTGGCAGCGATCGAGCAGCTGCGCGTACGCCGCCGGCAGCTCCCAGCCGCTCGCGTCGCGGTGGAGCGCCATCGCGCGCTGCACGCGCTCCGGCTGCGGCTCGCCGATCTCGACCGTGATCACCGAGTCGTCGTCGACGAGCTGGCCCTGCTCGCGCCACCACGCGGTCAGCTGCTCGCGATCGCCGACGAGCCGCGCGAGCTGCGCGAGCGTATCCTCGAACGCCGCGTCCTCGGCGATCGCCACGCCGCCGGGCTCGAGCTCGACGCCGACGCGGGCCGCGATCGTGCGCACCATCTGTGGCCCGTCGTCGCCGTGGCTGCGCGCGAGGCTCGTGCTCCACGCCTGCAGCGCTGCCCGCGCGCGCGCCGCCAGTGGCTGCAACGCCGGAAACACCTCCGCCGCGACCGCCATCCCGAACACCTGGCCGCCGCCCGCCTCGAGCGCGCGCAGCGTCGACGCGAGCTCCTGGATCATCGCGCCGGCCCCGGGCTGCGGCGTCGGCGGCGGACAGCGCTCGTCGATCTGGGCCTGTACCCAGGCGACGACGCGAGCGGGATCGAGCGGCATGCTTCCTGATACCCCACCGCCCGTCGCCCGTGCTGTGATCGCCCAATGTTTCGCACCGTCACCGTCGCCGGCGTGTCGCTGCGCGTGCTCCCCGGCAACCCGGTGACGACGATCGAGGCCGTCGACCCGATCGACGATCGGTTCACGCTCGCGATCGTGCCGCGCGCACGCACCGGCTCGTTCGACGAGCGCTTCGCGCTCCACGCGACGCCGCTCGACCTGCCGCGCGTCGTGCTCGCCCCCGCGTTGCGCGAGCAGCTGTGCGCGCTCCGCCACGCGCCGACGATCCACGTCGTCGACGGCGCGCTGACCGCCGAGGTCGCCCAGCTCGAGCCCGCGGTGCTGGACGTGATCGCGGCGCTCGTCCACGGCTTGGCCGAGCGGTCGGCCATCTGCCGGGGGTCAGGCTACACTTGATCAACCAGGCGGCGCGCAACTGCGCAGAATCGCGCCGCCAACGGGGGACAGGCTACACTTCGTCAACCAGGCGGCGCGCAACCGCGCGAACCGCGCGAACCGCGCGTCCGGTCGCCGCATCGAGCGCGATGTCGACCCAGCCGCCGGGCGGATCGAGCTCCGCGGACAGCAGCAGGCGATCGCCGTCGTGGCCGCGCCACGTGATGCCGTCGACCGCGACGTCGCGGCTCACCCAGCGCACCGCGAGGCTGCGATCGACCGCGACGACGTGGCGCCAGCCGAGGATGTAGAGCACGTCGTCGGGCGCGGGTGCGAGCTCGCCGAAGAAATCGTCGTCGAGCGAGAGCGTGTGGATCACGCCGCCGGTCGCGCGTGCGACGAAGTGGACCTCGGGTCCGCCGCCGATCGCGACCACGTCGGCGGCCGGCCACACGAGCTCGTCGCGAAACGGCGTGCCGCGCATGTCGAGGCGCAGCTCGAGTATCCACACGATGCCGCCGGCGTCACGCGCGACGTACGTGTCGCCGGTGCGCTCGATCGCGAGCGAGTTGGTCGGTTTCACGGGTCGGCCGACAAGTTGAGCAAGTGGAGCCTGTCCCCGTTCGACCACGCGATTCTGCAAGGTTGCGCGCCGCCAGGTTGATCAAGTGTAGCCTGACCCCCGCTTGGCGCGGACGCGGTGGATGTGCTCGCCGAGCACGTGCACCTTGCGCTCCCAGGTTTCCGCGAGCATCGCCTCGGAGCGCGCGAGCCGGGCTTCGCGCGAATCGGTGTCGAGCGCGCGCTCGACGCCGGCGAGGAAGTCGTCGTGGGTCGTGGCGACGGTGCACGCGTTCGCGAGGTTGCCCTGATCGCGGACGTAGCGCGCGACCTCGGGGATGTCGGTGGAGACGACGGGGAGGCCGGCGGACAGGTACTCGCGCAGCTTGATCGGGTTGACGTTGCGCGTGAGCTCGTTGAGCACGAACGGAATGATGCCGACGTCGAACGCCTTGAGGTACGACGGCAGCGCCTCGTACGGTTTGCGGCCGAGCAGGCGGACGTTCGAGAGCCGCTCGAGTGGCGAGACGTCGACGAGCGCCTTGCCGACGAGCACGAAGGTCCAGTCGTGGTGCCGCTCGGCCATGTACCGGATCAGCTCGACGTCGACCCAGTCCTGGATGAGTCCCACAAAGCCGATCACCGGAGGTTTGACGTCACGCAACTCGGGCGCGAGCTCGGTGGTGGGCAGCAGCGCGCGCGCGAAGTGCGCCTGGTCGACGCCGTGCAGCGCGAGGTGGGTCTCGGGGTTGTAGAGCCGCTTCGTCTCGAGCAGCGTCGTCGCGGTCGTGAACACGATGTCGGCGCGCTGGCACAGCTCGCGCTCGAGCTCCATCGTCTTGTCGCGATCGACGCTCGAGAAGTGCGACCACTCGTCGGTGCAGTAGTAGACGACGAGCGACTCGCCGAGCTTGCCGATGTACTTCGCCGCGCTCGGGATGAAGCTCCACAGCTGGAAGTCGCGCATCTCGCGGTTGCGGCGCAGCAGTGACACGCTGCCGCGAAGGATCTGCTGGTTGAGGCGGACCGCGAGCGGGTTGTGCGGGAACGGCAACACGATCGGCGTGTAGACATCCATCTGGCCCTCGACGCGCATCGGGCCCTTCGCGAAGCTCTTCAGCTTGTTGACGATCTTGCCGAGGTCGCGGCCGCTCGTCAGCGACGGCGTGCGGGTCGAGATCGAGTTCATCCACAGCACGCGGTTGTCGCGCGCGAGCAGCTTCATGACGTGGTTGTTGCTCGTGGGATCTTCGGACCAATCCTTCGCGAAGCAAACGATGTTCTCGCCTCGGAGCATTGCCACGAGTTTCGCGAATTGTGGATGGCGGGACCACGAGTCGATGCAACAATCACGACCCATGCGACGTGTCGGCTCGCGCTCCTCGGCGTTCGGCGCATGCGTCGCCGCCGTGCTCGGCCTCGCGCTCGCCGCCGCCGGTGGCTGCGGCAACCCGCCGCGCCCCGAGCCCCCGAGCAACCACACGACCGGGATCGCGGCGCCCGCCCCCGCGCACGGGCCCGGACGGCCGACGTTCACGGCGCACCTCGTCGCCGGCGGTGCGAACGCGGGTGCCGGCGCGATCCAGGGCGTCATCCTCGACGGCGCGAACGAGCCGATCATCGGCGCCACGATCGTCGCGACGTCGCCGGCGATGCGCGGCGAAGTACCGGTGATCTGCGACGAGCACGGCCGGTTCGCGATGCCGAACCTGCCACCCGGCCACTACACCCTGACGTTCTACTACGGCGACGCGACCCACGCCGAGGAGCTCGACGTCGCGGCCGGGATGACCGCGCAGACGCGGCTCGCCGGCTGAAAGACCGAGCAGGACGACCGGCCGATCGAGATCCGGCTGTCGCACTGACGGACGCACGCCGCGCGCGGTCAGCGGGATCCGGCGAGCCAGGGCACCCGGTCGCCGTAGCGCTGCTCGAGCCGCTTGAGCGCCTGGCTCGCGAGCCGCATCAGCTTGTACGCGCTGTGGCCGCGCGGATGTGACGCCGGCGCGGGACGCGGCTCGACACCGTCGCGGATCCGGCGCGCGAGCGCACCGCAGGTGTCGACCTCGAAGCGATCGTGGTGGTCCGCGAGGTACTGCGCGAGCGCGTGCAGCCGGCGGACGTTGATCGTGTTCGGGCGTCCGGTCGTCGGCGAGTCGAGGTGATAGAGCTCGAACGAGTGCGTGACGATCGTGACCTCTCGCAGGCCATCGCGGTGCGCGGCGTCGAGCAGCGCTCGCGTCTCGGCGCGCGAGATCGCCGTGATCTGCGCGTGGCGATGGCCGCCGCCGCGCTCGACGAAGTTCGTGATCGGCAGCTCCCAGATCCCGTGCTCGGCGACGAACAGCCCGGCGGATGCGTCGGCCGAGCGCATCGCGCAGTTCTTGTCGAAGTAGCAGGGGTTGTAGCTCGACGACAGCACGAGCCCCGCGCGCGCCATCGCTTCCCACGTCGCGTTGCTCGCGCCGTAGTTGCCGGCGCGAAACGCGAGCACGCTGCCGGCCGGTGCGCCGCAGCGCTCGAGGATCGCGATGCCCTCGCCGAGCAGCCGCGCCTGCTCGGCGACGGCGTACGTGCCGATGTCATCGGACACCGGCGCGCGACCGAGCGAGCGGTAGTTCGCGACGATCTGGCGCGGATGCGCGTGCAGCTGGACGTCGTGACCGCGCGCGACGAGCGTCCGCACGACGTCGGCGAGCCCGGCTTCGCCGAAGTACGCCGAGCCGAGCGCTTCGGTGAAGAACGTGCCGCGCAGCCCATGGGCCTCGAGCACGTCCATGATCATCTCGATGCCGAGCGCGCGCCGCTGGTTCGCGAACCGCCCCCACACGCGCGCGTCCCAGCCGAGCGTCGGCGCCGAGGTGCCGCGCTCCTCGGCACACTCCGTGTCGATCGTGAGGTAGACGCGGACGCGCGCCATCGTCAGCCCGCGAGCACGTCGCCGATCGCCGCGACGATCCGCTCGGCACTCTTGCCGTCCCACTTCTCGGGGACACGCGCGGCGCGCCGGATCTCGTCGATCCGCGCGTACGCGGCCGCGATCGCCTCGCGTCGCGTCCCGGCGAGCTGGTTCGTGCCCGCGTCGATCGTGACCGGTCGCTCGGTGTTGTCGCGCAGCGTGATGCACGGGACGCCGAGCACGGTCGTCTCTTCCTGGATGCCGCCGGAATCGGTGAGCACGACGCGCGCCGCCGACTGCAGCCGGATGAAGTCGAGGTAGCCGAGCGGCTCGATCAGCTGCCAGCGCGCTTGATCGAGCGCGATGCCGGCCGCGACGATCCGCGCACGCGTCCGCGGATGGACCGGGAACACGAGGCGCAGCCCGAGGCCGTCGAGGTTCGCGAGCAGGCCGCGCAGCGTCTCGACGTCGTCGACGTTGCTCGGGCGATGCAGCGTCACGAGGCCGTAGCCGCCCTCGGTCAGCCCGAGCGTGCCGAGGATCGACGAGCTGCGGGCGCGCTCGCGCGCGGCGAGCAGCGTGTCGATCATGACGTTGCCGACGAAGATCGCGCGCTCCGATGCGACGCCTTCGCGCTGCAGGTTCGCGATCCCGGCGGGCTCGGAGACGAACAGCAGATCGCTGATCGCATCGGTCAGGACGCGGTTGATCTCCTCGGGCATGTCCGGATCGTTCGATCGGAGCCCGGCCTCGACGTGGATCACGAGCGGCCGCCGGCGGTCGGTCGTCGCGCCGCCCGCCCCGCGCGCGCGAAACGGCTGCTTCCGGAACAGCTTCGCGGCCACGATCGCGCAGCCGATCGTCGAGTTAACGTCGCCGACGACGAGCACGCCGTGCGGTTGCTCGCGCTCGACCACCGGCTCGAACCGCTTCATGATCTCCGCCGTCTGCTGCGCGTGCGTTCCGGAGCCGACCTCGAGCTCGATGTCCGGCCGCGGGATCGCGAGATCTTCGAAAAACACCTTCGACAGCTTGTCGTCGTAGTGCTGCCCGGTGTGGACGAGCTTCGCCTCGAACCGTGCGTCGCGATGAAACGCACGCAGGAGCGGCGCGATCTTCATGAAGTTCGGTCGCGCGCCAGCGACACAGAGGATGCGCCAGGACATCTCACGCCACGATAACGCAGAACGCGACGGCCTCGACGAGCGGGACCGTAAGATCGAGCTATGATGCGGCGTGTTTCGCGCGTTCGTCCTCGTGGTGATCACGCACGCTGCACTCGCGCAGGCGCCGCGCGTCGCATCGGCAGCGTCCGCTCCCGAACCGACCGGCGCGCACCCGCGGATCCTGCTCGACGACGAGCTGCGCACCGCGTGGAAGGCCGCGGCCAAGGTCAAGGACAGCGCCGTCGCGAAGGCGATCGCGCGCTGCGAGGATACGCGCAAGAACCCCAAGGAGTACGAGCGCGACTCGTACATGGGCTTTGACTGGTCGGCGAACCTCAACGCGTGCCTGATCGCGTGGGTCGTGCGCGGATCCGACGACGACGCGAAGTCCGCGATCGTGTTCTTCAAGGCGCTGCTCGACGATCAGGAGCACCTCGGCGACGGCAAGGGCGGCGAGAAGACCGTGCGCCGCGACACCGGCTACGCGATCCGCAGCGTGCCACCGTACGCCGCGATCGCCTACGACTGGCTGCACGACCACCCGGCGATGACGCCCGAGCTGCGCGCGCACGCCGTCGAGCGGTTCACGCAGTGGCTGTCCTGGTACAAGAAGGACGGCTACCACAACCGCAGCCCCGGCACGAACTACCACGCGGGCTACGTGCTCGCCGCGACGATGGTCGCAGTCGCGCTCGGCGGTGAAGGCGGCAGCTTCAACACCGAGCTGTGGAACCACCTGCGCGACGATGTCTGGGGCAAGGACATGGCGAAGGCGCTCGGCCCGCGCGGCCTGCTCGACGGCGGCGACTTTCCCGAGGGCTGGCAGTACGCGCCGCTCACCGTCGCCGAGTACGCGCTGTCGTATCGCGTGGTCGCGAAGCACGGCATCACCGTCGACGGCGTCGATCGCTGGCTCGCCGCGATGCTCGTGCGCACGATCCACGCGCGGTCCGGTGCACGCGACACGCTCGCCGCGATCGGCGATGCCGACATCAAGCAGCCGTCGATCGAGCCGAACGTCATGACGCTGCTCGCGATCCTGATCGGGCCCGCGCCCGAGATCGCGCAGCGCCAGGCCGCCGGCGAGCTCCAGCGCCTCGGCCTGCGCGCGAAGGAATACCCGCTCTACGAGGCGATCGCGCAGGCGCGCTCGATCCAGCCGGCCGCACCCGTGCTCGACAAGTGGCCGACCTCGTACTTCGCGCCGGGCGTCAGCACGTTCTACGCGCGCACGTCGTGGAACAAGGACGGCGTGTGGCTCGCCTCGATCTGCGCGCCGCAATACGACGCCGACCACCTGCCGCCCGCGGCCGGCAACGTGATGCTCACGCGCGGCGTCGACGAGGTGCTGATCGATCCGAGCCCCTACGGCTCGCTGTCGACGCTGACGAGCAACGCCCCGACCGTCGACTCCAAGCAGCAGGTGCCGAAGTACCGCCCGAGCCAGGCCGTGTGGGGCGAGACCACGCACTTCGACTGGGCGCTACAGACGGCCTCCGGCGTGATCGCGGCGCGCTGCGACTACGCGGATCAATACAAGTTCCAGGACCGCGCGACCGACATCGCGCTCGCGCTGCGCGACTTCGTCGTGATCCCGTGGGGCAAGGCGCGTGCAGATGCGTCGATGGTTGTCGTCGATCGCGCCGAGACCGGCGCCGCCGATCAGGCGATGTACCTGCGCTTTCGCTCGCCGGCAAACTTCGCGATGCAAGGCGACGTCGCCGTCACGAAGGTCGGCGCGACCACGTTCAGCGTGCGCCGGATCTCCCCGGCCACCGCGCGCGGCGAGGTCCGTGCCGCCCCCGTCGGCGCGTGCTGGGACATGGATCGCGGCAAGTGCGACATGGCGCGGATCCCGACCGGCGAATACCGGATCACGATCCCCGGGCCGAAGCCGGAGGCGATCCACGTCCTCGATGCCGCGGCCGCGAACGATCTGCGCGTTGCAAGCGCCGGCGACGGCGTCGTCGAGCTCGAGCGCGGCGGCGAGCGTGCCTACGTCGCGACCCGCGCGACCTCGTACACCAGCAAGCCGGCGAGCACGCACGTCGTGCTGATCGACGGCACCGCCACGCCGACCCTCACGGTCACGAAGGCCGGCGACGCCTGCAAGGTCGACGTCACCGCCGGCGGCGCTCCACGCCAGCCCGCGCCGCTCGTGTTCACCGTCGACGCGAGCTGCAAGGCAACCGAGGACGTCCGCGTCGGACCCGGCGCGCCCGACCTCACGGGCGCCGCCGCCGGCTCGCTGATCCCCGTCGGGGGCACGCCCCCGCGTCGCAAGGCACGCAACGGCTTCGGCTGCTGCGATGCCGGCTCGAGTGGTGCGACCGGCTCGGCGATCCTCGCGCTCGGCCTCGCCGCATCCCTGCGCCGCCGCCGCCGTCGGTGATGCAGCCTTTGCGCTGCCCCGCCCGCGCATTGCGCCACCACGCAGCGATTGCGTGAAATGCCGCTCCACGCGCCCGAAAACGCTGGCACGTCCCTCGCTCTACCTCGAGCCATGAAGCGCTACGAGATTCGCGTCGCCGACCTGATGACCACCGCCCTCGTGACGATCAAGTCCTCGGAGCCGGTCAGCGGCGCGCATGCAGAGATGCAAGTCGGCGTCATCCGTCACCTGCCCGTCATCGACGATCGCGGACGTCTCGTCGGTGTCCTCTCCGATCGCGACGTCATCAAGGCTCTCACCACGCGCAAACCCCAGAGGGTCTCCGACATCATGACCCGCGACGTCGTCACGACCACCCCCCAAACGATGGCCCACGAAGCCGCCGCGATCATGCTCGACCTCAAGATCAGCTCGCTGCCCGTGATCGACGAGGGTGGCGCGCTCGTCGGCCTCATCACCCAGACCGACTACCTCGAGCTCGCCCGGCGCGCCCTCCTCGGCCTGCCGCTGGAGCGCTGAGGTCCCGCCATGCGCTGGCGCACCATCCTCGTCCCCCACGACTTCTCCGCGTCCGCCAACCACGCCGCCGCGATCGCGCGCGACGAAGCCAAGGCCCACGACGGCGAGGTCATCATCCTCCACGTCGTCGAGCTGCCCGCTCACTTCGGTCCCGAGACCACGCTCATCGTCACCGACCGCTCCGAAACCCCGATCGGCATGCGCCAGTACGCGATCGAGTCCGCGACCGCGCACGTCCAGGACCTCGCCGACCGCCTCGAGGCCGATGGCGTCCGGGTCTCCGCCTTCGTCCGCGTCGGCAAGCCCGTCGACGAAATCAACCAGTTCGTCACCGAGCACAACTGCGACGTCATCGTGATGGGCACCCACGGCCGCACGGGCGTCCGCCACCTGATCGCAGGCTCGGTCGCGGAGCGCGTGGTCCGCACCGCGACGGTCCCGGTGCTGACGACGCGCCACCCGGACTAGGGGTCAGGCTACACTTCGTCAACCAGGCGGCGCGCAACCCGTCGAAAACGCTTGCCCGATCGGGGACAGGCTACACTTACGCAACTTGCGCGGCGGACGGCGATAGCCGGCGCCATGCGAACGGTACGGCACCATCTCCCCGGGCATTACTACCACCTCATCTCGCGCTTCGTCGGAGGCGAATGGTTCATCCGCGGAGACGCGGATCGCTTCTTGTATCTGAAGCTCCTCGGACTCGCGCTCGCGGAAACCGATTGGCTCTGTCTCGCATACGCGATCATGAGCAATCACATCCACCTCGCGATGATCGCTGGCCACAAGGCCTTAGCCGATTGGACGAGAGCGACGCACGCGCCCTTTGCGGATGCGATCAACAACACCCGCAGGCGTAACGGTCCGATCTTCGCACGCGGACCGAAGGACGTCTGGGTCCAGCGCAGCGACCTCGCCGACGTGGTCGCGTACATCCATCGCAATCCGGTGCGAGCACATGTCGTCGGGCATGCACGGGACAGCTCGTGGACGAGCCATCGTGCATGGGCAGGATTGGAGCCTGCACCTCCATGGCTACACGTCGAGCGCGGACTGCTCGACGCTCGATTCGACGACCGCGCCGTGTTCGACCAATGGGTCGACTCGAACGAAGGTAGCTCCGGCGAGCTTCGATTGGCGGAGATCCGAAAGCTCGCGCGCAAGCGTGGTGCGTTGGAGCTAGGGACACCATCCGTTGTCGAAGTGCCGCTGATGGCGCGGCCGTTCGCGGCGCGCCGACCGGACCCACGTCGCGTGCTCGAGCTCGTCGCGGCCGCCGACGGCGTGTCATTGGCTGCACTGATGTCACGCGGACGGGATCGACGGATCGTATCGGCCCGACGCATCGCGGTTCATGCCGCGCTCGCCGTCGGCATCGCGAGCTGCGATATCGCGGCCGCCCTCGGCGTGAGCGCGCAGGCCGTCTCGAAGATCAGGCGCGAGAAACTAGAAGGGACGCTCGTCGCGGCCGTGACAGCGGTCGTCAATCAATTGACGTGGGAGACCACGGCCTGCCGGCGAGGTTGAGCAAGTGTAGCCTGTCCCCGGTCGCCGACGTGATTCTCACGAGTTGCGCGTCACCTGGTTGAGCAAGTGTAGCCTGACCCCGATCAGCGCGAGCACGCCGCGGACGAGGCCAGCTCGATCAGCGTGCGGCGCGCGCGTTCCCACGCAGCTTCGTCCGTTGGCCAGCTCGGCTTGCCGTCTGCCGGCGCATCTCCGAGCGCGGTCGGCACGAGCTCGGCCGCGAGCTTCGCAGTTGCAGCTGGATTGCACTTGTTCGCGAGCTCGAGGAGCGCGCGGTCCTGCAGCCCGCGCCGGATCGACGCGAGGCGCAGCGTGCGCTGGCAGCCGCCGGCGATCGGCAGCGCGAGCACGCCGTCGAAGTTTCCGTGGTCATCGCCGTCGTCGAAGCTGACGGAGTCGACGGATGGGTCCAGCGCACGGCCGGGCAACGGCATCGCGCGGCGGTTGTGGCGATCGTGCCAGTACAGCGCGTCCCACACGTACCAGACCGGGATGTTCCAGCGCCATGCGATCCAGCCCCAGGTGCGCGTGCCCGGCGTGGCCGCATCGAGGACCATCGCGCCGGCGCGCGGAGGCCGGCCGTTGTAGGTCCAGCGCAGGTGAGGATCTCCGGCGAGGTGCGCCGCGTTCCACTGGATGTAGAGGTCGATCCGATCGCCGTACTCGGGACGCGGCTCGTCGGTGACCGCGAACAGGAACGACCGCGGGCCACCGCCCGCGGCACGCACGGCGTCGGCGAGCGCGCGCACCTTCTGGCGGGCCTCGGGGGTGCGGGGCTCGTCGATCGGGATCGCGAACGGCAGCTGACCGGACCCCGCCGTCGCGGTGATCCACGCGCGCACGGCGTCGCCGGCCTTCGCCGGATCGTCGGGGATGATCGCCGGCACGTACGGAAAGCCGGTGAGCAGATCCTTGCGCGCGGCGTATGCGTCGACGGTCATATCCGGCGACAGCAGCACGCCGCGCTCGCGGAACATCGCGATGCAGCGCTGCTCGATCGCCGTCGGCGCGCCCGCGTTCGCGCGCGGTGGCTGGCCGGGCACGCCGTTCGCCCAGCCGAGCTCGCGCGGATCTTCGTACGCCCAGACATCGAGGCGTGGTGGCGGCAGCGTGAGCGGCGCGATCGTGAGCGTCACCGGAAACGTGCGGCCCGCGATCACGAGCTCGCCGTCGCGTGTGCCCGGCGTCGCGTCGCGCGCGATCGCGAGCTCGAAGTACGCCGGGTTCGTCGTCGGCGCGGTGGTCGGCGTGAGGCCGTCGGGATACCGGCCGGTCCCCTGACTGCCGCCGTAGAGGTCGGTCGATGCGCGGCGTACGACGTGCTGGTCGACCGCGAACGCCTGCACGGTGACATGCGACGCGTCGGCGATGCGCAACGTGGTCGGGCCCGCGTCGCGATGGAAGACCTGCAGGCCCAGCGTCTCGCCACGCGCGGCGATGAGGGTCACGCGCTGGCCATCGAACCACGGTGAGGACGACGGGAGAGGCGACCCGACTCGCCAACGCGTGGATTCCCCAAGCACCTGGACCGCCGGGCCCGGATTTTCCCGACCCCCGGCACACGCGATGCAACACGCCAGGCCGATGCCGAGCAACCTGCGGGAGGCGAGCGCTATCACTGCACGCGACATCGTAGCGGAAGCCGGACCACATGCCGTAGCGACCGAGATGACCGGGCGTCCGCGCACGGAAGAGCGCCCGCGCACGCAGCGTTTGCCGGTGATCGCGTTCGCGAAGGACTGGAACAGCGACCACACCTCGAACCACCACGTGTTGCGCGAGCTCGCGAAGACGCGCCGGGTGCTGTGGCTGAACTCGATCGCGACGCGCAAGCCGCAGCTGTCGAGCACGCGTGATCTCGGCACGATCAAGCGCAAGCTGCGCGAGTTCGTGCGCGGCGCGACCCGCGTCGAGAACGATCTGTGGGTCGCGACGCCGCTCGTGCTGCCGCTGCCGCACAGCACGTTCGCGCGCACCCTGAACCGCTGGCTGCTCGAGAGCTTCGTGCGCGCGTTGCGGCTACGGCTCGGGATCGAGCGATTCGAGCTGTGGACGTTCTTGCCGAACACGGCGGACTACATCGGCGTGATGGGCGAGGAGCTCAGCGTCTACTACTGCGTCGACGAGTGGTCGATGTTCTCGTATCTGGACCGCGAGGCGACCGTCGCTGCGGAGCGCAAGCTGCTCGAGAAGGTCGACTGCGTGTTCGCGATCAACGACGCGCTCGCCGACGCCAAGCGCGCGACCTGCCAGGACACGTTCGTGTCGCCGCACGGCGTGGATCACGAGCTGTTCGCGCGTGCGCTCGATCCAGCGATGCGCGTCCCCGACGATCTCGCCGCACTGCCGGAGCCGCGCATCGGGTTCTACGGCACGTTGCGCGAGTGGGTCGACTTCGACCTGCTCGCGGAGGTCGCGCGGCTGCGGCCGACGTGGTCGTTCGCGCTGATCGGTCAGCAGCTGTCCGACGATGTCGACAAGGTGCGCGGTCTGCGCAACGTCCACCTGCTCGGACAAAAACGCCACGCCGAGCTGCCCGCGTACTGCAAGGGCTTCGACGTCGGGATCATCCCGTACCGGATCGACGCGCGCATGACGTTCGTCAATCCGCTGAAGCTGCGCGAGTACCTGTCGGCAGGTCTGCCGGTCGTCTCGACGCCTGTCCCCGAGGTCAGTCGGTTCGCGCAACTGTGTCGTGTCGCCAGCGATCCGCAGAGCTTCGTGCGCGCGATCGAAGAAGCGCTCGCGGAAACCGGGCGCGCCGCGCGCTCGCAGCGATCGAAGGCGATGCAATCGGAGACGTGGTCGGCGCGCGTCGACGAGGTGGCACGGCGCGTGGATGAAGTCGCCCTACGCAAGCGAGGACATCTGTCATGAGCAACGCACGTTTCAAGGCTGGCATGGTTGGCGCCGGTAACATCTCCGAGTTCCACGTCGCGGCAATCAAGAACCTGCCGGACGTAGAGCTCGTCGGCGTCTACGATCTCGACAAGGCGCGCGCGATCGCCGCAGCGGAGCGCTGGGGCACGCGCGCATTCGACAGCATCGACGATCTCGTCGCCGCTGGCGCGAACGTGATCCACGGGCTCACGCCACCGGCCGCGCACGCCGCCGTCGCGCGCGCGGCGCTCGAGCGTGGTTGCCACGTGCTGATCGAGAAGCCGGTCGCCGAGGACGAGACCGAAGCGCGCGACATCGGCGAGCTCGCTCGCACCAAGGGCCTCACGGTCAGCGTGAATCACTCGCTGCTGTTCGATCCGCAGATCCGCCGCGCCCTCGAGACCGTCCGGTCGGGCGCGCTCGGCGAGATCGTCGCGGTCGACATCCTGCGCGGCTCCGAGTACCCGCCGTACGAAGGCGGTCCGCTGCCGCCGTGGTATCGCGATGCGGGCTATCCATTCCGCGACATCGGCGTGCACTGCCTCTACCTGATCGCCGAGCTGCTCGGTCCGATCGAGGACATCGACGCGACGTGGCGCTCGCTCGGCGGCGATCCGAACCTCGCGTTCGACGAGTGGCGCGCGATCGTCCGCTGCACCCGCGGGCTCGGCCAGTTCCAGCTGACGTGGAACGTCAAGCCGATGCAGAGCCAGCTCATCATCCACGGCACGAAGGGCTTGCTGCGCGTCGACCTGTTCGCGATGTTCAACAGCCGCCGCCGCAACACGCCGCTACCGAAGGCGGCCGAGCGCATCGTCAACGCGATGAGCGACTCGATCCAGCCGCTGATCGACGTCCCGGTCGGCGTGTTCAAGTTCATTCGCAAGGAAGTCCAGGCCTACCAGGGTCTGCGCGACCTCGTCGCCGACTTCTACCGCCGCCTCGCGAACGGCGAGCCGCCGCCGGTCACCGTCGAAGACGCGGCCGCGGTCGTCCACTGGGTCGAGAAGGTGGCGCGCGCCGCCGACGCCGATCACAAGGCACAGCTCGCGAAGTTCCCGCTATCGGACAAGGTCCCGTTCCTCGTCACGGGCGCCTCCGGCTCGCTCGGCCGCGCCACCGTCAAGCGCCTGCTCGCCGACGGTCACCGCGTCCGCGTGTTCGTCCGCCGCATTCCGCAGTTCCCGCTCGACGGTGTCGAGTACGCGTTCGGCAACCTCGGCGATCCCGAGGCGGTCGATCGCGCGGTCAAAGGCGCCGAGACCGTGATCCACTGCGGTGCCGCGATGAAGGGCGGCTGGCCCGAGCACAAGGGCGGCACTGTCGTCGGCACGCAGAACGTGATCGACGCGTGCAAGAAGTACGGCGTCAAGCAGCTCGTCCACATCTCCTCGATGTCGGTCGTCGACTGGGCGGGCTCCGATGGCAGGACCGTCGACGAATCCGCCGGCCTCGAGCCGCGCCCCGACGAGCGCGGCGCCTACACGCGCGCCAAGCTCGAGGCCGAGAAGCTCGTGGTCGACGCAGTCAAGCAAGGGCTGCCCGCCGTCATCCTGCGGCCCGGCCAGATCTTCGGCGGCGGCATTCCGCTCGTGAACGGCGCGGTCGCGCGCAACGCCGGCGGCCGCTGGCTCGTGCTCGGCGACGGCAAGCTCGAGCTCCCGCTCGTCTACATCGACGACGTCGTCGACGCGATCGTTGCCTCGGTCGACAAGCACGTCACCTCCGGCGACATCATCCAGCTCGTCGACGACGCGCACCTCACCCAGCAAGACGTCCTCCAGCTCGCCGGCGGCAATCGCAAGGCCATGCGCATCCCGCGTCCGATCGTCTTCGCGCTCGGCAAGCTCAGCGAGATCCCGCTCGGCCTGCTCAAGCGCCAGAGCCCGATCGCCGAGTACCGCCTCAAATCCGCGCTCGCGCACCTGCGCTACCAGAGCGACCGCGCTGCCAAGGTCCTCGGCTGGAAACCGCGCGTCGGTGTTCGCGAGGGCATCAAGCGAGTGATCTGATCATGGCCTCGGCGACCAACACGCTCGAGCTCGCGATCAAGCGCGACCTCACCCACGCCGTTCGCTGGATCGTCGCGCGCGCCGTCGGCCAAGGCGTCCTCTACGCCGCCGTGCTCCGCCGCGCCGTGCTGAGCGCCTTCCTCGTGATCGTGCTCGGCCTGATGCTCGGCGCCTGACGCGCGCCATCGCGTGATGTCCGGACGCGCACGAGCGCCTTGTCCGGGACGCGCGCCACCGCGATGTTCGGGACGCGCGCGCGCGATCTCGATGTCCGGGACGCGCACGAAGCGATGTCCGGGACGCCCGCGAGCGCGATGTCCGGGACGCACGCGATCTCGATGTCCGGGACGCGCGCAAACGCGATGTCCGGGACACGCACGATCTCGATGTCCGGGACGCACGCGATCTCGACGTCCGGGACGCGCGCAAACGCAATGTCCGGGACACGCACGATCTCGATGTCCGGGATGCACGCGACCTCGACGTCCGGGACGCGCGCAAACGCGATGTCCGGGACGCGCACGACGCGATGTCCGGGACGCACACGACCGCGATATCCGGGACGCACGAAGCGATGTCCGGGACGCACGAAGCGATGTCCCGGACGCGCGCGGCGATTTTCGGGACGCGCGCGAGCTCGACGTCCGGGACGCGCGCAAACGCGAAGTCCGGGACATGTGCGATCTCGACGTCCGGGAAGCCCGCAAACGCGATGTCCAGAACGCCCGCGAGCGCGATGTCCGGGATACGCGCGAGCCCGATGTCCGGGACGCGTACGAGCGCGATGGTCCGGGCGGCGCGGTCGCTCGATGTCCGGGACGCACGCGATCTCGATGTCCGGGACGCGCGCGCGAGCGCGATGTCCGGGACACGCACGAGCGCGATGTCCGGGATGCACGCGAGCGCGATGTCCGGGACACACGCGAGCGCGATGTCCGGACGCGCACGAGCGCGATGGTCCGGGCGGCGCGCGCCCGCCGCGCACGGGCACGTCACGAGGATGGCCGAGCGTCCGGTGAGCACCGCGGGTTTGCGCGGGCTCGATCGCGGCGATAGTGTCGATGAAATGATGAGGTCGATTGCGCTGGTGGCGCTGGTTGCTGCGTGCGGGAACCAGGGTGGATCCGAGCAGCCAGCATCGAAGACGGGGGGCGCGGGCTCGGCAGCGGCGGCGGGCGGGTCCAATGTTTCGGCGACACGGTCAGCAGCGTCGCGGAGCACGGGCCCGGCCAGCGACAAGGCGGCGGTGGCAGCGCCGCGCGTCGAGCCGTGGTCGGTCGTGTACGAGCGCAGCATCGGCGAGCTCGCGACGGCGCCGGTGCTCGCGCCGGACGGCGGCTGGGTGAGCAGCGGACAGCGGTTCGATCGGGACGGCCGGTTTGTAGGTTTGCTCGCGATCGAGGTCGGTGGTGGACGGACGATCTCGAACCTGCGCGTGCTGCTCGGCGATGGCAGGGCGATCGCGGAGGACACCGAGCGCGGGGTCATCGTCGGGCGTGCCGATCAGCCGCCCGAGCGGGCGAAGGTGGTCGTCCCGGGCAACGTGGGCGCGATCGCTGTCGCGGCGGATGGCCGAAGGGTCGCGCTGCACCGCGATCGCAGCGTCGTGGTGCTCGGGGTGCCGGCACTCAAACCGGCGGAGACGATCGAGCTCGGCGACAACGGCAGCGTGGGTCCAGTGGCGATCGCGTTTCTCGCGGACGGCGGACTCGCGTACGCGACCCCGTGTCGGGGCGCGAAGTGCAGCGGATCCGGGCTCGAGGTGCGGGATGCGAAGGGTCAGCGCAAGCAGCTGCGGGATGGCGGCATCGATGCGCTCGCGCTGTCCGCGGATGCCGCGGCAATCGTGGCTGGCAAGCAGGTGACCGTGATCGGGCTGCCGGATGGGGCGACGCGCGGATCGTTCGCGCTCGGCGGCGAGCTCGACAGCGGCACGACCGCGGGTGGTGCGATCGCGGTGGCTCCGGGCGGCGATCACGTCGTGGCGGTGATGTGCAAGGAGGTGGTCGTGTGGGGTCGCGAACCGACGAGCACGACGAGCGGGACGGGCGGCACGCAGGCGTGGGGCGTCGCGTATCGCGGCACGGTCACGCGCGGCAGCGGCGAGAACGGCTGCGCCTACCCCTCGGGCCTCGTGTTCGCGCCGGACGGCAAGCGGGTGGCGATCGCGACGCGCGAGCTCACCGTGCTCGGGCCGGGGCCGGCGCGCGATGCGGTGTCCGTGCAGTACCAGCCGAAGCTGCCCGAAGGGTTCAGCGCCGAAGAGAGCGCCGCGACGAGCTACATGCCGCCGCCGGGAAGCGGGCTCGCGCTCGCGCCACGCGTGCTCGGCGAGTGGAACGGGCCAGCGCGCGTGCGGGCGGTCGTGCGCGACAGCGATGAGATGGCCGGGTTCGTGAAGCTCGAGCAGTGGCGCGACGCGATCCTGACGCGATTCGAGCCGATGGTGCGCGATGGCATGCGTCCGGACCGGATCGCGGCGAGCGCGCGCCGCGTGATGCCGTACATGCGTGCATTCGTCGACGCGCGCGGGCGCCGGAACCTCGAGTACACGATCCTCGTGCGCGGCGGCTGCGACGAGGCGGATAGGCACGTGCGCTGGATCGAGGACGGCAAGGCGCTCGTCGAGATCGACATCGAGTCGCTCGGCATCGACGTCGCGCAGATGCGCGCGTGGATGACGGCGTGGTTCGACGCGCCGCTGTCGACGAGCGCGCCGGCCGAGCGCGGCAAGCTCGCGCACTACGGGCATCGCGACGGGCCCTGCTAGCGACGCTGAGCCGGGTCACATCGGCAGCTGATCGCCGACGATCGACCACCGCTCGCCGATGCGCGCGAGCAGCAACGTGCACGTGTAGTCGTCGAGCTTGCACCGGCCGACGATCGAGACGATGTCGATCGTGCCGTCCCCGTCGACATCCGCCCACGCCTCGGGCCGCTGTGGCGCGGGCTCTCGGTAGTAGTCGGCGCGCTCGGCCGCCCATTCGCGGATCGCCGGAGGCACGGCTGCGTAGGCGCGACGCGCGTCGGCGGCGGTGACGAGGCTCTGATGGGTCCCGAGCTTCGCCGCGAGCATGAACACGAGGTTGGCCGGATCGCACGGCGGCGATGGCGACGACGAGACCGGCCGATCGATGACGAGCTCGTGCGTGATGCCGTCGGAGGCGACGCGCAGCGTGCCGCTACCGAGGTAGCCATGGCAGTCGTAGGCGTAGGCGCGTCGCCCGGGCGCGAACACGAGACCATCGCCGGCGTCGTCGAGCATGAAGCCGCCGACCCGCACGAGCCGATCGGCGAGCCACTCGCCCATGCCGATCGCGGCGGAGTACGGGGTTTTCGAGATCCGTCGGCTCTGGAAGACGTCGATGATGCGCGCGCGATCGCGATCGCTCCACGGCGCGTCGCTCGCAGGCGACGCATCCGCCGGGCTCGACGCCATCAGCGGTTGGACGGGTTCCGTCCGACGAGACGAGCAGGCGACACACGCGAGCACGGCGACGAGGAGACGCACGCGATCGCGGCGTGCATGCGATGTGCCGCGCGCGAGCTGCGTGCTTCGAGGGGGTTGCGCGGCGCGTGTCCGCGGCCACACGTGCTGTGTGTCGTTACAGGCCGAAGAACGCGGTGATCGCGCGGCGAATCCGCTCGCGCTCGCGGTCGCGCCGGGCCGCAGCCACCGTCGCGTCGAGGCCGTCGCGCGCGGCGATCAGCTCCATGCGCCGCGTCGCCAGTCGCTCGGACAGCTCGTTCGCGATCGTCGGCCGCGCGAGCAGCACCTTCTCGAACGCGTCCTTGTCGAGGCGATAGCACTCGACGTCGGTCTTCGCGATCACGTCGGCGGAGCGCGGTGCGCCGGTCATGAGGCCCATCTCGCCGAAGAAGTTCGGCGCGTCGAGCTGCGCGACGAACACCGGGCGATCCGGCTCGCCGCCCGGGCCATCGGGATCGATGTTCGTGTGGATCTCGGCGCGGCCCGACGCGAGGACGTAGAGCCAGTTCGCGACCGCGCCCTGGCGCGTGATCGTCTCGCCCTCGCTGTAGAACACGTCGTTCATGGCGGCGGCGAGGGTGCGCAGCTCGTCGTCGTTGAACGACTTGAACAGCGGAATTCGATCGAGCACGCGAAACCGTGCCTCGACATCGCGCTGGACGCGCCTGGCCACGACGTCGTCGGGTTGGTCCGCGTGCGCGAGCAGCGACGGCATCGACAGCGGGATGCCGGCGCGACGGAGCGCGGCGTAGATCCGCGACCGGATGCGCGAGTTCGTCGGCTCGTCGGCGGACAGGTCGAGGATGTTGTAGCGCGCGGCGTACGTGATCAGCGGCTCGCGCGAGTCCTTCGCGAGATCGAGGCAGATCGCGTGCGGGCGCGGCTCGACGGCGACGTTGTCGATCGGACCCATCTGCAGCGCCTCGGTGACGAGACGCGTGATGCGGCTCGGCGGGAACCGGAAGTCGACGCTGAACAGCACCGTCATCCGCTGCGCGATCGGCAGGCCGTCGCGCTTGCCCAGGATCGTGATGCTCTGGCCGAGCAGCGTCGCGTTCGGCACGATGATCGTGGAGCAGTCGCGCGTCTCGACGACGGTGTGGCGCCAGCGGACCGCGCGTACCCTGCCCTGCCGGCCGTTGTCGAACTGGATCCAGTCGCCCTGCTGGATCGAGCCGTCGAGCTGCAGCGCGACGCCGCCGAGGATGTTGCCGAGCGTGCTCTGCAGCGAGATCGCGAGGACCGCGCTGACGACAGCGCCGGACACGAGCGCGTTCGTCGGATTCATGCCGTGGCGCGACAGGATCACGAGCGTGGCAGCGACGACGCCGAGTCCGACGATCAGATCGCTCGCGATCATCGGCAGCTCGACGCCCACGGACGGCAACGCGATCGTGAACACGAGGATCGCGGCCAGCATCACGAGCAGGAATGCCTGCAGCAGCTGCGCCGCGACGAACGTCGAGTCGGACCACGACGGCCGATCGATCGTGTCGAATCCGACACTGACGGCGACCGCAGCGGCGTAGAGCGCGTACGTGATCACGAGCCGGCGCACGCGCCGCCGGTGTTCCGGCCGCAGGCGATTGACGAGCGCGGCCGTGATCAGGACCGCGACGAACAGCCCGAGCACCCATGGAAGCTCGTCCCACAACATCGGGGCAAGAAACGCATCACGCCCGCGAGCCGTCAAGCGCGCCGCGCGAACTTCGGGCAACGCGCGCGCACCTCGACCGGTCACACGCGGCATGAAGACAACGATGGCGATCGCGATGTCACTCGGCGTGGTCGCGAGCACGCCGGCACGCGCGGACGACCTCGACGAGGCAACCCCCGTCGAGGTGGACGAGCCCGCGATCACCGCGCCCGGCACGACGCCACCGACACCCACGCCGGAGGTCACGACACACGCCGAGCGCAGCAAGACCGGCTCGTTCGCGATCGGCGCCGGCTTCAATCCCGACGACGGGTTCGTGTTCGGCGCGCGGATCGCGCAGGACGATCTGTTTCACACCGGGCAGCAGCTCGTGCTGTCGGCGGAGCTGTCGCAGATCCGGCAGGACTTCTCGCTCGCGCACGTGCTGCCGATCGGCGGATTCGAGCTGCGCAGCGAGCTGCTCGCGTCCGCGCGCGACTTCGGCTCGTTCGGACGCGAGTCGGTCGGCGGCGCGCTCACGCTCGGTCGCCAGCTCACGCCATCGACACGGATCTACGCGCGCTACCGGATCGAGGAGGTCACCGTCGAGCCGAGCGGCCTCGCGATGACGCGGGCGCCCGGCATGGCGGCGTTGCTCGGCAACGGCAACTTCGCGACGCTCGGCGCGGGCGTCGTGTACGACACGCGCGACGCACTCGCGTTGCCGCGGCACGGCACGCGCCTCGAGCTGTTTGGCGAGCGCGCGGATCGCCAGTGGGGGTCTGACTATTCGCTCGATCGCGTCGGCGTCGTCGGCGAGCACGCGCGCGATCTCGGTCCGTTCACGCTGCGGCTCGCGGGCCGTGCCACGTACGTCCGCAGCCGGGATGGCATGGCGGTGCCACTCGCCTACCGGCTGCAACACCTGGGGCACGCCGACGTCCGCGGCTTCGAGATCGGCTCGTTCGGCGGTGTCGGCGGCAACATCGAGGCGATCGGCCGCGCGGAGCTCGAGCTGCCGGTCTGGAAGCGCGCCGGGCTGTCGCTTGCCGGGTTCCACGACATGGGCATGCAGCAGAACACCGACGCCGCGTGGGGCGACACCGACGCGATCGTGCGGCGGTCGATCGGCGCGTCGCTGATCTGGCGGTCGCCGATCGGACCGCTCCGGCTCGACGTCGCGTATCCACTCGATGGCTACGGCCCACGCCAGTTCTTGTTCACCGTCGGCGGCGGCTTCTGATCATGCTTGCCAGCGGTTTGGTACCTTGGTACCAAGGTACGCATGTCCGGATGTGACGACCTCGACGACGCGACGCTCGTCCGCCGGTTCGAGAGCCTCGAGCTCGCGCCGGCCGACTTCCGCCATCGCGAGCACGTGCGGATCGCGTTCGCGATGCTCGTCGACACCGACCTCGCCGACGCCGCGCAGCGGTTCAAGCGCGCGCTCGTCAGGTTCGCGACCGCGGCCGGTGCCGCCGCGAAGTATCACGAGACGCTCACCTGGGCGTACCTCGCGCTCGTCCAGGAGCGGATGGCGCGCGGCAGCTATCCGTCGTCGCTCGTATTCGTCGACGAGAACCCAGACCTGCTCGATCATCGGCGTGGCGCGGTCGCGCAGCTCTATGATCTGGACGCGATCACCGCGTGTCCGATCGCGCGCCGCGTGTTCGTGTTACCTCGACGGTGATGGCGAAACCGGCGAAGCGACAGGCGCGACGACGTGCGGTGCGGACGATCGAACGCGTCCAGACCGGCGTGCGGATGGAGAAGCGCGTGCTGCTGGTGCTCAAGGCGCTCGCCGGCGCGCACGACCTCACGCTCGGCGATCTGCTCGAGGGCATCGTGCTTCATGCGTTCGAAGGCAAGGCGCCGTTCGGCCCGGAGTCGCTCGCGAACATCGAGGCGCTGCGCCGCGTGTACAAGCTCGATCTGACCGCGGCGGATAGCCACCTGCTGGTCGAGAAGCGGACGCGCTCGTAGCCCCACGCACGCCTACATCGACGAGCTCGCGCGTGATCGGGTAGCCTGGATTCGTGCGCGACAACGAGGTGGGGCGGACGGCGGCGGTTCTCGATCACGGGCGAAGCGGCGCGGTGAGCGCGATGGTCGAGGCGCTGATGCGGCTGTGGATCGAGCCGCCCGAGCGGCCGGATCAGCCAGATACGGCGCATCACGACGCGTGGCGGATGATCGTGGACAAGCGCGCGGTGCCGGCCGCGGTCGACGCGGGTCTCGCCCTCGTGCGCGAGGGCAAGCTGCTGCGGCCGTCGGCATTCATCGATCTCGTCGAGGCGGTCGACGCGAGCGTCCTCGAGGAGCTCGCGGGCATCGTGGTGCGCACGAAGTGGCCGCGACATCCCTACCTCGCGGTCGTGTTTAGCCGGATGATCGAGCTCAAGCAAGAGAAGCAGCTGACCGCGTTTCTCGAGCGCGCCGGCGTCGAGCTCGTCGACGATCCCGATGGCTGGGCGCTGGGTGCATTCGTGCTGACCACATCGCGCGTCGGCAATCGAGAATTCATTGCCGGCTGGTTCGAGGGAGCCGAGCATCGACCCGGCGTGCCGATGTGGGCGTTCGCCGCGCGCGCAGCGACGATCTTTCAGGAGGCGCAGACACCGGCGAAGCTGCTGCGGACCCGGTTCGACCGCGTGGTCGAGCTCGCGCGGGTCGCCTGCAAGACGGCGATCTGGGACGACACCGCCGCGTTCTGCGTGTGCTTGCTCCTGATCGATCATCTGCGCAACCAGCGCTTCGACGAGTTCCGCGCGACGTTGCAGGAGCATCGTGCGCTGCTGCAGCGGTACGTGACAGCGCCGGCGGTCGAGCATCCGATCGTGCGCTACGCGAACAGCGTCAAGCGCGCGCAGCCGGTCACCGCAAAGCATCTCGAGTTCCGGCGCTACCGGGGCCACCCCGCCGCGCTCGCGACGGTGCCGGGCGCGCTGGTGAGCTTGCCGGGGTACTTGAAGGAGGCGCGGGAACGACCGATCCACCTGCAGCTCGTCGAGCTGGTCGGTGAGCTCGACGACTTCACGACGGCCGCGCTGCAGGTGCTGCTGCCGTTCGACGAGATGCTCGAGTCCGAGCCTCGGAGCCCGCGTGCACGTGAGCTCGCGATCGCGATGCGGAAGTCCAAGCCGGCGTCGATCCCGTGGGTGCGCCCGGCATGGGCAAAGCTCGTCAAGAGCCGGGTACCGTGGCAGACGCGCGTGCGGCTCGCGATCGGCGCGTGAACCGTGCGTTACAACAGGCCGTAGCGACGGAGCTTGTTGATGAACGTCGTCCGCGGCATCCCGAGCGCCTTCGCCGCATGCGATTGATTGCCGCCGGCTGCGCGTAATGCCGCGGTGAGCCGCTTGCGCTCGATCGTCTCCATCACGGCGTCGTGCGGCGCCTCGGCCGTGAGGTCCTCTACCTCGATCACCGGAGGACGCGCGGGCTGTGTCGGCAGGTCGAGATCGGCGACCGTGATCTCGGGACCCTCGCCGAGCACGAGCGCGCGCTCGAGCACGTTCTGGAGCTCGCGCACGTTGCCCGGCCAGTCGTACGCGGCCAGCGACGCGAGCGCATCGACGGCGAGCGGACGGGGCTTGCGGCCACAGCGACGAGCCGCGCGCGGGACGAGGGCCTCGCAGAGCGCCGGCAGATCACCACGTCGATCGCGCAGCGGCGGGACGACGAGCTCGACCACGCGCAGCCGGAAGTAGAGATCCTCGCGCAGCTCGCCGCGCGCGATCATCTCGTCGAGGTTGCGATGCGTGGCGGCGATGATGCGGACATCGACGCGCACCGGCTGCGTGCCACCGACGCGCAGGAAGCTGCGATCCTCGAGTACGCGCAGCAGCTTTGGCTGGAGCTCGAGCGGGAGCTCGCCGATCTCGTCGAGGAACAGCGTACCGCCGTCGGCGAGCTCGATCGGGCCGCGCCGCATCCGCGAGGCGCCCGTGAACGCACCGCGCTCGTGACCGAACAGCTCGCTCTCGAAGACGCTCGCGGCGATCGCGCCGCAGTCGACGTGAAGGAACGGTCCGGCGGCACGTGCCGAGGCGGCGTGGAGCGTGCGCGCGACGACGCCCTTGCCGGTGCCGCTCTCGCCGAGGATCAGCACGCTCGCGTCGCTGCGCGAGACGCGCTCGATCGCGTGGACGAGGTCGCGGATCGCGCGCGAGCTGCCGATCAGCGTCGCGCCGTCGGTCGCCGCTTCGACGCGGGCGCGCAGGAATCGGTTCTCGTCCTCGAGGCGATCGCGCAGCGTGCGGATCTCCTCGTTCTGCGTCTCGAGCGTGCGCGAGAGGTCGGCGATGTGACCGTATGCGCGCGCGTTGCGCAGCGCGACGCCGAGCTGACCGGCGAGCGCGCCGAGCAGATCGCGATCCTGCGTCGAGTACAGCTCGCCGCTGCGGCGCGGACCGAGCACGAGCACGGCGGCGGGCTCGCCGGGCACGTCGACGTCGATGCCGTCGTCGGGGACCGCGGGCTCGGACGGCATAGCACCGACGGCGTGGGCGAGCGTCCAGCTGTCCGGCGTCCGGACATAGATCGCGCCGCACTCGGCGTGGACGGCGGCGACGACCTGCTCGATGGCCTCGCGGAACAGCGCGCCGGGCTCGCGCAGGACGGCGAGGCTCTCGCTGACGCGGCGGAGCGCCTCGACGTAGTGCGTGCGATCGCGAAAGAACCGGCGGTCGAGCCAGCGCGCGATGCGGACGCGGATCGGCCCGAACAGCGCGGCGGCCGCGAGTCCCGCGGCGAGGTGCGGCCAGGGCCCGGCCTCGCCGACGAGCCGGCCGGTGATCCAGCCGGTCGCGAGCACGACCGCGAGGTAGACGACGATCGCGACGCCGGTCGTGGCTGCATAGCCGAGCGACGTGCGGATGAGCGCGTCGACATCCGCGAGCCGGACGCGCAGCACGGCGAGGCCGTACGACACGAACCACAGCGTCGCGATCGCGATCACGAACGGCTGATAACCGACGAGCAGGAAGTGCTCGAGGTCGTAGAACGCGAACGGCAGCGCCGCGAGCGCCGGCAGCGCGCACAGCGCCTGGCCGAACACGACCCAGCGGAGCTGTGCACGCGCCGGCCCGGTGCGCGTCGCGAGGCCGCGGCGCTGGAACCACACGCCGACCCCGGCGTGGACGACGATCAGCAGCATCTCGATCGCGACGCACACCATGATCCCGGTCAGCCCGCGATCGCCGGCGCCCGCGCGGTAGTCGATCACGGCGAGCGTCGTCGCGATCGCGCACGCGAGCCCGAGCCCGGCACTGGTGAGGTACGCGAACCAGCGCCAGCGCCTCGCGGTCGCGGTCGATGGCTGCTGCGGGAAGTGGGTCGACAGATCGAACGCGATCGGCGGGCCGGCGAACATCGCGAGCAGGAACACCGACGCGAGCACGGGGTGCACGATCAGCCGTGTCCACGACAATCCACCGACGTAGACGAGCGTGTAGATGATCGAGGTCCGGTAGAACCGGCGCGCGTCGTGATCGTCGGGGCGGCCGATCCGCGCGATCAGGCCGAGCACGAGCAGCACGCTCGCGAGCACGGTCGCCGCGATCGCGGACCACGGCGGCGGTGACGGCTCGAGCGTGATCGGGATCGCGAGCTGCGTCGCGCCGCGGCGGACGTCGAACACGACGCGCTCGCCGGCGTGTCGATCGAGCACACGAAACGAGTAGTCGAGCGTGCTCGTGATCGGGGCACCGTCGACGCCGACGATCACGTCATCGGTGCGCAGGCCGGCCGCTGCAGCGACGCCGCCGGGCTCGACGTGGACGACGCGGTGGCCGATGAACGCGAGGAACCCCTTGTCGGGTGCGCGCCACGCCGCGAGCACGACGACGATCGCATAGGCGAGCGACAGCACCGCGGGCACGAGCACCCAGGGTGAGGTCTTGCGCGCCCGGCTCATGGGCGGATGATCGCGACGCGCTCGACGGAGTCAACGAGAATTCGCCGCGAGGATCGCGCGCGCGACGCGCATGCCATCCAATGCAGCGGACACGATGCCGCCCGCGTAGCCGGCACCCTCGCCGCACGGATACAGCGCGTGCAGATCGGGCGACTCGAGGCGCTGCGGATCGCGCGGCACGCGGACCGGCGACGACGTCCGCGACTCGACGCCGACGAGCACGGCGTCGTCGGTGATGTAGCCGCGCATCTGGCGATCGAACGTCTGCAGCGCCTCGCGCAGGCGGGCCGCGAGTGGCAGGCGGGTCGTGTCGAGTACCGCCGCGACGTCGCCGGCCGCGAGCCCGGGCTGGTAGCTGGTCGCGGGGACCGTCGACGATGGCTTGCGGCGCACGAAGTCGGTGACGCGCGTCGCCGGGGCACGCAGGGCGCCGCCGCCGGCGAGCGCGGCCGCCTGCTCGAGCCGGCGCTGGAGCTCGACGCCGCCGGACGGCTCCGCGAGGCCGAGCCGCTGGACATCGGCGACGTCGATCGCGACGACGAGCCCCGAGTTCGCGTAGGGTGAATCGCGGCGCGACAGGCTCATGCCGTTGACGACGAGGCCGTCGGGCTCGGTCGCCGCTGGCACGATCCAGCCGCCGGGGCACATGCAGAACGAGAACGCGCCGCGACCGTCGCCGGGCGTGAACGCGAGCTTGTACGCGGCCGCCGGGAGCTTCGCGTGGCCCGCGGCGCGGCCATACTGGATCTGATCGATCAGCGGCTGTGGATGTTCGATGCGGACGCCCATCGCGAACGGCTTCGCCTCGAGCCGGACACCCGCGCGCGCGAGCAGCGCGTGGACATCGCGTGCGGCGTGACCGGTCGCGATCACGACCGCGCGGCCGAGCAGCTCCTCGCCGCCCGCGAGCCGGACGCCGATCGCGCGGCCGTCGCGCGTGACGAGCTCGGTGACGCGCGCGCCGAACCGGACCTCGGAGCCGACGCGCTCGAGGGACTCGCGCATCGCGGTGATCACCTTCGGCAGCTTGTTCGAGCCGATGTGCGGGCGCGCGTCGACGAGGATCGCCGGCGGCGCACCGTGCAGCGCGAGCAGCTCGATGACATCGCGGACGTCGCCGCGCTTGTGCGAGCGCGTGTAGAGCTTGCCGTCGGAGTACGTGCCGGCACCGCCCTCGCCGAAGCAGTAGTTGCTGTCGGGGTCGACGCGCCCGTGCTGTGTCAGGCCCTTGAGATCACGCCGGCGCGCCTGCACCGGCTTGCCTCGATCGAGAACGATCGCGCGGATGCCGGCGCGGCCGAGCTCGTACGCGCAGAACAGGCCGGCCGGCCCACCACCGACGACGATCACCGGCGGGCCCGACGTCTCGCGTAGCGGCGCACCACCGAGTGGCTCGTCGGTGGCACGCGCGCCGAGCACGACGTGAAACCGGATCCGGCCGCGTCGCGCGTCGATCGAGCGCTTGCGCACCTCGAGTGCGGGCAGCTGATCGACCGCGATCCCGAGCTGCGCCGCGAGCCGCGCCGCGAGTGCTGCGTCGTCGTCGGGATCGTCGAGCCCGATCTCGACGCTGTAGTCTCGATCGGGATCGAGTCGCATGAGCGACGCATCCTAGCGCGCCGCCTGGCGTCGTACTACGTTCCACCTCATGCGGAGAAATCTGGTGGTTTGCGGTCTCCTCTTGCTCGCGGCGTGCAGCAGCAAGAAGGACGGCGGCGCGAGCGGCAGCGGCTCGGCTGGCTCGTCGGATCCGAAGCTCGTCGAGGCGCCGATCAACTGCCCTGCCGGCAACGTGATCCAGGACGGCAAGTGCGTCGTCGCGGTCACGCCCGAGAAGGTGCAAGCGGTCGCGCAGCAGCAGACCAAGCTCGACGAGCTCGCGAAGCTGCTCGACAAGGTCGACACGGTCGCCGCGCCGATCGAGCTCGTCAATGCATTCCGTCAGCAGCCCGAGTGGAAGAACCTCACGGCGAAGTTCGAGCGGCTGAAGACGGTCGACGAGGTCGTCGGCGTGCTCGACAACGGCGTCAAGACGCTGCGCACGTTCAAGGCCGGGCTCGGCGAGGCCTCCGGTCGACTCGGCAACCTGAAGGGCGAGCTCGACGCGCTGATGGCGAGCACCGGTGCCGCCAAGAAGCTCGAGGAAGTGCAGGCGCAGGTCTCGAGCCAGGTTCGCTCCGCGCTCGAGCCGCTCGCGGTTCAGGTGACCGACACGATCGTCAACGCGCTCACACCGCTCGCCGCCAAGCTCGACGAGGTCAAGTCACTGATCGACGTCACGTGCGGCACCGCGAAGCTGTCCGGCGCCGGCCAGCAGACGAAGGACTTCTGCACCCAGGCCCAGGCCGCGTTCGCGAACGCCAACGCCTACGTCCTCGACTTCAAGGACCGCCCCGCGAAGCTGTTCGACGACGTCGCCGGCCAGCTCGAGCTGCAGCTCGGCCTGCTGCTCGACGCGCAATCCAAGAAGCTGATCGACGAGGCGCAGGCGAAGGTCAACGCGGCCCTCAACCTGCCGCCCTCCGGCTCCGGCTCCGGCTCCGGCTCCGGCTCCGGCTCCGCGAAGTGACCTAACGATTGCTGCGGCTGTTGATGCGGCGCACGGTGTCCGTCTTCGGCACTGGAATCGCCTGCGTGGCCGTGCCCTCGTAGCTCGGCGGCGTGACGTCGCCGATCATGCGCGGCTTCGCGTCATCGTTGCTCGCGAAGAAGTACGTGTCCGTCTTGCCGTCGGTGCAGCGCGCGAGCACGTAGTACCAGCTGCGCGTGCTCGGCTTGACGTACGAGAACGAGCCGACGGCCATGGGCCCCGCGCTGCCCATCGCCGAGTTACCGCTGATCACCACGTACGAGCATGCCGCCTGCGACATCGGCATCTTCACCTCGAGCTGCGTCCAGGTGGCAGGCGGCGAACTGATGTCCTGCGGCGTGCCATCGATCGCCGCGGGAAACATGTCCGTCTCGCTCGCGCCGGTCGACAGATAGCGGCCCTGCTCCGCCATGAACGCCTCCTGCCGCAGCCGCAGCTCGCCGACGAACGCGTTCACCTCGGACTGCATACGCTTGGTCTTCGAGCTGCCGCCCAATGCGGGCAACGCGAGGCTCGCGATCACCGCCACGAGCGCGAGCACGACCATGATCTCGATCAGGGTGAAACCAGCTTGCGGGGCGCGGGCGGACTTCATGGAAAGCCTCGTCGACAAGATGCGACGAGGGCCCGCTGCTGTGGATGATCGATGGGGTACGCGCTCGGGGATCGATCGGGTAGCCGTACCGAGGGTACGGGTTTGTCACAGCGCCTCCGTACCGAGGGTACGGATGTATCACCGGGCTCGACGACTCCGGCAACGCTGGGTTTGCACGACGCCAGCCCGAACCACCGAGGCGAAAGCGCAAAAACGCCGGCGCTCGAGCCTGGATGGGAGGCTCGAGAACCGGCGCTGGATGGAGCTCCGCCCTTACCGAGTGCCAGGGCGCTCGGACAGAGAGGATTCGATGGCTTCGCAGAGGACGAGAATCAGTGGTTCTGCGGCGGCCGGGGTTCGAGGAACGTCACGGGGTGGCTCACGAGAGTCTCGGGCACCGATGCGCGTGCCCGGCGCCCCAGCCAATACGTACCGACGGGGAACTCACATGGTTCGTGCGCGAGCCATGCGTCTCGTGCCTCGTAGTACGCGGTCAAGAAGTCGGACCGCATGTCGAGAATCTGCTCGCGAATATCGGAGTCTTTGGAGGCGAAGGTCGGCGAGATGTGCAGACGACGGCTCAGACGTGTGTGTGCTCGAATCTTCGCCGGAACAGCTGTGTGCGGCTGCTCGAGCACCCACCTGCGCCCCATGCACCGCTCGTGATTCTCGCGGCGCTCATCCGCAAGCTCGCGAAGGTGGAGGCGCGTCGCATTCGCAACGCGTTCGAGAAACGCGTCGCGGTCACCGAGCTCGGGCGGGATCTCGAGCTTCAGGTGGACTTCGTCCGGCAGCCCGGTATCCGCGCGGAAGAAGAAATTCGGGCGTTTCCTGCGAACTGCGGTTCCCTCCATCAGCTGGGCGTAACCCTTCGTGCCAGGCCACTGATCGAAGTGCTCGACCATCAGGTGGCCGACGGGGTTCGTGAACACGTAGACGAGCTCGTCAACGATCGCCTCGATGGTCGGCAGCCATACCACCGATGTCTGCTGCCCTGACCAGAAGCAATCCTTGCGTCGCCAACGGGTGTTCATCGACCGGGCCACCAGCAGATGGAAGTATTCGAGGAACGCCGGATAGTTCCCGTACCGGTCGAAGATCACGGCGTGATAGTGGTTCGACATCGCGCAGTGCCCGAGCACATCGATCCGGTGCAGCTCGGCTGCATGGGCCAGGCAGTACTCGAATGCGTTTACCGTGATGGGGTCCGGATGCAGCAGCATCTGCTGCCCCGCGCAGCGGCGAGTGATCAGGTAGAAGCGACCGGGGAGGACTTGGCGCGGACGGGTCATGTTGCCGCCTCCCTTCGACCAGCCGTCGCGCCGGTTGCGAAGAAAGGCTTCGAGTTGTGACGGATCCGTACCCTCGGTACGGGCGGGAGTGCCCCGAGGACGTGATTTCGCGCAGATCGCGACGTCAACTGTGAGCGATCCGTACCCTCGGTACGGACGGCGCGTCAGTTCATGTCGTCGTCGTCGGCATCGTCATCATCGTCGTCCTCGTCCTCGTCCTCGTCCTCGAAGTCGACACCGGCCTTGATCCGCGCGGCCTCGAAGGCGTCCGTGCCCACGAAGTCGGACAGCCAGGTGCGCGCGGCCTTGGCTTGCCAGCCCCACTGCTCGGCAAAGACGTGGAACATGCCGCCGAGCAGGCGCTCGTCCGAGGGGGCGTGGTGGAGGAGCGGCCACTTCACGTGGACGTTGGAGTGACGGAGCATGCGGTCGAAGAGCGCGACGGTGGCGTCATCGAGCTTGGCGAGCAGCGCGCGGACGGCGGCCTCGAGGGTGCGCGCGTCGGGGTCGGTGAGGTTCTGCGCCCCCGGGCGCGCGCGATCGATGACGTCGTGGGCAGCACGCTCGATCGCGGGCCGCGCGGCGGCGAGCTTGCGGCGTCCTGCCTCGGAGATCAGGGCGGCGCGGTTGACGACCTGCGGCTCGGCGAGGAGTGCGACGAGGTCGTCGTCGGAGAGCGCGGCGGCGCTACGGCGGTCGAAGGTGCGCGCGCGGGGCATCGGCTGGCGGAGGTGGTCGAGCAGCGCGTGGGCGCGGTCGCGGATGTCGGGTTCGGTGAACCGCGTCAGCCACGCGAGGTCACCGGGGTCAACGAGGTCGGGGACAGTGCCGGCGAGCCGGAGCGCGATGCGGAGGTCGCGGACCGTGGCCTCGTGGTCGTAGCCGAGCTTGGTGAGGCCCGCGTGGACGAGACGGCGCAGCTTGGCGGCGGTGCCTGGATCGGGCGAGCCGCCACGCGCGAGCACGAGGGCGACCTCGCGGGCGAGGAGCGGCAGGGTCTCGTCGGCGTCGGCGTCGCCGTCGGCGTCCGCGTCGGCGTCCGCGTCGGCGTCGGCGTCGGCGTCGGCGTCGGCAGACAGCGGCGTGTCTTCGAGGCGCTTGCGCGCGAGATCACGGCGCGCCGAGGGCAAGCGCTGAACGATCCGGCCGTACGCGAACTGCGTGGTCGCCTGGACGTCGGCATCACGGGCGTCGCGGATGACCGCGAGCATGGCGGACAGGACGCTGTTGTCGATGTCCGGCGTGCCGGGCGCAGCGGCGAGGCAGTCGGCGAGCGCATCGGCTGCGATCGGGCGGGTGTCGTCGTGCTGGTCACCGGAGGCCGCGACGAGCTTTGCCAGCGTCGGGATCGCGGCGGGATCGCTGATCGCGCCGAGCGCGGCCGCGACGTCGCCGATCAGACCACCCTTGTGGATCGCGTCCATGCGATCGCGCACCGGGGTGTCCTCCAGGATCTGCAGCAGCGCCGGGACACTCTCGCGATCCTTGAGCGCGCCGAGGACACCGATCACCGCGCGACGACGATGCTCGTGACGATCTGGCGTCGCGAGCAGCGGTCGCAGCGTCGCCGCCACCCTTCGATCGAGTAGGCCGGCACGCGCACGCGCCGCCAGCAGCTCACCCGCGTACGACGTGAGGTCGCGGCCTTGCTCGGCCTCCCCTTCCTCCTCCTCGTCCTCCTCGTCCTCCTCGTCCTCCTCGTCCTCTTCCTCGTCCTCTTCCTCGTCCTCCACCACCTCCTCGTCCTCCTCTTCCTCGTCCTCGTCCTCTTCCTCCTCCTCGTCGTGCTCGCAATGTTCGTCGTGCACGTGCGCGCCCTGGGTCACGATCTCCACGGCGACCTCGCGCAGCATCTGGGCGAGCTCCTCGTTCGACCAGTCCGATTGACGGGCGAGCCACGCATCGACCCCGGCCTCGCCCTTGTCGCGATGCACCGCGAGCAGCGGATTGCCTCCCAGGACGAACGGCTCGCTCGTGTCGCCCATGAGGCCGCCGTACTTCTGCTGCATCGTCGCGCCTTCGAACCGCGCGTGCAGGACCGGCACGACCTCGTCGAGCTTGCTCAGCACCCACAGCAGGTGGTGCACCTGCTCGGCCGGATCGGACGGCACCGCGAACCGATCGACCCACAGGTGTGCGGCGTGGTGCTTGCGGTCGTAGGTCACGGCCGCGTTGCGGTAGCGACCGCCGTACGGCGCGAGCCACAGCGCATGAAAGCACATGAGGACCGTCTGCACGCCCGGCAGCGCGTCGCCGGCGAGCTTGAACGCGATGCCGAAGTCTTCCCAGTCGAGCTCGTCGATGATCTGCGGGAAGTTGTCGATCGGGAACCGCGCCTCGGTCACCTGCGGCGGCGGGCCGTGCGACCAGACCGCTTCGTCGTCGTCGTCGTCATCCTCGTCATCGTCGTCGTCATCCTCGAGATCGTCATCGTCGAAGTCTTCGTCGTCCGCGGCGGCTTCGATCTGGACCTTCTGCGTCAGCGTGACGTCGCCGACGCCTTCGCTCGTCGTCCAGCTGTCGTCGCTGGTGCCGATCAGACCGGCGAACGCGCTCTCGAAGTCGTCGTCGCCGCCGGACGCATGCTGCGTGCCCTCGTCGTCGTCCTCCTCGCCTTCGTCCTCGTCGTCGTCCTCGTCCTCGTCGTCGTCGTCGCCATCGTCATCCGGCTCGTCGTCGTCGCTGTCGTCGTCATCGTCCGGCTCTTCGTCGCCGCCGATCGTCGGCAGCGAGGTCCCGGTCTGGAAGAACCACGCGGCCTCGACACCGAGCGCCTCGGCGCCGTCGATCAGCGAGCGCTGCGCGGCGAGCTCGCGGCCGGGCCCGGGAGGCAGCCACGGCATGCCGACGAGCTGCAGCGCTTCGTCGAGCTCGGGCAGCTCGGAGATGAATGCCTCGGCATCGGGCACCATCGTCCCGACGTGGCGGACGAGCGCGACGAGTCGATCGCGATCGGCCGCCTGCCGGAGCCGGAGCACGAGGAATGCGAACGCGGTGTCGCCTTGCTTGGCTTCGTGACCGTGAATCTGGACCGCCATCAGTTCCCCTCCTGGCGGGCGTGCCAGTCCCGGAACAGCTGCTTGAACTCGGGCCACTCGAGGAGCGGGCCGAGATCGTGGTCGACCTCGACCTTGCCGAGATGATCGTAGTCGTGATCGATCGCGAGCTTCACTTGCTCGAGCGCCTTCTGGTACTCGCCGACCGCAGCGTAGGCGCATGCGGCCGAGTGATAGATGTACGGATTCTCGTGCGCGACCGGCTGTGCGCGATCCGCGATCCGCACCGCGACCTCGTACGCCTTGACCGCATGGGCCTGGATGCACGCGTTGTTGAGCGAGCGCAGGTACGCGGTGCGCTCGTGGCCGTCGTCGGGAATCGACAGCGCGAGCAGCCGCTCGTAGAGCGCGAGCGCCGCGTCGCGATGGCCCGCCTCGCCCGCCTTGTACGCGAGGTCCGAGAGCAGGCCGACCTTGTCGGGGAGGAGCGGCACCAGCTTCGCGAGCTTGTCGGGCGCGTGCTCGATGATCGCGACGCCGAGCTCGGAGAACATCTCCTCGGCGGCATCGCCGAACGACGCGATCGACGGCCCACCGAGGTCCGTCGAGCCTTCCTGCAGGATCCGCTCGGGCAATGCGCTCGCGAGCGCGATGTCGACCGCATCGCCGAACCGCGGATGGCCGAGCTCCGCCATGCGCACCGCGATGTTGATCCGCACGGCCGGCGCGAACCGCGCGAGCCACGTCAGTAGCTCGCTGGCCTTGCCCTCGAGACCCGCGCGATCGCCGTCGAGCAGCAGCATCGCGTGCGTGAACTGGACGTCGGTGTCGTCGGGCGCGAGGCCGAGTGCGCGCTCGGTCATCGCCAGCGCGTCGCGCACGCGCTCGGGAGGCGGCGGGACGTCCTCGTCGTCGTCGTCCTCGTATTCCTCGTCGTCCTCGTCGTCCTCGTCGTCCTCGTCGTCCTCGCTCTCGCTGCGCAGCCGTGCGTTCTCGGCATCGAGCATGCGCTGCGCTTCGGCCGCGTCGTCGACGCCACGGACCTCGATCGCCTCGCCGTCCTGGCTGCGGATGAAGCTCGGCGTCACCACGATCTCGAGCGCCGGCCACGCATCGAAGTGGTACGTGCCCGCGAGCGCGCCACGCAGCTTCTCCTCGAGCTCGCGCGCGAGCTCCTGCGTGATCACCAGGACGAGGTCGCCGTCGTCGCGCCGGTAGCTCGCGGTCGCGCCCGGTTCCAGGTGCAGCGTGCTCGCACGCCCGCGCAGCTCGTACGGCCGGCCGTGGCGGATCCGGCCTCGCATCGCACGCGGCAGCGTCGCCGCATAGAGCGCGCCGAGCTCGATCCGCACGCGGCCGTCGTCGACCTGGATGTCGAGCTCGCCGGCGAACGTGAGGTCTTCCGACGAGCCTTCGCGCGTGACGCGCTGCTCGACCTCGGCGGCGGTCTCGGGATCCGCGAGCACCGAGTCGCGCGCGAGATCGGTGACGAGCAACGGCAAGCGATCGCGCAGGATGTCGAGCAGGCCGGTCGTCGACCACTCCTGGATCAGCTTGTACTCGTCGTCGGTGATGCCGACGATCTGGATGAACTGCGCCTTGCCGTACTCCGACGAGAACTCGCCGAGCTCGGGATCCTCCGCGAAGCAGATCGCCGTGATCTTCGTCGGGTCGCCGAGCGCGATCGGTCCGTTCAGGCCCATCTTGTGGCCCGCCGCGAACCGGTTGCCGGTGCCGAACACGTAGCGCCCGAGGTTCTGCAGGAAGTTGAGCGCCCATGCCGGCGGCTCGTCGTCGTGGACCAACCGCGCGAGCCGGAACGTCAGCTCGAAGCCAAAGCCGCTCTCCTCGGGATCCTCGGTCTCCTTCTGGAACAGGTCGGTGAAGCCGTACGTGATGAAGTGCCAGTGCGGCACGGGCTCCGTGCGCGGATACGCCGAGATGCCGTGGATCGGATCGTTGCCGCCGAGCATGTAGGGCAGCACCGTGCCGTAGTGCTTCGGCTCGATGTCGCCGTAGAGCGGCGCGAGCGCCTCGTCGATCGCGTCCCAGCCCGGCGAGTTGTCGTCGTCGTCTTCTTCGTCGTCCTCGTCGTCGTCACCCACCGCGGACGGCCGCGACAGCACGCCGGCGAGCTGGTCATCGCGCACGAGGCTGCCGACGAGCACCGCCTCGAGCTCGGGCGTCAGCTCGGCCGCGAGCTGCGGCAAGACGAGCACGCGTTCGTCGTCGGCGAGCTCGCGCAGCTGGTCGAGCGCCTCGACCTGCGGCGCCTGCGTCTCGGCGAGTCGCTCGAGCAGCGCACGGTGCGCGACGCCATCGCCGAGCCACCGCCACGCGAGGTCCTTCCACTGCGGCGACGGCGTGGACGCGAGCTCGCTCGCGGCATCCTGCTTGCGCGACGCATCGACCTTCGCGCGCGCCTCGGCCTCGACCTTGCGCTGCTCCGCGCGGCGCGGATCGAGATCGAGCGCGCGGAACGCGGCAAGGTGCGCGCGCACGTCGGTGATCGTGCCGAACTCGTTGCGGCCGCCGCGCAGCTCGTCGATCAGCTTCGCGGCATCGCGCACGAGGCGTGCCGCATGGCGACGCGCGATCTCGAGATAACGCGCGAGCTCGGGCTCGTCGAACAGGTACGCGCGCCACATCGCGTACAGCGCGGTCGGGATGTACTTCTCGCAGGCCTCGAACCGCGCCTGCAGCTGCTCGGGCGGGATCACCTGGTTGAAGTCCGCCATGAACAGGCCGCGGACGTTCTCGATCTCGGTGAGGTCAGCGTTCTCGAGCAGCGCCGCGATCCAGCGCGAGCGGTAGAAGAAGAACTCGGTGTCGCGGCGCTTCGGCTCGAGCGTGTGAAATCCGGGATCGCGGTCGTCGATCGAGAAGTGCCAGGTCGGCGCGACCTTGCCGCGCAGCGCGCGCAGCCCGGTCTTGTACGTCTGCTTCGCGATCCGCTTCTCGTCCCCGGCCTTCGCGATCGCGGCGAGATAGACGAGGCTGTCGAGCGAGTCCGCGATGACACCGGAGAACTGGTGCTGCTCGTGATCGTAGTGCAGCACCTGGCGCGGGCCGTCCCACTCGTAGAGCTCGAGGTGATAGCTGTCGCCGTTGCCCTGCGTCCCGATGCAGAACGTGCCGCAGAACGCGTCGACGAGGCCGGTGCCCAGGTATGACTTCTGGTCGCGGCGGACCAGGAGCTCGAACAGGTTGTGCTCGCCGACGTCCGGCAGTAGCTCGGGCTCGAAGCGCAGCTCCTCGAAGCTGTCCCACGGATCGCGATCGGTCATCGCCGCGAACAGCTGCGCGGCCTCGGACGGCATCGCGACGCCGTAGTTCGCGCGGAAGTCGTCGGCGCTGCCCGGCTTCGCGAGGATCGCGAACGACGCGTCGTCTTCCTCCTCCTCCTCCTCCTCCTCGTCCTCGTCGTCCTCGTCCTCGTCCTCGTCCTCCTCCTCCTCGTCCTCGTCCTCGTCGTCCTCGTCGTCCTCGACTTCGTCGTCGTCTTCGTCGTCGTCGTCGAAGTCCTCGTCGTCCTCGTCCTCGATCTCCTCGACGTCGTCGTCCTCGTCCTCGTCCTCGTCGTCGTCCAGGTCATCGTCGTCGAGGTCATCGTCCTCGTCGAAGTCCTCGTCCTCGTCGTCGTCGACCGCCGCCTCGGCGACCGCATCGAGGTACGTCACGAGCCCGTTCGCGAGGAAGCTGCCCGGGCCGGCCGTGAACACCTCGTCGAGCAGCTTCGCGCCCGCGAACACGTTGACGCGATCGCTCCACGTCGCATCCCCGGGTGCCGCGAGCTTGACGACGACGCCGCGATCGCCGCCGATCAGCACACCCGTCCCGAATCGCTCGATCGCGATCAGGCGGAGGTCGCCGAGCTGGTTCGCGAGCGGACGCCACGACCGGCCATCGTCGGACGACAGCAGCATCGTTCCGCGATCGCCGACGACGAGCAGCCGGCCATCGGGCAGCGCGTGCACCGCCTCGAGATCGTGCTGCAACGGCAGCGTCACGCGCGAGTACCACTGACCATCCGGCGACCGCGCGAGGAACCCGCCGTCACCGACGACGATCCACGTGTTCTTCGGGGTGACGACAAGGCTGTTGACCGGCTTCGTCGTGCCGCACTGGATCGTCGTGACCTTGCCGTCGCGCCAGCGGCGGAGCTGGCCGTCGAAGCCGAGCATCACGATCTCGTCGCGCACCGCGTACACCGCGGACAGTCGCTCGCGGGTGTCGACGTCGACGCGCACCGGGCGATCGCCGAGCACGCGCGCCACGTAGCCCTGATCGCCGACGGTCCACAGCGCGCCGTCGGTGCCGAGCGCGAGCCCGAACAGGCAGGCGTCGGTCTTCGTGTCGAGCGTGGTCCAGGTCGCGCCGTGATCGCGCGTGACCGCGAGCTGGCCGTACTCGCCGCAGGTCCAGATCTGATCCGCGACCGCGAGCACGTCGCGCAGGCCAAGCTCGCGCGGCGTCGTCCGGCGAACCCAGTCGCGCGCGTTCGAGGACGCGAGGACCATCGGCGAGCGCGCCGAGCTGCCCCCGATCGCGACGATCATCTGGTCTGTCACCGCGAACCCGGCCACGTAGCCCAGGTCATCACTTGCCTGCGCGAGCACGGAGAGCTCGAGGTCCACCGTCATCGCGGCGGATTTTTACGCGCACGCCGCAGGGACGCCTCCGGAGTGAGCGCCGAAACACGCCGAATCGCGCGCAAAAACTTCGGCGCGCCGAGCTACCAGGAGAGGAGAGAGCCCACAGCTCGGCGCGCCGATCGGAGACCCGCAGCGGCCGATGAGCTCCGCTGCGTGTACGGACTATCCGTTATAACGGACATGCTGTCAAGCGGTCATTCCAGCACGCCGAGCGCGAAGCACAGCTGGATCAGGCCGACCGACAGCAGCAGCGTCGCCGCGATCGTCGCCGACTTCACCGACGCACGCGCGAGCGACAGGCCACCGCACACGACGAGGATCGCCGGCAGGATCACGTCCATCCGCCACTTGCCCGCCGCGATCGACACGATGCCGAGCTGGATCAGCGTCTCGAGGATCGCGGTCAGCGCGGCGATCACCGGAAACGCGCGGTCCCCACGTTCGAGCGCGAGCAGCAGGGCCGCGATCAGGCCGACGATGACGAGCGCGGTACCGAATTCGACGTGCATCGTGAAATCGTCGTCGGTCGCGCGCAACGATCCAAGCCAGATCGTCGACGCACATCTCGTGCGAGGTGCGCGCCCTGTTACCGATCCACCGCACGCCAGTAATCGACCTCCGCCTGCACGAACGCCGAGATGTCATCGCCGTCGCCGCCCTTCACCGCCCACAGGTAATCGGTGAAGAAGTTGTTGCGGGTCCGCGTCGTGCCGTGGAGCTCGCTCGCGAGGATCGCCTCGGGGCGCAGCAACGTGCCGCCGTGCTGGTGACAGCCGATGCAGTTCGTCGCCGCGTTACCGGCGCCGCGCTCGAGATACGGGTTCGAGCACCACGTCGGCGCACCGTCGGGCTCGACGAAGCTCGTCGCGACACACAGCTTGTAGTTGCGCCACACGCCGGCGATCGCGGCCGGGCGATCGGCGCCGAGATCGCGATCCGGATCCGGCGACCACCACAGCGTGATCCAGATCCAGTGATCGAGCTCCTTCGTCATCACGTGCAGCGCCGGCAGCCGGAACCGCGCGCCCGACGGCAACGTCACGGTGTAGATCGCGCTGGCGTCCGGATCGGCCGCGCCATCGGGCGACCACGTCGCATCGCCCGCGAGGCGCTCGGCCATGCGCGGCGCGCTCGTGTCGTACGTCGGTAGCGGCTCGCCGTCGACGACGCGACGCCAGTCGGCCTTGACGAGCACGGCATCGCGCGGCATCGCACCGTCGAGGCACGCCGGGTCAACGACGTCGGCCGCGAGATAGTCGATCGCGACCTCGACCTCGGCGGCGTCGATGCCGAGCACGCCGACGTAGATCGGTCCGCCGCCGTCGACGCTGCAGGCCTCGTCGCCATCATCACCGGATGACCGGCAGTCGAACGCGCCGAGCGTCGGCGGTGCGCCGCGCCGGACGTAGAGATCGACGTCGCGCCCGGCGGTCGTCGCGACCCGGACCTCACCGGCACCGGCCTGAAACGGACCGACGACGCGCAGCTCGCAGGCACCGAGCGCGAGCGTGCGGGTCTCGGTCATCGCGCGCGCCGGGCGCACCGGATCGGCGGCGAACGGATCGGGCTCCGGCGCGAGCCGGCACGCGTACAGCTTCGCGTAGCTCTCGACGAGGTGGGTCGCGGCGCCGGGGCTGTAGCCGACGCGCGCGACGCCGGCGATGCCGCCGACCTCGGCCGGCGTGTCGATCGCGTCGAGGTAGTCGAGGTAGCGCGCCTCGGGCCACGCCGGATCGTCGTCGAGCGCGGTCGCGTTCCACGCGAAGCCGGCGGCCGCGTCGATCGGAGCGGCGTGCGCGCGGCCGTCCGGATCGAGCGCGCGATACGCGTGCTTGAACACGCGCTCGAGATCGTCGCGCGCGTACCACGTCTGCCACGCCGGGATCGTGGGCGCGCCGCCGAAGTGCTCCGCGAGTCGAGGCTCGGCGAGCGGCACCGGCGCGAGCACGCGCTCGACGATCTGCCACGCCGCTTCGCGCCGCGCGGCGGGCGAGTGCTCGAGCACCGCTTCGCGATCCGCGAGCGTCAGATCCGCGGCGTACGGCGCGGCGGGTCCGATGATCTTGCGATCCTCGACGGTCGCGGCGCTCGACGCGGTGCCGAGCTCGCACGCCGCGAGCTTGTCGACGCGATCGTCACCACACGCTGCGGCGACGACGACGACGAGCAGGGCGATGCGCACCGCGCGACGCTAGCACCGACGCGCTGCCGGGCCTCACGGCTCGCGATCACGCCGGCTGAGATCGACGACGATCCGCTGCGACGTCGTGATCGCGGGATCGACCGCACGCTTCGGGCGACGGCGCGCGACCAGCCGCACGATCGCGTCGAGCGCGACGAGCGCGACGACGGCCGCGAGCACGAGCAGCGCCGCATCCATGGCCGCGGTGTAGCGTGTCCTGCCGGCAGTGGTCCGACCTTTCACGCGAATTTCACGCCGGTCAGCGCTGCGCGAGGTCGACGGTGATCGTGAGCGTCGGCTGCGCGCTCGCAGCGATCGCGGCGGCCTCGCTGCGCTGGCGCTCGAGCCACCAGCACCGCGCGTCGTCGTCGCTCCAGTCGGTCGCAGCTGGCAGCGCCCGTAGCGCGGCCGCGAGCTCGGTCGCGCTCTGGTAGCGATCCGCGGGCTTCTTCGCGAGGCACTTCATCACGATCGCCTCGAGCGCCGGCGCGACCGCGACGTGTTCGGACAGCAGCGTCGGCGCGACGCTCACGTGCTTGCCGAGCACCTCGCCACTCGCGCCGTCGAACACGCGGCGGCCGCTCAACAAGAAGTACGCGACCGCGCCGAGCGCGTACAGATCCGCGGTCGCGTCGGCACCGCTGCCGGTGATCACCTCCGGCGCGATGTACGCGGGCGTGCCGAGCAGGATGTGGCCGGGCTCGCGATGATCCTCGAACGGCGCCGCGAGTCCGAAGTCGACGACCTTCGCGACGTCGGGCATCCCGCCGCGCTCGCACAGGATGATGTTGCCCGGCTTGACGTCGCGATGGAGAAACTGCTTCGCGTGCGCCTCCTGCAGCGCGCCGCAGACCTGGATCAAGATCTGGACGACGCGGCCGGCCGGCTGCTTGCCGTACATCGCGACGAGCGCCTCGAGGTTGATCCCGCTGCCGAGGTACTCCATCGCGTAGTAGAAGATGCCCTCGGCGCTGCGGCCGTAGTCGAACACGGCGACGGTGTTCGGGTGCGTCAGCTGGCTCATATGCCGGACCTCGCGCTCGAACCGCTCGAGGTTGTCGGCGCCGACGCGCTCGGGGCGCAGCAGCTTGATCGCGGTCGGCCGGCGCAACAGGACATGGCTCGCGAGGAAGACCTGCCCCATCCCGCCCTCCTCGATCCGGCGCTCGACCTTGTACTGGCCGATCTGCATCGCCGCGCTCACCCTGCGGCGCAGACCATAGATGATGCGCGAGCCGATGCTCGCGAGCAGCACGGTGATCGCCTCGAGCGACCACGCGCCCGCCACGTACAGCGGCGCCGGCGCGGACAGCGGCACGTCGCTGACGCCGAGGATCAGCGCCGCCGCCGCCATCGGCGCGAACGTCGCGCTCGACACGATCGCGGTCCACCGCCCGCTGCTCGGCACGACGATCGCGCGCGTGAACACGCCGAGCATGCCGTAGATCAGGCAGACGTACTGCGACGGCGTGAAGTTGTAGGCGAGCACCGCCGACGAGCCAAGCACCGTCCCGCAGCCGGTCGCGAAGAACATCTCGAGCCAGTACAGCTGCCGCATCGTCAGCTCGCGACGGATCAGGATCAGCCGCCAGATCACCGCGAGCAGCGTCAGCGCGGCGACCGCGATCACGTAGATCTGATCCTGGTAGATCGGGCGATACGGCTCGGTCTTGTACAGCACCTCCCACAGCAGGGCCTGCGCGCCGATCAGCAGCACGAACGCCCAGAACATGATCTTGAACAGCGTCGTCAGCCGCGCCTGCAGCTGGTGGCGCGACTCCTCCTCGCTGGTCGCGCTCCAGCTCGGACGCACGAACACGTCACGCGAATGCACGACTCCGGCCACGTGATCAGGAAATCACAGATCGACGTGGAAACGGGCAGCCGAAATGCGGCGGGTTACGGCGCGAACGCGGCGACCGGGATGTCGAGCATCGACCGATCCTCGCGCGCGATCATCTGCGCCTTCGTGGCGACGGTCGGCAGCACGTTGTGCGCGAAGTACTGCGCGGCGTAGCGCTTGCCCTCGTAGAACGCGCGGTCCGGGTGGTCCGCGGCGAGCTTGCCGAGCGCGGCCTCGGCGATCACCGCCTGCTCGAGCAGCAGCCAGCCGACGACGGTCTCCGACATCATCTCGAGGAACCGGTTCGCGACGGTCGGCACCATCTCCATGCGGCCGCCGCCGAACCACTGCATGAACTTGCCGCCGGTCGCCGTCAGCGACTCCATCGCGGTCGCGAGCACGGCGATCGAGTCCTTGTAGACCGCGTGCTCCTTGTTCGCCGCGATGAACGCCGCGACGTCCTTGCCGAACGCCTGCACGTTCGCGCCACCGCGCTGCATCAGCTTGCGGCCGACGAGATCCATCGCCTGGATGTGGTTCGTGCCCTCGTAGATCGAGAAGATCTTCGCGTCGCGCGCGTACTGCTCGACCGGCCAGTCCTTGAGGTAGCCGGCGCCGCCGAACACCTGGATCGCGGTCGCACAGATCGAGAACGCCTGATCGCTGCCGTACGCCTTGAGCAGCGGCACGAGCAGGTCGACCTGGCCCTGGTGGTACTCGATCTGCGTCTTGTCCCCGCCGGTCTTGTCGAGGACGTTCGCGCGATCGAGGTGCATCGTCAGCTTGACGGTGAGCGCGCGCAGACCTTCGACGCGCGACTTCATGTCGAGCAGCATGCGGCGCACGTCAGGGTGATCGATGATCGGCACGCGCGGCGCGGTCGCGTCCTTCCACTGCTTGATCGAGCTGCCCTGCTTGCGATCCTTCGCGTACTCGAGCGCGTTGAGGTACGCACTCGACGCGAGCGCGAGCCCCTGGATGCCGACGCCGATGCGCGCGTAGTTCATCAGGTGGAACATCTGCGACATGCCGCGGTTCTCGACGGTGCCGACGAGCTCGCCGATGCAGTTGTCGTTGTCACCGAACACGAGCTGCGCGGTCGCGCTGCCCTTGATGCCCATCTTGTGCTCGATGCCGGCGGTCGCGACGTCGTTCGGCGTGCCGTCGGGCCGCAGCTTCGGGACGATGAACAGCGACAGGCCCTTCGTGCCGGCGGGCGCGTCCGGCGTGCGCGCGAGGACCATGTGGACGATGTTCTCGCTCATGTCCTGATCGCCGCCGGAGATGAAGATCTTCGTGCCCTTGATGTTGTACTTGCCGTCGGGACGACGCGTCGCTTGTGTCGTCGCGCTGCCGACGTCGGAGCCCGCCTGCGGCTCGGTCAGGCACATCGTGCCGCCCCACTTGCCGTTGAACATGTTCGCGACGTACGTCGCCTGCTGCTCCGGCGTGCCGAACGCGAGGATCACGTCCGCCGCACCCTGCGTCAGCGCCGGGTACATGTTGAACGACGTGTTCGAGCCGCACATGAACTCCTCGACCATCATCGCGAGCGTCACGGGGCCTTGCTGACCGCCGTGCTTCTCCTCGACGGCGAGCGTGCGCCAGCCGGCCTCGAACAGCGCCTTCCACGCCTCGCGATAGCCGCTCGGCACGTGGACCTGGCCGTTGACGAGCCGGCAGCCTTCCTCGTCGCCCGATCCGTTGTACGGCCCGAGGTACTTCTGGACCCAGCCGTACGCCTCCTCGACGACGGCGAGCACCTCGTCCTTGCCCCAGTTCGCGTACGGCTCCTTCCCGAGCAGCTCGTCGAGCTTGAACTGCTCGAAGAACAGGAACGACAGGTCGCGCAGGTTGGCCTTGTAGTAGTTCTGGTTCGACATCGGTGGCCTCGCGGAAGACGGTGAATGAACCGTCATTCATTTTATGGCCGGACTAACGCGTGGCGTCAAGGTGCGACACCGCCACCCCGAAAATCACCGAGTCGTCGACGATGGATCGCGCAGCGGAGGCTCCCACTCGGGCGGCCGCAGCCAGATCTGGAGCGGGTCTCGCAGCCGCCGCGCGCGCAGGCTCGTTCGCACGATCCGGACGAACTCCACCACGTTCGCCCACAGCGGATTGTGGCTGCGGAACGCCGGCGAGGTCCCGTAGCTCGGCGCCTCGCGCTCCTCTGCGAACGTGCCGAACAGCCGGTCCCAGACGATCAGCAGCCCACCGTAGTTGCGGTCGACGTAGCCGGCGTTGCGCGCGTGGTGGACGCGGTGGTGCGACGGCGTCACGAGCACGTACTCGAGCGGACCGAGCTTGCCGATCAGCTCGGTGTGCAACCAGAACTGGTACAGGCTGCTGAGCCCGCGCGCGAGCAGCGTGGTCTCGAGCGTCACGCCGAGCAGCGCGAGCGGCAGGTAGAAGATCCAGCTGAAGTAGACCGAGAACCAGCCGATCCGCAGCGCGACGAGCAGGTTCATATGCTCGCTCTGGTGATGGGTCGCGTGGATCGCCCAGAACAGGTTCACGCGGTGCATCGCGCGATGGCCGACGTAGAACGCGAGGTCGACGACGATCGTGATCACGATCCACGCGTCGACGCGCGACGTGTCGAGCGTGAACGGCGCGTGCGCGTCCAGCCAGCGATGGACCACGAAGCCCTGCAACACGGTCGCGAGCCCGAACACGACCGAGCCGAGGCCGAGCACGGCGTTCATCACCGCATCGCCGAACGCGTACGTGATCCGCCCGCGCGCGCGACCCCACGCCAGCTCGATCGCGATCAGTGCGATGAAGCCCGCGATCGCGAGCAGGTTCGCGAGTCCGAACACCCGGTGGCCAGTCTACGGCGTTGCGGCCGGCGCTTGGAGGTACTGTCAGGCATTGCTCGGCTTCTTCCATCCCGCGCCGGATGCGCCAACCCTGCCCGCAGCTGCGATCCCGCGACTGTCCGCGCGCTGGCGGCTCGCCGTGTTCCTGTCGATCACGCTCGGCTACACGGTGTTCTACGTGACGCGGCTGTCGACGTCGGTGTCGAAGGACGCGATGATCACGTCGGGCGCGATCACGATCCGCGAGATCGGCGTGATCGAGTCGATCTTCCTCGTCACGTACGCGGTCGGCAAGACGCTCAACGGCTTCCTTGCGGATCGCGTCAGCGTGCGGCGGTTCTTCGCGACCGCGCTCGTCATCTCGGCGCTCGCGAACCTGACGTTCGGGCTGTCGTCGGTGTTCGCGGTGTTCGCGATCGCGTGGGCGATCAACGGCTGGGTGCAGTCGGTCGGTGTCCCGACGAGCGGCGTCGTGATGGCCGCGTGGTTCGCGCCGCGCGAGCTCGGCACGCGCTACTCGATCTGGAGCATGGCCCACCACCTCGGCGAGGGCCTGACGTTCCTGTTCACCGCCCACCTGATCACCGCGTCCGCGAGCTTCGGCGCGGATGCGTGGCGCGCCGCGTTCCTCGGCCCCGCTGCGCTCGCGCTCGTCGTCGGCGTCGTGCTGTACCGGACGCTCGCCGATCGCCCACAGGCGGTCGGGCTACCCGGCATCGACTCGGATCGCACCACGAAGACGTCGTCGCTCGGCCGGCTCCAGCTCGACGTGCTGAAGGATCCGGCGATCCTGCTGTGCGGCGTCGCGAGCGGGCTCGTCTACGTGTCGCGCTACGCGATCAACAACTGGGGCATCTTCTACCTGCAGAACGAGTGCGGCTACTCGCTCGAGGACGCCGGCGCGGTGCTCGCGATCTTTCCGATCGCCGGCATCGGCGGCACGCTGCTCGCCGGTCCGCTGTCCGACCTCGTCTCGGGCGGCCGCCGCGTACCGGTCGCCGTCGGCTACGGCGTCGTGTTCTGCATCTCGCTCGCGGTGTTCTACGCCGCCGACGGGGACGCACCCGCCACGATCGGCATTGCGCTCGGCTGCGCCGGGTTCGCGATGGGCGGCCTGCTCGTGTTCCTCGGCGGCCTGATCGCGATGGAGCTGTGCTCGAAGCGAGCCGCGGGCGCAGCGCTCGGCGTCGTCGGCGGATTCAGCTACCTCGGCGCCGGCCTGCAGTCGCTCGCGAGTGGCGAGCTGATCGCGAGCGGCCGGACCGTCGAGCACGGCGTCGTCCTCCACGACTTCGGCGCCGCGAAGTGGCTGTGGCTCGGCGCTCCATGCGTCGCGGTCGTGCTGACCGCCGCACTGTGGCGTGCAGAACGGCGCGCTAAGTCGCATTCGTGACTTGCGCGGCAGCCGCGTGGATTTGTCGCGTTCGATCTGTATGCGCGCGGCTCCGACCCGCGATGCTGGGCATATGACCGCACTCCGTTCGCCATCGTCTGTCCTCGTCGTCCTGGCTCTCGCGCTCGCCGGCTGTCCGCATCACAACGGGCCGCAGGGCACGCCGCACGCGAACGATCTGATCCTCGGTGCGCTCGGCATCCCCGAGTTCTCGACGTCGCCAAACCGCTGCCCCGGCCCGAACGACGGCGAGATCAAGCTGACCTACGACAACGGCCAGAAGCGCGTGAAGGGCGAGTGCCGCGGCCACGTCATGGTCGGCGACTGGACCGCCTGGTACACGAACGGCGCGAAGGTCTGGAAGGCGTCGTTCCGCGACGGCCTGCTCGACGGTGACTTCACGTCGTGGCACCCCAACGACCAGAAGATGGCCGAGGTCAGCTATCGCAACGGCGCCGCCGAGGGTGGCTTCAAGGCGTGGTGGTTCAACGGCAAGAAGCGCGCGGAAGGAGAGTACGTCGGCGGCAAGAAGAACGGCTGCTGGGAGACCTGGTACCAGAGCGGCGAGAAGCAGTCGAAGGGCACGTACTCGGACAACCAGCAGGTCGGCACGTGGCTCAACTGGAGCGAGACCGGCAGCAAGAGCAAGCAGCAGCTCGGCGGCGAGGCCGCGCACGGCGGCTGCCTGATCACGCTGTAGATCGAGATTCGACAGGCGGGCGCGAGCGAGCCGCATCAACACCACGTGCGGCGCGTTGCTTACCAATGCTCATCGGCTGACCACTCGAATCGATTTCGCTCGCAGTCAGCGGGCGAATGCCGTCGAGGACGAGCGCGCGTCTGGGAAGGTCCGGGCCGAGCAGCTCGAAGCGATTTCGCCGAGATTTCAAATCGCAACCGACGCACACATGGGGTCGAGCGCGAGCTCGCATCGCGCCATCGCGCGCCTGTACGTGCGCGTTCTGCGCCGGCGCGCGCGCGTGGGTTCTGCCGTTTCAAAGAACTCTTCTGGTAGCAGCAGGCCTGTGCGGCAGCGTGGATTGCCGCGCCCACGGAACGCACGTGCATACGAGCGCGGCAATCCAAGCGAGTGTGAGCAGCGAATCCGGCACCACGCGTGTCACGGGTTCGCTGGTCACACGAGCGGCGCTGTCCACAGGCTCTGCGCGGCTGCGGCGGCGCACAACTCCCCGTGCGCCGTCGCGCGCGCGATGCGTGTCCATGAGACCAGATCGCCGTCAGAAGCTGCGGCGTTCCTGGCTCGCGCGCGAACAGGTCGGTCGTACGCACAGGCCAACGACAGCATTGCACTCGGCGGCGAGGAATTCGCTGCGCACAGTCCCTTGATCGCTCACGCGCAAGCAATCGACGCTGCCGTGCCGAGCTCTGCGGAGGACAGTCGTGTTCGTCGTGTGGCAATTCCGTTGAACGAACAGGTCGGATTGATTTCGCCGAGATTTCATGCCGAGCGGGCGACTTCGTC
>DASTLB010000011.1:0-84890 GCA_035715365.1 Kofleriaceae bacterium | reverse complement strand
GACCAAGTGGTTGCTCATCGTCATGGGCCTGGTGATGCCGCTGGCATCGCTGTTGACCTGGGCCGAGCGCCGGCAGAGCGCGATGATGCAGGACCGGCTCGGTCCCAACCGCGCGAACATCGGCCCGATCAAGCTGAAGGGCATCCTGCACTTCGTCGCCGACGCCTTGAAGATGATCTTCAAGGAGGACTTCATCCCGGCGAACGTCCACCGCGGGCTGTTCGCGCTGGCGCCGATCCTCGCGATCGCGCCGGTGTTCATCGCGTTCTCGATCATCCCGTTCGGGCCGACGATCTACCCGCACAACTTCTGGCACCAGATCGACACGTACCAGCTCGCCGCCTACAACGGCGCGGTCGCCGATCCGGTCGCGGTCAAGGCGGCGACGGCCACGTTCGCCGACTCGATCCGCATGCAGATCTTCGCGGTCGACTTCGGTCTGATCTTCTACTTCGCGGTGCTGACGCTCGCGAACTACGGCGGCACGATCGCGGGCTGGGCGAGCTACAACAAGTGGGCGCTGCTCGGCGGGCTGCGCAGCTCGTCGCAGATGATGTCGTACGAGGTCGCGATGGGCATCTCGCTCATGGGTGCGTTCCTCGTCGTCGGCAGCCTCGAGCCCGGCTACATCGCGGCGCATGGCGCATCGGGATCGATGGCGCCGTCGAACCCGCTGAACTGGCTGTGGCTGTGGCAGCCGGTCGGCCTCGTGCTGTTCTTCACCGCCGCGATCGCGGAGACCAAGCGCGCGCCGTTCGATATCCCCGAAGGCGAGCCCGAGATCATCGGCTACTTCGTCGAGTACTCCGGGCTGCGCTGGGGCCTGTTCTTCCTCGCCGAGTTCATCGAGATCGTGTTCATCTCGGCGGTCGTCGCGACCGTGTTCTTCGGCGGCTACCAGGTGCCGTTCCTCGACCCGGACGGGTTCCGGATCGGCGGCTACATCGATCAGGCGACCGGGATGTCGACCGGCGGCTCGTTCCTCGGGCTGCCGCACTGGCTCGTGGTGCTGCTGCAGTTCGGCGCGTTCGGCGTCAAGGTCCTGCTGCTGTGCTGGTTCCAGCTGCTCGTCCGCTGGACACTGCCGCGGTTCCGCGCCGATCAGCTGATGAACCTCGGGTGGAAGATCCTGCTCCCGCTCGCACTCGCGAATGTCATGGTGACAGCGCTGATCAAGCTTCTCTTCATGGGGTCGTAAATCATGGCGAGCTCACACGGACACGCTGCGGCGGAAGACACCTCGGGCCCGAAGATCATCTCGGTCGCCGACCGCCACCCGCGCTCGCGCACGATCCAGGTCGTGCGGCCCGACGCCCAGGACACGACGTTCATCGCCGCGACCGCGAAGGGCCTCGGCATCACGCTCAAGCACTTCGCGAAGAACTTCTTCCTGCCGCTCAAGAAGCTCACGGGACGCAACGCGCCCGGCGCGCCGATCGAGGAGAAGTGGCGCAACGAGATCGAGACCGTCCAGTATCCGGAAGAGAAGGTCGTCTATCCGGAGCGCTTTCGCGGCCTGCATCGCCTGATGCTGCGCGACGACGGCGCGGTCCGCTGCGTCGCCTGCATGTGCTGCCCGACCGTGTGTCCGGCTCACTGCATCACGATCGTCCCCGAGGAGACGACCGACGCGTCGATCGAGAAGCGCCCGGCGATCTTCGAGATCGACGAGCTGCGCTGCGTCGTGTGCGGCCTGTGCGTCGAGGCGTGCCCGTGCGACGCGATCCGGATGGACACCGGTGATCACGCGAAGCCGGTCGAGGACCGAGCGAACGCGATCGAGACCAAGGAATCGATGCTCGCCCGCGGCATCCACTCGACCGCGGTGCAGGGTGGCGAAGGCCCCGAGTGGCGCGCCGGCGGCCACGAAGCGTCGAAGCACGAAGTCAATCGCTGATCTCGCGACTCGCGATCGACGAGGCGCGATCGACATGCATCGCGCTCTCACGCGCGCCTCATGACACGCTGCTTCCGTCGAGGATTTGCCGAAACCTTCGCGCGTGTGATCGCGTCAGCAATTTTCCCGTTGACGGATTCGATCGTGATCCTTAGTCTCGAAATCGAGCACCGGCGGTTCGATGCGAGACCCGGGGCGATTCTGTCTCCTACATCTGCTATCCAGGGATCTGCCTCTGTTCTGGGAGTGCACGCCCGCTCGTCGGGAAGCCCGATAGATTACGCGGAGCCCACCTACGCAAAGCGTAGGGGATAGACTGCCCTACGGTCGAACGGTCGTGCTCGTTTTGGGCGCAGTGGTGACGAGCCACTGCGCCCGCTTTTTTTTTCGGCGTCAGCGACGCCGCTCGTAGCCCGGATGCATGAGCCCGGTCGGCGGGTAGTGCTCGTCGTGCGTGTACGCGAAGCCGAGCTTCTCGAGCGTGCGCCGCGATCCGTGATTCTCGGGATGGTGGCCGGCGAACAGGCTCGCGGCGCCGAGCGTGTCGAACGCGTGCGCGATCACGGCTCGCCCTGCCTCGACGGCCAGGCCCTGCCCCCACCACATGGGTCGGAGATAAAATCCGAGCTCGAAGATCCGCTGCGCCGGGTCCCGCGGCTTGAGCCCGCAGCAACCGACGACCGTGCCGTCGTGCAGCGCGGTCACGTAGTACGAGATTCCGTGGTCGCGCTGGTTCGCGAGCTCGAACGCGAGCCGCGCCGCGATCGCGGCGTCGTCGAACGGCCCACCGACGAGTGCCGACACCCGGGCATCGCCGAACAGCGTGCGCGCGAGCTCGAGGTCGTCGGCACGCCACGCGCGAAACGCGAGCCGCGCGGTCGGCGCTGGGATCTGCACGCCCAGAGCGTGCGGCGGGACCGCCCGGGCGACAAGTGCGACGGCGTTACAGGACCTGGCCCGCGAGGAGCAGCGCCGCGAACACGACCGCGCCGATCGCCAGGCTGAACCACAGCTCGCGCGATCGCGATCGTACCGGCGCTGCAACGGCCGCGACGACCGGCTCGGACAGCACGAGCGGCTGCGGTTCCGCGAGCGGCTCGCACGTGACCTCGGGCTCGGGCTCGGCGGCGAACGGCGCGCGGCCTTCCGGTGTGGGCGAGGCGGCGACGACCTCGTCGACGATGCCCTTCGGGAGCGCGCCGCTGCCCTTCGCGGTCGGCCGCCGCAGCGTGTGGGCGAAGCCCGGGTTCGCCGGTGGCGTCGGCGCCAGCTCCGGACGGCTGAGCTCGGTCCGGAGGATCTCGAGCCGCGTGTCGTCGATCTTGCACGTCGGTCGAGGCTCGATGTACTGGGGCACGCCATCATCGGCGGCGACGGCCGGCTCCGACCTCGGTCGCGCGATCACGTGCGCCCGTCGAAACCGCGTGTTTGGTTCCTGATGCGCGTCCGCAGACGGTCGCTGACCGCCCGCGACGCGCCCCACCCTGGGCTCGTCCATGAAATTCATCCTAAGGACGCCGTTCGCGCGCATCGGGTACGCCTGGGCTAACCGATGCGCGGCGCCCGGTGTAGGTCGCGACGCTACGTGTGACAGAACCGTTCGCTGCCCATCGGCGGACAGCCGCGCAGCGCGAGGACGTCCATCGTGATCGCGACGCCGCAGTGGATCAGCACGCCGCCCCAGATCGATCGCGTGCGCATCGCGAGCGTGCCGAGGATCAGGCCGGCGAAGATCGCGCCGAGCGTCTCGGGCAGCGGCTTGCCGTAATGGATCATGCAGTACGGCACGATCATCACGAACACGGCGTTCGAGCCGATCACGCGCCGCAGCCCCTGCAGCAGGAAGCCGCGGAAGAAGAACTCGAGCGACAGGAACTGCACGATGTACAGCGCCTCCCACGACCACAGATCGAACTGCGAGCGATTCGCCATCCGGTAGAACGGATAGGTCTCGCGGAACGACGGCGACATCGACGCGAGCATCACGATCGGCGAGAACGCGAGGAACATCACGACGTAGATCCACAGGTGACGGAAGAACCCGCGCGCGCTCAGGTGATAGTCGCGGATCCGCTCGCCGGGCATGCACGCGATCACGAGCGCCGGGATCACGACGTAGCCGATCACGCGCCATCCCGACCACCATACGAAGCTCGCGAGCTCCCAGTACTCGCTGCCGTCGTACGGGAACCACTTCTCGTAGTGATCCGCGCCGCCGACGTACTCCTGGATCGTCAGCGAGATCGCGGTCGTCACCATCACGATCACGACGCGCACGTGCGGATCGAGTCGATCCGGCGTCGTGCGATCGGTCTCGACGTCGATCGCGCGCCACTGCTCGAGCGTCACGAACGCGAGCCAGCGCCGGACGTATGGCTGCGCGACGAGCCAGATCACGCCGGTCAGCGCGAGCACGATCTGCGCCGACAGCGTGATCCACCACGGCTGCGCGTTGACGAGGTGGACGACGACGATCGACGTCGCGACGATGCACACCGCCGCCACGATCGTGAGGATCTGGCGGATCAGCGTCATCTACTTCGCCTTGCCGCGCGCGGCGATGAATTCGGCCGTCTTGCGCAGCCGGCGCCGCACGAGCTCCTTGCCGAGCGTCGCCATCGTCTCGAACAGCGGCGGCGTCTGCGCGCGCGCCGAGATCGCGAGCCGCAGGATCGGGTACGCCTGCTTCGGCTTCCACGCGTGCTGCTCGGCCCAGGCCTTCGCCTCCTCCTCGAGCATCTGCGCGGTCCAGCCGGTGCGCGCCTCGAACCGATCGATGAACGCGAGCACCGCGGCGGCGAGATCCGCCGGCGCGACGTTCGCGATCGCGAGCTCGGCCGCGACCGGCGTGTAGTCGAGATCGCCGGCGAAGAAGAACGTGGTCTGCGGGATCAGCTCGTCGAGCCGCTTGATCCGCTGCTGGTAGAGCGGCATCAGCTTGACGAGGAAGTCGCGCGATAGCCGCCAGCGCAGGAAGTGATCCGCGAGCTCCTCGTGCGTGAGCTCGTGGATGTACTGCTCGTTGAACCACGTCAGCTTCGTCGGATCGAACACCGGCTCGCCGACCGAGACGCGGTCCCACGAGAATGCCTCGATCATCTCGGACAGCGTGAACCGCTCGCGGTCGCCGGCGATCGAGAACCCCATCGTGCCGAGGAAGTTCAGGAACGCGTGCGGCAGGATGCCGATGTCGCGATAGTAGTTGATCGAGACCGGGTTCTTGCGCTTGCTGATCTTCGACTTGTCGGCGTTGCGCAGCAGCGACAGGTGGATCCACTCCGGCTGGCGCCAGCCGAACGCCTTGTAGAGCAGCACGTGCTTCGGCGTCGACGAGATCCACTCCTCGGCGCGGACGACGTGCGTGATCTCCATCAGGTGATCGTCGACGACGTTCGCGAGGTGGTACGTCGGCATGCCGTCCGACTTCAGCAGCACCTGGTCGTCGGTCTCCTTCGCGTCGCGCGTGATCTCGCCGCGCAGCCGGTCGACGAACGTGATCGGCCCCTCGAGCGGGACCTTGAGCCGGACGACGTGCGGCTCGCCCTCGGCGGCGCGGTTGCGGCTGTCGACCGGATCGAGGTTGCGGCAGTGGCGGTCGTAGCCCGACGTCCGCTTCTCCGCCTGCTGCTGGATCCGCAGCTTCGCGAGCCGATCCTCGGTGCAGAAGCAGCGGTAGGCCTCGCCCTTCTCGAGCAGGATGCCGACGTGATCGATGTAGAACTGGCGGCGCTCGCTCTGCCGGTACGGGCCATAGTTACCGCCGACGTCGGGACCTTCGTCCCACGATAGCCCGCTCCACCGCAGGGCATCGAAGATCATCTGCTCGGAGTCAGCGCGGAACCGCGACTGATCGGTGTCCTCGATCCGGAGGATGAACTTGCCGCCTTGCTGGCGAGCGAAGACGTAGTTGAAGAGCGCGACGTACGCGGTGCCAACGTGCGGATCCCCCGTCGGAGAAGGTGCGATCCGCACGCGCACGGGCCGAGCGGCGTTGGCCATGGTGCGACCTTGTAACATGCCATGGTACGGTCAGGAAGATGCGCACCGTCGTGCCGCTTGCGGCGCTCGTCCTATCGTGGCCGGTCCTCGCGAGCAGCGCGCCGCGCCCGACGTCGTCGACGGAAGGCTGGGTGATCTCGGCGTCGTCGCGGTGGACCGCCGACGGCTCGCGGATCGTCACCGAGGCGGTCGTCCGGACCGCGGACGGTGACGTCACGGTGAGCCAGCTCGGCGGCAGCGTCGGCGGGCTGACGATGCGCACGTTCCCCGGCCCCGAGATCCTCGCGCCTGGGATGCAGGTCGCGCTCGCGACGTACCCGGATCTCGATCTCGCGCAGCAGACGCATGTCGTCGTCGACGACGTCCGCGTGCTCGCGTACCCGCCCGGGTTCGTGCGCACCGGCCCGACGAAGGCCGGCAAGTACCTGTACTGGGAGTCGGGCTGCGTGTTCGTCACCGCGGACGCGGCGGGCACGACGCAGGTCGTCGGCGACAACGAGTTCGAGGCGATCGATCAGTGCATCGCCGAGTGGAATTCCAGGACCGAGGGCTGCTCGTACATGAACATGGTGCGCACGGCGAACGAGTCGTCCGAGGTCGGGCGCGACAGCCGCAACCTGATCAAGTTCCGCGAGCAGTCGTGGTGCCGCCCGGCGATCGGTGACGATCCGGCGCGCTGCTACTCGCCGTCGGCGGCGGGCATCACGACCGCGGTGTTCGTCGACGACGCGAGCAGCGATCGCGACGGCGCGATCGTCGATGCCGATGTCGAGCTCAACGGCGTCGACTTCTCGATCACCCACGACGGCCAGACGACCGGTCAGGCGCCGTGTCACTCCGAGATCACGAACACGCTGACCCACGAGCTCGGGCACCTGCTCGGGCTCGAGCATCCGTGCCTGACGTCCGGCGATCCGCCGCGCGTCGACGGTGCCGGCAAGCCGGTCCCGCTGTGCAGCGCGACCACCGATCCGACGATCCTCGAAGCGACGATGTACAACTTCCAGGACTGCGGCGAGACGAAGAAGGCGTCGCTGTCGCCCGACGAGGTCTCGGCGATCTGCACCGTGTACCCGAAGGCCGAGGACCCGGGCACGTGCGATCCGGTCGGCAACGGCGACACCGGCTGTTGCAGCGCGTCGGGCCGTCCGACACCGGTGCTGCTGCTCGCAGGTCTCACCGCGTACATCCTCGGCAGACGGAAAAACTCGCGAGCCCGATAGCGACGGGTATCATTCCGCGCATGACCGGGGTCTCTCCGAGCTGCCCGAGCTGTGGAGTCGCCGTCGTCCCGGGCTACGTGAAGTGTCCGAAGTGCCACGCGGCGCTGCCGTATGGCTCGGGTCGGCGCAGCCGGCTCACCGCGGATCCGGGCGGCACCGCGCTCGAGGAGCGTGGCGTGCCGTGGCTGCCGGTGCTCGGCGCGCTCGGGGTCGCCGCCGCGATCGTGATCGTGTTCGTGGTGCTCGGCCGTAGCGGCGACGAGCCCGCGGCGACGACGCCGGCGACGCCCGCGCAGCCGCTCACGACGCCGACGACGGCGGTCGCGCCGACCGCGTCTCCGACGCCAAGCGCGCCGACCGCGACCGCACCGGCGAGCCGCAATCCGACCGCGGCCGCGGCCGAGCTCGATCGCGCGCTGCGCCGCCAGAAGCTGTGGTCGACCGTCGAGGTCACCGGCCCGCGGATCGACGTTCGCTCGGCGGCGTGCGGCGATGCCGCGATGACGCCGGTGATCGACAGCGCCGTGCCCGCGCTGCGCGAGGCCGGCTTGACCCGGCTGCGGTGCCTGGCGCAGAGTGGCGCCGTTGTCCTCGAACGCGACCTCTGATCCGCCCGAGTCCAAGCGCCATCGCTTGATCCTGCCGCTCGGGCTGCGCGTGCTCGTGCAGGTGATGCGGATCGAGGAGCGCACCGACGCCGGGCTCTACCTGCCGGTCGGCGCGAAGGAAGCGCAGGACGAGGCGCTCTACGGCAAGGTGATCGAGGTCGCCCGCGATCGGCCGACGTCCGACGACGTCACCGAGAACGTGTCCGGCGTGCCGCACGGCGCGTTCGTGCTGTTTCGCAAGGAGGCCGGCGTCCGCGTACCGTGGGACGAGCGGCTGCGGCTGATCGACGTCAAGGATATCCTCGCGACCGTCGAGGAAGTCACGCTCGACGAAGCGCACTGAGCGCCCGGCTTCGAGTAGGGTACGCGCGATGTCCGCGCCGCCGCGCCCCGTGATCCCGAAGCTGTCCGAGCTCGATCTCGTGATCGAGACCGCGCGCCTCCGCCTGCGCCCGTACGCCGAGCACGACGTCGACGCGCTGTGGCCGATCGTCTCGCGACCCGAGTTTCCGAGGCAGATGAGCTGGGCCGCGCATCGCGATCGCGAGGAGACGCGCGAGTTCGTGCGCAGCCGGATCGCCGCGCTCGCGGAGAACGAGGGCATCTCGTGGGTGATCGAGCACGCCGGCAAGCTCGTCGGCACGATCGGCTTCGACGAGATCCGCTGGCAGGTCCGCGCGTGGCGGATCGATCGCACCGAGCTCGGCTACTGGCTCGCGCCCGACGCGTGGAACCAGGGCTTCATGACCGAGGCCGCGAGCGCGGTCGTGCGCTACGGCTTCGATCAGATCGGGCTGCACAAGATCACCGTGCGCTGCTTCGAGGCGAACGTCGCATCGCGCCGCGTGATCGAGAAGGTCGGGTTCCGGTTCGTCGGCCGCGCCGAGGACGACGTGTGGCGCGACGGCGTGTGGTCGACCCACCTGCTCTACGAGCTCACGAGCCCCGAGTGGCCCGACGTCCACACGACGATGCGGATCAATAGACCTCGCCCGACTTGACGCGCTCGATCATCTGGACGAGCGCCGCGCGCCCGGCCTCGTCGAGATCGAGGATCTTGACCCCGAACCCGGTCGGGGCGGTCGTGCTCTCGTCGCTGTGTGGTTCGACCACGCGCACGACCACGACCTTGCAGCGCACGTGCTGGTCGTAGTCGTACAGCTCGAGCTCGAGCGTCGAGCCGACCTTGAACGGATAGGCGCGGGCGACCCGGGTGTAGAGGAACAGCCCGGACAGCGACAGGTCGCGCGTGCGAAACACGAGCTCCTGGCCGTCGGAGCCGTGGACTTTGACGAATGCGTCGACGCGGACGCGTTCTGCGCCACGCTCCCGAACGTCGGTCATGGACGGGTGATTGTATCGACTTGCCCGGGATCCGTGTGACCGGTCACCGGTGTGCAGCAGCGAAATCGGCGTGGTAACTTGCGCGGCTAAGACACGCAGTTGCGTGGCCAGCCATGGACGTCCGCTGCGAGAAGTGCCAGACCGAGTACGAGCTCGACGAAGCGCGCTTGAAGCCCGGCGGCGTGACGGTGAAGTGCACGAACTGCGGGCACATGTTCAAGATCCGCAAGCGCACGAGCACCGCCGCGGGTGGCACGCCGGTTCCGCCGGCGGGTGAGCCGCAGCGTACCCGGCCGATGTCGCCGCGCCCGCCGCAGGCCGCGATCGGATCGCGCGCGGACTCGATCATGGACGAGATGCCGACGCGGCTCGCCGACGAGAGTCCGACCGCGGTCGATCGGCAGTGGTTGATCCGGCTCGAGAACGGCGAGCAGCGCAGCTGCCGCGAGCTCGCGACGCTGCAGCAATGGATCGTGTCCGGCATCGTCGGTCGCGAGGGGCTGATCTCGCGCACCGGCAAGACGTGGAAGCGACTCGGCGACATCGGCGAGCTCGCGCAGTACTTCGACATCGCCGACGAGGCGCGCACGACGCGTGCGAAGTCGACGAGCCAGCAGCCGCGCGGCACGATGCTCGGTGTCGGTCCCGGTGGCGGCCTGCTGCCCGACGACGAGGAAGCGCGCACGACCGGCAACTACCGCGCGATGCAGCGCGCCGCCTCGACGCCACCGCCGCCCGCGAAGGTACCGACGAAGACGCCGCCGCTCGGCTCGAATGCGAGCGTCGGGACCGCGCCGACGCTGGCGAGCACGTCGGGCCCGCTCGCCGCGCCGGCGCCGGTGCCCGCCCCCGCGCCGGTGGCCGCGCCGGCGCCAGTGCCCGCCTCCGCGGCCGCGCTGCCGACCCGCCGACCGAACACGACGCCGCCGCCACCGCCGGCGAAGAAGCCGACGTCGCCGCCCGGCGAGCGCCGCGGACCGTCGGTGCCGGCGCCGGTCGGCAATCGCGCGACCGCGGTGTGGGCGACCGAGGGGGCGGACAAGGTCGCGGGCTCGGCGCTGCCGCAGTCCGGGCCGTTCGTCGGCAAGCTCTCCGCGATCCCCGACGAGCCGGCGTTCGCGGGGCGCGTGCGCGGCATCCCCTCGGAGGAAGCGTCGTACGAGACCGGCCGCGTCCGGATGCTCGACGAGGACGACGACGATCTGCTGCCGGGGCGCCGCGGCTCGCGCGCGGGCCTGTGGATCTTGCTCGGCGTGCTCGTCGTCGGCGGAATCGCGGCGACGCTCGTGTACGTGCTCGTGCTGTCGAAGCCCGACGAGCAGAAGGTCGCGACGACGCCGGCCGACGCGCAGGTCGCCGTCGCGCCGGATGCCGCCGCGATCGTGACGCCGGTGATCGACGCGCCCGAGGCACCGCCGCTATCGCCGGTCGAGCAGGCGCGCGCCGAGCTGCCCGCCGATAACGAGACGCGGCTGCGCACCGCGCTCGAGACGCTCGCCGGCAAGGACGATCCGGACGCGCTCGCGGTGCGCGCGAACCTCGAGGTCGCGATCGCGCAGTCGCTCGCCGATCGCGCGGGGCTCGTCGCCGAGAAGGCCGAGGCCGACAAGCTGCGCAAGGAAGCGAAGACGTTGACGCTCGATGCCGCGACGCTCGCGCAGAAGGCGCACAAGGCCGCGGCCGATAGCCCGGCGGCGAACCTCGCGATGGCCGGCGTGCTGCGGCTGCAGGGCAAGCCGGCACGCGACATCAAGCGCTACGTCGACGCGGCGAAGGGCAAGCCGGCTCCCGAGTGGACGCGCGATGTCGCGCTCGCCGATGCGCTCGTGCTGCGTCGCGATACGAAGCTCGACGATGCGAAGGCAGCGCTCGCCACGATCGATCAGGGCGACGGCAAGCTCGAGACGTCGAACGATGTCCGCGCGCGGTTCCAGCTCGCGCTGATCGCGCTCGCCCAGAATCGCGTCGCGGATGCCAAGACGATGGTCGATCAGATCCTCGCCGCGCAGCCCGAGCACCTCGGCGCGAAGGCGCTCGCCGCGAAGCTCGAGACGAAGGTCGCCGCGACCGATCCGCTGCCGCCCGAGGACAACGGCAAGGGCAGCGGCTCGGCGACGACGAAGCCACCGAACCCGAACCCGAACCCCGACGTCAGCGTCTCGGGGACCGACACGTACGACGGCTGGCTCAAGAAGGCGAACGCGCTCGCCGACAAGAACTGCACGAAGGCGCTCGAGCTCTACGCCAAGGCGCTCGAGCAGAAGCCGAACGGCGTCGAGGCGCTGACCGGCATGGGCTACTGCCACCTCGACGCGAAGAACTTCGCGAGCGCGCACTCGCGGTTTCGCACCGCGCTCGCGACGTCGCCGCGCTACGAGCCCGCGCTCGCCGGCATCGCCGAGGCGTACCAGCAGCAGGGCCGCAAGGACGACGCGATCGCGGCGTGGCGCACGTACCTCGAGGCGTATCCGGGCTCGGCGAAGGCGCAGCGCGCGCTCGAGCGGCTCGGCGCCGGCGACGGTGGCGGCGCGCCAACGCCTCCGAACAATGCGGGATCCGGCGGGTCGACGCCGACGCCGACGCCGCCGCCTCCGTCGGAAGGCGGCGGTCCCGGCTCCGGTTAGTGCTATCAACGGGCGCTGGGTTTACCGAGCCTGGGAGGTAACAAATGCTTGCCCGTCTTGTGTGCTGTGTCTTCGGCGTCGCGCTGACCGCGTGCTCGAATCATCCGTCGCTGCTCGACGATCTCGATCATCAGAAGGCGAAGGCCGCGAACGATCCGTGGGCGGTCGCGACCGGCGATCCATCGAAGTCGGATGACGACGACGGCGGCATGGGCTTCGACCTGAAGGGCATGCTGCAGAAGATCGGCGAGACGATCGACAAGCCCGGGCCGTACGAGGCGCCCGAGAAGTCAGCGGACTTCGACGAGACGAAGCCGCACTGGGCGGTGCTCGATGTCGGCGGCGGCATCGTCGAGCGCGAGGCGTACTCGTTCTCGCTGTTCGGCGGCGCCAAGCGCGGCACCGAGCTGCGCAAGCTGGTCGAGCGGCTGCGCGGGCTCGCGACCGACGACGACATCACCGGCGTGATGCTGCGGATGTCGTCGCTCGAGATCAGCCTGCCCGACGTGATCGAGCTGCGCGCTGCAATGCACGACCTGCGCGCGGCGAAGAAGCACCTCGCGTGTCACGTCGAGGAGGCGTCGAACGCGACGTACCTCGTGCTCGCGGCGTGCGAGCGGATCGGGATCGCGCCGCTCGGCCAGGTCGCGATCACCGGCCCCGCGGCGATGCCGATCCACCTGAAGGGACTGCTCGACCGCGTCGGGGTCCAGGCCGACTTCATCCATGTCGGCGCGTACAAGGGCGCCGCGGAGCCGCTGACGCGCGACGCACCGTCACCCGAGATGCAGGAGACGATCAACGCGATCCTCGATCGTCACTACGACACGATGGTCGACGTGATCGGCAAGGAGCGCGGCATCGACGCCGCGACGGTGAAGGGCCTGATCGACACCGCGCTGTTCGCGTCCGAGGCGGCGAAGTCCGCGAAGCTCGTCGACGACGTCGTGTCGTTCGAGGACTTCCGCGCCGCGCAGGTCAAGGCGCCGTGGACCGAGATCGAGCTCGACGAGCAGAAGCTCGGCAAGGGCGACCAGCTCAGCACGATGATGAAGATCGCGCGGTTCCTCGGCGCGATGCCGCCCGAGAAGCCGGCGGGCGATCACGTCGCCGTGATCTATGCGCTCGGCAACATCGTCGATGGCGATGGCTCGGGCGTGCTCGGTGCGCGCCAAGAGATCGCGTCGCACACGCTGGTCTCGGCGCTGCGCGCGATCGCGGCGGATGACTCGGTGAAGGCGGTCGTGCTGCGGATCGACTCCGGCGGTGGCAGCGCGCAGGCGTCCGAGCTGATCTGGCAGGCGGTTCGCGATCTGCGCGCGAAGAAGCCGGTCGTCGTGTCGATGAGCGATGTCGCGGCGAGCGGCGGTTACTACATCGCGTCCGGCGCGACGAAGATCTTCGCGCTCGACGACACGCTGACCGGCTCGATCGGTGTCGTCGGCGGCAAGATCGCGCCCGGCCCCGCGCTCGCGAAGCTCGGCGTCACCACGTTCCCGATGGGGCGTGGCAAGCGCGCGACGATCATGGCGAGCTTCCAGCCATGGACCGCCGAGGAGAAGGCGGTGATCCAGAAGTCGATGGAGGAGGTCTACGGCGTGTTCGTCGGCCGCGTCGCCGATGGTCGCAAGCAGCCGCTCGACAAGGTCAAGCAGCTCGCGCAGGGCCGCGTGTGGACCGGCGCGAAGGCGAAGGAGCTTGGCCTCGTCGACGAGATCGGCGGGCTCGACGCGGCGCTCGCCGAGGCGCGCAAGCTCGGCAAGGTCGACGCGACCGTCGCGCTCGAGGTGTATCCGCCGTCGCCGACGCTGCGCGACTTCGTGCAGGGCTTCGGCGAGGTCCAGACGCCGTTCGGGCTGCGCAGCGAGCTCGCCGCGATCTCGGCGATCCACCCGCAGCTCGGCGACGCCGCGGCGCGCCTGGTGGATCTCGTGCTGTCGTTCCAGCACACGCAGATCCAGGCCGTCGCCGTGCTGCCGGTCGTGCGATGAGGCGCGCCGGCGTCGCGGTCGCGCTCGCGCTCGTCGCGTGCGGCAACCGTGCGGCCCCCGCGCCGTCGAGCGAGCCGCCGGTCGCGGCGCGGCCCGCGGCGCCGGCGAAGGGCACGGTCGTCACCACGTCGTTCCGGAGCGACGCGCTCGGCGTCGACAAGGACGTCGTCGTGTACCTGCCGGCCGGCTACGACGCGAATCCGACGAAGCGCTGGCCGGTGATCTACTACCTGCACGGGCTCACCGGCGACGAGACGAACTGGACGAAGCTCGGCAAGCTCGACGAGGCGGCGGACGCGCTCGGGCTCGGCGCGATCATCGTCATGCCGGACGGTGACAACAGCTTCTACGTCGACGCGAGCGCGACGCCCGACTACGCCGCGTGCATGAAGGACGGCAGCGGGCTGTTCATCCCGACGCAGCCGAAGGCGAAGACGTGCGTGCGCGCCGCGCGCTACGAGACGTATGTCGTGCGCGACCTCGTCGGCTGGGTCGATCGCACGTACCGCACGATCCCGGCCCGCGAGGCGCGCGGCATCGCGGGGCTGTCGATGGGCGGCTACGGCGCGCTCGTGCTCGGGATGCGCCATCCCGACGCGTTCGCCGTCGTCGCGAGCCACTCGGGCGTCGACGCCCTGCTGTACGGCGGCCCGTACCCGTACGAGCAGGGCAAGGTCACGCTGATCACGGATCCGAAGCTGTGGGCGCGCGCCTTGCCCGAGCTCGCCGCCTGGATGCGCGGCATCTACGGCGACGATCTCGCGACCTGGCAGGCCCACGATCCCGCGGTGCTCGCGCGGCAGCTCGCGCCCGGCAAGCTCGCGCTCTACCTCGACTGCGGCACCGAGGACGATTTCAAGCTCGACAACGGCATGCGCTACCTCCACGACGAGCTCGTCGAGCGCGGCATCGAGCACGAGTACTACCTCGGGCCCGGACGCCACAACTTCACGTTCTGGAAGGAGCGCGTCCCGCACAGCCTCGCGTTCTTCCAGAAGCACCTCGAGGCGGCGCGATGAAGCGCGCGGTCATCGCGGTGGTGCTGGCCGCGTGTGGCGGGTCGTCGAGCACGCCGGCCGATGCGCCGCCCGCGATCGACGCGGCGATCGACGGCGGAGGCGGTCTGCCATCGACGTGCGAAGGCGCGTGTATGACGACCGCGATCACCGCCACGCTCGCGGCGACGCGCACGCTGAACCACGCGGTGTACGGCGTCACCGCCGCGACGAACGAGCTCCACGTCGAGGTCCACCTCGGGGGTGCTGCGGGGTGTCCGACCGAGACGTCGCCGACGCCCGACTACACGCTCGTGCTCGGCACCGTGCCGATCCCGACGACGACCGCGCCGCTGACGTCGTCGGGCAACATCCTCGACTTCGTCGGCGACCTGCTCGGCGGCCCGCTCGGCGCGCCGGCGCGCAGCGTCGTGATCACGCCGGTCGCGGGCTCCGCGATCACGTCGTCGACCGGCTCGGTCGCGCTCGACGTCATGCTGACGTTCGACGCCGGCACCGTGAGCGGCCACCTGTTCGCGCTGCACTGCGCGTCGCTCGACAGCTGACTCAGGAGCTCATGCCGATCGTCTGCGCGAGCGCCCGGACCGCCGCGCGCGCACGCTCGATGTGCTCGGCCGCCTGGCTGACCGCGCTCGACACCGCGACGACCGAGTCGGTCTGCTCCATGATCGCGGTCTCGTCGCTGGCGGCGCGCATGTTCGCGCGCAGCGAGTCGATCGATTCCTCGAGGATGTTGACGTGCTCCGCGAGCACGATCGGCAGCTGCGAACCGGTGCGCGTCGCCTCGCTGTCGTCGTCGTCGCCATCGATCGCCGCGCGCAGCCGCTCCTCGGTGTCCTCGAGCTGACGGCGCAGCCGCGCGTTGTCGGCCTCGAGCGCTTCGACCTTCTGCTCGAGCTCGTTCGCCTTCGTCAGGATGCCCTCGATCCGCGCGACATCGAGCGACGCGGTCGCCTCGGGATCGTACTGCGGTGGCGGTGACGCCCCGCGCGGGTTCGCGACCGGCGCGCGCCGGTTCGTCGTGACGCTGTCGCTGCGGACGTCGCGCAGCTCGCTCGCGAGCCGATCGCGCTCGAGCGTCATCTGCGTCAGCTTGCTGCGCGCCTCGCGGACCTCGCGCTGGAGCTGCGCGATCTCGCGCTCGGTCTCGGCGGCGAACGATCGAACGTTGTCCGCGTTCGCGACCTCGCGCTCGAGCGCGGCGGTTCGCTGCTGCGACTCGGCGAGCTGATGCTGCAGCGTCTGCGCGACCCGCTCGGCCTCGGCGACGCGCGCTTCGGCCTCGCGGGCGCGGCGCTCGGCGTCGGCCCCGCCGCGACTCGCGGCCTCGGCCTGCTGCAACCGACGCTCGAGCTCGCCGACGCGCGCGGTCAGCTCGTCGTGCTGCGCCTTCGCCGCGGTGACCCGGCGCTCGGCGTCCTCGAGGCGCGCCTCGGTATCGCGCGTCTTGCCCTCGGCCTGCTTCGCACGCTCCTCGGCGGCGGCGAGGCGATCGGCGATCACGGCGTCCGACTTCTCGGGCGTCGGCGTCTTCGACGCGCCGGTCTCGCGGCCACGCGCCTGCGCGTCGCGCTCGAGCCACGCGAGCTTCGCGATCGCCTCGTCGAGCTGACGTTGCAGTGCGCCGGCACGGCCGATCGCGAGGTCGGCGGCCTCGGCGCGCGCGGTCAACGCGTCGACCTTGCGCTCGGCCTCGCCGGCACGCGCGAGCGCGTCCTCGAGCCGCTGCTCGATCGACTCGCGCGAATCGGCGCGCTGGGCGGCGGCACGCTCGAGCGTCTCGATGTCGTCGTGCGCCTTGCGCAGCGAGTTCTCGGCCGCGACGCGCGCCTGCTCGGTGTCGGCGAGCTTCTGCTCGGCCTCGGTCGCGCGCTTGCGCAGCCCTTCGGCAATCTCCTCGGCCTTGTCGACGGCGGTCTTCGCCTCGGCGAGCTGCAGCTTGAGGTTCTTGATCTCCTCGCGCGCCTCCGCGAGCGACGCCTGCTGCGCGGTCTCGGACACCGCCATGCCGCTCTCGAGATCGAGCACGCGATCCTGCAGCGCCTCGATCTGGAGCTCGTGCTCGATCACCTTCTTCTCGGCGACCTCGGCGCGCTGCGCGAGCGCCGGCAGCTGCGCGCGCGCCTCGGCGAGCTCGCGCTCGAGCTGGGTCTTGCGATCGACCATCGCGAGCGCGGTCGAGCGCTCCGCGGCGAGCTCGCGCTGGGTCGACGACAGCTTCGTCGCGAGCTCCTTCTGCGAGCTGTCGAGCTTCGCCTCGAGCTCCTTGCGCACCGCCTCGACCTTGCCGGCGAGCTCGTCCTCGAGCTGCTTCGCCTTGTCCTCGGCTTCCTTCGCGTGGCGCTGCGCCTCGCCGAGCGACGCCGCGACCTCGGCGCCGACCATCTCCGCCTGATCGGCGCGGCGGTGTGCGTTCTCGATCTCGCGGCTGATCGTGCGCGCGCGCATGTCGGACTCGGCCGCGCGGCGCAGCGCCTCGGCGACGTCCTTCGCCATCGCCTTCGCCATCGTGTCCGCGGCGGTCGCGCGCTTCTCGGCATCGTCGGCGCGCCGGCTCGCGTCGGTCGCGCGCTTCTCGGCCTCGGCGATCCGGCCGGTTGCCTCTTCCTTCGCGCGCGCGGCGGCGGCGACCGCGGCATCCGCACGATCGAGCTCGGCGGCGCGGCTCTGCAGCACCGCGAACCGGCGATCGGCCTCGGCGAGCTTCGTCGTCGCGGCCGCGAGCTCCGCGCGCGCGTTCGCGACCCGGCCCTCGGCATCGTGCGCCTGCTCCTTCGCCTCGGCGACCGCTTCCTCGAGCTTGCCGATCCGGCGCTGCCGCTCCTCGAGCTGGGTCTGCAGCTCTGCGAGCTGCGCCTGCAGCTTGCTCGCGCGTGCCTCCGCCGCCTGGATCGGTGCGGCCGCTGCACCCGCGCGCGTCTCGAGCTGTTGCAGGCGATCGCGCGATGCCGCGAGCTCCTTCTCGGCAGCCACCGCGCGGGTCTGCGCCTCGGTCAGCTTCTGCTCGAGCTGCGCGGCGCGCGTCTCCGCCTTCGCGGTCTGCGCGGTCGCGTGTGACAGGTTGCGCTCGGCGCCCTGCGCGCGGATCTGCGCCGCCGCGAGCTCCTTCTCGGCCTTCTCGGCGCGCGCGGCGATCGCCTGCTGCTCGGCGACCGCGTCGCGGATCCGTGCCTCGGGTCCCGCCGCGGCCTGGCGCGCGGCCTCGAGATCGCGCCGCAGGTTCATGATCACGATGTCGGCCTCGGCGAGCTTCTCGGCGATCTGCATGCCCGCCGACGTCTCGGCGACCACCTTCGCGTCGCGGCTCTTCGCTGCCTCGAGCCGTGCGGCTTCGAGATCGCGCTGGCTCTGGCGGCGGACGTCGTCGAGCTCGGAGCGGATCTGCTTCGACTCGCGCACGGCCTCGGCGGCCGCGAGCTCGGCGAAGGTCTGCGCCGCCTTCGCTTCATCGATCGCGTTCTTGAGCTCGGCGACCTGCTGCTCGGTCGCGGGATTGCCCGACCACTCGGCGTGCGACGACAGATCGAGCTCGAGCGCCGCGATCCGCGCACGCGCCGCCGCGAGCTCGTCGCGCAGCCGGACGATGTCCGCGCCGTCCTCGCTCGCGCCCGCCGCGGCACGCCGGAGGATCTGCATCTCCTCCTGCATCGCCGCGAGCGCGTTCTCGAGTGCCGCCGCGCGCGCTTCGGCCTCGTCGCGCAGCCGGAACGCATCCGCGGCCGCCGGCGAGACGGTGTCGTCCATCTCGAGGCCGGGCGACGTCGCGCCGGCAAACGGCGACTTCGAGCCGTCGCGCAGCGTCGTGACCTGCGGCGCCTGCGCCTGCACCTCGCGCAGCTGCTGGTGCAGCTCGCCGACCCGGCGCGCGAACGCATCGCGCTCCTCCTCGACGGCGCGCCGCCCCTTGCGCTCGAGCTCGAGCCACGACGCGAGCGTGCCGTGCAGGCCGACCGGCGGAGGCAACGTTCCGCTCGGCGGCAGCAGCCGGATCACGATGCTGCCGACGAGCACGATCTCGCCGGTCGGTACCGGCGCGCGCTGGACCTTCTGCGCCCCGACGAAGATCCCGTTGCTGCTGCCGAGATCCTCGACCCACAGCGATCCCTGGTCGACGTAGAACCGCGCGTGCATCCGCGACACCCGCGGATCGTCGCTGCGGATCGCGCAGTCCGGCGCACGGCCGACGAGCACCGGCTCCGATCCGAGCGCGAACGAGCGATCGACGCCGTCTGCGTCCGAATAGACCAGGGTCGCCATCCCTGGCCGAAACCTATCACGTACGCGGAGTTATCGCCTCGATCAGCGCCTCGGCGTTCGCGAGCGCGCGATCGGTATCGTCGTCGAGCAACAGCACGTGCCCCATCTTGCGACCGGGTGCTGCGAGGTCCTTGCCGTAGAGGTGCAGCCGCGCCTCGGGCCGCGCGAGCACGTGCTGCCACGCCGGAGGTCCGGCGCTCCAGAGATCTCCGATCAGGTTCACCATGACCGCGCCGGTCAGCGGCCGCGGATCGCCGAGCGGCAGGCCACAGACCGCGCGCAGGTGCTGCTCGAACTGCGACGTCGCGCAGGCGCCGTACGTGTAGTGGCCGCTGTTGTGCGTGCGCGGCGCGATCTCGTTGACGAGCAGGCGGCCGTCGGCGAGCTCGAACATCTCGACCGCGAGCACGCCGATGTGGCCGAGCGCCTCGGCGACCTGGATCGCGATCTGCTCGGCGCGGACGCGCTGCGCATCGGGCATCGGCGCCGGTGCGCGCGTCGTGTGCAGGATGTGGCGGCGGTGGACGTTCTCCGCGATCGGATAGATCCGGACCTCGCCGGTCATGCCGCGCGCGAGGATCACGGACACCTCGCGCGTGAACGGCACGACCTCCTCGGCGACCGCGGGCTCGCCGCGCAGCCGCGCGAGCTGGGCGTGGGCATCGGCCGCCGACTCGATCCGGACCTGGCCCTTGCCGTCGTAGCCGGCGCGCCGGACCTTGACGATCGCCGGCAGCCCGACGGTCGCGAGCGCGCGCTCGATGTCGTCGGCCGGCGCCCATCGCGCCTGCGGCAGCCCGATCCCGTCGAGGAATTGCTTCTGGACGAGCCGATCCTGGATCGTGCGCAGCACCGACGCGCCCGGCCGCACGGGCGTGATCGTCTCGAGCTCGGCGAGCAGCTCCGCGGGCACGTGCTCGGTGTCGAGCGTGATCACGTCGACCTGCTTCGCGAGGTGACGCGCGGACTCGACGTCGTCGAGCGCGCCGACGACGAAGCCGTCGGAGACCTGCGCGGTCGGGCAGCGCGCGCTCGGATCGAGCACGACGATCCGGTAGCCCATCTGGCGCGCCGACACCGCCATCATCCGGCCGAGCTGGCCGCCGCCGAGCACGCCGATCGTCGCGCCGGGCAGGAGTGGCTTCACGGCAGCTTGTCCTCGAGCACGCGCTCGGTCTGGCGCGCGCGGTAGTCGTCGAGCTTCGCGGCGACCGCGGGATCGTGGAGCGCGACGATCGCGGCGGCGAGCAGGCCGGCATTGACCGCGCCGGCCTCGCCGATCGCGACGGTACCGACGGGGATGCCCTTCGGCATCTGCACGATCGACAGCAGCGAGTCGAGGCCGCTCAGCGCCTTGCTCTGCACCGGCACGCCGAGCACCGGCAACCGCGTCTTCGCGGCGGTCATGCCCGGCAGGTGCGCCGCCCCGCCGGCGCCGGCGATGATCACGTGGAGGCCGCGGGCCTGCGCCTGCTCGGCGTACGCGAACAGCAGATCCGGCGTGCGATGCGCCGACACGATCTTCGTCTCGTGACCGACCCCGAGCTCGGTCAGCACGTCCGCCGCGTGCTTCATCGTCTCCCAGTCACTCTTGGAGCCCATGATGATGCCGACGCGCACAGGGGTCATGGTTCGATCTTCTTGCTCGCGATTCCGCGCGGGCCGGCAGCACGCCGGAGCCGATCGCCGACAGCTTCGCCCAGCCCCGCGGCCGGAGGCAACGCGGCGATCACCACATCGACGCCGGCGGCATCGAGCGCGCGCAGCGCCGCGTAGAGCTCGCGCGCCATGCCGTCGACGTCGTCGGGCAGCGCGTGGACGAGCGCGCCGCGCGCGTCGAGCGAGGAAATCACCGACCGCGGCGCGAGCACCGCGATCCGGCCCTGCGCGGCGGCGATCGTCGCCGCGAGCGCGTGCGGCTCGACCGCGATCACCTCGGCGCGCGGTGCGTAGTGACTCTCGAGTGTGCCGGGCGCCGCGGGCGCCTCGCGATCGGCGACCGCGAGCGGCCCGGTGATCTGCTCGATCGTCTCGCGCGCGAGCCCGCCCGGTCGCAGCAGCACCGGCCGGCCACGCGACAGATCGACGATCGTCGACTCGACGCCGACGGTGCACGCGCCGCCGTCGAGCAGGTACGCGATGTCGCCGTCGAGATCGGCCGCGACGTGATCCGCGGTCGTCGGGCTCACCGCGCCGAACCGGTTCGCGCTCGGCGCCGCGATCCCACCGCCGAACGCGCGCAGCAGCGCGATCGCGAGCGGATGCGCCGGTACGCGCAGTCCGACGGTGTCGGCGCCACCGGTCGTCGCCGTCGCGACCCGCGCCGACTTCTTCACGATCATGGTCAGCGGCCCCGGCCACGCGACCGCGGCGAGCCGGCGCGCGGCGTCTGGCACGTCGATCGCCCAGTCGTCGAGCGAGGCCTCGGGTGCGAGGTGCACGATCAGCGGATGCGAGCGCGGCCGGCCCTTGGCCGCGAACACGCGCGCGACCGCGGCGTCCGACGACGCGTCCGCGCCGAGCCCGTACACGGTCTCGGTCGGAAACGCGACGAGCTTGCCCTCGCGCAGGAGAGCAGCGGCGCGTGCGATGTCGGTGCCTCGTTCCAAGCCGTGAGTCTAGCTGTGCGGCCGGGTCGCGACGAGCGACGGCCGATCCCGCCACGCGGCGCGCACGCTCTCGACGGCGCCGGCGCGCTCGGTGGGATACGTCTTGCGGAAGTCCATCCAGTCGAGCGTGCACACGAGCGAGATCTCGGCGAGCCCGAGCCCGGCGCCAAAGCCGCGGCCGTCTGGAGTGCGCTGCGTGCCGAGCCAGTGGAAGATCGCGTCGGTGCGCTCGAGCTGGCGGACCGCGTACGGCGTGCCGTCGATCGCGACGCCATCGCGGCGCAGGTAGAACAGCTGGATCACCGCGTCGAGCGCGGCGTCGATCGCGTTGACGAGGTTGTGGACGTGCCACGGATCCGCGGGCGCTGCGAGCTCGCCCCAGCCGCGCTGCGCGACGAGGTAGTCGATGATCACGCGCGAATCGAACAGCGGCTTGCCGTCATTGTTGCCCCGCCCGCCACCCTCGACTCGCCGAGGCTCGTCGACGAGGACGACCACCGGCACCTTGCGGATCGGCGTGACCTCGCGCAGCGCGGCCTGGCCGGCGTCGGTCGCGGTGTCGATGCGCTCGATCGGCACGCCGAGCTCCTGCGCGACGACACGGACGCGGCGAACGAACGGCGACGTCGTGGTGCCATACAGCTTCATGCGCCCGAACGTACGCGATAGGCTGTGGCCGTGCACGTGTTCCTGGTCCGCCACGCCGATGCCGTCGAGGAGACGCTCGCGCTTCGCGATCCGGACCGTCATCTGACGGCGACCGGGCGGACGCAGGCGCGCGGGCTCGGCGACCGCATGCGCTGGCATGACTGCATGCCGGACCACATCTGGTCCAGCCCGCTCGCGCGCGCGCTGCAGACCGCGGAGCTCGTCGCGGCCGGGCTGCACAGCGACGCGCTCGTCGAGATCGTGCCCGACCTAGCGCCGGATGGCGACGTGCGCGCGGTGGTCGCGCGGCTGCGCGCGCTGCCGCCGACCGCGGCCGTGATGATCGTCGGCCACGAGCCCGGGCTGTCGGGCATCGGCGTGCTGCTCGCCGACGATCCGAAGTTCGAGGCGCTCGCGAAGGCCGAAGCGGCGCGGATCGTCGACGGCAAGCTGCGCTGGCGGTTCCCGCATGACGCCGACGCGCCGGTGATCGGCCGCTGATCAGAGGCCGAGCGCGCCGAACAGCCCGAGCTGGCGCTCGGCGCCGAGGATCGCGAACGCGAGCAGCACGTCGGCGATCGTGAGGACGAGGCCGTAGCGCAGGAACCGCCAGAACCCGATCTCGCCGCGCGGCCCCGCGCCTTCCATGACGATGATGTTCGCGACGCTGCCGAACAGCGTCAGGTTGCCGGCGAGGGTCGATGCGACCGCGAGCATGATGTAGCCCCACGTCGGCTCGGGCATGTGCGGGACCCAGGTGACCGCGACGAGCACGAGCGGCACATTCGACACGATGTTCGACGCGACGACGACGAGCACGATGAACGCGACGTCGCCGGCGGTGTCGCCGCGACCGATCACCGGCGCCACCTGATCGAACACGCGCGCGAGCACGCCGGCATGCGCGATCCCGGCGACGACGACGAGCAGCCCGGCGAAGAACACGAGCAGCTGCCAGTCGACCATCACGAAGATCTTCTTCGGCGGCGTGCGCGCGGCGATCATCAGCGCGGCCGCGGCAACCATCGCGGCGCCGTCGAGCGCGACCCCGGCGACCGCGAGCCCGACGAACAGCGCGAGCGCGCCGAGCCCCTTCGCCGCGAGCAGCTTGTCGATCGCCGGCTTCGGCACGCCGCGCTCGACGAGCGGCCCGTGCGGCAGCTCGGCGCGAAACAGCCACATCAGCAGCGCCGCGTTCACCGCGAGGCAGGCCGCACCGACCGGCAGCGTCAGCAGGAAGTACTGGCCGAAGCTGATCGTGCCGTGCGCCGCGGCGCCGACGATCACGTTCTGGGGGTTGCCGCTGAAGCTGACGACGCCGCCGACGTTCGCCGCCGACGCGAGCGCGAGCAGATACGGCAGCGGCGGCAACCGCGCCTCGACGACGACCGCGACGACGAGCGGTGTCAGCAGCACGCACACGGTGTCGTTGAGCAGTAGCGCGGACAGCGCACCGACGACGAACACGAGCCCGAACAGCAGCGTCCGCGCCGACCGCGCTCGCGTCAGCACGAGGTACGCGGTGAGCCGAAAGAACCGCGCCTCCGTGAGGTACGCGGCGATCAGCAAGACGCCGAACAGCAGGACGATGATGTGGAGATCGATCGCGGCGAGCGCGCGGTCCGCCGGTAAACCACCGACGACGACCATCGCGACCGCGCCGACCACCGCGCCGGCGGGGCGGTCGAGCCCCACCCAGTGCAGCTGGCGACTCGCGATCACGAGGTATGTCAGCGTGAAGACGACGAGCGAGCCGACCATGGTACGAGCGCAGCTGCCTGCGACACCTACGATACGCCGGGTCCGCACGCGTGAGGGGCTGGCAGGAGCGGCGCAGATCCCAGACCGCGGCCCTGCGTTGCCAGCGTCATGGCGTCCTTCCTCCAGACCGAATCCTCTCGTCCTCGATCCCGGCTGCGCTTCTGGTTCATCGTCGTCTCGATCGTCGGCCATGCCGCCGTCGGCATCGGCGTGTTCGCGTCCGGCGTCTGGGACATCGAGCGGCTCGGCATCGACAAGCGCCCGCTCTCGACGCTCGCCGTCCTCGGCCCACCGCCGGCGGCCGCGGGCGGCGGGGGCATGAAGCTGCCCGAGCAAAAACTCGAGGCCAAGCCGCAGCGCCGGATCGTGAAGGAGCCCGTGCAGCCGACGCGGCGGATCGACAAGGACCCGAGCTCGTCGTCGACGCTGACGCCCGGCGAAGGCTCCGGCTCGGGCTCCGGCTCCGGCAAGGGCTCCGGCGATGATCCGCTGAGCGACTGCACCGAGGACTGCGGCTCCGGCGGTGGCGGCAGCGGCAGCGCGAAGCCCGAGGTCAAGCCGGTCGACGAGCCGCCGGTGATGCTCACGCCCGGCGACATGACAATGCTCCGCATCTCCGGCGAGACCCAGATCCGCCCGCCGACGACGACCAAGAACACGATGCTGCACGACGGCAAGACGCGCGTCACCGCGGTCCTCAAGGTCTGCACCTCGGAGCTCGGCACCGTCTCGAGCGTCCAGGTCCTCGCGTCCTCGAAGTACCCGGAGTACGACAACGAGCTGGTCTCCGCCGTCCGCGGCTGGAAGTACCGCCCCTACGCGAAGGCAGGCCGCTCGGTCAAAGTCTGCGGCGCGGTGACCTTCATCTACCAGCAGACTGCGCACTAAACATTTTGAATGACTAAATTTTTCCGAACCGAGGGTTCGGTTTTCCGAACCGACGGTTCGATCCGCGAAGTTTTTCGACAACCGCACGGGACCTGCGCCGAGAGGCGCGGGCATGACGCTCCCGAGGCAAGTCCTTCCCGGCCGGTTCTACTTCATCACTCGCCGTACCGCGCAACGGCAGTTCCTGCTCTACCCCGACGCGATCACGCGCGAGACGTTTCGCTTCTGTTTGGGGCACGCGGCGAACGAGTACGGCATCGACGTGCTCGGCTACCTCGCGATGTCGAACCACTACCACGCGGTGATCTTCGACCGCGAAGGCAACTATCCCGGGTTCATCGAGTACTTCCACCTGCTCGTCGCGAGGTCGATGAACACGCGGTGGAAGCGCCGCGATAGCTTCTGGTCGGCCTCACAGACGTCGGTCGTGTGGCTGCCGGACGTGGCCTCGATCGTCGACAAGCTCGTCTACACGTTCACGAACCCGACCAAGCACCTCGTCGTCGACAGGATCGAGCACTGGCCGGGCGCGAATGGGTTTCGCTCGCTGCTGTCGGGCGAAACGGTGTGCGCCACGCGCCCGACATTCTTTTTCCAGCAGCCCGGCAAGAAGCGGGTCAAGGTGCGCCTGCCCGCGGAGGTCGAGCTCGCGATGGTCGTTCCACCCGAGCTCGGCGATGCGGATGCGTTCCGTGCACGCGTCAGCAAAGCGGTCGACACGCGACTGCTCGAGCTCGCGCACGAACGCGCGAACGACGGCACTCGGTGCAACGGACTGCGCCTCCTCGACAAGGTGACGTGGCAGTTCATCCCGCAGAACCCGATCAAGAGGGAAGATCGCAACGATATCACCCCCACGTACGCGTCGAAGGATCCCGACCACCGTCAAGCCGCCTTCGACATGCGCGCGCAGTTCCTCAGAAGGTACCGGCGCGCACGCCGACGCTGGCTTGGGCGGCAGTCCTACGTGTTCCCGATTGGCACCTATGCGCTTGCGCGCTTTGCGCGCGTACGGGTTCGCGTACCGCTGATCGACACGCCTGTCGTGCTCATGCACTGAGCAGCGCGCGTCGCCGCAGACATCCAGCCCCCCAGCACAACACGTCCACATACCCTCCTCGCCACCGAGCTGCGGCTCGTGACGGCGGAGCCCTGCCCGCGCCCGGATCTCCTCCGCTCGATGCGTACGGAGTCTGGGCGTCGTGCGTCCGGAGCTGCCCTCGATCGGCGCCGCGGACGTCCGCCCGCACCCCAAAGCGCTCGCCGGATCGCTCGTACCGTCGGTCCGGCGCGATCGGGTCGGATCGTACCGTCGGTATGGGGTTGGAGTATCCTGCGGCGGCTTGAGTGCTCCTGCCATCGATGTGACGGACCTGCGCAAGACGTATCGCACGCCGTTCGCACGCAAGAAGGTCGACGCGTTGCGCGGCGTCACGTTCAGCGTGGAGCGCGGGCACATCTTCGGGTTCGTCGGACCGAACGGCGCTGGCAAGACCACGACGATACGCACGCTGATGGGGTTGATCCGGCCGACCGGTGGCAAGGCGTCGCTGCTGGGGCATCCACTGCCGAGCCGCGCGGCACGGGCGCGCGTCGGGTTTCTGCCGGAGTCGCCGTACTTCTATGACTACGTCACGGTGGCGGAGCTGCTCGATCTCGCGGGGCGGCTGTTCGGGCTACCGGCGGAGGTGCGGCGCAAGCGGGCGGACGAGCTGATCGAGCGGGTCGGGCTGGCGCGGGCGCGCACGCAGCGGCTCAAGAAGTACAGCAAGGGGATGCTCCAGCGCGCCGGGCTCGCGCAGGCGCTGATGAACGATCCCGAGCTGGTCGTGCTCGACGAGCCGATGAGCGGGCTCGATCCGATCGGTCGCAAGGAGGTCCGCGACCTGATCCTCGAGCTTCGCGAGCAGGGCAAGACGGTGTTCTTCTCGACGCACATCCTGTCGGACGTCGAGGCGATCACGGATCGCGTCGCGATCATCGCGCGCGGCCAGCTCCAGGCGCACGGCACGCCCACGGAGCTCGTTGCGAAGACGGTGCTCGGCGTCGACGTGACGATCCGGATCACCGGCGAGCTCGGCGAGGCGCTGACCGAAGGCGCGACGAAGCTGCGGCGCGTCGGCGACGAGCTGTCGCTGACGTTGCCACCGTCGACGGACGTCGATGCCTGGCTCGCGAGTGCGCATGCTGCCGGTGCGAAGGTGATCAGCGTGTCGCCGCGCCACGAGACGCTCGAGGATCTGTTCCTGCGCGAGGTTGCGGAGGCCGACCAGACCGCGGGCAGCCCGTACCGAGGAGCGCCGTCGTGATCGGGCGGATCTGGGCGATCGCGCTCAACACGTTTCGCGAGGCGGTGCGGATCCGCGTCATGTACGGGATCCTCGTGCTCGTCGTCGGCGCGAACCTGATGTCGCTCGTGCTCGGCGAGCTCGCGGCGACCGAGCAGGCGCGCGTCACCCGCGACGTCGGGCTCGCCGGGATCTCGCTGTTCGGATCGCTGACCGCGATCTTCCTCGGCGTGTTCCTGCTCTACACCGAGGTCCAGCGCCGGACGATCCACGCGATCGTCAGCAAGCCGATCGAGCGCTGGGAGTTCGTCGTCGGCAAGTACCTCGGGATGGCGCTCGTGCTGACCGTGCTCGTCGTCGTGTTCGCGCTCGCGATGCTCGGCATGCTCGCGTTCCAGGACGTCCCGATCACGAGCGCGATCGGCAAGGCGGTCATCCTGCAGTGGTTCGAGGTGATGACGGTCGCCGCGATCGCGATCTTCTTCTCGTCGTTCTCGACGCCATTTCTGTCCGGCATCTTCGCGCTCGCGCTGTGGGTGATCGGCCGCGTCACGCCGGACATCGAGGCCGCGACGCGCGCGAGCTCGCCGGTGATCCAGTGGGTCACGAAGATCACGCTCTACATCATCCCCGACCTCCACCTGTTCTCGGTGTCCGGCCGCACCGTCGAGGGCGTCAGCGTCAGCGTCAACGGCGAGTTCGTGTCGTGGGGCTACGTCGGGCTTTCCGCGCTGCACGGGCTCGGCTGGATCGCCGGCCTGCTCGCGTTCGCGGCGCTGCTGTTTCATCGCCGAGACTTTGTATGAGGCGGCGGCTCGTGGTGGTCGTCGCGCTCGTGCTCGCCGTGCTCGGCGTGCTCGCGCTGCGCGTCGTCCGCGAGGGCCGCGCGGCGCTCGCCGAGGGCGACGAGGCACTCGCGGCGAAGCGGCCCGGCGATGCGGTCGCGGCATGGGAGAGCGCGGCGCGCTGGTACCTGCCGTTCGCGCCGCACGTCGACGAGGCCTACGATCGCCTGCGCAGCTTCGCGCGCGAGCGCAAGAGCCTGCCGGCGTGGCGCGCGATCCGCAGCGCGGCGCTGGCGACCCGCAGCCTGTGGACGCCCCACGACGACGATCTCGCCGAGGCGAACGCGCAGATCGCCGAGCTATCCGCGGCCGACCCCGACGGCGCACCCGTGCTCGGCGACGACGTCGGGCTGCGCCGCGCCTGGCACGCCGGCCGGCTCGCGGCCGATCCACGGCCGAGCGATGCGGCGTCGGCGCTCGCACTGTTCGGGGTGGCGGCGTGGCTCGCCGGGATCGCGGTGCTGGTCGCGCGCGCGCTCGACGACCGCGGCAAGCTCGTCCGCCGGCCCGCGCTCGTCGGGTTTGCGCTGACGCTCGGCGGGATCCTCGCGTGGGCGGTCGGCCTTTACAGCGCCTGAGCCTGCGGTAGCTTCGCCGCCATGGCCAAGAACCTGGGGATCGCCATCATCGATCTGCTCGAGTCCGAGCGCGTCGATCTACGGCAGGCCGCGGCCACCGTGCTCGCTGCGGTCGGCAAGGGCGACAAGTCGGTCGAGGCCGCGCTGACGTCGCGGCTCGACGACAGCGATGGCATCGTCCGGCGGATCGCGCTCGAGGGGCTCGCCGGGATGGGCGCCGGCGGCATCGCGCCGAAGCTCGTGCCGCTGTTGCGCAGCGGCGACGACACGCTCGCGACCCGCGCAGCGCAGGTGCTCGCACAGCAAGGCGCGGCTGCCGAGGGTGCGCTGCGCAAGGAGCTCGGGTCGGGTCCGGTCGGCGCGCGCCGGGTGATCGCGCAGCTGCTGCTGGAGCGCGGCACGCAGCCGGCGATCGAGGCGATCCTCGATCAGCTCGGCGACGAGGAGTTCGGCGAGCAGGCACTGCAGCTGCTGCGCGGCGAGCTCGATCGCAACGAGAAGATCGCGATGCTCGTCGAGAAGCTCGCGGTGCCGCGGCTGCGCGACCAGGCGAAGCAGCTCGCGAAGTTGTGGGCGAAGGCGACCGAGAAGCCGAACGGCAAGGCGAAGCCGAAGAAGGCCAAGAACGGCGCACCGCCGGTCGAGCCGGCACGCGATCCCGAGCTGACGCGCGCGACGGTCACCGCGGCCGCGCTGCTGCGGCTCGTCGGCTACCTCGCGCGTCCGCAGCTGCAGTCGCTGCTGCTCGAGTACGCCGATCCCGACGAGCCCGAGCGCTATCCGCAGCCGATCCGCCTCGCGGCGATCGCGGGGCTGCGCCGGATCGTCGCGTCGAGCGAGGCGAAGGGCACCGAGAAGGTGATCGACGCGCTGATCGCGCTCGCGAACGGCGACGATCCCGCGGTCGCGAATTCCGCGGTCGACACGCTGCGCGGCGCACGGATCCCCGAGTCGCTCGCGAAGAAGTTCGCGGCGCTCGCGAAGAGCAAGCACGCGGGCGCGCAGAAGCTCGCGATGGAGCGGTTGCCGGCCGGCGGTGGCGCGTCCGCGGTCAAGGCGCTGATCGATGCGCTCGGCGGCGACGATCCGACCGCGCGCGATGCGGCGGCGCGCGGGCTCGCGAAGGCGCCCGAGGCGGTGCTGCCGCTCGTCCGCGCGCTGCTCGCGACGAAGGACGAGCACGTCGCGCGGCGGTTCGCGGGCGTCGTGCGCAGCCATCGCGGTCACATCTCCACGGCAGCGATCGACGAGCTCGTCGACCAGGTTCGCACGTACGTCGAGCTCCACCAGAAGGGCAAGGCGAGCGCCGACACGATCGTGCTCGAGCGCATCCTCGCCGAGCTGATCGCGGATGTCGCGCCGGCCAAGCACGTCGAGCTGCTGTTCGAGCGCGCGCGCCGGCTGCGCAAGGCCGGCAAGCCGATCGAGGCATTCGGCAGCCTCAAGCCGTTGCTGCGGTCGCGCGCCGATCTCGACGCCGCGATCGACGACGAGCAGCGCTACTTCCTCGCCGTGCTGTCGCTCGAGGCGGCGGGTGAAGGCATCCTGCGCACGACGCACGCCGATGATCCGGTGTTCGAGCAGTTCGCGCGGCTCGCCGCGAAGGGCTTCCCGGTCGCGAAGCGGCTCAACAAGGAGAAGGAGATCACCGACGAGTCGATCTACGGCCTCGGGTTCCGGCTCCTCGAGTCCGGCGATGCGTCGAACGAGGAGCTCGGCGCCGAGCTGCTCGAGGGCATCATCGACGAGCGGCCGCGCAGCAAGCTGGCCAAAGCGGCCAAGAACAAGCTCAAGCTGACCGGCCACCTCGACGAATGACCCGCACGTAACAGCGCTGCGTCCGTCGCGACCACGCGGGTCGGCGGCCCGTCCGATCGGACATGACGTTCGGTGAAGCCGTGTTGCTGGGGCTCCTCGCCGTCGCGGCGGTCCTCGCGCTGCTCGTGACCTGCTGGTTGTTCGCGCTCTGGAGCATGTGGCGACGCCGCTGGGCGCGCGCGCTCGCATTCGCCGCGGGGCCGGCCGCGCTGTACGTGCTCGCGGTCGCGTTCGCCGAGCCGAAGTTCCAGCCAGCCCTCGCGTGGTGCGCGCCGTTCATCGTCACGAGCGTCGGCGTGCCCGCCGCGCGCTCCTGGCGAGCGCATGCGCGAACGATCACGATCGTGCTCGCGGTCGCGATCGCAGCGACACTGCTCCGCGCGATCCAGCTCACCTGGCCGTAGCGCGCTCGAGCGCGGCGATCTCCGTCGAGAAATCGCCCTTTGCCGCGCGCAGGTGCGCGAGTGCCTGCTGGCGCAGCGCCTTCGCCTCGCCGCGCCGGCCGATCATCGCGAGCGCATCCGCGAGATCGCGCTCGATGAACGCACCGGCCTGGATCGTCGCCGCCGCGCTCTTGCCGTGCAGCGCGAGCGCACGCCGCAGCTCGCCGATCGCCTCGCGCGGCCGACCGAGCTCGATCAGCTCGGCGCCCACGCCATGCACGGCCTTGAACAGTGCCGGATCGTCCGCGCCGCCGATCGCCGCACGCATCGCGAGCGACCGCTGGTACAGCGCGAGCGCCCGCGCGTGCTCGCCGCGCCGCGCCGCGTACATCGCGTGGCGCAGCAACGTGTCCGCGGTGTCGGGGTGCGGCTTGCCGTACGCCGCGTCGAGGATCTCCGCCGCGGTGCGGAAGTGGTCGTCGATCTTCGCTGCGTCCGCCTGATCGTCGGGCAGATCGACCTCGCTCTCGGCGAGCCGGCGCAGCGCGTTGCCGACGAGGAAGTGCCGCTCGCCGACCGTGGCGCGGTAGATCGCGAGCGCGCGCTCGAGGTGCGCGATGCTCGCGGCGAGATCGCCGATCTGGTGCTCGGACAGTGCCGTGTTGACGAGCAGCTTGCCGACCATCGGGTGGAGCTCGCCGTACTGCGACTGCGCGCGGGCGAGCGCGGCCGACCAGTAGCGCTTCGCGTCGGCATCGCGCTCCTGCATGTACGCCACGTCGCCGAGGTTCAGCAGCAAGCCGAGCTCGCCGTCGCCGTCGGGCTCGCGGCGCACGATCGCGAGCGCCTGCTCGAACTTCGCGCCCGCAGTCGGGTAGTCATCGATCTGGTAGGCCTGCATGCCCTGCGCGGTCAGCAGGTACGCGCGCTCCGCCGGCGGATCACCGCTGCCGTCGACCGCGGCCTCGGCGAGCCGCGACCAGCGATCGATCGCCGCGCGATCGCGATGCGTGATCGCCACGACGTAGAGCCGCAGCAGCGCGCGCAGCTTCGTCCGGCGATCGCGACTCGCCTCGGCGTCGGCGAGGCTCGCCTCGAGCACGGCCGCGGCCTCGTCGAGCTTGCCGAGGTGCTCGAGCAGCTCGCCGTGCACGTAGCGGTAGCGCGCTCGCAGCGCGCGGACGCCGAGCACGTCGACCTCCGGCAAGAGCCGCGTCAACCGCGCGAGCCCCGCGTCGAACTCGGCGAAGTCGCGCGCGACCTCGATCGTATCGAGCTCGTCGGAGAGCCGGCGATAGCGCGCGGCGGCCGCAGGCTCGGTCGGCAGCTCGACGCGCTCCGCGAGCGGGCTGACCTCGCGGCACTCCTCGACGCTCGGCAGCGCCGCGACCGCATCGGGCACCGCGGCGACGCTCGCGGCGTCGACGTGGAGCAGCCGGTCGACGAGCGCATCGACGTGGCGCCGCTTGCGATACAGGCAGCTCATGCGCTCGTCCATCCCGACGAGGAGCTGCGTCGTCCGGCACACCGACACGTGCTGGTCGCGCCAGCGCCGCGCGTAGTCACCGAGCGTCTTCGTCGCCGCGACGCCGACCGGCCGCGCGTACGCGACGTCGACACCGGCGAACGCGCGCTCGATCGCCGCCGCGCGGTCGGCGTTCCAGCTCTCGGCGAGCTCGGCATCCGCCGCGGCGATGCACGGGTCGACCGCGGGCTCCGTCGTGATCCCGGCGCGCGTCACCGCGACCGCGATCACCGTGCTCGCCGCCACGCCGAGCAGCGAAGCGCCGACGCCGACGACCACCGCGCGCCGCTTCGGGATCGCGGCGAGCGCATCCGCGAGCGCGTCCAGCGACCCGAAGCGCGCGTCCGGCTCCGCTGCGAGCCCGCGCTCGAGCACGCGCCGCAGCGCGGCCGGGCGCACGGTCACGACGACGCCGCGCGCGTGCTGCACGCGGAGCTCGTCGACGGTCCGGCCGGCAAACGGCCGCGCGCCGTGCAGTGCCTCGTACAGCGACACGCAGAGCGCGAACTGGTCGGACGCCGCGTTCGCACGCGCGCCGGCGAGCAGCTCGGGCGCCATGTACGCCGGCGTGCCGGCGGCGCCGCGATCGTCGTCGGCGTTCGCGACCGCGCGCGCGAGCCCGAAGTCTCCGACGCGCGCGCGCCCCGCGCGATCGACGAGCACGTTGTCGGGCTTGAAGTCGCCGTGGACGATGCCCGCGGTGTGGGCGGCGCCGAGCGCGCGAGCGGTCTGCCCGAAGATCGCCACGAGCTCTCGCCACGAGCGCGGCGTCGCGAGGTACGCGCGCAGCGTCTCGCCGTCGACGAGCTCCATCGCGATGTACGCCGCGCCGTTCGCGATCCCGGCGTCGAACACCGTGACGATCGATGGATGCGATAGCTGCGCCATCGTCCGCGCTTCGGACACGAGTCGCTCGTGCGCGGCCGGCGATCGCATGCCGCGCACGCGCTTGAGCGCGACGATTCGGTCGAGCCTGCGATCGTGCGCCTCGTAGACGACGCCCATCGCGCCCGAGCCGAGCACCGACCGGATCTCGTAGCGCTCGGCGATCAGCGCGCCGGCATCGACGTCATCGTCCGGCGCGCCGTGCGCGAACGGCAGCGTCGCGACCGCGGTGTCGATCGTCGGCGCGCGCCGTACGGTCGGCATCTTCGCGAGCACACCGACGAGCTCGCGGCAGCACGTGCACTGTTCGACGTGCGCGTGGACCTGCATCGCGAGCACGCCGTCGAGCTCGCCCTGGACGAGCGCGATCGCGTCGTTCGCATCGATGCACGGGATCACGGAGCGCATACGTGCCAGAGCACGTGCGCATTCGCCAAGACCGGAGATCTTGCATCGCTGCGACACGAATTTTGCGTGTGATCCCGGCGCGGTTCGCGAAATCCCGACGATCCGCGTGCGACCGAATCGCGCTCCGTCCGTCCAGGAGTGCTCCACGATGCGCTCCCCCGCCCTGCTCCTGTCGTTCGTGCTCGCCGCCTGCGGCGGTCACGATGCACCCACGCTCGAACCCGATGCCGGCAACGATCCGCGGCCCGATGCCGAACCGCCGCCGCCACCGCCGCCACCGCCGGTCGTGCGGCCGTCGAACGGCGGCAAGCTCGAGGAGACCGGCCTCGTCGTCGCACCTCCGAACGGCACGTTCTCGACGACGACCGACTGCGTCTCGCCATCGGTGCTCGGCAACTGCAAGCCGGTCGACCAGGCCGGCGGCCCCGCGCTCTGCGTGTGCCGCGCCGATCGCATGACGATCGGGTCGCTGACCGTCACCGGCGATCGCGCGCTCGTGCTGCTCGCGTGGGACGAGATCATCGTCGGTGGCCGGCTCGATGTCGGCGGCGCGGTCGGTCGCTCCGGTCCCGGCGCCGCCGCGACGTACCCGACGACCGCGACCTCGCTCACCGGCGGTGCCGGCGGCAGCTACGGCTCGCGCGGTGGCAACACGGGCGCGATGCCGTTCGGCGACGTCGCGCTCGTGCCGCTCGCCGGCGGCATGACCGGCCAGGCCGGCTGCAACTCGGTCGCAGGGGGCGGTGGCGGCGGCGCGGTCCAGCTCACCGCCGGATCCGCGATCACGGTGACCGGCTCGATCCTCGCCGGCGGTGGCGGTGGCGCGGGCGGTAGCTCGACCGGCACGTGCCTCGGCGGCGCGGGCGGCGGCTCGGGCGGCGGGATCCTGATCGAGGCGCCGAGCGTCACCGTCACCGGCACGGTCGCCGCGAACGGCGGTGGTGGCGGCGGCGGCGGCTCGAACGATCACGGCGGTGGGTTCTCCGGCGGCAACGCCGGCGCGTCGGCCGGATCCGGCGGCGCCGGCAACGACGGCCACGGCTGCGCGCTCGCCGGCTTCACGTTCGGTGGCGACGGCGGCTTCGGTGCGTCGGCGGCGAGCGCGGCGACGACCGGGCAGGCGTCGGACACCGTGTCCGGCTGCCTCGGCGGCGCGACGATCACCGGTGAGGGCGGCGGTGGCGGCGGGCTCGGCCGGATCCGCGTCAACACCGAAGCCGGCTGTCAGTGCGGCGGTACGTTCTCGCCCGCGCCGAGCATCGGCACGGTCGAGATTCGCTGAGCTCACGGCACGAGCTTGTAGCCGAGCCCGTACACCGTGAGGATGTGCCGCGGATTCTTCTGGTCCTCTTCGAGCTTGCGGCGCAGCTTGACGATGAAGTTGTCGACGGTGCGGCTCGTCGGCGACGCCTGGATCCCCCACACCTTCTCGAGCAGCTCGTCGCGCGACACCGTCTCCTCGGAGCGCTCGCGCAGGAGCTTCAGCACCTCGAGCTCGTAGAACGTCAGCCGCTTGCTCGTGCGGCCCTTCGCCATCGTGTGCTTGCGCGCGTTGATCGTCCACGTGCCGATCGTGAACGTCTCGTCCGCGTGCGTGGACATCCGGTTCTGGCGGCGGAAGATCGCGTTGATCCGCGCGATCAGCTCGGCGACCGAGAACGGCTTCGTGACGTAGTCGTCCGCGCCGGCGTCGAGCCCGCGGATCTTGTCGCTCTCCTGGGCCTTCGCCGTCAGGATGATGATCGGCACCGTCTCGTCGCGCTGGCGCAGCGTCTCGCACACGCGATAGCCGTTGTCGTCGGGCAGCATCAGATCGAGCAGCACCGCGTCCGGTGCCCAGTCCATCGCGGCCGCGAGCCCCTCGGCGCCGGTGCCGCGCGATTGCACCTCGAAGCCTTCGAACTCGAGTGCGTCGCGCAGTCCGCGCACGATGTCCGGCTCGTCTTCGATGACGAGGATGCGTTTGCGCGTGCCCTCGGCTTCCGTCACGGCCTACTTCTTACCACCGATCGGGATCCAGATGCTGAACGTCGATCCCTCGGGCGAGCTCGCGACGGTGACGTCACCGCCGTGCGCGCGCGCGATGTGCTGCACGAGCGCGAGCCCGATCCCCGAGCCACGGATCGGTTTGAGCCGCACCGATCGTGCGCGATAGAACCGCTCGAAGATCCGCTCGTGCTCGTCGGGGTCGATGCCCGGCCCCCAGTCGCGCACCGCGAGCACGATCCGGTTCGCGTCGTGCGTCAGCGATACCGAGATCTTCTTGCCGTCGTGCGCGTACTTGATCGCGTTGTCGATCAGGTTCAGCACCGCGAGCGTGTAGGCGTTCGCGTCGAGCCGCACGAGCGGCAGGTCGGGCGCGACCTCGTACGCGAGCGTCATCTCGGCGGCGGCGACGCGCTTGTTCGACAGCTCGATCGCGCGATCGACGACCTCGCCGATGTCGGTGTCCTCGCAGAACTCGTACACGCCCATCCCGCGCTCGATCTTCGCGAAGTCGAGCACGTTGTCGATCAGCCGGCCGAGCCGCACGCTCTCGCGCCAGATGATCTCGGCGTACTCGTGCGCCTGCTCCGGGCTCTTCGTGCGGCCGTTCGCGAGCATCTCGCCGAACATCGAGATGATCGACAGCGGGGTCTTCAGCTCGTGCGAGACGTTCGAGATGAACTCGCTCTTGAGCTCGGACAGCCGGCGCTCGCGGCGGATCGCGAACCCGAGGATCGTGAGGCCACCGAGGATCACGACGACCGCGCCACCGATCAGGATCGAGTTGACGAGCCGCTTGCGATCGAGCGCGACCTGATCGCTGACGTCCTTCTGCGCGACTCGCAGCGTCCAGCCATCGACGGTCTCGACGAACGGCTGCTCGACCACGATGCCGCCCTGCGGCCCGCCGAACGGCTCGCCGTAGCGCAGCTGGCCGTGCTCGTCGACGACCTGGTAGAGCCGCTTGCTCGACACCGCGAAGAACTGCGGAAACAGCCGCAGCACGAGGTGGACGAGGTCGTCCTCGATCACGACGTAGAACGTGCGATCGGGCGCGACGCGCTTCATGTACGAGAACAGGTACGGCCGGCCATCGAGGTTCAGGTAGAGGTGGCCGCGCGTGCCGACCTTCTGCTTCTCGAGTGGCAGCAGCGCGAGCACGCGCTTCAAAAACCAGTCGCGAAACGCGAGCGCTTCTTTCGGATCGCGGGTCGAGATGAAGCCGTCCGGCATCAGCTTCTTCTCTTCATCGAGCACGTAGACGCTGACGATCGCGGCGCCGGTCGCGCTCGGCAGCTTCTTCAGCTCGGACATGTCACCGGGGTCGACGTCGCGCAGCAGCTTCTTGTCCGCGTCGTCGATCAGCGATTCGATGTTGAGGACCTTCTCCTCGGCGAGGTCCTGCATCAGCAGTTTCTCGCGTTCGCGCGACGTTTCTTCCGTGGTCGCGCTATAGCCGTAATATGCGAGCGCAGCCGCCGCGGCCAACACCGCGAAGATCAAGGCGTTCACGACGAGCAGACGGCGCACGCGGGACAAATCCTGCCACGTCCATGAACACTTGTAAGTCCCCAAGGTTGCTAGAACACTCGGACATGTGTTAGAGGGCTGACTAAAGCTTAGTTCAATCCGGACGTGGGACCGTTTGTCCGGAGTACGTGTTTTTACAACTAGTTATAGTCACTTACGCGGCGGAAACTCGTCAGAAGAGGCAGGCCAAGGGATGGATTCCATCTTCGAAGAAGACGCCGATGAGGTGGGTGGAGAGATCGAGGCGTACTGCCCGTCGCCACGCTGCAAGGCAGACACGACGCACACCATCATCAGCATGTACGAAGACGAGGTACGGCGCGTTCAGTGCGTCGTCTGCGGCGAGGTCCACGCGTATCGCAAGCCACGCGGGGATGGTGTCGAGGAGGGTGGCGATGCCGCCTCCAAGCGCCCGCAGCCCAAGCGCATGACGTGGGACGACGCGATGGCGCGTGCGACCGACGCAGACCTCAACAACTGCCGGCCGTACTCGATCCGCGACGCCTACGAGGAAGGCGACGTCGTCCACCACCCGGTGTTCGACATCGGCTTCGTCACCGAGCTGCTGCCGGACAACAAGGTCGAGGTGATCTTCCGCGACGGTGGCTCGCGCATCCTGGTCCACAACCGCGGCGATCTCGCGTCGCGGATGCCGGAGATCAGCGAGATCCCGGTGCCGCGCGAGCAGAAGAAGAAGAAGCGGGCGAAGAAGGCCGAGGCGCCGTCGACGCCGGTCCCGGTCCGCAGCAAGGCCGAGGTCGAGGCCGCGGTCGCGCGCGCGCGCACGGCGGCGCATAACCGGATGGACGAGGCGCAGAAGTCGGCCGACGAGCGCAACAAGAAGCTCAAGGCCGAGGCCCAGAGCCAGAAGAAGACCGGCGGCAAGGCGGCCGCGAAGGCCGCGCCGCCCGCGAAGGCCGCCCCGGCGAAGGCACCCGCGAAGCCCGCCGCCCCGGCGAAGGCCGCCGCGAAGGCGCCGGCGAAGGCCGCCGCGAAGCCGGCGAAGGGCAAGCCGGCCGCAAAAAAACCGGCGGCGAAGCCGGCGAAGAAGCCGGCCGCTGCGAAGAAGCCCGCGCCGAAGAAGCCGGCGAAGGCAGCGAAGCCGGCGCCGAAGAAGAAGAAGAAGAAGTAAGCGGCTACAGGCCGTCGGCTCGATACACGTCGAGCCGGAGCTCGCGCGCGGTCACCGCGACCTCGAGCGTGCTCCCGGTGCCGCGCACAGCGGGCCGCCCGAACGAGCGCATCGCGTCGCCGCGCAGGCCCATGCGGAACGCGCTTCCGTACCCGTCGGCGCGCCGGCTGAACGTCATCAGCCCGAACAGCCGGCCGTCGAGGCCGATCGACGCCGCCCACAGGTTGGCCTCGGGATCGAACCCGACCGCGTGCAGCGCCGCGCCGGCGTCGGCGCTCGGCGATTTCGGCCGGACCTCGCCGGTCGCGCGGTCGACGAGCGTGACCATCGGTCCACCGTCCACGATCGCGAGCAGGCTGCCGTCGTGCGACAGCGCCGCGGTCGGCACGGCCGCGCCGCGTGCAGGCTGGCGCGCGACGAGCCGGCCGATCGCGCCGGTCTCGGGATCGAGCTCGTGCCACGTGATCGTGCCATCGCCATCGATCTGCTCGATCACGCACGGCGGCGCGCGGTCGCCCGCGCAGCGCACCGGATCGACGACCGGCTCGCGATCGATCCGCGCGAGCGGGCGACGACTGCCATCGGGCGCGAGGCGCACGACGAGCAGCTTGCGCGCATCGGCGGGATCGACGAGGTGCGCGATCACGTCGTTGTCGACGACGGTATCCGGCACCTCGAGGCCGGCCGTCGTGCCCGGCCACGGCGTCGCCGCGCTGCCCGGGATCGCGCGCACGATCCGGCCGGCCCCGGGCGGTCCCTCGAGGTAGACCAGCTGGCCGTCGGTCGTCCAGCCGGCGAGCCGCGAGGCCTGGACGTCCTTGGCCGGGACGCGCGTGATCTTGAACCCGAGCTTGTCGCGGACCTGCACCGTGTCCTCGGCCGTGCCTCGCAGCAGCAGCAGCGTGCCGCGCGCGGCGCTGGCGAGCCCGATGTGGTCCTGCTTCCAGACCTCGCGGACCGCCGTCTCGCCGGTCGCCGGATCGATCACGAGCAGCGAGGTCTCGCGGGTGTCGGGATCCTGCGCCGACAGCGCGAGCCGATCGCGGGCGAGCCACGCGAGCAGCGGCCCGACGACGGCGTCGGCGGTGTCGGTGCGCAGCGGACCGCGCCACAGCTCGCGCGCCGGGCCACCGCGCGGATCGACGAGCTGGAGCACGGCTGGCTCGTCGGGCTTGCCCGGCGCGCGCAGCGCCGCGAGCTGCTCGCCGTCGGGCGACCACGCGAGCGCGATCGTCGCCTCGGCCTCGGCGAGGGCCGCGACCCGGCGCGGCGCGGTCGCATCGCGGTCGAGCACCGCGATCGCTTCGCCGGGCGGGCCGATCGCGAGCCGGTCGTGCACCGGATCGACCGCGAGCGCGAGCCGGCCCCGGCCGGAGTACAGCGCGTGGAACCGGCCGTCCTCGTAGACCCGGTAGACGTGCCACGAGCCGTCGTACGTCGAGCCCTCGATCGCGACGCTGCCGTCGCTGAACCAGCCGGCGACGATCACCGTGACGAGATCGCGCTGCACCGGCGGGCGATCGAGCTGGGTCGCCGGCCGGACGTACTTCGGGATCGGCCAGCTGACCGCGGCGCCGCCCGCGAGCGGACGGACGAACAGCTTCGGGCCAACGGTGGTGTACGCGAACCGCATCGCATCGGGCGACAGCGCGAGCGAGTGCGGCATGTCGTCCGGCCAGTCGACCCCGTGCGTGAGCTGCGCCATGCGATACGGTCCGGGAACCGGACGCGTCGTCCGAGATCCGGACAGCTGGGTGGCAACGATGACGCCGCCGATCGCGAGCACGCCGGCGGCCGCGGCGACCCACGGCCAGCGCCGGCGTCGGTGCGCGAGCTGACGCACCGCCTGCTCGAGCGCGCGTGCGTCCGTGTGACGCTCGTCGGGCAGCAGCGCGAGGCAGCGCCGCAGCACGGCCGCGATGCCCGGCCACTTCGCATCGACGTCCGGCGCGATCGCGCGGCCGTGCTCGTCGCCGGAGGGCAGCTTGCCGGTGAGCAGCTCGTGGCCGATCAGGCCGAGTGCCCAGACGTCGGTGCGCGCGTCGACGACCTCGCCCGCCGCCTGCTCGGGCGACATGTAGCGCGGCGTGCCGACGATCGTGCCCGCGTTCGTCACGGTCGCGCTCGGGATCCGATCCGGCGTCGGCGTCGGGCCGCGCAGCACCGCGGTCACCGCCTCGCTCGACGGCGTGACCGCCGGCGCCGTCGGTGCGAGCGCGTCGGCGGCGGCGCCCGCACGAGGCTCGCGCGCGAGCCCGAAGTCGACGATCACGGCACGGCCATCGCGCGCGACGACGACGTTCTCGGGCTTGAGATCGCGGTGGACGACGCCCGCGGCGTGGATCGCGGCGGCACCGCCGACGATCTGCTCGAACAGCTCGCGCGCCTCGGCGGCCGGCAGCGCAGGCCCGATGCGCGCGCGCAGGCTGTCGCCCTCGACGAGCTCCATCGTCACGTAGCGCAGCTCGGCCGTCTCGCCGAGATCGTGGACGCGGCACACGTTGCGATGCGCGATCCGGCGCGCCATCGCGACCTCGCGCCGCCAGCGCTCGAGATCGCCATCGCTCGACACGATCTTCAGCGCGACGATCGTCTCGAGCTTGCGATCGAAGCAGCGCCACACCGTGCCGCCGCCGCCTGCGCCGAGCCGCGCCTCGATCCGGTAGCGCTCGTCGATCACCATCCCCGGCGCGAACGCGGGCGCCACCACGACCGGCGGACCTGCGTCCGTCGTGAGCGCGCGATCCCCGGGCGGCACCGGATCAGTGTAACCGCGACGGCGGCCGTTCACTCGGGTTCGCCGCTCGACTCCGGTCCGGCGCTCGCGAACCGGTCGATCCGCCGCTTCATCATGATCCGCGTGATCCCGAGCAGCCGCGCCGCCTCGGAGACGTTGCCGTTCGCCTTCGCCATCGCTTCCTCGACGAGCTTCTTCTCGGTCGCGTCGAGCGCCGCGTACTGACTCGCGAGCGAGCCGCGCGCGACCGGCGGTGCGCCCTCGCCGACCAGCGGCGCGCGCAGCGCGAGGTCGCCGGCCTCGATCACGTCACCGATCGCGATCGCGCACGCGCGCTCGATCGCATGCCGGAGCTCGCGCACGTTGCCGGGCCACGCATAGCTCGCGAGCGCGGCGACCGCCTCGGCCGACAGCCGCGACGGCCCGGGCCGCTTCACGCGGACGCGCGAGAGGAATGTCTCGGCGAGCTCGATCACGTCCGCGCCGCGCTCGCGCAGCGGCGGGATCGCGATCTCGGCGCCGGCGAGCCGGTAGTACAGATCCTGGCGGAACCGGCCGTCGGCGACCGCGCGGCGCAGATCCTTGTGCGACGCCGACACGACGCGCAGGTCGACGCGGATCGCGGTCTCGCTGCCCACCGGCACCACCTCGCCGTCCTCGAGCACGCGCAACAGCTTCGCCTGCGCCGCCGGGCTGAGATCCGCGACCTCGTCGAGAAACAGCGTGCCGTGATCGGCGAGCGCGAGCTTGCCGCGCCGCGCCTTGTCCGCGCCGGTGAACGCCCCGCGCACGTGGCCGAACAGCTCGCTCTCGAGCAGCGTGTCCGGCATCGCCGCGCAGTTCACCGCGACGAACGACGCCCCGCTGCGCGATGACGCCTGGTGGATCGCGCGCGCGACGAGCTCCTTGCCGACGCCGCTCTCGCCGGTCAGATGGATCGGTAGCTCGGTCGCCCCGAACCGCTCGACCTCGCGGCGGACCTGCCGGATCTGCTCGCTCTTGCCGATCAGCTCCGGCGCGACGCGCTCCGCCTGCGCGACCTCGACGAGCGCGACCGCTCGCTCGTAGCGCGCCGACACGTCGACGATCACTCCCGCGAGCCGCGCGACCGCGACCAGCAGCTCGAGATCCGGCTTGCCGAATCGATCCGCGCGCCCGCGATCGTCGACGTACACGAGCCCGAGCGTCCGCTGGCGCACGCGCAGCGGCGCCGCCATCGCCGATCGCACGCCCTGGCGCACGAGGCTGTGCGGCTCGACGAGGTCACCGCCGAGCAGCAGCGCCTCGCCCCGCGTCAGCGCGCCGTCGATCACCGACCGGCTGATCACGAGCTCGCGCGCCTGGACCTCGGCGGCGCGGCGCAGCGTCTGTGCCGAGTCGCCGAGCGCGATCACGCCGCGCTCGCAGCCGAGCACCGCGACGATCGCGGCGAGCGCGCGCCGCAGCGCCGCGTCGGCATCGTCGATCGCCGCGGTCGCCTCCGCGAGCTGATAGAACACCTGCAGCCGCTCGTCGCGCTGCTCGCCGTGTGCGGTCTCGGCGCTGGCGCCCGCGGCAGGATCTGCGGCGATGTGCAGCTGCACCGCGCTCGTGTCATCCGCCTGCTCGAACGCGAGCACGGTCGAGCCGATCTGCAGCTGATCGCCATCGCGCAGCACGTGGCGCTGCACGCGCTCGCCGTTGACGAACGTGCCGTGCCGCGAGTCGGCATCGCACACGATCCACGCGCCGTCCTCGCGCGCGATCGTCGCGTGGTGGCGCGAGACCTTGCCATCACCGAGCACGAGCGCCATCCCGGCGTCGCGGCCGATCTGGAGCTCGCCTTCGACCGCCACCGACGATCGAACACCGCCGGGCTCGTGCACGACGAGACGAGGCATCGTTTGCTTGTACCACACGGCGGTCAGTAGCGACGGCAGTACACCGACGACCGCATCGGGCGACCGTCGCCGATCTGGTACAGGTACGGCACCGTCGAGCCCGCGGTCGCGCGGCGACACAGCTGGAACTTGATGCTGTCGCGCAGCCAGTTGCCGCACCGCACGTAGTCCCACGAGTAGCGGCCCATCTTCAGGCACACCTTGTTCTCGAGGACGGTGTGACCGTCGAGGTCGTACGCGGTGACGGTGCCCTTCGTGCCGGCACGAGCCTCGTCGCCGGGACCGGCGGCCACGATCGAAGCAGAACCCAGCAGCACAGCGAGAATGAACAGTCGCGTCATGATTCCCTCCCGTGAAAGCACGGACGGGACCGCATGCAGCAACCGAGGTGCCAGTGTAGGCAGCCCGCGATCCCGCGGCGTTACGCGATCGGCGCGCGGGCGTCTTCGATCGAACGGATCGACGCGCCGATCACTCGATCGATCCGCGACCGGTCACGTGACCGCTTCGCTCGCGCGCGGCTCGGCGTCGCGCTTGACCTGCTGCTGGAACGGCAGCAGCACGGTGAACTCGGTGAACACCGACGGCTGCGAGTCGACCGTGATCAGGCCGCCGTGCAGCTCGATCAGGCCGCGCGCGATGTAGAGCCCGAGGCCGGCGGAGTCGGGGCCGGCGGACGTGTGGTGCTTCGCCGGATAGCCGCTCGAGAACGGCGTGAAGATCCGCTGGCGGTCCGCCTCCTCGATGCCGATGCCGTTGTCGCGGACGCGCAGCCGCGCCCAGCCACCGGGGGTCGGGTAACGATCGCGCGGTGCCTCGTCGACGTAGATGTCGATCTGGCCGGAGTCCGGCGTGTAGCGGATCGAGTTCGACGCCAGGTTGACAACGATCTGGACGAGCTTGTCGCGATCGCCGTCGAGGTTTGCGATCGGCTGGATGTGCGCGTTCAGGCTCTGCTTGCGCTGGTTCGCGAGCGGCAACAGCTCGGTGATGACGTCGCGCACGACCTCGCCGAGATCGACCGGCTCGAACCGCAGCACGACCTTGCGCGCGTCGATCCGCGTCACCTGCAGCATGTCGTCGACGAGGCGCTTCAGGCGATGCGCGTTGCGCCGCACCGACGCCATCGGCCGCGCGATCAGCGGCGGTAGATCACCGAACCGGCCCTCGGAGAACAGATCGAGGTAGCCGACGATGCTCGTCAGCGGCGTGCGCAGCTCGTGCGCCGCGATCGAGATGAATTCGGTCTTCTCGCGGTCCTGACGCTCGAGCTTGACGTTCTTCGCGCGCAGCTGGGCCTCGGATTCGGCGAGCGCGCGCGTCCGCTGGCGCACGATCTGATCGAGGTTCGCGCGCAGGGCGCGGAACTCGGCGCGCGCATCCTCGACCTCGCGCGTGCGCTCCTCGAGGACGTGGCCGAGCCGGACCGCGGCATCGAACAGCTCGTTCTGCGTCGGCGAGCTCGTGTTCGTGCGCTCGAGCCGCGCGATCAGGACGTCGATCGTGCGCTGGGCCGCCGCGAGCTCGCCCTCGAGCTCGACGATCCGATCGGCGTCACAGGTGGCGCGCTCGGCCTCGCGCGAGCGCTCGGTCATAGCTTGCGCGCCCCGATCGCGAGCCCGGTCAGCGTGTGGTTCACGAGCAGCATGCCGCTCTGTTCACCCAGCGTCTGGAACCCCGTCGTCGGATACGCGGCGTACGTTTCGGCGAGCTCCTTCTCGAGCCCGCGCGCGCCTGCCTCCCAGTGGCGGCCCATGCACGAGAACGCGAGCAGCGCGGACATCGTGCCGCCGACGCGCTCCGCGGCGATCGCGAGATCGCGGCGCGTCTGCCCGATCAAATCGCCGGGCCGCATGATGCGCAGGACGTGGCCGACCTCGACGGCGCTCGCGAGCCTCAGCTGATCGCCCTCGAAGCCCATGATCGAGCGCACGTACGGCGTGCCCTCGATGTAGCGCGCGAAGCAGTGCGACGGCTGCGGGCGGTCGAGCGTGTCGCCGAGCTTCGCGACCAGCTCGGTCAGCCGCGCGAGCGCCGGCCGGCCGTCGAGCTCGAGGATGTTACGCCCCGACGCCGCGGTGACGACGGTCTTCAGCTCGGTCGGCACGAGGTGCGACGACGTCACCGCGTAGCACGGCAGCGCGCTCTGCAGCAGGACGACGATGCCGGCGTCGCTCATCACCTCGCCGTGCGCCCAGACGTAGGTCTTGCCCGGCGTGTTGATGTCGATCGCGGCGCAGCCGCCGACGAACCGGATCTGCGGCGCCGCCGCGGCCGAGCCGATGCAGAACGCCTCCTCGTGGCCGGACCGGCCGTCGACGAACGTGATCCCGACGTGGCGCGACGGGTCGAGCGTCTCGGTGCTGAGGCCGAGCGCCATCGCCGCGGTGTGCACCGCATCGCGACTGCGTGTCAGCGGCGACTTCGACAGCTCGGGCGCCATGCCGATGCCGACGCGCAGCCAGTCGCCGTACAGGCCGAGGCCGACCGCCGCCATCGACAGCGTGCGCGACCCGATCACCTGGACCGAGGTGCCGCCGACGACCCGCGCCGGGGACAGCCCGCGCTGGGTCACCCGCGCGATCACGTTCGGGTCGAGCCGCCAGTCGGCGAACACGAACGCACATTCGAGATCTGGTGCTCGCAGCTCGTCGACGAGCTGCTTCGCGACGTGCTCCGCGTCCACCCCTTCTGCCACGACATGCCGTGCGATCACGCGGCGACTATAGCGCCGTCGGCGCCGAAAACTTGCCCCGGTTCCGTCGATGCCGCTTCGATAAGGGCATGGAGAAGACGTGCAGCGCGTGCGGGCAGAAGTTCCAGCCGGCCTTCGTGTTCCAGATCGCAGTGACCCCGGACGGCGAGCGCAATCATTACTGCTCGCTCGATTGCCGCAAGCAGGGACTCGGTGACGAGGCGTTCCGGGCCAAGCGCGCGCGCCGCATCGCGATCCTCAACCAGAAGGGTGGCACCGGTAAGACCACGACCGCGGTGAATCTCGCAGCCGGGCTCGGCGAGCGCGAGAATGACGTTTTGCTGATCGACACCGACGCGCAGGGCAACGTCGGGGTTTCCCTCGGGGTTGCCGGCGAGAAGTCGCTGTACCACGTGCTCGTCGACGGGCTCGATCCGACCGACGCCGCCGTGCCGGTACGCAATCACCTCGACGTGATCACGTCCGATGCGACGCTCGCCGCGGCCGAGATCTGGCTCGCGCGCCAGCCGGTCGAGGCGCGCAGCAAGATGCTGACGAAGCGGCTCAACCTGATGCAGGTGTCGCGGCGCTACGACTTCGTGATCATCGATTGCGGTCCGTCGCTGAATCTCTTGAACCAGAACGCGCTGTCGTACGTCGACGAGGTCATCATCCCGGTGACCTGCGATTACCTGGCGCTCGTCGGCGTCAAGCAGGTGCTGCGCACGATCAAGGACGTCGAGCGCCACCTCGGCCACGCGGTCCGGATCTCGGCGGTGCTCCCGACGTTCTACGACGGCCGCACCCGGCTCGCGCGCGAGGTCCTCGAGACGCTGCAGGGCCACTTCAAGCACAAGTGCCTCGAGCCGATCCGGCTCAACACGCGGCTCGCCGAGGCGCCGAGCCACCGCAAGACGATCTTCGAGTACGCGCCGATCTCGCACGGCGCGGCCGACTACAACCGGGTCTGCGACTGGGTGCTGTCGACGACGGCGCGGACCGCCGAGACGTCGCTCGCCTCGAGCCAGACCTCCTCCGAACCGAGCGTCGCGACGCTGTGAGGCCACCCATGAAGGAAGAGAAGTTGATGGCACACGATCCGCTGAGCGACGCCGACGCGATCCTCAGCGAGGAGTACTACGGCCGGCGACCGCGCGGCGAGGACGACGCGGCGGCACCGCGGCGGCGCGCTCCCGCCGAGAAGCCGACGCATTACAAGGTGATCTGCATCTCGATGTACACGCGCGACATCGAGGAGCTCGAGGCCAAGGTCGCCGAGCTCAAGCGGCGCGGCTGGACGAAGGCGAACAAGTCACAGCTGATCCGGCTCGCGCTCAGCCAGATCGACCTCGACAAGCTCCCGACGCCGCGTCAATAGCGAGTGATATGCTCGGGCCTGCGTGATCGAGGATCTGCCGGCCCGCTACCACGAGTATCTCGATCGGTTCATGACCGAGCTCGGGGACCTGCAGGTCGGCGCGTTCGCGAAGTACAACGGCCGGCTCGTCAAGAAGCTGTCGTTCGAGGAGTTCACGCCCGCGTTCCTCGAGTACACCGAGATCGCCGACCAGTACCAGGCGAGCCTCGAGCGCGGCGACACCGTCAACGACATGGTGCTGCGCGTGCTCCGCGATCAGGCCGCGAACCTGATCCTCAAGCCGCCCGCGTGACCGTACGGCTCAGAACGCCTTCGCGATGCCGACCGTCACCGCGTGGAAGATGTCGGTGCGCTTGACGTCGGTGCCCATGTGGCCGCGCATCGACGTGTCGACCGGCGCGCCGAAGCTGTACTTCATGTAGTTGAGGTCGTAGGTCGCCTGGATGTCCATCGCCGGCTTCCAGCGATACGTGAAGCCGGCGCCGAGGCACGCGCCCTTCGCACTCGGATCCTGGCCGTCCTCGAGGTTCTTCGTCTGCTTGACGCTCGCGGCGAACAGCATCGCGTCGAGGCTGAACCGCAGGCCGATCTTCGGCGTCATCTTCGGGATCGTGAGCGCGGCGCCCAGCGTCGGTGACGTCAGGATCTCCGACGGCAGCTTCGCCTTGTTCTTCGTGAGGTCGAGCGCGTCGGCGACCTGGTACGACTGCCAGCGCAGGCCGAGCCGGCCGAACACCATCATCCCGCTCTTCTTCTTCATGTCGTAGCCGACGAGGCCGCGCACGTTGAGGTTGTAGAGCGTGATGCTCGTCTTCGTGCCGTCGCCGACCTCGATGCCCGGCACCGCCTTCGCGAGGTCGAAGTTGAGATCCGCGCCGAGCATGTACTGCTTGCTGTACGGCCGCAGGTACGTGCCGCCGAGCGCGAGCGTGATCGCGGACGTGCTGAGGTTGTAGTTGTCCGGCTGCTCGGGCACGCCGCCCGCGGTGCGCAGGCCCTGCTGGATGATCGTGACGCCGAGCCGCGCGCGGCCATCGATCACGCGGGTCTTCGGCGCCCCGCCCTCGCCGCCCTCGACCTCCTCCATCTCGAGCTTCGACGCGAGCACGAAGCCGATGTCGCCCTCCTCGTTCTCGACCTCGACGTACTTGCCCTTCTTGTTGCCGGTCGGGAACAGCGTCATCTTCGGGCTCGCGGTGAACGCCTCGTCGCTGTCGCCGCTCGCCTCGGCGTAGACCGTCGTCTTGCTCTTGACGCGCGCGGTCGCCCGCGCCTCGGCCTCGTCGTCGTCCTTGGCATCCTTGGGCTCGTCGTCGTCGGTGTCCTTGCTCGACGTGTCGTCGTCGCTGTCCGCGTCGTCGTCGCTGTCCTTGTCCTTGTCCTTGTCCTTGACCTTGTCCTTGCCGCGCGGCTCGGGCTTCTCGACGTCGACCGCGTCGGCGCCGACGCGATCGTCCGGGCCGGCCTCGCCGCCAAACCCGCGCTTCGTGCCGCGCCCGTCGACGAATGGCCGCCTCCGCGTGTTGCGCACGATCTCGTCGTCGCCCTCGGGCAGCTCGACCTTCGACCGCGGGATGTAGCCGGTGCGACCGCTGACGCGGACCTTGAGCCAGCGACCGTCCTTGTCGAGGACGGTGAGGCTCTGGCCTTCCTTGACCTTGACGACGACCTTCCCCTGCTCGCCCGCCCGGTTGTAGACCTTCGCGTCGGCGCGTGCCTTGGCCTTCTCGGCATGGCTGGGCTGCGCGCCCACGAGCAGCGCGAGCACGACCAGGAACGCGAGCTTCACCCTCATCGTCATCGTTGGCCCCGTCATTAGTACAAGTGCCGTGCCGGCCCCGCAGCCCCCTGCTGCGATCGATGATGGGCGATCGAGTGCGCTAGTGCCAGGCAATCCCAGCGCTTCCCGTCGAGGCCGGCATCTGCGAACCGTTCTGGGGCCGGTTGCACCTGGGGGGTGGCGTCCCCGCAAGGCGCGGTCGCCAAGCCCCTGCGCGGCGCCATCGAGGGAGGATGCAACCCCAAGGGCCGTATACCGTTGCGTTAAGCTGAGGCTCTCCAATGACCTTGCAGAAGCGTTCGTACACGGCCGGCCACTTCGAGCTCCAGATCGATGGCCACGCCTCGACCGCGTACCTCAAGTCGGTCGACGGCGGGTACGTGCGCGCCAGTACGGTCGATGAACCGGTGGGCCCCGAGAACATGCGCGTCAAGCACACCTCGGTGGTCGACATCGAGCCGTTCTCGATCGACTTCGGCATCGCCGGCGCGAACGACGTGCTGCGCTGGATCCAGGCGTCGTGGCGCAAGCAGTTCGGCCGCCGCAACGGTCAGATCACGCACGCGAACTTCGATCTCTATCGCACGTTCGAGCACGAGTTCTTCGACGCGCTGATCTCCGAGACCACGTTCCCGGCGCTCGACGGTTCGTCGAAGGACGCCGCGTTCATGAAGATCAAGATCCAGCCCGAGCGCGTGCTGTCGCGCAAGTCGTCGGGTGGACGCGTGCAAGGCAACATGGGGACCAAGCAGAAGCTGTGGACCCCCTCGTCGTTCCGGCTCACGATCGACGGGCTCGACGAGATGAAGTTCACCAACAAGATCGAGTCGTTCACGATCAAGCAGGGAATCAAGAAGCTCTACACCGGCGAGGATCGCTATCCATCGATCGAGCCGACGAAGATCGAGTTCCCGAACGTGATCGGCACGATCTCGCTCGAGTACGCCGACCGCTTGCTGCAGTGGTATCACGACTACGTCGTCAAGGGCATGAACGACGTCAAGGCGCAGAAGACCGGCGCGATCGAGTTCCTCGCGCCCGACAAGAAGTCGACGCTGTTCCGGATCAATCTCTACGAGATGGGGATCCACCACGCGCAGGTCGTGCAGGCGACCGCGAACTCGGACCAGATCAAGCGCGTGAAGTTCGAGCTCTACGTCGGCCGCATGGACATCGACGGCGGCGGCACGCTCGGCATGGACTGAGAGCGCTTCTCCGTTCCGATTCCGCTTCTCCGTTCCCTATTCAAGGGCGACGTCGCGAGTCGACATCGCGCATCGTGCCCAACTCAGTTGCGCCGCCGAGGATCAGCCGTCGAAACGACTTCACGTTTGGCCGTGTTGATCGAGCTCGTGAGGAGACCACAGCCGAACCGCACCGGCAGCGAACGACCCCAGTCTCACAGCAACGTCCTCGCCGTACGCGTGCGCCCTGACAACGGAGAGTGGAGAACCGGAACCGGAACGGAGAACTTCAGCCGCGCCAGTACACGAGCATGTCGTAGAACGCGTGCGCGTACACCGCGTGCGCGAGCGATCGAAACCAGAACACGCACGCGAACACGCAGCCCGCGAGGCAGCGGAACAAGAACGTGTGCTGGCTGTACGGCTCGCCGTACGCGCCGAGGTGATGCGCCGCCGAGAACGCGACCGACGACGCGACGATCGCGAGCGCGATCGCGAGCCGCGACGGCGGACCATTGCGCGACAGCAGCGCGACGATGCCGCCGAGCAGCCCGAGCCGGAACACGAGCTCCTCGTGGACGCCGGCACCGAGCGCGTTGACGATCGAGCCACCGGTGAGCCCGAGGCCGAGCACGCGATCGAGGACGACCGTGACGAGCGCGCCGAGCGTCAGCGCGTACAGCATCGCCTCGAGCACGAGCGGCGCGACGACGTCGAACGTCAGCGTCGACCACCGCTGGGTCTTGCGTAGCCACAGCAAGAAGCCGCACGCGATCACCGCGTTCAGCAGCAGGTACGTCGAGCGACCGAGCGCGCCGTAGACCGCGCGCGTGACGACGTCGGCGCCGTTGACGTGGCCGGCGAACAGCACGCCGATCTCGTAGGCGAGGAACAGCGGAAAGATCAGGACGACGCTCGACGCGAGATCACCCCGGCCTTGCCAGGCGCGATCGCTCACGCGTTGCCTCGCGGGCGCACGCGCGGCGGCACCACGAGCTCGCGCTTGACGTTCGGCCGTGGTGGCTGCTTGACCTTCGAGCGCTTCGTCGCGGCGGGCGACGCGAGCGGCGGCCGCACGGTCGCCGTGATCATCGACTCGGGACGCAGATAAGCGGCGGCGGCGGCGGCGACGTCCTCGGTGCGGACCGCGCGGATCGCGTCGTCGTACTTCGCCCAGCTCTCCCAGCCGAGGCCGTATGCCTCGTGATAGGCCATCGCGTTCGCGACCGCGGCGCGGCGCTGCATCGCGATCTGGTGGCTGCCGATCAGGTAGCTGCGCGCGCGCTCGAGCTCGCCGGCGGTGACGCCGTCCTGGCGCACGCGGTCGAGCTCGGCACGCACCGCGGCGACCGCCTGCTCGAGCTTCTCGGGCGCGCACGACAGATAGACGCCGACGAACCCGGGCTCGACGCCTTCGATCGAGTGCGCCGAGATCCGGTAGACGAGCGCGCGCCGGTCGCGCAGCTCCGCGAACAGCCGGCCGCCCTGCCCGCCGAGGATCGCGACGAGCACCTCGAGCGAGAACCGGTCGGGTGCGTCGAGCGTCGCGCCCGGGAAGCCGATCACGAGGTGCGCCTGCGTGCGATCGAGGAAGCGATAGACCTCGATCGGCTTGCTGCGGCTCGCGAGCTTCGACGGCGCATCCGGTGCGAGCTTCGTGCGCGGGACGCGATCGAACCGCGCGCGGACGGCCGCGATCACCTCGTCGACCTCGATGTCGCCGACAATCGCGAGCGTCAGGCCGGAGACCGGATAGCGCGCGCGGTAGAACGCGGCGAGCTCGTCGCGCTCGAGGTTGCCGATCGACGTCGCGGTGCCGAGCACGTCGCGCGCGTACGGGTGCGTGCCGTAGAGCGCCTCGCTGAACAGCCGGAACGCGACCTGCGTCGGGTTCGCGGTCTGCGCGATCTGATCGTCGAGCAGCAACCGGCGCTCGCGCTCGAGCTCGTCGGAGGCGAACGTCGGCGTCGTGATGCAGTCGGCGAGCAGCTCGAGCCCGGGCTTCCACGACCGCGCGAGCCACTCGGCGGCGAGGCTGAAGCTGTTGCGGCCGGCGATGCCGCCGATCGAGCCACCGAGCCGATCGATGCGGTCCGAGATCGCGGCGGCGTCGAGCGTGCCGCAGCCGCGCGTGATCATGCGGGCGAGCAGGGTCGAGGCGCCGGCATGCGCGTCGTCCTCGATCCGCTGGCCGCCGCGCCACACCGCGCGCATCGCGACGACCGGCACCGACGGATCGCGGCGCACGAGCAGCGTCATGCCGTTGCCGAGCACGACGCGCTTGTCGACGACGGCGCCCGGCTGCGCCTGCGACTTCAGCGTGCGCCGCAGCTTCGCCTCGGCCTTCTGCGCGAACACGACGTGGCGGCGCGAGCGGGTCGCGTCGCGGCGCGGCTTCGGCAGCACGGCGGCGATGCTCGCGTTGTCGGCGCGCACGTAGCGACCGATCACCTTCGCGACGTCGTGCCGGCGCACCGCGCGGATCCGATCGAGGTAGACGTGGCCGAACTGCGGATCCCCGGCGACCGTCGCGTGCCAGCCGAGCGAGCGCGCGCGGCCCTGCGCGGTCTCGAGCTGGCGGACGAACGCGGTCTCGGCCTGGATCCGCGCCTTCTCGAGCTCGTCGGAGTCGAGCTCGTTCGCGAGCGCGCGGCCGTGATCGACGAGCGCGCCGAGCGCGGCCGGCGCCTCGGTGCTGCGCGCGGTCGCCGACAGCACGAGCAGGCCCGGATCGCGGAGCGCGTGGACGTTCGCGTACGCGCTCGTCACGAGCTGCTCGCGATCGCGGAGCAGCCGCGGCAGCCGCGCCGAGTCGCTCTGGCCGAGCAGGATCGCGGCGACGTCGAGCGCGGCGACGTCGGGGTGACGCGCGGCCGGGACGTGGAAGCCGACCGCGAGGTACGCCTCGGCGACGTCGCGCAGGCTCGCGTGCGCGCGCGGCGCGGTCTGCTCGGGCTCGGCGGGGACCCGGCGCGCCGGCCGGCCCGACGGCATCGCGCGGAACCGGCGCTCGACCGCGCGCACGACGCGCGCCGGATCGACGTCGCCGGCGACGACGAGCGTCAGGTTGTCCGCGACGTAGTAGCCGCGAAAGAAGTCGATCAGCTCGCGCTCGCCGAGCCGCTTGACGCTGTCCGCGGTGCCGATCACCGGCCGGCGATACGGATGATGGACGAACGCGGTCGCGAACAGGCTCTGGGCGACGCTGCGCGCCGGATCGTCGGAGCCCTGGCGGATCTCCTCGAGGATCACCTCGCGCTCGCGGGCGATCTCGTCGGGATCGACGCGCGGCGCGAGCAGCGTGTCGCCGAGCGCGTGGATCGCGGCGTCGGTGTGATCGCGGCCGAGCACCGCGTGATAGACGGTGTGGTCGAACGCGGTCCACGCGTTGATCTCGCCGCCGCCGCACTCGATCGTGCGCACCAGCTCGCCGAGGCCGTACTCGGTCGAGCCCTTGAACAGCATGTGCTCGACCGCGTGCGCGATGCCGGCCTCGCCGGGCCGCTCGTCCGCCGAGCCGACGCCGACCCACGCCTGGATCGCGACGACCGGCGCCGGGTGGCCGGGAGCGACGTGGAGCGTGAGCCCGTTGTCGAGGCGATGGGTCAGGACGTCGTGCACGGCGGCGCTCGCCGCGACGAGTGCGGCGACTGCCGAAACATAGGCAAGGGGGGACGTGCCGCGCATCTTTTTGGCCCCGCCTCGAAGATACCCCTAGCGCGCGGGCGGACGGGCGGTGTGACGAGCGCTTTTGAGCCAGGGCCCGACGTCGCGGTATCCTCGCAGCCATGCTGCAGCGAGCCCTGACTGCGATTGTCATTCTGTGTGCGGCGTGTGGCGACGACGCGAACGTGGAAGGCAATTACACGATCGCGCTGACCAATCGCGACAATGGCTGTCAGTTCCAGAACTGGACTGTTGGTGATCAAACGAGTGGCATTACCGTCGTGATCACGCAGGAGTCAAGCTCGGTGACCGCGAGTATCGAGGGCGTCGCCGGGCTGTTTCTCGACGCGGCATTCGGCGGTCACGTCTACACCGGCGATGTCGACGGTAACGACGTCTCGCTCGAGCTGTTCGGGACGCGCTCGCAGACGATGAACTCGTGCTCGTTCACGTACAACTCGGTGATCGACGCGACGAGCTCCGGCGACACGTTGACCGGACGGATCGAGTATCGCGCGGCGACGAACGGCAGTCCCGATTGCGCCGCGATCGAAGGCTGCGTGTCGTTCCAGGACTTCAACGGAACGCGGCCGCCCACCTGAGCCGGAGCGTTCGTGTCGTGCTCGCGGCGAGTCCCACCACCGGTCCGACGCTGTTCACCGAGCGGCTCGTGCTGCGTCCGCTCCGCGAGCAGGACTCGGCCGCGGTCGCCGCCGGTGCCGGCGACAAGCGCGTCGCGCGCTATTTGATCGCGGTGCCGTCGCCGTATCCGATCGCGCTCGCGCGCAGCTGGGTGCGCAGCCGGATCGAGTGGTGGCGGCTCGGCCGCGGCGTGACGCTCGCGATCACGCATCGCGATCAGGTCGACGATCTGCTCGGCACGATCAGCCTGCGGCGCTCGCTGCGCGCCGACGACGGTCGCGGCGATCATCGCGCCGAGCTCGGCTACTGGCTCGGCACGTCGGTGTGGGGCCTCGGCTACGCGACCGAGGCCGCGCGCGCGATCGTCGACTTCGGCTTCCGCGACTGCGGCCTGACCCGGATCTACGCGCAGGTGCTCGCCGGCAATCGCGGCTCGCTGCGCGTGCTCGACAAGCTCGGCATGGTGAACGAAGGCGTGCGCCGCAAGCACGTCCGCAAGGGCCGCCACCTGCACGACGTCGTGCTCTACGGCTTGCTCTCCGACGAGTGGTCGGGCGCGGCTCGCTGACGCGCGAGCGCGACCCCGAGCGCGAGCCCGACGAGCAACCCGACGACGACGCCGGTGACGAAGCCGACGCCATGATCGGTCTCGGGCGGCGTGGTCGGCCGCGCGGCAGGCGGCGCCGGCTCGGCGGTCATCAGCACGACGAACGTGACCGCGCACGCGACCCCGACGATCGCGGCCGCGATCCACAGCGCGCGCGACGGTCGCTTGCGGGTCGCGCGGCCGACCGCGAGGATCTTCGCGATCGCCTGTTCGTCCGGCTCGGCCACTTCTGATCGGTACCACGCGGCACGTCGCTTGCTGTTCGACGACCGGCGCCACGCCTTGTCGGTGACTTGCACCGATCCGCGTTGCGAACGGCAACATGCGCGCACCGATCCTCGTGATTCTCTCGCTCGCCGGCGCCTGTCACGGCTCCGCCACGGATCAGCCCGACGCGACCGGCAACGACGGTGGCCCGGACGGCGCGACGACGTGCCCGGCCGGCAAGGCCGGCGCCGCCTGCATCCTCGCGCTGTACGACGCCGCGCAGAGCTGCGACGCGGCCGCGGTCGAGGCGCTGCGCGGCGAGCTCGATGCGCGCGCGAACCTCGGGCCGCTGTGGGCCGAGGACCGCGCGCTGTTCCGGACGCAGCGTCCGGTCGCGATCGCCGGCACGTTCGATGACTGGTCGACCACGGCGGTCGTCTCGAGCGCGCTGTGCGGCTCGGACCTCGTGCTCGCGGTCGGTCCGGTCGCCACGGGCTTTCATCTGTACAAGCTCGTCGACGGCGACGCGTGGTCGCTCGATCCGGCGAACCCGGCGTTCGCGTACGACGACTTCTCGGGCAACCCCGACGGCAAGAACAGCGCGCTCGCGACGCCGGACTCGGGACGCGGCTACCTCGTGCAGCTGCCCGAGGCGTGCTCGTCGACGCTCGGCAACTGCCGCGGCGTCACCGCGTACCTGCCGCCCGGCTATGACGCGCTCGACGCCGCGCAGCGCACGTATCCCGTGCTGTTCATGCACGACGGCCAGAACGTGTGGGACGACCACGACTGCTGCTTCGGCCACACCGGCTGGGAGGTCAACGTCCAGCTCGACGCCGACATCGCAGCCGGCCAGGTCGCGCCGGTGATCGTGATCGCGGCCGAGCACTCGACGGCGCGCAACGCCGAGTACGGCCTCGACGCCGACGCGATGCGCCGGTTCATGGAGTTCCAGGTCACCGAGCTCCAGCCGCGTGCGCTCGCGGCGGTGCGGTGGAACCACGAGCGCGTCGCGGTCGCCGGCAGCTCGCTCGGCGGGCTCGTCGCGATGGAGCTCGCGCTGCGCTATCCCGAGACGTACGCGGCGGCGGCGTCGCTGTCGGGCGCGTTCTGGCCCGGGATGGACAGCGGCACGGCGCTGCGTGATCAGCTGCCGGCGCTCGGCAAGCAGCCGGTCGCGGTCTACCTCGATCACGGCGGCGATCCCGCGACGAACAGCGACGGCGCGGCGGACACGATCGAGGTTCGCGATCGCATGATCGGCCTGGGCTGGCAGCGCTCGGACTCGCCGTCGTGCACGCCCGGCGACGCGGCGCTCTGCTATCACGCGGAACCCGGCGCGACGCACGACGAGCTCGCGTGGAAGGCGAGGACCTGGCGGTTCCTGCGCTTTCTGTTTCCGGCGTAGGTCCGCGACGATCATTGGTGCCTCGCGTCCTCAGCCCCTGGGGAACCGCTCCCCGATCGAGGCACGGGCGCGGTTTCCCTACACCGCCCGAAGCTCAACAGTTTCAGCCACAACCAGACGTGCGCGATGTGCGCACGCGGCACATGCGTTGCTTTACCCTCGCGCCATGCGCAAGCTCCTGGTCCTCGCGTTGGCTTTGCCCCTCGTGGCGTGTGTCGTCGGTGATGAAGGCTCCGGTGGCGGTGGTGGAGGCGGCGATGACGGCTCCGGCTCCGGCTCGGGCTCGGGCTCCGGCCAGGCGGGTCACATCACCGAGAGCACGACGCTGTCGGGCACGGTCAACATCGACGTCGCGACGACGATCGATCCGGGCGTGACCGTCACCGTCGCCGCGGGCACGACGATCAACATGTCTGCGACCTCGCGGCTCACGGTGCAAGGCATCCTCGACGTCCAGGGCACGAGCGCATCCAAGGTGACGATCCAGTCGACGAACCCGGCGGAGTCGTTCGGCGGCATCCAGGTGCCGACCGGCGGTGAGGTCCGGATGGCCTACGTGACCCAGAGCGGCGGCGGCATCTCGACGTCGGGCAGCGGCAAGGTCACGATCGCGGACTCGGTGTTCTCGAACCCATCGCCGACGCCGAGCTCGCGCGGTGACTTCTTCGTGATGAGCGGCGGCACGCTCACGATCTCGTACTCGGAGATCGGCATCGCGACCGGCGACGGCACGCACTGCAACTTCCACTTCGGTGGCAATGGCAACACGATCGACATCCAGCACAGCACGATCCGCGGCGTGCCGTACGGCCTGATGTTCTACGGCGGGACGAACGCGATCCTGACGTCGAACAACTGGCAGAGCGACATCAACGTCGACACCCAGCCCGGCGTGTCCGGCGACCTCAGCAACAGCTACTTCGAGGGTGGCGCGCCGACGCCGACCGCCGGCGCGACGCTGACGCTGAACAACCTCGCGGCCGCGCCGCTCGCCGACGCGAAGCCGCGCTGATCCACGCGACGGCAGGTGCGATGGCCCGGCCCTCCGGGCCATTGTCATTTTCGGCCGGCACTGCACGATCACGCACGCGTGCGCTTTGCGGGTTGGCTCGCGACACCTCGTGATAGGGTCCCGCGCCATGGGAGCCGGACTCAGGGTTTGTGCACTGCTCGCGATGATCGCCGCCTGTGGCAATGACTTCCCGCCACCGGATCCCGACAGGCCGGCGACGCCGGACACGAACGACCCGGCGTTCACGGTCCGCAGCATCAAGGACTGGTACCTCGTCGGCGATGCCGCGACGCCGGGCCAGGACGAGCTGACGATCTTCGTCGACGTCGCGCCGGGGACGGACTTCGTCGACGCGTGGGTCGGTGATCTGCCGCCGGTGCGGCTCGGCGAGCAGCCGGACGGCTCGTACGCGGCGCAGGTGTCGATCGCGAGCCTGCCGCCCGGCACGCACGACGTGCTGCTCGCGGCGAACGGCTCGAAGACCGCATTCGCGAGAGTCGCGTTCCGCCGCAGCGTCCCGTACTACGTGCTCGTCACCACCGACTGGGATTTCTCCGACCCGGGCGCGCAGGTGATTGCCTATCAGAATCAGATGCACCGCGAGCACCCCGAGCTGCGGATCACCCACTTCGTCGGGCCGTACACGTTCACCGATCCGAACGTGACCGCGCCGCGCCAGCAGGAGCTCGTGTCGTGGCTCGTCGAGCAGCGCGACACGTTCCGCGACGAGATCGGCCTCCACATCCACCCGTACTGCAACTTCGTGCAGAGCGCGGGGCTGACCTGCATCACCGATCAGTCGACGGTCTACACGCAGGACATCACCGGCTACACGATCAAGCTCGGCGCCTACACACGGGCCGAGACGAATACGCTCCTCGCGCACGCCGGCGACCTGTTCGAGCAGCATGGCCTCAACCGGCCGAAGACGTTCCGCGCCGGCGGCTGGACGGCGACGATCGACACGCTCGCGGCGCTCGCCGACAGCGGCTTCACCGCCGACACGAGCGCGCTCAACTGGGCGCGGATCGAGGAGTGGGAGGGCCGCAACACCGGCGAGCTGTATCGCTGGAACATGGAGAACTGGGGCCCGATCAACGACACGAGCCAGCCGTACCATCCGAGCGAGACGAACCCGATCGACAGCGCGGCGCCAAATCTGCGCCTGCTCGAGGTGCCGGATAACGGCGTGATGATCGATTACGTGACGCTGGACGAGATGAACGGTCTGTTCGACGCGAACTGGAATGGCGAGCCACTCGACTCGCCACGCGTGTTGATGATGGGCTTTCACCCGTCGGTCAGCTTTTCGCCTGCCGAGTTCGGCCGCGTCGACGGCTTCCTCGACTACGCGGACAAGCACCTCGCGAATCGCAATCTCGGGCCGGTCGTCTACATCACCCTCGACGACCTCGTCCCGGTCTTCAGTCCCTGATCCGCAATCCAAGTGTTTTTCGGTTTTGCTGTGATCGGCATTGTACGTGACCGGCCGATATGCTCCATTCGCGCCATCGGCTGATCGCTAGTACCTACAAGCGCCGAACACAGGATTAGAGGAATACGAATGAGTGACCTCCAGAACGAGATGAATCGTGTGGTGCAGGGGTTCGTGGCTCAAATCACCGAGCTCGCGCGACGCGCTGCCATCGACACGTTGGAGTCGGCGCTGTCGGGTCGCACCGGGGGTCGGGGTCGTGGGCGGGGTGCTGCAGGCGTGTTCAGTGTCGCTGCCGTCGGCCGGCCCCGCGGGCGTGGCGCGAAGCGGAGCTCCGACGAGCTCGACCAGCTCTCCGAGCAGTTCGTGACGTTCGTCAAGGACAACCCCGGCATGCGGATCGAGCAGATCAACAAGCAGCTCGGGACGACGACGAAGGATCTCGCGCTGCCGATCCGCAAGCTGATCGCCGAGGGTGCGATCAAGGCGAAGGGCCAGAAGCGGTCGACGACGTATTTCGCTGGCGAAGGTGGCCGCAAGCGCAAGAAGAACTAACGAGATGCCGACCCGCGACACGATCCCTCACCGCCTGCTCCAGCAAGCCGCCGAGCGACCGTCGAGCATCGCGTACTACGCGAAGCCTCCGGGCTCGAGCACGTGGCAGCCGACGACGTGGCGAACGTACGCGGAGCAGGTTCGTGGCGCGGCGCGCGCGCTGATCGCGCTCGGGTTTCCACGCGGCGGCAGCGTCGCGATCCTCGGGTTCAACCGGCCCGAGTGGGTGATCCTGGATCACGCGGCGATGATGGCCGGCGGCGCCTCGGCCGGCATCTACACGACGTGCTCGCCCGACGAGGTGCAGTACATCGTGCATCACTCCGAGGCGCACGTCGTCCTCGTCGAGAACGCCGACCAGCTCGCGAAGATCAAGGCGCGACGCGAGCGGCTGCCGCTGCTGCGCAAGATCATCTTGATGCGCGGCACGGCGGCGACCGGCGACGACGTCCTGACGTGGGATGACTTCCTCGCGCTCGCCGAGTCGGTGCCCGAGGCGAAGCTCGACGAGCGGCTCGCCGCGCTCGAGCCGGCCGATCTCGCGACGCTGATCTACACGTCGGGCACGACCGGTCCGCCGAAGGGCGTGATGCTGTCGCACGAGAACCTCGCGTGGACGAGCAAGACGCTGCTCGCGCTCGGCGGCACGCGCGGCGATGACGTGTCGCTGTCGTACCTGCCGCTGTCGCACATCGCCGAGCAGATGGCGACGATCCACATGCCGGCGACCGCGGGCAGCACGGTGTACTTCGCCGAGTCGCTCGAGAAGCTCGCGGACAACCTGAAGGACGCGCGTCCGACGGTGTTCTTCGGCGTGCCGCGGATCTGGGAGAAGTTTCACGCGGTGCTGTCGGCCAAGCTCGGCGAGGTCACCGGCGTCAAGAAGCGGCTCGTCGACTGGTCGCGCAAGGTGTGCACGCGCGTCAACGAGCTGCGCGATCGCGGCGAGCCGCTGCCGAGGTCGCTCGAGCTGCAGTACGCGGTCGCGAACCGGCTCGTGATCGGCAAGCTCAAGGCCGCGCTCGGCTTCGATCGCGCGGTCAACCTGATCTCGGGCGCCGCGCCGATCGCGCCCGACGTCCTGCAGTTCTTCGCGAGCATCGATCTGCCGATCCGCGAGATCTACGGTCAGTCCGAGGACACCGGCCCGACGTCGTACAACCTGCCGGGCCGCACGAAGATCGGCACCGTCGGTCCGCCGCTGCCCGGGCTCGAGGTCAAGCTCGCCGAGGATGGAGAGATCCTCGTGCGCGGGCCGAACGTGTTCCTCGGCTACTACAAGGAGCCCGAGGCGACGGCGGAGACGCTGCAGGACGGCTGGCTGTGCTCCGGGGATCTCGGTGCGTTCGACAAGCAAGGCTTTCTGTCGATCACCGGCCGCAAGAAGGAGATCATCATCACCGCCGGCGGCAAGAACATCGCGCCGAAGAACATCGAGGCCGCGCTCAAGCAGTCGCCGGTGATCGGCGAGGCGGTCGTGATCGGCGATCGCCGCAAGTACCTCACCGCGCTCGTCACGCTCGACGAGGCGGCCGCGCGCAAGCTGCTGCCCGAAGGCCAGGGCGGCGACGCGCCCGCGCAGCTCGCCGAGGCGCCGCAGGTGCGCTCCGCGATCCAGGTCCAGATCGACCAGGTGAACCAGACGCTCGCCCGCGTCGAGCAGGTGAAGAAGTTTGCGATCCTGCCGCGGCCGTTCGGCATCGACACCGGCGAGCTGACGCCGACGCTCAAGATCAAGCGCAAGGTCGTCGTCCAGAAGTACGCGCAGGAGATCGAGGCGATGTACAGCGACGCGAGAGACGGCGAGTAGTGGTCGCGCCCTGGCCGCGCCCGCAGTACACCGCTGGTGGTGGGACGGCTGAGGTCGCGTTGATCGCGCTGTCGTCGGCGAAGCTGCCCGATCCGCTGCCGGTCTCGCGCGCCCGCCACGGCATGCCGAGCGAGGGCGACGGCGCGCAGTCGGTCGCGCTCGTCGCGCGCGATCGCGCCGATGATCCGGCGTGGTTCACGACGCAGGTGATCGCGCCGTTCGCCGATCTGATCGCGTCCGATCTCGGGCCGAGCGCCGCCGCGCTCGCGCTCGCCGCCGAGCACGCGTACGTGATCGAGGCGCAGCTCGACGATCCCGATGACCTCGGTCACCTCCAGGCGGTGTGGGCGCTCGCGAAGTGCGTGTGCGAGGAAGGCGCGGCGGTCGTGATCGACGTCTACGCGGCGCGCGCGCACCTCGGCACCGAGGTCGCGTCGCTCGCGCCCGAGCGCAGCTTCGACGTCATGCACGAGGTCACGCTGTTCTTCGACGAGCAGGACGACGGCACGCTCGCCGCGTGGTCGCTCGGGCTGCGCAAGTTCGGCCGGCCCGATCTCGTGGTGCTCGGGGTCGCTCCCGATGCCGCGCCCGAGGCCGCGCTGCTGCTCCGCGACCTCGCTGCGACGCTCGCGGCCGGCGAGCGGATCGAGCCCGGCGACCAGATCGCGGCGGCGGACGGCCGAACGCTGCTCGCCGAACGTTTCGATCCTGCGACGTCGTCGATTGTTGCGGTCGACGGGGAAGCGCTGCTGCTACGTTCCGCGGCGTGACCGAGCTACCTCCGGCGCGGGTTCCGGATCGCCGCCATCAGCTCGCGAGCTATGCCATGAAGCTCGCAGTCGTCGGCGCGATCCTCGGTGTGATCTGGGTGTTCTGGTCGATGCGGCCACGCGACCACGAGCTCGATCGCGTGCGGCGCGTCCACACCGCGACGGCCTATGCCGAGTACGTGCGCGACCATCCCGACGACCGTAGCGACGTCCGTGATGACTTCGCGCGGCTGCACGACGCAGCGCGTGCGCACATCGATGCCGCGCACGGCAAGGGCGCTGGTCTCGACGTGCTGCTCGCCCCGCTGCGAACCCGCGTCGACCACGTGCTCGGCTTCGAGGCGAGCCACGTGTCGGTCGATCGCGAATCGTTCGCGGGCGTCGAGGCGGCGCTCGCCTCGCCGCAGTCGCAGGTCGCAACGCTCGCGGATCACCTCGCGCGCGCCGGTGGTTGCGACGATGGCATCAGCGATGCGTTTCACGCCGCGACCGAGAGTGACGTGATCGAGTTTCACGACGACACGCTCGTCGAGCCGGCGCTGCACGTGACGTACGCCGTGCGCGCGAGCGGCACCGGCTACGTGGAGGGCAACAGCCGGCGCATCTATCCGGGCATCGTCCTCGAGGGGTCGCTCGAGCTCGTCGAGGGCGGCCGCACGCTCGTCACGATGCCGTTCAAGGTCATCCCGGCGCCGGACGTCGCGTTCACGACGTACGGGATCCAGTTCGTCGAGGGCTCGCACGACTCCGACGTCGCGGATGCGCTCGTCAAGGCGGCGTGCAAGCAGGTCGGCTTCCGGTTGCTCGAGCAGCTCACGGGATACGTGATGCCGGTCGAGACCCATCGCGCGCAGCACGACGCCGACGCATGCGAGCGCGGCAACAGCACCGCGTGCATCGCGGCGGCCACCGAGCTCGGCGGGCGCGATCCGAAGCAAGCGCAGGCGCTGCTCGACAAGGGCTGTCGCGCGCAGTCGCCCGACGCCGGTCGCGCGTGCATCGAGGCCGCCGAGCTCGCGCTCGCGAATCCACCGAGCTCGAAGATCGACTCGCTCGCCGATCCGATGCTCGAGGCGCGCGTGCACGCCGAGCTCAGCCTGCGCACCGGCTGCGAGGCGAACGATCCCGCGGCGTGCACCCGACTCGCCGAGGTCGAGCTGATGCCGCATACCGGCGAGGCAGCACCCGGGCAGTACTCGATCGATCAGGCGATCCGCGACTTCGTGCGCGCGTGCGACCTCGGCGCGGCCACCGCGTGCGAGCGCGCCGCCGCGTGGCTCGCGAAGCCCGGGCTCGGCGGCACGCCGTTGCCGTCGGCAGCCGCGGTGCTCGCGACCCGCGCGTGCGCCGGCAAGCAGCCCTGCCCCGACGCTGCGCGGTGGGCCAAGGCGCGCGACACCCAGGTGCTCGGCGTCGCGACCGCGGGCGATCGCGTGTTCGACGTGCGGTGGGGTGACTGGACGAACATGGACGAAGGCGGGGTGGTCTTCTGGCTCGCGAGCAGCGCACCGCGCGATGCGGTCCTGGCTCGTCCGGGCGTCGGACGCCCCGTGCGCGTCTACGGCGTCGACGAGCAGCTGCCGTACGAGCTCGAACCACCGCCGGGCACGAAGACGATCTGGGGCGTGCTCGCGTCGGAGTCGCGCTGGCCGGACGACCGCGAATGCCCGATGTGCAAGACGAACCAGGCGTCGGACCCGCTCTACGCGAGGGGATGTACCTGCTTGCCGATCACGAAGGTGCAGCGATGAGCGAGCTACCGATCGCGCGGATCGCGGGACGCAGCTCGCCGCGTCCCTATCTCAAGAAGCTCGTGCTCGCCGGCGTCGCGATCGGTGCGGTCGGCACGCTGATCACGCTGATCACGATGCGGCCTCCGGATCGCGCGCTCGAGCAGGCGCGCAAGGCGGGGACCGCGCGTGCGCTCGTCGACTACGCGCGCGAGGGCGATCGCGATGCCGCGCGTGACGAGCTCGCGCGCCTGCACGGCCACGTGCGCGACACGCTGCGTTCCGGCGGCGCGAATCCCGGTGGGCTCGACGGCGTGCTCGCGCCGCTGCTCGACCAGCTCGACACCCGGCTGCGCTTCGTCGGGGACCAGACGATCGATCGCGCGTCGTTCGCCGCGCTCGCGCCGCGCCTCACGACTGCAGGGTCGCTCGCGGTCGCATTCGACGACGAGCTGTCGCGCAACACCGTGTGCGACGACGGCCTGACCCGGGCGTTCGCCGCGATGACCGGCAACGACACGATCGAGGCACGCACGAGCGCGGACTCGAAGCTTCGCGTCGAGATGACCTGGGTCGTGCACGCGACGGTCAACCGGTTCGTCGTCCGCGGCACGGTGTATCCTGGCGTTCGCTACACCGGGCGGCTCCGCATCGTCGACGGCGATCGGGTGCTCGCCGCGCAGGACTTCGACGTCACCCCGCCGGCGCCCGACGTGCTCGCGCTCGCGAACGACCCGGCCGCGTCCGAAGGCGATGTCGCGCGCGCGATCAGCCGGTCGGCGTGCAAGCAGGCGGGCCTCGCGGTCCTCGGAAAGCTCACCGGGTGGACGCCGCACGCGCAGCCGAGCGCCGTGTCGTTGCTCGACGCGCAGTGCGCGACGAACCACAGCACCGCGTGCCTGCTCGCCGGTCGCGACCAGCGCGGTCGCGATCCGGCGTCGGCGGAAGTCACGTTCCGGCACGGCTGCGGGACCGAACACGCCGATAGCAGCGAGTGCTGCCGCGAGGCTGCCGCGCTCGCCGTGTCGCGCGGGGACAGCGCGGCCGCTCGCACGGATCTGTTTCAGGCCTGCTACGCGAACGATGGCGAGTCGTGCGCGCGTCACGCGATCCTCGTCCTCGGCGACCGGCCGTCGCAGGCACTCGTCGATGGCGCGCTGCCCGAGCTGGTCCGCGCGTGCGAGCTCGGCGTCGATCGCGGGTGCGAGCGCGCCGCGGCGCTGTTCGCGAGCCCCGGATACACCGGTCGACCCTCGCGCGCGGCGTCCGCGGTGCTCGCTCATCACACGTGCGGCTCGGACACGTGTCCGCGGTTTGCGATGCCGCACGACGCCCGCGTGCTCGGGATTCCGGCCGGCGCCGACGAGGTGTTCGACGTGCGCTGGGAGCAGTGCGACGGCCGTCCGCTCGCCGTGATCTGGGTCGCGAGCACGGCGTCGAAGCAGTCGGTGCTCGCGCGCATGCGCGGCTCGGATCGCGTGCACGTCTACGCCGCCGAGGACGCGCCGTACCAGCTCTCGATCCCCGAGGAGGCGACCACCGTGTGGGGCGTGACGAGCGAGCCGTGGCCCGAGGACGGCTGCCTCGTGCTCGATTAGTGCAGGCGCGACGGATCGCAGGTGCCGGCCGCCTTGCGCTGCTTCGTCAGATCGTAGAACGCGCGCAGCGCGATCGTGCCCTCGTTCTCGAGCTCGAACCGCGGGTGCGCCTCGTGCGGCGCGAGGCCCTGCGCGACCGCCGCGAGCGTGGTCTCGTTGATCACGATCTGCTGCTGCTCCGCCGAGTAGTTGAAGTACTGCAGGAAGTACTGACGCTCCTGCGTGATCGCGTCGAAGAACGGCTGCTCGATCGTCGTGATCTGACCGTACTCGCCGAGGTTGTGGCACTTCTCGCAGACGCCCGCGGTCGTCGGCACGTTGCGCCATGCCTCCATGTTCGCGGCGCGGAAGTTCTCGAGGCTCATGCAGCCCGACCACTCCTGCATCGCCTGCTCCTTCGACACCGGCTGCGGCTCGCTCGTCGGCTCGCGCTCGTCGACCTCGGCGGACAGCCAGCGCACGATCGCCGCGACGTCCGCGGTCGAGTACGACAGTCCCTTGTGGTGGTCGCGCGTGACGAACGTCAGCACCGGCGCGTTCGCCTCGGAGAAGTCGCCGACGACGGCGCGGTAGCCGACGACCAGGTCGTACGACGCCTGCGCGCTCGGATCGACGAAGCCGGTCACGTTGCCGCTCGGCGCGCCGTTGCGGTGGCAGCCGATGCAGCTGCGCGCGAGGATCGGGTGCACCTCGGACTCGAACAGCTCGCGGGCGGACGCGTCGGCGGGCGGCGTGCCGTCGGTGATCGGCAGGTCGTCCGGCAGGCAGCCGGCGAGGGCAAGGGCGCAGACGATGGCGGTGCGCATGTGCCTTCGAGAGAATTGCAACCGGGAGGCCGCAGGTCCGCTCAATCTTGTCGAGCACTTTGCGAGGGGGCGGCCGAAGCCTGTCTCCACCCACCTGGGGTCGCCGGCTCCCGATCTCAGAAAACCGCTAGCGAGGAAGCCCGGCCTTCGACGGAACGTATCGCGGCGGCGGCGCTATGCTGCGCGTCATGGGTGAACTGGTGCGGCCGCGGCAAGGCCATCTCGGCAAGGTGTTGTTCGTCGATCTGTCGACCCGGACGCATCGCGTCGAGACGATCGACGAGTCGGTGTACCGCAGCTACCTGGGCGGCTACGGGCTCGGCGCGTGGCTCTTGTGGAAGCACTTCCCGCCGAAGACCGACGCGCTCGCGCCCGAGGCGTGCTTCGCGATCTGCTCGGGCCTGCTGACCGGGCTGCGCACGCCGTTCTCGGGCCGGATCCAGATCGTCGGCAAGTCGCCGCTGACCGGGACGTGGGCGGACTCGAACTCGGGCGGCAGCGTGTGCAGTCACCTGCGCCAGGCCGGCTACGATGCGGTCGTCGTCACCGGCAAGGCGGCCGAGCCGACGCTGCTCGTGATCAAGGACGGCGAGGTCTCGTTCGAGCCGGCCGGCGAGCTGTGGGGCCAGGAGATTCCCCCGACGTTCGACGCGCTGAAGAGCCGGTTCGGCGGCAAGCGCGACGTCGGCGTGTCCGCGATCGGTCCCGCCGGCGAGAAGCAGCTGCGGATCGCGAGCGTGATGAACGACCGCTACCACGCGTTCGGCCGCCAGGGCTTCGGCGCGATCTACGGCAGCAAGAACCTGAAGGCGATCGTCGTGTCGGGCACAGGCGAGATCCCGATCGCGCATCCCGAGCAGTTCAAGCAGATCTGCAAGGCGATCACCGACGAGTACCGCCGCGACCTCGGCGTCGTCGCGCGGATCTTCGCGTGGTTCGGCAAGCCGAAGGGCTGGCTCGGCTGGATGTACCGGCTGATGACGCGGATGGGCGCGAAGCTGCAGTCGCCGACGGCGGCGATGCGCCAGCTGTGGACGCAGCGCGGGACGACCGCCGCGGTCGCGCTATCGATCGAGAACGGCGACGCGCCGATCAAGAACTGGACGGGCGTCGGCGCGAAGGACTTTCCGCTCGCGAAGCGCGGCCTCAAGATCGACGGCAAGGTCGTCGACAAGTACATCTCGAAGAAGCTGTCGTGCGGCGACTGTCCGATGCCGTGCAAGGGCATCGTGCGCGTCAAGTCGCGCGGCCTCACCGATGTCCGGCGGCCGGACTACGAGACGATCGTCGGGTTCGGCGCGAATCTGCTCAACGACGACATCGAGCTCGTGACCGCGTGTCACGACGCGTGCAACCGGCTCGGCATCGATGCGGTGAGCTCGTCGATGACGCTTGGCTGGGTGTGCGAGGCAGTCGAGAAGGGGCTGCTCACCCCCGCCGACCTCGACGGCATCGACATGCGATGGGGCAACGGCGAGGGCGCGCTCGCGCTGACGATCAAGATGGGCACCGGCGACGGCTGCGGCGCGTGGCTCGGCAACGGCGTCCAGCGCGCGGCCGCGCACGTCGGCAAGGGCAGCGAGCAGTTCGCGGTCCACATCCACGGCGGCGAGCCCGCGTATCACGACAGCCGGTTCACCTCGCTGATGGGCGTCACGTACATCGCCGATCCGACGCCGGGGCGACACACCGCCGGCTCGGCGTCGTGGAACGAGACGTTCGGCGTCGGGTTCTCGCTGCCGAAGGCGGCCGAGAAGAAGGACTGGAACGTCAAGTGGAAGGGCACCGAGGGCAAGGGCAAGGCGCAGGCGCTGCACTCGAACGCGCACCAGGTGATGAACGGCCTCGGGCTGTGCATGTTCACGATGCTGACCGGCGCGCTGCCGTGGGCCGACCTGCTGAACGCGGCGACCGGCTGGGGCATGACCGACGCGGAGCTGCTCGCGTGCGGCGAGCGGATCCAGAACCTGCGCGCCGCGTTCAACCGCCGCGAAGGCCTCGTGCCCGCGGACTTCGCGCCGCATCCGCGGATGCTCGGCGAGGGCGATGGCAACCTGACCGCCGGGCCGCTCAAGGGCGTGCGCGTGCCGCTGCCGGTGCTGCGCGATGATTACTACAACCACATGAGCTGGAACCCGACGACCGGCCACGTCTCGAAGGCCAAGGCGAAGGAGCTCGGGATGGCGGAGCTCCTCGAGGGCTTCACGGAGTAGATGGGGATCTTCGACCGGCTGCGCGGCGGCCAGATCAAGGTGCACATCCTGATCCGTGGCCGGATCGGCGACACCTGGCGCGACGTCGACACGTACCTGCGCGTGCCCGCGGGCACCACGCTCGGCCAGCTGATCGAGGCCGCGGACGCCGCGGGCATCCCGCTGTCCGACGCGCTCGCGCACTCGCCGCACCTCGCGGACACGATGATGCTGAACGGCGAGCGCTGCCCGGTCGCCGAGCATCGCGACCGCGCGCTCGCCGACGGCGACGAGCTGTACCTGCTCGCGCCGCTCGCGGGAGGCTGACGTGGAGCCCGCGCTCGCGCTCGCCGAACGCGCGCTCGCCGACCACGACGATCGCGCCGCGCTCGGTCATCTGCTGCACGCGTGGCGCGCGACCCGCGCGACCGCGATCGCCGAGCTCGTCGAGCTCGTCAGCGCGCGCCTCGAGGCCACGCTGCCGCCGATCGCGAGCCGGTCGCGTCGCCAGCTGCACGAGCAGTGGCTCGCGCTCGCCGCGGCGCAGGATCCCGCGGATCTGCCTCGCCTGCTCGACACGATCACCGACACCCGGCATCGCGCGACCGACGCGCTCGCTCGCGTCCGTGCACTCGCCCACTGGCCGGCGGATCCGCGCACCGGTCCGGGCGTGCTGCGTCAGCTCCAGCGCCCGGCGTTCTACACGACGACGACGAAGCCGTTCTGGTCCGCGCTGCTCGCGCTCGCGGTCGAGCACGGCGATCCGCGCACCGCGGCCGCGCTCGCGCAGCTGTCGGCGGAGTTCCACCGCATCCTCGTCACGCGCTACGCCGACGCGACGCCGACGGTGAAGTGGTTCCGCAAGCTGTTCGACCAGACGCTCGCCGAGCTCGCGGCGCAGCCACCGCCGCCGCCGCTCGCCGCCGCCGACGCCGCGGCGTGTACGCGCATGATGCAGCGCTCGCGCGAGCGTCCGCGCACCGAGCGCGATCTGTTCGCCGAGGTGATCGCGGCGCCCGACGACGATTCGCTGCGTCACGTGCTCGCGGACCAGCTGCAGGAGCGCGGCGATCCGCGTGGCGAATTCATCGCGCTGCAGCTCGCGCATCGCGATCGCGAGCGCCAGCGCGCGCTGCTCGCGCAGTTCCGCCATCGCTGGCTCGGACCGCTCGCGCACGCAGTGCGGCGCGACACCTGCCGGTTCGAGCGCGGCTTCCTGCACGAGGTCTACCTCGTCGAGGACAAGCCGGAGCTGCTCGCGCGGCTCGTCGGCGATCCGATCTGGGCGACCGTGCGCCGCCTCCACCTCGTGCCACCGCTGCAGCCGCCGCTCGAGCTGCTGCGTCACCCGATCATGCAGCTCGATCACCTCGGCGGGTTCGGCTTCTACCCTGACGAGGAGCCACCTGCGGTGTTCGAGTGGCCAGAGGTCCCGTACCGCTCGCTGCACCTGAGCACCGGCGTGCACGTGTATCAGTACACCGACGCGATCGCGTATCTCGCGTCGGCCGACGTGCGCGACAAGCTGCGTCGTCTGCGATCGTTGACGCTGACCGATCCGTTCGTCGAGCCCGACGAGGCGCTCACGCAGCTCCGCGGCACGTGGCTCGGCGACCAGCTCGACGAGCTCGGGTTTGCCGGCGGGCTCGCGCGCCTGCCGCAGTGGCTGTGGGCGCTGCGGCGTCGCCCGCTCGCGATCCGCACGTTCACGCTGTCGAGCTTCGGCGAGCAGATCGGGACGCTCGTGCTGTCGCGCGATCCGCATGGCGGGTTCTCCCGCGCGATGTTCACCGTCGAGCACGTCACCGATCCACGCGCCCGCGACTGGGTGCTCGCGTACAGCGACATCGTCGAGGCGCTCGAGCACGTCCCGCCGACGCAGCTGCAGGCGATCGAGGTCCGCGGCCGGCCGCCGCGCCACACCGAGCGCGCCGAGCTCGAGCGCGTGTGCAAGCGGATCGGCGCCGCGCTCGTGCTACCCGTGTAGCCGGCGCAGCCGCGCCCGAGCCGCCGCGATCTCGGCGCGGTAGCTCGCGGGATCGACGGCCCATGCGGCGAGCGCGCCCTCGACGAGCCGGCGCACGCGCGGATCCGAGTCCGGCAGCGTCTCGGCGAGCGTCCACTGCACCGAGCCGCGCTCCTCGGCGGACAGCACCGACGACGTCTCGTAGACCGCGAGCGCGCGCTCGGCGATCGGCCGTGCGGCGTCGGGCTCGTGGAGCTCGAGCAGCAACGCGGCGAGCGTGTAGCGCGCCTGCGCGACGAGCGGGAAGTCCTCGCCGGCAAACGCCGCGAGGTCGGTGATGCCACGCTCGAGCTGCTCCTTCGCCGCGAGCCGCTGATCGAGCTGCAGCAAGATCCGGCCGAGCAGGATCCGGGTCTCGGCCGTGTTGCCGTTGCTCGCGCCCAGGATCGCGACGCGGAGCTCGAGCGCACGCCGAGCAGCCCGCTCCGCCTCGCCGAACCGCTCGAGCTGGGCGAGGACCTGGGCCTCGATGTGCGCGAGGTGCGCGCGGTGCAGCGAGTCGCGGTCGAGCGTGGCATCGATCGCCGGGCGCCAGCGCTCGAGGATCGCGAGCGCCTGCTCGTACTCGCCGGCGAACAGGCGCTCGGACGCGAGCAGCCGGATCGTGCGTACGAGGTCCGGCTCGGGAAGCCGCTTCGTCGGATCGACGCCGGCGAGCAGCGCCTCGAGCGTTCGTCTCGACTCGGCGCCGTGGCCGAGCTCGCCGATCACGAACGCGTGATCGTTCTCGAGCTGGAGCAGCGCGGCGCCGCGGACAACGCCGGTCGCGCGGGCAAACGCGAGCGCCCGCGACAGCAGCGTTGCCGCGCGCGCATAGTCGCCGGCCCGGATCTCGACGTTCGCGATCATGTGCGCGAGCCACGGATCGAGCGGCGCGGCGATCGCGTCGAGGCTCGCGTAGACGCGGGCGAGCTCGCTCGCGGCTTCTTGCCGCCGCTTCGCGACGACGAGCATGCCGGCGCGCGCCGCATGCCACTGCGCGCGCGTGCGCGGCGGATCGCCGGCGCGCAGCAGCGCGCTGTCCGCGAACGCGAACAGGTCGCGATCGGTCTCGAGCCCCGTCAGCGAGGCGACCCACGCGCGCGCCGCCGTCAGCACGTGACCGTCGCGCTCGGCCGCCTGTGCGACGGTGCGGAACTCGAGCGGAGCTTTCGGATCGCCGAACCCGAGGATCGCCTCGAGCAGCGCGAGCTCGTGGCGCAACGGCGGAAACCCGGCATCGGCGATCAGCAAGCGCGCCCGGTCGAGCGCGACCCGGCCGTCATCGGGATCACGCTCCCATGCGCCCTCGGCCTCGAGCAGCGCGAGCCGTGCGGTCGTGACGCGTGGATCGCTCGAGGCCAGCGCGAGCAGCGACGGCGCCGCCGGGGACACGCACTCGCGCGGCGCCGCGAGGTAGAGCTCGCGCAGGATATCGGCGCGCCGCTCGGCGGACGGCTCGCGCACCACGCCGTCGACGATCGCGAGCTGCTGGGCGGCCGAGCGGTCGATGCAGCGCACGACATCCTCGAGCCAGGGCGATCGCGGGGCCGCGCATGCGACACCACGCAGCTGCATGGTCTGCTCGGCGTAGCGCTGCGTTGTCTGCCGCCAGTACGCGGCTATCTCCGGCGAGCCCGCGGTCGCGGCGATCCGCTCGCCGAGCGCGGGCAGCTCGTCGCGCAGCGGCGGCGGCGTCTCGCACACCGAGGGCGGCGCGCTCGCCCCGCGCGCGTATGCGATCGCACCGAGCCCGCCCGCGACCACGACGGCCGCGAGCGCGACCGCGAGCTGGTGTGTCCGCCGGCGGTGTCGCCAGTCGATCGCGGCACTGAGCGCCGCGATCGACGCGATCCGGGCGTCGCGATCGATCGCGAGCCCGCGCCGCAGCACGCCGACGAGCCAGCGCGGCGGCAGGTCACGCCCGGTGCGCGCCTGCGGCAACCGTGGCGGGCCCGCGAACGCCGCGACGATCTCGGCGATCGAGTCGCCGGGAAACGGCCGCGCACCGAACAGCGCCTCCCACAGCGCGACGCTGAACGAGAACACGTCGCACCGCTCGTCGATCGGATCGCCGTCGAGCTGCTCAGGCGCCATGTACGCCGGCGTGCCGAGCATCATGCCGGTCGCGGTCAGGTCGACCTCGCGCGGCTGGCTGTCCGATGCGAGATCCGGGCTCTCGAGCGCGCGCGCGACCCCGAAGTCGGTGACGAGCACGCGCGCGACGCGATCGCCGCGCTGCTCGACGAGCACGTTGTCGGGCTTGAAGTCGCGGTGCACGAGCCCGGCGGCGTGCGCGGCCGCGAGCCCCTCGGCTGCCTCGCGAAACACGTCGACGATCGCGCGCCACGAGCGCGGGCGTGCCGCAAGCCAGCCGCCGAGCGTCACGCCGTCGATCAGCTCCATCGCGACGTACACCTGATCGCCGTCGCGGCCGATGTCGTAGACCGTGATCACCGAGCGATGCGCGGCGCGCGCCTGCAGCCGAGACTCGCGACGCAGCCGCTCGGTCAGCTGCTCGGCGGCGCCGTGCGAGCGCACGAGCTTGAGCGCGACCGGTCGATCGAGCTCGGTGTCGCGCGCGCGATACACGACGCCCATGCCGCCCTGCCCGATCCGCGCCTCGATCCGGTAGCGGCCGACGAGCGTGCCCGGTGCGAGCTGTGTCGCGATCGCCGCGCGGTCGGTCTCGCGCACCGCGCGGTCGTCGTCCGTCGAGTCTCCCTGCACCGGATGCGAGGATACCCTCAGCGCACGAGCAAGAAGCCACCGATCAGCGCGCCATAGAACCGCAGCATCGTCGCGAGGTCCTGATCGTCGAACTGCAGCATCGCGCCGACGAAGTAGTCGCGCCCGTAGTGCAGCTCCTTGAACTGCTCGGGCACCGGCGTGTTGCCGGTCCGGATGCTGAGCTCGCCCGGCTCGTTCAGCGCGTCGTCGACGCCGGCGAGCACGTAGATCGACCGGAACACGGCGAACGCGGCGGCGACCTTGAGGCGCGGCGTGCGATCGAACGAGCCGAACAGATCGCTCGAGATCCGCAGCTGGCCGTTCATGAACAGCGCGTCCGCGCCGATGCCCGCCGTCGAGTCCTTGATGCCGGCGCGCAGCTGCATGAAGCCGAACCGCTTGCCGAACTGGATCGTGAACCGCACGCGGTCCTCGATCTGCTGGCGGCGCACGTACGCGTCGCTACCGACGACCTCGGTCAGGCTGTCGTACGGATAGCCGCCGAGCCCGCTCTTCTCGAACTCGACGAGATAGAACTTGTCGTTGCGCGCGTCGACCTCGGCGGTCGCGTAGAACCGCCCGGTGCCGTTCTTGATCGAGAACTCCATGCGCGCGCCGATCCACGACTTGAACCGGTTGAGCCCGCGCGCGCCTTCGGCTGCGTCTGCGGTGACGTCCTCGATGTCGTTGCCGAGATCGGGCTCGTTGACGAGCCGGCCGAGCGTGCCCTTGTAGTCGTTGCCGCGCCCTTCGTTGATCGCCGCGACGATCTCGCCGAAGTTGTCGACGGGCTCGTCGATCCGGTCGAACCCGGCGCGCGCGTCGGCGAGCGCTTGCACGAGCCCCGCGCGCGCGTCCTTCATCTGCTTGCGCGCGTTCGTGATCCCCGCGTTGAAGCTGTCGAGCCGGTCCGGGAAGCTCGTGCGCGCGTCGTGCACCGCCTCGTACGCGCGGTTCGCGCCGTCCTCGAACCGCTCGAACGCGCGGTCCGCGCTCTCGACCGGGCCGTTGATGTGATCCTCCGCGAGCCACTGGTCGACGCCCTCGATCCGGTCGGAGAACTTGCTGTTGACCCACTTCCGGCCATCGATCGCGACGCGGTGCACGTTCTCGAGCGCGTTGTCGATCTTCGGCATCGTGCGTGCGATCGCGCGCAGCGTGTTGTCGGTCGAGCCGCCCTCCTCGACGTGCGCGATCGGATCGCCGTTCTTCAGGTACTCCTTCGACTCGCCCGGGATGATCTCGATGTAGCTGTCGCCGAACAGCGAGTCCGCCTTGCGGGTCGCGAACGAGTCGATCGGCAGCTTGATCTTGTCGTCGAGCCGGAGGTCGATGCGCGCGACCCGGCCCTCGATCGCGAGCCCGGTGATGTCGCCGATCCGGACGCCGGCGACCACGACCGGCGAGCCCGGCTGCAGGCGCGAGGCGTCGCGGAACGTCGTGTACGACTTGAAGCTGCCGCCGTACTGGGTCTCCGGAACCTTCGACCGGATCAGCAACGCCGCGCCGGCCACCACGATGAGGATGACCGCGATCGTCGTCAGCCGCGAGACCCAGCGCACCGGGCCATCCTAGCAGCCGGCTACGGCGTGCGGGCGCAGTCGTACGTGAGCGGGATCATGTCGCCGTGGTCGATCACCTCGAAGTCCTCGACGCGCAGGGCCGCCAGGTCGGTCGGGCCGAGCAGGCCATCCCACTTCGCCGTCGTCCGGCGGTCCGACATCGCCGTCAGTGCGATGTTGCCGCCATCGGCGTGGTACATGCCGTACTTCTGCATCGCGCGCGCGACCACGCGTGCACCTTCGGTCGGCAGCGAGTCGACGGGATAGTCGGCGCGCAGCCGCAGGTGGACGCCGTACGCGGGCGCGCTCGCGACGCCGCTCGTGTCGGTCGCGTGGGTCGCCGGCCGGGTGAACCCGCGACGCACGCGGTTGTTCGGCAGGATGAACCGGATCGCGTGGTCGATGTGACCGGCCGCGACCTCGTCGGCGGTGAACAGCAGCGGCGCGATCGGGAACCCGGCGGCATCCGCGCTCGTGCACTGATCGCCGCGCAGCCGATCGTCGTACGCGTGCGCGGTATCCCAGACCGCGAGGCAGCCGCCGACGAACCCGCTCGTCATGTCGGCGCGCCACATCTCGTACAGCTTGTGCGTCGCGCGATCGGCGACGATCAGGTGGCAGTCGCCGTCGGTCGTGCACGAGTAGCCGGACTCACCCTCGAGGTTGCCGCCGCTCGGCACCGGCACCTGCACCTGATCGCAGTCCGGCGTGTAGAACTCCGAGGTCGGCGTGAACGAGCGCATCGGCGTCGACGCGTCCGCGGTCAGCACCTCGAACGTGAAGTCGATCTGCATCTTGTCCGCGTTGCCCCAGCCACCCTCGCTGCGCAGTGCGGCGATCATCGCGTCGCTCTGCGGCGACTTCGGCGCGATCGACGCGTCGCGGTTCCAGAACATCGGCACCTCGAAGTACGGGCCGGTGCCCTGCGCGGGCGGTGGATCGTCGACGCGGCGGCTATCGGCGGACGCATCGTTCGGCGCGTTCGGATCGTTCGGATCGGTCGTGCCGATCGTCCCCGAGCACGCCGCGACGCAAAACGAGCCCATGGCGAGGCCCCGGATTCCCCTCATGCGCGCGAGCGTCGCAAATCATTGCAGCTCAAACAATCGGAGCATCTCGGAGGTGCGCGAGATGCGATGTGCGACGAGGTGAGTTTACCGGACGCAGTCGAGCGTGAGGTCGATCGCCGATCCGTGATCGATCACCTCGAAGTCCTCGACGGTGAGATCCGCCAGATCGCGCGGCGCGAGCAGGCCGTCCCACTTCGCGGTCGTGTAGCGATCGCTCTGCGCGGTCAGCGCGATGTTGCCGCCGTCGGCGTGATACATGCCGTACTTCTGCATCGCGCGCGCGACGACCTTCGCGCCCTCGCTCGGCAGCGAGTCGACCGGATAGTCGGCGCGCAGCCGGAGGTGGACGCCGTAGTACGGCGCGTTCGCGTCGCCGGTCGTCGACGTGCCGTGGGTCGCCGGACGGACGAAGCCGCGCTGCACGCGATCGTTCGGCAGGATGAAGCGGATCGCGTGATCGATCTCGCCCGCGGCGACCTCGTCGGCGGTGAACAAGAGCGGCGAGATCGGGAACCCGGCGGCGTCGGCGCTCGTGCACTGATCGCCGCGCAGCGTGTCGGTGTACGACTGCTTGCCGTCCCACACCGCGAGGCAGCCGCCGTCGAACGTCGTGCCGATGTTCGCGCGCCACATCTCGTACAGCTTGCCGTTCGCCTGGTCGAACACGAGCAGGTGGCAATCGCCATCGTTCGTGCACGCGTAGCTGGTCTCGCCCTCGACGTTGCCGCCGTCGGGGACCGGCACCTGCACGTTGTCGCAGTCGGGCTCGTAGAAGTCACCGGTCGGCGAGAACGATCGCATCGGCGTCGAGCCGTCGGCGCGCAGCACGTCGAACGAGAAATCGATCTGCATCAGATCGCCGTTGCCCCAGCCGCCGGCGGCGCGCAGCGACGAGATGATCGCGTCGCTGTTCGTGGCCGGTGTCACGCCGGCGACGATCCGGTTGAAGAACATCGGCTGCTCGAAGTACGGCCCGCTCGTGCCGACTCCGCCGCCACCACCTCCACCGCCGCCATCGTCCGGAGACGAACACGCCGCGACGCAGAGACACAGGACACCCGAGGCCATGCGCATCGGGTGCATTATCGCTATTTCGCGCGTCGCAGGTAGTAGTGAACGCCCTGCTTGGCGTGAAACAGCTTGATCGCGAGCGCAGTTCCTGCGGGCTTGTCGACCTTGGCCGCGAACCGGCGGGCACCGTCGATCGGGATCGGGACCGAGTCGACCGCAGCCGTCCACCCCGGGAGCACCGCGCCACGGACGTCGATGTCGCCGGCCCATGGCTTTCCGTTCGCCGGCGACTCGATATAGACCTGCGGCGCGGTCTGGTCGAAGTCGATCTTCAAGGTCGACACCTTGTCCTGCTTCACGCCGTCCTTGTCGAACCAGTACGTGTACGTGCCTTCCTTGAGCTTCGTGCCGGCGATCGTGACCTGCGGCTTCGTCGCGTCGAACGCCTGCTCGCTGCCGCCCTCGGCGAGGTGCAGCTTGTACGAGCTGCCGGTCGCGCCGCGATAGTTGACGATCAGCGTCGGGATCTGGCTCTGGTACGAGATCTTCCAGACGCGACCGTCGGCGTCGATCGAGTTGCTCGGCGGGTTCTTCGGCAGCGCGCGCGTGCCCGAATCGCGGACGACCGAGATCCGGCCCTGCGCGACCGCGTTGCCCTCGCTCGCGCCCGACGTGCAGCGCAGCCGGTACGCCCACGAGCCGGGCTGGACCGCGAGGTTCGCCGACTCCTTGCCGCCGCTGACCCGCGATGTCCGGAACTGCGCGTTCGATGCGAGCTCGATGATCCCGCCGCCGCCGCACTTGCCGCCGAACTGGATCTGGATCGCGGTCGGTGGCTTCGGATCGTGGATCGTGAACGACTCGCCGGCGCTGACGCGGAAGTCGAAGTATGTCGGGATCGCCTCGATCGTGCGGATCGATCCGGCCTTGAGCAGCGCCGCCGTCTCGCCGCGGCTCATCGCGAGCTCGGTGCCCGGCGCGCCCGCGAGCTTGCCGGTCCCGCGCGTCACGCTGACCTTCGTCTCGCGCGGGCCGGCATCGAGCCGCGCCTCCGCCGGCTCGGCCTCGCTGCCCTTCATCGTGATCGAGCCGCCCGGCAGATCGACCCGCGACTCGCTGCGCATCGACGCCTTGCCGGCACCGGCCTCGAGCACGAACGACTCGTCCTCGCCGATGCTGACGCGCGAGCCACCGGCGAGCTCGAGCGTCGTGCCGCGCGACACCAGCTTCGCGCTCGTGCCGGGGCCGAGCTTGATCTTCGCGCCCTTCGGCAGCTCGCCCGCGCCGGCCGGCAGCGGTGTCCACTTCGTCTCGCCGGCGAGCTGGATCTCCGCGCGCTTGCCGTCGACCGCGATCGTCGCCTCGCTCGTCGGCGCCGGCGGGCCCGCGTCGGCGGGCGCATCGACCGCCGCGTCGGCGACCGCGACCACGGCATCGACCGGTACGCCGGCGTCGGCGGCGACCGGCACCGGCTTGACGGCGACGTCGAGCCCGACCTCGACCGGCTTGTCGACCACGAGCTGGATCGTCTCGCCGCCGAGCGTCGAGACCTCGGCCTTGCCGATCACGAGCTGCACGGTGCTCGGGCCGTGGCCGGTCGCCGTGATCCGCACGCTGCCGTTCTGCGACAGCTTGACCTCGCCGATATCGAGCGCGTAGTTGCCGGTCCCGGTGAGATCGATCGCGCCGACCTCGACCGCGATCCGCGCCTCGCCACCGCCGTCCGTTTTGCCGCCGAAGCGCAGGATCGTGTGCTTCTGCATCGCGATCTGCGCACCGCTCACGATCCGCAGCTGGGCGAGCCCATCGCCGGTGCGCGCCGCATCGCCGAGGAAGAACGCGGTGCCGACCGGCGCGGCAGTCCACGCCGCGGCTCCGGTCTGCTTGTCGACGGGGCCGTCCGCCTTCGTCAGCTCGGCGATCGCGGCCTGCTTCTTCTTGCACGCCGCCCCACCGATCGTCGCGATCGCGAGACTGCAGAGCACCAGGAAGGTCCGCACGGTGACCGGAGAGGAGTTACTTGCGCAGCTCGAAGTTCTTGATCGCGACCGTGTTGGTCTCGATCACGACATCGAGCGTCTGATCCTTGAAGCCGGCGATGCTCGCCGTGGCCTTGTAGGTTCCCGGCGGCAGATCGAGCGTCAGCGTGCCGTCGGCGCCCGACGTCGCGGTCTGGCCGCCGGGCTCGATCTTGATCGTCGCGTTCGCGATCGGCTTGCCGGTACCAGCGGCGCGCACGAGCACGCGCAGCTGACCGGGCGGCAGCAGCGGGTCGAGCGCGATCTTCGGCACCTTGTTCGGACCCTTGCCGAGCGTGATCGTCGACGTCGACGGCTTCTTGCCGCCGACCTCGATCGTGACCTCGGCGGTCGTGTCGTCGAGCGTCGTCTTGCCGTCGACGGTCTTGCCGATCGGCAACTTCGACACCGCGTACTCGCCCTTGTCGTCGGTGACCGCGGTGCCGGTGTTCGCCTTGAGCTTGATCGTGACCTTCGCGCCGACGACCGGCTTGCCGGTGTCATCGGTCACCGTGCCCGTCACCTCGGCGAGCTCGGCGACCTCGATCGGCGACGTGGTCTGGTTCTTCGTGACCGTCCCCTTGCCCTTGTCCTCGGCGTGGCTCGGACCGCCGAACCGTGCGGCGACCGTGAAGCCGCCGGTGAACAGCGGCTCGTACGGGATGATCGTGACCTGGCCGGCCATCACGTCGGCGTAGTTCAGGCTCGGCACCTTCGCGGCCTGGACGAACGCGTACAGCGACCACTGGTGCGTCAGGTGACGGCCGACGTTCGCGCCGGCGCGCAAGATCGGACCGGGCGCACCGCCCCCGACGAACACGTCGGTGCTCGCCTCGGCGCCGAAGAACGTCGTCGTGCCGAACGTCGCCTGCGCGCCCGCGACGATCGCGTGGTAGTCGGAGACGCCGAGCGACACGCGATCCTCGACCGAGAGCGCGTTGATGTCATCGACCGACTTCGCGCTGTTGTCGAGGCGAAAGCCACCGGACAGGCTGATCGTGCCGGGACCGGCGCCGAACGACGCGAGCCCGCGGACCTCGAACGAGATCGCCGACGCCGCGATCGACGGTGCATCCTTGCCGGGGACCCAGATCCCGAGCTGGCCGCCGATCCGCGCGCCGCCGACCGGCTTGCCGAGCCGCGCGAGGATGTGCGGATCGCCGACGTAGCCGTCATCGCCGGCGGGATTGACGCCGGTGTGGCTGTCGTAGCGACCGTCGAACGCGAGTGCGAGCGTCAGCGTCGGCGTCGGCGCGTAGGCGAGCGCGATGTCGCCGATGCCGCGCGTCAGCTTGTGATCCGCCGACAGCAGCGTGTTGCGAAAGCCATAGCCGCCGACGAGCGACACCGCGACCGCGCCGCCGGGCAACGTCTCGGCGCTCGGTGCGCGCAGCCCGCCCGGCATCGCGGCGTAGCCGAGCTGCTGCGGCGGTGCTTCGGCCGGCTCGCCATCGGTGGCCGCGCTGACATCCGCGGGCTGGGCGCGAGCACCCGAGCCGGCGAGCCCCACGCCCAGGCCGGCGATCCACGCGAGTCCCCAGCCACGCATTAGCTGCAAGCATACGCGTGGATCCACCGGCAATGCCAGCGGTCGAACCGCGCGCCTTCCACTTCGATAACGGTCAGTAGCGCAGCCAGCGAATCAGCTCGCGCACGCCGGGGCGCTTTCCATACATGAGGACCCCGACGCGATAGATTTTCGCAGCCGCGCGCACGACGAGCAGCAGCGATCCGATCAGGATCGCGAGCGAGATGAAGACCTCGCCGAGCGTCGCGCCGCCGAGCACGTAGCGCATCGGCATCAGCATCGGCGACCACAGCGGGATGTTCGTCATGATCGTCGCCGACGAGCCACGCGGCGCGTTGCTGACGACCTGCAGGCACAGCACGCCGATCACGAGCAGCATCGTCACCGGCATCTGCACCTGCTGCGTGTCCTGCTCGGACGACACCATCGCTCCCACCGCGGCATACATCGCCGAGTAGAAGAAGAACCCGAGCACGAAGTACACGAGCACGATCGTGATCTCGGCGAGCTCGAGCGGCGGCAGCGCGGCATCGCCGCCGGTCACGCCGAACCAGCCGAGGATCGTGTTGCGATACGCGAGCGTGATCGCGCCCATCCCGAGCCACACCGCGATCTGGATCAGCCCCGCGGCGCCGACGCCGAGGATCTTGCCCGACATCAGCGAGCTCGGCTTGACCGCCGCGACGAGGAACTCCATCACGCGGCTCGTCTTCTCCTGGACGACGCTGCGCATGACGGTCACGCCGTACAGCGTGATCACCATGTAGAGGATGAACGCGAGGATGTACGCGATGAAGAACGCGCCGGTCCCGGACGCCTCGGTGTCGCCGGTCGTGTGCTTCGCCTCGAAGTTGATCTTCTGACCCATGCCGGCGATCTGCTGCGGCGTCAGCTTGAGCTCGAGCGCGCGCGCCGCGATCACGACCTTCGCGACCGCCTTCGTCAGATCGATCTTCACCGCCGCGCTCGACGCGTTGTCGCCGCGATAGATGATCTCGCCCTCGGCGAGCGCGTCCGGCGGCACGCTGATGTAGCCGTTGATCTGGTTGTCCTTGATCCGCTGCAGCTCGACCGCGTCCGGCGTCGTCGGATCGACGACGGTCGCCTTCCACTCGTTCTCGGTCAGCGCGAGGACGAGCGCCGGCCCGAGCTTGCCGGAGCGATCGACGATCTCGACCTTCGTGCCGCGCGTACTGCTGCTCGCGATCAGCGCCGGCACGATCACCATCGCGACCATGCCGATCGGACCGATCAGCGTCATCACGATGAACCACTTCGAGCGCACGCGCTCGAGCAGCTCGCGACGAGCGATCACGAATGTATCGCGCAGCGCCTTCATGCGACCTCCTGTCGGACGGCGACCGCCGCGGTCTCGCCGACCTCGTGGACGAAGATCTGGTGCAGCGTTGGCGTCACGATCTCGAACAGCCGCAGCCCGACACCGGCACCGACGAGCGCGGACAGCAGCTGCTGCGGCTTGACGCCATCCGCGAGCTTGACCTCGACGTCGGCGGGCTCGCCGGCCTGCGGCGCGCCTTGCCGCGCGACGAGCGCTGCGTCCCCGAGCACGCGGTCCGCCTGGCCGCGCGCGGCGTCGTCGGTGAACGCGAGCGCGATCAGACCCTCGGCGGCGAACGCGCGCTTGAGATCGCGCAGCTTGCCTTCGCGCACCATCTTGCCGCGCGCGATGATGCAGACCGCATCGCACACCTTCTCGGCCTGCTCCATCAGATGCGTCGAGAACAGCACGGTGCGCCCCGACTTCTTGATGTCGGCGACGACCTCGCGCAGCACCTCGGCGTTGATCGGATCGAGCCCGCTCCATGGCTCGTCGAGGATCACGAGCTCGGGATCGTGGAGCAGCGCGCTCGCGAACTGCACCTTCTGCTGCATGCCCTTCGACAGGTCCTGGACGCGGTTCTTCGCCCACGCGTCGAGCCCGAGCCGCTCCAGCCAGTGGCCGGCGCGCCGCTTCGCCTCGCCGCGCGCGAGCCCGCGCAGCTCGCCCATGAACTCGATCATCTCGAGCACGCGCATCTTCGGGTAGAGGCCGCGCTCCTCCGGCAGGTAGCCGATGCGGCGCGCGGCCTCGGCGCCGGGCGGCAGATCGTCGAGGATCCGGATCTCGCCGCGATCCGCCGCGATGATGTCGTTGATCATCCGCAGCGTCGTCGACTTGCCGGCGCCGTTTGGCCCGAGGATGCCGTAGATGATGCCGCGCGGTACCTCGAACGAGATCCCGTCGACGGCGACGTGGTTGCCGAACTGCTTGACGACGCCGCGAACGCGGAGCGCGCTCGTCACGCGACCGGCCTCGGCGCGTCCGTGGTCGCCGGCGCGACATCGCCGAGGATCGCGCGCTCGAGCACGGCCATGCGGATCGCGACGCCCCAGCTCACCTGCTGCAGGATCACGGCGCGCGGGCTGTCGGCGACCTGAGGCGACAGCTCGACGCCGCGGTTGATCGGCCCCGGGTGCATCACGATCGCGTCGGGCTTCGCGAACCCGAGCGAGCGCTCGGACAGCCCGAACGTGCGCGACAGCTCGCGCGTGTTCGGGAACCGCGGCGCCTCGCCGGCGAACCGCTCGGCCTGCACGCGCAGCATCATCACGACGTCGGCGCCGTCGAGCGCGTCCTCGAGCCGGGTCACGACGCGCACGCGCTCGCGCGTCAGCTCGCCACCGATCTCCTCGATGCCGCGCGGCACGAGCGTCCACGGCGCGCACAGCCGGACGCGCGCGCCGAGCTTCGCGAGACACAGCACGTTGCTGCGCGCGACCCGCGAGTGCGCGATGTCGCCGACGATCGCGATCTCGAGCCCCTCGATCGATCCGTTGCGGCCCTTCGTGCGGCGGATCGTCGCGGCGTCGAGCAGCGCCTGCGTCGGGTGCTCGTGCTGGCCGTCGCCGGCGTTGATCACCGAGCAGCCGACCTCCTGCGCGAGCATGTACGCGGCGCCGCCGAACGAGTGCCGGATCACGATCGCGTCCGGGTACATCGCCATCAGGTTCTCGGCGGTGTCGATCAGCGACTCGCCCTTCGTCGTCGACGACGACGCCGCCGAGATGTTGATCGCCTCGGCGGACAGCCGCTTCGCGGCGAGCTCGAACGAGGTCCGCGTGCGTGTCGAATTCTCGAAGAACAGGTTGATCACGGTGCGGCCGCGCAGCGACGTCAGCTTCTTGATCGGCTCGCTGGCGAACGCCATGTACCGGTCGCCGTGATCGAGGATCCGCAGGATCTCCGCTGCGTCGAGGTCAGCGATGCTCACGAGGTGGCGCGGCACGAGCCTCGTATAGCAGATCAGGTGTTATGGTTCGCGGGTCGTGTCGGGTGATCGCAACCACCGTATCGGCCAGGTGATCGGCGGGCGATTTCGCATCGATGCGCTGATCGGCAAGGGCGCGATGGCCGACGTCTACCGGGCGCTCGACCTCCAGACCTCGGCGTACGTCGCGCTCAAGGTGCTGCGCCAGCACCTCGACGATTACGACCCGGCCGCGCGCCAGCGGTTCGTCCGCGAGGCCGAGGTCCAGGCCCGGCTGCGGCACCGCAACGTCGCCGCGCTGCTCGCGACCGGCGTGATGCCGCCCGACGAGCCGTACCTCGTCGTCGAGCTGCTGCGCGGCAAGAGCCTGCGCGGCGTGATCAAGGCAGGCGCGGTCGAGCCGCGGCGCGCGGTCAGCTACGGGTGGCAGGCGCTGCAGGGGCTCGCGGCGGTCCACGAGGCCGGCGTGCTGCATCGCGATCTCAAGCCGGCGAACATCATGCTCGAACCGTCGCCGGGACCGGTCGAGCGGGTCGTGCTGATCGACTTCGGGTTCGCGACGTTCGAGGGCAGCGCGAAGCTGACGCAGCAGGGCACCGTGATCGGTAGCCTCGCGTACATCGCGCCCGAGCGGCTGCGCTGCGAGGCTATCGATCAGCGCAGCGACCTGTACTCGATCGGCGTCATCCTCTACGAGCTGCTCGCCGGGCGCACGCCGTTCCAGGCCGCCAACGACTTCGATCTCGTCGACATGCACCTCAACGACGCGCCACCGCCGCTGCCCGAGCACCTGCCGCGCGCGCTCGATCGGGTGATCGCGCAGGCGCTCGCAAAGCACCAGGACGAGCGCTATGCGGACGCTGCGACCATGGCGCTCGCACTCGAGGACGCCGCGGTCGAGCTGCAATAGAACCGTCGTGGCCGTGGCTGTGGCCGTGATCGTGGCCGTGATCGTGATCGTGATCGTGAGGATCGCGGAACCCGCGTTGGTACAGCCTCACGACATCGGTAACAGAACTGCCTCGGGACATGGGTGACAGACCGTAGGGCGATCCCATGGGGGTGCCCTGGAAAGTGACTAGTCCCGTGAAAGAGCGAATGGCTTTTGTGGCTCGTCTACATGCTGGCGAGCGGATGGCCGACCTTTGCAAGGAGTTCGGCATCAGTCGTAAGACTGGGTACAAGTTTGTGGCTCGCTTCGAGCGGCTCAGCGTCGTCGGGTTGGAGGATCAATCTCGCGCGCCTGTCGTACGGGCTAAGACACCGAGCGAGATCGAGGATCTCGTCGTAGCACTGCGCCGGAAGTATCCGACCTGGGGCCCCAGGAAGTTGCTGGCGGCTCTCAAGAAGCAACATGACGGC
>DASTLB010000010.1:0-142296 GCA_035715365.1 Kofleriaceae bacterium | reverse complement strand
CGCTCGCGGCCGCGCTCGCGGCGAGCCCGCTCGAGCGCGCGGCGCGCGCCGAGGCATCGAGCGCGCTCCTCCAGCGGCCGCGCCCCGAGCGCTGCGAGACGATCGTCGACGACGGCGAGCTCGCGTTGCCCGACGATCCGGCGACCCGCGCGCGCGCCGGCGAGGTCGAGCACGAGCTCGATCGCGCGTGGGCCGCGTATGGCCTCGGCCGCTATCGCGACGCGAAGGCGATCGTCGATGCGGTCGATCCGATCGCGAGCGCGCTCGACGTGCCGGCGCTGCGCGCGCAGCTGCTCGTCGTCGCCGGTGCGATCGCGGGGCGGATCGGCGATCCGGCGTCCGCGCGCGGCGTGCTCGAGCGGGCGCTCGTCGCGGCGGCGCGGGCGCATGCGCCCGAGCTCGAGCTCGCGGTGTGGTCGCGGCTGCTGCGCCACGAGCTGTTCGCCGGCGTCCCGCAGCGCACGATCGAGTACAGCGCGTTCGCGAGCGCGGCCGCGGCGCGCGCCGGGCGCGATGGCGCCGAGCTCGACGGCGTCGTCGCCGAGGCGCTGCTCGATGCCGGCCAGCCGGCCGCCGCCCGCGAGCGGATCGAGCGCGCGCTCGCGTCGCACGACCCGCTGCGCGACGATCAGCGCGCGCTGCTCGAGCTCGATCACGGCGCGATCGAGCTCGCGATGGGTCACGCACCGAAGGCCGAGGCGGCGCTGACCCGCGCGCTCGAGCTCGCGCGCGGCGCGCTCGGAGACGAGCACCCGACGCTCGCGCTCTATCTCGACAAGCTCGCGGACGCGGCGCGCGCACGCGGCAAGCTGCGCGACGCGCTCGCGCTCCACGACCGCAGCGTCGAGCTGCGCCGCCGCGCGTTCGGCGATGGCGATCGCGCCGTCGCGACCGCGCGATTCCACCGCGCCGAGACGCTGCTCGAGGCGGGCCAGCTGACGCGCGCCGCGCTCGACCTCGACGCCGCGCGCGAGATCCGGCAGCGCGCGTACGGCGAGCGCAGCCCGCGGCTCGGCGAGCTCGAGGCGCTCGCGGGCGAGCTCGCCGCCGCGCGCGGCGAGATCGCGGCGGCACGGGCACACTACGCGGCGGCGGCCGCGCTCGATCCGCGGCTCGAGCTCACGGCGCTCCGGCTCGCCGCGGGCGAACGCGCGCCCGGCGGCGACGTCGCGATCACCGAGCCGTTCTCGGTCGACCACGTCGCGGCGCTCGCGGCGCGGATCGCGCAGCTGCCGCCCGATCACGGCCAGCCGCTCGCGCGCACGCTGCTCGATCGCTGGCGCGCGGCCGGGCCCGTCGATCCGGCGCTCGCGATCGCGGTCGCCGACGCACTCGCGGCGACGCACGCCGACGCCGACGCGATCGCGACCTATCGCAGCGCGCTCGCCGCGCTCGGCGACGAGCCGTCGCGGTCGCGCCTTCAGGTGCTGCGCGTCCTCGTCGCGATGCACGCCGAGCCCGCGGCGACGCTCGCGCCGCTGACCGCGGCGATGCCGGAGCTACGATAGCTCCTTGCGGATGTTCTCGATCACCTCGGCGTAGCTCGTGCTCTCGACGACCTGCGCCATCTCCGCGGTGTAGCGCGCGACGAGATCCTCGCGCCCGCGCGACAGCGCATCGCGCCGCGCGTTGTGCAGCGTGACGAACGCGCGCTCGGCGTTGACGAAGTACTGCACCATCGCGAGCACGGTGCGTGCGCACGACGTGGTCACCGAGCGCGACGCATCGCTGAACGAGAAGTGCCGGCCCTCGCTGTTGCGGACGTCGAGCGTCACGCGCCCGACCGCGTCGACGCCGGCCTGCGCCTTCTTCGTGGTCTCGATGTCCGCGGCGACCTTGAACCCGGTCAGCTGGATCGACTTGAGCGACTGGTACTCGCGCGCGTAGCGACCGAGCAGGCCGGCATAGATCGCGTCGACGACACCGACGCCCTTGCCCTCGACCTCGACGCTCTGATCGCCCTCCTGCACGCCGAGCTTGACGATGCTCTCGCCGTCGAGCTCCTCGATCACGAGGCGCGTCAGCTTGAGCTCGAGAAAGTTGGTGCCGAGTACGCGGCGGATCAGCGGCTCGTGCGGAGGCGTGGTCACGTTTCAAAGATAGCGCGCGCCTCTGATCCTGCCGCGTGATCTCCACCCCTCCCCGATCTGGCGGGGGTACGCGAGGACTCCCGACACGTGCGCCATGGACACGTCAGAGCCATGCGGCATAGTGCGGCCGTGTCCGTGCTGGTCCAGTTGAAGCGCCACGTCACGCGGCTGCGTGGCTGCGCCGACTGTCCCGATATGATCGGCCCGGTCGTCACGGGCGGTCCGGTCGTGTCGCCGGTGATGCTGATCGGCCAGGCGCCAGGCGTCCGTGAGGGCCCGGCCGGCAGGCCGTTCGCGTGGACCGCCGGCAAGACGATGTTCGGCTGGTTCGACAGCCTCGGCCTCCCGGAGGAAGATTTCCGTAATCGGGTCTATATGTCCGCGGTGTGTCGGTGCTTTCCAGGCAAGGCGAAGGGCGGCGGCGATCGTGTGCCTTCCCCCGAAGAGGTCGAACGCTGTAGTCGTCACCTCGCCAGTGAGGTCCGGATCCTGAAGCCGCGTCTCGTCATCCCGGTCGGCAAGCTCGCGATCCACCAGCTCGTGCCCGAGCTCGACAAGCTGACCGAGATCGTCGGCAACCAGCGGCGTGCGACGATCGCCGGCCACGAGATCGACATGATCGCGCTGCCGCACCCGTCGGGCGCGTCGACGTGGCATCGCACCGAGCCCGGCAAGAGCCTGCTCGTCCGCGCGCTCGCCCGGATCGCCCAGCACGAGGCCTGGCAGTCGCTCCTCGCCGCCAAGCACGCCGACGAGCGGGCGGCTGCGACTATGCTCGGCGCGTGACCACCGCCGATCTGCTCGCCGACCTCGTCCGGTTCCCCACCCAGCAAGCCGGCGCCGACGGCAACCCAGGGAACGAGCGCGCGCTGTGCGAGCACCTCGTGCCGCTGCTGCGCGCGCGCGGCGCCGACGAGGTCGTGCTCGATGTCGCGCCGCGCAGCGAGGGCGGCGAAGGCGCGTTCGTGTTCGCGCGCTGGGGCACGCCGCGCCGGCTGATCAACGCGCACGTCGACACCGTGCCGGCGAACGCGGGGTGGTCGCGCGATCCGTGGACGCCGCACGTCGCCGACGGCAAGCTGTACGGCCTCGGCGCGTCGGATACCAAGGGCGCGATCGCGTGCGCGCTCGTCGCGCTCGACGGCGCGAAGCCGCGCGATCTCGGCGTGCTGTTCTCCGGCGACGAGGAGGCCGGCAGCGGCGTGATGCGCGCGTTCCTCGCGTCGCCGCACGTCCGCGGCATCGAGCAGGTGCTCGTCTGCGAGCCGACCGCGCGCACCGCGGGCATCGGGCATCGCGGCGTGCTCGCGCAGCAGGCGGTGCTGCTCGGCCCCGGCGGTCACTCGTCGAAGGCCGACACGCTGCCGAAGCCGATCGCGAAGCTCGCCCGGCTCGCGACCGCGCTCGACGAGCTCGGCATCCGCCGCCTCCACGACGGTCCGCCGGGCATGACCGGCACGTGCCTGAACCTCGCGGCGTTGCGCGGCGGCGTCGCGTTCAACGTGATCCCGGCGCGCGCCGAGCTCGAGTGGTCGCTGCGGCCGTATCCCGGCTTCGATCGCGCGATCTGGGATCGCGAGGTCGCCGCGCTCGCGACCGCGATCGATCCGGCGATCACGCTCGCGACCACGATCGATCACACACCGTTCGCGTGCGACGCGCTCGCCGACTTCGTGCGGCCGTTCGCGGCCTCGATCGGCACGCTCGACTTCTGGACCGAGGCCGCGCTGTGGGCGGACGCTGGCGTCGATGCGATCGTGATCGGCCCCGGTGACATCGCGCAGGCGCACGCCGCCGACGAGTTCGTGCCGCTCGCCGATCTCGAGTGGGCGGTCGAGCTGTTCCGCGCCTGGATCAGGTGATCGCTACTCGGCGCGCTTCGGCGCCTCGGCGCCGACGTACTCGAGGTTCGACTTCCAGTGCTTCTTGAGCCCGCGCTCGGGCCGGATCACGAGCTCGTCCGGCCACGTGTAGTCGGGCAGCGCGTCGTCACGCCACGACGTCCGCGCGACCTCGCGGATGAAACACGACTCGAGCGCCGGGTTGTTCAGCGTCGAGGTGTCGACCTTGACGTCCTCGACGGTGACGTTGCCGTCCTTGACCTTGACGTTGAACTTCAGCACGAGCTTCTGGTTGCGATGCAAGAGGCCCGGCTTGTCGTAACAGGTCGCCGCGTTGCGCGACAGCTTGTACGGGACCTGCTCGGTGAAGCGGAAGAAGAACTCGTCGCTCATCTTGTCGAGCTTGCCGGTCGGTGACGGCGCGGCCGGCTCCTCGGCGGCCGCAGGCTCGGCGACCGCGGCGGCCGCGGCAGGTTTGTCGAGCTGGATCGTGCCGCTGCGCGCGGACTCGACCGGCGTCGCGGCGACCGCGGGCGTCGCCGACGAGCTCGACATCGAGCGCCACAGGATCACGAGCGCCACGAGCAACGCGGCGGCCGCGATCGCGAGCCACTTGCCCGACCGCATGATCAGAACGGGCGCGGTTCGAGATAGAGGTTGTACTCGCCCGAGCCGTTGATCGTCGTGCCCGCCTGATCGGGCTTGAAGATCCACCACTGCTTCGCGTCCTGGCTCACGAACTCCATCGTGCCTTCGCAATCGCCGGCGCCGCCCTCGCTGACGTGGACGCGCAGGAAGTCCGGCGAGCTGCCGAGGTAGTTGTAGCTCTCGACGAGCCCATCCATGCTCGGATCCTCGACGCGGTTGACCTGGAAGCTGTAGCTCGACTCGACGGTCGGCGGCGTCGTGCCGCTGACCTCGCCGCAGCGATCGCCCTGGCCGTCGCCGGTGATGTCGAGGACGTCGGCGGTGTTGTTGACCGTCGCGGTGAACGTCCACGTGCCGACCGGCCAGCAGCCGCCCTGGCCGACCGGACGCGCCGGCGAGCCCTCGGTGAACGTACCGGACAGCGTGAACGCCGCCGTACACTTGAGCCGGTTCGGGTTCGGATCCGGATCGCCGCCCCCGCCATCGTCATCCCCGACGCCACAGCCGACCGCCATCACGAGCAGCGACGAGATGAGAGAAGCCCCGGCTTTCGTCATGCCGGCCTTCAACGCAACACCGGTGCCAGGCGCGATCTGGTTGTTTTGATTCGGTCCGGGCGGCAGATCGGCTTGGGAGAGCGCGCCCCAGCTGGTGAGTCCAGACCTCGACCCGAGCGGTGCGCGATCGTTGCGAATAGAGCCATTGCGCGCGCCGCTCGCGGGGCGAGAATTGCAGGTCGTGAGCTTCATGATGTCATCGCGCTGCCACGCGCTCGCGCTCGCAGCCCTGCTCCTCGCCAGCTGTCGCGACGCGAACGGACGCCAGGACGACGTCGGCGTGCGTCCCGCGAAGGTCGTCCCGACGACGACGCCGCAGACGACCACCGACACGCCACCGCCGCCGACGGCGGACAAGAAGCCGAAGGACACGAAGAAGGGCGACCGTCAGGACGACGAGTGGACGCCCGCCGAGTTCAAGGTCGGGATGGCGCGCTGGAAGGACACCGGCGTGTACGTCGACGGCCAGCCGATCGGCTTCCTGCTGTGGGGCGAGCTCCCGCTCGCGCTGCAGCCGACGTGGGTCAAGGACAAGGTCTCCGATCGCAAGCGACCGGGAACGAACGATCCGGGCTGGAAGTGGGCGCGCCAGCGGTTCTACAAGTTCACCGATTACTTCCGCGCGATGGGCATCGATCCGAAGACGATCAAGGAGGTCCACGTCTACGGCTCGCGGATGTCGCAGACCTTGATCGCGACGACGAAGGATCTGACCGGGCCGCTCGCGGACAAGTTCCTATTCCGGTTCGGCGGCAACACGTACGGCAAGGCGATCGCGCAGTCGCCCGGCGAGTTCGGCAACGGCAAGAGCTCGGACAAGATCTCGGCGGTGATGGTCTATATCAAGAAGAAGCCGCCGACGCTCGTCCGCAACGAAGGCCTCGAGCTCGACGGCGTGATGCAGACCGGCGTGCCGTACTACGGCGATCCGATCCGCGGCGGGATTCGCGTCTACCTCGACGACAAGCTCGCGACGATCATCAAGCGCCAGGAGCTCGATCCGAAGCGCGCCGTCGCGGGCGGCAGCGATCCGGTGTTCAAGCTCTACGACGTGCTCGCCGCACAGGGCGTCGACACGAAGCAGGTCGTCGAGGCGTGGGTGATCCGCGACGACCGCCGCGGCGAGAAGTTCGCCGGCGACCAGCTGCCGAAGCTGACGTTCGCGGCGTCACCGCAGGCCAAGGGCGGCGTGCTGCTCGGCGATCAGAAGGTGCGCGCGAACGCGATCGCGCTGCACACGAAGCCGGTGAAGCCGGAGCAGATTCCACAACCGACGCCGGACGACGACTGACCTCTCTATAGAGAGACACGACTCGACCAGAGCCGTGGCAGCCGATGCGCTGTCACGGCTTTGTCGATTTTCGGCGCCCGCCGCTGCGACCGCGCTGCGATCGCGACCTCTGGATGTTCCGGCGATCGTGGGGCGGTTGCTCCCAGGTCGAAGCGGGCAGTCCCACGGACTAGCAGTCCCTCTCAACAAAAATGGCTCCCGTCGAAATCGGTTAGATCCCGGGATCGACACGGGAATCCGGGACGTGGGGACCCCAGAGAGGAACCCCACGCCCCATGTCATCGCTCTGTCTTGGTCCCTGATTCCTGCGGTTTACAGCGCGCGACGCGCGGCACATCCCTTGCTCATTCGGTCGCCATCACAAACCAACTCCAACTGGGGCGACCAAATCCAATGACGACCAAGACGCTTTTGATGTTCGCTGCGGCCGGGCTGCTCGCCCCTGCGGCTCTCGAAGGGATCGCCGAAGCCGGGGGCCGTACGACCATCGCGCAGGTGCTGGGTGCACCGGTCGATGATCTGGCGCCCGTGTCGGAGGGGCGTCTGCGCCGCACGAACGAAGAGCAGACGACGGAGATGCCGTCGTTCGTGATGCTCGATGACGGCACCGGGAAGCTGACGAAGGGTCTGTACTTCCTGATGCGCACCGAGCTGCCGCCGGAGACGGCTGGTGGTCCGAACCGCCCCGCCCCGGATCGCGTCCAGCTCGCGGTCGTTCCGTTCTCGCTCGGCCAGGCCAGCGACGGCTCGGTGATCGCGACGGCGGACGCGTCGAAGTCGTTCTTCGCGACGAACAACGACGGCAACGAGTACCGCAACGCGAACCTGCCCCAGGCGTTCGCGCTGACGAAGGACATCGCCTGCGTCAACTACAACTACCAGCAGAACGGCACGAACGACACGAAGCGCTACACGCAGTGCTTCACGGCGGACGGCACGCGCGTGCTGAACCAGTCGCTGATCATGGCGAACACGAACGACGACTGCAGCCAGCACGCGTCGGGCGACGAGGGCCAGGTCACGCAGCGCGTGGGCGACAAGGTCTACTTCGTGATGTGGGCCGGCTGCAACGGCAACGGCGATGACGCCGGCTTCGTCAACTTCCTCGAGTACGACGTCTCGAACCCGACCGCGGTGACCGTCAAGCGCCAGTTCAACGCGCTGGTCGCCGAGCGCGAGGAGCGCACGCGCGGCAACTGCTCGATCGCGGCGAAGGATCCGAACACCGCGATCTGCACGTGGTCGGAAGGCAACAACCAGCCGACGATGGACGGCACGTGGATGGCCGCGATCGACATCACGCCCGGCAAGTTCAGCGGGACGAAGCAGCAGGGCGCGATCATCTGGAAGGAGATGGTCGACGGTCGCAAGGACAAGGACGGCATCCGCACCTACTCGATGCGCGCGCATCACGTCCGCATCCAGGCGCCGAACGCGCAGGGCGCGCTCGAGAACACCGACATGATGCTCTGGTACTCGAACGACCTCCAGGGCAACAACGCGAACGACGGCCGCAAGGGCGGCACCGTCCGCGCGACCCAGATGGGCATCATCAAGGCCGACCGCGAGGGCATGAGCTTCGTGATGCCGCTGCGCGATACGTCGCAGCTGATCCGCGGCACCGGCGGCTCGCACCTCGGCATGACGGGCGCGGTGTTCGGCACGACCGACAAGCTGCTCCCCGGCGCGATGTTCACCGTCGGTAGCTTCACCGGTGGTTACTTCTCGGGCCAGGCGCGCTCGCTCGTGTGGGACCAGGCCGCGGGCACGTTCAAGGACGGCGGCATGATCCCGACCGCCGAGAACGACGCGCACCTCTACTCGAACTACCTCGGCAACAACCCCGGTAACCAGGGCCGCAACTTCGACGACGGCCAGATGATCTCGAACCCGTTCCTCGGCGTGAACGGCAACACCGACGCCTACCTCATGGTGTACGCGTCGACCGGCAAGCCGATGAGCGAAGTCGGCGTGCCCGAGAAGAAGCCGTCCGCGTTCCTCACGGTCATCCCGCTCGCCTCGGCGCCGGCGCCGGTCGACACGGGCTCGGGCTCCGGCTCGTCGGGCTCGGGCTCGGACGAGGGCAGCAACGGTGACAACGGTGGCGCCGAGTCGCTCGGTGGCTGCTCCGCCGGTGGCACGAGCGGCCTCGCGACGCTGTTCCTCATCGGTCTCGCGGCGTTCATCCGCCGCCGTCGCTGAGCCGGGCGCGTCCCTCTCCCCTCCCCCTCTTCTCTCACTTGGAGTCTTGTTCCATGCGCACCCTCCTCGGTCTGATCGCGGCGCTCGGCTTGGTCGCGTGTGTCGGTGGCATCGATACGCCGCCCGCCGGCGGTGACCCGTCCGATGGCGTCGGTGGTGGCGGCACTGGCGAGGCCGCGGCGGAAGCCCGCCGGCTGTTCGACGCGAACGTCCAGCCGATCATCGCGGCCAAGTGCATCGGCTGCCACAACGTGTCCGGCCCGGTCGGCAACATCACGGGCTTCGTCGATCCCAACAAGGACACGGCGTACGTGACGGCGACCGGCTACCAGGCGCTCGTCGGGAACTGGACGCCGTCCGGCGCACCGATCCTCACGCTCGTCCTCGCCGGCCACAAGAGCCAGTCGTACTCGACGGACGAGCAGACGAAGATCACCGACTGGCTCGCGAAGGAGCTCGAGTCGCGCGCCGGCAGCGGCGGTGGCGGCGGCAGCACGGAGACCCCGGCGCAGGCCACGCAGCGCCTGATCAACGAGTGGTCGGGCTGCATGACGATCGAGAACTTCAACACCGCGAACATGAAGGCGTGGGGCAACGTCCAGGCCGGTGGCTCGAACTGCCGCACCTGCCACAACTCCGGCGCCTACGGAATGGTCGCAGATAACACCGACGACCCGTTCTTCATGATCATCTCGTCGGACAAGTACTACATGGCGCAGTACTTCTCGGTCGACCTCAGCGGCGGCGTCGCGGCCGCGAAGGTCATCGTCAACACCCGGTCGTTCACGGGCGTCGGCGAGGGACTCGCGCCGCACCAGTCGCACCCGCGCTTCGATCCGCTGAACAACAACGGCATGGAGGCGCTCCAGCAGTTCTACGACCTGACGATGCAGGCGAAGGCCGCGGCGCCGAACGGCGTGTGCGGACCGACGAAGCTGCTGAACTAGCAGGTCGCAGGATGGTGTGAACGCGGCGCCCCGACTCGGGCGCCGTTTTTGTTTGCGCGCTATGTTCCCGGGGCTGTTCTTTCAGGGGAGTACTCGATGACCATCGTCGGCGGCGACGGCCGCACTCACATTCGCTCGGAGCTGATGCGCGAGTCGCTGCAGGATCGCGACGTCCTGTCGCGCACCGATAGCGATCGCGACCTCCACATCTTCCCGGACGTCTCGCTCGTCTCGATCGGCGGCCAGAGCATCTTCGATCGGGGCAAGGCCGCGATCCTGCCGCTCGTCGACGAGCTGATCGAGATCAAGAAGGACCGCGCGCAGAAGCTCGTGCTCGGCGTCGGCGGTGGGACGCGAGTCCGCCACACGATCTCGATCGCGCTCGACCTCGGCCTGCCGGTCGGCGGCGTCGCGCAGCTCGTCGGCGCGATGGAGGAGCTCAACGCGATCCTGCTGAACACGCTGCTCGCTCCGCACGGCTCGATGCCGATGCAGCGCGATCACTTCTGGGATCTGCCGCTGTACTTCGCCGAGGGCATCACGCCGATCGCGATCTCGATCCCGCCGTATCACTTCTGGGAGCCGCCGCCCGCCGAAGGCCACCTGCCGATGCACGGCTCGGACTTCGGCATGTTCCAGCTCGCCGAGGTGCTGTCGATGAAGCAGCTGATCTTCGTCAAGGACGAGGACGGCCTGTACGACCAGGATCCGAAGCGCCACAAGGGCGCGCAGCTGATCTCGAAGATCACGCTCGAGGAGCTGATGCCGAGGCTGCCGAAGGAGAACATCCTCGACCTCGAGCTGTTCCACGCGTGGACGACGGCGAAGAACCTGCGCCGCGTCCAGATCGTCAACGGCCTCGTGCCCGGCATGCTGACCCGTGCGCTGCGCGGCGAGGACGTCGGGACCGTCATCATCAAGGAGGGCGCGCGATGAGCGAGCGCCGTACGATCCAGTCCGCCCTCGCCGGCTCGACGCTGACCACGCCGTCGAGCCCGGTCGATTACCGGCCGGTCGCCGTCATGCCCGAGGTCAAGGTCGTCAAGATCGGTGGCCAGAGCGTGCTCGACCGCGGCCGCGCCGCGCTGTTCCCGATCCTCGACGAGATCGTCGAGGCGCGCCGGCAAGGCGTCCAGGTCGTGCTGCTCGCCGGCGGCGGCACGCGCGCGCGCCACATCTACTCGATCGCGAGCGAGCTCGAGGTCCCGACCGGCGTCGTCGCCACCCTCGGCAAGTACATCCCGATGCAGAACGCGCGCATGCTGCAGATGCTGCTCGCGAAGCACGGCGGCATCTACATGCTGCCCGACGACTTCGAGAAGCTGCCGCTGTACCTGCAAATGGGTTGCATCCCGGTGATGAGCGGCATGCCGCCGTTCGGGTACTGGGAGAAGCGCGAGAGCGGCTCGCGGATCCCGCCGCACCGCACCGACGCGGGCGTGTTCCTGTCCGCCGAGTTCCTCGGCTCGCCACGCGCGATCTTCATCAAGGACGAGGACGGCCTCTACACCGACGATCCGAAGAAGAACCCGTCGGCGACGCACATCCCGCGGATCACGGCGAACGAGCTGATCCAGCGCGACCTCGCCGACCTCGTCGTCGAGCGCGTGGTCTGCGAGTACCTGCCGCGCGCGCGGTGGTGCAAGCAGCTCCAGATCGTCAACGGTCTCAAGCCCGGACAGGTGCTCGCGGCGCTCAAGGGCGAGGATGTCGGCACGATCATCAGTGCGTGAGATCGCGCTGCTCGCGCTGGCGGTCGCCGCCGGTGCGTGCACGAACCCGTCGCGACCGGCCGAGGCCGATCCCGCGAAGGTCCAGCAGCTCGCGCAGACGATGCTGCGCAACGTGCCGGTGCCCGCCGGCGCGCGCGACTGCAAGTTCGAGGAGGTGCTCGGCGGCGCGACGCTGACGCGGCGCACGCTGCTCGAGCTCGCGCATGAGCCGATCGGCACGAAGGCCGAGGTCGCCGCGTGGATCAACCCGCCCGAGCTCGACAGCCCGGCCGCGCGCCTGATCCTCGACGGCAAGGACGAGGTCCAGCGCCGGCGCGCCGCCGCCGAGCTGCTCGCGGCGCCGTTCTACCTCGTCTATCACATCGATCTCGTCGACGCGCCGATCGCACTCGGCGTCAAGGATTTCAAGCGACCGACCGTCGGCGCGCGCGCGATCCGCTACGACAAGACCGGTCACCCCGCGTGCATCCTCGTGTTCACGTGGGGCCAGGATCCGGCGAAGTACGAGTGGTCGGTCAAGAAGACCGATCGCCCGCTCGTCGATCCCGCGGTGCAGAAGGCGATGCAGGACGATCTCGCCGCGCAGATGCTGAAGCGGATCGCCGGCCTCGCGGCACCGCCGCCGCCGTCGAACCTGCCGGCGGACACCCGCTACGAGCGCCAGCATCCCGAGCGCGAGACGCCGTAGCTACGGGCAGCTCATGCGGAAGCTCGCCGTCGGCGGGCGATCCTTCAGCAGGCCATCGCCGATCTGCGCCATCGGCCACTTGAGGCAGGCGAGATCGAGCGTCACGCCCCCGTCGTAGTCGAGCGCGAACACCGCCTTGTCCGCCATCGTGAACGACCGCGACGTATCGCAGTCGCCGAACTCGGCGCAGCGCTCGATCAGCATCCAGTCGTAATCGGCGACGAGCCCGGGCGTGAACAGGTTGCCGTCCCACATGCCCGCGGACAGCTCGCGCGCGTGGGTCGCGGTCGCGATCGCCTTGTACCAGGCGACGACGTCGTCGCCCGTGATCGTGAACCCCGACGTGCTGCCGACGCGATCGTTGTGCTCGCCGGTGACGCCGTCGCAGCCGATCGTCTTCGCGAGCTCGATGCGCTTGTCGATCAGCGGCTGGATCATCGGCTGGCTCGCGACCCGGATATCGAGCGAGCGCAGGTTGGCATCGCCACCGATGCTCCACCCGATCACGCTGCCCGCGGCGGGTGCCATCGGATCGTCGGGCGGGTTCGCCGCGAACCCGGGAAACTTCATCGCGTCCGGATCGTCGAGCGCGATCGCGCCGGTCTCGACGTGACAGATCACGACGCCGCCGGCCGCGTGGATGTCCGCGATCTTGCCGGCAAGCGGACCCGCCGGCACGCTCACCGTCGAGCTATCGGCGTACGTGATCGTCTGCGCGGTCGTGACGTCCCACAGATCGAGGATGTACATCGCGCGCGCGGTCGAGACATCGAACGGCGCGGCGAGCTGGATGTCCCAGTTCTTCGCCTCGCCGGGCGTCGGCGTGAACCACGGATCCTCGTGCGCATCCGGGGTCGCGTCGATCGCGGGCGCCGGCGGTCCATCGTCGCCGCACGCGCCGGCGAGCGCCGCCACCAGCAGGACGAGCACGCCCCGCCGGGGCCACGACGACGACTTCATCGCAGCGATTCTACGCCGGCTCAGGTCCCGCCGGCCTTGGCAGATCCTGACCCCTTGCCGCTGCCACCGCCGGTGCCCTTGCCGCCGCCACCGCCGGTCCCGGCGCCACCGCCGGTGCCGCCGGCACTGCCTGCACCGCTGCCTGCCGCCGCGCTCCCCGCGCCGCCGCCCGCGGTCGGGTTCGCCTTGACCCAGTCGGCCGCCTTCGTGATCCGCTCGTCGATCGTCTTCTTGAGATCCTCGGGCTTCTCCTTCGGCGTGATCGTGATCGTGACGCCCTTCGCGTCCTTCTTCGACTTCGCGGTGCCGCCCTCGGTCCAGTACACCGGGCAGATCCCCTTGCCGCCGCCCTGCGTGCCCTTCTGGTCGTGACCGCTGCCGGTCGCGGCGTCCGACTTCTCCTTGAGGAGATCCTCGGTCCGCTTCTGGACCATCGCGATCGCGTCCTTGTCCTTGGCCGTGATCGTCAGGACCACGTCCTTGCCCTTCACGGCCGCCTTCGTCTCGGAGCCGGCCACGGTGCTCGGGCAGTTCTGCGCCTGATGCGACATCGTCACGTCGCCACCGGCCGAGCCCGAGCCGGCCATCGCCGAGCCCGATCCCATGTCCGAGCCCGAGCCCGCCATGTCGGAGCCGGAGCCGGCCATCGTGTCGGAGCCCGACCCGGCGCTTCCCGAGCCCATGTTCGACCCCATCGCCGTCGTGTCCGAGCCGGAGCCCGCCGTGTCGGCCGGCTTCTTCTTCTTGCACGCGGTCGCGGTGGTCAGCGCGAGAGACAACGCAAGCAAAGTCATCGCGGTACGCATCGGAAATTCCTCCCGACGGCATGCTACATGGTTTCGCGTGCGCGTCCCTGTTTTGGCCCTGGCGTTGTGCGCGCTCGCCGTCGCCGACGCCGGCGCGGGGCCATCTGCCTCACGCGATCCGGACGTCCGCATGCCGCCGGGCACGCGCACCGACGCGAGCGGCACGCTCGTCTCGGGCCGCGGGATCCGCGACACGACCGACTTCCTGGCGAAGGAGCTCGCGCGACGCGGGATCGCCGTCCGCCAGATCGGCCCGTACCGCGTGCGCGGTGCCGAGGTCACGCGGTTCGTCAGCACGTCGACGACGACGGCGTGGCTCGCGATCCATGTCCTGCGCAAGGAAGGCAAGACGCTGATCTTCTTCGTCCCGCGCCAGCGGGCTTGACGAACGGGTCTTCACCCGTTAAGGAAAGGACCCTCACTCGGGGATCGTCTAATGGTAGGACGTCAGACTCTGGATCTGACTATCATGGTTCGAATCCATGTCCCCGAACGAAGCCAACAGGCTTGACCGTTCGTCCCTCGACAGGTAGAACGCGTCTTCCAACCGGCCCCATAGTCTAGCGGTTAGGACGTCGGCCTCTCACGCCGAAAACAAGGGTTCAAGTCCCTTTGGGGTCACTACTTCACGAGCGCTACTTCATGCGCTTCCACACGTAGACGCCGTCGTCACCGACGAGGCGGATCGTGTCCGGATCATCTGCCTTGCGCGTGCACGTGTAGCTCGCCCACGTGAACTGCGTGCCGCGCATGCCCTCGACCCAGCGCGCGTCGACGAGGGTCTTCACGCCCTTCGGATCGGTCATGATGATCTGGAACTCGTCGCTCGAGGTCGCCGGGATCGCGAAGCGAAAGCCGCTGCTCGACTTCCAGTTGCCGACGATGCTGTCGAGCCGCTGCTTCTGGTTCACGCGCACCCAGTGGTTGACCTCGTCGCCGCACACGACGCGCGCGCGATCGGTGTCCTTCGAGTTGAACGTGACGACGCACTGCCCGAACTGGAACTGCGTGCCGACCATGCCGTCGACCCAGTGCGCCTTCCACAGCTCCTTGCTGCCGTCGGGCTTCTTCGCGATCAGATCGAAGTCGGTCTTCGAGTCGGGGATGACGAACACCCAGCCGCTGTCGGACTGCCAGGTGCCGACGGCGCTCGCGGCGTGCGCGCTCCCGTGCGAGACGAGCAGGCCGAGGAGGACAAACGTGGCCAGGACAAAGGTACGCGTGACGTGTCGCATGTGTGCTCCGGGGAAATGCCCGGTAGATGCCGCCCGCGGTGCGATGTAGCAGCGATAGTTGTTGCCGTTTGTCGACGGGCAGATGCGCGCTGACAGCGCGGTGCGCAGGCTCACAGGACTTGCGCGTGCTACCGTTCCTCGTCGGGGCGGGCGACGCGTGCCGTACGTCCGCCGCATGTGATGAGGTCCCCAGAGTCACTTCTCGACGAGATCGCGCGAGAGCCACGCGCGAAGGATCTCGAGCTGTTGCGTGTCTATGCGGACCAGCTGATCGAGGCGGGCGATGCGCGCGGCGAGCTGATCGTCGTCGCGTGCCAGCGCGCGGTGAAGGACTCGCGCGAGCTCGAGCGCCGCGAGCGCGAGCTCCTCGAGATCGAGCAGCAGCGGCTGCACGCGGTGCTCGGCCGGTTCCACTACTACATGTTCCGGTTCGGCGTCGTCGACGAGGTGCACTTCGACTACCACGGCGACGAGGCGTTCGATGCGTGGAGCAAGCTCGTCGCCGAGCCCGCGTTCCGGCTGCTGCGCCGGATCCAGATCGCCGCCGTGCAGATGGACGGCTACGGCAACATGGCGCCGATCTTCGCCGAGCTCGCGCAGCTCGCGCCGCGGTTTCCGAGGCTGACCGAGCTCGCGCTCCACGAGGGCATGAACCTCGGCAATCCCTGGATCGACGGCCCGATCGACGTCGGCGACATCGATCCGCTGCTGCGCGCGTTTCCGCAGCTCGAGGTGCTCGAGCTCGAGGGCAACCGGCCGCGGTTCAGCGAGCTCGCGCTGCCGCGGCTCAAGCGGCTCGTCGTCGGCGGGCTGCACGCCGATCAGATCCGGCCGATCGTGCAGAGCCAGCTGCGCGCGCTCGAGCACCTCGAGCTCGCGTTCGAGCCGCAGCGAATCGAGAACATCCCATCGACGTTCGGGCCCCTGCTCCATCGCGACTTCGGACCGCAGCTGCAGTCGCTCGCGGTCGCGCCACCGCCGCTCGCGGCGCGCCACCTGATCGACGAGCTACCCGGCAGCCCGCTCGCGCGCCACGTCAAGTGGCTGTCGTTTCGCGCGGCGTGGCTCGACGAGGGTTGTTACGACAGCTTGCTCGCGCAGGCGGCGACACTGCGCCGGCTCGATGGCCTCGTGCTCGTCGCGAAGCGGATCCCGGCGGCGACGCAGAAGCGGCTCGCGCAGGCGCTCGGCAACACGCTGCGCCTGGTCTGAGCTTCGCTTAGAAGATCACGACGGGCGCGCAGGTCGAGACGCCGGCGCCGACGATCGTGCGGCTGCCGGTCGAGGTCATGCCCTTGATCGTGCCGTTCATGCCGTCGACCTGATAGATCGTCGTCGACAGATCGAGATCCTTCGCGAGGAACACCCAGAAGTCGCCGCCGTAGAACGCGAACGCCCACGCGGTCGGCTCGCCGGACAGGGTCGGCAGCGGGAATGTGCGCGCTGCCGAGCCGTTCGACTTGTCGATCTGCTCGATCCGCGGCGTGCCGGCGCTCGGGAAGAAGCCCCACAGCTCGGCGTTGCCGGTGCCCGTGAGCTCCGGCCATCCGGTCACGGTGCCGACCATCTGCGGCGACATCGAGCTGGTGTCGAGCTTGTTGAGCGCCGACGTCGGCTGCGTCGGGCCCGCGCCGCCGGCGATGAACAGCGTGTCGGTCGAGCCGCCGGCGACGTCGGTCGAGTAGCCCATGCCGAACTGCACGAGGCCGTTCGGCGCGCTCCACGACGTCTTCGTGCACGCGAGCGTCTTGGTGTCGACCTGGAACAGCTCGCTCGAGCTGTAGAGCACCCACGCGCCCGCGTTGCGATCGATGCCCATCGAGAACGGCGACGCGCCGAACTGCGCCGGGCAGTTGAGCTCGCCGAGGTCGGTGAAGATCTTCGTCGTCGGATCGAACGTCGACAGCGTGTTGTTCTCGTCGACGGTGTAGACGAGCTTGGCTTCCTCGGAACAGTTGTCCTGGTTGGTGTTGCCGTCGCCGCCGCCGGTGTTGCCGTCGACGCCGCCGTTGCCGTTGTCGCGGTCCTTCGGACCACACGCCACGAGCGAGATCGCGAGCACGAACAAGATTCGGCCGTTCCTCATCGCGCGCGAACCTAGCAGCTTCGCGGCGCCGCGATCCGAGAAAATGTCGTGAGGCGTCCGTTGTGCACGATCGTTCACGAACTGTAAGGGGGTCCCGCTTGCGCCCGGCTCACAGCGGCAGCACGAGCACGCGGCCGCCGCGCCGGACCGAGACGAACGCATGGTCGCCGTCCGTCGCGATGCCGCGTGGCTCCCACGCGCCGCGCGCGACCAGGTACGAGTCGCCGTCGAGCCAGATCCGCCGCACGCTGCCGCGGCCGGTCGCCGCGTCGTACGTCGTGACGAGCACCGAGTCCTCGCCGCACGCGCACACCGCCTCGGGCTGATCGAGGTCGCTCGCGATCAGCACGCGGCGCGCGAGCCCGGTCGCGAGCACATCGACGCGGAACACCGCGCGTTGCCGCGCGTCGGTGACCACGAGCGAGCGATCGAGCCGCACGAGCCCGAGCGGATGCAGGAAGCCGTCGTCGATCACGAGCGGCTCGCCGGTGACGAGATCGATCTCGACGATCGAGCCATCGAACGCACCCGACCGCGAGCGCATGTACTGTGTCGCGTACAGCGAGTGGCTGCGCACGTCGTACGCGAGGCCACCGCGCCAGAACCGCGGCGGCAGCTTGTCGAGCGCCTCGGTGTGGCCGTCGCGCTCGACGCGGAACACCGCGCCCGACTGGCCGTGGCCGATCCGCGACACGAACAGCGTGCCGTACGGCGTCGCGGCGATGCCACCGAACCGCGTCGTCGCGATCACGCCGCCGGCCGGCAGCGTCGCGATCCGCCGCTGCTGCGTGCCGTCGACGCGCAGGATCGCGCCGCTGTAGTCATCGGCGACGAGCAGCGAGCTGCCATCCCACGCGAGCGTGCCGGCATTCGCGCGGAGCTCGATCGCGGGGGTCACGGGCGCGGCCTCGAGCACGGCCTCGGGCGGCAGCGTGATCGAGTATGGCTGGCTGGACATCACGCCCGAGGGCAACTGCGAGCGTCGTGCCGTCGCGTAACTCCGCGCCCCGCGCGGCCGGCGTGGCCGACAGCTGGCGACTGCGGCGCCGGACCGAGTCGCCCGGTAGACGGGCGCGCTATTGCCAGGTGCCCTGCAGCACGACGCTGATCACGCGGCCCGGGGCGTGAAACCCGGCGCGGATCTCGGGGCGGACGTCGGTCGCGTCGTCGACGCGGAGCACCGCGAGGTACTCGCGGCCGAGCTGCGCGCTGACGTTCGCCTCGACGAGCGCGTAGCCGGGCACGGTCTTCGCGCGATCGATCGACTCGCCGAAGTACTTCACGCGGGCGAGCGCCGCGATCCGCGCGGTCGGCGTGACCTGCAGCCAGGCGTCGTAGCGATGGTGTGGCAGGCGGTCGAGCGGATCGGCGCCGCCCATCTCGGCCTCGGACACGTCGCAGCCGCGCGCGCTGTCGAGCTGGCACGCGCGGATGAAGTCGTAGGCGCCGCCGAGCTCGACGGTGCGGTGGACGCGGACGCGCGCCTGCGCATCGATGCCGTAGAGGAACACGTCGTCGAGGTTCGCGAGCTTGCCGGTGTCGAGCGAGACCCGTGACGAGCCGGTCGTCTTGCGCGCGAACGGCGCGAGCTCGATGCGGACGCGCGGCGCCGGTTGATCGGGCGTGCCGAGCGCCGCGGAGCGCAGGCCCTGCCAGACCGCGCGCAGCTCGGCGTGGCGCGCGAGCTCGGGGCCGAGCGCCGGGTTGCCGGTCATCGTGTCGAACCGCTCGCGCAGGGTCGGGACGCGGCCCTTGTAGCCGGCGGTCGCGGTGAGCTCGACGTCGGTCGACGCGCGCAGCTTCGTGACGAGCTTCGCCTCGGGCCACGGATCAGCACCGACGCCGGACGGAACCGCGACGCCGCCGGCGAGATCGACGCGGACGCGCGAGCGCTCGTACTGGACGTCGCCCGCGAGCTCGAGCAGCGTGACGTCACCGTCGGTCGCGCCGTTCGTCAGCGTGTCGACGTGCGCGGCCTCGTGATCGACGGTCGCCGAGGTCGCCCACCGGAAGTCCTTCGCGAACGCCTGCGTCGCGAGCGCCATGCCGCCGATCCGCGTCGCGGACAGCTGCTCGGTCTGCAGCTGCTTCGTGAGCGTCGCGTCGGTGAAGTATCGCGAGCGCCGCTCGAGGAAGTGCGCCCAGGTCTGCGCCTGGAGCTGGAGCTTGCCGAGCTTGTCGTCGGCCTTCGCGGACACGCGCGAGGTGGTCTCGCGATCGATCATCAGGATCGAGCCGGTGTCGCCGGGCGGCGAGATGTAGTGGCGATCGTCGAGGAAGCCATCGACGACGATCCGCCGATCGGCCTTGCGATACTCGAGCCGTGCCGAGCCGGTGCCGGCGCGCCGTGCCTCGCCCACCGAGCCGGCGGCCATCGGTGCCTCGAGATCGCGGGCGCCGGCGAGCCCGGTCGCGGCGATCCGCAGCGCGAGGTGCTTCGCGAGCGCGGCGCGCGCGGTCCCGGACATGCCGAAGCTCGGCAGCGAGTCGCCGGTCAGCCGCGCGACGACGACCTGGCTGCCGATCGCGTCGCGCGTGTGGACCTCGATCACGCCACCCGGCCCGCCCGGTCCGTCGATCGGCGACTGCGGCGTCGTCGAGACGCGGATCTGGACGATGTCGGTGATCGGGATCGTCGAGACGTCGAACGTGCCGTAGTACGGATCGCTGACCGCGACGCCGTCGATCAGCACCGTGACCGAGCCCTTGCGCGCGCCGCGAATGTCGACGTTGAGGCCGCCGCGTCCCGCCTCGCGCACGGTGACGTCGGGCAATAGGGCGAGCGCGGTCGCCAGGTCGGTCGCGCCGCGCTGTGCGAGCTGCTCGCCGGTCAGCCGGACCTCGGTGTCGCGATCGAACGGCTTGTCGGGGCGCTCGTCGTAGATCTCGATCGACTCGGCGTCGGCCATCCGGCGCAGCTCGTCGTCGGACAGCTCGGCGTTTGCCGTGGCCGACGGCTCAGGGCTAGGGTCCTCGGCGCGGGCGTGGCGCCCCCAGGCCGTGGTCAGGACCACCGCTGGGATCAGGTACTTGCACGCCCGGCGCATCGGCTGGGCGAGAGACGAGCAAGCCCGGGGCCGGGCCTCACTCGTAGGTGAACGCCTTCGGCAGCACGATCTCGCCGCCCGGGTCGAACTGGACCCGGACGTTGACGACGTCGCCCGCCTTGCCGGCCGGGGTCTGCGCGCTGATCGAGGTGTCGGTCTCGACCTTGACGGAGGCCGCCTCCTTCTCGCCGAAGAACACCTTGATCTTGCGCGGTCCCTCGGACAGAAACCGCGCGCCCTTGAGCACGACGCGCGTGTTGCCGGCCGCGGGCCCGGTCGGCGGATCGATCGCGGTGACGCCGAGCGCGGCGCCCTCGACGCCGACCGGTGCGCTGCCCATCGACGCCGCGGCCTTCGTGACCTTGTCCTGCTGCTCCTGCGAGAGGTGCTTGTACCAGCAGCTGCGCAGCGTGTCGGACGTGTTCGCGTTGCGCGTGCACTCGATCGCGAGCTCGCTCCACTTGTCCTCGACGCAGCGGTTCGCGATCACGGCGCGGTAGTTGCCCTGGGTGTCGACATCGATCTCGCCGGTGACGACGACCTTGACGGTCGCGGCCGCGGCATCGCTGCAGCGCTGCTGCGCTTGCGCGGGGTCGGCGGTCTTCGGCGGACAGCCGGCGAGCGCGAGGACACCGAACACGAGGAGGCTACGCTTCATACGGCCGAGCCTACCTCGCTTCGCGCGCTCGCTGGATCGCACGGGGCGATCGGTTAGAGTCCGCGCATGACTCGCCTGATCTCGCTCGCGTTCGTGCTCGCCGCGTGTGGCGGCAAGTCCACTCCCACGACGCCGCCGACGAATGGCTCCGGCAGCGCCAGCGCCGACGAGTGCGCGGCCGATGCGTGCGGTCCGCGGCTCGGCATGCCGTCGCAGCAGTGCAAGGACGGCAGCGTCGGCGGCAACACCGGGCGCTGCATCCGCAAGGGCGACGGCAACTGCAGCTGGGAGATCCGCGAGTGCCCCGCCGAGGCCGGTGAAGGCGAGTGCATCAAGACCGGGTGCAGCGGCACGATCTGCACCGAGCCGGGCAAGGACGTGTTCACGACCTGCGAGATGAAGCCGGAGTACGCGTGCTACGCGAACGCGCGCTGCGCGAAGCAGCCGAGCGGCGCGTGCGGCTGGACGCAGACGCCCGAGCTCGCGGCGTGCCTGAAGAACCCGCCGCCGCTCAAGTGATCAGAACTGGAAGTAGATGAACGGCACGATGCCGTGGTGGCTGAGCGCGCGCAGCACGAGCGCCGCGACCGCGAGCAGCGAGCCCTGGACGTAGACCGGCATCGCCATGAATCGCTCGCGCAGCCAGCGGAAGCTGCCGTCGGCGAAGAAGTGACACAGAAACCCGGTCGCGAGCGCGATCGTGACGAGCGAGACGAGGTTCGGGTGGTCGGTCGAGCCGTCCGCGATCTGGCGCAGCACCGCGAGCGCGTTGTCGAACGACGTCGCGCGGAAGAATACCCACGCGAGGCACACGTAGTGAAACACGAGCACGATCGCGATGCCGCGCTTGAGCGCCGTCGCGAGCCGGTCTTCCCAGCGCTCGAAGCCGCGCTCGACGAGATCCGCCGCGATCGCGAGCAGCCACGCGAGCACGACGAGCGGGATCCACGTCGAGCTCGGCGCGTAGCGCAGCGCGATCAGAAACCCGACGCCGGCGACGCACATCGCGATCCGCAGCGCCTCGGCGGCGAGCGCGCTGCGCGACAGCTGCGCGAAGCCGCGCTTGAACAGATCGGCGGCGAGCCCGAGGCCGCACGTCCACAGCACGAGCGGGATCCACAGCGTGTTCGAGTCGGCGTCGAGCCGCGCGACGAACACGATGCTCGCGCCGCACATCACGATCCGCAGTGCCTCGACCGCGAACGTGACGCGATCGATCGCGCGGACGTCGTGCGCGCCGGTGAACAGCTCGCGGTACGGGAAGCCCTCGACGACGATCTTCGCGGCCGGCGCGGCCTTCGTGCGCGTCGGCGCCGGATCCTTGCCGAGCCACGCGGTGAGCACCGCCCACACCGGGGTCAGCGTCAGCCACGCGATCACGAGCTGGTACCAGGTATCGGAGTCGCCGAGGCCGAGCCGCAGCACGGTCAGCCCGACCGCCGCGACCGCCGAGCACACCGCGAACATCCGCCACGCCGCGTACGGATCGTCGGCGGTCGCGCGCTGGAAGTAGCGCGTGATCGCGAGCCCGAAGCCGTGCAGCGCGCCCCACACGATGAACGCCCAGCTCGCGCCGTGCCACAGCCCGCCGAGCAGCATCGTCAGGATCAGATTGACGTACGTGCGCCACGCGGCGCCCTTGCTGCCGCCGAGCGTGATGTAGAGGTAGTCGCGCAGCCACGACGACAGCGAGATGTGCCAGCGCCGCCAGAACTCCTGGAGGTTCGCCGAGCGGTACGGCGTGCGGAAGTTCTCCGGCAGCTCGAAGCCGAGGATCTGCGCCGAGCCGATCGCGATGTCGGAGTACGCCGAGAAGTCGAGATAGATCTGCAGCGCGTAGGCATAGACGCCGCACAGCACCTCGAGCGACGAGAAGTGCTCGGGCGCCTCGAACACGCGATCGACGAGGTAGAGCGCGAGCGCATCGGCGAGCGTGATCTTCTTGAACAGCCCGACGACGATCCGGAACAGGCCGTCGGTCGCCTTCTGGAGCTCGAGCGGCGGCAGGTTCGAGAGCTGCGGCAACAGCTCCTTCGCGCGCACGATCGGACCGGCGACGAGCTGCGGGAAGAACAGCACGAACGTCGCGAAGTCGACGACCGAGCGCGTCGCCGGCAGCTCCTTGCGATAGACGTCGATCGTGTACGACAGCGACTGGAAGGTGTGGAACGAGATGCCCGCCGGCAGGATCAGGTTCAGCTCCTCGTACTGATGGAGCTGCAGCACGTCCTGGACGAAGAAGTCGGCGTACTTGAAGAACACGAGGATGCCGAGGTTCGAGCACAGCGACACGATGACGAGCGCCTTGCGCTTCCACGGCGTCTCGGTGCGCTCGATCCAGAGCCCGAGGTAGTAGTCGAGCGCGATCGTCGCGAGCAGCAGCGCGAGCAGGTAGCGATAGGCACCCGGCATCGCCGCCGCCCACGCGTGATAGAACAGCGCCGAGACGACGAACAGGATCATGACGCGGCCGAGCACGCGCGTCGTGTGTTGCATCGACGCGCCGAACCCGATGCCGAGCACGAACAGCACGAGCAGGTGGCCGTGGTCGGCGAGCTCGATCGTGATCGCGTCGAGCGCGTGGTGATGCGAGCCGATCCAGACCGTGAGGCCGACCGCGGCGAGCGCGCTGACAAAGCCGATCGCGATCAGCTTCTGGCCGCGATCCGACGCGATCCACGTGCCGTACCGCCGGCCGATCGCGACCGCCGATGCGAGCAGCGCCGCGCCGACCGCCCACCGCTCGATCATCCACCACGCGTAGTCGTCGTGGTGCGTCGCCTCGCGCAGCAGGAAGCCGCCGATCGGATCCCACACGGCGTCGAGATCCTTCGCGACGAGCATGAACACGACGTCGCCGAGCAGCACCATCACGGCGAGCCGCGCCCACGCCATGCGCGGTCCGCCCCAGCGCGCGAGCGCGTAGAGGAAGAACACCGCGATCAGGAAGACCGGGTAGTCGGGCGACGAGAACAGCACTAGTGTCCCGCTCCGTGGACCGGCGGGCCCGGGTTCACGGTCGGCGGCGTGATCGGTGGCGGCACCGGCGCGGCGACATTCTGCGTCTTCTTCCAGCGCCCGTACTCGGCAAGCAGCGCGCCCGACAGCTCGTCGGCCCACTTCTGGTAACCGAGGTCGGTCAGGTGGACGTGATCCTTGTACGCGAGCTTCGGCTCGCCGGTGACCCACTCGTGCATGTGGTCACCGCCGCCCATCGCGGCGAACGTGTCGAAGAACGCGACGTGGTTGCGCGCGGCCGCCGCGTGCTGGACCGAGATGATGTCGCGCAGCACGGCCGGCGTCCGCCACTCGCACTCCGGGATCACCCCGGCGTCGACGATCGGCTCGCTGCCCTTGCGGGCGGCTGGCTTCATGCGATCGCACGCCTTGCCCGCCTCGCGCACGCCCATGTCCGGAGGACCGAGGATCAAGATCGACGCGCCGGGGGCCGACGCGCGGATCCGCTGGATCGTCTCGTCGTAGTAGCGCGCGGTCGCGTCGAGATCGAGATCCGGATCGTCGGCCTCGTTCGTGCCGTACTGCAGCACGACGAGCCGCGGATCGCGCGTCGCGAGCTGCTCGCCGATCACCGACCAGTCCCACGACCGCAGGCTGCCGAGCCGGCGGCCGACGACGCCGAGCGAGTCGACGATCACGCCGGGACGCAGGCGCTCCATCGCGACGCCGTACAGATCGATCATGCCACCGCCCGCGTGCTCGAGCGTCAGCTTGTGCGGGCCGTCGGGCACCGGGATCAGCTGGCGCGCGGGATGCGGCGGCTCGATCGGCTGCGTGCGCAGCGACAGCGTCTGCCACGCGCCGTCGTCGACCTTGTACTTGAGCGTGCCGCGATCGGGCGCCGCCTGGTACAGGATCTCGAACTGCGCGACGCTCTTGCCGGCGGGACAGTCGGCGCAGGTCTCGACCCACAGCTGCGCGCCCTTGCGCTCGCCGTAGACGCGCAGCCCGGCGATGCCGAACGGCTCGGGGTCCTTCGTGCCGCCGATCGCGGCGCGCCACGAGCCCTGCGATCCGTAGTGGACGTCGCGCTGGTAGTAGTGCCGCGCCGGCGGTCGGCCCGCCGCGACGAGGCCGCGCCCGGCGTCGCCGAACCGGCTCTGCAGCGTGACGCGCAGCCGCGACGTCATCGAGTCGCCCGCGGTGTGCGAGTCGCCGAAGAATAACAACAGCGCCCGGCCGCTCGGATCCTGGCGCTCGGCGGCCGAGAGCGACGCGAACAGCGGATCGAGCGTGCCCGCGGGTGCGTCGAGAAACCCGAGGCCCGCCGCGGCGCCGGCATCGAGATCGGCCGCCGGCGCGTCGCCGTGCGCGAGCGGCGCGCGCGGCGCATCGGGCGGCTTCAGGCGCTCGCCGTCGCAACCGCTGCCACAGCCGGCCGCCGCCAGGAGGAGGCAGAGGCTAAGGCGACGCATACCTCTGATAGCCGGCCATGAGCGCGTCGTGGATCGCGTCGGCCATCTTGTTCGCGCCCTTGCGCGAGAGGTGCTGGAAGTCGCTGCCGACGAGCCCCTTCTGGAACCACCGCGACGCCGATCCCTTGCCGCCCATCCAGTCGTACGTCGAGTAGAACGCGCAGCCCTGCGCGTGCGCGGCCTTGCGCTGCGCCTCGACGAGCACCGGCATCACCGGACGCGATGGATACTTGCCGTCCTTCGCCTCGGCCTGATCGGTCGGCGACACGACGAGACACGACGCGTTCGGCCGCGCCTTGCGAACGATGCCGAGCACGGCCTCGTAGCGCTGCTGGTAGTCCTTGGTGTCGCGCGCGCCCGGCGAGAGCCACTGCGCCTCGTTCGCGCCGATCATGAACATCACGAGATCCGCGCTGCGATGCCCGAGCTCGGCGGCGAAGTGATCCTTGTTGTGGTTGTTGAAGCTCTTCACGTTGACGCTGACGATCCCGAAATTGTCGACGACGATGCCCGTCGCGTTCTCGAGATCGACGCCGAACAACCGGACCTTGCCCTGCGTCGTGATGTCGAGCCGCTTCGCGCCGCCGTCGATCTTCGCCGCCGCGTAGCCGGGCTGCTTCGAGTCGCCCTTGGTGTCCGCCTTGAGGACCTCGGTGTTGTTCGCCGAGATCGTCGCGACGCCGCCGTTCGGCTGCGCGAGGTAATAGAGATCGACGTTGGTGATCGCGCCGCTCGTCAGCTTGAGCCGCGCATCCTCGCCGTGGCCTTCGATCGAGCTACCGCCGACGCCGTACAGACCATCGGCGCTCGGCCGCGTCGAGATCGAGTAGATCTGCCAGCCGTCCGACGCCGTCTTCGTCACGCCTTCGTGCTCGCAGAACCGGTGCGGCGGCACGACGAACACGAACCCCGGTCCGCCATCGCCGAGCTCGCCTTGCAGGCGCGACCGCAGCCGGCCCGGGATCGCGTCGGTCGCGATCACCGAGTCGCCGTACCACGACACGCGGATCGCGCGGCCGAGCTTGCCGGCCTTCGACTCGGCGATCGACTTGTAGAACCCGTCCATGCCCCAGCGCTTGCACGCGGTCGGCGTGCCGTCGAGGCAGACGTCCTCGAGCGCACCGACGATGCTGCGATCGTGCTTGTCGGCCGGCACGCGCGGCGGCGGCTCCGTGATATCGCCGGTATCCGCGACGACGACCGGCTTCGCCGTGAACACCGGCCCGGCCGCCGGCGCATTGCCCTCGCGCTTCTGCGTCATGCGATCGGCGAGCGCATCGAGGCCGCCGTCGCTGATCCACAGTCCGATGCCCAGGGCCGCACCGAACCACAGCAGCGTCGGCGCGATGGTCCAGCCGCGATCAGCCCCCGACATCGTGTTCGAAGGTATGCGAACGCCGAGGGGAGTCAAGAACCGCGATCTGCTCGCGGCCGCCGTGGCTCGCTCCTCGCATACGCGTCCCCGGACCGGAGGAAGTCATGCGTACACGTATCCTGGTTTTCACCCTCGTCCTCGCTGCATGTGGCAATGACTCCGAGACGAAACCCGACGCCGCTTCGGGAAATCACCCAGATCCACGTGTGATCTCAGGTGGCGGAATCGGCGACGGTCCGATCGACGGTGTCGTGAATCTCTACGTGATCGATGATGCCGCGCGGACTCCGATCGCGAACGCGGAGGTCCGGGTCGGCGCGATCAGCGGAACGACCGACGCCGACGGTCTATTCGTCGCGGACGGCGTCACCGGCCCGCAGGACGTCGTCGCAAAAGCGCCCGGCCACCGCGCGGAGCTGTGGCTCGGCGCGAACGGCGCGAACATGACGATGAACCTCGTCGCCGACAACGTGGCGACGCCGGCGAGCGCGAACCTGTCCGGCTCGATCACCGGGTTCACCGGACTGACGGTCGCCGCCGGCCACGCGAAGCTCGCGCTCGTCACCTACTCGAACACCGACGATCTCGGCGATCCGGCGAACGAGATCGCGCAGACGACCGAGAACCAGAACCTGTGCTTCGGCGTGCAGGCCGCCGACCCGTGCAACTTCACGGTCACGACCCGCACCGGCAAGGTCGCGCTGGTCGCGGCGATCTTCGATCGCGATCTCAAGGGCACCGCGGATCCCGCCGACGACACCTCGGTGCTGCTCGCGTGGGCAGTGCGCCAGGGCCTCGACGTCACCGGCGGTGCGAACCAGACCGGCGTCGATCTGACGATCGTGTCCGCAAGCAACACGCAGAGCGTCAGCGCCGAGCTCGGCTCGCCGCCGTCGAGCCTGACCACGGTCGGCGCGATCGTCGGGATCGAGCTCGGCGACGAAGGCATCGCGCAGCTGCCCGCGTTCCTGACGCCGAGCGCGCCGAGCCTGATGGTGCCGAAGCTCGCCGGGCTCACCGGCGCGACCGGCTACCGGCTGACCGCGATCGCGAACGACGGCTCGACGACCAACGGCGCGCAGAGCGTCGTGCTGCGCCGCGGGCTGTCCGGCCCGACACTCGCCGCCGGGGACTGGCTCGCGCCGCCGACCGCGGTCGCGCTGACCCGCACCGGTGGCTCGTGGACGAACGCGGCGAACGCGACCGCCCACGGCGTCGAGCTCGCGCAGGGCGGCACGCGCCTGCTGAACGTCACCGTGCTCGACGGCCGGACGACCGTGACGATGCCGGACCTCGTCACCCTGCCCTCGGGCTCGCTGACCGCGACGGTGAACGCGATCGGCGCGGACAACTTCGATGTCACGAATTTCTCGCTCGATGCCGATCGCGACAAGCTGAACCGCGTCGGCGGTCAGTCAACCACCATCAACTAAGAGGTATCCTTCTCGGGTGGTGAAGCCCGAGCTCGACGAGACCGTCCAGGCGGATCGCACGCCTGCGCTCGACGAGACCCAGCCCGCGCCGACCGCGCCGCTCGGCAGCGCGACCGCGACGCGCGCGACCGGGGTCACGAAGTCGCTCGCGGCCGGGCTGCCCGCCGGCAAGCAGCTCGGTCACTTCCGGATCGAGCGCCCACTCGGTGCCGGCGGCATGGGCGAGGTCTACCTCGCGACCGACCTCGCGCTCGATCGCGCGGTCGCGGTCAAGGTGCTGCCCGACGAGCTGACGGATCATCCGAAGCGGCGCGAGCGGATGATCCGCGAGGCGCGCGCGCAGGCGCGAGTCACGCACCCGCACGTCGCGCACATGTACTTCATCGGCGAGGACGGCGGCCGGCTCTACCTCGCGATGGAGTACCTCGCCGGCAAGACCCTCGCCGAGCGGCTCGATGAGGGTCCGCTGCCCGTCGACGAGGCGCTCGCGCTGATCCGCGCCGCCGCGCTCGGGCTACGCGAGGCGCAGCGCAGCGGGTTCACGCATCGCGACGTCAAGCCATCGAACCTGATGGTCGACGGCCACGGCGTGCTGAAGCTGCTCGACTTCGGCCTCGCGGCGGGGCGCGACGACGCCGGCGTCGAGGCCGGCGCGACCGGGCCCGTCGCGCAGACGTCGTTCGCCGGCACGCCGCTCTACATGGCGCCCGAGCAGGCGCGCGGCGAGCCGATCGATTTTCGCGCGGACATCTACGCGCTCGGCGCGACGCTCTATCACCTGGTCTCGGGCAAGCCACCGTTTCAGGCCGACAGCGTCGAGGAGCTGTTCTCGCTGCACGCCACGGCCGCGCGGCCGGCGGTCCCGCGCCGCGGCATCCCGCGCACGCAGAGCGGTGCGGTCGACGCGCTCGTCGGCAAGATGATGGCGGCGCGGCCCGAGGATCGGTTCGCGAGCTACGACGAGCTGCTGCGCGCGATCGAGCTCGCGTCGGCGAGCCACACGCGACCGGCCGGGTTCTGGGTGCGCTCGATCGCGGTGTTCGTCGATCTGATCGCGGTGCTGATCGTGTCGGTGCTCGTCGAGACCGTGTTCGTCAAGGCACTCGACACCGACGGGCTCGAGATCTCGATGTCCGAGATCCTGCCGGTGCTCGGCCTCTACAGCGCGCTCGCGATCGGTCGCTGGGGCCGCACGTTCGGCAAGGCGGTGTTCGAGCTCGAGGTCGTCGACGTCGACACCGGGCACAAGCCGCCGTGGCCGCGCGCGATCCGGCGGGCGCTGGTCCTCTATGGTCCCCCGGGTGCGCTCGCGTGGCTGGCCGACGCATTCGACGCGCTCGACGAGAATCTGCTGCACGCGATCGCCGGCGGGTTATCCGGCGTGCTGGTGTTTGCCGCGTTCGCGCTGCTGCTCTACGCCTCGGCGCGCGTCAGTGGCAAGCGAACCTGGTGGGACCGCTCCGCCGGGACGATGGTGCGCTACCGCACGACACGGACGAGCACCCTGTAGAGCTGCTACGCTGGAGGTCTCGCATGCGCGCGCTCTGCACGGCAGTGGTGTTGTTGCTCGCTGCGTGCCCGCCCCCGGAGCCCGCGTACACGCCGCGCGGTGCGCTCGAGGTCCCGGTCCCGGTCACCGCACCGGATCCGAACGCGCTCGGCAAGCTCGACGATCGGCTCGTCGACTTCGCGTTCGACGGCGGCCAGCTCGAGTTCGAGATGTATCGCCGCGGCTCGCACGTCGTGCAGGTCGCGCGGAACCGGTTCGCCGTCCCGATCGTGATCCGCTGGCAGATGACCGCGTTCGACAACGTCGAGCCCGCGACCGCGACCGAAGGCGTCGCGTTCTTGCCGGCGGCGCCGAGCCCGTTCGGCATCGGCCCGAACGTCGTGCTCGGCGAGCTCGACGTGCTCGACCCATCGGTGCGCTATCGCCGCGAGCTGTACTTCCGCGCGCGCTTCGGCGATCCGCGCGCGGTGCCCGAGGACTACGTGTATCGCCTGCCCTACCCGGCCGGCCTGACGTTCTCGGTGCTGCAGGGCTTCCACGGCGCGTTCAGTCATCGCGGCTCGAACGAGTACGCGGTCGACTTCGACTGTCCGGTCGCGACGCCGGTGCTCGCGGCGCGACCGGGCGTCGTCGTCGCGGCGAACGCCGCCGCGCAGGGCGCCGGGCAGACGCCGGAGTGGCTCGACTACAAGCGCACGAACTTCGTGCTCGTGCTGCACGACGACGGCACGCTCGGCGAGTACATGCACCTGTCGCCGAGCGGCATCGAGGTCAAGCCGGGGCAGCGCGTCGAGCGCGGCCAGCAGCTCGGGCTCTCGGGGAATACCGGATTCTCATCGACGCCTCACCTTCACTTCCAGGTCATGACCGCCGCCCTCGACGGCGTCTCTGCCCGGTCGTTCCCGTTTCGGCTCGCGGTGGCCCCGAAACGCGTCGCCGAGCCGGTCCAGGGGCAACGTTATTCGGCCTGGGAGTGACGCGGTGATAGGATGATCGGGTGATGTGCCCGGTGTGCCGGCAGCGGCCGGCCGAAGTAGGTGTGCTCTGCGAGGAGTGCCGCGACGAGCTGTCGAGTCCGATCCGGATCATGCCCGAGCAGCTGCAACCTCACGGCATGCGGCCGACGATGGCAGCGCTGATCGATCTGTGGGGCCGGCCGCACCGCCTCGATCCGAGGACGATCATCGGCCGTCAGGTCGAGGGCACCGGCCTCGCGATCCTCGAGCCGTCGGTGTCGCGGCACCACGCGCACGTCACGCTCGACGGTGACACGTGGACGCTGCGCGATCTCGGCTCGGCGAACGGCACGTACCTCGACGACAAGCTGATCGAAGCGCCGCTCCAGATCCACGAGGGCGACCGCGTGCGGTTCGGTCAGATCGCGTTCTACTTCATCGAGGACGTCACGAAGCTGCCTGCGCCGAGGCTCGGCCGCACGGCGACCGCGACGATCCGGCCGCTCGATCGCACGCAGACCAAGGTGCCGACGTCGGCGTCCGCGAGCCAGCCCGCGATGCCGGCGGTGCGTGACGACTCGTTCGACGAGGAAGAGCACACGAACGTCGGGCTGCCGACGATGTCGTTCAAGCTCCACGAGCCGACCGGCGGTGGCGGCGGCCTGATCGAGGTCGACGGCAAGCAGGTCCAGCTGACGACGACGCAGTTCGAGCTGATGGCGCTGATGATCCGGCGCATGGCGAGCGAGGTCCACCAGCCCGAGCTCGTGCGCGGCTTCGTGCGGTCGTCGGAGCTGATCGCGGATCTGTCGTGGGACACGCGCGAGCCGAGCGAGAACCACGTGAAGCAGCTCGTGCGTCGCGTGCGCCGTGCGCTGATCAAGTCCGAGATCGGCGATCTGATCGAGTCGCGGCATCGCTTCGGCTACCGCCTGCGAGCAATCCCGAAGAGCTGAGCGCGCGTCGACGGTAAGGGCACCGTGAGTCGCGTCTTTTGCGACCGCCCTGGTCTACCGTCGGGCGAATGACCTGGACCCAGCAGTTCATCGCCGGCGGCGAGATGGGCGCGGCGGTGCGCGCGCTCGACTGGTCGGCGACGCCGCTCGGTCCCGTCGAGCAGTGGTCTCCGACGCTGCGCAGCGCCGTCAGCACGTGCCTCGAGTCGCGGTTCCCGATCCTCGTGTGGTGGGGCGAGCCGCTGATCATGATCTACAACGACGCCTACAAGGTCATGCTCGCGGACAAGCATCCGCGCGCGCTCGGCCGTGCGGGGCGCGACGTGTGGCCGGAGATCTGGGACCTGATCGGCCCGATGCTGAGCGGCGTGCTCGAGCGCGGCGAGGCGACATGGTCCGAGGACCAGCAGCTGTTCGCGCTGCGCAACGGGTTTCTCGAGGAGACCTACTTCACGTTCTCGTACAGCCCGATCCGCGAGGACTCGGGACGCATCGGCGGCGTGTTCACCGCGGTCACCGAGTCGACGCCGCAGGTGCTCGGCAAGCGCCGGCTCGACTTCTTGCAGCGGCTCGCCGCCGGCACTGCGCTCGACGAGGCCACCGCGTGTACGCGGATCGCGGCCGCGCTCGAGACCGCGGCGCTCGACGTACCGTTCGCGTTGCTCTACCTGACGCGCGAGGACGGCACGCTGCAGCTCGCCGCCGCGACCGGAGACGCCGATCCTGATCCGGCGCCGTGGCGGCTCGACGAGGCGCTCGCGAGCGAGGGCCCGATCGTCGTCGACGCGATCCCACGCGGCCTGCCTTCGCCGTGGCCGGAGTGCCCGCACACCGCGGTCGTCCAGCGCCTGGTGTCCGCGGGCAAGCCATTCGGCGTGCTCGTCACCGGGACGAGCGCCCGGCTGCGGTTCGACGACGCCTACCGCAGCTTCTGCGAGCTGCTCGCCGGTCACGTCGGCAACGCGATCGTCGCCGCGCGGTCGTACGACGACGAGCGCAAGCGCGCCGCCGCACTCGCCGAGTTCGATCGCGCGAAGACGACGTTCTTCAGCAACGTCAGCCACGAGTTCCGGACGCCGCTGACGCTGTTGCTCGAGCCGCTGCGCGCCGCCTCGGCAGCGCGCTCGGGTGCGCTCGCCGGTGACGAGCTCGACATCGCGTACCGCAACGCGCAGCGCCTGCTGAAGCTCGTCAACCAGCTGCTCGACTTCTCGCGGATCGAGGCGCACCGCGCGAAGCTCGAGCTGCAGCCGACCGACCTGGCGGCGCTGACCGCCGATCTCGCGAGCGCGTTCCGGTCCGCGATCGAGCAAGGCGGGCTCGCGCTGAACGTGCATTGCCCGCCGCTCGCGACCGCGGTCCACGTCGATCCCGATCTGTGGGAGAAGATCGTCCTCAACCTGATCTCGAACGCGTTCAAGTTCACGTTCGCGGGCGAGATCGAGGTCCGGCTGACCCAGCGCGAGGTCGACGGCGTCGATACCGTCGAGCTCGCGGTCCGCGATACCGGCGTCGGGATCGCCGAGGCCGAGCTGGCGCGCGTGTTCGAGCGCTTCCACCGGATCGAGGGCGCGAAGTCACGCACGCACGAAGGCACCGGCATCGGGCTCGCGCTCGTCCGCGACCTCGTCGCGTTGCACGGTGGCTCGATCGCGGTCACGAGCGAGCTCGGCCGCGGGACGACGTTCACGGTCTCGATCCCGTGTCGCCCCGAGCCGGTCGCCGGGACGCCGGTCACCGCGCCGAGCGGTCAGCACGAGGCGTTCGTCGCCGAGGCGTTGCGCTGGCTGCCGTCGGTCCGGACCACACCAGCGCCGCGCGCGCAGGACCCCGCGACGCGCGTGCTCGTCGTCGACGACAACGCGGACATGCGCGACTACCTCGTCCGGCTGCTCGGCGAGCACTGGGAGGTCGAGACCGCGATCCACGGCGCGGCTGCGCTCGCGGCGATCCGCGAGCGGCCGCCCGCGCTCGTGGTGTCCGACGTCATGATGCCGGAGCTCGACGGCTTTGGCCTGCTCGCCGCGCTGCGCGCCGATCCGCGGCTCGCCACGATCCCGGTCGTCCTGCTGTCGGCACGCGCCGGCGAGGAGGCGGTCGCGGACGCGTTGCGCGCGGGCGCCGACGACTACATCGTCAAGCCGTTCACCGGCGCCTCGCTCGTGGTCCGGATCGAGGCACAGCTCGCCGCGATGCGCATGCGCGCGCAGGCGCAGGCGGTCGCGGCCGACGAGCGCGCGCGACTGTACTCGTTGCTGATGGACGCGCCGGCCGCGGTCGTGTCGCTCACCGGCCCCGACATGATCGTCGAGCTCGCGAACCACAAGCTGCTCGAGATCTGGGGCAAGGACCGCAGCATCATCGGCCGGCCGCTGCTCGACGTGCTGCCCGAGCTCCGCGACCAGCGGATCCCGCAGCTGCTCGAGCAGGTACGCACGACGGGCATCCCGTACCAGGCGAACGAGTTCCTCGCGCGGCTCGACTCGAACAACGACGGCCGGCTCGTCGACGTCTACTTCGACTTCATCTACGCACCGACCCACGATCACGCGGGCGCGGTCACCGGCATCCTCGTGTTTGCCGTCGACGTGACGCAGAAGGTGCTGACGCGGCGCGAGCTCGAGACCGCGCTCGGCGAGGCGCGCAACGCGAACCAGGCGAAGGACGAGTTCCTCGCCCTGCTCGGACACGAATTGCGCAATCCGCTCGCGCCGATCCTCACCGCGCTCGGGCTGATGGAGATGCGGGGCTACGCGAACGTCGGCAAGGAGTGCGCGGTGATCCAGCGCCAGACCGAGCACCTGTCGCGGCTCGTCGACGATCTGCTCGACGTGTCACGCATCGCGCGCGGCAAGGTCGAGCTCGATCGCAAGCCGGTCGAGCTCGCCGACGTCATGGTCAAGAGCATCGAGCTCGCGAGCCCGCTGTTCGAGCAGAAGCAGCACCACCTGCACGTCGAGGCGCCGCGCGGGTTGCTCGTCGACGTCGACGCGGTGCGGATGGCGCAGGTGATCTCGAACCTGCTCACGAACGCCGCGAAGTACACCGAGCGCGCCGGCACCGTGACGCTCGCGGCGCGCCGCGTCGGTAGCGAGGTGTCGATCACCGTCCGCGATAACGGCGTCGGCATCAGCCCCGAGGTGCTGCCGCACGTGTTCGACATGTTCGTCCAGGACCGGCGGTCACTGGATCGCTCGCGCGGTGGGCTCGGCCTCGGGCTCACGATCGTGAAGAGCCTCGTCCAGCAGCACGGCGGCCGCGTCGAGGCGCGCAGCGCGGGTCACGGCCACGGCAGCACGTTCGAGATCCGGCTGCCGCTCGCCTCGGCGCGCACCGCGACGACGCCGGCGCTCGAGGTCCAGGCACCGCTGGGTCTCCGCGCGGCACGCCGGGTGCTGATCGTCGACGACAACGAGGACGCCGCGCAGATGCTCGCGTCCGCCGTCGCCGAGCTCGGCCACGACGCGCGGGTCGCGCACGACGGCCCGGGCGCGCTCAAGCTCGTCGAGACGTTCACGCCCGACGTCGCGCTGCTCGACATCGGGCTGCCCGCGATGGATGGCTACGAGCTCGCCCGGTTGCTCAAGGGCAACGAGCTGCTGGCGGCGCTCCGGCTCGTCGCGCTCACGGGCTACGGCCAGGCGTCGGACCGCGACCGCAGCCGCGACTCGGGGTTCGATGCGCACCTCGTCAAGCCGGTCGATGTCCGCGGCCTGGTGTCGCTGATCGATCGGCTGCTCGACAACTAGCGCTTCGTCGAGTTTGTCCGGCGCGCGGACGTCCCGTTCGGCCGGTCCTCGACCGTCGCGGCGAGCTCCTCGAGCAGCGCGCGCAGCGATCGCATCTTCTTGCTGCCGAGCCGGGTCGCCCACTTGGCCTCGGTCGCGGCGGAGACCCGCTTCACTTCGGCGGCCCACACCTTGCCCTTGGGGCCGAGGCGGACTCGCTTGATCACGCCATGGTCGGGATCGGGGAATCGCTCGACCATCCGCATCTCCTCGAGCTCGTCGAGCAGATCACCGACCGTCTGCTTCGCCAGCGACACTTCGGCCACGAGGTCCGAAAGCCGGACACCGAGCGAAGGATCCGCGGGCGCGCCGATCGCAGAGAGCAGCTGGATCTGAGCGGGCCGGAGCGCCGGGAAGCCCAGACGCTCGAGCCGGCTCGCCAGCTGCGCTTGCAGATCGTGCTGGGGAACGTGGAGCAGCGACCGGAGATCGCGGCTGATTGCGGCTGCAGTACGAGTCGTCTTCGCCATGGTCACGAGCGCGAGCGTCGTAAGGGAGACGGGTCATAACAAAACCCCACTCTGATCGGAACCCTGATCCGCTCCAAAGTCGTGACCGAATGCTCCGGAGCGTTGCGCACGTAGCGCGCCACACAGGCGCGTCAACGTGAATCACTTCGACGCGGCGTGAATGTCGACGATGCCGATCTCGCTCGCGCCGCGATCCTCGTCCGTTTTGTTACGGCGAAGCTTCGTGCGCACCTTGCGATACAGACCCGACAGGTCGTCGAACCACGTATAGATGACGGGAATCGCGACCAGGGTGAGCAGCAGCGAGAGCGTTTGACCTCCAACGACAATGCTCGCCATCGCCTTCGACATACCGGCACCGATGCCTTGACTCGTGACCAGCGGGATCATGCCGGCGACGAACGCGAACGTCGTCATCAGGATCGGACGCAGACGGTCGCGGCTCGCGGCGAGCACCGCCTCGGTACGTGGCAGGCCTTGCCGGCGCAACCCGTTCGCGTGGTCGACCTGGAGGATCGCGTTCTTCTTCACCATCGCGAACAGCACGATCAGGCCGAGCATCGAGAAGATGTTGAGCGACCCGCCCGTGATCAGCAGCGAGATGATCGCGAACGGCAAGGTCAGCGGTAGCGACAGCATGATGATGAACGGGTAGACCCACGACTCGAACTGCGCCGCGAGCACGAGGTACATGAACGCGAACGCGAGCAGGATCGCGAACATGAACGCGCCCTGCATGCGCGCCATCTCCTTGCTGCGGCCGAACGGCTCGTACGTGTAGCCCGGCGGCAGGTCGAGGTTCTTCATCACGCGCTCCATCTCGTTGACGATCGTCTGCTCGGAGAACCCCGGAGAGACGTTCATCGTGAACGTGACGGCACGCTCGCGCGACTGGCGCGTGATCTTCGAGGTCGCCCTGCCCTGGCCGACCTTGATGACGTCGGTCAGCGGCACCTGGCCGAGCGTCTGCGACGGCACGGCGATCAGCGACAGCGCGCTCGGGTCGTCGCGGTAGCGCTCGGCCGCGCGCAGGTACACCGGGTACTGGTCGCCGCGGTCCTCGAACGTCGACGCGACGGTGCCGCCGACGAGCACGTTCAACGTCGCGGTGATCGCCTGCGGATCGACGCCGAGCAGCGCCGCGCGGTCGAGGTCCGGGGTCACCGTGGTCTCGGCGATCGGGTCGACGAGGCTCGAGTCGAGGTCGACGACGCCGGGCACGTCGCGCATCTGCGTCGTGACCTGCTTGCCGTAGCGCTCGAGCTTGTCGAGGTCCGGGCCGGACAGCACGTACGACACCGCCGCGTTCTGGCCGCCGATCGAGAAGTCGTTGACCTGCTGCGCCGCGACGCGCGTGGTCTTCGGGACCTTCGAGAGGATCTCCTTGCGCGTGCGCTCCATGACGTCGTTCTGGTGCGCGGCGCGCAGCTCGGGGTCGATCAGATGGACGTAGATGCGGCCGACGTTGCTCTGCCGCTGATCGGAGTCCGCGATCGTGACGAGCGTCGAGTCGACCTCGGGGTACTCGCGGATCTGGCGCGCGAGCCGCTCGCCGAGCAGCGTCGTCGCCTCGAGCGAGGTGCCCTCGGGGGTCTGGATGTAGACCTCGAACTGGGCCTCGTCGTTCGGCGGCAGGAAGTCGCCGCCGACGTGCTTCGTCGTCACCGCCAGCGACGCGCACGATCCGAAGATCGCGAGCCCGACGACCCAGCGCCGGCGCAGGCAGAACGCGAGGATGCCGGAGTACACGCGCGCGATCGGGCGGTACACGAAGTCGCTGCCGCGCTCGAGCCACGACTTGCGGCGCTCGGTGCCGGCGGGCGGCGGCGGCGGCAGCATGCGCGACGCCATCATCGGCGTCAGCGTGAACGCGACGACCATCGACACGCCGATCGCGAACGCCATCGTCAGGCCGAAGCTGTAGAGGAACCGGCCGACGATGCCGCTCATGAACGCGACCGGCAGGAACACCGCCATCAGCGACAGCGTCGTCGCGAGCACGGCGAGACCGATCTCCTTCGTCGCGTGGATCGCGGCCGGGAACGGCTTCATCTTCTTCTCGTCGATGAACCGGTAGATGTTCTCGAGCACGACGATCGCGTCGTCGATCACGATGCCGACCGCGAGCGCGAGCGCGAGCAGCGTCATCAGGTTCAGCGTGAACCCGGCGACCATCATCAGGCCGAACGTCGAGATGATCGACACCGGGATCGAGATCGCGGCGATGATCGTCGACCGCAGGCTGCCGAGGAACAGCAGCACGACGAGCGCGGCGAGGAACGCGCCGATCACGAGGTGCTCGAGCACCTGCGACGCGCTGGTCCGGATCTGGATCGAGTTATCGCGCACGACGTCGACCGTGAAGCCCTCGGGCATCTTGGTCTGGAGGTCGGCGACCGCGGCCTTGACGAGATCCACGACGGCGACGGTGTTCGTGCCGGTCTGCTTGCGCACCGACAGCGCGATCGCGGGCGTGCCGTTGCGGACCGCGGACGTGTCGGCGTCCTCCTCGGCGTCGAGCACCTTCGCGACATCGCGGACGCGGATCGGGTGCTCGCCCTGCTGGCGGACGACGATGTCACCGATCTGCTTCGCCTCCACGGCGCGACCCTCGACGCGCAGCGTGGTGTTCGTCGGACCGGTCTCGATGCGACCACCGGGCACGTTGACGTTGCCGGACGCGATCGCCTTCTGGACCTCGAGCGCCGAGACGCCCGCGGCGGCGAGCTGGATCGGATCGAGCTCGACGTTGATCTGGCGCTCCTGGCCGCCGAGGATCACGATCTGGCCGACGCCCTTCAGGCGCTCGATCCGCTGCTTGACCTGCTTCTCCGCGAACCGCGTCAGGTCGCGCTTGGACACCGTCTTCGGGCCCTTGACCGACAGCACGATCACCGGCGCGGCGTCCGGATCGGCCTTGCGGACCTCGGGCCGGATCCCCGGCGGCAGGTCGCGCAGCACGGTCGCGATGTGCTCGTTGATGTCCTGCGCCGCCTGATCCGGATCGACCTCGAGATCGAACTGCGCGATCACGAGCGACACGCCTTCGGTCGACACCGACGTCAGCGTGTCGAGACCGGACACCGTGTTCACGGCCTCCTCGATCTTCTGCGAGATGTCACTCTCGACGGCGAGCGGCGACGCGCCCGGGTACGGCGTCACGATCGTGACGAGCGGGAAGTCGATCTTCGGGAACTTGTCGACGCCGAGGCGCTTGTAGCCGACGAGCCCGACGACGACGAACACCAGGATCAGCACCGTCGCGAAGATCGGACGGCGGACCGCGATATTGGACAGCCATTGCATGGCGGGTTACTCCGTCACCGACAGGCCGTCGATGATCTGGTCGGTGACCTTGGCGACGACCTTCTCGCCCTTGGTCACGCCCTGCAGGATCGCGAGCTGACCTTCGCCGGGCGCCGGACCGACCTGGACGATCCGATCCTCGAGCTCGCCCTTGTTGATCACGAAGATGTGCGATTGCTTGCCGCGCCGGACGACCGCGGTCTTCGGCACGACCGCATGCGGGGCCGAGCCGATCGTCACGCGCGCCTCGGCGAACATCCCGGGCACGAGATCCGAGCCGGGGTCGAGCGTCGCCTCGGCGATCAGCGACCGCGTGCGGCCGATCTCGGCGCCGAGGCGGGTGATCGTCGCCTGGTAGACCTTCTCGGGGAACGCGACCGCGCTCAGCTCGACGCGCTGCTTCTCCTTGACCGCGGCGACCGCGGCCTCGGGAACCGAGAGCTCGATCTTGAGCGGGTCGTCATCGACGAGCGTCAGCAGCGGGCGACCGGGTGCGACCCACTCGCCGGCCGATACGCTCTTCTCGGAGACCACGCCGTCGAACGGCGCTCGCACGATGCCGTCGGCGACCGTCTTGCTCATCATCGCGGTGCGCGCCTCGGCCGCAGAGACCTGCTGCAGCGCGGACGTGCACTGCGCGATCTGGCGGTCGTACTCGGCGCGCGGGATCGCGCCCTTCTCGAGCAGCTGCTTCGTGCGCTCGCACTCCTGCTCGGCGAGCTGCCGCTGCGCGCGCGCCGATGCGAGATTTGCTGCGGCCTCGCGCGCGCCGAGTGCGGCGCTGCGAACGTCGAGCTGCAGCATCGGCGCACCCATCTTCACGCGCATCCCGCGCTCGACCATCACGTTCAGGACCTTGCCCTGCGTGTCCGCCGTGACCTCGGCGCGCTGGTCGGCCTTGATCATGCCGGTGAGGACGAGCTGCTCCGGGGTGGGAGCCTCGGACACCGTCGCAGCCACGACCTTGACGGGCGCGGGCGGTGCCTTCTTCTCGGCGGTCTCGCCGCCCTTCTTGCCGCAAGCAGCGAGGGGGACGACAACGGACAGCAGCAGCGCGAGCGGTCGCAAAGCAGGCATGGGGCGGCTTCGATGCACGGGCTTTGCCACTCGCTGCGGCGCGGGGTCCACCAGTTACCCGCCGCGCCCTGTACGGGAACCCGACAGGTGTCAGGTTCCAGCGCACGAAATCACGCGATTACTTCACGTCGTTGCCGAGCGCGTGCGCGAGCTGCGCCATCGCGACGCGCAGATCGATCCGGGCATTGAGCGCCGCGATCCGGGCGCGCGTCAGCTCGGTCTCGGCGTCGACGAGCTCGACCGCGGTCGCGCGCTGCGCCTCGAGCAGCGCCTGGCGCACGCGATAGCTCTCCTCGGCGGCCGCGAGCCCCTTCGCCGAGGTCGCGAACGACTTCTGCGCGAGCTCGACCGCCTGCTGCGCCGCGAGCACCTGGATCCGCGTGCCCTGCTCGAGGTTCTCGCGATCGGCCTGCAGGCCGCGGATCTCCGCCGAGAACCGCTTCACGTTCGTGCGCGACACGAGCGCGTCGTTGAGCGTCCACGACAGCTGGAGGCCGGCCTGCCAGGTGAACCGGAACTCGTCGACCTGCGGGAACACGCGGTTGTTCGGCCGCGCGTAGTCGGCGACCGCGAACGCGGACAGCCGCGGGAAGTAGCTCGCCTTCTCGGCGTCGCGCTGCTTCTCCTTCGCGCGGATCCCGAAGTCGAACGTCTTGAACTCGAGGCGCTGGCGGTGCGCGGTTGCCATCAGATCGTCGAGCTTGCTGCTCGGAGGCGCCGCGAGCTCGCCGCGAATGTCCTCGCCGATCGCGAGCGGTTCGTTGCCAGCACCGATCAGCAGGCGCAGCTGCTCCTCGCGCAGATCGGCGAGGTTCTGCAGCTGATCGGCGACCTGCTCCGCCTGCGCTTCCTGCGACTCGACGCGCATGCGGTCCGCGTTCGAGATCCGCTGCGCCTCGGCGAGCGCGCGCACCTGACCGAGCGTCGCCCGCACCTGCGCGAGCTGGCGGCGCGCGACGAGCACCTGCAGCTTCGCGCGCACCCACTCGTAGTACGCGACGCGCGCGTCCTGCCCGGCGTTGATCTCGCTCGTCCGCTTGCCGGCCTCGGCGGCGGCGATGCCGAGCCGCGCACCGGCGATGATCTTCGGATAGCGCGTCAGGTAATCGGAGAGCGCGATGTTGAGCGAGCCCTCGACGACGTAGCTGTTCTCGTTGAACTCGAGCTTCGGCGTCATCGGGTTTGCCGGATCGCCGAAGAACACCGGATCGATCGGCGAGAGCCGGGTGTACGTCGCGTTCGCGCCGACCCGCGGCACGCGCACGAGCTCGGCCGCCTCGGCGGTCGCGATCGACACGTCGATGTCGGCGACCGCGCGGCGCACCGTCGGCGACGCCCCGGCGGCGCGCTTCGCCGCCTGATCCGACGTCAGCCCACCCTGCGCGAACAGCGCGTCGAGCTCCTTGTCGAACGCCGCGACGGCATCCGGACCCTGCGCGGGAGGTGCAGGCGCGGGACGCTTCGCAGGCTGCGCGAACGCCGATCCCGCGAGCAGTGCGAGCGCGGTCCCTGAAACAACCGACAGTACGAGTCTCATGGCCCCGGACCAAAGCACCGCTCGTGCCACGGCGCCAGCTTCGCAGGCCGATACGTGATTCCGTCGAAGTCACGCGTACCCAGCACACCACCTGCTGTCGGCTGGCCATACAGCACCAGGTCACGAAACGTGACTCCAGATGGGTCACGTCTCGAAGCGAGGCGTCGTTCAAGCGACGGATCGGGCTATGGTTGTCGCATGGCGTCGCAGGAAGCAGCGGAAGATGGAGCGCGCGGTTCTTGCGCTGGCACGTCGCTGGCAGACACGATCGTCGTGGCCCCGCCTCCCGGCTTTCGACCGCCGCCCGCCGACTCGGTGTGGCGCACGCAGCGGGACCGCTTCTTTCTCTCGGAGGCCAAGCGCACGACGCGGCTGACGATCGGCGCCGGCGTCGGCGTCCAGCTGCTCGTGCTCGGCCTGCTGTGGCACGCGGGTTATCCCGAGTGGCGCATCGCGATGCTCGGCGCGCTCTATGTCGCGTTCGCCCTCGCGCACAAGATCGTGATGCGCGCGACCACCGCACCGCACCGCACCGCGAACGCGTTCATCATGATGAACATCTCGGCGCAGCTGTTCCTCGTCGGCTCGGCGACGCTGACCGGCGGCGTGCACTCGCCGTTCGTGCCGGGCCTCGTGCTGCCCGCGGTGATCTCGCTGCTGTTCTTCGGTCCGCAGGCGGTATCGCGGTGGATGGCGGTCGGTAACGGCCTGCTGATCATCGCGATGGTCGCGCTGCCGCGGCAGATCGTCGGCCCGTCGGTCGAGCCCGATCACTACGCGGCCGTCGTCGTGATCGCGCTCGCGTGGAACCTGTTCATGCTGCACCTGCTCGTCGGCAAGCTCGCGATCGTCGCGAGCCGCGCCGGCGAGTCGGTCGCGTGCCTGCGCGAGGAGCGGCTGTCCGATGCCGAGGCGCAGCTGCGCCGCCTGCAGTCGGTCGGCGCGAAGGTCGCGCACGAGCTCAAGAACCCGCTCGCGTCGATCAAGGGCCTGTGTCAGCTCGTCGCGCGCACGCCCGAGTCCGAGCGCACGCAGGAGCGGCTCGCGGTCGTCGCGTCCGAGATCAGCCGCATGGAGACGATCCTCCGCGAGTACCTGTCGTTCAGCCGGCCGCTCGAGGACATCAAGCCCGAGGCGATCGAGCTGGCCGCGCTCGCGCGCGACGTGCTCGACGTGCTCGACGGCCGCGCCCAGCAGGCCGGCGTCTCGCTCGCGCTCGAAGGCCACGCGCGCCCGGTGCAAGGCGATCCGCGCCGGCTCAAGGAAGCGCTGATCAACATCGTCGCGAACGCGATCGAGGCCACGCCGAGTGGCGGCTCGGTCGCGCTGCGCGTCCGCGAGACCACCGGCGCGGCGGTGCTCGAGGTGCGCGACAGCGGCCGCGGCATCCCGCCCGAGGATCTCGAGCGGCTCGGCACCTCGTTCTTCACGACGCGCCCGAACGGCACCGGCCTCGGCGTCGTGCTCGCGCAGGGCGTGATCACGCAGCATGGTGGGTCGCTCGCGTACGTCTCGACCGTCGGCAAGGGCACGATCGCGACGATCACGTTGCCGCAGCAGGCGGTCGCGACCCCCGAGCCGCAGCCGCGCGCCGCGATGATCGAGGCCCGCGCGTGAGCACGGTCCTGCTCGTCGACGATGAACCCGGCGTGCTGTTCACGCTGTCCGAGCTGCTGTCCGAGCGCGGCCATCGCGCGATCACCGCGAAGTCGGGCACCGAGGCGCTCGGCAAGCTCGACGAGGCCGACGCCGTGCTCACCGATCTGTCGATGCCCGGCATGGATGGCCTCGAGCTGATGGGCCAGATCGCGCAGCGCGATGCCTCGCTGCCGGTGATCCTGCTGACCGCGCACGGCAGCGAGCGCGTCGCGGTCGCTGCGATGAAGCAAGGCGCCTACGACTACCTCGCGAAGCCGTTCGACATCGACGAGATCGCGGTCGTGATCGAGCGCGCGCTCGAGGCTCGCACGCTGCGCGTCGACAACCGCCGGCTCGCCGCCGAGCAGACGCTCGGCCGCCGGATCGTCGGCAACTCGCGGCCGATGCGCCGGCTGCTCGAGGCCACCTCGCGGGTCGCCTCGCGCGACGTCACCGTGCTCGTGCGCGGCGAGACCGGCACCGGCAAGGAGTTCGTCGCCGAGCTGCTGCACGCGCAGTCCTCGCGCGCGAAGAAGCCGCTGATCCGCTTCAACTGCGCCGCCCTGCCCGCCGAGCTCGCCGACGCCGAGCTGTTCGGCCACGTGCGCGGCGCGTTCACCGGCGCGACCACCGGCCGTCCCGGCTTCTTCGCGCAGGCCGACGGCGGCACGCTGATCCTCGACGAGGTCGGCGAGCTGCCGCCCGCGATCCAGGCGAAGCTGCTGCGCGCGCTCCAGGAAGGCGAGATCCAGCCGGTCGGCAGCGGCCGGATCGAGAAGGTCGACGTCCGCGTCGTCGCCGCGACGAACCGCGACCTCGCCGCCGACGCGAAGGCCGGCACGTTCCGCGAGGATCTCTACTACCGGCTCGCGGTCGTCGAGCTCGTCGTGCCGCCATTGCGCGATCGCAAGGACGACATCCCTGCGCTCGCCGAGGAGTTCGCGCGCCGCTACGGCGATCGCTTCGGGCTCGGCACGATCACGCTCGAGCCGCGGCTGATCGAGGCGCTCGTCCAGGCCGACTGGCCCGGCAACGTGCGCCAGCTCGAGAACACGATCGCCCGGCTCGCCGCGCTGTCGACCGGCGGCACGATCACGCTCGGCGACTACCAGGCCGCGACCGGCACCGAGCCCACGCCCGAGCCGGTCACCGAGCCTGCGGACGCGGTCGAGGACACGACGCCGCTCGCGCCCGACGCGCGCGGCGCGCCGTCGCTCAAGGAGCAGGTCGAGGCGTTCGAGCGCGGCCTGCTCGCGCGCGCGCTCGACTCGACGAACGGCAACCAGTCCGAGGCCGCGCGCCGGCTCGGCGTCAGCCGCGTGACACTGATCGACAAGATGAAGAAATACGGCCTCGGCAAACGCTGACCGTCAGCGCTCGAGGCGAACGTGCGACCACGCGCCCGCGAACGACCTGCCATCGGGCGACATCGTCGCGGCATCCTCGTCGAACGGCAGCACCGCGCCGTCGACGACGAGCAAGCCGCCGTCGACGGTCGCCTCGCGCGGCCGCCATGCCGGCGGTAGCGGTGCGTCGCCGGCGAGCTCGCGGACGATCGACGGTTCCGCGATCGCCACGACGAAGCGCGGCCCGTCGTGCTCGAACCACCATGCGAGCTGCGCGCCGTCGGCCGAGAACTGCAGCTCGGGCGGCCACGGCTTCTTCGGCGCGCACGTGTGGCTCGTGACGACATCGCCTTCGCGCAGCGTCGTGATCTCGACCCGACGTCCGTGATAACGCGCGAAGTGACGCCCCTGCGGGTCGATCGCGATGGCATCGAGGCCGAACGCGCCGCGCGTCCGATCTTCGACGACGAGCTCGCCCGACCGCGTGTCCCAGATGCGCAGCCATCTCGGCAGCGCCTCGACGTAGACACCGTTGCACAGCTGGGCGTAGCCAGTCGGCGGACCGCCTTCGATCACGCCGCGCGGGTCGAACGTCTCGAGCTCCGCGACGAGCCGTCCCGATCGGGCATCGCACAGCAGGCCGCTCGTGATCACGCGCTCGCCATCGGGCGACCACAGCGCGGGCTGCGCGGATCGCATGCGGTAGCGCGCGGCGCCGGCATTCGTCTGCGCGCCCTCCCAGATCCGGATCACCGGTCCGCTGCGCGTCGCGACCGTGCCATTCGGCGCGACGACGACCTGCCGCACCGCGGGCCCGCGCCACAGCGCCCAGCGTCCGGTGCGCGTCGAGAACACGGTCAGGCCGTCGGTATCGCCGACGTAGATGTGATCGCCCGTCGGCGAGCACGCCGCGTCCGACCAGCGATCGCCGCGATTCACGATCGCGCGCGCCGCGACGTCGACGAGGTAGTAGCTCGGCGCGTCATCGCCGTCGCGGGCAGAGACGATCACGAGCGTGTCCGACAGCGCGCGAGCATACATCGCGTGTTCGTGGCGATCGATCGCGAGCTCGATCGCGCGCGGCTCGTCGGCACATCGCATCACGAGATGGCCATCGCCCGCATCGCGATCGACGTCCCACTCCGGGTAGCACGGCGCGGCCGCGAGCTTCGACGTGTCGTCGATCCGACGGCCGGTGACCCGCTCCCACGCGATCGACGCCGCGCCCCCGAGCACGCCGACGACCGCGCCGTCGACGGAGAACGCGAGCCTGCCTTCCACGGACGTCCGGTACTCCTCGACGACGGCAGTATCGAGCGGTATCGGCTGCGGCCGCAGGCTGCGCAGCCAGCGCCGGCCCGGTGACCAGCGCTCGAGCCACGCCTGCACCCGCGCGCGCAGCATGCCCGCATCGGGCGGTGATGGCGGCAGCTCGCGGAAGAACCGCGATTCGTCGTCGGCGCCGAGCCACGCGCAGCGCCGGTGGATGCACGGCAGCGCGAGCTCCGGGTGCTCGACGAGCAGCGCCAGGTCGAGTCGCAGCGCGCGTGCGATCCAGCGATAGCCGTCGCGCTCCGCCCAGTCCGCGATCAGCGCGGGCAGCTGCCGGGCCTCGGCCTCGTCGAGCAATCGATCCAGGTCGGCCATCGCCGTCGCCACCACGTGCGCAGCATGCCACGCCGGTCACCAGCCGTCGCGCAGCACCACGTGCGAGCGCCGGCACGCGAATCCCCGACCGTCCGGCGACACCGTCGCCGCGGGCTCGTCGAACGGCAGCGCGACGTCTCCCGCGACGAGCATGCCATCGCGGACCGTCGCTGGTGGGCTCGCGAACGTGGCCGGCACCGGCGCGAGCTCGGACAGCCGGTGCACGATCGCCGGCTCGGCGAGCGCGACGAGCGACCGCCCACCGCTGGCGGTCGTCCACCACAGCTGCGCGCCGTCGGCGGAGAACTGCAGCACGTGGTCCCAGCCCGGACGGCGCTGCGTGGTGACCGCGAGCACGACGCGCCCGCTGCGCAGCTCGCTGACGGTGAGATCGCCGTGGGAATCGCAGTGGGCGTAGTACCGGCCCTGCGGATCGAACGCGACCGTGTCGCGCGGATTCGCGGCGCGCCGCCGATCGTCGACGACGAGCTTGCCGTCGCGCGCATCCCACGCGCGGAGCCCCATCGGCATCACCTCGGCGAACACGCCGTTGCACAGCGCGCGGCAGTCACGCGGCGGTCCACCCTCGAGCCAGCCCCCGATCGTGAGCGGCAGGTCGGCGATCACGCGCCCCGACGCTGCATCGCAGAGCAGCGTGCCGGTGACGAGCCGCTGGCCATCGGGCGACCACATCCCCGCGGGCCCGGCGTCGCGCACCCGGAATCGAAACCCGCGACCTGCGGCGCGCTCGCGATCCCAGATCCGGATCACCGCCCCGCTGCGAGTCGCGACCGTGTCGTCACCGGCCACGGCGAGCGCCTCGACGTCGACGCCGCTCCACGTCTCGATCCGGCGCTCGCGGATCCAGTGCACCGTGACGCCGCTGCGATGCCCGACGTACACCCGCGCCCCGTCCGGCGAGCACGCCGCGCACCGCGCCTCCGCGTGGTCGAGCGCGACGATCCGGCGGGCGACGACGTCGACGACGTAGTACCGAGGGTCGTACTCGTCATCGCGCGCCTCGACGAGGACCAGCTCGTCGGACAGCTCGCGCACGTCGCGCGGCTCGTCGCGATGCTCGATCCCGAGCTCGATGCGATCGCGTGCGTCGAGGACCAGGACGATCGTACCGGCGCCGGCGTCGCCGAGCGTCCAGCCGCGACCGTCGGGCGCTGCAGGCAGCGCTGCCGCCTCGACGCGGCGACCGGTCGCGCGCTCCCACGCCACGGTCGCGTGCTCGCCGACGACGCCGATCAGCGCGCCGTCGTTCGAGAGCCGCAGCTCCCCGTCGGCGGACGTCCGGTATTCCTCGACCACCGCGGCATCGAGCGGCAGCGGCTGCGGGCGCAGACTCCGCAGCCAGCGCTGGCTCGCGAGCACCTCGGCGAACCACGCATGCGTCAGCCGGTGCAGCGACGATAGCTCGCGCGGCAGTGGCGCGCGCTCGACGAAGAACGCATCCGCATCGTACGCGTCGAGCCACGCGATCCGGCGATGCAGGCACGGCGCGACGAGCTCGGGACGCTCGACGAGCACCGGCAGATCGAGTCGCAGCGCACGCGCGATCCAGCGAAACGCGTCGTCGCGCGCGAGCCAGTCCTCGATCAACGCCGGCAGCTGCCGCGCATCAGCCTCGTCGAGCACGCGCGACAGATCCGCGATCATCGTCGCGAACGGCGTAGCACGAGCAGCACGAGCGCGGCGAGCACCGGCGCACCTCCCGCCGGGCTGCCCTGGCAGCAACCGCCGTCGTCGCTCGGCGGCGGCGGTTCCTCGGGCGCGACGCCGGTGGCCGACAGCTGCACGACCGCGATCGGCGTCGGATCGCCGCGCAGCACGATCGCGAGCTGGCCGCTCGCGGCGCCTTCGGTCAGCGGCGAGAACCGGATCGTGATCGCCGCGCTGCCGCCGGGCGCGACCACCGGATCGGCGACCTCCGCCGTGAAGCCCGCGCCCGTGACGTCGAGTCGATCGAGCTCGAGCCCGTGCGTCGCATCGAGGTTCGCGAACGTCAGCGTGCGCGTCGCGACGTCCCCGATCGCGACCGCGCCGAGGTCGACCGCACTATCGACGCTCACGTTCGGGGCGACCGCCGTGCCGGCGAGCGGGACCTCGATCCGATCCGGATCCGTGACATCACCGACGACGAGCGCGCCCGCGTATTCGCCAGCCGCGGGCGGCGTGAACGCGACGGTCACCTCCGCCGTGCCGCGCGCCGCGATCACGAGCGGGCTTGCGGTGACGAGCGCGAACGCGTCGCCGGTCACCGCGATCGGCACCGTGACCGGCGTGTCGAGCTGGTTCGCGATCGCGAGCGTCTGCTGCGAGCTCGTCGCCCGCATCACGTCGACGAACGTCACCTCCGGCACCGATGGCGCGTACGCACCCGCGATCACGCGCGCGCGAACCGGCGAGCGAATCTCGCCGAGAGAGGTCACCATCGCGCCGACGCTCGACCCGACCTCGCCGACCACGGTCGGTGTCAGGCGCACGGTGATCGTCAGGCTCGTGTTCGCCGGGATCGACGACGGACACGGATCCGGCGCGACGAACGCGAACGGCGGCGCGGCGGCGATGCACAGCAGGATCGGGATCGCGGTCGCGCCGACGTTGCGGATCGTCAGCGTCCGCTCGACCGGCCCGTCGGCGAGCCGCACGGTGCCGAAATCGAGCCAGCCGTCGTTCGGCGTCGCGTCGTCGGATGTGGCCGTGAACGTCGGCGCCACGACGGTCGCCAGCAGCTCGGCGGTCGCGCCCTGCCCGCTGTCGAACGCGAGCGTCAGCGTGGCGTCGCGGCTGCCGAGCGTCGTCGCGCTCAGCGTCACGAGCGCCGCGATCGTCTCGTGCGGCGCGAGTGTGCGGCCGACGACGTTGCCGATCGTGAAGTCCGGCAGGTCGAAGCTCGCGGACGTGATCGTGCGCGCGAACGCCGACGCGTTGTGGATCGTCGTCGGACGCGTGTACACGGCGCCGCGCGGTACGACGTCGAAGCCATCGCGCGCAGGCTGGATCTGCGTCCGCTGGAAGCCGGTGAGCGGCACGCGACCGATCGTCTGCGTACCGGACACCACGTCGAACAGGCTCGACCCATCCCCCGCGCTCGCGTCGTACTCGATGACGAGATCGAGGTTGCCGCCGACCGGCACCGTCGCCGGCAACGTGCCGCTCGCGAGCGTCGCGGCGAACGGCGGGCTCGCGTTCAGTGCGGTCACCGTGAGCGGAAACGCCTCGTGATTGTGCAGCGAGAGCGCTTGCCGGACGTGCTCGTCGGCGTAGCCGATCAACCCGGGCCCGGAGACCTCGTCGAAGTAGCCACCATGAACCGAGAGATCGAACGTGAGCCGCGTATCGACGTCCTCGCAGGTGCTGTCGCACCAGGTCAGCACGAAGTATGCGAACCGCTGCCCGCCTTCCGTCGGCTGACACCAGACGTCCCACGCCGCTTCCTGACCCGGCGCGAGGCGCGCGCTCGCGGGACCGCTGAAGTGGCACGGCTCGAAGGCGCGGATCTCGATCACGCTCGCGGTCGCATCCCCGATGTTGCGGATCCGCACGTGTTGCATCGCGGATGGCGTGTCGATCGGCACACTGCCAAAGTCGATCTCCGACGACGTCGGCTCGAGGACCTCGGGGATCGGGACCGCATACGCCGGGCCCGCGAGCCCCTCGAAAATCGCGCAGATGACACCGACCCGGATCGACGCGCGCTTGCTCCACATGCCGCTCGTTGCAGCATCGCGCGTTCCAGGCTGCGCGCACACGAGACGACGCATTCACGCAAGTCGTGCGACTCACCATCGACGGCGAGCAGCGCTTGCGTCCCTGGCGACTTGCGACGAGCGCACCGCGGCTGGTACGCCCGGTACATGGAGCGCATCGTCCACGTCTGCAACGGCGATTCGACCGCCGACACCCTCTCGCTCGCCGACCTCCCCGGCGAGATCCGCGTGTGGGCCGACGCGCTCGATCAGGGCCCGGTCCTGCCGGTCTCCGACGAGGAGCACTACAAGGTCCGCGGCGACTACTGGGCCGCGCGCGGCCACCGCGACGCCGGCAAGCAGCTCGCGGACTGGGACCGCGGCGTCGACGAGGCGGCCGCCGCCGAGGAGCTGATCCTGTGGTTCGAGCACGATCTGTTCGATCAGATCGCGCTCGTCCGGCTGCTCGCCCGGCTGGCGCGCCGCGGCTTGCCGCAGCAGCTCACGATCGTCTCGATCGATCGCCACCCCGAGATCCCGAACTTCCTCGGCCTCGGTCAGCTCAAGCCCGAGCAGCTCGCCGAGCTGTGGCCGCGCCGCACGCCACTCTCGCGCGACGCGATCGACGAATCGATCGCCGCGTGGATCGCGTACACCGCGAACGACCCGCGCGCGCTGCCGTTCCTCGCCCGCCGCGTCAAGGCGATGCCGTTCCTCGCCGGCGCGCTCGAGCGTCACCTCGAGGAGTTCCCCGATCCACAGAGCGGCATGTCGCGCACCGAGCGTCAGCTGCTCGCGGCGATCGCGCGCGGCGTCACGAACGCCGGCGAGCTGATGCAGGCCGCGCACGCGATCGATCCGCGCTATCCGATCACGGACACCCTGCTGCTGCAGACGCTGCAGACGTTCGGCCGCATCGGCTTCATCGACGGCGCTCCTCCGCCCGGTGCGCTCTCACCCGCGACGCTGCGCGAGACCACGCCCGCGATCACGGCGCTCGGACGCCAGGCGCTCGCCGGCGGGATCGATCGCGTCGCCGAGACCGGCATCGATGACTGGCGCGGCGGCATCCACCTCTCGGGACGCGGCCCGGTGTGGCGGTGGGACAGCGCGCAGCGCAAGCTCTACGAGAAGTGAGCGCCGGACAAAACAATGGCGGCTCCCACGAGCCGCCGAGTCTCTGAACCATTTCTTTGCTACTGCACGGTGATCGTCGCGTACGTCGCATCACCGTGGCTGTGACATCCCAGTGTCCCGGTCTGCCCCGGCGCGATGCCGATGGTATTGACCTCGTAGGTCCCGCCGGTTTGCCCACCATTCGTCGTGTCTTCGTGCGGGAAGATGCCGCCGCCATGCGTGATGTGCGTTGTCGTGTCGAGATTCTTGAACCGCAGGACAGCACCACGCTTCACCGTGAACGTCTTGCCGGTATCGGGATGCTTGCCGATGTCAGCACCAAGGTTCGCGGCGTATTCGGCAGTCAGCACCGCAGCGACAGTCAGGTTCGACGAAAGCGTCTCGCTGCCAGCCGTTGAGCTAATGGCAAGGTTGATCTTTGCCGTGACGTCAGTGCCCGTCGCATCGCTCGGGATCGCGATCGAGAACTGCGACGGCGAAATTTGGTCAGCGGCCAACGTGACGGACGTTGGCCCCGTAATCGTCGCAACCCCTGTCAAAGGAGCGTTTGCCGCGTCGACGAGAGATGGCGTGACCGTCACCGCTCCGCTGAACCCATCTACGCTCGTCAACGTGAGCGTGAGCATCTCGGTCTTGCCGAGCTCCGTCGCGATCGTTTGCTTGTCGATCGTCGCTGTCACGCGCGGGCTGAGCTCGGTCTGGCAAGTCGCAGAGCAGCCATCTCCAGCGGCTGCGTTTCCATCGTCGCAGGTCTCACCCGTATCGACTTGACCATTGCCGCAGTCCGCCCCCACGTCATCGTCGCCACCACCGCCTCCGCCGCCATCGATTTGGCCTGCACAGGCGACCAGTGAGAGACCGAACAAGCTCGCGAGGATGGCGGAAGTGCGCATGGTGCTGCGCAACCTTTACAACGTTCGTGCCCGCTCTAACCACCCGATAACCATGGGGAGAGCGGCCTCAGCCTGGGGGACCTCACCCCAAGTGGTGCCAACAAACCCCGCGAGATCTCGCTTTCTCGTGGGGGATCGGCAGGTTGCTAGTCCTTCTTCGTGAACTTGCGAACCCAGGAGCTCGCCTGACCTGTCAACGCCGATAGCCAGCTCGGGCCCTTCACGCGGTTCGTGATCTTCGAGCCGAGGAAGTACACGGCAGCTGACCAGGCGATGATGAGCGCGTAGATCGCCATCGTGATGCCGGGGATCGGCACGAACGTCGCGACCAGCAGTGCGGCCGCAGTCACGATGGCAGCGATGACGCCAGCGCGCATCCCGAGATACCACGCAGTCAGCGCCCCGACGATCAATGCAGGCAGCATGAGCGCAGCCTAGCACACCAGTTTTCGGGTGCTCCCTGACGTTCGGGGAGGTTCTTGGTGCCCTGCTGCGAGTAAATTCGGAAACCCACGGAGGGACCGGTCGAAGGGGTGCTCATGCGAATCACATGGCTGTTGTTTTTCATCGTTGCGACTGGCTGCACGAAACCCAACCCGAACCTGTGTTGCACCGACGAAGCGGACTGCGCGTCGGCGGGGCTCGCGGTCGGCACGTCATGCGATGATGGACTCGTCTGCCGAGGCAACCAATGCATTGCCGAGCTCTGTGCGAGCTCCGCGGAGTGCGAGGCCTCGGCACCGTACTGCGTGATCAACGGTGACGGCAGATGCCAAGAAGCCTGCACCGCCGATAGCGAGTGCCCCGGCTTCGGGCAATCGCCCGCGCAGCAATACTGCGAAGCGGGCAGCTGTGTGCAATGTCGCAGCGATGCTGACTGTGACGCGACGACGCCCGTTTGCTCCGGCGGCGCGTGTCGCGGCTGCGAAGCACATGATGAGTGCGCGACCGGCGCGTGCCATGCGGACGGCACGTGCGCTGTGGAAGCCGAAATCGCTCACGTGTCCCTGACGGGCTCTGCGACCGCGGATTGCACGTTAGCGTCGCCATGCAGCACGATCGAGCGCACGTTCCAGCTCACGCCAGCGCGCCACTATGTGCTGATCGAACCTGGTACGTACACACGTGCGTCAACCCTCGACGTCAACGGAATCCACCATCTCATCGGGCATGGCGGCAAGCCGATCATTACGCGTTCAACGCAGGGTCCAATCGTGACGAGCGCAAGCGGCGGCGTCGACGTGACCTTCGAGAATCTCGAGATTAGTGGCGCCAAAGGTCCGGCGACGGGTGATCTCACGAGCGGCTGGGGAGTCCGCTGCAATCCGACCTCCGGCGCCCCGATCCTGCGGTTCTATGACACGGCGATCAGCGCGAATAGCTACATCGGTGTCGACATGCGAAACGGCTGCTCCATCGAAGCCGTGCGCAGCAGCATCAGCAACAACGGCAACATCGGTTTGAGCGTCACCGACGGAAGCGCGACGCTCGAAAGCTGCTCGGTCGTGCAGAACGCGTTCCTCGGCGTCCATCTCGATATCGGCGCATTCGATATCACGAATTCCATCATCGCCCGTAACGGCAATACGGGACTGGATCTCTTTACGACAACGACTGGGACGCGCGTCGAACACAATACGATCGCCGATAACGCCGGCACGGGCTTCAATTGCAGCCTCCAAGGAATAACCGGCACGTTTCCGAATAACATCATCGCGCGCAACACAACGCAGCTCACGGGACTCAACTGTACTTACCCGAGCTCCATCATCGTCGACACCGACGTCGCGCCGATCAAGTTCGTGTCCCCGAACACCGCACCGTTCGATTATCACATCGCCGCTGGCAGCATTGCGGTCGACGTCGCGAACCCATCCGCGATCGATCACGACATCGACGGCGATGCGCGACCGCAAGGCGCCGGACGCGACGTCGGCGCGGACGAGCTCACACCGTAGTCGTCACAGCAGCTTCAGATACGCGATGATGTCCGCCTGCTGCTGCGCCGTGAGCGGCGGTAGCCCGACGATCTGGAAGTAATCCGAGTAGTGCTGCGCGAGCTGCTCGAGCGTCTTCGCCGAATTGTCGTGGAACCACGGCCCCGTCTTCGAAGCGCCCCACAGCGTCGGGATGCGGAAGAAGTTCGCGTCCCGCGGGTCACCCGTGATCAGCGCGCGGCCGGGATCGGGGCTCGCGAGCTGCGTCGTCGTGCCGTCGGGATTCGTGATCACGAACGTGCGCACCGGGTTGCCGGCTTTGTTGAATTCCGACACGAACGCGGTGAAGAACCGCGAGCCCGGCGGCAGCGGCGCGAGCAGGAACTCGGTCGTCTCGTTCAGCATCGGACCGCCGTGGCAGTGCGAGCAGATGCCGGTCGCGCTCGTCACGAACCACTGCCGGCCGCGCTGCTCGGACGCGGTGGTGCCGAGCGGCAGCTCGGGTGCGGGGCCCTCGCCGTTCGCGAAGTCCTTGAGCGCGTTGTTCGAGAAGAACTTGTTCGTCTGCTGGTGCGCGGCGATCGCGTCGAGCTCCTCGGTCGTCGGCTGGCGGCCGGGCTCGTAGTGCGAGTTGATCGCGCCGTGCGCCTGCTGCTGCAGGCTGCTGTTGCGGCCGTCGAGCATCAGCAGCGGATCGAAGCTCGGCACGTTGAGCGTCGACGGGATCGCGCGGCGGAACGTCACGCTGCGCGCGCTCGGATCGTCCGCGAGGCTCCAGTTCGGCGGCAGCGCGATCGTCACGCGGATCGTCGCGTCGGCGAGCAGCCGGTTGTAGCTCGTGCCGATGCCGTCGTCGCTGTCGATCGATCGAAACAGCGCGTCGTTCGGGTTCACCGCGAACCGCGCCTGCGCCTCCGCCGGTGAGACCGTCCCGCTGTCGGCGTCGTGACAGGTCGCGCACGTGCGCCCGTTGCCGCCGAACGTTTCGTCCTCGAACAGCTTCTTGCCGTTGACCGTCGCGGTCTGCGCGGTCGTGTCCGTGGCCGCATCCTCGTCGGATGCAGCGCAGTTCGTCAGTGCGAGCGCAGCAAGGCCCGCGACCACCTCGATCGTCCTCATGTTCCAACCAACCCTGTTCTTGGCTCCACCCGTTGGAGCCCGCGGACGTTCGTCTATTCGAGACGCTCGCGACAAGGGTAATCGCACATTTTGCGATGCGGGCAGTCGTACGCGCAGCCGCACGCGAGCGCGAACAGCGTCAAGATCTCGTCAGCGGGACCGTCGGGGACCGCCTTGCGCGCGGCGCGCGTGCTCGCGATCAGCGCCGGGTTGTCGTGACCGTACGGCGTCTCGACGAAGCCGAGCCGGAACAGCGTGTCGCGCACGATCCGGTGCGGCGTGACCGTGAAGTCGCCGAGGTCGTCGTAGCGAATCACGCCGAGCTTCGCGAGCATGTCCATGATCCAGAACAGCTCGCTGCGGAACAGCCCGCGGCCGAGCGCGGCGTCGAGCGCGGCGAACGCCTCGGCGGCGGACGCGCGGCCCTCGAGCTGCGACGCGAGCTCGGGGACCTCGGCGCAGCGGCGCGCCGAGAGCGACGCGAGCATCAGCGCGCGCGCATCGATCTGCGCCGGCAGATTCTCGGGCACGGTGCCCTGGTACAGGTCGCCGAGCACGCCGGCCTTGTCGAGCGCGGTGAACGCCGCGATGACGGCGGCGCGATCGCGGTCGAGGCGGAACGCGAGCGCGGCCGCGACCGCGACGCGATACACGACCTCGTCGGCGCTCTCGACCCACGCCTCGGCATCGAGGCCGAAGTCGGATGGCTGGTACGTGGTCGGCGTGACCTTCGCCTCGCTCCACCACGACGCGATCCGTGACGTCGTCTCGGCGAGCACGTCGTCGGTGAAGCCTTGCGCGAACCGCGAGACCGGGACGGCGCGCTCGCGGCCGCGCGGCAGCGGCACACCGTCGGCGGACAGGTGGCGCAGCGGCGCGGGCAGCGGCGAGCCGGTCGGCGCCGACGCGGCGACCGGGATCGACGTGTCGCCGCCGATGTCCGCCGTCGGTGCGGCGGCCGCCGGCGCGGCGTCGTCGTCGCCGACCTTCGGGATCACGGGCTCGGGATCGGGGCGGTCCTCGGCGAGGAACTCGTCGGGATCGAGCGCGCTCGCGAGCGAGATGTAACGCTCCGCGCGCGGACCGGCGGCGACCGAGATCCCGATCGTGCGCAGCAGGCCGGTGCCGATCGCGATCTGGATCCAGGTCTCGAGCGCCGGCCGCGAGGGGACGATGCCGCTGTACGCTGCGGACGCGAGGTGCTTGTAGATCTCGTCCTTGTGGTAGGCGCGCTGGTTGACGAGATCGAGCACGGTCTTCGCGAGCAGCGGGTTCAGGTGCCACACGCGATCGAGGATCGCGATCGCGGTCTCGTCCTCGCCGTTCGCCGCGGCGAGCGCCTGCATGAACGTCGACGGCATCACGGTCGCGCCGCCGGTGCCGAGGAAGCGCAGGATCACCGCCGGCCGGTCCTTGTCCCACAGCTTCGCGGCGCGCAGCCGGCTGCGGAACTCGCGGAACGGCTCGCCCTTCGCCGGCGTCTCCTTGCAGAACCGAACCAGTGCGGCGAGCGCACCGCGCGAGTCCTGTCCGATCGGTGGCAGCTCGACGACCTGAGGCATGGCCGACCGAATTTACACCAGGCCGTCGGGCAAACACGATGCGGCCGTTTCTGAGTTGCTCGTCGAAACCGCGGGCTCCGGCGGGGCGCGCGCGTTAGTGTCTTGCGCGATGGCGAGCGTCCTGCTGGGTCTGTCGAGCTTCGTGTTGCCCGGGCTGCCGCACGCGCTGCTCGGACGGTGGAAGCTCATGGCGCTCTGGCTCGGCCTGTTCGCCGGGTCGTTCGTCCTCTTGGCGTGGACGGTCTGGGGGCTGCCCGCGATGCTCGCGGTGCTCGTCGCCTCGTCGATCGACGCGATCATCCGGCTCCGCCGCATGCCGCCGCCGCTGCGGATGACCGGCGTGTTCGCCGCGATCCCACCGGTCGCCGTGCTCGTGATCGCGCTGGGCGCGCGCATGTTTGTCGTCGAGGCGTTCAAGATCCCTTCGAGCGCGATGATCCCGACGCTCGAGATCGGCGATCACATCTTCATCAACAAGCTGCGGACGAGCCCGTCGCGCGGCGACGTGATCGTGTTCGCACAGCCGTGCCAGCCGGACCGCGACTACATCAAGCGCGTGATCGGGCTCGGCGGCGACACGATCGAGCAGCGCTGCAACGTCCTCTACATCAACGGCAAGGCGGTGCCGTCCGAGCTCGTCGCCGCGGCGACGACGTACAAGGACCGCGACGAGGAACGCGGACAGAGCTTCGAACGCGCGGCGAGCCGCTACCGCGAGACGATCGACGGCACGACGTTCGACATCCTGCACGACGACGAGCAACCGAAGCGCGCCGCCGGCCCGGTGACCGAGCGCCCGACGATGAAGGACTTTCCCGACGAGATCGCGCGCGGCTGCGCGAACCAGCTCGACATGTCGTCGGAGGCGACCGATCAACCCCAGGGCAAGATCGTCGTGACCCGCGAGCCGACACCCGACACCGCGTGCGAGCCGTACCGCCACTTCGTCGTGCCGGCCGGCACCGTGTTCGTGATGGGCGACAACCGGCCGAACTCGAACGACTCGCGCTACTGGGGCGTCGTGCCCGTCGGTCACATCAAGGGCACGGTGACCGGGATCTGGTTGCCGTTCGGTCGCTACGGCAAGTTGTAGCGTCGGGGCTCAGAGCGGCCGTGACCACACGATGTGGTGGTCGTCGAACGCGTGCCGCCAGTCGCCGCCCCACTCCCAGCCGAGCTCGTCGAACGCGGCGACGACCGGCCCCGGGCGCACGATCATGCCCGGGCGGATGTCCGTGCGATCGGCGAATGCCCTGCCGGCGTCGGGCACGATCCGGTCGGGGCGTCGCCACGGATTCTCGACGGGATTGATGTCGATCGCGCGGCCGAGCGCGTGCTGCGAGAGCAGCGTCGTGCCAGCGACGAGCCGGAAGTTGAACGCCGACGAGTTGTCCGCGGCCATCGATTCGTCGTCGGACGCGGCGTAGTCGTCGACGAGCCGCAGCTGCCGGATCGGAAACCCGAGCTGGTAGAGCCGGCGAAACAGCTCGACCGTGCGCGCCGCGAGCGCGGCCGCGACGATCAGCTCGCCGTGCGCGGTGCCGCCGTCGAACGTGACGTGATCGACGACGACGTGCGCGAGCTCGTGGATCCGGGGACACCGCGGCTCGTCGCGCCACGACCGGCCGCGAATCCGCGCCTGGATCGCGTCGGACAGCGCGCGGATCTCGGCGGCGAACGGGCGCGTCGGCGGCGCGAGCAGCGCGGTCACGGCGTGATCACGGCGTGATCGTCGCGTCGGCCGAGCCCGCGGTGTCGTCGGCGGGCGGCGGCGTCGCCGGCTTCGCGGGCGGCTTCGGCGGCAGCTTCGGCGGCACGACCGGTGGCTTCGGCGGCAGCGCGGCGGAGCCACTGCCTGCCCCGGTGGCTGCGTTCGTCGCGTTCGCGGCGTTCGGGGCCGGCGGGGGCGGCGCGTTCGCGGGCATCCGCGCGAGCGCGGCCGAGCGGCGCATCGCCCAGATCGCGAGGCTGTTCTGCGGATACGCGGTCGCGAACCGATCGTACTCGGCGCGCGCCTTCGCGTAGGCGCCGCTGCGGTCGAGCGCGGACGCGAGCTGGAACCGCGTGTCCTCGTGATCGGACTTGCTGTCGAGCGCGGCCTGCAGCTTCACGATCGCCTTGTCGAGCGCGCCGGTCTTCGCGTACGCGATGCCGAGCAGGTACTGCATCTCGGCCGCGCGCGCGCCCGCCGGCTCGCTGACGAGCGCGGCCTCGAGCGGCGCGATCACGTCGGCGTGGCGGCCGGCCTTGAACGCGGTCGCGGCCGCCTTGAGTGCGGCGTCGACCTCCATGACCTGGGTCTCGTGCGCCTTCGCCGCGAGGATCGCGCGCTCGGTCCGCGACAGCGGCAGGTCGCGCAACACCGCGAGCTTCGCGGTCGCCTCGTTCCGCTTGCCGGCCTCGAGCAGCTGATAGACCTCCCACGACTTCGCGTCCGCCTGCTCGCGCGCGGTCGTCTTCGCGGCGAGCTCGTCGGCGCGCTTCACCACGAGGTCGCGCTCCTTCGTGGCGTGGTCGCGCGCCTCGAGCAGCTCGTTCGCGCGGCTCCGGTAGAGGAAGTAGAAGCCGGCGCCGCACAGCATCGTGAAGATCAGGTAGGCGACGAACGAGTTGAGGTTGATCCGGCGGCTACGCTGGCGCTGGACCTCGACGAGCGCGGCGATCGACTCGGTCAGCTGGGACACCTGCTGCTGTGTCTTGCGACCGAGCGCGGCCTGATCATCGAGCCGGCGGCGCAGGCCCTCGAGCAGCGCCCAGCCCTCGGCGTCCCCCTGGGCTTCGGGGGCCTCGGGCTCGGACTTGGGCAACGGCGCGGCGCTCACGGGGGCGTTGTTCGCGTGGATCGGGCGGTAAATCAAGTCCGTTCCACGGGTTGAGCCTTCCGGACGCGCCTGGTACAGTTCGGCCGCTCGGGATCTGCGCGTTCCTCGACGACAACACGGGATGATCCCCGGATCCCCTGATAGAAGAAGACGAGACGAAGAATGGTAGTCGAATGACCCTGCTCTACGACTGGCTCAAGAAGGCCGCCAAGGCCCAGGGCAACAACAAGGCCGTGGTCTATCGCGACAACTATCTGTCGTGGCGCGGCCTGCTGCACCGGGTCGATCGGCGCGCGCAGGAGTTCAAGAGCATGGGCATCAAGGAGGGCGCGTGGGTCGGGCTGATGCTCGGCAACGTCCCCGACTTCGTGATCCTCGCACTCGCGCTGTCGAAGCTCGACGCCGCGATCGTCCCGATCGATCCGACCACCGGTGGTCGCGAGCTCGAGCTGATCCTCGCCGCCGCGCCGCTGCGCGCGCTCGTCACCCGGCCGCGCGGCAGCGAAGGCAGCATCTCCGCGAACGGGACGAGCGCACCGGTTCCGCCGAGCACGCTGCCGCGCTCGCGCGTCGCACGGCCGACCGCGCCGCCACCGCGCGAGGCCACGCCCGGCACGGTCGCGCCCGGCGCGGATGCCGCGGAGGTCCGCCGTCGGCTGCAAGGCACGCTGCTGACGTGCAGCGTCTACAAGCGCACGCCGCCCGAGCACGGCGTCGATCCGATCGCGGTGCTGTTCACCGCGGACTCGCTCGGCGATCCGAAGGGCGTGCTGCGCACCGACAAGAACACGACGGCGGCGGTCGATCACGCGATCGAGTCGCTCGCGCTGACCGACAAGACGAAGCTGCTCGTCGCGGTGCCGCTGTTCCACGCGTACGGCTGGGACCTCGGCTTCCTGCCGACGCTGAAGCTCGGCTCGACGATGTTCCTCGAGGAGGAAATCTCGGCGCGCCGGATCGGCAAGCTCGTGCGCGAGCACGACGTCGACGTGCTGCCCGGCACGCCGTCGATGTACGCAGAGCTCTCGAAGCTGCCGACCGCGAAGAAGCTCGAGGTCAAGACGCCGCGCTACCTCGCGGCCGGCTCGCGGCTCGACCAGGCAGTCGCCGACGAGTTCTTCGACAAGTACGGCATCCGGCTGATGTCCTGCTACCACTCGACCGAGGCCGCCACGGTCGCGCTCGAGGACACCGGCAAGTATCCGACGACGGTCGGCAAGCCGATCGGTGGCGTCGAGCTCAAGATCACGTCGCCCGATGGCAAGCCCGCGGCGTCGAAGGAAGGCCTGATCTGGGTCAAGAGCAAGACGCTGTCGCCGAAGTCGATCGGTCCGTTCGACGACGAGAAGGCACCGGCGTCGACGCGCGCGTCCGGCATGGTCGCGATCGGCTCGATCGACAAGACCGGCTGGCTGCGCACCGGCGATCTCGGCAAGCTCGACAAGAACGGTCGGCTGCAGCTGACCGGGCGCGAGGACGATGTCGTCAAGGTCGACGGCAAGCGCGTCGCGCTCGGCGAGGTCGAGGGCTGTCTCGAGGCGTTCCCGAAGATCAAGGCGGCGCAGGCGACGGTCGTCACCGATCCGATGGCCGGTGCGATGGTCGTCGCGCGTGTCGTGACGAAGCAGAAGTGCGGCGCCGAGGAGATCATCGATCACTGCGCGCGCAACCTCGCCCCGTACAAGGTGCCGAGGCGGATCGAGTTCTGCGAGACGATCTGAAGCGTTCCCGATTCAGGTTCGGCTTTCTACTCACTATTTATTCTGGTCGATCCTCGCGGTCCGGTCTTCGATCTCGTCGCGCAGGTTCGATAGCCGCGACGGCTTCGTCGACGGAACGACTCGCACGTGGGCGACAGCTCCGTTCAGCCCGCTCGACTCGAACATACAGTGAGTAGTGAACCGGAACCGAAACGAGAATTCGATCAGTTGATCACGACGAGCTCGCCGGCGTCGTGGCCGCAGAACCGCGCGTTGAGATCGAACTTCGTCCCGCACACCGGACAGATCCGCGCGATCACACCCGCGGGCTCCGTCGAGCCGCGCTGGCGCGGGCGCGTCGCGTTGTAGACCGGGAACGGCACGAGCTCGTTGCCGTCGTGCGGACAGCTGCGCAGCCCGGGCTCGTACGCGCGGCGGCACGCCATGCACACGAGCCCAGCGCTCTTGCCGCTGCGTGCGGGACCGAGCCCTGCGCCGCCGAGCATCTCCTCGGGCGGCACGAGCCGGCGTGCGTCGCGCGTGCAGTACGTCATGCCGTGATACTCGGTGCGGCACGTCGGGCAGACCATCGCGCTCGACGTCGCGATCGCGAGCCCGCCGCCACCACCGCCGCGCACCATCGCGGGCCGCGTGCGCGGACGCGGGACCGTGGGCGGCTGCGCCGGAGGGGGCTGCGGCCGCGCCGGCTCGACCTCGCGCGTGACCTGCGTCCGCGTGCGGCGGCGCAGCAGGAGCGCCATCGCGACGAGCCCGACGATCACGAGCGCGAGCAGGCCGATCACGGCAACGAGCAGCGGCTCGGTGCTGGTCGCGAGCGCATTTCCGGCCTCGCAAGCTCGGCACACATTTGTCGACGGCGTGAATCCGGACATCGACGACAGCCTGCTTCGATCGAGGCTAGCAACCACCCTCAGATCGGTCAACGCCGAAATCCTGCACACCGTCGGTAGCTGGGCTTCCACGACGCGCTCGGCATCGAGTACTACCGGGCCACATGCCCGACCTCGTGATCGGCGCCCGACGGACCGGCGTGGCTCGCCCGTGGCGAGCCGGGATGATCGCGCTCGCGATGCTCGGCGTCGCGGTGATCGTCGCGTGGTTCATCTACCGGCGATCCGTCGCGTACGACATGCCGGGCGGCGAGGTCCGGGGGACGCTCTCGCAGGTGCAGGTGGCGCCCGGAGCACCTCCGGCCCTCGTGTACGGCACCGCCTCGCTCGCGTGGAGCGGCGGGATCCCGGTCCTGCGCGCGACCGGCGACGCGCACGCGATCGGCGCCGCCCACGGCCGGCTGCTCGCGCCGTACCTCCCCGACGTGGTGCGCGCCGCCGCCCCATCGATCGAGCGCACCGTCGGGCGTGGTGGGCTGTTCGGCGGGTCCACGCATGGCATGCGGCTCGCCTGGAGCTGGCGGTTCGTCGACGACGGGCTGGTCGATGTCGACCGCCGCATGGTCGCCGGCATGACGCGCGGCGCCGAGGCCAGCGGTGCGGCCGATGGTGCGGAGGTGTCGTACGACGATCTCGTCCGGCTGCAGGCCGTGATCGATATCGGCGTGCCCTCGCCGCGTACCGCCGAGGCGGATCAGCACCTGATCGCCGAGAGCCTGACCGTGATCGCGAAGCAGCCGCAGGCGCCGCGGCTGTGGATCGGCCGCACGTTCGCGCTGCCCGGGCTCGACGATGGCGGCGAGGCCGCGCTGCCGCTCGTGACGATCGCGCACCCTGATGGCCGGATCTCGTGGGCGAGCGTCGGCTGGCCGGGCGCGACCGGCGTCGTCACCGGCGTCAACGCGCACGGCGTCGCGATCTTCGTCAATCCGGTGCGGACGTCCGACGTCCGGACGACACGCACCGCGCGGCCGGTCGCGCAGCTCGCGCGCACGATCCTCGAGCAGGCGAAGACGCTCGACGAGGCGGTGAAGCTCGTCGAGTCGACGCCGACGCTCGGCGCGGCCGCGATCACGCTCGTCGACGGCGCGACCGGCAACTGGGTCGTCGTCGAGCGCACGCCGAGCAAGACGATCGTCGAGCGCAATCCGAAGTCGCCCGCGATCGGTGACCTGCTGACGACGAACGCGCTCGCGAGCGATCCCGAGAACGATCGCGCGCGCCGCATGCTCCCCACCGCGTCACGTGCCGAGCGCGCGGCGAAGCTCGTGCGCCAGCCGCTCGCCGATGTCGCCGCGATGGCGGCGCTGCTGCGCGATCAGCGCGGCGTCGACGATCTGCCGCGCGCGCCGGGCCATCGCGGCGTGATCGACGATGGCCGCGCGGTGCACGCGGTGATCCTCGATCCGAGCTCGCTCGAGCTGTGGGTCGCCGATCCGACGGCGAACGGACGGTTTCGCGCGTTCGATCTCCGCCACGAGCTGCGCCGTGAAGGCGATCGGCCCGCACCACCCGCGGACATCGCGCCGGATCCGGCGGCGGATCCGGATCGCATCGCGACGCTGGTCGCCGCTCGTCGCGATCTCCGGATCGCGCGCCAGTATCTCGCCGACGGCGATCGCGAGCGCGCCGCCGAGGGCTGTGCGCGCGCACGGACGCGAGCCCCTGCCCTGCCCGAGGCGCTCGAGCTCGACGCGATCGTCGCGCAGGCGCTCGGCGACGACGCACACGCGCGCGCCGCGTTTCAGGCATGGCTCGACGGCGGTCCGGACGATCCGAAGGGCGAAGAGCGCGCGCGTACGCTGCTCGCGCGCTGAGCTCAGCGCAGCATGAACGCGAGCACGGCGCCGGCCGCGGCGCCGAGCGCGAGCAGGCCGACCACCCACCAGATCCACTTCATCGAGATCCCGCGCGCCTCGGCCTGCTGCGGCGCTTGCGGCACGTGCGGGTACGAGATGCCGGCCTGATTGCCCGGGTACGGCATCATCTGGTTCATCGGCGCGGCCTGCGCCATCGGCATCGGCGGATACGGATTCGGCTGCGGGATCGGCGACGCGTGGACCGCCGGCGGGTTCGGCGTGACATCGCGACGTGGCGCGCGCGCCGCGTTCGTGGCCATCGGCGGCGGGTTGTCGCGATGCGTGTCGAGCATGTGCGCCGGCATCGTGCTCTGCGGTGCGGCGGCCGGCGCGCTCTGCGAGAACCCGTCGCCGGCGTGCGCGACGACCTCTTGCAGCGCGTTCGCGAGCTGCGTGACGTCGGGCCAGCGGTTGTTCTTGTCCTTCTCGAGGCACTTCAGGATCACGCGATCCGCGGCGGGCGGTAGCCCCGCCTTCGGGTTCGCCTGCGACGGCGGGATCGGCGTCTGCTTGAGCTGCGCGGTGATGAGACCTGCGGGTCCCTTCGCGTCGGGGAACGGCAACCGGCCGGTTGTCATCTCGTACGCGACGACACCGAGCGCGTAGACATCGGAGCGACCGTCGAGCTGCTTGCCCATCAGCTGCTCGGGCGACATGTACTCGAGCGTGCCGAGCGTCTGGCCGGTCGCGGTGAGCTGCGGCGACTGTGGATCGATCGTGTCGCCGCGCATCACCTTCGCGATGCCGAAGTCGAGGATCTTCACGAACTCGGGATTGCCCGGGCGGTTCTCGAGATAGACGTTCTCCGGCTTGAGATCGCGATGCACGATCCCCTGCGCGTGCGCCTCGGCGAGCGAGCTGCACATCTCGCCGAGGATCTTGAACATGCGCTTCCACTCGAGCGGCGCTTGCTCGTGGAAGATCTGGTGCAGGCTCTTGCCCTCGAGCAGCTCCATCGCGATGTACAGCGTGCCGTCGGGCGTCTGATCGAAGTCGTACGTCGTGATCGTGTGCGCGTCGCGCAGGTTGCAGAGCACCATGCCTTCGCGACGGAAGCGCGCGACGAGGTTCTCGTCCTTCGTCATCTCGGGATGCAGCAGCTTGAGCGCGACCTTGCGACCGGTCGCGAGCTGCACGCCGCGATACACCGCACCGAACCCGCCCTCGCCGATCTTCGATTCGACGCGGAACCGGTTGTTGAGCACGGCGTTGATGTAGATCTCGTCGCCCTTCGGACGCGCCTTCGGACGTGCTCCGGGCTTTGGCGACGCGGCGATCGCGGCGGCGGGCAAGCTCTGCCCGCGTCCGGACTGCACCGCGATCGGCGGCGACGGAGCACGCGGTGACGCCGGTGCGTTCGGTGAGCGTGCGGTCGCCGGGACCTGTTGATTGCCCTGCGCTCCCGGCTGGCCGGCCGGCGCGCGCGCCTGCAACCGGTAGCCGCACACGCCGCAGAACCGAGCGTTTTGCTCGAGCGGCGAGTTGCAGGAAGGGCAATTCATCCCACGCGAATTTTCGCAGAAGTTCCGGGCCTTCGCACGCAACAACTCCGCGAAAATCAGCAGCGAACGAGCGCGAACACGATCACGAGCACGAGCGCGAGGCCGCCTGCGATCGCGGCGTAGATCCACGGCGGCCGCGCGGTGGCGACGGGAGCGGGCGGCAGGGCCTCGATCTCGGCGTCGTCGCCGACGAACAGCCGCACGCGCGGACCGCCGGGCCCGAACTCGAGCTGCACCGGAACGTTGCGCGAGACCGGTGCTTCACTGACGCGGTGACCTTCGGCGTAGGTGCCGTTCGAGCTGCCGAGATCGACGAGGACCCATGCGGTATCCGCGGGGCGCAGCTCGGCATGGCGAGAGCTCGCGTCGATGTCGCGGTGCGGATCGAACGAGACCTCGCATTCCGGATGCCGGCCGAACCGGATCCGCGTGTCTGCTGGAAATTCTTGTCGCTGACCGCGCCGCGTTCCAGCGACGTGGTCGATCACGACTCGGGGAGACCCCACGCCGCGATGGTACCGCAAGCACCGCGCGTGCGCCGGTCAGCGCCCGCCGAGCCACCACGCGAGCGCGCACGCGACGAGCGCGATGATCGGCACCCACCACCAGCTCGGCCCCGACCGCGCGAGCCGCTTGCGCGCCGGGCCCTCGACCTCGACCGCGGCCTTCGCGGGGACCTTGATCCCGATCTGCGAGCGCAGCACCGGGTGCTGCCCGGTCACCGGGATCGACGGCGGGATCGACGGCGTCGGGATGCCGATCCGGGCGGCGAGCCGGCGGGCGACGTACGACGTCGACGTCAGCGCGGGATCGCCCTGGCGCTGCGGATCGAACTCGCGGAACTTCGGCAGATCGTCGTCGCCCTGCGGCTCGATCAGATGCGCGCCGCGGACCTCGCACACGATCGCCGTGATGTTGTCGGTGCCGCCGGCCGCGCGCGCCGCCGCGATCAGGAGCTTCACGCTCTCGCCGACCGAGTGCGGATCCGACAGCAGCAGCGCGAGCGCCGGATCGCCGACGAGCCCGTGCAGTCCGTCGCTGCACAGCAGCACGCGATCGCCCTTGCGCAGCTCGATGATCGACAGCGACGGCTCGACGTCCTCGCCGACGCCGAGCGCCTGCAGGATCGCGCCGCCCGCGCTCATCGCGTCCAGCTCGGTGTGGCCGGCGGCGATCAGCGCCGACTGCAGCGACTGATCGCGCGTGACCTGGACGAGCGCGCCGTTGCGATGCAGGTACGCGCGCGAATCGCCGACGGTCGCGATGATCAAGCGATCGCCGATCACGCCCGCGGCCGACAGCGTCGTCCCCATCCCGCGCAGCCCGGGCTCGCGGCGCGCCATCTCGTGAACGTCGTGGTTCGCGACCCGCGCGGCTCGGCGCAGCAGGCGCGCGAACACCTCGGGATCGCGCGTCGCCGGCGTGCCCTTCATCTCGCGCCACATCACCTTCGCCGCGAGCTCGGACGCGACCTCGCCGCCGTCGACGCCGCCCATGCCGTCGCACACGACGAGCAGCGGCCCGCGCGCGCCCTCGGACTTCACCGGCTCGCCGGCCTCGACGAGCCGCTGACCGTCGAGATCACCGACGAGCAGGTGGTCTTCGTTGTGCTCGCGCACCTGTCCGACGTCGCTCGCAGCTGCGACCTCGTACTCGAGGACTTGCTTGCGATCGTCGGACGTCGTCGTCACCTGCCGAGCTCGATGCGGAGCAGCTGATCGCCCATGCGCACGTGATCGCCGTGCTTGAGCACCGTCGGACCCTTGAGCCGCACGAACGTGCCGTTCGAGCTGCCGAGATCCGTGATCTGCGCCTTCTTGCCGTCCCAGGTCAGCGCGGCGTGGCGGCGCGACATGAACGCGTCGTCGCGAAACACGATGTCGCCTTCCTCGCGGCCGAGCACGACCTCCTTGTCGAACAGGTGGCGGACATCGCGATAGCCACCGGACGGCACGATCGCGAGCAGCCGGCCCCACGGCTCGCGCGGCGGCGAGCCGAACAGCGCGACGCCGTGCCGGACCAGCGGGTGATGCTTCGCCTCCTCGGACTCGACGCGCTCGTAGCGCAGGACCTCGCGCCCGACGAGGATCGTCATCCCGTCGGCGAGCTCGACCGGCGCATCGGCCTTGCGGAACACGCCGTTCAGCGTGTCGATCGGATGGACCTTGACGCTGCCGCCCGCGTTCTCGAGCCGCGCGTGCTGGCGCGCGAGGAACCGATCCTCGGCGAACTCGATGTCGGCGCCGGCGCGTCCGATCATGAGGTACTCGCCGACGAGCGGGAACCGCTGGCCGTCGCTGCCATCGCGATTGACGAGCACGGCCGTGCCCCACGCGGCGCCTTGCGACGGCGCGCGCTGCGCGTTCGGATTCGCCATCGCAGCGGCCGCGCGTGCACCGTCGGCGGCGAGCGTCGCGGCCTGGACATCGATCACCGGCTGGTTCGTCGGCGGACGCTGCTGCGGCTGCGGCGACGACGCGCGCGGGCCGCCGATCGCGTTGACCGGCGGTGGCGCCGACAGCGGACGCGGACGCTGCGGCGTCGTCGCGGCGCCGGGATCGGTCGGCTGCAGGCCCTGCATGTGGAGGCCGCACTGCTGGCAGTACGCGAACCCGACGGGCGTCGCGGTGCCGCAGCGCGGACACGTGATCGTCCCGCCCTGCGCACCGGGCTTGCTGCCCGCGCCGAGGTTGCCCGGCACCGGCTGCTGGTTCGGCGGCACCGTCGGTGGCACGTCGAGGCTCGGCCCGACCGGACCCGCGTTTAGCACGCCGGGACCGAACGCACCTTGCGGCGGCAACGGCAGCGGACCGGGCGGCGGCATGCCACCACCGCCGCGCGGCGCGTAGCCGCCTCCCCCGCCGATCGGTCCCGGCGGCGGCATGCCGGGCAGCCCGCCTCCCGGCGACATGATCGTCGGCGGCACCGGCACCGCCGACGGCGGACCGCCGACGAGCGCGCTACCGCAGTTGCGGCAGAACTTCATGCCGGGCGGGTTCTCGCCGCGACACACGCCACAGATCGTAGGCAACCCCGACGGCTGTTGTGGGGTCTGCGCGAAGGCAGGCGCAAGCGAGCTGCCGCAATTCAGGCAGAACGCGGACCCGGACGGGCTTTCGTGGCCACACATCGAACAGCGCATCGGACCCCACTGAGTATCGTTAGCGGGCTCAGTTTCTTCCAATCCTTCCATCTCGGGAATGGCCTCGGGCCGGTTTGCAACGCGCTTGGCGCCTTGCTAAGACCGGCGCCTCCCGTGCGTACGAACCGCGCTCTTCGCCTGGTGAATCTCCTGGTCCTGGGGCTCCTCGCGAGCGCGGCGGTCGGCTGTGTCGAGTCGTCGATGCGCACCGCGCCGTTTCGCGTCCGCCCCGACGCCGCCGAGCCCGGTTCGCTGCAAGGTCCGTTCACCGGACGCGTCGTCGATGCGACGACGAAGGCGCCGGTCGCGGGCGCGCTCGTCTACGCGGCGTGGACGCTCGAGCGTGGCACCGCGCTCGCCGAGCCCGCCGGCTCGAAGGAGTTCGTCGGCTCGACCGACGCCGCCGGCTACTACAAGGTTCCCGCGCTCGGCTCGCTGCCGCGCGGCGTGCGCGTCACCGACATGACGCTGCTCGTGTACAAGCGCGGCTTCGTCGCGTATCGCAGCGATCGTCGATTCGCCGATCTCGGGCTGCGCCAGGACTTCGCGCAGCACGGCAACCAGGTGCTGCTCGAGCGCTGGCGCAACGAGCTGTCGCACGCGCGGCACCTGCGGTTCGTCGGTGCGGGCGCGGCGGTCTCGGCGCTGACGTCGTGGGAGCTCGCGGATGCGAGCGCCGAGCTCGACGGCAAGCGACCGCAGGGCGAGGACATCCGACCCGGTCGCGGCGAGGGCACGTACATCGTCGCGGCGCAGCTGTTGACCGAGGCCGACATCAAGGCACGCACGAAGTACGACGGCGGCTTCGAGACCGGCCCGCTGCAGGACGAGCCCGACACCGCGAGCTACTCGTCGCAGCACTTCAAGGCGCTGAACCGTCCCGAGACGTGGGACATCGCGATCCGCATGTGGAAGCTCGATCCGGGCAAGGCGCAGGAGCGCTACGAGGAGCTGCTCTCGCAGCTGCCCGGCGTCGCCGAGAAGGACGACATCGCGAGCCGATCGTTCGCGGCGGCCGAGGGCGACATCAAGGGCATCGGATTTCTCGATGCGCCGCGCGGCATCGTCATCCTGATCACGTGCGGTGCGAGCCAGTGCACGTCGATCGACGAGGCGGCGTCGCTCGGCAAGCTCGCCTACGATCGGATCAAGACGCTGCTGCCGATGAGCCTCGGAGGTGGAAAGTGAAGCGGCTGATCGCTGCGCTCGCGCTGACGCTCGTGCCCGCGACCGCGCACGCGTGGGAGCCCGAGACCACGCACGCCGGGCTCGCCGAGCAGGCGGCCCTCAAGTCGCGGCTGCACAAGCGGCTCGCGTCGCTCGGCTTCAACGGTGGGCTGTTCGAGCCGCTGACGATCCCGCCGGCGGACGCACCGAGCCTGATCAAGGCGGTGAAGCTGCTGTCGCCGACGCACGGCTCGGTGCCCGACGGCCGCGGCCGCCAGGTCGCGCTCGGCTGGCTCACCGCCGGCGCCGCGCTCGCCGACATCCCGGCGGCGTACGGCGCGAATCACTTCTTCGATCCCGCGACCGGCAAGGGCTGGTCGGCCCCGGATCGCAACCTGCTGACGAGCCTGTCGGACAAGGTTCGCGAGGCGGTCGGCCGCGCGTCGCTGCCGGATCGCGGCGTGCCCGCGGTCCAGTGGATCACGGCGAAGGACAACCCGTTCTCGTACGACAACTTCCTCGCGCAGTACGCGAAGGCAGTCAGCGCCGCGACGCCGGGCGAACGCTCGCGCCACATGGCGGCCGCGCTCGTCGCCGCCGGTGCGCTGATGCACGTGCTCGGCGATCTCGGCGCACCGTCGCGCGTTCGCGGCGACATGGCCGCGCACCTCGAGCCGCTCGGCGCCGGCCCCGACGATCTCGGATCGCGGATGGAGCGGATCGCGGCGCTCGCGTACGGCCGGCTCGGCGTCCCCGCCGCGTCGCGCACGATCACGCGCACGCACCTGCGCGACTTCTTCACGTCGAAGGACGGCGGCGGGCTCGCCGATCTGATCGCGCGCACGTACTTCTCGCCGAACACGCTGCCGAAGACCACGCGCAGCGCGGGCGGCCCTGCCCCGCTCGTCCGGCCACAGCCACGGCTCCCCGCGAAGCTGAACCTGATGGCCGCGAACCGCGAGGAAGGCACGGTCTATCGCGACGTCAACGGCACGTGCCTGCTGCGCTACCGCCTCGAGCACGACTTCGTCACGTTCTCGCTCGACGACGAGTGCATGCTCGAGCAGCTCGCGGTGATCCTGCCCGAGGTCGCGTCGTACGAGGCCGGCATGCTCGATTACCTGTTGCGCGGCGAGCTCGTCATCACCGCCGGCGATCAGATCGTGGTGTCCGGCAAGGGGCTCGGCGCCGGCTCGGTCGAGGTGCTCGTCGAGGACGATCGCGGCGTCCGCACGAAGGTGACGTCGCAGCAGACCACGGGCACCGAGGAGCTCCTGCGCGTCGCCGCGCCGGCGAGCGGGACGCGGATCGTCGCGGTGTTCCGCGGGATCGACGCGGCCGGTGAGCCGGTCGTCGCCGTCGGTGCCGCCCCGTTCTCGCGCTAGAGTCCGGCGCATGGCGAAGAAGCGGCGCTCCGACGAGCCGAGCGGGCTCGAGCGCGTGTTCGCGCTGATCGACGAGGCGCCGCCGGGGCTGCACGATGTCGAGCCGCCGGCGGACGAGCTGCCGGCCGGATTGCCGCCCGCGCTGATCGAGCTCTACGCGTATTGCAACGGCCTGCGCCTCTACCTGGACGCGCTCGAGGTCGTGCCGTGCGAGGACGTCACGATCACCGCGCCCGGCCGCTGGAAGTTCGGCGAGCTCGAAGGCGAGGCGCTCGCGATCGACGCGCGCGGCAAGATCTGGCGCACCGACGGCTCGCTCGACGACGACATCTGCGAGGGCACGCGGATCGATCGCTGGCTCGCCGGCGTGCTCGAGTCGGTCGGCCACCTCTACGACGAGGACGGCGAGTTCGCGGACGGCGTGTTCGACGACGACGGCGAGATCGTCCCGGTGGTCCGCGAGCGCCAGCTGCGCGCGCAGCTCAAGCGCGATCCCGCGGCGCCCGGCCCGCGATGGCGGCTCGCGCATGCGCTGCTCGATCAGGGCGCGCAGGACGACGCGCGCAACGAGCTCGAGCAGGTCGTCTCCGACGAGCCGGCGTTCGCGTGGGCGTGGCTCGATCTCGCACGGATCTCCGAGCGCGTCGGCGATCTGAAGAACGCGACCGACGAGTCGCGCATGGCCGCCGAGACCGCCGAGGGCGCGCAGCATCCGCAGGCCGGCTACTTCTGGGCCCAGCTCGCGCGGCTCGCGGCGCGCTCCGGCGACGACGTGCTGCGCGCGCAGGCCGCGACGAAGACGTCGCTGCTCGCGCCGACGCTGAAGCAAGCGCAGCTCGAGGGCGCACGCGAGTCGCTCGAGTCCGGCGACGCCGCGAGCGCGAAGGGATTGCTCGAGCTGTTGCGCGCGGTGTGGCCACGCGATCTCGAAGTCCTCGAGCTCGCCCGGCGCGTCGACTCGGAGAAACCGGGAGACAACGCACCGTCCTGATGCCATGGTTGGCGCAAGGACTGCACCTTGAAGCTCTCGTCATGGCGATGATCAGCGAGCCTCGGACCGACGACGACGAACTGACCCGCGCGCAGGTCGATGCGCTGCCCGGCGCGACCGTGCTCGAGTTCGGCACGCAGTGGTGCGGCTATTGCCGAGCCGTGGCACCGGCGTTTCGCGCACAGCTGCAGCGCCACCCGGGCGTGCGCCACCTCGAGATCGAGGACGGTCAGGGCAAGCCGCTCGGCCGGAGCTTCGGCGTCAAGCTGTGGCCGACGTTCGTGTTCCTCGTCGACGGCAAGGAGGTCGCACGGCTCGTGCGGCCGCGCGATGCGGCGTCGATCCGCGACGCGTTCGGCAAGCTCGGCGTCTGAGTTTCGCGCGCGTGTGCGCTTATGATGGCGCATGCTCGTGCTGCGAAGCTGTGGTGTCGCGCTGCTGGCGATCGCGTCGGCGTGTGGCTCGTCGAAGACCGATCGCGGCGCGTCCGCGTCCGGAAGTGCGCCGCCGCCACCTTCGCCGACACCCGCGGCCGATGCTGCAGGCGCGCCTGCCTGCATCGTGATCGATAGCTGGCACGGCCTTCGGCGATTCGTCGTCGACGGAGAGCGCGTCACGCTGTGCAGCGGCAATCGGGTCTGTCCCGAACCAGCGCTGTCCTGCGTGACCGTCGAGCTCGCGAGCGGCCGGACGACCCTGGCGAAGCCGCCGGTCGAGCCCGCCGCAACGCCGACGTACCACGGGCGCATCGAGAAGGACGAGCATGCGACCTTCTGCCAGCCCGACGGCACGTGCGCGAAGCTGGCGGTCCCGGTCTCGGCCGCGATGATCGAGCACGAGATGCATATCGAGCTGTCTCCGGACGGCCGCGTCGCGCTCGTGTCCGGCGAGCCGTTGCGCGCGATGTACCTCGTCGATCCGAAGTCCGCGCGGGTGACGCGAAAGATCACACCCGCGCGCGACGGTTGCTTCGTGCGGGCGTGGTTTCTCGGCGACACGATCTATGCGCGTGCCTGCATGGCGCCGTGGCCGGACCAGCTGTTCCGCGCGAACGGCACCGTGCTCGCCACGTACGACGACGTCGACGTGGGCCTGTTCGACCGTCCCGTCGAGGTCGGGCCTCACCAGTACGCGGTGCATCGCAAGCACGGCGATGGCTATCTGGTGTTCGACGCGACCACCGGCAAGGTGATCCGCCGCGTCCCCGAACCCGCCGGTGATGTCGCGGCGACGGCCGGCGACGATCGCTCCGCCGACACGCGCGGCCCGCTCCGTACCTCGGCCGGCAAGCTCGTGCTCCTCGGCCGCGAGATCCTCGTGTCCGATCCGAGCACGGGCACGATCGAGCAGCACTACCCGCTGCCGGTCTGCGCGGTCGCCGGACCGGTGTCGAAGACGCCTCCGCCCTGCCCGTGACCGATCAGCGCCGCTTCAACGAAAGACGGCCTGGTCGGCCTGGATCCCGCGCGCCTCGAGCTCGGCGTAGAACCGCGGCACCGTGCCGGTCGCGACGAACCCGTTGTCGCGCTGCTGGAACAGCACCTGGGTGTCGATCGTGGTCTCGGTGCAGCCGACGATCTCCTCGATCGCAAGCACGCGCACGTGACCGTCGTTGCCGCGCGCGACGTGGATGACGATCTCGAACGCCTGCGCGACGAGCTCGCGCAACGCGACGTCGGTCGCGTTCGGCGCCTGGATCCGCGCGAGCGTGACGAGCCGGCCGAGCGACGTCGCCGAGCCCTCGCCCGTCATCGCGACGACCGCGCCATCGACCGACGAGCACAGCGCGCTGACGAGCGTCATCGCCTCGGCGCCGCGGATCTCGCCGACGACGAGCCGGTCGGGCGCGAGCCGCAGCGCGACCTCGAGCAGCTGCGGCATCGCGATGCCGGGGCCGCGCGTGGTCGGTGCGCGCGTCTCGAGCTGGATCCACTCGTCGCGAGCGACCGCGAGCTCGGCGATCTCCTCGACGGAGACGACGCGCTCGCCGGCGGGCGATGCGGCCGCGAGCGCCGCGAGCACCGTGGTCTTGCCGGAGCTCGCGCCACCGCACACGAGCATGTTGCGGCGCGCGGTGATGCACGTGGCAAGGAAGTCAGCCATGCCGGACGACATCGCGTTCTGCGACACGAGGTCGGCGAGCTGCGGCATCGTCGCCGGCGTCTTCTTGAGGACGAGGCACGCGCCGCGCGTCGCGACCGGGGCGACCGCCGCCGTGAGCCGCGTGCCGTCGCGCATCCGCAGATCGACGACCGGGTGCGATTCGTCGATGTGCGCGCCGGCCTCGGCGACGAGGCGCTTGACGACACGCTCGAACATGTCGTCGGACGAGAACGCCTTGCCCGAGCCGCGCAGCTGGCCTTCCTTGCCGACGACGACGCGATCGCGACGGTCGATGATGATCTCGTCGATCTTCTCGTCCGCGAGCAGATCCTCGAGCGGGCCGAGCGCGAGCGCCTCGGACAGCGTCTCCTTGATCAGCGTGTCCTGATCGATGTACTTCGGCAGCTCGCCGCTGGTCTCGAGCGTCTCGACGAGATCGATCGTCGCGCGCTCGGCGCGCTGCCACAGATCCTCCTCGTGCAGCCGCTCGAGCGGGATCTTGTCGAGATCGAGCTTCGCGCGCAGCCGCTCGAGGATGTTCGACTGCAGGTCGAGCATCTTGACGACCTTCGGATCGAGCGGCTCGATCTGCACGCCGCGCCGGCTCGGCATCGACACCGAGCGGCCGATCACCTTCTTCGCGCCGGCCCCGACGAGGCCGCGCTTGCCCTTGTCCTGCAGCGGGACGACCGGCGCGGGCGCGCCACCACCGGATGCGTTCATCGCACCGCCGGCCATGCCGATCGGCGGCTGCGCGGCGGGCATCGGTGCGGACGCTGCGGGGCGCTCGAACTCGGCGGCCGGCGTCGCCATCGGCGACGGCACGGGAGCCGGCGGCGGAAACTCGGCGCGCGGCGCGATCGCGGGCGGTGGGCCCATGCGATCGGACACCGTCGGACCGGCCGGCGGCGCGACCGGTGGGATCGGCGCCATCGGCGGCGGCATCGTGCCGCCCGGACGTCCGAGGCCCGGACGCGCGGACGCCGGCGGCGGCGAGATCGGCGGCATCGCACCGGCGCCCATCGGGCGATCGGCGTCGCGCGGCGGGCCGCCGAGATCGCGGCTCGGTCCGGGTGCCGGACGCGGCGGACCCGGACGCGGCGACGGTGGCGGTGCTTGCGGCGCGGGCTCGGGCGGCGCCATGCCCATGCCACCGGATCGATCGACGGCCCCCATGCCGGATCGATCCATGCCGCGATCCATTCCGGATCGATCCATCCCACCCATGCCGCCCATCCCGCCCATGCCGCCCATCCCGCCGGCCATCGACGGTGGCATCTGCGGCATCGGCTGCGCTTCGGTGGGACGTGGTGGACGAACGTCGGGTGCACCGACCGCTGCGAGGCGATCGGAGGCAGGCGGCGCGGTCGTGGTCTCGGACTGTCCGTCATCCGCGGACGCAGCCTCGTCGACGCCGACGATGAAGTCGCCGATGTAGATCTTGTCGGAGTCCTTGACGACGAGCGGGCTCGTGATCTTTCGGCCGTTGACGTACGTGCCGTTCGTGCTCTTGAGATCGACGATGATGAACTTGCCGTCCTTGAGCACGATGCGCGCGTGACGCTTCGACACGTTCCCCTTCGGGAGCACGATGTCGTTGCCTTGCACGCGACCGATGGTCACCTCGGCCTTGTTGAACACCATGCGGCGCTGCTCGCCGCCTTTTTCCTGGATGATGATGGTGAACATTGGCTCCTGAGGGATCCGGAGGGCCTCGCCGCGACCGTGGCCGTGGCGAGACGTCCCTCTACAGAGAACGGTACTAAGCAGCGGCAATCACGGTCAAGTTCGCAGACCCTCGTCGCGCGCTGGGGGCGTCGGATGTCGGCGGCGCCGGTTCAGGTCTGGCCGGGCTTGACCGGCGTCGTCGTGTCGCCGGACCCCGCCTTCGGCTGGATCCCGAGGGCGACCCGCACATCGTCCCACCACAGCGCCCAGACACCGACGGAAAGCACCGCAACGATCGCACTCACGATCAGCACGTCGTGCCAGCGAGGCCGCATCATGAATGGCAAGGCTAGCACGCCCGTCTCAGCAGAACCCAAGGGATGTGACTATGATGCCTTCGATGCTTCGCCTGCTGATGCTGTCGGTCCTGTCGGTCGTGGTGCTCGCCGCGCCGTCGGAGGCCGCTCCGAAAAAGAAGTACCACTTCAACCTCGCCGAGGTGACGACCAAGCCGAACGTCAAACCCGACGTCGCCAAGGATGCGACCCCGCGGGTCGAGGCGCAGGTCAAGCAGGCCTTCGAGACCCACCCGCAGCTGGTCGCGAAGATGGACGGCGCGCCGGACTGGAAGACACAGGCCGAGCCGTACCGCGCCTACCTCAAGAAGAAGGGACTCGCCGGCGCGTACCACGTCACCGTCGAGATCACGGACGCCTCCGAGGAGGTCGTGCCGATGGAAGGCAAGCCGAATTCGCAGCGGCTCGTCGTCAAGGTCGCGATCCACATGCTCGGCGAGACGATGCCGGGCCGGACGATGGGCTTCACCGGCGACGGTCAGGCGACGATCAAGCAAGAGGTCGGCAAGAAGGTCAGCCAGCGCGATCGCGAGTTCGCGTGGGACGAGGCCGCGAAGGCCGCGGTCGCCGACGCGATGGTGACCGTGTTCAAGCAGCTCGCGATCCCGCCGAAGAAGCAGTGAGCCAGGCGGTCGAGCCGCGGCTCAGTGGACGAAGTTGCCCATCCGTCGCCATCGGATCTCGCCCCAGCTGTCGAAGCCCCAGCGCTTGTACGACAGCCATATGAACAGCGCCTTGCCCTTGATGTTCTCGATCGGGACCGAGCCCCAGTAGCGCGAGTCGTTCGAGTTCGCGCGATTGTCGCCCATCACGAACACGTGACCCTCGGGCACGACGTAGTGCCGGTACGGCTCGCACTCGGTGCCCGGCGCGATCTGGTTGCGCGTGACCACGATCTTGCCCGGCTTCTGGTTCGGAACGTCGTGAGGATCGTCGTCGATCTGGTTCGCGCAGTGGCGCGGGATCTCGTCGGGGAAGTCCTTCGTGTTCGGCCGGCTCGACACCGGGCCGCGATCGCGCGTCGGTCGCTCGGGGTCGTGATACGTGAAGTACGCCATCCCCTCGACGGTCTCCTCGTACTTGCTGCACGAGCGCTCGAACCAGCCGTCACCGGCCGGGCCCTTGCCGGGCTTGCCGTCGTCGGGCGGCTCCTCGAAGTCGTCGTGCTTGCACTGCTCCTGGACGAGCTTGTTCGGGATCGGCTTGCCGTTGACGTAGACGACGTTGCAGCGCACCTCGACGGTCTCACCGGCGAGCGCGATCACGCGCTTGATGTAGTCGCGGTCGGTCTCGCACGGCTGCGCGAACACGATCACCTCGCCGTGGTGCGGGCCGCGGAGCTCGAACAGCTTCGTGTTCGTCCACGGGATGCGGATGCCGTAGATGAACTTGTTGACGAAGATGTGATCGCCGATCTCGAGCGTCGGATACATCGAGCTCGACGGGATCTTGAACGCCTCGATCACGAACGCGCGCAGCGCGAGCGCGATCAGCACCGCGAGCCCGATCGACTCGACGTAGTCGCGCGTCGTCGATTTCGGCGGCCGCTTGATCAGCTCGTCGACGAGCGCGTCGAGCGTCGGCAGCCCGCGCCGGACGCGCTGGAGATCCGAATCGCCGAGCCCTTGCTCGACCTCGGTCGTCGCGGCCTCGAGATCGCCGGCCTTGCCGCGCAGCCCGCGCTTGAGATCGAGCGCCGCGCGCGCCTCGCGCACGAGCAGCTTGGCTTCCTTGCGAACGCGACGATCGAGCCTGGCAGCGCGCATGTCCTCAATCGACCTTCAGCACGGTGAGGAACGCTTCCTGCGGCAGCTCGACGGAGCCGACGGCCTTCATCCGCTTCTTGCCTTCCTTCTGCTTCTCGAGCAGCTTCTTCTTGCGCGTGATGTCGCCGCCGTAGCACTTCGCGGTGACGTCCTTGCGCGCGGCCTTGACCGTGGTCCGCGCGATCACGCGGCTGCCGATCGCGGCCTGGATCGCGACGTCGAACATCTGGCGCGGCACGACGTCCTTCATCTTCGTGCACAGCTCGACGCCGCGGTGATACGCGGTGTCGCGGTGCGAGATGATCGACAGCGCGTCGACGCGCTCGCCGTTGATCAGCACGTCGAGCCGGATCAGATCGGCATCGCGATAGCCGGCCGGCTCGTAATCGAGAGACGCGTAGCCGCGCGACATCGTCTTCAGCCGATCGTAGAACCCGAACACGATCTCTGCCAGCGGCATCTCGTAGACAACCCGGACGCGACCGCCCGGGTCATAATGCAGCCCCTGCTGCGTGCCGCGGCGCTCCTGGCAGAGCTGCATGATCGGGCCGACGTACTCCTGCGGCAGGTGCACGGTCGCGGTGATGATCGGCTCCTCGATCTTCTCGTACTTGCCCTGGTCGGGGACCTTCGCCGGATTGTCGACCTCGAGGATCTCGCCGTTCGTCAGGTGGATCCGGTAGCGCACCGAGGGCGCCGTCGTGATCAGGTTCAGGTTGAACTCGCGCTCGAGCCGCTCCTGGATGATCTCCATGTGGAGCAGGCCGAGGAAGCCGGTGCGGAACCCGAAGCCGAGTGCGGCGGACGTCTCCGGCTCGTAGGTGACCGAGGCGTCGTTCAGGACGAGCTTGCCGAGCGCGTCCTTGAGGTCCTGGTAGTCGGCGGCGTCGACCGGGAACAGGCCGGCGAACACCATCGGCTTGACGGTCTTGAAGCCGGGGAGCGGCTCGGCGCATGGCCGCTCGGCATCGGTCACGGTGTCGCCGACGCGCGCATGGGCGATGTCCTTGATCGCCGCGGCGAGGATCCCGACCTGCCCGGCTTCGAGGACGTCGATCTCGATCGGCGCGGGCCGGCGCACCGCGATCATCGTGCACTCGTACTCGACATTCGTCGCCCAGAACCGCAGCTTCGTGCCGCGCTTGATCTGGCCTTGCATCACGCGCACGAGCACGACGACGCCGCGATACGTGTCGTACCAGCTATCGAAGATCAGCGCGGACAGCGGCGCCTCGCGATCGCCGGTCGGCGGCGGGATCCGCTCGACGACGGCCTCGAGCATCTCGTGCACGCCCTGCCCGGTCTTCGCCGACACCAGGCACGCCTGCGAGGCATCGAGGCCGATCGTGTCCTCGATCTGCTGCTTGATCTCGTCGGGCCGCGCGACCGGCAGGTCGATCTTGTTGAGCACCGGCACGATCTCGAGGTTGTTGTCGAGCGCGACGTAGACGTTCGCGAGCGTCTGCGCCTCGACGCCCTGCGCGGCATCGACGACGAGCAACGCGCCTTCACACGCGGCGAGCGAGCGGCTGACCTCGTAGTGAAAATCGACGTGGCCCGGGGTGTCGATCAGGTGGAACTGATAGACCTGCCCGTCCTTCGCCTTGAAGTGGAGCTGGACCGACTGCGCCTTGATCGTGATGCCGCGCTCGCGCTCGAGATCCATCGAGTCGAGCATCTGATCCTTGGCCTCGCGCTCGGTGACCGCGCCGCATTCCTCGAGCACGCGATCGGCGAGCGTGGTCTTGCCGTGATCGATATGCGCGATGATGGAGAAGTTGCGGATCCGCTCGGCGGGAAACGACATGACCGGCCGACGTTAGTTAGCGTGATCCGTGCTCTACATCCACCAGCTAGGCCCGCGATTCGTGGATCTGCCGTGTGAGGCGCCGGTCAAACGGTTGCGGCGATCCGGCCACCCGTCTAGGCTCTCTCGGTGATGGCGAAGCTCTCCAAATTCGTCGTGCTGTCGCTGGTGGTCGTCGCCTTTGCTTGCAAGGGCAAGAAGGGCGACACGACGCCGAAGAACGACGCCGACGCGAGCATCCCGAAGGTCGACCCGACGCTCTGCGACACGAACGGCAAGAACGTCGTCACCTACGATCTCAACCACGACAACCGCCCCGACGTCTGGCGCCTGTACAAGACCGAGGACGAGGGTGGCACGAAGGTCGAGTTCCTGACCTGCAAGCAGGTCGACTTCGACCACGACGGCCGCAAGGACTGGGTCGTCGCCTACAACCGCAAGGGCACGCCGCTGTTCCAGAAGGCCGACTTCGACTACGACGGCAAATGGGACATGTACGCCGTCTACGACTCGAAGTCAGGCGTCGTCGCCGAGACCGAGCGCGACACCGACTTCGACGGCAAGTTCGACGTCAAGGAAGTCTACGACTCGGCCGGGACGCTCACGAGCGTCCGCCGCGATCGCAACGGCGACGGCCAGCCCGATCTGTGGGAGCAGTACAAGGACACCGTCCTGCTCGCGATCCTCTACGACGACGACTTCGACGGCAAAGTCGATCGCCGCGAGGAGATCCCCGGTGCGCGCCCGAAGGTCGACATGCCGACCGAGGAAGAGGGCACCGCGTCCGGCTCGATCAACGACAAGCCGGCCCCCGGCACCGGTACCGGCCCGGGTGCGGGCAGCGCGGCGCAGCCGACCGGCACGGGTAGCGGCAGCGCGCCGGCGCCCAAGCCGAAGAAGTAGAGCCGCCGCCGGGATGTCCGCTGTCGTCGACAAACCCTGGGGCCACGAGCTGATCTGGGCGAAGACCGATCGCTACGTCGGCAAGATCCTCCACATCCGTGCCGGCGAGGCGCTGTCGCTGCAGTACCACCGGGTCAAGGACGAGACGATCATGCTGCTCTCGGGCCGCATGCAGCTCGTCTACTACGGCGAGAACGAGGCGCCGCGCTCGCGCGAGCTGACGCCGCGCGAGCCGTTTCACATCACGCCGGGCATGCGGCATCGCATGATCGCGATCGAGGACACCGACGTCCTGGAGGTCTCGACGACCGAGCTCGAGGACGTGGTCCGGCTCGAAGACCGCTACGGCCGCACCGGTTAACCGTCGACGAGCTCGAGCGTACCGTCGTCGGCGGGATGCTGCGCGACACGCTCCATCGAATCGAGCATCGTCGCGAAGTACTCGGCGAGATCCTTGGAATCCGCGATCGGGCGAATGTCCTCGATCTCCTTGCGCGTGAGCTGGCGACGCGTCGGTGGCGCGGCCGTGAAGTGCAGCAGCGACGACGTGCGCGAGCCCAGCACGAGCAGATCGAACGGCTTGTCGACGAGCCACGCGCGGATCTGCTGGACGTCTTCGGCGAGCTGCGCGGCGTCGACGTGCATGTGGTTGTTCACCATGGCATCGCCGAGCGAGCAGAACGCGGGCAGCGTCTCCTCGTCGAGGTGGGCGACGACGACGTCACGCAACAGCGCCCACGTCCGCCACCGGAACTCGTACGACGCGCCGTTGCCGATCAACGCCAGGCTCATCCTCCGTCATTGTACAGACGAAGCCGGGCGCGCCGGCAAGATTACCGCCGCCACGGCCGCCGGCCGAACAGCAGCTTCGCGCCGCGCAGCAGCGCGTGGTAGGTCGTCGAGCGGTACGGGTACCACCACAGCTCGCGCGGCATCGCGACGCGATCGTGGTTGACGTGGCGGGTCTCGCACAGATCGCGCAGGCCGATCGCCGAGTGCGTGCGCCCGATGCCGCTCTGCTTGACGCCGCCCCAGGGCGTCTCCGGACACGCGTACGTGTTGAGCACGTCGTTGACCATGACCGTGCCGGCCTCGATGCGCTCGGCGATCTGCTTGCCGCGCTCGCGATCGCGCGTGAACACGTACGCGAGCAGCCCGAGGTGCGAGTCGTTCGCGAGCCGGATCGCCTCGTCCTCGTCGGCGACGCGCATGATCGGGATCACCGGGCCGAAGATCTCCTTGCGCATCACGTCCATGTCCTGGCGGCAGCCCGACAGCACGGTCGGCTGGAAGAACATGCCGCCCGCCGGGCCGCGCTGGCCACCGGCTTCGAGCTTCGCGCCGGCGGCGACCGCCGAGGACACGAGCCGCTCGACGTTCGCGACCTGCTGATCCCACGCCATCGCGCCGATGTCGACGTTCGCGTTCGTCGACGCATCGCCTTGCCGGAGGTCGCGTGCGCGCTGCGCGATCCTCGCGACGAGCGCGTCGTGGATCGCGTCGACCGCGTACACGCGCTCGACCGACGCGCAGACCTGGCCCGAGTTCGCGAACCCGCCCCACGTGATCGCCTGCGCGGCGCGATCGAGATCGGCGTCGGCGCACACGACCGCCGGCGCCTTGCCGCCGAGCTCGAGCGTGCACGGGATCAAGCGCTCGCCGCACGCAGCCGCGACCTTCTTGCCGGTCGCCACCGAGCCGGTGAACACGCAGTAGTCGATGCCGGCATCGATCAGCGCCGCGCCGGTGCCGCCACGGCCGGTCACGACCTGGAACAGCTCCGGCGGCAGCTCCGCGGCGAGGTAGAGCTCGCGGGCCTTGAGCGCGATCAGCGGCGTGATCTCCGACGGCTTCAGCACGACGCCGTTGCCCGCGATCAGCGACATCATCACCTCGCCGAGCGGGATCGAGAACGGGAAGTTCCACGGCGCGATGATCCCGACGACGCCGCGTGGCACGAAGTGGAGGTAGCTGCCGCGGTGCTTGAGCAGGTGCAGCGGGATCGGCTCGGGCGCGAGCATCGCCGGCGCGTGCTTCGCGAAGTAGCGCACGAGATCGGCGACGAGCACGACCTCCATGCCGAGCGCCTCGAGCCGCGTCTTGCCGGCCTCGGCGACGAGCAGATCGATCACCTCCTCGGCGCGCGACATCAGCACCTCGGCGAACCGGACGACGCGCCGGCACCGCGTCTCGATCGCGAGCTCGCCCCACGCGCGCTGTGCGGCCCGTGCGGTCGCGACCGCGGCGCGGACCTCGTCGGCGCTCTGGTCGGGAACCTCGCCGAGCGGACGACCGTTCGCCGGGTTGATGCTCGTGATCGGTGCGCCGGGACCGGCGGAGACGTTCGAAGCGGCGGAGCCCATGCCGCGAGGATACTCGCGCTACTTCTTCTTCGGCGGTGCGTTCTGCATCTTGCGCTTGAGCGCCGCGAGCTCGTCGTCGACCGTCGAGGCCGGCCGGCGGCTGCTGCCGCCCGACGAGGACGACGATGTGGATGATGACGAAGACGGCGCCGACGCCGACGATCGGGTCGAGCTCTGCGCCGAGCCACCGGCGCGCTTCTTGAGATCGTTCAGCGCGTCGTCGATCGACGGCGGCGCGCGCGGGAAGTCGTCGAAGCCCATCGAGCCGGCGGATCCCGACGACCGCGACGAGCTCGCAGACGGGCGCGGCCGCGGCGGCGCATCGGCGACGGTCTTGCGGACGCGATCGAGCTCGGCGAGCTCGGTCTCGAGCGCGGCGAGCTCGCCGAGCAGGCCGTGCATCCGCGCGCGCTCGGCGTCCGCGCGCTTGTCGAGCAGCGCGGCCTCGTCGGTATTGCCGCGCTCGCGCGCTGCCTTCGCCTCGTCGGACAGCCGGGTCGCGCCGTCGCGGGCGGCCATCATCGACTTCGTCAGCTCGGCCTTGCGCTGCTCGACCTCGGCGCGCAGCCGCTGCAGCTCGGCGGCGTCCGGCAGCTCGACCTCGATCGGCGGCGCGCCACCGAGATCCTCGAGGTCGCCGGGCATCGCGGTCGCGGCGGCGGCGGCACTCGCGGCGGCGCTCGCAGCGCGCACGCGATCGCGGGTCGCGGCCTGCGCGGCGGCACGCCGCTCGTCGAGGATGCCGCGCTTGTCGGCGGCGACGGCGAACACGATGTCCGCGGTGTTGTCGCCGCCGTCGCTCGTCGGGGCCGGCGGGCTGCCGCGAAACGCGGACTCGAGGGCGCTCGCGAGCAGCAGCAGACCCTTCGCCGGGATCGCGCGCTTGCGGGTCTCGAGCGCGGCGGCGGCCTTCGCGGCGTTCGCGATGTTGTCGTCGACGAGCGCGACGAGCTTGCCGCCGACGAGCATCACGCGCGAGACGACTTCGGGCCGCGGCCGGGCGACGATCACGTCCGCGGCGCGCCACAGCAGCGGCGCGTCCGGCGTCGCCCCGAACAGCTTGCCGCGCAGCCCGAGCGTCGGGACCTGGCGGCGCAGCACCGCGGCGGACTCGGCGTCGCCCGCGGCGTCGAACAGAAACGTCATCTGCTCGCCGCCCTCGAGCAGCGACAGCTGGAGCGCGAGCTGGCTCGTCGCTTCGGCGCCGAGGCCGGTGACCTCGACGAGCGCGACCTTGCCGCCGAGCTTGAATCGCGTGCGCAACGCGCTGCGATCCTGCAGCCCGGCGTCGGCGAACGCGCGCTCGCCGATCGCGCCGACGACGAGGATCCGCTCGCCCTCGACGCCGGCATCCGCGAGCGCGACCGCCGCGAGATCATCGACCGCGACGAACCGATCGGCATCGGTCTGCGCCCACGCCGCCGCGGGATCGAGATCGCCGACGACCGCGATCACCGGCGCCGGGTTCTGCGACTGGTCGCGCACGACGGTGAGCACCATCGCAGCGTGCGGATCGAACACGACCGCGGCGTCCGGCGGGCTGAGCTCGAGCTCGCGGCGCAGCCGGCGCTCGGCGCCCTCGCCCATCAGCGCGCGCCGCACGCGATCGGCGACCCCGCTGCCGCCGCCGCCCGCGTTGCCGACATCGATCGCGCGAACGCGCATGCCGGCGGCCTCGATCGCGGCGAGCACGGGCACGACGGCCGACGACGGCGCGCCGGCACTGGTGACGATCAGGACCTGCGGCTCGGACATGCTTACTTCCAGACCTCGAGATTCACCAGGTTCGACGGCCGGCGGCGCGGCGTCGAGAGCACCGCGATCACAGCATCCGCGCACAGCTGGGCCATCGCCGTCCTCGCCTCGGTCGTAGCCGATCCGAGGTGCGGCGCCAAGACCAGGCGCGGGCAGCCGAGCAGCCGGATGTCGAGCCGCGGCTCGTGCTGGTAGACATCGAGCGCGGCGCCGCCGATCTGGCCGGCGTGGAGCGCCGCGATCAGCGCCTCCTGATCGACGCAGTCGCCGCGCGCGGTGTTGACGAGGATCGCGTGCGGTCGCATCCGCGCGAGTCGCCGCGCGTCGACGAGCTTCGCGGTCTCGGCGGTCAGCGGACAGTGCAGGCTGACGACGTCCGCGGTCGCGAACACGTCGTCGATCGACAGCCGGCGCGCGCCGGGCGCCGAGACGTCGTGCGGATCGGCGTAGACGACCTGCATGCCGAACCCGAACGCGCGGCGCGCCAGCGCCTGGCCGATCCGGCCAAAGCCGATCACGCCGAGCGTCTTGCCGTGGAGCTCCATGCCGAGCAGCTGGTCGAGCGCCCATCCAGTCCACGCCCCGGAGCGCACGAGCCGCTCGCCCTCGCCGATCCGGCGCGCCGCCGCGAGCATCAGCGCGAACGCGAATTCCGCGGTCGCCTCGGTCAGCACGTCCGGCGTGTTCGTGACCGCGATCCCGCCGGCGGTCGCCGCGCCGAGATCGATGTTGTCGATGCCGACCGCGCAGTTCGCGATCACGCGCAGCTTCGGCGCGCGCTCGAGCAGCGCCTCGTCGATCTTGTCGAGCAGCAGGCAGATCAGCGCGTCGGCGTCCGCGAGGTCGACGCCGCGCAGCCCGACGTGGCCCGCCGGCGGGACCCAGACCTCGGTGCCGGGCAGCGCCGCGGTGACCTGACCCACGAGATCGATCGGCAAGCTCGACGTCGAGACGACGCGCACGTCGTCGAGGATAGCCGCTCGGCGGGCCGGAGCTACGCCGGGTGCCGAGAATATGCGGTCAGCAGGCCGTGTTACTGTGGACAGGTGCGCATCGCTCGCTCGCTCTCGATCGGCCTCGTCGCCGGGCTCGTCGCCGGGCTCGCGGGCGTGGCGGTGGCGAAGCCGGTGACCAGCACGAAGGACAAGGCCGGGGGCAAGGACAGCGCGAAGCCCAAGGCCGACGACAAGCTCGCCGAGCTCCTGAAGCTCACCGCCGACCCGGTGCTCGGCAAGGCGGATCGGATCAGCGGCGAGGAACGCAAGGGCATGGTCGCGTTCACGTTCGACGACGGCCCGAACCCGGAGACCACGCCGGCGGTGATCGACGCGCTCGTCAAGTACGACGTGCCGGCGACGTTCTTCATCGTCTCGCAGCGGCTGCTCGGCAAGCACGGCGAGAAGAGCCGCCAGGTGCTCGCGCGCCAGCTCGAGAGCGGGTTCGGCGTCGAGTCGCACTCGTTCTCGCACCCGAACCTGCGTGGCGCGAATTCGGCGAAGCTGACGAAGGAAGTCGACGAGGCGGTCAAGATCCTCGCGAAGGAAGCGAACCGCTCGATCGGGATGTTCCGCGCGCCGTTCGGCGCGATCGACAACACCGGCCGCGGCTGGCTGAAGAAGCGCGGGCTGACCGAGGTGTTCTGGTCGGTCGACACGCTCGACTGGAAGGCGCACGACCGCGAGAAGCTGCGCAAGAAGATCTTCCGGATGATCGTGAAGCAGCACGGCGGCGTGGTGCTGATGCACGACGTCAAGCCGATCACGGCGGATGTCGTCGCCGACGTGCTCGACGATCTCGAGGAGGAGAATTGCCGCCGGCTCGCCGACAAGGAGGAGCCGATCTGGCCGGTGTCGATCCACTACTTCCTGCGCGATGCCAAGAAGCCGCGCGCGATCCCCGACGAGGTCACGAAGCGCACCGACGCCTATCGCGCTGCCCTGCCCGGCCGCTGCGCGAAGCGGCCGCCGCCGCCGTCGAGCCTCGTCGACATCCTGCAGCTGCTCCTCGCCCCGGCCGCGCCGCCGGCGCCTGCGACAACGCTTCCTGCGAAGCCGTGACCGCCGCCGGCATCGGAGCGGCATGTACGCCGATTCGCTGACGGTCGCCGAGGCCCGGGCGCGCTACTTCGCGGACAACGGGTTCACCGAGGCGACGTACACCGACCCCTGGGTCAAGCTGAAGGTCGGCCCGGTGCCGTTCGCGTTCCCGAACACGACGGCGCGCAAGGCCGCGGTGAAGCTGCACGACCTCCATCACGTCGCGACCGACTACCGGACGACGTGGACCGGTGAGGGCGAGATCGCCGCGTGGGAGATCGGCGCGGGCTGCGGCCGCTACGGCGCGGCCTGGCTGCTGAACCTGTCGGCGATGGCGATCGGCCTCGCGATCGCGCCGCGCGCGGTGTTCCGCGCGTTCGTCCGCGGCCGCCACTCGAAGAGCCTGTACGACCGCGCGTTTGCGGACGATCTGCTCGCGCTGCGCGTCGGCGAGCTGCGCGCGCTGCTGCGTCTCGACCAGCCGGCCGCGCCGGCGAGCGCCGCCGATCGGCTCGCGTTCGCGGTCGCGGTCGCTGGTGCGCTCGCGACCGTGACCGGGATGGTGATGCCGGTCGCGCTCGTGATCGCCTGGCTCGCCTAGGGACGTTGCGAGACGGTCACATCGCAATTGAGGCCCCTTCGAGCTGGTTGACAACCACACGCAACCACATTAGGTTCCGCCGGCCTTTTCGGGAAACGGCGACGCCAGGGACGTGTGAAATTGCCATGGAACCATCAAATGTTAGGGGCACGCGGGGGCTTTCGGTCCGCGCTTCGGGCCAAAAGGCTGCCGCCATGCCGGTGACCTGGGATGCTTCATCGTCGTCGTTGCCCGTTGTCGAGCCCGTGCCGCCGGTCGGCCCGCTCGAAGGCACCGAGCGCACGCCGACGTTCGAGCCCGCCGACTTCGGCGAGGTCGGCGACGGCGAGCGCACGCAGATCAGCTCGGGCGTGTTCGAGCTGCGGCCGAAGTTCACCGGCCGCGCGACGGCGATCGATCAGCTGCACGCACTCGCGACGAAGGCATTCCGCGATCGCGATCTCGCGTTCGTGCTCGTGTCCGGCGAGCCCGGCATGGGCAAGAGCCGGATCGTCTCCGAGCTCACCGCGCGCCTGCAGACCGAGTATCCGTCGCTGATGCGGTTCTCCGGCATCGCCGACGAGAACGCGCCGGCGTATGGCCCGGTCGCGCGCGCGCTCACCGTGCGGTTCGGGCTCGTGCCCGGCGAAGATCCCGCCGAGAGCCGCGACAAGATCCAGGCCGGCGTCGCCGAGGTCGTGCCGGCGCAGCGCGTCCCCGAGGTCGCGCACCTCGTCGCCCACCTGCTGCGCGTGCCGTTCGACGACAGCCCGGTCGTGACGCCGCTGCTCGACTCGCCGCAGCGCCTCGAGGCACGGCTGTTCATGGCGCTCAAGCGGTTTCTCGCCGCCGAGACCGAGCGCCACCCGGTACTGTTCGTCGTCGAGAACCTCGAGCTCTGCAACACCGACACGATCAACTTCCTGCACTACCTCGCGGCCGGGCTGCGCGATCACCGGATCGCGGTGATCGGCACCGCGACGCCCGCACTGCACGAGCGCCATCCGGCGTTCGGCGACGGCGAGGTTGCACCGGTCCGGATCGAGCTCGCCGCGCTGTCGACCGCCGAGTCCGAGGCGCTGCTGCGCGAGTTGTGCAAGAAGCTCGGCGACGTGCCGGCGAGCCTCGTCGGCCACGTCCGCAAGCTCGGCGGCTCGCCGCGCGCGATCCACGAGCTCGTGCGGCTGCTCGTCGAGAGCGACGTGATCGTCCGCGAGGGCATCACGTGGCGGTTCGACGCGACCCAGCTCTCGGCGATGAAGCTGCCGGCGAGCTACGAGGAGATCGTCTCGGCGCGGCTGCGCGTGATGGACGCGATCGAGCGCCGCGTGCTCGAGATGGCCGCGGTCGTCGGCGAGACGTCGTGGCTCGACGCGATCCTCGCGCTCGAGCGCTCGCACGGCAGTCACTTCGCGTCCGCGCGCAGCACCGATCCCGATGGCCCGACGCTCGCGCAGATCGCGGCGAGCGGTGATCACTCGCGGATCGCGGTGGTCGCCGCGCTCGGCAAGCTCGTCGAGCGCGAGTGGCTGACCGACGTCGCACAGTCCTCGATCCCGGGCGAGCGCGAGCTGCGGTTCGCGTCGCCGAACCTGTGGAGCGTCGTCTACAAGGCGATCGACGACGGCAAGCGCCGCGCGTATCACGCCGCGGTCGCGCGCTGGCTCGAGCTGCATCCCGAGGGCCGCGGGCCCGCGGCGCAGGAAGAGGTCGCGCGCCACCTCGCGCTCGCCGGCGAGGCCCGCGAAGCGTCGTCGCGTTACCGGCGGGCCGCCGAGGCCGCGCGCCATCAGTTCGCGAACGAGCGCGCGATCCGGCTGTTCGACCGCGCGCTCGCGTGCATCGGCGACAGCGATCTCGCCGCGCGCATCCACATCTGGCACGACCTCGGCTCGGTGTACGAGCTGATCGGTGACTTCGAGGCGGCGCTCGGTGCGTTCGAGCGCATGCTGCGGCTGTCGTGGGTCGCCGCGAGCAAGACGAAGGCGGCGGTCGCGTTCAACAAGATGGGCCGCGTGTGGCGGCGCAAGGGCGATCTCAAGCTCGCGCTCGAGTACCTCGAGCGTGGCCTCGAGCTGTTCCGTGCCGCCGGCGATCAGCGCGGCATCGCGGCGTCGCTCGACGACATCGGCAAGTCGCTGCTGATGCTCGGCCGCTACGACGAGGCGCACGCCAAGATCACCGAGGCGCTCGCGCGTCGCGGCAAGCACGGCGACAAGCGCGCGATCGCGACCTCGCTGTCGCGGCTCGGCGATGTCCAGCAGGAGCGCGGCAACTACGACTCCGCCTACACCTGCCATCAGGAGGCGCTCGAGCTGCGTCGCCAGGCCGGCGATCGCTGGGGCGTCGTCGTGTCGCAGAACAACCTCGCGGCGCTGCAGTTCGAGCTCGGCGAGCTCGGCGAGGCGCGCGCGGGCTGGCTCGCGGCGCTGCCCGACGCCGAGGCGATCGGCGCGCTGCCGCTGTGCGCGCTGATCCTGACGAACCTCGGCGAGCTCGCGCTCGTCGAGAACAAGCTCGAGGAGGCGCGCAGCCGGCTCGAGAACGCGCTCGAGATCATCGAGGACATCGAGGATCGCGGGCTCGAGTCGGACTGCTGCCGTCACCTCGCGCAGCTCGAGAAGCTGCAGGGCCAGACCGCGGCCGCGCAGGAGCTCGCCGAGCGCGCGCTCCAGGTCGCGAAGAAAGCGGGCCTGCGCGAGAAGGAGGCCCAGGCCTACCTGACGCTCGGCGACGTGCTCGCGACGAACCTCTACGACACCGAGGATCACGGCAGCGCGATCGCGCCCGCCGCGCTCGCGTTCGGGATGGCGATCGAGGTCGTGCGCAGCATCGGCAACGAGGGCCTGCTCGGCAAGGCACTGCTCGCGTTCGGCCGCTACAAGATCGAGGTCGGCGAGATCGCGGACGGCAAGGACATGCTGCGCGACGCGCTCATGGTGTTCAGCAAGCTCGGACTGGCCCGACCGGCGGGCGAGGTCGAGAGCCTGCTCGCATCGCTGGCGTGACCCTGCCGGTTCCTGCGGCGTGTGCGGCATGTGTCCGCATGCGAAGCACCGCGGTTTTCCTCATCTCCGGCTGATCTCCGACTTGCCTCCCCGCTCGCGGAGCGGCATGGTCTGATTCTCCCGGCGATGATTTGGTTTTGGCTCGGATTCTTCGCGTTCGTCGCCATCCTGCTGGCGCTCGATCTGGGTGTCCTTCATCGCAAGCAAGTCGAGCCGACGCTGCGCAGCTCGGCGTACTGGACCGCGGCGTGGATGGCACTCGGGCTCGCATTCACCGGGTTCGTCTACCTGATGTACGAGCATCACTGGCTCGGCGCGAAGCTCGTCGAGCCGTCGAAGAGCCCGGGCACCGACGCGTCGATCATGTTCGTCTCGGCGTACCTGCTCGAGTACGCGCTGTCGGTCGACAACATCTTCGTCATCTCGCTGCTGTTCCACAGCTTCCGCGTGCCGTCGAAGTACCAGCACCGCGTGCTGTTCTGGGGCATCCTCGGCGCGATCGTCTTCCGCCTGACGATGCTCGGCGGCGGCGCGTGGCTCGCCGCGAAGTTCACCTGGATCTTCTACGTGTTCGGCGCGTACCTCGCGTACCAGGGCTTCAAGCTGCTGCGCCCCGAGGACGAAGACGAGGCCAGCCACGACAAGAGCCTCGCGGTGCGCACGCTCCGCAAGTTCGTGCGCGTCGTCGACGGTGACCACGGCGGCCGGTTCATGGTCCGGATCGATGGCCGGCGCGCGCTGACGACGGTCGCGGTGTGCCTGGTCTCGATCGAGCTGACCGACATCGTGTTCGCGCTCGACTCGATTCCGGCGGTGCTGTCGGTGAGCCAGGACATCTTCATCATGGTCACGTCGAACATCTTCGCGATCATGGGGCTGCGCAGCCTGTACTTCGTGCTCGCGGGCGCGATGGACAAATTCAAGTACCTGAAGATCGCGCTCGCGATCTTGTTGATGGTGATCGGCGCGAAGATGGCGCTGCACGAGCACGTGCACGTCCCGCACGTCGTCTCGCTCGCGCTGATCGCCGGCATCATCGGCATCGGCGTGCTCGCGTCGGTGATCTCGAGCCGGCGCGACGAGAAGGCCGCGGCCGCCGACGCGCCGATCGCGCCGGATGCGTAACGCCGCCTAGCGCACGAGCACGAGCATCTCGGTCTCCATGATGTCCTCGGCCCACCGGCGCTTGTAGTCCATCTCGGTGCCGAGGTCGTAGCGCGCGACGCCCTCGGTGCAGAGCTCGGCGACCTGGTGATACTGGAGCAGGCCGCCGATCCCGAGCCGCGCGTAGGTCTCGTCGTACGAGAACTGCAGGCCACGGTACTCGCCCTCGAACACCGCGCCGAGCACGTAGCCGAGATCGCGATCGCCGAGCCGCGCGAACACGGTGCGCTGCTGGCCGTGCGCGCACAGCCGCGGCAGCATCTGACCGTAGAACGCGCGCATCGGGCCCTGCGAGATCCCGACGCCCTCGAGCGCCTTCCAGCTCTTGACCTCGATCGCCTGGATCCGATCGTAGAGCGCGCTCGCCTCGTCACGCGGCGCGCGCACGCTCTCGAACACGACGCCCTCGGCCTGCGCGGCGCGCAAGCTCTTGCGGATCGTCTTGCGCAGCTCGCGCGAGCGCCGCGCCAGAAACCCGTCGAGCCCGCCGTCGAGGCTCGCGACATGGCGCACGGTCGGCGTGCCGCGCCGCCGCTCCCAGCGCGACGGCAGCAGGCGCTCGAGCGCGCGGCGATGCGCGCCGTCCGCGGTGTGGCCCGAGACGATCGCGAGCTGCCAGTCGCGGCGGGCCGCAAGAACTGCGACGACCTCCTCGACGAGCGCATGCGGATCGCGCCCGATCAGCGGCGCCGCGAGCCCCCACGCCAGCTCGATCGGCTCGATATACGGAAACCCCGCCGGATGGACCCCGCGCATCGCCGCGAAGTACCCGTGCTCGCCGCGATACGAGAACGGCGCACGAGGTGGCATCAGCGCCGACGCCGCGGCCAGGACCCACGCGCTGGTCGAGCAGAACCGGTCGATCTCCGGGGTCGCAGCGACCTCGCGATCGAAGTCGTCGGCGTACGCCGCGAGGTCGATCGGGTCCATCGCCCACGACTCTACCTGGCAAATTGCTGCAGTGTGGCTACCCCGCAACAGCGTCGACTGCAGGTGACGCCCACTGGTTCGTGCACCACGACCAACTCCCAAAGACCAGTCAGTTTCCCGGCGGCACGGCGATTGCTGCGATACTGCAATCCATATGCGCTTTCTCGCGGTCGTCCTGTCGGCGTCGTTGTTCGGTGGCTGTGCGGGCAACACGTATCGCATCCCGGCCAGCGAGCTGCAGCGGCTGTCGGTGACCCCGCCCGAGGCGCGCGGCCACCACGTCCGCGTCGTCCAGGAGCTCAGCGACACGCCGACCGACAACGCCGAGCGCGTCGGGCCGAACACGCAGATCGTGATCGTCCCCGACATCAACGTCACGTTCGGGCCGCACCGCGATCACCGCACGGTGCACGGCGGCGGTGGCGGCGGCGGCGGCAAGCTGGGCGGCATCCGGTCCGGCGGCGGCGGTAGCGGCAGTGACGGCAAGGCCGCCGCGATCGCGGTGATCGTCGTCGCCGCGGTCGCGCTGTTCGCGGTCGCCGCGGTCGAGGGCGAGCGGTTCGACGGCTACGCCCAGCTCCACCCGATGCACCCGGTCCACCTGATCGGCAAGGACGGCGGCTACGCGGTCGTGCCGCTCGCGTGGATCGATCCGAACACGGCGGCGTGGACCCAGAAGGCGGTCGTCAAGCCGACCGAAGGTCCGTTCCAGCGGCTCGAGCGCGCGCCGCTCGATCGCCACGGTGCGACGTACGGCATGTACGCCGGCACCGGCACGCTGCGGTCGGCGCACGGTGATCTCGGCGCCGGCCCGGCATTCACGATCCAGGCGGGCTACTTCCCGAACCAGTACGTCGGCATCCTCGCCGACGTGATGTTCGGCTGGCGCGAGAACCGGCTCGCCGACACGCTGTTCGAGTCGCGCTACATGGCGGAGCTGCAGGCGATGCCGCTCCAGCTCGGCATCGTCCACGCGGGCGGCTACGTCGGCGGCGGCCTCGCGTACCGGTTCGAGGACAACGTGTTCGGCGGCAACAACGGCTCGACCGCGCTGACCGCCGGCGGCCAGCTGCAGCTCGACATCAACACGCGGATCGCGATCACCGCGCGCACCGGCGTCACGAAGGCGCACGAGGAGCGGATGACCGATCTGATCTTCGGCCTGTCGGTCTACTGATCCGCTAGCCGGCGAGCTTGCGCGCGAGCTCGCGCGGGTCGCGCAGGAACGTCTGCATGATGTCGAGCGCCATCGCGTCCGGCGCGATGTCGAGCGTGCCGTCCGCGACGCCGTCGAGGATGCCGCGCGCGACGTCGGCCGGGCTCGTCTTCGGCATGTCGAACGACCGGATCATGTCGGTGTCGATCGCGCCGGGAAACGCCGCGTGCACCGCGACGCCGGCCGGCGCGAGCTCGGCGCGCAGCGCCTGGGTCACCGACCATGCGGCCGCCTTCGACGCCGAGTAGCCGCCGATCGCCGGCATGCTCGCCATCGACACGATCGACAGCACGTTGACGATCGCCGCGCCGCGCGGCAGCTGGCCGGCGAACGCGCGCGTCACGTTCAGGACGCCGTGGACGTTGACAGCGAAGTCGGCATCGAGCTGCGCGCGTTCGGCCGATAGCACCGACGCCGACGCGAGCACGCCGGCATTGTTGACGAGCAGCTCGGTGTCGCGGGCCGCCGACGCAGCGTCGCGCGCCGCCGCCGGATCCGTGACGTCGAGCCGCACCGGCACGACGCGCGGATCGCGGTGCTCGAGCGTGCCGCTGCGGGTCGCGGCGTAGACGCGCTTCGCGCCGCGGGCGAGCAGCTGTTCGACGAGGGCGCGACCGAGTCCGCGGTTCGCGCCGGTGACAAAGGCAGTGATGTTCTCGAGGTTCATGGCGAGGTCCTTTCGAGACCCACGATGTGGCGGCGTGCGGTGATCGAGAAGCCACGCCGGGCTCGACACATCCTTGCGTACCGCGCAACAATCGCCGGCATGGACCTCGTCGACCAGATGCGGACGTTCGTGCGCGTGACCGAGGCCGGCAGCCTATCGGCGGCCGCGCGCAGCCGCGGGCTCTCGCTCGCGGCGGTCAGCCGGCAGCTCGCCGCGCTCGAGGCCGAGCTCGGCACGACGCTGCTCGTGCGGACGACGCGCCGGCTCCAGATCACGCCGAGCGGCGAGCGCTGGCGCGCGCACTGCGTCCGGCTGCTGCGCGAGCTCGAGGACGCGCGTGCCGACGTCCACGACGAGGCGCGGCCGAGCGGCAGCCTCGTGATCAGCGCGCCGATCACGGTCGGGCTCGAGCTCGTCGCCCCGCGGCTCGAGCGGCTCTCGCGCGATCACCCTGCCCTGCAGGTCGAGCTCCGGCTCGAGGATCACGTCGTCGATCTCGTCGGCGAAGGCGTCGACCTCGCGGTCCGCGGCGGCCTCGCCCCACCGGACTCGGCCGGTGTGATCGCGCACCCGCTGCGGACGTTTCGCCGGATCGCCGTCGCGTCGCCGGGCTACCTGCGCAGGCGCGGCACGCCGAAGCAACCGCGCGACCTCGAGCGCCACGATGGCCTGGTCCAGCACGGCCTCGCGACGACATTCACGCGGTGGCGGTTCGTGCGCAACGCCACCGAGGTCACGGTCGTGCCGCGCGTGCGGCTGCGCAGCACCACGCCGCTCGTGCTGCGCGACTGGGCGCTCGCCGGCGCCGGCGTCGCGCTGCTGCCGGACTGGCTCGTCGGCGACGCCGCCGGGCTGCGCCCGCTGCTCGATGGCTGGCAGACGCCGGCGATCCGGATCTGGGCGCTGCACCGGATCGAGCTGCGCGGCGCGCCGCGGATCCGTGCCGTGCTCGACGCGCTCGCGTGACTACTTCTGGTACTTCGTCTTCCACTCGTCGTACGGCATGCCGTAGATGATCTCGCGCGCCTCGGGATCGGAGAGCTCGACACCGCGCTCCGCCGCCGCCGCGCGGTACCACTTCGACAGGCAGTTGCGACAGAACCCGGCGAGGTTCATGACGTCGATATTCTGGACGTCGGTCCGCTCGCGGAAGTGCTGGACGAGGCGCCGGAACGCGGCGGCTTCGATCTCGGTTCGCGCCTGATCGGGAATCTCGGTGGCCATGCGCTACGTGTACCGCGCCGCCGTCCGGCCGTCTCGCGACCGTGCTATGAGGGAAGTCCGTGGAGTCCTTGGCACCCCTGCCGGATTCGGTCACCGAGCTCGTGCACGGCGACACGACGTACTACATCGTCGGCACCGCGCACGTCTCGCAGCGGTCGGTCGAGGAAGTCCGCGCGGTGATCGATCGCGTGAAGCCGGACGTCGTGTGCGTCGAGCTCGACAAGACGCGCTACGAGGCGCTGACCAAAGACAGCGCGTTTCGCGATCTCGACGTGTTCAAGGTCGTGCGCGAGGGCCGCACGCTGTACCTGCTCGCGCACCTCGCGCTCGCGTCGTACCAGCGCCGGATCGGCGCGAGCCTCGGCGTCAAGCCGGGCGCCGAGCTGCTCGCCGCGGTCGAGGCCGCGAACGAGCGCGGCATCCCCGTCGAGCTGATCGATCGCGACATCAACATCACGCTCAAGCGGACGTGGAAGAACCTCGGCCTCTGGAAGCGCTCGATGCTGCTGTCGTCGCTGATCGTCGGCTGGGATGACGACGATGACGAGGACGACGACGACGACGACAATCGCGTCACCGCCGCGACCGTCGAGGAGCTCAAGGAGCCAAAGGCGCTGTCCGAGATGCTGACCGAGCTCGGGCGCGCGGTGCCGCAGATCAAGGGCCCGCTGATCGACGAGCGCGATCAGTACCTCGCCTCGAAGGCGACCGACGCCGGCGCGAATCGCAAGAAGGTGGTCGCGGTCGTCGGCGCGGCGCACGTCCCCGGGATGACGCAGGCGTTCGGCAAGCCGGTCGATCGCGCGCAGCTCGACAAGATCCCGCCGCCGTCGCTCGTGTGGCGGATCATCAAGTGGATGATCCCGATCCTGTTCCTGTTCGGGATCGTCTGGTTCTGGCAGCGCTCGGAGCAGACGAGCCTCGTCGAGATGATGCTCGCGTGGATCCTGCCGACGTCGATCGGCGCGGGCGCGCTGACGCTGCTCGCGGGCGGCTCGCCGCTGTCGGTGCTGTCCGCGATCGTCGTCGCGCCGGTCGCCGCGATCCATCCGCTGCTCGGTACCGGCATGGTCGTCGGCGTCGTCGAGGCGTGGCGCCGAAAGCCCGGCGTCGTCGATTGCGAGCAGCTGCCCGAGGACATCCAGACCTGGCGCGGGTTCTGGCGCAACCAGGTGACGCGGATCCTGTTGATTGCCGTGGCTTCGGGCCTCGGCACGGCGGTCGGGTTCTGGATCGGCGTGAGCATGGTCGCCTCGCGGCTGTGATCTCGTCACCACCCCGGCAAATTCAGCGCACCGAACCGTCACGGCTTTGGGCTATGGTCCGACCGCTATGACGATGAAGCGACGTGATGCGCTGAAGACGATCGGTGGGCTGGCCGGTGCAGCGGGCCTCTCGCGGTTCCTGCCCGCGTGCGGGAGCGATGACGACGGACCGGTCGGCATCACGACGTACGTCTACCTGATGATGGAGAACCGGACGTACGACCACTTCCTCGGCGCGCGCTCGCTCGTCGAAGGTCTGCCCGGCGACGGCCTCAAGGCCGGGATGTCGAACCCGAACCTCAGTGGCACGCAGGTGCCGATCTTCCAGGCCGGCAACGACAAGGGCCAGACCGTCGCGCAGGTCTGCGATCCGGATCCGCCGCACGGCTGGGACGCCTCGCACGCGCAATACAACGCCGGCGCGATGGACGGCTTCGTCCAGCAGTACCAGACGGCGCACGGCGGCAGCCTGTCGCTGACCGAGCCGATGAAGTACATGACGCGCGACAACCTGCCGATCACGTGGGCGCTCGCGGACGCGTACACCACGTGCGATCGCTGGTTCGCGTCGGTGATGGGCCCGACGCTGCCGAACCGCGCGTACTGGCACACCGCGACGTCGTTCGGCCTCAACAACAACAACGACGTCCTCAACAAGTTCTCGATGGGCGTGCCGGTGCCGACGATCTACAACCGGCTCGTCGATGTCGGCGTCGACTGGGCGTACTACTACGGCACGCTCGCGGTCGCCGCGCTGCTCGCGCAGCCCGGCCCCTACCAGCTCGACATCGGCCCGAACGACGGCACCGGCAACGTGCGCCGGTTCGGCGACGCGAAGGTGTCGACCGGCCAGTTCTTCCGCGACGCCGCCGCCGGCAAGCTGCCGCCGGTCGTCTACATCGATCCGGCGTTCGGCACCAACGACGACCACCCGCCGGTCCATCCGATCCTCGGCCAGGAGCTGATCGCGTCGGTCTACACCGCGCTCGCGAAGAGCCCGCAGTGGAAGAACTGCATGCTCGTCATCACGTACGACGAGCACGGCGGCTACTTCGATCACGTGCCGCCGCCGACCGGCGTCGACGACACGCTCGAGAAGTTCGGCGTCGACGGCTTCCAGCAGCGCGGCTTCCGCGTGCCCGCGATGGTGATCGGCCCGTATGCGAAGCAGGGCTACGTCAGCTCGGTCGAGTACGACCACACCTCCGCGCTCAAGCACCTGCAGAACGCGTTCGGCCTCGAGCCGCTGAACCCGCGGATGGCCGCGGCGAACGATCTGATCGACTGCATCGACATGGACCGGCTGATGCGCGGCGAGCCCGCGCCGCCGATCGAGCTGCCGGTGATCAACAGCGACGACTATCCGACGACCGCGCCCGCATGCATCGGCGACAGCGACTTCCGGTTCGAGCCCGATCCGATCACCGCGTGGGCGAACGAGCATCCGGACGCGTTCGCGGGCTACGACGCGCGCGGCGACGCCGAGAGCTACGTCCGCTCGATCCGCGACTACCTGCGACACCAGGGCGTCGTCCGCTGACCGATTGCCAGCGCCGGAGGACTCGGCCAGACTGGCATCCATGAAGAAGCTCGTCATCGCGTTCGCCACGCTCGCGCTCGCAGCCACGCCCGTGCTCGCCTGCCCCGGCCACGAGGAAGCGACGACGGATCAGGCGCCCAAGACCGCCGAGAAGGACAAGTCCGACGCGAAGGCGCCGAAGACAACCGAGAAGGCCAAGGCCGCGCCGGTCAAGAAGGCGACCGACACCAAGACCGCGAAGCCGGAGCCGAAGAAGGACGCTCCGAAGACCGACAAGGTCTCGAGCCGCTAACTCGTCCGTCCGTCCGTCCGTTCGTTCGTTCGTTCGTTCAGACGAGCACGTCGAGCAGCTGCGCGCGGGTCAAGTAGCCCTCGAGCGCGGCCGCGTACTCGTCGATCAGCAGGTCGAGCTCGATCGTGAGCCGGTTGCCCTGCACGCGCGTCAGCCGCCCCGAGATCGGGATCTCGCTGCCCGCGAGGTGCAGCACGCCGGACAGCCACGAACCTTCCGACGGCGGCGTCTCGCCGAACCGGATGTCGTGCACCGCGACGTGCGTCCGCGACAGATCCGCGACCGGCGCGGTGCCGAAGTCGAGCCGGAGGTGCGCGGGCAGCTGCTTCGGCGGCTCGACGCGATAGTTCACGCGCCGGTTGTGCGTGATCAGCTTGTCGAGCGCGTCGTGTACCGGCGCCGAGATCGGCGTCTCCGGCGTCTCGAGCACGAGGTCGCGCAGCCGCTTGAGCTCCTTCTGCGTGCGCTTCAGGTTCTGGCGCATGTCGCCGAGACGGCTCTGATCGCGATGCACCTTGTCGGCGACCACGGTCAGGAGGTTCGCGAGGAACCGCACCCCGAGCTCCTGGTTCGCCGCGAAGAACGCCTGGATCGTCTTCGCCGGCAGCGACCACACCGTCGCGCCCGGGCTCACGAGTGCGCGCGTCGACCGCGGCAGTCCCGTCAGCGCGCCGAGCTCGCCGATCAGCGCCGGCGGATGCAGCTTGAACTCCTCGCCGTCGAGGAACAGCGTGACGTCGCCATTCGTCAGCAGGTACAGCTCGAGGGCCGGCTCGCCGACGTCGAACAGCTCGTGCTCGCCCTCGGGGAGCGGAGTCGGCGTGAACAGGCGCCCGAGGCCCGTCAGCTCGTCGTCGCTGAACCCATGGAATAGCGGGATGATGCGCAGCTCGTTCGGGCTGGGTCCCATGCGGCCGACCATACACCGGCGCGCGCGCGACCGGTGGTACCGTGACCTCGTGTGGTGCCGCGATCGAACGCTGTGGCTCGCCGGGCTCGTGGTGGCGGTCGGCTGTGGCAGCAAGGACGTCGCGCGTGAACCATCGCCGACGAAGACCGCGCTGCCGCCACCGACGACGACACCGCCGATCGACGCGCCGGCCCTGCCCGCGCATCAGCGGTTCGATGATCTCGCGACCGCGATCCGCTCGACGGTGCCCGCCGACGCGCGCGTGATCGGCTTCGGCGAGCTCCACGCCCGGACCGATCGGCCGAACGTGCGCTCTGCCCTCGCCCGGTTCACCGAGGCGCTGCCCGCGTTCGGCGACCACGTCTCCGACCTCGTGCTCGAGACCTGGGTCGTCGATCCGAAGTGCGGCCAGACGGCCGTCAAGGCCACGAAGCGGCTCGAGACCGAGGTCAAGCGCCCCGAGGCGACGAAGAACGAGGTCACGCTGCTCGCCGAGGCCGCGCGCGCCGCGAAGATCCAGCCGCACGCGATGACGCTGGCGTGCGCCGACTTCAAGGCGATCGCGCCCGAGAAGGGCGATGTCGATCCGATCGCGATGCTGACGCTGACCACGAAGGAGCTGACGCGGATCGGCAAGAGCGCGATCGCCTACCGCGACAAGCAGCCCGACCATCGGCCGTGGATCACGCTGTACGGCGGCGCGCTCCACAACGATCGGTTCCCGCCCGCCGGCACCGCCGAGTGGAGCTACGCGCCGGCGATCGACCAGGCCTCCGCCAACCACTACGTCGAGATCGATCTGATCGTCCCCGAGCTTGCCGAGGCGGCGAAGGGCAGCGCGACCGAGCCGTGGTTCCCGCTCGTCGCCGCCGCCGACAAGGTCCTCGTCTACCAGCGCGGCGAGCGCTCGTTCGTGATGATCCTGCCACGGGCCAAGCCGTGATCGGCGCGCTCGTCGCCGCGTGGGCCACCGCGGCGGCGCTGCAGCTCGTGCTGTGGCTCGTCCAGCTGCGCACCCGCAACGCGGCGATCGTCGACGTCGGCTGGGCCGCGGCGTTCACGCTCGTCGTCGGCGTGTTCGCGCTGCGCGCCGAGGCGCCGCCCGCGACGTGGCTGCCGATCGCGATCGTCGTCGTCCTGTGGAGCGTGAGGCTCTCCGCCTACCTCGTCTCGCGTGGCGCGATGCTCGGCGCCGAGGAGGGCCGCTACGTCGAGCTGCGCCGGCGGTGGTCACCACATGCCGACCGCGCGTTCGCCGTGTTCTTCCAGGCGCAGGCCGCGCTCGTCGCGGTCCTCGCGACCGCGTTCGTCGTGCCGTTCTTCGAGCGGCCGTGGGACAGCGGCTGGCTGCGTGCGCTCGGCATCGCGGTGTCCGCGATCGCGATCGTCGGCGAGGCGGTCGCGGATGCGCAGCTCGCGCGGTGGAAGCGCACGCATCGCGGCCAGGTCTGCGACGCCGGGCTGTGGGGCTACTCGCGGCATCCGAACTACTTCTTCGAGTGGTGCTACTGGGTCGGGCTCGCGAGCTACTCGCTCGCGTTCGCGCCGTGGGGCCTCCTCGCGCTCGCCGGCCAGGCGATCATCCTCGGCTCGATCTGGGGTGTCACCGGCATTCCACCCACGGAAGAACAGGCGATCCGATCGAAAGGCGACGCGTATCGCGACTACCAGCGGCGCGTGTCGCGGTTCGTGCCGATGCGCCGCGATCGCGCTGATCAGCGCGCCAGATCAAACGTCAGCTGACTCGCTCCCTCACCGGCTCCGACCGATCGCCCGCGAGAGATCCAGAGCCGCGTGCCGCCGTCCGAGGTGCGCGTGCGTCGAACCGTGCGTGTGATGCGCGTGCCCTCGCGGGGCACTTCTTCTTCCCGCACGCGGAACGTCGCGACGCCCGTCGGGTTCAGGATGCGGCCGCGTGGCAGTATGGGCTCGGCCGGAGCGCCTGGAGTCGTTCGCAGCATCGCGGCACGCTCGAGCGCGATCGCGCGAAGCTGGTCGTCGATCACGACGGGAACGAACGGGATCCAGTGCGACGGCACGTCGCTCTGGATCTCGTAGCGCAGCAGTCCCGGCGCCCGCGGCGCCTCGCGCTGCTCGCGCATCGCGCGCTCGTGTCCCGACGTCGGCACGCCGAGGCTGTTCGCGAGCGTGTGCTCGACAGCCCACACCATGTTCGCCATCTCGTCGCGGAAGAACCGGACGTCCTCGATGACCCGTTCATGGATCGCGTGCGCACCGGCCGGCGGCACGACGAACCACGGCGCGAGCTCGCGCGATGCTTCGTCGACGATCGAGAACATCGACCAGCGCTGTCGCGCCGTACCGGCCTGTTCGTCGGCGCGCCGGACGCTGTGCGTGTCACCGAACGTGTCGTGAATGACGAGCTCGTCGATCGCGCAGATCGATCCGACCGTCTGTTCGAAAGGCACGACGTACCAGTCGTTGGCATGGACGAGCGCGTAGTCGATCAGGATCAGGCTCGCGAGGTCCCGCTTGTCCGGACGCACGTCGCCGGGCACGAAGGCGCCGGATTCGAACTGCCAGAACCGCGCGTTCGGCATCCCGCGAAACACCGCGCGCGCGGGGATGATGTCCTGCGTCACCGTCGCGGGGACCTGTGCGCCGCGACGGCGCGTCTCGAACCCGTACCAGTCGATGTCGCCTCGACGATCGGGATGCGTCGCGAACGCGGCCTCTTCGGTCGCCGTGTCGAACCGATATTCCAGTAGCTCGGGCCGCCAGGTGTCCGGATCAGCGGACGCGAGGTGACCGTAGGTGCGTGCAACGTGATCGCGCAGCGCTTGCAACCATGCGGCCGCACCGCTGGGTGCACCGGTCGGAACGCTCGTCGCGCGCGCCGCGGCGACACCGTCGATGACGCGCCCGCTCCACAGCGCTCGCAGCGCAGGCTCGTCGTCCCCGACTTCGATCGGGAACGCCTGGCGAAGCATGGCGAGTGCCGCGTCGGGGTCGGCCGCGTGCTCGCGCACGATGTGCTCGAGCTCCTGTCCGAGCTCCACGCGCAACGCGAGGTCGACGGCGAATGGCTCGGCGAGCGCTTCGGCCGCGAGCACGTCGTGCGGTCCGAGCGGGTGCGCTGGCTCGCCCCACGCGGTGAACCGAGCCTCGCGTGCGCGGATCGTCGCGAATGCGACCGAGCCAGCATCCTCGGCACGCAACTCACCGAGCTGCCATTGCCTCGTGAGGAACCACAACGGATCGCGAACGCGCGCCGCGAGGCTCTCGCGAATATCCGGATCGCGCGGTCGTGGCTCGAGGCGGTTCCAGTACGTGATCGACGGCATCAGGGCTCCCCGAGCTGGGTAGCGGCGGCCTCGAGCTCGGCGGTGAACCGAACGCCGAGCGCGTTGCCGGTGCTGTTGGCGGGCAAGAACACGGTGGGCAGCAGCTGGCCGAGCGTCCCGAGGAGGTCGCCGTCGACCGCGCGGACCTTGGCGAGCTCGATGGTCTCCCGTACGGTCTCGACGAGCAGGTCTGCCGACCACGGAACGGTGGGCGGCGCGACCGCGACGAGCAGCGCTTGCGGCGCCTCGGCATCCGGTCCGTCGTGGTGGACGGCGATGCCGGTATTCTGTCTGGCCGACGGCACGACCTCGCTCCACTCGTCGAGCGCGAAGCCGCTGATCGGGTTCGCCAGCGATGCGGCACCGGGACGCAGCGCCGCGATCGAGATCGTTCCGGGTGGAGGGCGATCGTCTCCCGCGAACGGTAGCGCGATCCATCGGCCGCCGTGGGGCAACTGCGCGACGTCGAACTCGAGATCGTCGCGACCGAACGCGCCGGTGACGAGCGCGAGGCTGCGCCAGCGCACGAGCGGCTCGCGCACGCGCGCGACGCCCTGCGCCCAGCGGCGCACCTCCGAGCGCGTCGCGCCGATCGCATCGCGTGCCGCGAGCGCCGTATCGAGCGCGGCGCCGTTCGGCACGGTGAGCCGTGGCAGGAACACCGCGTCCCGACCGAACACCGCGGACACGATGTCGGAGGCGGCGGTCGCCCTGTCCGCAGCAGCGAGTCGGCGCTCGGCCTCGCTGCGGGCTCGCACGACGAGCTCGTCGAGCAACGTTCCCGGCGATGGGAACACGCCGGCGATGCCGTGATCCGCCACGCCACGCAGGGCCGCGATCCGGGCGGCACCGGTCGCGGTCGCGAGGGCCTCGGTCGCGGCTCGCAGCCGGTCTCGCGCGAGCACCGCGCGAGTCATGGCTTCCGCGGCGAGCGGGTCTGCCGGGAGCTCGGTCTCGGGACGCACGAAGTCCACCGGCTTCAACGGCCGCGCACCACCGAGTGCATGCGCGAGCGCGCGCGCGATCACGAGCGCATCGCCCAGCGTTCGCTCGGTGGCACGATCGGCGAGCGCGGGCCGGTGCTCGATCGCCGCACCGGCCGAGTCTGCTGCCGCGCGGATTCGCGCTGCGAGCTCGGCGTCGTCGCCGGCAAGCCAGAGCAGATCGAGCGGACGCAGCGCGAGGGACGCGAGATCGAGCACGCGCGGTCCGACCCCGAGCTTGATCCGTCTCGGATCGCCGAGCATGCGCCCGATCCAGACATCGGCCGCGGGTTCCAGCGCGGCGCGCGGTGTCGACTGCGCTGGCCAGCCGGGAGCAGGCCCGTCGTCGTCGAGGACGACGAGCACGCGATGCATCAGATCGATGCCGGATCGCGGCTGCATCACCACCTCGGGCTCGGCAGGACGCTCGCCGCGCGCGAGCGCACCGAGCGAGGCGCTGGCCGCCGCCGCGTTGCCGCGCACGAGCTGATGCACGCTCTCCGCGAGCAGCAGGTCGGCGACCGCGTCGACCGCATCGTCGAGCACGCGGAGCTCGTCCTCGATCGCGGTACGATCGTCACCGGAGCCCGGCAGCCCGCTCGCGCCGAACGGGACGGTGCCGGCCTTCCACGCCGTTCGCGCCGCGAGACCGTCGACGACGTTGCGCGCGCCGATCGACTCGCTCGGCTCGGCCGCATCGTCCGGATCGCCGCTCTTCTTCGCGACCAGCGGATACAGCGCTCGCAGCGGCTCGATGTACTTGTCGAGCTCGAGCGTCGGATGCCCCTCGTGGAGGCCACGCTCGATCCGATAGCCGAGCACCGCGCCGAGCGGCTGGCCGCGGCGCGCGGCTTCGAGGAGCTCGAGCGCGTGACGCACGCGGCGTGACGAGAGGTCGACCGCGCAGCCGTCGGTCGCGTCGAGGCGAGCCGCGAACGCGTTGCGAAGCACCGCGGCGGTGGTCGCGTGATCCAGGCTCGGCGTCTGGATGAAGCCCAGCTGTTCGCCGGCGTCGCGCGTGACGAGATCCTCGACGTAACCGTACGCGCCGACGTACGACGCGCGTCGCTGCGCGCGCAGCGATGCGAGGCGGCGCGCGGCCAGGGACGAGATCCACGCATCGAGGCGATGCGACGAGATGTCCAGCGTCTCCGTGAACAGACGCTGGAGCTCGGCGGTGGGCAGGTCTTCGAGCTCGGCGAGCGCGGCGCGCACCTGCGATGTTCGGGGTCCGACATCGAGCAGGTGCTCCCCGAGTGGCACGCGATTCGAGGCCTCGGGCACCACACTCTCGAGTCGCTGCCACGCGTCGAGTCGGTGCTCGGTGCGCGCCACGATCCCGACAAGCTCGGGCTCGCGGCGCTCGGTCGCCGTGACGCGCCGGTTTGCGTGCAGGATCGGGAATGCATCCGCATCGAGCTCGAGCAGCAAGCCCTGCCGCAGCATGCGGTAGAGCAGCGGCTTCGCGGAGATCGTGTCCTTGCGCAGCGGGAGCCAGCGCGCGGATCGTAGCGCGCGGATGTAGTTCGGCTCGAGGGTTCGCTGCTCATCGGGATGCGGATCGACGAGCGCGCCGGTGAAGCGAAATGGCTCCTCGTCGAAGGTCACCGTCAGGACGCGCGGGTCCCAGTCGCGATGTGCGATCTGGTCGAGGATCTGATCCGCAACCACGCGCTGCCCGCGGAGCCAGTCGTCGATCGAGACGTCGAGCAGCCCGAACAGGTTCCACAGCGCATCCTGACCGAGCGCACGCCGCACCCAGATCGAACGCGCGCTGGCGTCGAGACCGAGCACGCCGAGCAGCTCGGCGGCACCATCACCCGTCCGCCGGATCCGCGCGACGCGCGCGGTCGCCGCCGACCAGATGCCGCGCAGCGTGCGCAGCGAGTCCGGGAGCGCGCCGGCAACGCGATCGGACTCCGCACCCTGTGGCCACCGCGCGAGGCTCGCGACCGGCAGCACGCCGTAGGGCGTCGCGCCGACGCGAATCGCCGAGCACGATCCGCGACCACGCACGTGCTCGGTGACGTACGCACGGATCGTTTGCTGGTCGACGCGATCGAAGACCGGCGACATCATCTGTTCGAGGTAGTAGCCGAGCGTGCACGGCCACAGCGCCCTCGACATCGCGCGCGCGCTTCGCTGCTCGCGGCCATCGGAGTGCGCGACGTGCGCGAACGTTGCATCCGGTACGCCGAGCGTCGCGGCGACGATCGCGCCGTCGCTGCCGGGCGAGACCAGCGCCGCGCCGCGCTCGACCCGGAAGCTCGCCTCGGCGTCGAGCTCGCGGTCACCAGCGGCGGCGTCGTCGGTGTTGTTCGTCGGTGTGCCCTGAGGCACGAGCGCGAGTCCGCGTCCGAAGTGATGCGCCTCGAGGAGCTCGGCGAGCGCGCTTGCGGTCGCGTCGGGGTCGAGCGTCGTCTTGACACCGACGCAGACCACCTGATCGATGCGCGCGAGCTGCGCGTCGAGCGGCACGACGACCGCCATCCCGATCTCCCGTGCGCGCGCGAAGTCGAGGGTCCACGCGCTTTCGGCGTCGATCCGCAGGCCCTCACCGAACGTGACCAGATCCTCCTCGCGTGCGTTCGGATCGAGGGTCAGCGCGAGTGGTTCGACGATCGGCTGGCTCTCGACCGCCATCACGCGCCCCTGTGCGAACACGCGGACGATCCATCGGTCCGGCAACAAGCGCGCCTGCACGGGCTCGGTCCACGCCGCCTCACGTCGTGCGACGTCGGGAAACACGGGTGGCGTGTGCGGCCGATCGGCGAGGTTCACGGGCTCGAGCTGCTTCGCGATCCAGGCAGCGCGAGGCGGCCGGCGGCCGACCGCCAGCGCGCGCCAGGCATCTAGCTCGCGACCCGGTTGCCACGCGAGCTGCCAGTACGCGTGACCTGCCGCGACCTCGGCCGCGGTGAGCGCGGGCTCGTGCGACGGCCCTACGATCGAATCCGGGTAGATCCTCACGAGGAGCTCGAGCCCCCGCGTGCGCCGCAGCTTCGTCTCGAGCCGCACCGGAAACAGGACGATCGGCGTCTCGGCGTCGAGCGCTGCGATGCGCGTCGCCATCTCTGGCAGGGTGCGAAGATGCGCGCGCAGCAGGCTCGCTGCATTGCGCCGTGCCTCGCGATCGCTGCGTGGATCGCCGAGCGTGGCGCCTGCGCGTCGCAGCTCGTCGGTCATGGCGTGATCCTCGGAAGCATGTCGTCCGCATGGATCGCGATCCGCACGGGACGCTGCAGCGTGATGTATGCGAGGTCGGAGGCGCGTGCGCCTCGCTCCCCCAGGCCGGTCTCCGCGTGCCAGCGCCTGCTCACGCTGTCGACAACGGTTCGCGTATCCGGCAGCTCGCGATCGAGATCGATGTACTGCATCCCTGCGAGCTCCTCCGCCGAGCGCGCGAGGTGGGACCAGCTCAGGTCATTCCACGTCGGCACGCTGCCGGCAAACGTCGCGCCGGCGACATCGAGTCCGAAGCTCGGCTCGGTTGGTTGCTCCTGGATCACGATGAACCAGCCGAGGTCATCGGGCGCGGTGCCGCCGCGCGCCTGTTCGAGCGAGAGCTCGAGCCCGAAGAACGTGAGGTCGGGATATAGCGTGCCGCGGAACACGGGGTGTTTCTCGACGTCGGTGATCGTGCGAAGCCCATCGGTGTCGAGCTTCGCCTGGCACGCGTAGACGAGCGCGTTGGGATACCGCCGCAGCAGCTCCCCGCGGATCAAGATCACGAGGTGCTCGCCGCCGGGTGGCGGCCGCCGGCTCGAGTTCGCACCGAGCGCGTTGGTCTTCCACGTGTGGATCGGCTCGATGTCGAGGAGCTCGCCCGGCGTGATCGCGTCGCCGGCTGCCGCGAAGTGTCCACGCACGTCCCAGAACTGACGAAAGTAGGTGCCGCGCTGGTCGGTCGGGTACTCGTTCCACCGGAGCTCGCGGGCGAGCTCGTGACTGAGCCCGACCATGTACGCCTCGACGAACGCCTGATTGGTGCGCGCGATCGCGACCGTATTCGCCGGCACCTGTTCGAGACCTGGCATCAGCCAGTCCTGCGACAGGTCGCGCAGCGGCTCGTACATCGGTTGCGGAAACTCGGGCGCGGCCATGATCGTCTCGAGGGGATCGACTGGATGCCACGCCGCGCCCGGTGACAGCCGCAGACGCGAGAGCATCGCCGCGACGATCGTGCGACGCGGATCGAGCTCCTCGATCACGGTCTGCGCGACGCTCGCGAGCGCGGCGGGCGCCGGTGGTGTGGCGCGCGGTGGCGCGAGGCTCCACTCGACGGCGAGGCTCTTGGCTGCGTCGAGCAACGCCGTCGCGGATCGCGCATCCGCCGGCCCACTCGCGATCGGGACGTGCGTACCGGCCGCGGGCTCCGTGGCGGCGAACGTGCGCGACAGTCGCGGCGGTCGCGCCAGGTGCGCGCGCGTCGCGCCGCGAAACACGGGCGCGAGGACCGGCACGTGGTCGCGCACGACATCGGGGATTCGCGTCGCCGAAAGTCTCGACATCGTCATCATCACCGGCGGCCTCGGCGGCGCTGCGGCGGCAACGAGCGCGCCCGCGTTGACGCGCGCGACGAGCGCGGTCTGCGGTCCGATTCGCCGCCCGATGCGGCTGCGCGGCCGCACGAGTCGACGCAGCTGCGGATCGAGCAAGCCGCGCGCGAGCGGACTTCCCGCGAGCACGTGGCGAATGGTCGCGGTGGTCGTCGCGACGCGTCCGTGCACCGGCGCGGTGAGCGCGACGACGTGCTCGAAGCGCGCCGACGCGAAGTGGCGCTCGTGGAGGCGCGCCGAGGCCTCGCGCGCGAGCTGTGCGCGTGCGAGCTGCGCGTTGATCTCGCGAACGCGACCGATCTGCTGCCACGCCGATGCGACGAGGTGCCGCTGCTCCTGCTGCACGACCTGCGTGCCGAGTCCGGCGACGACCCGGTTCACCGGCGACTCGTTGAGCGTCGCGAACCAGCCGGTGGAACCGGTGATGCGGTCGCGGGCGGCGTGCCACCGGCCGTAGAGCGGCGGTGCAACGACGCGGATCGTCGCGGGCGCGGCGAGCAGGTCGGCCGGACGATCGAGCAACGCGGCGAGCTCGGAGACGAACGCGCTCCGCTCGGCCGCGTCCCAGACGCGCGGCGCCGCCTCCGGGGAGAGCAGCGCACCGCCGAGCTGCAACGGCGTCGACGACGCGGACCGCAGGGCGAGGCCGGGCGACGCCACGTCGAGGTCGCGCAGTCCCACGGTCGCCGGGAGTCGCCGAGGACGCAACGCGCGCACGAGGGACTCGAAGTCGCCGGCCACGCCGGTCTGAAACCGCCACCGGTAATAGACCGGCAAGCGCCGAGGCACGGGCGCATCCGTCCACGCCGGCGCACCCGCGTCGAGCGGTGCACCATCCGCGTCGGGGATCGTCTCGCGAAGTCCCGCGAGCCGGCCGCGCTCGAATGCCGGGACGAGGCAGGCCGTGTACGGGGTCTGCGGATCGAGCCGCCGCGGGCACAGCAGGCGCGCGAGCACGCGCGGCGTGTCGACGAGCTCGACGAGCTCGGTGGTGGTCAGATCCGTATCGTCGATGACTTGCACGTGCGCCCATGCCCAGGACTGCGCCAGATCCGGAAGCGGCGCGTCGTGCCGGATCGAGACCACCTCGAGCGGTCGCTCCTTCGTCGGAGCTTCCCACGCATCGATCTCGGCGTCGGCGAGCACGATCAGGACGAGCCACGGTCGCAGCCGATCGACGTGCGGCTCGACCGGCGTATAGCGCCAGGGTAGATCGGGCTCCGAAAGCTCGACGAGTGGAAACCGATTGGTCTCGGCATCGTGGACGTCTCGGCGCGGCCACGTGCGGAGGACGGCGCGTGGATCGAGCGCCTTGACATCGCCCGGCCCGACGAGAGCGATCGTCGTCGATGCAGGCTCCGCCCCGCCCACGCGCTCGACCGACAGCGTGATCGGCAACGAGACGCGCGCCACGGCGGGATCGCCGTCCTTGCGCCGGATCTGGGTGCCGATGCCGCGGCGAAGCCACGGCACGAAGGAGTACGCAGCGGGTGTGTCGCTCATGGTCGAGCCTCGTGCATGGGCACCACGTCAAGCTGTGCTGCTTCCACGGGATGCGAGCTGCGAAACGCCGCGAGGGCTTCGAGTGCCTCGGTCTTCGATGCCGGCGCCGCGAGCACGTCGCCGCGTGCCGCGAGGTCCGTGGTGGACACCACGACGAACGCGTCGTCGTCGAGCGTGGCCAGTGCCGCGCGCGAGACCCCGTACTTCGTCGCTCGCGGCGCGCCAACGGCGGCGATCGCGAGCGCGTGACCGCGGACCAGCTGGTAGCGGGGCAGCCGGCGAGCGGTGAACTCGTCGTCGATGCGAATCGTCTCGTACTCGACCACCACGCTCACCGGCGGCCCGTGCGTCACGTCCTCGACCTCGACCTTGACGCCCGCGTCCATGCGCTCGAACGACGGACGAGACAGCTTCTGGGCGTCGGAGAGCTCGAGGAACTGCGCCGGTGCGAAGTAGTCTTCGAGCGGCGCGACGCCGGCGCCCGCCGTCCCCACCGTCGCGCTCGCGACCGTGAAGCGCTCCGCACGCGGCAGCTTCGTGGCGCCATAGCGCCTGATCTCGCGCCGAAGTGGAAGTACTTTCTGGTTCAGCTGCAGCGAGCCCGCCGGATCGACGAGCGATAACCCGGGCGCATCGAGCAAGCTCACGACGAGCGCGCGCGGGAGCACGCCGATCCAGTTGAGAGGATCCTCGAGGGCCGCCTTGAGCGCGGGCCACGGATCGATGGGGATCACCTCGAGGAGCTGCCGCAACCCGAACGTCGCGTCGAAGTCGACGCAGACGTCGAAGAACATCAGCGAGAGACAGGCCTCGCCGGTGATGTGGAACGGCGATGGTCCCGTGAGCGTTCCCTCGACGCGCACGCCAGCGATGCGGCTCGACCCGCGACGCAGATCGACACCCGCGGTGAAGTCCGCGCGGAACTCGAACGGGATGATCGAGACGAGGACGTCGAAGCCCACCCAGCCGAGGAGGTTGAAGCCACCGGCCGCCGCGTAGAGCTCGGCTCGCGCGCCGAACTGCAGGGTGTTCGAGGTCAGCGCGAGATATCCCTGCAGCGTGATCCGTGGATTGTCGTCGGCGCCGAGTGCCACCGTGAGACGCCGCAATGTCGGGAAGCCTGGCGGTGGCTCGAACGCGGGGTGCAGTCCGCCGAGCGCGTACGCGAACGTCGGCGGCAATCCCCACCGCGCACGGAGTGCCGCATCACCGGTCAGCGAGAATGCGGCGATCCGCGAGTCCCGCAACGTGGCGTCGATCGAGAGCGACAGACCATCGAGATCGAGAACGCCCAGCACGTCCATGTGCACCTCGACGATCGGTGCCGACGGAACAGGCAGCCGTGCATGGATCTGACCGGCGAGGATGAGCCGGACCGGCGCGGGCACTTCGAGCATCACGCCGAGCTCCGCCTCGACGAGCTTCGGCGTTCCCCAGCCCAGCTTGACGACGGGCCCGAACACGTACCGCCCCGGCGACGCCGGAAACACGCGCCCGAGCCCCGCGATCAGCGCCGGCGCATTCGTGATCGGGTCGGGTGGAAACAGCAGCGGATCGAGTGCACCGTCGCGCAACCCCGCGACGATCACGTCGGTCGCCACCGTGCGATCGATCGCGATCAATCCGCCGACGCCCTCGAGCGTGAGCCCGAACCCGACCGGCATCGGCGGAAACTCGCTCGTGATGATCGCGACGAACGAGAAGCTCGGCCGCGTCTCGATCAACGCGAGCGCCGTGACGCTGATGTTGAACAGCTCGAGCGCGAGCGCACCGTAGTACCGCCCCGCTTCGGGCTCGAACCCGAGGTAGCCACCGCCGCGCACGATGCCGGCATCGATCGAGATCCCAGCCCCGCTCGGCGGCTTGAAGCCAAGGTCGATCTGCGCCGGACCCAGGTTGCCGCCCGGCTCGAGTGCGAGCGACCCGAGCACGCCGAGGCGATCGACGGTGACCGCGATCGGGCCGAGCGCCACGTTCGCCGCGACGGAGACCTCGAGCGCGACGCCGCGCCCCTGCGTCGAGAACCGCACGTAGAGCGTGTCGACGCGGAGTGGCCCGATCTGCCTGTGCAGCGCGATCGCGGTCTCGAGCGAGGCGCCACCCGTCAGGTACACGCCGCGCTGCTTCGACCACCCGACCGCCATGTCGAAGTCCAGGTGCACGCCGTCCGTCGGCAGGACGCGCGCGAGGAACGAGTCCGGAGAATCCGGCGCAATGACGAGGCGCCCCCCTTCGATCTGCCCCTCGACAAAGACGTCCGTGCGATGGCCCGCTTCCACGCCCGCGCGCAACGCCAGCACCTTGGCTTCGAGTGCCGAGCGCGATCCGAACTGGACGATCGGGACCCGCGTGTCACCGCCCCGCGTGTACGCGAGCTTCGCCGCGACGCGGCCGCGCTCGAACGCGACCGCCGCCTCCTCGGGCTGGAGGAACGCGGTCGGCGCCACGTTCGGCCTGAGCGCGATCGCGAGTCCCGACGCGAGATCGACATTCGCTTCCAGCTCGATCGTGAATCCGGGCAGGAGCGGAATCGTCGCGGCGACGAGTCCGGTCAACACGAGACTCACGGCGAGCCCGCGCGGCGCGGCACTCGCCGGCAGCGGCGTCACCGTCAACGACAGCTGGATCGGTCCCGCATCGAGGATCACGAATCGCAGCTCGGAGTCCGGCCCGATCTCGGGGTCGTAAGGAGCCGTCGGCGCGACCGTCTTCAGGAACCCTTCCGACGGATAGTCGTGCGCCGGCGGGACGTAGAACGCCACGCCGACCAGGCGGAGCGCGTCCGCGAGGCGCGGCCAGTCCAGATCGGGCGTTCCCCATCCATACGTCACCTCGAGCGCGCCCGCGGGATCCGACACGACGGTCGAGAGTCGATCCCAGTGCACCCGCCGGTGGATGAACTCCGGCTGGTGGATCGCGAGGTCCTCCTCGAGCTCGCGCTCCTCGATCACGCCGAACAGCACGCCGAGCGCGTACGACGGAAACGCGGCGTCTTCGATCAGATCCGCGACGAGCCGCTCGTAGATGCGCGACTCGAGCGCCGTGTCGATCTGGGTGACCGACACGTACGCGGCCGGCAACTCGGTCGCCAGCGCGGACGGCACGCGATGCAGGTCACTCGCGAACAGCGCGAGCTCGGTTGCGACGCTCGCGATCGCAGCGGCGAGATCGCCCTCAGTCGCCTGGTCGTCGACGCGCTCGTCGCGCCGCTGCGCCAGCGTCTCCAGCGCATCGAGCAGCGCCTGTGCCGGTGCCGCGAGCGAGGACAGCGAAGGCGGAACCGCGCCCGCCGGCAAGATCCAACCGAGCTCCGCGACGAACGCGCGAATCTCGTCGTCGCCACCGATCAGTCCGAGCGCGAGTGGCTCGATCGAGCGCGCGAGCACGGACGCGATCTGCTCGACGGTCGCCATCAGCGAAGACGCGCCTTCCAGCTCGGTGATGGTTCGAGACCCGCTGGCGAGCCGCGATACATCGACGCGAGATCGTCGGTCGAGACGAGCAGGTCATCGTCTCCGTCTCGATCCAGATCGACAAACGCGACCGTGCGCACGCGCTCCGGCGATGCGAGGGCAAGCGGGCGCTCAGGCCGCGTATCGCTCCACACGAGCAGCTGGTTGTTGCCGGTCACGACGGCGAGGTCGAGGCGCCCATCACGATCGTAGTCGCCGACGGCGATCGGTCCCAGCAGCAGATCCGCGTCGGCACGGACAACAGGCGGGAGGCTCGCGACCTCGCGCAACGATCCGCGCTCGAGCGCGTACGACCGGATCGCGTGGGGCTCGACCGCGACGAGGACGTAGCCAGTTGCCCGCACGGCGCCGGTCACCACGCGCTGTGCCGCCGGCCAGGTCGCGATCACCGTCTCTGGCCCGAGCTTGCCGTCCAGCGCGCGACGTGAGCTCACGGTGCAACGTGCCTCGCACTGATACGTGACGAGATCGGCCTTGCGGTCGCCGTCGATGTCGAAGCTGGGCAACAGCGCGCGCCGCGTCGCCGGCCATGCGATTCGCTCGAGCACGTGATCGAGGCCGCGCTTTCCTCCGCGGATGACCGTCATGAACGTCTCGGTGTGCGGCGTCGCGCCGATGACGGATCCGGGCGGTGGATAGCTCAGACCGCCGTCGACGACGATCTCGTTCGCGCCATCGTTGTCGAGATCGCCGATCATGACAGCGTCGAGGAACACCGTGCCCGCCTTGTCAGCGACCGCGGAGCCAAACGCGTGCGGCGGACGACCTACGATCAGCTGCACGGCGTCGCCGAGCACGACGGCGTCTGCGAGCCCGTCGCCGGTGAGGTCGCCCGCGAGCACGACCTCGCCCTTGCCCGACCAGTGCTCGACTTTGGGATCGCCTCCGGGCACGCCGATCACGAGCACGTGCTTGCCGACGACGGCATCCGCGACCTCCGTCGTCGGATGCTTCATCGTGCCGGAACACGCGGCACAGAGCAGCGCGAGCGAGATGCGGATCACCGGCGCGCTTTCGGCTGCAGCACTTCGATCACGGCATTCTGTTCCTCGACGCCCCGCACGAAGATGCCGGGGATGATCGATGCGTCGACCTCGGTCGCGTCGAGCTTGGGCGGCTTGAACGTCGGATCGTTCTGGCGCTTCGCGAAGTACCCGTTCCAGCCGTGCTTGATCCGCGGCGTGAACAGCGGGAAGTAAAGTCCTGTAAACGGTGGTGAGACGTACCCCGCGCCCCGGCGGAGCGGCGGGAGGTCCATCACGACCTTCGGGTTCGAACGGAGTCCGTTGAACCGCTCGCTCCGTCCGAAGCGGTCGACCGGCGGAACGAACACCCACCATGCACCGGGCGAACCGAACTGCTCGTACGGCGCCCACCGCACGAAGCCGGGGGCGTTGCCGGCGTAGTCGATCGTCGCGCCGTTGGGGCCGGGGCCGGCGTCGCGGGCGAGCCGCTGTGCCTCGGCCAGTGCCTCCTTGACGTGAGCAAGGATGCCGCGCTGATAACGCCGGTACGAGAGCTCGCCGATGCCGTGTCCCTGCAGATGCACGCCTTCGAGCCGGATCCGCCCCGTCGTCGGATCGCTGTCGACGTCCATCACGAGCGAGTGTTCGAGCCGCCAATCGCCAGCGGTCAGCGCGAGGTAGAGGTGGCTGTTCCAGAAGATCGTGTGGTCACCGATCTCCAGATCGTCGGCGCGCAGCCCGAGGTGCTGGAAGTAGGACGGCAGTAGCGCGCCGGCAAACGGCCCGAGTTGCACGGCGCCTTCCTCGTTGTCCGACAGCACGCGATCGAACGCATCGTCGTTGCCGGTCCGACGCCTGAGACCGAAGCGCAGCCCGTCCAGCAGGAGCGCGGAGACAGCGTGATCGCACATCAGCCACGACCGCTCCCAGAAGTCCTCGCGGTCGGTATCGGAGAGCCCGACGTGGAACATGTCGTCCACGATCGCAGACGCGCGCCGGGTGGAGTTGCGCATCGTGAGGAAGTACGGGTCCAGGGAGGACACCTTGAAGTCCCCGGCGATCCGAGCCGGCAGACGGAGACCCCGCGGCGGCATGTTCCACTCGAGGCGCCGGCCGTTCACACCCCATCGCCAGGGCCGCACGTTCGACTCGCCGGGCAGCGGTGCAAAGACTCCCTGGGTCCCGCGCGGCGCGATGTTCGCGTTGCCGATCGCCGCCACCATCTTCGCGATCGGCTCGCTCGCCTTCTGCAGCCGCGGATACTCGAACGGCCGGATCCGGAACCCGTCGCGCCACGGGCCATCCCCGTCGGTGATCGTTGCTGCGCGCCACGCCCGCCCGCCGAGCACGTTCACGTTCGAGACCTGAAACGCCATCCGCTCGATCACCCGGAGGCGCCGATCGACCAGCTCGTCGATCACCGGCCGCCGCATCGTTGCGGACGCGCGATCAGCCGAGGCCTCCCAGATCTCGTCGTGCTGCGCCGCGCGCCAGATGATCGCGGTCGCACGTTGCTTGCGCAGCCGCGTATATCCCTTCGCCCGCGTCCGCGCGCTCGCGACAGAATCGAATGACTTCCGCCGCGCGACATCCACGAGATCGAGGTGCGGCGGCTGGAGGTCGGGCGGCCCGCCGGCGAGTGGACCTGGCGCGCGCGCCGTCCCGATCTTGTCCTTGAAGTATGCCTCGACCAGATCGAGCTCCGCCTCGACGCGCCGAACGATCCGCGGAGCGACGGCCGCCGTGTCCCAGCCCGGCACCTTCAGCTCGGCCACGAGATCCGCGTTCTGCGACTTCTCGCCGATGATCTCGATGCGGCGGCGCACGAACATTCCGCGATGGCGATCGATCCGCTGCGCCTCCGGACCCGCATCACGAACACCGTCGGACTCGCCCTGCGGACTGCCCCACTTCCAGCGGCGCTTCTTCCGGAGATAGAGCGCGACCGCCGTGACCAGTACAGGATCGACCGGCGTGACCTTCGTGCCGCCACCGAAACAACATCCCGACAGCGCCCACGCGATCGCGACCACGCACGTACGCCACCACCACATGCACCACGACGCTACGAGCCGGCTGCAGGCGAGTCAACCCGCAGGGATGCCGCAGAATGCGGCACCGCGCGCCGTGGCCACCTCGCTCGCACTCGCGCGACCGACCTCGCGCTCATGCTGTCGGGCGCGGATCTGTCGCGCGCCACGGTGAGCGACGGCGCGATCGTCGCGCCCGTCCCCGCAGTCGTGCTGGAGAGGTTCGCCGGCCGCATCGATCAGCCGCTGCCGCTCGGCACCGAAGCAGCTATCGAATGCGCTCTCGTTACGATCATCCTCATGGATCCACGCGATCGAGTTTCGCGAACGCGATGCGTCGCTGCCCCTGCGGCATGCGACACGTGCGTGGTCACGTTCGATCGGGCTTCGGTGTCCGCGTGCTCGACGCTGGCAGCGGGGGTCTCGCGATGTAGTCCGCGGGTGGCTTGCCACTGAGCGCGCGCAGGAATGTCGCGATGCTCGCCGCGTCGTCGTCGCTCAGCGTCGTGCCGAATTGCAGCCGGGCCATCGTCTTGACGGCCGTGGCGAGATCCGCGATCGAGCCGTCGTGGAAGTACGGGGACGTGTCGGCGACATTGCGTAGCGAGGCGACCTTGAACAGCATGCGGTCCTCGTCGCGCTTGGTGAGGTCGAACCGGCCCTGATCCTTCGCGCGTCGCGCTTCATTCCGATTGAGATACAAGAGCGTAACAATCCGACTCGCGCTCTGCGGCGTGCTCGCTCGATGCAACGGCTCGCCTTGACGAACGGCTGGCCGCGACGACTGACGGTCGTGAAAAGTAGCTGGACTTGAGATCGATACCGTCACGGCCGCGTTGGTTGCATGCATGAAGAAGCAGCTCGCGATCATCATGTTGCTCACCGGCACCGCCGCCGCGCAGGTACCTCAGCCGAAGAAGGCGATCGTCGAAGCCGACGTCCTGCTCGTCGGCTGCGCACCGAAGTTTCACTGCGGGATCATGGCGGCCGCGCAGCCCGTCGCCATCAAGATCACGAAGGTCGCGAGCGGCCCGCTCAAGGTCGGCGACACGCCGGTGCTCGACATCCTCGCCTGCACGCCGGGACCGCTGCTGGTCGCCGATCACAACGATGGCTTCGTCGAGCTCGATCCGAAGCAGATCCGGAGGGGCTCGAAGATCAAGGTCGAGCTCGACGTGTACCCGACGGGTAGCTCGGCGACGACCGACAAGATCACCGTCACGAAGCTCTAGCGCTTCGCTCAGGTCTCGTTCCGTTGCCACCGAAGCGCACGTGAACGTCGTGGACGCGCCATTCTGGCAGCGCGAGATCGGCGCGCGTCCGCAAGCTCGGTGAGTTGCGTGCTGGCCTGCCAATTGTAGGCGTCGGCGCCGATGCGCTGCCTCGTCTCCGCCCTCGTTGCGTGTTCGGTGATGGCGTGCGCGCCGAGCGTCCGCCGCCCCGAGTCCCCGCCCTCGAGCGGGCCCGAACCGGCGATCCCCGCCGTGCTCGCGGCATTCGACCGCTACGAGGTCGTGGCGATCAACGCGGCCCACGGCAAGAAGGACCTCGACGACTTCCTCCTGGCGCTCGTTCGCGACCCGCGGTTTCCCGACCAGGTGAACGACATCGCCGTCGAGTGCGGCAACTCGCTCTATCAACCCGTGCTCGACCGCTACATCGCCGGCGCGGATGTCCCGTTCACCGAGGTCCGCAAGGTCTGGCGCAACACCACGCAGACGATGTGCAGTTCCTCTGGCTTCTACGCGCAGCTGTTCCCGCTCGTGCGCGCGATCAACCAGCGACTGCCGGCGAACAAGCGGCTTCGCGTGCTGGCCGGCGATCCGCCGATCGACTGGGACCAGGTCAAGACCCAGGAGGACGTGTGGCGGTACTTCAAGCGCGACGAGACGATCGCGTCCGTCATGGAGACCGAGGTGCTCGCGAAGCACCGCAAGGCACTCATGCTGTTCGGCACGTTTCACTTGATGCATGGCCAGGGGGCCAATGCGGTGTCGACGTACGAGAAGAAGTATCCGCACGTCACGTTCGTGATCAGCGATCTCGGCAATTACGACAACAGCCGCCTTGCCGCGTGGCCGAATCCGTCGCTCGTGCCGACGAAGGGCACCTGGCTGGGCACCTTGTCGCCGGGTGACATCTGGTCGCCGGGCGTCAGGATCCTCGACTGCAAGGTGCAGAGTGGGTTTCCTCCCGAGCTGCAGAAGCCCGTCGCCGACGTGATCGATGCGTTCCTGTATCTCGGTCCGCGCGATCTCAGGCTGCTCGAGCCGACGCCGGCCCACATCGCGGTCGATTCCGAGTACATGACCGAGCTCGTGCGGCGCATGGCGCTGACGGCGCCTCCCGGATCGCCTGCGGGCTCGGGATCGCCTGCGGGCGCGCTCGAGGAGCTGCGTGCGGAGATCCTGCAGGAGGCGCAGCAGCCGATCCTCGAGCCGCCTCCTCCGCCGCCGGACGCGAAGGCGATCGAGGAGCGCTGCCGCGCGAGTCAGCAACCGACCGCGCCTCGCTAGCCACCGCGAACACCGCTAGGATGCGCGCGTGAAGGCCCGCGCACTCCATTCCACGCTCACCGCCGCCGGGAACATCCGACTCACGCTCGACGATGTCGAGCTCGGCGAGCCCGGCCCCGACGAGGTGATCGTCCGCGTCGACGCGACGCCGGTCAACCCGACCGATCTCGCGCTCATGCTGTCGGGCGCGGATCTGTCGCGCGCCACGGTGAGCGACGGCGCGATCGTCGCACCCGTGCCCGCCGTCGTGCTGGAGATGTTCGCCGGCCGCGTCGGTCAGCGGTTGCCGCTCGGCACCGAGGGCAGCGGTACGGTGATCGCGACCGGCACGAGTCCAGCGGCCCAGGCGCTCGCCGGCAAGCTCGTCACCGCGAGCGGCGGGATGTTCGCCACCCATCGCAAGCTGCCGGCCTCCGCGGTGCGCGAGCTGCCGGCCGGCGTGACGGCCGAGGCGGGTGCGGCGGCGTTCGTCAATCCGATGACCGCGCTCAGCTTCGTCGAGACGATGCGTGCGGAGAACCACAAGGCGATCGTGCACACTGCGGCGGCGTCGAACCTGGGCCAGATGCTGATCAAGATCTGCGCCGCGGATCGCGTGCCGCTGGTCAACATCGTCCGGCGACCCGCGCACGTCGAGCAGCTGCGGGCGCTCGGGGCCGAGCACGTGCTCGACAGCTCGGCGCCGTCGTTCCGCGATGAGCTGGTCGCCGCGGTCGGTGCGACCGGCGCGACGCTCGCGTTCGATGCGATCGGCGGGGGCTCGCTCGGCTCGCAGATCCTCGACGCGATGGAGCGCGTCGCGAGCCGCAGCATGACGACGTTCAGCCACTACGGCTCGTCGACGCCGAAGCAGCTCTACATCTACGGCTCGCTCGACCGCTCGCCGACGCAGCTCGTGCGGACGTTCGGCCTGACGTGGAGTGTGAGCGGATATCTCGTCATGCACGCGCTGCGCAAGCTCGGGCCGGAGGTCGCCGGGCGGATGTTCCGCCGCGTCGCGAGCGAGCTGACGACGACGTTCGCGAGCCACTACACCGCGCGGATCACGCTCGATCGGATGCTCGATCTCGAGACGCTGCGTGCATGCGCGCGGATGTCGACCGGCGAGAAGTATCTGATCGTCGGGGCATAGCAACGACGTGACGACGCGGGACTACTCGACGATCTCGCCCTCGGCGCGCGCGGTGCTCGCGCTGCGTTCGCTCAGCCCCGAGCTGCCGCTGGTTCGCGAGGCGGCCGAGCTCGTGCTCGGGCACGACGCGCTGGCCGCGGAGCACGCGCGGCTGCAGGGACTCGTCGGCTGGCAGATGAGGCTGTGGCACTTCGTCGAGCGCTACCAGAGCCTCGATAGGCTGCTCGCCGCGACCGGCATCACGACGATCGTCGAGCTCGCCGCCGGCCTGTCGCTACGCAGCATCGCGCTCGCGCGGCAGCACGCCGTGACGTACCTCGACACCGACCTGCCCGACCTGATCGAGACGAAGCGCACGCTCGTCGAGCAGCTCGCTGTCGGACCGCTCGTCGGCAGCGTGACGTTGCGCGCGATGAACGCGCTCGCCGACGGAGAGCTCGCGACGGCGGTCGACGCGCTGCCGGCGGGTCCGGTCGCGATCCTCAACGAGGGCTTGCTGATGTATCTCGACGATGCCGAGCAGCGACGCCTCGCGGTGAGCGTGCACGACGTGCTCGCGCGTCGCGGCGGGGTCTGGATCAACGCCGATATCTATCTGAAGACGCCCGCGCGGATGCCGCCGATCGGCCACGACGATCGATTGCGCGAGTTCCTCGTCACGCATCGGGTCGAGGACCACAAGTTCGCGAGCTTCGAGGCGGCCGAGCAGCTGTTCACCGAGGCCGGGTTCGCGATCACGCGTCGCGAGGGCGCGTCGCCGATCCGGCAGACGTGGATGCTGGAGCCATCGCGACGATCGTGACGTCGGGCAGCTTACCGGCGTTGCAGCCGCGGGCCCGCGCTGCCGGGTCCTGCCGCGAAAATCGATCGCGGCGGCTCGTCGATTCGCGGCATCGTGCCGGCCATGTCGCGCCTCGCTGCCCTCGCCCTCGTCGTCGTCGCGTTCGGTTGTGGTGGTGGCAAGGGTGATGACGACGAGCCGGTCCTCGTCGATGCGCCGAAGCCACCGATCGACAGCCCGGTCGTGATCGACGCGCCGCCCACGCCGGATGCACCGCCGCCCGGCGTGACCTGCCAGATGAAGGATCCGGTCGTCCAGCTCGGCTTCACGTGCGACTTCGTCTGGAGCATGTGCAGCGACGCGGCGACGTACGAGGTCAACTGCCGGATCCAGAACGTCGGCGGCAACGTGTTCTCGCTGTGCGACTGCAAGCTGAACGGCGGCGCGGCGGGCCAGTTCATCTCGACGATGATCTGTGGCTCGACCGAGTGGACGCAGGTCGAGGCGATCGCGAATCCCGAGTGCGGCTGGATGCTTCGCTGAGCGATCGCCGCTGAGAGCATTTCGCAACCTGCGGCGGCGCGCGGGCCGCGGTAGGGTCGCCAGGTGCTCGACCACATCGTGGACTCCGGCCTGGTCCCCGAGCCCGTGCTGCGTGCCGGCATCCGGGCGGTGTGCGCGATGCGGCTCCGCCAGGAGCGCCGCTCGGTCGAGGACGAGCAGGCGCGCCAGCAGGCGCTCGTCGACGATCTGCGCGCCGGCGACATCGCGATCGAGCCGGCCGCGGCGAACGTGCAGCACTACGAGGTCCCGACCGCGTTCTTCCAGACCGTGCTCGGCCCGCACCTCAAGTACTCGGGCTGCTACTGGCCCGATGGCGTCACCGACCTCGGCGCGGCCGAGGCGGCGATGCTCGAGCTGACCGCCGAGCGCGCCGGGCTCGCGGACGGCCAGGACGTGCTCGACCTCGGGTGCGGCTGGGGCTCGCTGACGCTGTGGGCCGCGGCGCGCTATCCGCGCAGCCGGTTCACCGCGATCTCGAACTCGGCGACGCAGCGCGAGCTGATCGAGCGCACGGCGCGCGCGCGCGGGCTCGGCAACATCACCGTGCGCACCGCCGACGTCCGGATGCTCGCGCTACCGACGTCGAGCTTCGATCGCGTGCTGTCGATCGAGATGTTCGAGCACATGCGCAACTACGAGCGCCTGCTGCACCGGATCGCGACCTGGCTGCGGCCCGACGGCGCGCTGTTCGTCCACATCTTCGCGCACCGCCAGCACTCGTATCCGTTCGAGGACGCGGGCCCGTCGGACTGGATGGCTCGCGAGTTCTTCACCGGCGGCCTGATGCCGTCGACGCAGCTGCTGCACTACTTCCAGCGCGATCTGTGGATCGAGCGCGAGTGGCACCTGTCCGGGCAGCACTACGAGCGCACGGCCGAGGCGTGGTACGCGAACCTGATGGCGCGCCGCGACGAGGTCGAGAAGATCCTCGGCGACGCGTACGGCGACGAGGCGACCCGACGGTTCCAGCGCTGGCGCGTGTTCTTCCTCGCATGCGCCGAGATGTTCGGGTTCCATCACGGCTCGGAATGGATCATCGCGCACTACCGGTTTCGGCCGCGCGGATAGCGCGCGCGAAAGTACGCGAGCAGCTCGGCGGTCCGGCGGTCGTCGAGCGGCTGTAGCGGCTCTCGCGGGCCGGGCGATGCGCGGGTCCATGGCGCGCCGGTCACCATCACGGTCATCGCGGGTCCGCCGATCGGCCGTACGTAGTGCCACGCGTCCGGATCGGTCATCTCGTAGCGAAACTCGCCGGCCGCGACGATGCGCGCCGCGATCGGCGGCGGCTCGGGGCCGGTGCCGTGGCCGACGGCCATCTCGTAGGTGCCGTCGAGGATCCGCATCGCGGACGGCCACGGATGCGGATGGAACAGCGCGTCCGCCGGCTCGCACGGATGGATGCGATGCAGCGCGATGCGGTACGCCTCCCACGGCGTCCACAGCCGCTCGACGAACGGCGGGTGATAGTTGATATCGAGGGTGTTCCAGGTCGCTTCGGCGAGCAGGCGCGGCAGCGCGGTTTCGGCGCGCGCGAGGACATCGAGCATGGAGCTTCGATGCCGCGGCCGCGGCGATTCGTCTCAGGCCGCGGCTTGCGCGCGGTCGAGGAACGCGCGCGCGGACACCGGGCGCTCGTCGGGGTTCTTCGCGAGCGCCGACACGATCGCGGCCTCGAGCGCGGGCGGGATGTCGCGGCGGAGCTGGCTCGGCGGCACGACCGGCTCGGACAGGTGGGCGAACCCGATCGCGATCGGGTTGTCGCCGGAGAACGGCGGCCGGCCGCACACGAGGTGATACGCGAGCGCGCCGAGCGCGTAGATGTCGGTGCGCGCGTCGACCGCCTTGCCGCGCACCTGCTCGGGCGCCATGTAGTGCGGCGTGCCGAGGATCGCGCCGGTCGCGGTGAGGCCCTCCGCGATGCCGGTGGTCGCGAGCCCGAAATCGATGATCTTGACCGCGCCGCGCTCGCCGACGAGCACGTTGCTCGGCTTGAGATCGCGGTGGATCACGCCGGCAGCGTGCGCGGTCTCGAGGCCGTTCGCGATCTGCGCGAGGATGTCCTGCGCGTCCTTGATCGGGACGATGCCGCGCTGGGCGATCAGCTCGGCGAGCGTCCGGCCGGCGAAGTACTCCATCGACAGATACAGCAAGCCCGGGCGCGCCTCGCCGAGGTCGTGGATCCGGATCACCGACGGCGAGCTGACCTTGCGCGCGGCGGCGGCCTCGCGGCGGAACCGCGCGATCATCGCCTGCTCGTCGGCGGCGAACGCGCTCGAGATCACCTTGAGCGCGACGAGCTCGCCGAGCACCTCGTCGTCGGCGAGGTAGACCGCACCCATGCCGCCCTTGCCGAGCAGGCGCTGGATCCGGTAGCGCTGCGCGATCACCTGCCCCGGCTCGAACGACGTCCTCAGCGGCCGCGCGCCCGGCGTCGCCGGCAGTGCGGTCGCGGTCGCGTCGAGCGGGTTCGGTCGCGCGGGTTCACCCGGTGTGGGCGATGCCGCAGACACCGCCGCCGGCTTCGTCGGCGCGGGCAGCCCCGCGAGCGAGCGCGACTCGTCGATCACCTTCGCGAGCTTCTGGTTGAGCTCGAAGTCGACGCTGCACACGATCGACTCGAGGTTCTCGACGCGCTCGCGCAGCAGCTTGTTCTCGTCGGTCAGGCGCTTGAGCTCGACGCTGTCTTCCTCGCTGCTGCCGCGCGACTTCGCCTCGAGCTGCAGCCGCTGCTTGCGCTCCTCGTAGCGGTACTTCAACGCTGCCAGCGGCACGGCGAACGCGCCGATCACTGCGATGAGCCCGACGAGGTCCACGGCGCCTATCCTAGCTGTAAGCCTCGATCGGCGGGCACGTGCACATCAGGTTGCGATCCCCGTACGCGTTGTCGACGCGCGCGACCGGCGGCCAGTACTTGTGGACGCGCAGCCACGGCGCGGGGAACGCGGCCTGCTCTCGGGTGTACGGGCGATCCCACTCGCTGCCGGTGACCGCGGCCGCGGTGTGCGGCGCGTTCTTCAGCGGGTTGTTCGTCTTGTCCATGCGGCCCGCCTCGATGTCGGCGATCTCGGCGCGGATCGCGATCATCGCCTCGCAGAACCGATCGAGCTCGGCCTTGCTCTCGCTCTCGGTCGGCTCGACCATCAGCGTGCCCGGCACCGGGAAGCTCATCGTCGGCGCGTGGAAGCCGTAGTCCATGAGCCGCTTCGCGATGTCCTCGGCCTCGATGCCCGACGTCTTCTTGAAGCCGCGGCAGTCGAGGATCAGCTCGTGCGCGACGCGGCCGTTCTGCCCGGTGTAGAGCACCGGGTAGTGCGTGCCGAGCCGATGCGCGATGTAGTTCGCGTTGAGGATCGCGACCTCGGTCGCCATCCGCAGGCCGGGCTCGCCCATCATCGCGATGTACGCGAACGAGATCGGCAGGATCGACGCCGAGCCCCACGGCGCCGCCGACACCGGACCGACCGGCTGGCTGCCCGGTGGTGCGAGCGGATGACCCGGCAGGTACGGCGCGAGGTGCTTCGCGACCGCGATCGGGCCCATGCCGGGCCCACCGCCACCGTGGGGAATCACGAACGTCTTGTGCAAATTCAGATGACAGACATCGGCATCGACACTCGCTGGCCGCGTCAGCCCGACCTGCGCGTTCATGTTCGCGCCGTCCATGTACACCTGGCCACCGTGCTGGTGGACGATCGCGCAGACCTCGCGGATGCCGTCCTCGAACACGCCGTGCGTCGACGGATAGGTCACCATCAGCGCGCCGAGGTTCGCGGAGTGCTTCTCCGCCTTCGCGCGCAGGTCCTTCAGATCGATCGTGCCGTCGGGCGCCGACGCGACGACGACGACCTGCATCCCGGCCATCACCGCGGACGCCGGGTTCGTGCCGTGCGCGCTCTGCGGGATCAGGCACACCGTGCGGTGCGCCTCGTTGCGTGCGCGGTGGTACGCGCGGATCGCGAGCAGGCCGGCGTACTCGCCCTGCGCGCCCGAGTTCGGCTGCAGCGACACCGCGGCGAAGCCCGTGATCTCGGCGAGCCACGCCTCGAGCTGATCGAACAGCGCCTTGTAGCCGCCCCACTGCTCGGCGGGCGCGAACGGGTGCAGGCGGCCGAACTCCGGCCACGTCACCGGCAGCATCTCGGTCGTCGCGTTGAGCTTCATCGTGCACGAGCCGAGCGGGATCATCGACGTCGTCAGCGAGAGATCCTTCGCCTGCAGCCGGTGGATGTAGCGCAAGATCTCGTGCTCGGCGTGGTAGCGGTTGAACGTCGGGTGCGTGAGGTACGCGGTGGTCCGGCGCAGCGCGAGCTCGGGGACGTCGGTCGCGCGCACGAGCTCGGCGAGCTCGAACGGCAGCTCGTCGTGGCCGATCGCGAACGCGTCGAGCACGTCGTGGACGTCGGCGTGGCTCGTGGTCTCGTCGCACGAAATGCCGAGGCCGTCGGCGTAGCGCCGGAGGTTGATGCCGCGATCGAGTGCGCGCGCGAGCACGTCGGCCTGGCGGTGCGCGTCCATGTCGACGCGCAGCGTGTCGAAGTACGCGCCGGCGCGGACCTGGTAGCCGAGGCGCAGCAGGCCCGCCTCGATCACCGCGGTGAACGCGCGCACGCGCTCGGCGATCCGGCGCAGCCCGTCGGGGCCGTGATAGACCGCGTACATCGAGGCCATCACCGCGAGCAGGACCTGCGCGGTGCAGATGTTGCTCGTCGCCTTCTCGCGGCGGATGTGCTGCTCGCGGGTCTGCAGCGCGAGCCGGAACGCGGTCTTGCCCTTCGCGTCGCGCGACACGCCGATGATGCGGCCCGGGATCTGGCGGCGCAGCTCGTCTTTGGTCGCGAGGAACGCGGCGTGCGGTCCGCCGAAGCCCATCGGCACGCCGAACCGCTGCGCCGAGCCGATCGCGATGTCGGCGCCGAGCTCGCCCGGCGGCACGAGCAGCGCGAGCGCGAGCAGATCGGTCGCCATCACGACCGTCGCGCCAGCACCGTGTACCTTGTCGACGAGCGCGCGGTAGTCTTCGACGCGGCCGTCGGTCGTCGGGTACGACAGCAGAATGCCGGCGACGTCGGCGCCGAGCGCGGCCTCGATCTCGGCGGCGGTGCCGACGCGCAGCTGGACGCCCATCGGCTCGGCGCGCGTTGCCATCACCGCGATCGTCTGCGGATGGGTCTCGGCCTGGACCCAGAACACCGGGCGCTTGCGATCGACGCGCTCGACGCACATGTTCATCGCCTCGGCCGCGGCGGTCGCTTCGTCGAGCAGCGACGCGTTCGCCATCGGCAGCCCGGTGAGGTCCTCGATCATCGTCTGGAAGTTGACGAGTGCCTCGAGCCGGCCCTGCGAGATCTCGGCCTGGTACGGCGTGTACTGCGTGTACCAGCCCGGGTTCTCGAGCACGTTGCGCAGGATCACCGCCGGCGTGATCGTGTCGTAGTAGCCCTGGCCGATGAACGACCGGAACACCTGGTTGTCGGCGGCGAGGTTCTTGAGCTCCTCGATCAGCTCGTGCTCGCCGAGCGGCTCTCCGAGCTGGAGCGGGCGCGCCAGCCGGATCGACGCCGGCACCGTCGCGGCGGCGAGATCGGCGAGCGACTTGTAGCCGAGCGCTGCGAGCATCTCGGCGATCTCGGTCTCCGAAGGCGCGATGTGTCGGGGCGCGAACGTGTCCGAAGGAGCGAGCAGGTCCGGTTTCACGGAGCGCACCCTAACATGCCCAAACCCGACGCGCAGAGCGCGCCGAGCGGCGCTACTTCTGGAAGATCGTCAGGTAGCGCTCGGGGAAATCACCGAGCTCCATCATCGCGCCGCACTCCGGGCACGGCAGCTTCGGCGCCTGCATGTTCGCGAGTTGCGCGGCGTGGGCGACCGCGTCGACGACCGGCGCGACCTCGGCACCGCACGAGGCGCAGACGTACTGCGCGTGGAACGACGCGATCGTGACGCTCGCGCCGAACTCGGGGATCAGGTTCATCTGCGTGATCAGGACGTCGGCGACGCGCTCGAGCGTGACCCGGCCGCGATCGCGCAGGATCCGGATCAGCCGCATCCACTCGCGCATCCCGATCGAGTTGACGAACGTGACCCCGCTCGTGTCGATCGTGACGTCGCCGGGCGGAATCTTCGTCGCGAGGTCGCCGAGCTGGCTGCCGTCGTCGATCCGGCCGGAGAGCGTGACGCGGGAGCGATCCAGCGTAACGTCGAGTCGTCCGAGCTTGAGAGCAGTCAAGGCGTAGCCTCCAGATCACCGGTGAACGAGTGGAACGATGCCGCGCGGCCGAGCTCGGTCGGCTTGTAGCGGACGTCGAGGAGCGTGATGACCTCGGTGTGCTTGCCCGGCGCCACGTCGAGCACGAACTGGTTGCAGCACGCGTACGCGAGCGGCAGCCCCATCCCGCCCTCGGTCTGCGCCGGGTTCTGCTTGCCGCCCGCGGCGAGCCGCGTACCGATCGCGACCGGATCGATCGAGCCCCAGCGATCGCGGACCTCGATCGCGAGGTAGCGCGCGTCGGTCGCCCACCGCACGGTGACGATCTCGCGGTCGGTGAGCGTGCGGCCCTGCTCGCGTGGCTCCTCGGCGCGGAACCGCTTGCCGGTGTCGTCGACCGGTGCCGCGTACAGCGCGTTCGCGATCAGCTCGTCGGCGATCACGCTGACCATCGAGCCGACGCGATCCGGTAGCCCGACCGCGACGACGTCCTTCGCGAGCGCCTGCACGGCAGCGTCGCGGTCGAGCGCGTCCTCGAGCGTGTAGCTGCGGACCTCGGCGCCCCACGCCATGTACTTCTCGAGGCCGAACACGTCGTTGCGCATCAGCTTCTGGACGGTGGCGAGCAGCTCCTCGGCGAGGATCGGCATCGGGTGCGCGATCACGTGCGACCACCCCGCCGCGAGCAGCGCGCTGATCACCTCGCCCTCCGCCGGCGTCATGCCCTCGCCCGGCACCGCGATCCACGCGCGCGCGGCCTGCTTCGCGAGTGCGGGGCGCGTGCGCGCGAGGCTCGCATCGACAACGACGATCGCATCGGGGCTCACGATCTTCGCGAGCGCGTCGGTATCCGCGACAACCTCGACCGGGCACAGGGTCGCGCCGACGAGCCGGGCGAGCGCGCGCTGCGCCTTGCGCTCGGGATGAGCGACGACGAGCTTGCCGTGCGGTGACCCGGTGGTCGATGGCAGCACGAAGCCAGTGTATCAGTCAGTACAGAACCGCGAACGTCAACGAGCCGCCGATCGTCTGATCGAGCGCGCCGCCGATGTCGATCGTGTCGGGGTCGCCGTCCCGGTTGTTCGCGAGGTCGCCCTTGCCCGTGAACGCGAATCCGATGCGGTTGTACTCGGCGAGCGCGCGGAACGCGAACCGGTTCTTGATCACGAGGTCGAGCCCGGCCTGGCTGTCGATGCCGAACACCTTCGCCCGGCCATAGGAGTCCGCCTCCTGGATCGGGCCGGCATCCTGGACGAGCAGCGCCTCGCCGCCGACCACGAACGCGAGAGATCCACCGATCGGAAACCGGAGCCCGAGCGACGGCGCGATGTACTTGTAGTCGGTATCCGGCAGATCGAGGTCGGTCGGCGCGGCGAGCGGGCCGCGGTCCGGGACGTACGTCCGCCGGCCGTAGTTCGCTCCGAACGTGACCGATGGACTCGTCGCGGTCTCGGTGAACACCCAGCGGTAGCGCAGCCCGACCTCGTACTGCTGCTGCTTGACGGTCAACCGCGGTCCGTCCGCGCCGGGCTGGACGTGCGACGACAGCGCGCGGTCGTACTTGACGCCGAGCCCGATGCCGCCGGCGAAGCCATCCGGGTTGCCGAACGCGAACGGATACGCGTCGAGCTCGAACCGGCCGTTCGGCACCGCGCCGGGCTTGAAGTCCGGCGGACCGTCCTGGAAGTCCGGCGCGGTCGTGAACGTCAGCCGGCGCGTGCTGCCGCCACCGCCGATGTCGAGCCGGATCGCGGCGCGATTCGCCGAGTGCTTCGGCTGCGCGCGCTTGACGATCGCGACGCCGTCGTCCTCACCGTCCTCGCCGTCCTCGTCGGTCGCCGCCGTCTTCTTGGCCTTCTTCTTCTTCTTGCCGTCTTCGGCGTCGACGTCATCGCCGTCGCCGTCGCCGTCGGCGTCGGCCTTCTGCTTCTTCTTGCCGTCCTCCTCGTCGTCGGTCGGCTTCTTCTTCTTGCCCTTGCCGTCGCCGTCGTCCTCGTCGGGCGGCGGGCTGTTGAGCTTCTCGACCATCTTCTCGTACAGCGCCTTCTTGAACTTCTTGCTGTGCGGGTTCGTGAACTGGATCGTGAAGCCCTTGAGCTTGTGGCCGTTCACCCAGATGTCGAAGTGCAGGATCCGCGACTTGCCCTCGGAGCTCTGGAGCGCGCCGTAGATGATCGCGTCGGCCTTGAGCTCGGTCGCGAGCTGCTTGGCCTGCTTCGTGGTCAGCCCGCTCAGCTCGCCGAGCTTCTCGGTGGCGCGGTTCGTCGCCTTCGGCCCGACCAGCGCGATGTCCTCGCCGTCGAGCGCCTCCATCACGGCGTCGCGCAGCTCGCCGTCGTCGTCGCCTTCGATCGCCGGCAGCGCGAGCTTGGGCGGCCCCGCCCAGGCGACTGCCGCCAGCTTGGCGAGCACCAGCCACACGAACGCTGCCAGGGCAATGGGTCGGGTCATCGAGAGGCGCCGCTCGCCTGTCCCGGCGCAGGACGAGCTTCGAGTATACACGACGCTGCGAGCCGGCCACCGACAGCCGCTGACTGCGCGGGGTGCTTGCCAACCGCGTCAAGCCATGGCCAGCTCATCGCGCATGGACCCCGTCGATCGCCACAACCTCCGCATCACCGGTCGTCACAAGGCAGTCACCGGCCCGAACGTGACCGTCGAGAACGACGTCCTCGTGATCGTGACGCAGGCGTTCGGTCCACGCGGGGATAACCTCGTCGGGATCTCCGGCGTCGAGTTCGACGGCCATCCCGCGGTGACCGTCGGCATCCGCGCGAACGGCCAGGAGGGCCTCGTCCACCTGTCGCCGATCCACGGCGACAGCCGCAAGACCAAGCCGTTCGACATCCCGAACGGCACGCGGGTCGAGCTGTTCTGCCCGGTCTCGAAGCAGCCGCTCGATCTCGTCGGTGAGGTCGAGGACAACTCCGGCGCGCGCTACTACGCGATCTATCTCACACCGCAGCTGTCGCGCGGCTCGATGGTGATGATCAGCGACATCTGGGGTCACTACCACTCGCGGATCATCGACGACTTCGAGCTGATCTCGGCGTGGGCGGCGCGTCACGAATAGCGGCCGCGCTCACAGATCGTAGAGCAAGAAGTACGCGCGCAGGTTCGCGTTCGCGAGCGGCTTCTTGATCCGCGGCCGGCCGATCATCCGGAAGAACACGTCCTCGAAGATCGGGCTGCCGACGAGGAACCCGGCACGCCATCCCCGGAACCGCCGGCACGTCATCGCGAGCGCGGTGTAGAGCTCGTCGAGGTCGCGGTCGTCGAGCCGCTCGCCGTACGGCGGGTTCGACACGAGCAGGCCCGGGCGCGGCTCGCGGCCGTGCTCGCGCACGATGTCGTCGATCGTCTCGGGCTTGAGGTGCGCGACGTCGCTGCGCTGCCAGGTCACGCGGTCGGTCACGCCGGCGGCCCGCGCGTTGTCGCGCGCGATCTGCAGCACCTCGAGATCGACATCGCAGCCGATCACGACCGGATCGGCGTCGGGAAACAGCGGCTCGGGGCGCTCGGCCGGCGCGAGCCCGAGCGAGGCGAGCGTCGGGCTCGGGCGCGGCGTCGCGCGCGCGGCGTGCACCGCCTCGATCGGGATCGTGCCCGCGCCACACATCGGATCGACGAGGATGTCGGTGCGCGGATCGAACCGGCACAGCATCAGCAGCACGGCCGCGAGGTGCTCGCGCAACGGGGCCGCACCGGCCTCGCGACGCCAGCCGCGCTGCGACAGCGAGCCGCCGCCGAGGTCGATCGAGATCACGAGCTCGTCGCGATCGTCGAGCCGGGCGACCCACCGCGTCGCCGGCGTCTCGGGATCGACGTGCAGCCGCGCGCCACGGCGATGCGCGGCGTCGACGAGCGCGTTCTTCACCGTGCCGACGATCTGGCGCTCGCCGGCCGCGAACGCCTCGACCCGGCGCGCCTCGACCGAGATCCCGTCGCCATCGCGCCACAGCCGGCGCGTGTCGCCACGGATATCGGCGACGAGCTCGTCGTAGAGCGGCTCGAGCCGCGTCGCGCGCGATCGATAGACATCCCACAGCACGCGCGTCGGCGTGCGCAGGTACGTCGTCGCGGCCCACGCGATCTCGCGATCGAACGGCAGCACGAGCTGGCCGAGCCCTTCCTTGCGCGGCTCGGGCGGCCGCTTCTTGACCGCGCGCTTGCACACGCGCACGAGCTCCGCCGCCATGACGACGTTCGTCTGCGTCGAGCCGATGATGCGCAGCTCGTCGACGATCACGACACCGGCCCGTTCAGCGACGCGAGCAGACCGGCGTCCGCGAAGAATCGCTTGCTGAGGTAGTGACCGCGCGCGTCGGTGCCCGCCGGTCCCTTCGGACGCTCGTGCAGGTAGCGCCGCGCGAGCCGCGCGACCTCGGCGTCCCACTCGAGCAGGTACCACGACACGATCGTCGCGTCGCCGTCGGGCAAGCTCGCGCGAGCGAGCCACAGCGTGCGCTGCAGCTTCGCGCGCGCCGCCGCGCTGCCGGCATCGACCATCGCGATCGCCGGATCCTCGACGACGCGCCACAGCCCGCTCGGATCGCGCGCGATCGGCAGCGTCTTGATCTCGACGTCGCCGCGCCAGTCCGGCTCGTCGTCGCCGCGCTCGAGGACGCCGAGCAGCGCCTGCGCGCGCAGCCCCCACGCGCCCTTGTCACGACCGCGGCGGCCGAGCCGGACCCCGAGCGCGCGATCGGCGGCGGCGAGCAGCTCGTCGAGCGAGTCGGGCTCGTCCTCGGGCGGGTGCGCGTGCTGCGGCGAGGGGATCGTGCGTGGCCACGCGTCGCACGCCGCGAACGCACCGCGCGCCGGCGCCTGGATCACGAGGTGACCGCCGAGGATCACGGGCCGCGGCTGCACCGCCGCGGACACCGGAACGCCGGCGGTCTCGACGCTGGCGCCGTGCTGCCACAGCGCGAGCCGCAGCGCCGCGGACTTCGCGCCTGCCGCGACCGCGACCCGGCAGACGTGCGCGAGCGCCGCGAGCTCGCCGCGCGTCATCGCATTGAGCAACCCGCACAGATCGTCGCGCCAGCGCGCGATCACGGCCGCGACGCTCTCGTCGTTGTCGAGCGCCTCGTGACGCGCGGCGCCTGCGAGGCCGAACAGCGTCGGCACGGCGCGCTCGAAGCGGCCGTGGCGCAGCACCGCGAGCCGGCGCGCGCAGGGCGGCGGCAGCAGGCGCGCGAAGTGCTCGACGGCGTTCACGGCCCTACCGTAAACGAGCTGGCGACGGCGCGCGACTTCACGCGGCCAAGTCGTCGAGCGGCAATGCCGCGAGCGCCGCGCGCTCGGCGGCGGGGATCTGCATGCCGTGCTCGGGCCGGATCAGGATCCGCTCGAGCCGCGCGTACAGCCGCGGCAGTGCCTGCGCGATCGCGACGAGATCCGATGCGTGCGATGGATCGTCCCACACCGGCAGCCGGATGAACCTCACGCCCGGCGAGATCGACGCGAACGTCCGGAACACGCCGAGCACGTCCCGTTCGTACACGAACACGCGGCACTCGAGCCCGACGACGTCGAGCGTGATCCCCGCATGGCGCAGCTTCTCCTCGAGCGGGCCGTCGATCACGAGCCAGCGCAGCGGCCGCGGCAGCGAGCCGACGAACGCGGCCAGCTCGCCGGCGCGGACGTCGTTCGCCGCGACGCGCTGGACGGCCACGAGCTCGCGATGGCCGGCATGACGACCGTAGACCCAGCTCGGCGCGTAGCCCGACCCGAGATAGATCGTGTCGAGCAGACCCTCTCGAAACATCGACGCCGGCGAGATCACGGTCGCGAGCTCGCCGAGCCAGCGTTCACGATGCCCGTCGAGGATCGGCCGGGCGCGCGACCCCGCCTCGCCGAACAGCGCGGAGCGATCCGCTGCTGGATCACGCTCGAGCGCGATGCGCGGCTGGCACTGCACCGCGATCAGCTCGCCGCGCGGATCGCCGCGCTCTTGCAGCGCATCCGCGAGCACGAGGCGCGGCGCGAGCGCGTCCGGTTGCTCGGCGACTGCAGCCCACAATGCCGCAAGCGCCGGCTCGCCCGGTCCGCTCGCCGGCGCGCGCAGCCGTGCGAGGCACGCGACGACGCTGGCGTCGTCGGCCTCGTCGGGCTCGGGCAGTGAGCGAAACGCGACCGCGAGCTCGTGCGTCCGATCGATCCGCCCGAGCACGCGAGACAGCGCCGGCACGGTACGCAGATCGGCGAGCTCGCGCAGCCGCTCGACGATCGCGCCGGCGACGCGGGCGAACGGCGCGGCCGGCTGCGTCCGCCACTCGCGCGGCTTGAACGGTGGCTTGCCGAGCCACGACGCGAGCGCGAGCGCGACGCGCGGATCATCTGCCCACGCGAGCAGGACGCCGATCCGATCGACGAGCTCGAGCCACGCGCCGAACGGGCGCGCCAGCCGGTCGACGTGATCACCGAGCGCGCGCGCGAGCCGATCGCTGCGCGCGGCGATCGTTCGCCACGACACGCTCGATGCCGCGGCCCGCGTCTCGACGAGTGCGACGAGGCTCGTGACGTCGGCGGGCCGTGCGGCCTGCGCGCGCTCGATCCACCAGCGATGGAACGCCTTGCCGTCGGGCGGGTCGAGCCGCGGGCAGCGCGCGCCGAGCTCGTCGACGAGCTCCGCGAGCGACCACCAGCGGTGCTGTCGCCACAGCGCGAGCGCGATCTCGAGCGCCTCGGGCCAGCGCGCGGCCGCGACCGCTGCCTCGAGATCTGCGATCGCCGCGCGCACGGTGATAGCGTAGCGTGCGTGCGGCTCTGGATCCTCGCGCTCGTGCTCGCCGCGTGCGCACCGGCCGTCGATGGACCGGTCGAGCGTCAGCGCGCCGTCGATCGCGAGGACGCCGCGCGGCTCACAGCGCAGCTGTCGGTGCTCCCGGGCGTCGTGCATGCCGAGGTCCTGCTGCATCGCCCGGCGCGCGATCCGCTCGCGACGCTGCCGCCCTCGCCGGCCGCGGCCTCGATCGTCGTGATCGTCGACGATCGCGCGGACCGCGACGCGATCGGCAAGGCCGCGCGCACGCTCGCGCACGTCGCCGCGCCCGGCGTCGAGCCCGCGATCGTCGTCGAGGTCGGCGCGGTGCGGCCCGAGCTCGCGAAGGTCGGGCCGTTCACCGTCGAGGCGCGCTCGAAGGGGCCGCTGCGCGCCGCGCTCGCGATCGCGCTCGGCGTGATCCTCGCGCTCGCGGCGTGGCTCGCGCTCACTGCGCGAGGCAGGCGTTGATCTGGGCGCTGCACTCGCTCGCCGGGTTCGCCGCACCGAAGAAGCAGCGCAGCATCTCCGACGACACGTGCGCGACCTCGGGCTTCGCGCCGAGCATGCAGTCGGTGATCGCGTGGAAGTCGCCGCCGGCGTTCTGCATGCAACCGAGCGTCGCCTGACACGTCGCCGTGCCCTGCCCGATCCAGTCGCCGCCCGGCAGCTTGCCGGTCGCGTCGAGGCACGCCGCGGTGCGCGGGTCCGCCGGGTAGTACGAGCCGATCAGCATGCACATCTCGTCGGTCGTGCGCGGGCCCTGATAGATCGAGCGCGCCTCGGTGTTGCGGTAGTCGCAGTGGTAGTCGAGCGTCGAGCCGGCCTTGACGGTGAAGCCGTCGTAGCGCCGGACCGGCACGCCCTCCCACCGATCGTTGACGTAGAACGGCTCGGCGTCGTCGACGCGCGCCTCGTAGCCGACGCCGCGCGAGTGCATGTGCGACTGGACGTTCGTGATCGTGATGTCGCTGTAGACCGGGCAGCGCCAGTGCGCGCTCGCGGTCTGGCCCGCCGGGATCGCGATCAGCGGGTTGTAGAGGAACAGGATGTCGCCCTCGGCGGTGACCTCGTCCTCGCGCATCGTGTCGAGCGTGATCGTGACGTCGGTCGGCAGCGGCGCGTCGAGGCCGTTGATGTAGTGGACGTTGATCAGGGCGATGCCACCGACGTGAATGCCGACGCCGGGCGGGAACGCGAGCAGCGCGTCGCCCTCGCGATTCTGCGAGCCGCCGATCAGCTTCGTGATCGACCAGCCGTTCGTCGCGCCGTCGCTGCAGTCGAACACGCCGGACGTGTCGACCGGCGTGCCGTCGGTCTTCGCCGTCGGGATCGTGGTGTACGAGGTCTGGTACAGCAGCACGTGGTGGCTGCCGCCGGTGAACTCGACGCTGTCGTGCGTGACCCACGCATCGGGGATCTCGACGAACTTGCAGTACTCGAGCTCGGTGCCGGCGGGGATCGTCGCCTGCATCTCGAGCACGATCGGCTGCGGCTCCGGATCGATCGGTTCGACGTTGTCGCCGCAGGCAGCGAGCGCGGCGGTCGCGGTGAGCGCGTGCAGAAATCGCATCGGGTCTCCTTTGCCGGTAGAGCCCACGCGCGCGGGAAGTGTTTACGACAAACCGCGCGGGTGTGATCTCGCGAGCACGCGCGGTTACTTCAAGCGCCGGACCACGCGTAATGCAGCGGATCCAGGCGGTCGGCGCGGCGCCGCGCTGTCACGAAACGTGATGCGCGAACAGAACGTTACCGGCGCGGCAGCAGGACCCAGTAGTCGAGCTCGAGCACGATGCGCGGCTCCTTCGTGCCCGACAGCAGCGGCTGGGTCGCCGCGAGCTCGGCCGGCGTCACGTTCTTCACCGCCGACAGCCGGAGCCGCAGCGCACCGACATCGCGCCGCGTCGGCAGCTCGGCCTTCTCGACGACCTGCGTGAACGCGCGCAGCGTGTCGCCGGCGAACGTCGGCGCGACGTGCGCGCCACCGTTCCAGGCGGCGATCCGCAGCACGGTCTGGAAGCCGTTCTGCGCGAGCGCCATCGCGACGCTGATCACGTGACCGCCGTAGACGATGCGCTTGCCGAACTTCGAGTCGGTCATGCCGCGCGCGTCGAAGTGGACCTGCGCGGTATTGTGATAGAGCCGCGTCGCCTGGACGTGATCGGCTTCCTCGATCGTCATCGCGTCGGGATGATCGAGGCGCTCGCCGGCGTCGTAGTCGTCCCAGCGCGCGGTCGAGCCGAACGCCCATGCGAGGTCCGGGAACCGCTGCAGGTTCATCGCCTCGGGGACTGGCAGCCGCTCCGCGGTGACCACCGCCGGCATCTGCGGGACGCTGTTCGTGCCGCTCGCCGCCGTCTTGTCGCGCTTCGGCACCATCACCCAGCGCACGAACGACAGCACCTCCTGCCCCTTCTGGTTCGTGCCGCGCGTCCGCACGTAGACCACGCCGGCCTCGCCGCTCGACACCTCGCGCAGGCCGATCACGTCGCTCTCGGCGACGAGCGTGTCACCGGGATAGACCGGGCGCAGGAACCGGACGTCCGCGTAGCCGAGGTTCGCGGTCGCGTTGTGCGAGATGTCCGGCACCGACTTGCCGAACACGACGTGGAACACGAGCAGGTCGGGAATCACCTCGCGGTGAAAGCCGAGCGACCGCGCGAGCTCCGTCGACGACGCGAGCGGATGACGCTCGCCCGTGAGCGCCATGTACGTCGCGATGTCGCCGCCGTGCAGCGTGCGAGGGATGGCATGGACCAGGTGCTGGCCGATGCCGAAATCCTCGAAGAAACGACCGGTCGAAACCTTTCGCATGACAGACCGGCGAACCTATACCGCGTGGTCCGGCCGCGACAAGCGCGGTCGCTATTCGGCCAGCAGGTAGCTGTACCCGAAGCTCTGCGGGCCACCGTCCCACGGCGGGAACGTGGCGCTCTTCACGGCCGCCTCGACGCACGACGCGACGGGCGTCCCCGCGAACGGCCCCGAGACCGTGGCCTTCGTGACCTGGCCCGACGGCGCGATCGTCAGCTTGACGGTCGCGGTGCCCTGGGTGCCGGCGTAGCACGCCTGCGCCTTCGCGCGGACGGCGTTCATGCCGGCCTTGAAGTCACCGCCCGAGAGCGACGTCTTCTCGAGCTTGGGCTTCGTCTCGGTCTTCTTGTCCTGGACGCCGGCCTCCTTGAGCAGCTGATCGAAGTCGGGCTCGTCGTCCTTGCCGCCCGCGCCCTTCGCGACCTGCTTCGTGGAGTCCGCCTTGTCGGTCTTCGCGGCGACGGTCGTCGTCGGGGCGGCGTCCTTCTCCTTCGCGACCTTCTTCGCCGGCTTCGCGGCGCCACGCCGCGTGCTGTCTTCGGCCTTGTCGTCGGCCTTGGCACCCTCGGTCGACGCGAGGCCGCCGACCTTGTTCTCGTCGGCAAAAGCCGCGGCGGCGGTGTCCGCGCCGGCGCCACCCTGATCGCTCGCGATCTGCGCCGTGCCGGTCGACGGCTCCGGCGTCGCGGCGGGAGCCTTCGGCGGCTCGGCCGCGCGCGTCTCGTTCGTCGACGACACCGTCGACGCCGGCGCCTTCGCGCGCTCCTCGCCGGCGGTGGGCTGCGCGGTGTTGCCACCGGTCTTGAGGTAGAGCGTCAGGCCGGCCGCGGCCGCGAGGCCGAGCCCGACGACGCCGAACACGACGTTCTTGCGGCTCTTCGATCCCTGCCGCGTCTGCGCGATCCGTGCGCCGATCATCGGCGTCGACGCGGAGTCCTTCGCCTGGATCGGCGCGCTCTCCTCGAGGAACAGCGGCGCGACCGGCGCCTCGCTGGCGGTCGCGGTCGGCGCCGCAACCTCGGTGCGCAGCGCCTCGAGCTTCGCGACCTCGGAACCCTCGGCGACCTGCGGCTTGCTGCGCCGCGACGCCTTCTTCGCCTGGTCCTTCACGACCTCGGGCGGCGGCAGCTCGTCGACGCTCGGCAGCGACACCATCTTCGCCGGCTCCGGCAGCGCGACCGCCTTCCAGCCCGCGGACGACGACGCGAGGATGTCGTCATCGATCGGTGGATGCTCGCTGATCCGCTTCGACGACAGCCGCATGCGCGCCGAGCTGGCGAGGTTGCGGATGTCGTGCAGGCCCGAATCTTCATCGCGAGCAGGCACGCTGGTGGATCCGCTGCCCTCGCTGCCAGGTGTCCCCGTGGTCGCCATACTGCTGTCCTCCAGACGCGCCAGCGTCCGACTCGGAAGGGCCTCGAAATAACCCGATGGCACCTCATCGTCCAGCGTTTTCATCGCACGCCGGAGCAGGTCATCCATGTCGTCATCGGAGCGGGTCATCTCGTTCACGTCTTGTTCGCAGCGGTCGGGCCAGCGAGATCGAGCGGTGCCGTGCCGGCAGTCGCGAGCTTGAGGCGTAGCAGGCGGCGCGCCTCGTTGACGCGCCACGCGACGGTTCCCTCGGGAATGTCGAGGATCTCCGCGATCTGCTTGTGCGGCAGCTCCTCGATCGTGGCGAGCACGAGCGTCACGCGCAGCGGTGGCGACAGCGTCGCGACGGCCTCGAGCACGCGCGTGACCTCGCTCGCGTGCTGCGCCTTCTGTGCAGGGTTGTGCGCGACCTGACCGAGCGCCTCGGGGCGCCCACCGATGTGTGCACTCTCGGCGTGGCTCTTGTGATGCAGCGCGGCCCCACGCTTGTCCGAGCGCAACGCGTTCAGCGCGGTGTTGACCGTGATCCGGTACAGCCAGGTGAAGAAGTCGGCGCGGCCGTCGAACGTCGACAGCCCGCGATACGCGCGCACGAAGCTTTCCTGCGTGACGTCGTCGGCGTCACTGTGGTTGCCGAGGATATGGAGCGCAGCGGCGTACACGCGTCGTTGATGGCGGCGGACGAGCCGACCGAAAGCATCTCGATCGCCCTGGCGTGCCCGCTCGAGGTCGGGGTCCTCGTCCATCTGCGGGGCACTATAAGGGGACCTCGGATTGGACAACAGGACGATGTCGAGCTTTGGGTCCGTCGTGACACTTGTCGCCGCTCGGCGACGGCCGGGGCTTTTGAGTCAGCGTCGCCTATCCGCTTCGAATAGCTTGGGGACCAGCGCGGCCGCGAGCTCGGCGAGCCTCGCGAGTGCGCGCGCCGCCTCGGCCTGTGCGACAAGCCGGCCGCGCATGCGCTCGGCGCCCTGGGCACCGCTGTCCGAGGCGCGCTGGCGGATCGGCAGATCGAGCACGTTCAGCGGATCGGCACCACCGAGCTGCGCGCGCAGCGCGGCGATCCGGGTGCGCGCCTCGCGCAGCGCATCGGCGACGTCGTCCGCGAACGCGGCGACGAGATCGCCCGCGCCACGCCCGACCACGAGCGCGTCGAGCTCGACGAGCGCGAGATCGCGCAGCCGCGTCGACAGCACCTCGTCGGGATCCGGTGTCGCGCCCGGCGTCCCCGCACCGACCGTCGTGGTCAGCATCTACTTCGTCTTGTCCTTGTCGTCGGGCTTGTCGCTCGCGCCCGCCTCGAGCGCCTTCTGCTTCGCCGCCTTCTCCGACGCCATCTTCGCCTTCAGCTGGGCGAGCGGATCGTCGGCGCCGGGCAGTGCGAGCGGATCCGCCGTCCGCGACGCCGCGAGGATCTTCGCGTCGAGCGCGGCGACATCGGCGTCCTCGCCGCGCATCGCCGCATCGACCTCGGTCTCGATCGCCTCGGCGTCGATCCGATCCTCGGCAGCCTTGAACCGATCCCACACCGACGAGTCGTTGCCGAACGCGTCGCCGCCCGCCGAGCGCCCCGCCGCGATCTGCGTCGCGAGCGTGCCCTTGCGCAGCTTCAGCATCTGCAGCTTGGTCTCGAACTCCTTGCGGCTGCGGTTCAGCTGGATCGCGTAGCTCGCGGCCTCGTGCTTGTCGCGCTCGATCTTCGCGAGCTCGGTCTCGGCGTTCTTCTTCTCGCGCAGCGCGGTGCGCGCGGCGTCGTCGTCGCCCGCCTTCACCGCGACCATCGCGCGGCGCTCCCACTCGGTGACCTTCGCCTTGTACTTCTCGATGTCGTTATCGAGGTTCTTCGCGGTCGCCTTGTACGAGAGCAGCTCCTGGAGCGCCTTCTTGCGGCCCTCCTCGAGCTCCATGATCGCCATGTCGAGCTCTTTCTCGGGATCGATTGCCTTGTCGAGCATGCCGTTCGCCTTGCCCGAGATGCCGCCTTTGATCCGCGAGAAGATGCCCATGGGTCGAACTTAGCCCCGGGCGCGCAGCCCGGCTAGTCCTTGCCCAGGCCGTACTTGCGGTAGCGCTGGCGGAACTGGTCGTACGTGATGCCGAGCAGCGCCGCGGCTTCCTTCTGCTTGAACCGCGTGCGCTCGAGCGCGTCGCGGCACAGCCAGGCCTCGAAGTTGTCGACGCGCTCGTCGAGCGGCAGCCGCGGATCGTCCGCGAACGTCGACGTCGCGGCCGCGTTGCCGTGCGCCTCGGGCGGTAGCGCGGCGTCGACATCGCCGTCGGTCAGCACCTCGCCGTGCGCCATGTAGACCGCGCGCTCGACGATGTTCTTGAGCTCGCGGACGTTGCCGGGAAAGTCGTACTGCGCGAGCCGGTCGAGCGCGCCCGCGCTGATCTCGCGCACGGTGATGCCGGCGACCTCCTGGCGAAACCGCGCGAGGAAGTGCGCGGCGAGCACGGGAATGTCCTCGATCCGCTGCGCGAGCGGCGGCAGCGCGATCACCTCGAACGCGAGCCGGTCGTAGAGATCCGCGCGAAACTTGCCGTCGCTGATCGCCTGCTTGAGATCGGCGTTCGTCGCCGCGATCACGCGCACGTTGACCTGGATCGACTCGCTGCCGGCGACGCGCTCGAACCGCTGGTACTCGAGGACGCGCAGGATCTTCGCCTGGAACTCGAGTGACATGTTGCCGATCTCGTCGAGGAACAGCGTGCCGCCGTCCGCGAGCTCGAACTTGCCTTCCTTCTGCTTCGTCGCCCCGGTGAACGCGCCTTCCTCGTGGCCGAACAGCTCGCTCTCGAGCAGGCTCTCGGCGACGGCGGCGCAGTTGATCGTGACGTACGGCTCGCTCGCGCGTGGCGACAGCGTGTGGATCGCGCGCGCGACGAGCTCCTTGCCGGTGCCGCGCGGGCCGAGCACGAGGACCGGCCGCGGCACCGGCGCGACGCGCTCGATCTTCGTCATCACGGTGCGCATCGCGGTCGAGTCACCGACGATCTGCCAGCGCCGGCCCGCGGCCTTGCGCAGCCGCTCGTTCGTCGCGCGGAGCTCGCGGTTCTCCTGCTCGAGCCGCTTGCGATCGAGCGCGTGCTGCAGGATGCGCTCGACCTTCTCGACGGAGATCTCGAGCTTGTCCTCGAGGTACGGGTCCTTCGTGATGAAGTCGACGGCGCCGGCCTTCACCGCGGCGACCGCATCGTCGATCGTACCGTGGCCGGTCAGGATGATGATCGGCAGGTCGGGCAAGCGCTGGCGCACCGCCTTGCAGATCTCGATCCCCGTGCGCCGGCCGGCGCCGAGATCGAGATCGAGGATCACGAGGTCGGCCTCGTTGGCGGTGATCCAGCCGATCGCGTCCTCGCCGTCGTCGAAGCTGACGACGTTGCCGCCCTTGGCGCGAAACACGTCGCCGAGCAGGCGCCGCACTTCGGCCTGGTCATCGACGCACACGATCGTTCCGATCATCCGGTTTCTCTCCAACGAGGTAGCACGGCGAGGCTCGCCTTGTCGGTCGGCAGCGTGATCGTGATCGTCGTGCCGTGGCCCTCTTCGGAATCCACCGTGATCCGGCCGTGGTGCGCCGATACGACGCGCTCGGCGATCGCGAGACCGACGCCCGCGCCGGTCTCCTTCGTCGTGAAGCCGGGCACGAACAGCCGCCCGAGGTGCGCGCGCGGGATGCCCGG
>DASTLB010000009.1:0-7136 GCA_035715365.1 Kofleriaceae bacterium | reverse complement strand
CGCGGCGCTCGGCAGCGGGCTCGCGATCGGCTGCGTGCAGTGGCTGCCGGCGGCGCTGCAGCTCGGCGTCGAGCACGGCGCGACGGTGTCCGCGCTGCCGCTCGCGCGGCTGCTCGAGCTGATCGTGCCGGGCAGCTTCGGTGCGCACGACGCCGATCGCGCGATCGAGGCGATCGCCGGTCGCGCCGCGTGGGCGCCGAGCCTGTTCGTCGGCGCGCCGCTGCTCGCGCTCGCGGCGGTGCGGCCGCCCGCGCGCCGCGTGCTCGCGCTCGTCGGTACGTTCGCGGTGCTCGCGCTCGTCGTCGGCCGCGGCGGCTGGCCGGCGTGGCTCGGCGCACCCGAGCTCCACCTCGCGGCGCTCGTCGTCGTGCTCGCCGGCACCCAGGTCGCGAGCGGCCTCGACGCGCTCGTCACCGGCGAGCGCCGCGCCGCGGTCGTCGTCGGCGTCGCGATCGGCTGCACGACGATCGCGCTCGTCGCGCTCGGCGTGCTGCGCGCGCGCAACGCGACCGCGAGCACCGCGATCGATCGCGCGCTCGTCGATGGCTGCATCGGCCTGCTGTGCACGGGCGTCGCGCTCGCGCTCGCGATCCGCGGCGCCCGCCGGACGATGCCGATCGTGCTCGCGCTGCTCGTGCTGCCGAGCCTCGGCGCGACCGGCTCGATCGCACCGGTGATCGATCGCGACGTCGTCGTCGAGCCGCCGGCGTTCGCGATCGCGGCGCAGCGAGCCGGCGCGCCGACCGCACCGATCCGCGTGTTCCGGCCGAAGCTGATGTTCGATCCGGCCGCGCTCGCACCGCCGGAATCGCTCGTCGAGCATCGCAAGACCCAGCTCGTCACCGCGCGCGAGCACACCGACGACGCGCTCGCGACGTTCGCGAACGCCGCGGGCGCCCGGTGGGGCATCGCGAACGCCGAGAGCACCGACCCCGCGCGGCCCGCGATCCACGATCGCGTGTGGCTCGCGGCCGCGCGACAGGGCGGGGTGCTGCTCGATCGCTTCGGGATCGCGCTCGCGATCTTGCCCGAGACGCTCGTCGTGCCGCGCGGGTTCACCGCGCTCGAGCATCGCGGCGAGTGGGCGCTCGTCACGCTGCCGGTCGCACCGCCGGCCGCCGTGCTGCGCGGCTGGATGTGGTCGGTCGATCCGGACAACGCGCTCGCGCTGCTGTTCCCCGGCGCCGGCGCGCCCCTGCCGCGCGGAACCGTCGTGCTGCGCGGCGGCGGCGCGACCGAGCGCGATCACGGCCCGCCGCTGCCGTGCACGATCGAGCGCTGGGACGCCGGTGACATCGCGCTCGCGTGCGAGTCCGATCGCGATGGCTACGCGGTCGTCTCGTCGACCGCGACCGCCGGCTGGACGGTCACCGTCGACGACGCCGACGCCACGTGGCTGACCGCCGACGTGCTCCGCCGCGCCGTCGCGATGCCGGCGGGCCGCCACCAGATCGCGTGGCGCTACACGACACCGGGGCTCGGCGCCGGCTTCGTGATCGCGTGCATCGGCGTGATGCTGCTGATCGCGCTGTGGCTCGCCGGCCGCAAGCTGCTCAGTCGTCCTCGGTCGTGACGAGCCCGTGCTCGATCGCGAGCTCGCGCAGCCGGGCCTTCGTGCGCTCGAACCGCTTGCGCAGGCTCGCCGCCCGGGCATCGAGCACCGCGCGCGACTCGGGCTCCGCCGTCTCGGCGAGCGCGCGTGCGATGTCGCGCCACGACATCCCGCGATCGAGCCGCAAGATCAGGATCTCGTGATCGACGGGATCGAGCGACTCGCGCAGCGCGCGCATGCCGTCCTTGACGTGCGTGCGCTGGTACGGCGCGGTCGCGCTGCGCTGGACCTGCTCGACGCTGGCGATCACCGACAACGGCAGGTTGCGATCCGCGCGCCGCTTCGGATCCGCACGGACGTGGAACAGCGAATTGCGCGCGATCTGGTACAGCCACGTGCGCAGCGACGCCTGCCACCGAAACCGCGGCAGGCTCTTCCACAGCGCCTCGCTCGTGTTCGCGAATGCCTCGGCGGCGAGATCGTCGTCGCGGGCGAGCGCGCGCAAGAACCCGAGGAGCTCCGGCCCGTAGCGCTCCAGCGCGCGTGTCGTCGCCGCCTCGGCATCGCCGGCCTCGACGCAGCGCCGGATCATCGCCTCGGCGTCGTCGACGATCGGGTTCGGCCCGGTGTCCTCGTCGGTTCCATCCCGCTCCCTCACGGCGTGCAGCCTATCAGCGAATCGCCGCGGTGAGCTGGTCGATCTCGGTCAGACGCGGCGCGCTCGCGATCGACTGATAGTACGTCCGGGCGTCGCGCAGCAGCGTCCGCGCCCGGTCGGGCTCGCGGTGCAGCGCGACGAGCGCACGCGCCGTCTCGAGCTTCGCCCACGCGAGCGCCGACGGCTCGTCCGCCTTGCCCGCGAGCTCGAGCGCCGCGGTCGCGGTGGCGAGCGCGTCGGCCGGCTGCTTCGCGAGGCTCTGCACGAACGCGACGTGGACGAGCGCGGTGACGTGCCGCGGCGACCCGCTCTGCAGCTTGCCGTACAGCTCGGCGCACCGCCGCGAGGTCGCGAGCGCGGCGTCGAGCTGACCGGCCTGGCGCTCGGCGACCGCGAGGTTGTAGAGCCCGCTCGCGAGCTCCTCGTGCGCGGGACCCAGCACGCGCTCCTGGATCGCGACCGCACGCCGCAGCAGCTCGACCGCGCGCGCGGTCTCGCCGCGATCGAGTAGCAGCAGCGCGAGGTTCGTGTCGACGAGCGCGACGTCGGGATGATCCTCGCCGTACGTCGCGACGAAGATCGTCCGCGCGCGCTCGAGCTGGTGCTGCGCCGCCGGATCGCCGGCCTCGAGCAGCGTCGCGCCGAGGTTCAGGCTCGCGGTCGCGACCTCGATGCTCGCATCGTCCCCCGTGCCGTCGAGGATCGCGATCGCGTCGCGCGCGGCCGCGAGCGCCTCGTCGTCCTTCTGGACCTCGAGCAGCATCGCCGCGCGGTGCGATAGCTGCGTCGCGAGCACCGGGTGCTTCGCGCCGAGCAGCGCACGCGTATCGTCGATCACGCGCTGGTTCGCGGCGAGCGCCTCGGCGTGCTTGCCGGTCGCCGCGAGCGCGTCGGAGCGCAGCTGCAGCAGATACATCTTGCGATTCGCGTCGACGCCGAGCTGCTCCGCGCGATCCGCGATCGCGAGCGCCTGCGCCGGATCCCCGATCGCCACGGTCACGCTGCCCGCCGTCACGAGCACGTCGAACGCCTCGCGCGCCGACACCATGCGCTGGCGCTCCGCCTCCGCGATCCCCTCGCGAATCCATCGCCCCGCGGCCGCCGCATCGCGCCGCCGCGCGCCGGTCAGCTCGATCAGCTGCTCGACCGCGACGAGCGCGAGCACGCCATCGTCCGCCGCGCGCGCACCGTAGTACGCATCGACGAGGATCGGCTCCGCCGCCTTGAGATCCCCGGCCGCGAGCGCGATCGCACCGCGCACGAGGTCGAGCCTCCTCGCGACCGCCGCGTTCGTCCGCACCGCCATCGCCGCGACCTCGGCATGCAACCGGCGCGCACCCGCGACCCGATGCAGATCGAGCAGCGTCAGCGCGGCATCCAGCTTCGCGCGCGCGGTCACGATCGCCGCGAGCTCCCCGCGCCCCTGTGCGAGCGGCCGCCAGCTCGCGAGCACCGCGGGATCCATGCACCGATCGATCGGCGGCAGCCGCAGCGTGATCTGCAAGATGTCCGACGCCTGCGCGGCCTCCGGCGCCGCCGCCAGCAGCTCGCGCGCGGTGCCGAGCTGATACGCGCGACACTCCTCGCCACGCACCGCCAGCGCCTCCGACCACGACCCGTCGACGCGCGCCTTGCACGCGAGCTGCGCCCCGCTGCGATACCCCTCGCGGTACCGCCCGACGCCCTCGAGCAACCGCGCGGTCTCGTCGCCGGCGTTCGCCGCCCCGCTCGTCCGGATCGCCGCGACCGCCCGCTCGACGAGCGCGGGCGTCAAGCTCGCGTCGACCTCGGCCCCCGCCGCATCGCACGCGCGCGCCGGATCCGCGACCGGCCACGCTCGCCACGCGATCGCCGCGCTCGCCGCGAGCGCCACCCCGCCACCGATCGCATACAGCCGCGGCCGCCGCTCCGCCGCGCGCAGCTCGCGCACGAGCGCCGCCATCGCCGGCCACCGCGCGTCCGGCTCCGCCGCCATCCCGCGGACAAGCGCCCGTCGCACGTACGCCGGCACGCGCCGCCGCGGCTTCACGAGCTCGCCGCGCACGATCGCGCGCTGCAGCTCCTCGGTGTTCGCGCCGCCGAACGGACGCACGCCGCACAGCAGCTCCCACGCCGTCACGCAGAACGAGAACTGATCGCTCCTCGCGTCGACCTCGCCGCCCGCGATCTGCTCGGGTGCCATGTACGCCGGCGTGCCGACCACCGTGCCGGTCTCGGTCTCCGGCCCGAGCTCGGCGCGCACCGCCATGCCGGTCACGCCGCCAAGCTGCGCGAGCCCGAAATCCCCGACGCGCACACGCCCGTCCTTGCCGACGAAGATGTTGTCCGGCTTGACGTCGCGATGCACGAGCCCGGCCGCATGCACCGCCGCCAGCCCCTCCGCCGCGGCGATCAGCGCGATCACGATCTCGCGCCACCTCCGTCCTTCCGCCCACGCGCGCAGCGTCGTGCCGTCGACATACTCCATCGCGACGAACGGCCGGCCCTCGACCTCGCCGATCTCGTACACCGTGACGACGTTCGGATGCGCGAGCTTCGCCATCGCGACCGCCTCGCGATGCAGCCGCTCGCCGTGCGCCGCCGTGCGGTGCAGCTTGAGCGCCACCGGCCGATCGAGCTGTTGATCGTGCGCGAGGTACACGGTCCCCATGCCGCCGGCGCCGAGCACGCGATCGATCTCGTAGTGCTCCGCAACGACGAGCCCGGCCGGGATCACGGGATACGTCGGCGGCGCGGCGACCGCCTTCGCGAGCACCTGATCCATCGTGTCGGCAAGCGCGGGCGCCGCCGACAGATCATCGAGGGTCTCGTCATCATCCACGCGCAGAGCATCGGGGACCGCCGCACGACGTGCAACTGGCGAAGGCTCTGCGACGCGCGATCGTTGATCGTCGTCCAGACATCTTCGACGGCCGCCCGTCCGGCGGCCTCAACTTGATTTCGGGCAGATATGAAACGACTTCGCGCCAGCACCGGCGAGCCGGCATCGTGCCTCACACGGGCGGAGGGAGCGTGCGCGTTCTTGTCGATGTCGCGCGACAGGATCCTCCCGCAAAAAAAAATTCTGCTGGTGGTCGTAGGCCTGTGGGTAGTGTGGATTGGCGCGCATCTGGATCACGCGGTACCGCGGGGCGCCAATCCAAGCGAGTGTGGACAGCAAATCGCCGTGAGGTGACGCCGCGCGTTCGCTGTCCACACGAGCGCCACTGTCCACAGGCTCTGCGCGGCGCGAATCACGCGGGCGACGGGCGGCAGGGGCGAATTGTCGGTCGCGCGAGCTCGGTCATCGCGTCGAAGGTCCTTCGCGAATTCTTGAATTCGGCAGATAGGAAACGACTTCGCCAGCTGAAGCGCGCCGAGCGTGCGCGTTCGCGTCTGCGCCGCGCGCCAGGAGCCTCCGCGATAAAAATCTCTGCTGGTGGTCGTAGGCGTTGTGGGCAGTGTGGATTGGCTCGTATCGCGATCAGCCGGTGCCGGCGTCGCCAATCCAATCGAGTGTGGACAGCGAAGTATCGTGACCTGAAACAGCGGGTTCGCTGTCCACACGAGCGGCACTGTCCATAGGCTATGCGCGGCGGTGGCAGCGCCGCGTCGAGCGTTCTGCCGTTCGAGCCGATAGGACAGGATTTGCCGGCACACGTCGCGGCTTCATGCCACTCATCGCCGTCGGCGCGTCGGACCGGGGACTTCATCGACGCGGAGCAGGCCATGCTGTCGCCAGCCCACGCGCAGCAACCAGGTCGTCGCACGCCGCGTCGGCGGGGAGAGCCAGCGCAGCATCGCCTTCCACGGTTGATCGACGGGAAGCTCGTGCGACCAGCCGTCGAACCACATCGCACTCGAATACGGATCGACCCAGTCCGGCGGCAGTGACTCTCCACGTTCGGCGAGATGGTGGCGCCAGTTCAGCAGCACGTAACGAAGTGCATGACGTACTTCGCGCGGCGTCTTCAATGCGCGTGCGTGGTAGCGCTCGGCAAAGATGGTTCCGGTGCGGCCGAATAGCTTGTTGATGTTGCGAGTCATTCTCGTCTTGAATCGCTGCATCCCGCACCCGAGTGCGGCCTTGTTCGCCGCTTCGGCGACGAGATGCATGTGGTCGGGCTCGACGCCAAACTCGACGATGTGGAAGTCGGCGCGGTGGGAGCGCTCCATCGCATTCCAGATCTGCTTGACGGCATCGCCTTGCCGCATCGACGGCAGCCCGCGAGCGAAGCGCAACGTGATGTGTTGCGGGAACCGTGCGGGCAAGTCCTCGCGGGCCTCGTGCGCGACATGATGGCGACCTTTCGGTCGTCCCGCGCCTGGCCGCCAACCTCCATGGCCCGAAGGTTTGCGAGCGAGATCGAGAGTCATCTGAGCGGCTGTATCACGACGCACGGAGAATGGATATCACGACGCTATGACAATCACTTGTTAGGGTAAGCGGACTGCCGTGTTCGTGATGCTTGATTCGGACACCCGGATGTTCACGAGCAGGCGCGACGTGCGTCAATTCCGTGGCGCGTCACGCTCGACGAGCGCCTCGCGCCTGCGCCACCGCCGCCGCGCAGAGCCTGTGGACAGTGCCGCTCGTGTGGACAGCGAACCGTGATTTCGAATCGTGACAATTCCGCTGTCCACACTCGCTTGGATTGGCGCACCGGGGCGCTCGCGAATCCAGATGCGCGCCAATCCACACTGCCCACAGGCCTACGACCACGGCAGAAGTTTTTTGGCACTCCACTTGGTTTAGTGGGTCGATGGCTCGCGCAGAACGCAGCGTAGATGTAGCTGGGACGCGTTCGACGGCGTTTGCGGCATGACGAAAAGCGCGCACAGCAACCGAGGTAGCGTCGCGGTTCCTACGCCAACGACGAAACCAAAGGTGTGCTGTGCGCCTCACGACGCTACTCCGTTCCCTGCTGGGTCTGGAAGGGACCCGTG
>DASTLB010000008.1:0-95577 GCA_035715365.1 Kofleriaceae bacterium | reverse complement strand
GAGCAGCTCGAGCCGATCGATCCGGATCGCGCGCGGTGCGCGGTCGACGTGCTCGCCGGCGCGCGCGCGCTCGTACCGCCGCACCCCGCCCTGCTTGATCGCCGAGAACATCGGCGGGATCTGCATGCGCTCGCCGGTGTGCTGCGCGAGCACGTCGCGCAGGCGCGCCTCGTCGACCGCGACCGGATGCTCGGCGAGCACGCGGCCCGTGCGATCGAGCGTGTCGGTCTCGATGCCGAGCACGCCGACCGCCTCGTACGCCTTGTCGTCCGCGAGCAGGTAGCCCGCGAGCTTCGTCGCGCCGCCGAGGCACACCGGCAGCACGCCGGTCGCGATCGGATCGAGCGTGCCGCCGTGACCTGCGCGGTCGGCGCCGACGAGCCGCTTGACCTGATCGACGGCGGCCGCCGACGACAGGCCCGGCGGTTTGTCGACGACGAGGACGCCGTGCATCTACAGACTGTTGACCCAGGTGCGCAGCGCGGTCTGGCCCGCGGGATCGATCATCTCCGCACCGAGCTTCGGCATCCGCCGGATCGACTGGTTCGACGTCGTGCGCGCGAGCAGCGCCGAATTCGCGAGATCGCCGGGGATGATGATCTTCGTGTACGTCGTGCCGTCCTCGGTGTACGGCACCGCGGCGTCGACGTTGACCGTCGTCAGGAACGTCGGCGTGGTCTGCACGCTCGCGAGCTTCGTCGTGTCGAGCAGGACCTCCATCGGCGCGACGTCGTGGGTCTGCGACGTCGGGTTGTGGCAGTGCCCGCAGTTCGCGTGCAGGTAGGTCAGCGCGGCGCGCTCGCTCGCGGTGCCCGGGATCGGGAAGTGCGGCGACGTGCCGGCGGGCGGCGCCGACAGCAGATTCGCCGCGATCGCGTCGTCGAGCGAGAACGGCAGCGCGCCGTCGTCGAGCTGGATCGCGCCGAACCCGAGCACGCGCGTCGGCCGCACGCCGTCGTGACACTCGTGGCACTGCGCGCGCGACGGGATGTCGTGGCCGGTGCCGTTCGCGTCCTGGACGCCGGCGGTGACCGCGGTCGTGTCGTCCTGGGTCGCGTTCCACTGGTACGTCGCGAAGAACCACGCGCCCGGCGCATCGTCGTCGGCGAGCACCTTCATGATCATCCGGGTCTCGACGCGCGTGCCATCGCGCGTGAACTCCTTCCACAGCTTCGTGCCGACGGGAAACACCCAGCGGTCCATGTTCGAGGTGTCGATCTGCGAGCCCGCGGGCAGGAAGATCCAGCGCCGCTTCGTCGCAGTGTCCGCCCACAGCTCGAACCGCGGCCGGTACTCGCGCACCGCCGGATCGATCTGGGTGCACGCGGCGTCGAGACACAGCCCGGTCCCGGCGAGCGTCTCGAGCGGGTTCGCGTCGATCGGCGCATCGGCGAGCTCGCTGTCGATCGGTGGCGTGACGGGCGCATCGACCGACGGCGTCTTGCCGTCGCCGCAGCCGACGAGGATCAGGAACAGCAGCCCGCGCTTCATCGCGGCGACTGTATCACTCGGGCTTGTCGGGCGAGGTTGCCTCGATCACGGCCGCTGACACGCTCGCGGTGGTGTCGACCGCGGGCATCCGCGGGATCGACGGCCGGCTGCGGCGGCTGTGGTCGTACGGCTGGTTGAACGCGGTATCGAGCGCGCGCACGACCTTGTCCTTCGTCGACACGAGGTCGCCGTCGACGTGACAGCCGCCGGCGCCGGGGTGACCGCCACCGCCGAGCGTCATGCAGACTTTCCCGACGTCGATCCGCTCCGAGCGCGATCGCATCGACACGCGCACGCCGCCGCCTTTCGCCGTCGTGAGCAGCACGCCGACCTGGACGCCCTCGACGTTGCGCGCCCAGTTCACCATGCCTTCGATGTCCTCCCACGACGCGCGCGCGCCTTCGACCATGTCGGTCGTCACGCTCAGCACGCCGACCCGGCCCGCGCACTGCAACTCGAGCGTCGACAGCACCGAGCCGAGCAGCCGCAGCTTGCCCGGGCTCGGCCGCTCCTCGAGCGACGCCGCGATCGTCGCCGGCACGACGCCGCGCTTGATCAGCTCGGAGCCGACGCGCAGCGCCTCGGAGTTCGTGTTCGCGTGGCGAAACCCGCCGGTGTCGCTGATCAGCGAGACGTAGAGCGGCACCGCGGCCTCGGTCGTCACGGTCCAGCCCTCGCGCTCCGCGATCCGGAACACGAGCACGCCGACCGCTGCCGCGTTCGGATCCCACACCGCGATGTCGCCGAACGGATGGCCGCTCGCGTGGTGATCGAGCGTGATCAGCGTGCCGCACACCTCGGGCGGCGGCAGCGTGTCGCCGAGCAGCGTGACGTCGGCGCAATCGACGACGATCGTGCAGTCGAACCGCTCGTCGAACGGGATCGTGTGCACCGTCGAGGTCACGAGCGGCAGCCACTTGTAGCGGCGCGCGATCGGATCGACGGAGTAGATGATCGCGGTCTTGCCCTGCGCGCGCAGCAGCGACGCGAGCCCGGCCATCGAGCCGGTGCCGTCGCCGTCCGGCCGGCGGTGGCTCGTCAGCAACACGCGCTTCGCGGCGCGCAGCACGTCGCACGCGCGCACGAGCGCTTCCTCGACGGACGGCACCTCGATCGGTGCGGTGACGCGCCGCGATCCGTCCCTCACCGCTTGTCCTCGGGTGGTGTCGGCGCCGGATCGCTTCCGGTGGTCGTTCTACCGGCAGCTCGCGCCTTCTCCTCGTCCTCGCGCAGGATCGCCGCGAGCTTCTCGCTGACGTCGACCGAGACGTCGTGTGCGAACCGCAGCTCCGGAGCGCGTTGCAGCGACAGCTTGCGACCGATCGGGCCGCGCAGAAACCCGGCGGCCTTCTGCAGCCCGGCGATCACGCCGTCCGCCGTCGCGTCGTCGCCGATGATCGAGACGTAGACGTTCGCGACCGACAGATCGACGTTGAGCTCGACCTTCGAGATCGTGATCAGCGTGGCCGCGCGAACGCGCGGATCCTTGACCTCGGTCGCGACCAGCTCGGTCAGCACATCTCGCAGCGCATGTTCGACGCGTGCCTTGCGCTGGCTCACGGCCGGATCTCCATGATCCGGCACCCTACCGCGGGCACTCGCGACCTGCCAAGCCTGCGATCGAGGCCGGGTTTATGCCGGCTCCGAGTTTCCCGCGAATTCGCCGGATCGGGTGGTCTACACTGGCCTGCGCATGGCGCTGCGAGCTCTTGCGGTCGTGCTCGGCGGGGTGGCGGTCGCCGCGTGTTACCAGCCGACCCCGCCCGAGGGCGCTCCGTGCGCCAGCAACGCCGAATGCCCGGCGAGCCTGACCTGCTTCGACGGCCACTGCCGGTCGGCCGCGCCGGAGCTCGACGCCCGCCCGACCGGCGATGGCCCGGTCACCGGCGATGCGCCGCTCCCCGGCGCATGCCCGGCGTTCGCCCTGCAATGCGACGGCTTCGAGGGCACCGACCTCGCCGGCTGGAACCTGCAGATCAGCGATCCGAAGGGCTCGCTCGGGCTGACCGACGCGATCTCGCTCGCGGGCGGCCAGGCGCTCGATGCCACGATGCCCGGACTGCCGTCGTCCGGCGCCTCCGCGTACGTCGCGCGCGAGGTGCCGATCGGCACGACCGGCATGCTCGCGACGCGCGCCTGGATCAACGCGCCGCAGACGATCACGAACTTCTCCGGCGTGATCATCTTCGACGGGCCCGGCGGCTACGCGCTCGTGTCCGGCGACAACGAGCGACGGTGGTCGCTGAGCGAGCAGAGCCTCGCCGGGCTGTTCGATCACCAGTCGACGATCGCGACCGAGGCGAATCGCTGGACCTGCGTCGAGCTCGACTACTCGTTCTCGCCGCGCCGGGTCCAGGTCTACATCGACGACGTGCTCGCGATCGACATCACGCCGAACGATCCCGCGCCGGCGTTCACGCGTGCGGGTGCCGGCGTGACGCGCGCGCCGGTCGCCGGGTTTCACGTGTTCGTCGACGAGGTCGTGATCGCGACGCAGCACATCGGCTGCCAGTAGGCAGCTACTCGTCGCGCCACTCTTCGCGCCAGTCGTCGGGCACCCAGTCGTCACTCGCGATCGCCTTGTCGCCGGAGCCGGTGCGATCGTCGATCGTGGGCACCTCGACCGCCGGCGCGTCGAACGTCCACGCGTCCTTCGCGATGCCGACGACCTGGCCGCCGGACGCCGTCATCGCGACCCGCACGACCTCGTCGATCAGCTCGAGCGCCTTCGCGCGATCCGCGCTCGCGACGGCACAGCCGAGCTCGGCGCGCTGCCAGTTCTCGTGCTCGGCGACCTCGTTGACGACGACGCCGACGCGCTCGCGCACGCGGTCCTTGATCCGCCGGATCACCATGCGCTTTTCCTTCAGCGAATGGCTCTGCGCGATCGCGACGGTGAGCTTGGCGATGCCGACGTACACGCTCGGCAGCCTAGCAGCTTAGAGCTGCGCGGCCTCTTCGATCACTTCGTAGGCCTCGATCACGTCGCCCTGCTTGAGCTCGTTCCAGCCCTGCACCATGACGCCGCACTCGAAGCCGTGCTGGACCTCGCTGACGTCGTCCTTGAAGCGGCGCAGGCTGCCGACCTTGCCCTCGTAGACCTGCACCGCGTCGCGGATGATCCGGAGGTGGGCTTTGCGGTTGATCTTGCCCTCGGTGACCATGCAGCCGGCAACCGTTCCCATCTTCGGGATCGAGAACGTCTCGCGCACCTGCAGCTTGCCCATCGCGACCTCGCGCTTGATCGGCGCGAGCAGGCCGGCCATCGCCGCCTTCACCTCGTCGAGCGCGTCGTAGATGATGTCGTAGAGGCGAATCTCGACACCCTCCTGCTCGGCGAGCTTGCTGCTCTTGCCGGCGGGACGGACGTGGAAGCCGAGGATGATCGCGCCGCCGGCCTTCGCGAAGTTGACGTCACTCTCGGTGATGCCACCGACGCCCGCCATCGTGACGTTGACGCGAACCTTGTCGGTCGACAGCTTCGTGAGCGCGGCCTTGAGCGCCTCGGCAGAGCCCTGGACGTCCGCCTTGAGGACGATCTTGAGCTCCTTCGTCGCACCCTCGGTGCCACGCTCCATCATGTTCTCGAGCGAGATCCGCGTCTTCGAGCCGAGCTCGCGCTTGCGCTCCTGCTGGCGGCGGTGCTCGACGACCTGCTTGGCGACCTTGTCGTCCTCGGCCGCGTTCACCTGATCGCCGGCGTCGGGCACGCCGTCGAGACCGAGCACCTCGACCGGGGTCGACGGGCCTGCCTCTTCGAGCGCGCCGCCACGATCGTCGAGCAGCGCGCGGACCTTGCCGTACGTGCGACCTGCGACGAGCATGTCGCCGACGTGCAGCGTGCCTTCCTGGATCAGGATCGTCGCCATCGGACCGCGGTTGCGATCGAGGCGCGCCTCGATCACGATGCCCGCAGCCGTCTTCTCCGGGTTCGCGCGTAGCTCGAGGACGTCGCCGATCACCGCGATCTGCTCGAGCAGACCGTCGATGTTCGTGCCCTTGAGCGCCGAGACGTTGACGTAGATCGTGTCGCCGCCCCACTCCTCGGGGATCAGGCCGTGATCGGCGAGCTGCTGGCGCACGCGATCGGGCTGCGCGTCCGGCAGATCGACCTTGTTGACCGCGACGATGATCTGGACCTTCGCGTCCTTCGCGTGGCTGAGCGCCTCGAGCGTCTGCGGCATCACGCCGTCGTTCGCGGCAACGACGAGCACGACGATGTCGGTCGCCTGCGCGCCGCGCGCACGCATCTCGGTGAACGCCTCGTGGCCCGGGGTGTCGAGGAACACGATCTCGCGATCCTCGCCGCCGACCTTCGTCAGCACCTTGTACGCCGCGACGTGCTGCGTGATGCCACCGGCCTCGCCGGCCGCGACGCGCGTCTTGCGGATCGCGTCGAGCAGCGACGTCTTGCCGTGGTCGACGTGACCCATGACGGTCACGACCGGCGCGCGCGGCTGCAGCTTCTCGGCGTCGTCCGTCTTCTGCGCGAAGACGTCCTCTTCCTTGAACGCGACGTTCTGGACCTCGTACGCGAACTCGCTCGCAAGGATCTGGGCGGTATCGAAGTCGATCGACGCGTTGATGTTCACGCCGGTCATGCCCATGCCCCACAGCTTCTTCAGCACCTCGGGCGCCTTGACGCCCATGCTGCGCGCGAGGTCGGCGACCATGATCGTGTCCTCGATCCGGATCACGCGCTTGTGCTCGGCGGGCGTCGTCAGCTGCGTCTGCTTGCCCTTCTTGCCAAGCGGCAGCTTCTTGCGGCCGAAGTCGTTGCCCGGACCCGGGCGTCCGCCGGGGCCGCGCGGGCCACCGCGCTGCTGCTGCTGCGCGAACCGACCGCGGATCGGGTTGACCGGCTGCGGGCCGGGCGCCGGGCGACCGCTCATCGGCGTGCGCTCGGTGATCTTGATCCGCGGCGGCAGCGAGATCACGGTGCCGACCGCCGGACGCGACGGGTCGCGCGGCGGCGGCGGCGCAACCTCGGCGACCGCGGCAACCGGAGGCGCCTCGACCGGCGGACGCTCGGCGGTACGCGCGCGCGCACGCTCGAGCTCGAGCTCGAAGCGACTGCGCGCGCCACCCGCGATGTCCTCGACCGTGCGCGGACCGCGCGCGATCTCGACCTGTGGACCGGAGCCGCGCACGCGCGCGGGCAGCGGCGTCGACGCCGGTGGCTCGCGATCATTCGTCGGTGCCGGCGGCGTGCCTTGCGGTGCCACGCGCGGCGTGGCCGGCGCCGCGGCCTGCATCGCCGGACGCGACGATGTCGGCTCGTTCGAGCGATTGATCACCTGCGGACCGGCGACGATCACGCGCGACCGTGCCGGCGGCGTGGCAGCCGGCGGCGGAGTCGTGGGGACCGCAGCGGGAGGCGGCGTGGACATCGGCGGCGGCGACGACGGTTGCTCGCGCACAGGCTCCTTCGACACGGGTGCAGGGGTCGGCTCGGCGGGGCGCGCCGTGACAGCGGGGGCAGACTTCGGCGGCGTCTCGGCGCGTGCAGCGACCGGGGCCGGCTCGACCGGCGGCTCGACGCGGACCGGCGGCGCGGGCGGCGCGACCGGCTCGACGGGGCGCGCCTCGACGGGCGGCGCGACCGGCTTCGGCTCGACGGGACGCGCCTCGACGACGGGCGCGGGCTCGGGACGCGGCTCGGGCGCGACCGGACGGGTGACCGGCTCGGGCGCGCGCTTGATCGCCGGCGTCGACGGACGCTCGGCGGGGGCCGGCGCGGCCTCGACCGCGGGTGCAGGCTCGGCGACGCGGCGACGGATCACCGGCGCCGGGGCGGCCGGCGTCGCGGCGCGCGCGGGCACGTCGTCGACCGGCGTCGGCTCGGTGGCCTTGTCGCCACTCGACCGCCGGCGCAGCACGGTGCCCGAGGACAGCCGCTGGGTCTGCGCGGGCGCGGCGCCTGCCGACTTCTCCTTCTCGAGCGAGCGCTTGATACGAGCAACGTCGTCCGCATCGAGCGACGACATGTGATTGTTCACCTCGAGACCGAGCGCACGGATCTTGGCGATGAGGTCCTTGTTGGGGATCCCGACCTCTTTTGCAATCTCATACACGCGCATCTTCGCTCCGGTCATCCTTCGCCTTGATCCGAGGAGGAGTTTCTACAGTCTTTGCACCGGCAAGACCAGGGCTGAGATCGTCCGCATTTTTGCGAGGATCGTCCCCATCTGGCGAGGTGTCCTGGGAATTGTCGTCAGGCAGCGACAACTCGGAGACGAGCCGGCGAACATCTTCGCCGTTGACAGCCCGGCGCAGGCTCCGGGCGAGCCCCGCGGCGGTCACGCACGCCGGCGCGGGGTGAACATAGGCTCCCCGTCCGGGCAGGCGACGCGTGCGATCGAGCACGAGGCGGCCGCCGTCCTTGGGGAGGATTGCCACGCGCACGAGCTCGCGCTGCGGCACGACGGCACGACAGCCGGTGCACGTCCGCATCGGGATGTGCGTGCGCGCGGTCAGGACGAGACCTCCGACAGCCAGCTGATCGCGCGCTGGCGCAGCCGCGCCAGGTCACCCATGTCGATGCCGGTCGACGTCGCGACCTGCTCGATCGGCGTGCGGATCAGATCCTCGGGCGAGTGGATGTTCGCCTGCGCCAGGACGTTGAGCACGTCCTCGTCGACACCGTCGAGCTCCATCAGCTGCTGACCGCCCGACAGGTTCTGGCGCCGCTCCGCTTCCTTGCGCGCGTCGTCGCGACGCCGGCCACCCGAGGCGATGTACGCCTGCGCGGCCTCGATGATCCGGCGAGCGCCGTCGGGACCGCCGATGCCCGGCAGCCCCGCGAGCTCCTCGACGTGCGCGCGACCGAGCTCGCCGACCGACCGCCAGCCGAGCTTGAACAGCGTGTCGCCGACGTGGCCGTCGAACCCGGCACCGTCGATCGCGGCCGCGATCTGCTCCTTCGCGCGGCGCTCGAGCTCGTAGATCTTCGACTCCGAGTGGATGTCGATGCGCCAGCCGGTGAGCTGCGACGCGAGCCGCACGTTCTGGCCCTTCTTGCCGATCGCCAGCGAGAGCTTGTCGTCGGGGACGATCAGCTCCATGCGATGGCCCTCGGCGTCGATGATCACGCGCGAGACCTCCGCCGGTGCGATCGCGTTGCACACGAAGCGCGCCGGATCGTCGTCGTACGGGACGATGTCGATCTTCTCGCCGCGCAGCTCCTGGACGACCGCCTGGACGCGGCTGCCCTTCATGCCGACGCACGCGCCGACCGGATCGACGTCGCGGTCGCGCGACGACACCGCGATCTTCGCGCGCGCGCCCGGCTCGCGAGCACTCGACTCGATGCGGACGATCTTCTCGTAGATCTCCGGCACCTCCTGCTCGAACAGCTTCTCGAGCAGGCCCTTGTGCGTGCGCGACAGGATGATCTGCGGGCCGCGTGCGTTGCGGTCGATGTCGAGCACGTACGCCTTGATCGAGTCACCGACGCGGTAGCTCTCGCGCGGCACCTGCTCGCGCATCGGCAGCACGGCCTCGGCCTTGCCGACGTCGACGATCAGCGCGCCGCGCTCGAACCGCCGCACGGTGCCGGTGATGATCTCGCCCTTGCGATCCTTGTACTCGTTGTAGACGTTGTCGCGCTCGGCCTCGCGGACGCGCTGGTAGATCACCTGCTTCGCGGTCTGCGCCGCGATCCGGCCGAACTTCTTGCTCGCGTTCTTGAGATCGATCAGCGCGCCGAACTTCTCGTCCTGCTCGCGAGCGCGATCGTCGTCCTCGGCGCGATAGAACACCTGGAACAGCAGCTCGTCGCCGAGCTCGGCCTCGAGGCCGGCCGTACGCGCCTGCTCCACCGTGATCTCGCGGCCCTCGATCGCGTCATCTTCTTCGACGACGTTGACGATCAGGAACAGATCGACCGAGCCGGTCTCGGGATTGAACTTCGCCTCCATCTCGCGGTTCATGCCGAACGTGCGCTTGGCCGCCGTGAGGATGGCTTGCTCGAGCGCGCCGATCAGCACGCTCTTGTCGATGTTCTTGTCCCGGCCTACCTGCTCCAGGACCATGTCGAGTTTGGCTTCCATGGGAAAGCTCCGTGTTCCTTGTGGCTCTCAGTCGTTCTTGTTCGATCGATCGCTGCCGTCCTCGCGGGCGGAAGCGGGCTTGGGACTCTTGGTCTTCTTCTTGGAGGGCCGGTGGCCCGGCTTGACCGGCTTGGGCTCCGGCGCGCCGATGCCGCTCTTGCCGTGCATCACGGCATCCCAGTCCGGGACGAGCTTGGCGTGATCGATGTCCGCGATCGGCAGCTCGAAGCGCTGGCCGTCGACGTCGATCAGAACCTTGTCACCATCGATGCCGCGCAAGAAGCCGCGAAAGTTGCGGCGCTCGCCGGACGGCGTCGCGAGCCCGACCGCGAGCTGGATCTTCGCCTCGCTGCCGGTGAAGTACTGGAAGTGACGCGCGGTGCGCAGCGGCCGATCGATGCCGGGCGAGCTGACCTCGAGGCTGTACGCCTGCGGGATCGGATCGTCGACGTCGAGCACCGCCGATAGCTCGCGCGAGAGGTTCTCGCACGCCTCGAGGTCGACGCGATCCGTCGGCACCTCGCTCGGATCGACCGCGTCGTCGAGCGGGCGATCGATCTGCACGCGCAGCACCCAGCCGCCCTGCTCCAGCAGAAATCGCAGATCGACGAGCTCGTATCCGGCTGCTTCGCAGACCGGCTCGACGATCGAGATCAGGCGTTCTTGAAGGGGGTTGCGTGACATGGGACCGAGGACTGGATGAAAAAAGCGCGAAAAAAAAGGTGGCCGAAGGGCCACCTCTACCGCGGAGCGATATGAAGCTGACCGTTGGGTACCACCAGCCCACCCCGAGGGCAAGCCCGTTCCGAGGCTGGCTCGCACATCCGGGGATCCCGGGTGCGCCAGGCATGACGACCATGTAAAGGGTTATTCATGTGGCAGCTCCGCGTCGGTGCCGTGCAGATGCGTTCGACCGATGACCTGGCGGCCAACCTCGCGATCTGCCGCGACCTCGTCGGGCGCGCCGCGGCCGACGGCGCCCGGCTCGCCGTCCTGCCCGAGTGCTTCTCGTTCCTCGGTCGCGGCGAAGGCGACAAGCTGAAGATCGCCGAGGACTTCGAGCGACCGGGTCCCGTGCTCGACACGCTGCGCGCGCTCGCGACCTCGCACGGGATCTGGATCGTCGCCGGCGGCACGCCCGAGCTCGTCGCGGGCGATCCGAAGCGCACGTACAACACCGCGCTCGCGATCGATCCGGGAGGGAACCTCGTCGCGCGCTACCGCAAGATCCACCTGTTCGACGTCGACATTCCCGGCGGCGCGACGCTGCGCGAGTCCGACGCGACGCGCGCCGGCGACGAGCTCGTCGTGCTCGACATCGACGGCGCGAAGGTCGGGATGTCGATCTGCTACGACCTGCGGTTCCCCGAGCTGTACCGCGCGCTCGTCAAGCAGCGTGGCGCCGAGGTGCTGCTCGTGCCCGCCGCGTTCACCGCGCACACCGGCGCGGCGCACTGGCACCTGCTGCTGCGTGCACGCGCTGTCGAGAACCAGGCGTGGGTCGTCGCGCCCGCGCAGTGGGGACGCCACAACGACAAGCGCGAGAGCTACGGCCACACGCTCGTGATCGATCCGTGGGGCACCGTCGTCGAGGATCGCGCCGAGGGCGACGGCGTCGTCGTCGCGACGCTCGACGGCGCCACCGTCGCGAAGCGCCGCGCGCAGATGCCGTGCCTGTCGCACGCGGTGCTCTGGAAGTAACGCGATGCTGCTCGCGGTCGTCCTCGCGGTCGCGGCGATCACCGCGCTGTCGATCGCGCTGTCGCTCGTCGAGTCGCGCCGGCGGCTGACTCCGCTCGCATTTGTTTGCCGGCACTGCGCGGCGACGTTCGAACAACCCGCGCACCACGACTTCCCGCGCGCGTGTCCGCGGTGCGGAGCAACCGACTGGGCGACCTCAGTGCGCGGCGCTGCCGACCGCGGAGCCGGTCGCCGATCCGGTCGCCGATCCGGTCGCCGATCCGGTCGCTGATCCCGTCGCGCTGCCCGAGCCCACCGCGCTCCCGGATCCCGATGCGCTGCCCGATCCCGCCGCGCGCGCGCGCGAGCGCTCGATCGCGGCCTTGATCTCGGCCTCCGTCATGTCGGGGCGGATCACCTCGTACTCGCCGGGCGGTGGCACGTCGACGTTGCCCGGCTTCGGCATCGCCGAGCCCGCACTGCCCGAGCCATCGCCAAAGCTCGTCACGAACGACGAGACGCCGTCGGCACACGGCCGGCGCACGACCAGCAGCATCACGAGCAGCGCCGCGGTCAGGCCGATCTTCACGAGCTGCGGCGTCGTGACCTTGAGGCCGCGCCCGCGCGGCAGCCGCGGCACATCGGCGTCGAGCGCGACCCGGCGGCGGACCTGGCGACGGATCGCGCGCCGCTCCGCCGCGGTCACCGACTCCGCGTCGGTGTCCGGATCCGGCTCGGGCTGCGTCGGCTCGCTCACGTCTAGGGGATACCGTGCCTACGACAGGATCGCCAGGTCCGCGAGCTCGAGCTCCGCGCTGCGCCGGCCCTGGAACATCGAGATCGTCGGCAGGAATGCGAGATCGACGTGCATGCCGATGTCGACCGGACGCTCGCCGAGCCCGAACCCGATCGCGGTGCGCACCGCGCTGCGATCGTCCTCGATCGACAGCTTGAGGTGAGAGCCATCGCCGACGCGTCGCACTGCCGCGACCCGCACGTTGCGCGTCACCAGCGTCGGCGGCGGATTGTGCTGACCGAACGGCCCGAGCCCCGCGAGCTCCTGCGCGAGCCGCTCGTCGACCTCGCCGAGCGAGACCTCGGCGTCGATCTCGCGCCCGGTCTGGATCGGTCCCGAGCCTTGCGCGAGCCGGCCGCACGCGGCCCCGAGCGCCTCGGTCAGCGCCGGGATCGCCTCGCGCCGCACCGTGAAGCCCGCCGCCGCCGCGTGACCCCCGAACCGCTCGAGGCAGCTCGCCTGGGTGCGCGCCGCCTCGCAGAGCGCGTCGTACAGATTCACCGCGACCCCGGCCTGTGAATTTGGCGTGCGCGCCGAGCCGCGACCGATCCCGGTCACCGGATCGACACCGACGACGAACGCCGGCCGCTGATAGCGATCGACGAGCTTGCTCGCCACGATCCCGACGACGCCGGACGGCCAGCCCTCGCCCGCGATCACGATCGCCGGCCCGGGATCGCGATCGCCGAGCAGCTCGAGCGCCTCGCCGACCACGCGCTCCTGGATCGCGCGCCGCTCCGCGTTCGCCTCCTCGAGCGCCTGCGCGCGCGCCTGCGCGGTGTCCGCGTCCGCGAGCAACAACGACAGCGACGGCTCCGCCGCCCCGAGCCGACCGGGCGCATTGATCCGCGGCGCGAGCTTCCACGCGACGGTCCGCGCATCGATCTCGCGCTCCTCGGTCACCCCTGCGACCGCGAGCAGCGCCGCCACCCCCGGCCGCGCACGCGTGCACAGCCGGCGCAGCCCGAGCGACGTCAGGATCCGGTTCTCCGACGTCAGCGGCACGAGATCCGCGATCGTCCCGAGCGCGACGAGATCGAGCACCTCGCGAACATCGGGCTCCGGCCGCGCATGCGCGCTGCCCGCCGCGAACGCGCCGCGATTGCGCAGCTCGGTCCGCAGTGTCGCCGACACGTAGAACATCAGCCCGACCGATGCGAGCCCGCGAAACGGAAACGTCGAGTCCGCGCGGAACGGATTGACGAGCGACAGCGCCGGATGCACCGCGAGCTTGTCCGCAGACGGCACCGTGTGGTGATCGATCACGATCACCTCGCTGCCGAGCGCCGCCGCCGCCGCGATCGCATCGAGGTCGCTCGTGCCGCAATCCCCGGTCACGATCAGCGAGCACCCGCGCTTCGCGAAGTCCGCCGCCGCCGCCGGCGTGAACCCGTACCCCGCGTCGCGCCGCGCGACCGCGCACTCCACCGTCGCCCCGACCCCGCGCAAAAACGACGTCAGCAGCGCCGCGCTCGTCACGCCATCGACGTCGTAATCGCCGAACACGCCGATCCGCTCGTCGCGCAGCACGGCATCCGCGAGCCGCTCGACCGCGCGCTGCAGCCCCGCCAGCCCCGACGGCGGCCGCAGCGCCGCGAGCCGCGGATCGATGAAGCCCTGCGCATCGCGTGGCTCGCTGACACCCCGACCGACCAGGCACCGCGCCGTCGCGGGACGGATGCGGAGCGAGGCCGCGAGGCGTCGAACGAGCTGTTCGTCGACAGGACGGAGCCGTAGCTGCACTCGCGCACGCTAGTGCTCCGGTCTGACAGCGAACGCGCACGCAGAAGCGATCCCGGGATCGCTCCCGCGCGACGAGATCTCCGACGAGCAGCACGCGAATGCCGATGCCGATGCCGATGCCGATGCCGATGCCGATGCCGATGCCGCATCCGATGCCGATGCCGATGCCGATGCCGCATCCGATGCGATGCCGATGCCGATGCCGCATCCGATGCCGATGCCGATGCCGCTTCAGGGTTGCCCGAAATCAAAAACGGAAATCCGTGTCATCGCGGCGTGGTCTACGTCGCTGTCGTGGGAGCCGCGACCATGGCGTGACGTTCGCGATCGCGCGGCTCGCGCTAGCTCGATCCCCAGGCTCGTTCGTCGACTCGAACGAGCTCGCTGACCTTCGCACGTGCGGTTCGCGCCATCTCGCGGGCCGATGTATCGGCGGGCGCTCGCCGGCCGAGCGCAATCGACAGCCCGCCAGCACCCAGCTGCGTCGGCTCCCGATGCCGGTGCGATGCCGGTCCGGATCCCGAGGCCGATGCCGAGGCCGGTCCCGCTACCGCTACCGAACCGATACCGATGCCGATGCCGATGCCGATACCGCGTTGATGCTGTTTCATGTCTGCCCGAAATCAAACGATCGAATCGAACCGCGTTGCGGGGTGCCGCTACTCGTCGGCGTGCTCGTCGCCATGCTCGTCACCATGCGCCGATGCGTCCGGCATCGCGTCGCCGCCGAGCTCGACGCTCGCTCGCGACCGCGCCCTCGTCGCGCGGGCGGAACGGTGCGCGCGGCCCGTGCGCGACTCGACGATGACGCGCGGCAGCTTGCGGGCGCAGCTGCGCGAGGTCGCGTCGCGCGGCTCGCTGGTGCGGCGATCGGTGCATCGTTCGGCGTCGGTCGTGCATCACGGCCATGGCGCCTCCTTCGAGGCGGCCTGGCGCGCACCGAGGCACGCCGCGCGCACGACGACCGGTGCAGAGCGCCAGCGCGCCGATTTTCAGCGCGCGTCATGCCTCGTGCGCGCCCACGGCCGCTGATCTCGAAAGGAGGCCCTCATGGCCTTGGATGCATACGACCGTTCGCTCGAACTTCTGCACCTCATCGCCGCACTGCTCGAGAAGCTCGCCAAGCGCGACGCCGATCTCGCGAAGCAACTGCGCCGCGCTGCGCACAGCGTGCCGCTCAACATCGTCGAGGCGAATCGACGCAGGGGACAGGATCGCGCGCACCTGTTCCGCGTCGCGCTCGGCTCCGCCGCCGAAGTCGGCGGGTGCCTCGACGTCGCCGTCGCGCTCGAGTACGTCGACGCGAGCGACGTCGCGTCGGCGCACGCGCTGCTCGATCGGGTGCGTGCGATGACGTACCGGCTCTCGCGGTAAGCCGCGGCGCCGGCGCCCGGGCCGCCGACGTCGCCGTCCGCGCATGCATGATGACTATCGGCGTTTTCAAGTCGGCGTGCCGATGCCGTTGCCGATGCCAGTGCCATTGCGTTCGCGGTGTCGCGGCTCGCGCTCATCCGATGACGAGCTCGTCAACCGTGCACAATCGCTGGTGACAGATGCTGGAGTCGTCGGATTGATTTCGGCAGACCTGAAACACCATCACCACGGGTCGGCGCGAAATCGACGTCGATATCGACGTCGCATCGCACATGGACGCGGCCGGCGGCGATTGGCGTCGCGGTGCTGACGCCGTGTTCGCGTCCGTTCGCTCGCAACGCGCGTTCGACATCGCCGACCGCACGCGGCGCGCGCTCGCTCGGCGCGACGACGCCCGTCGAGCCCCTGCCTTCTTCGGTCGCACGCGCGGAACCATTGGCGCAGCGGCATCGCCATCGGCGGCGGCTGCGGCTGCGGTCTCGGATGCGGCATCGACATCGGATGCGGCATCGGCTACGGCATCGGCATCGGCACCGGCATCGGATGCGGCATCGGCATCGGCACCGGCATCGGCATCGGCATCGGCATCGGATGCGGAAGTGGATGCGGCGCAGAGCCGCAACGAGCCGTGCGCTCGCGCTTCGCTATTCGTCGTCGTCGGATGACTTCGACGCGAGCGGCGCCGAGGCGGCGGCGACACGGCGGCGCGCGGGCGGCGGGCCCGAGTACCACTTCCGTGAGACCCAGAGGAAGAACGGCGACGCGAGGAAGAACGACGAGTACGTTCCGACGATCACGCCGATGTTCATCGCGAACGCGAAGTTCGCGACGAGGCCCTCGCCGAAGATGTTCATGATCAGCGTCGTCGCGAAGACCGTCGACGAGGTCAGGATCGAGCGCACGAGCACCTCGTTGATCGAGATGTCGATGACGCGCTCGAGCTTCTTGTCCTTGAGCTTGGCCTGGTTCTCGCGGATTCGATCGAACACGACCACGGTGTCGTTGACGGAGAAGCCGACGACGGTCAGCAGGCCGGCGACCGAGGTCAGCGAGACCTCGGTCCAGGTCACCGCGAAGACGCCGATGACCATGACGGCATCGTGGATCGTCGCGAACGCGGCGCCGGGCGCGTACCGGATGTCGAACCGGAACGCGAGGTAGAGCATGATCAGGAAGATCGCGTAGACGAGCGACTTCGCGGCGTCGTCACGCAGCTTCTCGCCGGCCTTCGCGCCGACGCCGTAGCTGTTGACGACGACGACGTTCGTGCCGCCGCCGAGCGCCTTCTCGATCGACTGCTGGTACTGCCGGTCGATGCCCCAGATGCCGTACCACTGGTTGACTTCCTTGGTGCCCTCGTCCGGGGTCGCGTACTGGGTCTGCTCCTCGATGCTCCACGGCTTGACCTCGAGGGTCTTGCTCGACGCATCCGCGGCAGTCGCGCCAGCGGTCGGGGTCACGACGTGGATGGTCGCGAAGAACTTCGCGACTTCCTCGTTCGTGATCGGGATCTGCGACTTCACGTTGAAGCGATCGCCGGACCAGTTCGCGCGGCTGATCTTGCGATCCTCGAACTGCTTGACGAAGGCCTCGCGTGCGCGCTCCTTGACGTCGTCGGTGATCGCCGAGAACCGCGGCGTGCGCACGACCATGCCGGAGATGTGAGTGCCGGACTCGTCGTCCCACTCGATGTCGGAGACGTCGACGCCGCTCTCGCCGGACTTCTCGAGCGCCTGGCGGATCTTGCCGGTGTCGACCTTCGAGTACGTGTCGGTCGCCTTGTCCTTGAACGCGAGGACGATCTCGGTGCCGCCCTTGAAGTCGATCGTCCAGTTCATGTACGAGCCGCGGACGGCCTTGTTCACGAACAGGGCGCCGACGCTCGCCGACATCAGAATGATCGAGAAGATCAGCCACGCCTTGAACTTGGAAACGAACTGGAAGTTGTTTCCCGGAGGCAGCAGGTAACGAAACTTGTGGTGATCGGTCATGGCTGCCTCAGATCGAGATGGTCGCCAGCTGCCCCTTCTTCCGGCTGATGTACCAGTCGAAGAAGATGCGCGTGATCCAGGTGTTGGTGACGATCGTGGTGAACACGCCGACGAGCAGCAGCGTCGCGAAGCCCTTGATCGGACCGGAGCCGTACTGCAGCAGCACCCAGCCGGCGGCGGCCGTGGTCAGCTGACCGTCGAGGATCGCGGAGAACGCGCGCGAGAACCCGAGGTCGACCGCGCCACGCACGCTCTTCCCGAGTAACAGCTCGTCACGTATGCGTTCGTAGATCAGGATGTTGCCGTCGACGGTCATGCCGACCGACAGCACGATCGCGGCGATGCCCGGTAAGGTCAGCGTGGCTCCGAACACGGCCATCACGGCGAGCGTGATGACGTTGTGGAAGATCACGGCGAACACCGAGATCCAGCCGGACCATCGGTAGACGCCGACCATGATCAGGACGACGAGCGCGATGCCGAGGCCGAACGAGACCTTCGTCTTCTGGATCGCGTCGCGGCCGAGCGTCGGGCCGACCTCGGAGCTCGACTCCTCGCGCAGCGGCGCGGGCAGCGAGCCGGTGTTGAGCACGTTGACGAGCTCGTCGCGGTCGCGAATCTGACGGTTCGCGTCGCCGCCACCGAGCGTGATCGACGCGCGGCCGCCGCGGATCGCGGTGTTGATGATCGGCGCGCTCTTGACCTTGTTGTCGAGGATCGTCGCGAGCTTCTGGCCGACGATCTGCGCGGTGAGGTCACCGAACACGCGGCTGCCGTAGCGGTTGAAGTCGAGCAGCACGACCGGACGGTTCGTGTTCGGCTCGAAGCTGCCGACCGCCTTGACGATCGCGGTGCCGGTGAGGCGGACGGCGCGATACAGGTAGTAGGAGCGCCAGTACGGCGTGCGGTCCTTGCCGGTCTCCGGCTCGATCCACTCGAAGCTGATCTGGTGATCGTCGGGGACGCGGAAGCTGGACGGCTTGTCCGGCGTCGCCTTCTCCTGGGCCTCGATCGTGCGGCGCAGGTACTCCTCGATCGCCTGCCAGCCCTTGACCGCGCACGAGATCTTGCCGTCCTTGATCTCCTTCTCCTTGGCCTTGTCGTTCTTCTTGAGGCAGCCGATGCGCTTCGCCCAGTCGACGTCGATCGCCTCGGTGCGGTCGTACGCCTTCAGGTAGAAGTCGATGTGGTCCTGGCCGCTCTCCTCGGGGCGCCAGCGATCGACCTCGGCGTAGATCCGCATCTCCTTCGCGAGCGGGTCGGTCGGATCGCCAACCTTCTGGCCCTCCTCGACGACGTCTTCCTTGCGCAGGTGACCGACGTGGCCGAACAGCTCGTTCATGTACTGCGAGCCCGCGGAGCCCTTCTGCCCCGGTTGCGCGCCGTCGTCGACGACCTTGAACTCGAGCTTCGCCGCGCGCGCGATCAGGTCGCGGGTCGCGGCGGTGTCCGCCTTGCTGAGGCCGGGCAGCTCGACGATGATCTCCTCGTCCTTCTGGACGACGCTCGGCTCGGCGACGCCCTTCTCGTCGATGCGATCGCGGATCGTGGAGACCGCGTTCTCGAGCGCGGACTTCTTGATGCGCTCGGCGTACGCGTTCGAGACCTTGAAGCACACGGCGTTCGCGCCGGCGTCGGCCTCGCAGTCGCGCATCTCGATCGTGTCGCCGTACTCCTGCTGGACGAGCTTGGTGATCTCTTCCTTCTTCGCCGCGTCCGGGGCCGCCACGGTGAGCGCACCGAGCGGGAACCGCGGCGCGCGCACGGTCGCGTTGACCTTCTCGTCGGCGAAGCGCGACTTCAGGTCACGCTCGATCTCGGACGCGCGATCGACGATCGCCGTGTTGAGATCGATGCTGTAGACGATGTGAAGGCCGCCCTTGAGATCGAGACCGAGCTTGATGCTCTTCTCGAACGGAAACCAGCTGGGCAGGTCTTCGTCGTCGGTGACCGACGGCAAGAGAATGCACACGCACAGCACGACGAGGCCGATCAGGCCTAGCGTCCGCCACTTCAGACTGCGGTCCATGATGACCTCGGGGGCAGCGGTCGGTTACGCGGCGCTCTTCGCGGCGGTCTCGGGAACTTTGCCTTCCCACTTGCCTTCGATATAGGCGCGCGGGATGCGGACGCGGACCTTCTCCTGGAGCTCGATCACGACGACGCCATCATCGGAGACGCCGGTGATCTTGCCGATCAAGCCGCCGCGCGTGATGACCTCGTCGCCCTTGCCCAGCTTCGACAGCATCGCCTGGAGCTCTTTCTGCTTCTTCACCTGAGGACGGATCAGGATGAAGTAGAAGATGCCGAACATCACCAGCATCATCAGGATGGGTTGCATCGCAGCCATGTGTGTCTCCAGGTGGCGTGTCCGCGGGCGACATCGCAGAAAAAATCAGCGGTTGCGTAGCACCGCACAGAAAATGGGTCAAGCGCGCACGCCTTCGCTCAAGATCCGTTCACGAAGTCGCCGGACGTGGCGCGCGTAGAACGTGAGGTTGTGCAGGGTTGCGAGGCGGGCATAGAGAATTTCTTTGGCGAGGTACAGATGTCGCAGGTAGGCGCGCGTATGGGTCCGGCACGTCGAGCACGGGCACTCGTCGTCGACCGGAGACAGATCGGTCCGGTACTGCGCGTTCGGGATGTTGACCCGGCCGCGTGACGTGAACAGGTAGCCGTTGCGCGCGTTGCGGGTTGGCATCACGCAGTCGAACATGTCGATGCCGGCGGCGATCCCGCGCTCGATGTCCTGCGGCGTGCCGACGCCCATCAGGTAGCGCGGCCGCTCGATCGGCAGCGTGTGCGCGACCTCGTCGAGCACGCGGTAGGTCTCGTCGACGCTCTCGCCGACCGCGAGCCCGCCGAGCGCGTGACCGTCGAAGTCGAGCGCGGTGATCTCCTTCGCGTGGCGCAGCCGGCGCGCGGTGTCGACGCCGCCCTGCACGATCCCGAACAGCGCCTGGCCCGGCTTGCGCGGCGCGACCCGGCAGCGCTTCGCCCACGCCGTCGTCCGCGCGAGCGCGACCTCCTGGACGTCGGCCTGCGCGTCTCCGGGGGGACATTGATCGAAGCACATGATGATGTCCGACCCGAGTGTCTGTTGGATGTGCATCGAGACTTCGGGTGTCAACCGGTGCTTGCTGCCATCGATGTGCGAGCGGAACGTGACGCCGTCGTCGTCGATCTCGTTGATCGCGGCGAGCGAGAACACCTGGAACCCACCGGAGTCCGTGAGGATCGGGCGATCCCACGCCGCGAATCGGTGCAGCCCACCGTGCGCCTCGATCACCTCGAGACCTGGCCGAAGGTAGAGGTGATACGTGTTACCCAGGATGATCTTCGCGTCGATCGGGTCGGCGCGCAGCTCGTCGGCGGTCATCGCCTTGACGGTGCCCGCGGTGCCGACCGGCATGAACACCGGCGTCGGGATGTCCCCGCGCGGCGTGTGCAGGATGCCCGCGCGCGCATGACCGAGCGTCGCGATCAGCTCGTACGAGAAGCCCGGCGTCGGCAGGTCGAAGCGCATGCGAGGTCGCGTCTTATACCCGAGCGCACGACCGAGCGCTCGCGCACATGCAGGACCTGATCGCGGTGGTCCCGATCTTGTAGCGATCCTCGCCGTGAACCCACGGATCGCGGAGTTGCAGAAGGCCGCCGCCGGCCGCCCCGACGTGATCGGGCTCGCGGGCGGGCTGCCGGCCGACGAGCTGATGCCGCGCCGCGAGCTCGCGCAAGTGCTCGCCGAGGTGGCCGCGAAGCGCAGCGATGCACTGCAGTATGGCTGGCCCGAGGGCACCGAGAAGCTGCGGACGTGGATCGCCGACCGGCTCGCGACGCGCGGCGCGCCAGTCGACCCGGCGCGCGTCATCGTCACGGCGGGCGCCCAGCAGGCGCTCAGCATCGTCGGGGCTGCGCATCGCGGCGAGCGGATCGACGTCGGTGAGGCTACGTATCCCGCCGCGATCGCCGCGTTCCGTCAGGCCGGCGCGCACGTCGTCAGCAGGGACGGCGAGCTCCACTACCTGATGGCCGGGATCGCGAACCCGTACGGTGTCGATACGCTCGAGGCGCGGCGCGCGGACATGCTCGTGCGCGGCGGTGCGCTCGTCGTCGACGAGGCGTACGCCGAGCTGCGGTTCGACGGCGCCCTGCCGCGCCCGCTGTTGCCGGATGCGCCGCAGCGCGTGTGGCACATCGGGACGTTCTCGAAGACCGTGTGTCCGGGGCTGCGCGTCGGCTGGCTTGTCCCGCCGGCACGCGAGCACGACAGCGTGCTCGACATCAAGGCCGCCGCCGATCTCCAGACCGCGAGCATCTCGCAAGCCGCGGTCGTCCGGCTGCTCGGCGCGATCGACTACGACGCGCTCGTCGCCCGCGCGCGAGGCTTCTATCGCCGGCGCGCCGCGGTGCTCGCCGAGGCGCTGCATCGCCACCTGCGCGGCGTGCGCTTCACCGAGCCCGAGGGTGGGTTCTCGATCTGGGTGCAGACCGACGACGGCGGCGATGACATCGCGCTGCTCGAGGCCGCGATCGCGGAGGGCGTGTGTATCGATCCCGGCAGCATGTTCCGGCTGCGCGGCGAGACCGGACCGGTCGCGTTTCGCGCGAGCTACTCGAACACGCCGCCGGACAAGCTCGAGGAAGGCGCGCGCCGGCTCGCGAAGGCGCTCGAGCGCTGGCGATCACGGACGTGAGCTACGCGCGGTGCACGAGCATCGCGTCGCCGTAGCTGAAGAACCGGTAGCGCGCCTCGACCGCGTGGCGATACGCCGCGAGCACGCGCTCGGTGCCGGCGAACGCGCAGACGAGCATCAGCAGCGTCGATTCCGGCAGGTGGAAATTCGTGATCAGGTGATCGACGACGCGGAACACGTGTCCCGAGCCGGGATAGATGAACAGCTCGGTCGCGCCCGGGCCCGTCGCGACCGCGTGGTCGCCGGTCGCCGCGGCCTCGAGCGCGCGCATCGCCGTCGTGCCGAGCGCGACGACCGGCCGGCCCGAGCCGACGAGCCGCGCGGTGTCGGCCGGGATCTCGTAGCGCTCGCGGTGCATGCGGTGGCGGCGCAGATCGTCCTCGCGGATCGGCGCGAACGTGCCCCAGCCGACGTGCAACGTCAGGTTCGCGATCGCGATGCCACGCGCGGCGATCGCGTCGGTGATCGCGGGGGTCATGTGCAGGCCGGCGGTCGGTGCGGCGACCGCGCCGGGCACGCGCGCGAACATCGTCTGGTAGCGCTCGCGATCGGTCGCGCGATCGTCGCGCTCGATGTAGTGCGGCAGCGGGATGTGGCCGTGCGCGTCGAGTAGCGCGAGGCCATCGCCCGGCGCGGCGATCGCGAGCGAGCCGTCGGCGGCGCGCTCGGTCAGGATCGGCAGCGCGATGTCCGTGCCGTCGACGATCACGTGCTGGCCGGCCCGCAACGGCCGGCGCGCGCGCGCGAGGCAGCGCCACGCGGTCATGTTCGGCGGCGCCGGCGTCGCTTGCTCCGGCTCGAGGAACAGGACCTCGATCGCGCCGCCGGTCGGCTTGTGACACAGCACGCGCGCGGGCAGCACGCGCGTGTCGTTGACGACGAGCACGGCGTCGGATGGCAGCAGCTCGACGATGTCGGGGAACGCGTGATCGCGCAGCGTGCCGTCGGCGCCGAGGTGCAGCAGGCGCGAGGCATCGCGACGCGCCGCGGGCTCCTGCGCGATCAGCTCGGGCGGCAGGTCGAAGTGATAGTCGGCGGGCGCGAACACCGCCGCTACCCTGTCACAGATCGGGCGACCGCGCGTCGAGCACCTCGCGGACCTTGCGCGTCAGCACCTCGGGTGTGATCGGCTTCTGGAGGTACGCGATCGCCGCGTCGAGCACGCCGTGGCGCACGATGCTGTCGTCGGTGTAGCCCGACATGCACAGCAGGCGGACCTCCGGCCGGCGTTCGGCGAGCCGCTTCGCGAGCTCGGGGCCGGACATCCGTGGCATCACGACGTCGCTCAGCAGCAGATCGATGCGGGCGTGGCGGTCGGCGATCGCGAGCGCGTCTTCGGGACTCTCGGCCTCGAGCACCGTGTAGCCGGCGCGCTCGAGGATCTCGCGGACGACACTGCGGACCTGCGGATCGTCTTCGACTAGCAGGATCGTCTCGCTGCCGCGCAGCTCGCGTGCCGGCTCGGTCGGACGTGCGGACTCGGCGCGGCCGGCGGCGAGCGGGAAGTACAGCTTGAACGTCGTGCCGTGGCTGGGCTCGCTGTAGACCCAGATGCTGCCGCCCGCCTGCTGGACGATACCGAACACGATCGAGAGGCCGAGGCCGGTGCCCTTGCCGGTGCCCTTCGTCGTGAAGAACGGCTCGAAGATCCGGTCGCGGGTCGCCGCGTCCATGCCGCAGCCGGTGTCGGTGACGGCGAGCATCACGTGGGGTCCGGCGTGGACGCCGAGGTGCTCGCGCGCGTACGCCTCGTCGAGCGTCACCGGCGCGGCCTCGATCGTGAGCTTGCCACCGCGCGGCATCGCGTCGCGCGCGTTCACGACCAGGTTCATGATCACCTGCTCGATCGCACCGGGATCGACGAGGATCTTGCCGAGGCCGGGCTTCGTCCGCACCTCGAGATCGATGTCGGCGCCGAGCAGGCGCGCGATCATCTTGTGGATGCCGTGCAGCAGGTCGTCGAGCGCGACCGGCAGGGGCTCGAGGATCTGCTGGCGGCTGAACGTCAGGAGCTGGCGCGTCAGCTCGGCGCCCCGCTTGCCGGCCTTCTGGATCTCGTCGAGGTCGGCCGCGATCGGATCGGACGGCGACACGTCCGAGAGCAGGAAGTCGCTGTAGCTGAGGATCACCGACAGGATGTTGTTGAAGTCGTGCGCGACGCCGCCCGCGAGCCGGCCGACCGCTTCCATCTTCTGCGCGTGGCGGAGCTGGGCCTCGATGCGGCGGACCTGCTCGCGGGCCTCGCGCTCGTCGGTGATGTCGAGCGACAGCACGCAGATCCCGTCTGGAACCGGGATGAACCGGAGCTCGAACCAGCGCTTGCTGCCATCGGGGAGCTGGAACTCGTTCTCCATGCGATCGCGGCGACGCTCGGTCATGCAGCTGCGCAGCCGCGCGAACATCGGCGTGTGCTCGATGCCGGGATAGCACTCCATCATCGTGCGCCCGACGAGCTCGGCCGGCGCTCGCTGGCCGTGGCGCGCGACCGTGTCGTTGACGTAGCGGTAGCGAAAGTCGAAGCCGATGACCTGACAGCCCTCGAGCAGGCTGTCGAGGACGCTGCGCGCCACGTGATCCGCTTCCTCGAGGCTCCACGTGCTCACGCCCACCAGCACGATCGTAACCGGATCGGCGCGGCGGCGACAGTGAGGCAGTCGTGAGTCAGCCGCGCGTCGTGAACGCGTACGGCGGCGCGCCCGGGCCGGTCGTCAGGGCGTGCATCGCGACCATCGACGCGAGCACGACCGACACCGCGAACGCGAACGCGACCGGACGCTCCCACCACCGGCGCGGTCGCGGCACGAGATCGAGCGCGCGCGCGACCGAGTCTCGCACCAGGGCATGCAGCGCCGGCGACGGCGCCGCGGCGGTCTCGGCGAGCTCGATGTCGCGCTTGATCGCGAGGAACGCGTCGAGACAGCTCGCGCAGGTGCGGAGGTGGCGCTCGACGTCGTCGCGACGATCGCAGGCGCCGAAGTGAAACGCGACCAGCTCGTCGCGGACGTCACAGGACTCGGTCATGACTGCATCTCCTGGCGCAAGCGCCTGATCAGCTCGTGCATCCGCGACTTCACGGTGCCGACGGGAATCTCGAGCACGCCGGCGACCTCCTCGTACGACAGCCCGCTCGCGCGCAGCTGGTAGACCGCCGACAGCGTCGGAGGCAGCCGCGCGACCGCGCCGTGCAGCGCGGCGGCGTCGGGCGCGTCGTCGAGCGGCGCCGCGTCGAGCGTCGTCTCGGCGACCGCCGCGAGTGCGCGCTCACCACGCTTGCGCGAGCGCACGCGATTGAGACACAGGTGACGCGCGACCTGGAACAGCCACGCCTTGAAGCTGCGCAGCTCGGTGCGCGTGCGGCGCGCGTCGAGCAGCGCGAGGAACGTCTCGTGGATCACGTCCTCGGCCTCGTGGCGGTCGCCGAGTTGGCCGAGCGCGAACCCGAACAGCGGGCGCTCGTAGCGCGCGTACAGTCGATCGAACGCGGCGAGATCGCCGGCGCACAGCCGCGCGTACAGCGCTTCGTCGGCGTCGGCGAATATCGTCACAGCGGCGCTCGATCGATCCGGCGCTGGCGCAACGCGAGCACGCCGCTGACGATCGCGGCGAGCGTCAGGATCAGCAGCGCGAGCACGAGCACGTGCAGCGACTCCTCGCAGCCGATCGCCAGCGTCAGGAACTGCTCGTCCTTCGGCACCTGATCGAGATAGTGCACCGTCTTGGCGATGCCGACGCACGTGCCGAGCAGGCCGCTCGTGAACGTCGCGATCCCGAACGCGCTGATCACGCGGCCGTAGCGCGGCTCGGGGCGAAGCGCGTGGAGGACGATCGCGACGAGCGTGATGAAGCCGAGCACCGAGGTCGGGTACATGCCCCAGCCCCCGGCGTTGAAGAAGTTTTCCCACATGCGAGGGAGGAACCGGTCACCGCGAAAAGTTCGGTCGCGGTTCATCGCCGCGTGCCGACGGTTCATCCGCGCCGCGCGACGGCCTGTCGGGACGGGGGTTTCGGCGCGCGCCGGCCGCGTTATCGGGGAGGCCATGCGCTCTTTTTGGCTCGTGTTCGCCCTCGTCGCCTGCTCCCACCCTGCCCCACGTGCCGTGCCGGCCGCGCCGGCCGCGCCGCCGTCGACGCCTGCACCCGTCGCCGAGCGGTTCGACGAGCGCGTTCGCGCCGACTTCTTCGATGGCCTGCGCGGCGATCAGGCCGCGATGGATCGCGCGATGAAGCTGTGCGAGGACACGCTCGCGAAGCAGCCGCGCCACGCCGAGGCGATGGTGTGGCACGGCGCCGGCGTAGTCGGCCGCGCGAGCCTCGCGTTTCGCACCGGCGATCGCGCGACCGGCATGAAGCTCTACACCGAAGGGCTCGCCGAGATGGATCGCGCGGTCGCGCTCGCGCCCGACCAGGTCGGCGTCCGGATCCCGCGCGGCGCGGTCGTGCTCGCGATGGCGCCGTTCGTCCCCGAGCCCGAGAAGTCGAAGCTCGTCGAGCGCGGGCTCAGCGACTACGAGACGACGCTGAAGGTGCAGCAGCCGTACTTCGGCCAGCTGACGCTGCACGCGCGCGAGCAGCTGCTGTATGGCCTGACCGACGGCTACGCGCAGCTCGGCCAGCTCGACCGTGCCGAGGCGATGCTGGCGAAGATGCGCGCGGATGCCGCCGGCTCGCAGCTGCTCGATCGGGCGGCCCGGCGCGCGCGCGGCGAGGCCGTCGATGGAACGACGCCCTGCGAGCAGTGCCATCAGCGGTAGGATGACGGGATGGCCGATTCGCTGCGCAAGGACGTCGCGCAGACGCTGCTCGGGAGCCTCGGGCTCGGCGTCGTCGTCGGCCTGCTGTTCTCGCTGCGCGAATTCGAGCCGGTGCAGGCCGTGGTGAACATCGCGATCTCGACGCTGTACTCGGCGTCGATCGGCGTGCCGACCGCGCTCGCGTTCCGCGTGCTGCGGCCGCGCATGCACGGGCGGTCGACGCTCGCGCAGTGGCTGATCTATCTCGGCGTCGTCATCGCGATGACGCTGCTCGGCAGCCTGTTCACCGGGTTCGTGCTCGTTGCCGCCGGGGTCGTGCCGCTCGACGAGCTGTGGGCGGTGTACCGCCAGGGCCTCAAGGTCTCGATGCTGATCTCGATCCCGTTCACGTTCGGTGCGTACAGCATCTCGCGGCTGCAATCGCGGCTCGAGCGCACCGAGCGCGAGCGCACGAAGGCGATGACGCTCGCGACCGAGGCGCGACTCGCGTCGCTCGAGTCGCGGGTGCGGCCGCACTTCCTGTTCAACGCGCTCAACAGCGCGATCGCGCTGATCCCCGAGGATCCGCGTCGCGCCGAGGACGTGCTCGAGCGGCTGTGCGCGTTGCTGCGGTTCTCGCTCGACGCGCACGCGCGGGTCGTCACGCTCGCGCAGGAGCTCCGGGTCGTCACCGACTACCTCGAGATCGAAGGCGTGCGCTTCGGCGACCGGCTGCGCGTCGAGATCGACGTCCCGCCCGAGCTCGGCACGCTCGAGGTCCCGGCGTTCGCGATCCAGACGCTCGTCGAGAACAGCGTCAAGTACGCGGTCGCGGCGCGCACGAGTGGCGCGCGGATCCAGGTCTCGGCGCGCGCCGCGGCGGGCCGGCTCGACATCGCGGTCGCCGACGACGGCCCGGGCTTCGGCGACGCGATCTGGCTCGAGGGCCACGGGCTCGACGGGCTGCGCGCCCGGCTCGACGCGCTGCACGGCGACGCGGCCGCGATCGAGACGACGACCGCCGGCGGTGCGCGCGTCGCGATCCGGCTGCCGGCGCGGCACGTCGCGGAGGCCGCGTGATGCGCCGCGTGTTCCTCGTCGACGACGAGCCGCTCGCGCTGCGCCGGCTCGCGCGGCTGCTCGAGGCGACGGGCCGCGTCGAGCTCGTCGGGCAGGCGACCGATCCGGTGGCCGCGGTCGACCAGTTCGCGCGGCTGCCCGCGCTCGATCTCGTGTTCCTCGACATCTCGATGCCCGAGCTCGACGGCTTCGAGGTCTGCCGCCGGCTGCCTCCGCACGTGATGGTCGTGTTCACGACCGCGCACGACGAGCACGCGCTGCGCGCATTCGAGGTCAGCGCGATCGATTACTTGCTGAAGCCGATCCGCGACGACGAGCTCCGGCGCGCGCTCGACAAGCTCGATCGGCTGCGCGCGCTACCGGCACCTGCGGCGGAAGCCCAGCTCGCCGCCGCGCTCGCACGGATCGTGTCGCTGCCGCGACCGGAGCCGCAGCGGATCGCGTCGCGGCTCGGCGACAAGATCCACCTCGTCGACCTCGAGCGCATCACGCACTTCGCCGCCGAGGACAAGCTGACGTACGCGCACACGGCGGAGCGCGATTACGTCGTCGATCTGACGATCCAGCAGCTCGAGGATCGCCACGCGGCCTCGGGCTTCTTCCGGATCCACCGCGCGACGCTCGTCCGGCTTTCCGCGATCGTCGAGCTCCACGCCACGACCGACGGCACGCGCGTGCGACTCGTCGACGGCAAGGAGCTCGCGGTCGCGCGCGAGCGCGTCAAGTCGCTGAAGGAGCAGCTCGGCCTGTGACTCGATCGGTCTCGCGATCGCGGACTACTTGACGGGCTCGGGCTTCCAGTCGAGCGGCGGCTGCGGCTGCGGTTGCTTTGCCGCCGCGCTGCTGCCGCTGCCACTGCCACTGCCGGTGTGATCGAGGCGGTCGAGCACGTCCGAAGGCACGCTCGGTCCGGACTTCACCGGCTTCTTCTCGTCGCTCGGCTTGTTCGCCTCGGCCGCGCGCCGTGCCTGCGCGTCGGGAGCCGCGAGCGTCGCCGCGCCCGCGACCGCAGCCGCCGCGCCCGCGACCGCCGGCGTGCTCGGCTTCGGCGCATTCCTCAGCACCGGCTCGCCACATGCGACCAGCCCCAGCACCATCACGATGCATCGCCCACGCATGGTCCCAGGATACCCCCGACGCTGCGGGCCGGGATGCGCAATCGTTGCGAGCGCGCGGTGTCCGGCTGGGTATGACCTTTCGCGGTGCTAGGCTCGCCCGGATGGGATCCAGGGGATCGATGAGGATCGCACCGTGCCTCGGGCTCGCCGTGCTCGCGTGGGCCGGACTTGCCGAAGCGGGGCCGGTCGCGACGCTGCGCGATGACATCGACGGCGATGGCACCCAGGACACGATCGAGCTGACCGCGGATGGCATCGTCCATGTCGGCAAGGCGCAGCAGAAGGTCGCGTCGGCAGTGACCGAGGGCAAGCTCGCGGTCGCGCACGTCGCCGGCAACGCGCAGCTCGTCGTCGACGTGACGAGCGGCGGCAAGCGCGAGGCGGTCGTGCTCGATCGCGGCAAGGGCTGGCGCGAGGTCGCGCGGTTTCCGCTCGGCGGGATCGGGCTCGATCGCGAGTACAGCATGGACGTCGACGCGTCGCCGGCCGGTGTCGTGCGCTACCAGACGCGGTGGGATGTCCGGCGCTGCGACGACAAGCCGGCATACCTGTTCGCCGAGCGGCTCGACGGCGGCACGTTCCGCCGGCTCGACAGGCCACCGACGCACGTCCCGGCGAACGCACCCGCGCTGAGCGCGAAGCTCGACCCGACGCCGGCCACGCCACCGCTCGTCTACCAGGCGCGCTCGGCATCGCACGAGCCGGGTGCGACCGACGCCGGCGCGCTGTCGATCCCGCGCGAGCTCGACGACGGCCGGCTCGACACCGCGTGGCGCGAGGATCTGCCGACCGCCGGCGAAGGCCAGTTCTTCACGTTCCGGCCGCGGATCGACACCGCGCGCGCGCAGCAGCTGCGGATCGTGCCCGGCAACGCGGCATCACAGGCGACGCTGCGCGCGTCGAACCGGCCGCGCACGATCGCGATCATCGGCAAGCAGAGCGCGTGGCGCGTCGAGCTGCCGGATGCCGCGAACGACGCGCTCGGCGCCGCGTACGTCGTCGAGCTGCCGCCGCAGGTCACCGAGTGCGTGACCGTCGTGCTCGAGAGCACGTACGGCAAGCCGAACGGCGCGACCGCGATCAGCGAGCTCGCGATCTACGCGGAGGGCGAGCGCTCCGGCGGCGGCGACGCCCTGCTCGCGCGCGTGCTCGCCGAGGGTCACGGCGACATCAAGAACGTGACCGCGACGCTCGGCAAGCGCGGCGCCGCCGGCGCTGCCGCGATCGATGCCGAGCTCGCGAAGACGACCGATGCCGGCGCGCGGCGCAGGTTGATCGCCGCGCTCGCGAAGATCCAGGATCCCGCGGCGACCGCGAGCCTCGTGCGCGCGGCGTCCGAAGGCTGGGTCCGCGATCGCGATCTGCTCGACGTGATCGCCGCGCTCGGCGCGAATCGCCAGGTCACGCCGCTGCGCGACCTCGCCGGCAAGGGCGGCCTCGCGATCGAGATGCGCGTCGCCGCCGCGTCGAAGATCCTCCCGATCGGCCCGGGCTTTGCCGCGCTCGTCGAGCTGGCCGGACGGACGCCACGCGAGGTCCGGCACCAGGTGATCGAGCAGCTCGCGCTCGCGCCTCCGGACCTGCTCGTCCAGACCGCCGCCGCGACGACCGAGCCCGCGGTCGCCGGCGACCTGTGGCGCGCGGTCACGCGCAAGGTGCGCAGCGATCCGAAGCTGCACGCCGCGGCGGTCACCGCGATGCTCGCGGCGCTGCCGACCGCGACCGACTACGAGCGGCGGTATCGCCTGATCGATGGCATCGCGACGCTCGGCGATCCCGCCGCGCTCGGCGAGCTCGAGAAGCTGCTGCGCTCGCTACCGGCCGGCGCGCAGGCGTCCGCGCTGCGCCAGGTCGCGATCCACGGCATCGCGTCGACGCCGCGCACGGAGGCCGCGCCGATCGTCGTCGGGTTCGCGCGCGATCCGGATCCCGGCGTGCGGCTCGCCGCGCTGTCGGCGCTCGCGAACGCGACCTCGGATACCGCCGGCGTGTGGCATGCGGCCGGTGGCGTCGACGCGATCGACCGCGTGCTGATCAACGGCCTCGCGGACACGTGGCCGGAGATTCGCCGGCGCGCCGCCGCGGCGCTCGGCAATCGCTGCGAGCGTCCGGGGCCCGCGACCGCGCTGATCGACACGATCAGCAAGGATCGCTCGCTCGAGGTCCGGATCGACGCGCTGACCGCGCTCGTACAGTGCCGCGGTCCGGGCATCCGCGAGATCCTGCCCGCGATCTGGAACAGCCCGAAGGCGCCGCTCGAGCTGCGCAAGCACTCGATCGGCCAGGTGCGCGCGCTCGCCGACAAGGGGCTCGCGAACACGCTCGTCGAGCGGTTCAAGCACTGGCGCGGCCAGGCGATCGAGAGTGCCGAGGCGATGCAGCTCGCGATCGCGGCGACCGTCGTGATCGGCGAGCTGCAGGCCCAAGGCGCGGCCGCCGCGCTGATCGAGGCGCTCGACGATTCCGCGTTCCCGGAGATCGTGTCGGCCGCTGCGCTCGGGCTCGGTGCGCTCGGTCCGGCGTGCCCGTCGGCGGCGAAGGCGAAGCTGACCCAGCTCGCGCGCTCCGGCGAGCAGTCGGCGAACGCCGCGCGTCATGCGGCCGCGCAGTGCGGCCGGTGATCGATCGAGTGATCGATGCGAGCGATCGAATGATCGAGACGATGTCCGCGATCACGCATGGCCTCGACGAGCGACACCCTCGAACCTACGTTCGAGGCAGATGTCGATCTTCCGGCTCGTGACCATGGCGATCGTGCTCGTCGGGGTGCTCGCGAAGCAGCTGCGCGCTCGCGAGCGCCGGCGTGCGCGGCTGCTCGTGCTCGCCGGTGCGGTGCGCGGCGAGGTCTCCGGCCACGCGATCTGCGGTGCGCGCCACGGCGTGCGCTACGTGATGCGGTTCGGCACGCGCGGTCAGCCCGGCGGCACCGAAGGTACGCAGATCGACGTCGAGCTGCCGGCGGGCTACTGGATCGCGGTGCACGGCCGGCCGCACGGCATGCTGACCGATCGCGCCGCGAGCCGGCTCGCGCTCGGCGACGAGCTCGATCGCCGGCTGCATGTCGAGGCGGCGCCCGAGGACGTCGTCCGTGCCCTGCTCGATGACCCGACGCGCCGGTTCCTCGTCGCGGCGTCCGAGCACGGCGGGCTCGAGCTCGACACGTTCGATCGCGACGGTCGCAGCTGGCTGCGCGTGTCGGTGCGCGCGCGCGTCGATCGGATCGAGCCGGCGACCGCGCTGCTCGACGGTGTGGTCCGGATCGCCGCGCGTGTCCGCGAGGCGTTCCACGCCTGCGATCGCGTCGTCACCGTCGCGCACGGTGCGCCGTACCGGCCGACCACCGACGACGTCGAGCTTCGCGAGGCGTGGGGCGAGCGCGTGTGGCAGGTCGTCGATCTCGAGATCACGCGCGATCGCCGGGCGCGCCGCGCGATGCTGCGCGCGTGGTTCGCGTTCGCCGGGCTCGTCGCCGTGCTCACGTACGTGCTCGGCCACTGACGCCGGGTCTCAGGCGGCGCGCAGCGCGGGCGACGGCGCCTCGAGCACGACGAGCTCGCGCTCCGGCACTTCCTGCCACGGCTCGTCGGTCAGCGGCTCGCTCGCGACGAGCTGCGCCTCGGCACGCTGCAGCGTGTACAGCGTGCGGCCGTGCCGGTACGCGTAGAGCCGCGTGCCGCACGACAGCAGGAAGTTCGCCTCGCCGAGCTGATCGATCGTGCGCAGCACGCGAATCGCCTCGGTCACGCCGCGCGCGACGTCGCCCTGCTCGTCGATCTTCGTCAGCACGAACGCGAACAGCCGCTCGCTGTCGGTGTCGCCCTCGAGCATCGCGAGGTGCGCGGGCGCGGTCTGCGCGACGAGCGCGGCGAACGCGTGGATCGTGCCGTTGTGCGCGAACACGAACTGGCCGCGCCGGAACGGATGCGTGTTCGCGAGCGCGAGCTCGCCGACGGTCTTGCGCCGGACGTGCGCGATCACGAGCTGCGAGGTCACGTCGCGGAGCGCGTCGAACCCGGCGCAGCGTGCTGCGCAGCTCGTGCTGCGCTGGATCGACCAGTCATCCGCGCGCGAGAACGCGATGCCCCAGCCATCGGCGTGCTCGCGCGACAGCGTGCGCAGGCTACGCGGCGCATCGTGCAGCAGCTCGTGCATCGCCACCGGGCGCGCCGCGAGCAGTCCAAACATCCTGCACATCTGACTTCACTGTAATGGACGCCGACGTGCGCGCGAATATTCGGCGGGCAGTGGTCGGGTAAGGATCACCTACGCCGGTGCAGGTGCGGCGATTTGCCCCGCACGCGACGTGTGACCCACGCACACATCGCGGTCAGTTCTTCGTCGAGACGCGCAGCACCGGCTTCTCGACCTCGTTCGGCCAGCCCGGCACCTCGATGTCGCGCGGACCGGTGACCGTGAACTTCGTACCGTCCTTGCTGACCTCGGTCTTCACCGCCTTCGCCTTCGCGACGACCTTGATCGTGACGAATGCCTTGCCGGATTTCGGCGGGTACTGCTCGAACGCGTGCGCGACGGTGCCGAGATACTTGAGCCACATCGCGTTGCCGGTCGCGTCGCAGTCGTCGCCCTCGAGCTCGAGCGTCAGGTGAAACCGCGAGCTGAAGTCGGCGACCATCTTCTCGACGATCGCGCGGTTCTGGTCGCGCGTGTTCGCGCTCTGGCCCTCGATGTGGCTCCAGTCGTCGCCGGTCACCTGCCCCGCGTACTTCTCGATCGCGAACGCGGCCGATGCGACGAGCGCGAGCCCGCGGTTCTTCTTGTCGAGCACCTTGTCCCAGCACTTGTCCGGCAGCTTGAGCGTCATCAGCTTGTCCGCGACGTACGACCGGGTCGCGTTCGCGTACTCCTTGATCTCGAACGTCAGGTCGTCGTGATGATCGGCGGCGGCCGGGGCCGCGGACGCGGCGACGAGCAAGGCAGCGGTCAGGGCAGCGGTACGGATCGGGCGCATGAGACTCCTCGTGGTGTGCCGGACCGACGAGCACGCGGCGTGCCCCGCCAAGTCCGTGACCGCGCGTGGCGACTGTCGCTCGCGAGGCGGCAACTGACGACTCCGCCGAGGCGACGGCTTGTCGAGCCCGGGCTTCCGTGACTACGGTAGGCGCGTGCCCCGCCCCGACGACGAGGTCTCCCGGCTGATGCGCACGCATGGCGAGCGCGAGCGGCGGGCGCGGCGGATCGAGCTCGGGTGCTGGATCGCCGTGCTCGCGGTCGTCGTCGTCGCCTCGAGCGCCGTCCCGTACGCGTGGCTGGCCGCGGTCGCCGCGATCCCGGTCGGCTGGAAGCTGCACGTGTGGCGGGCGCGGCGCGACCGGCTGCGCGCGATCGCGGAGGCGCTGCACGGCGAGCGCTCGAGCGATGGCATCCGCGGCAGCTGCCAGGACGTGCCGCTGTCGCTGCACTACACCGACGACGCGACCGAGCTCCAGGTCGAGCTGCCGGCCGCCTACCCGCTCGCGATCCACATCCGTGCACGCGGACTGTTCGCGCGCCGCGCCGAGCCGACGGAGATCGCGCTCGGCGACCGCGCGTTCGACGAGCGGTTCGTGCTCGAGGCCGCGCCGGCGGATGTCGTCCGCGTGCTGCTCGACGACGCGGCGCGCCGGTACCTCGGCGCGCTCGACGATCGCCACGGCGATCTCGAGCTGTCGACGACGGCCGACGACGACGGTCGGCTGCTCGTCCTCACGCTGCGCGGGCGCGTCGATGCGGTCGCCGCGACGATCGAGCTCGTGCACGGCGCGACCCGGATCGCGACCCGGATCCGCGACGCGTACGCGGCGACCGAAGCCGCGGCCCCACAGGTGACCGCCGGCGCGCCCTATCGCCCCGAGCTCGTCGAGGCGCCGCCGCGCGACCACCAGGCCGAGGTCGACTGGCTCGAGGCCGAGCGCGCCGCGCGCGCCGGTCGGTGGGGCGTCTGGGACTACCTCGGCGTCGGCTTCGTGACCGCGCTCGTCGGCAAGCTCGTGCTGCTGCTCGTCTGATCGTCGGCTCGGTTGCTACTGCATCGACGACAGCGCTTCGCGCAGCTTGCTGTTGTGCGGCTCGATCTCGAGGCCGCGCTGGAACATCGTCTTGGCCTTCGGCGGCTGCCCGAGCTGGAGGTGAATCTTCCCGAGTGCCCAGTAGACCTCGCCCTTCGTCACGCCGGCCTCGGCGTCGATGTTCTGGAGCACGAGCGACTGGTAGATCCGGCGCGCCTTCTCCCAGTCCTCGGTCGCGAGGTAGATCCGGCCGAGGCTGGTCATCGTGCTGACATCGGTCGGGTTGATCCGCAGCGCTTCCTCGTACGCCGCTAGCGCGCCGGCGCGATCGCCGCGCGCCTCGAGGATCCCGCCCTGACGCTGGCGGAACCGCGCGACGTCCTTCATCCGGCGGCCGGCCTTCGCGTCCTGCGCGAGCCGGTCGTAGATCGGTGCCGCCTCGTCGAGCCGGCCTGCCGCGAAGAACAGATCGGCGAGCGGCGCGAGCACGCGGACGTCGTCGGGCGAGTCCTCGCGTGCCCGGGCGAGCGCGGCGAGTGCAGCGTCGTTGCGGCCGGCCTTGCGCTCGAGCTCGGCGAGCTCGACGAGCAGCGCGACCCGCTCCGCCGGCGCGTGGATCGCGTCGACCCGGCGCTGCAGCATGTCGGCGAGCAGTGCCGTGTTGCCGCGCTCGCGCGCGAGCTTCTCGAGCGCCGCGATCGCCGCACCGTGGCCCGGGTCGTGACGCAGCGCCTGCTGGAAGTGCAGCATCGCGGTCTCGGGATCCGCGTCGCCGACGCGCGCGACCTCGCCGAGCCGGAAGAACAGATCGGCGGCATCGCGGCCGATCGGCGACAGCTTGAGCGCCTGCTCGAGCGTGCCCTTGCACTTGTCCCAGTCGCCGGCGCGCTCGTAGATCTTCGACAGCCGCGTCAGCGCCGGCACCGAGCCCGGCTCGCGGCGCAGGATCTTCTCGAGAATCTCGCCCGCGGCATCGGGGTTGTCGAGCTGGCTCTCCCAGACATCGGCCGCGCGCGCGAGCGTCGCGATCTCCTCGGTGCCGTGGCCGAGCGTCGCCTGGAGCTCGGCGTAGCGCTCGAGCAGGTCGACGAGATCGTGCCAGCGGCCGGCAGCCGCGAGCAGCCGCTCGAGGTTCGTGTACGCGGGCACGTACGCGTTGTCGATGTCGAGCACGCCGAACCACGCCGCGATCGCGTCGTCGATCGAGCCGCGCTTGTCCTCGGCGATCTTCGCCATGTCGGACTGGATCGCGACGCGATCCGCCGTCGTCTTCGCGAGCGAGAGCCGGCGGCCCTGGATGTCGGCGACCGCCATCCAGTCGCCGCTGCGCGCGTACGCCGCCTCGAGCGCGCCGAGCGCGTGGAGGTCGTCCGGATCGAGATCGAGCACGGCCTGCCACGCCGCGATCGAGCGCGGACCATCGTCCTCGAGCTGCGCGATCTCGGTGCGCAGCTTCTTCTCGTCGTCGCCGTTCGTCGCGAGCCGCGCGGCGTGGCCGAGCGTGTCGATCAGCGCCGGCTTGTCACCGGTGATCCGGTACAGCGCCGCGAGCTCGTCGAGCGCCTCGCGATCGTTGTCGTCGGCGTCGATGTACTCGCGCCACGCCGCGATCGCCGCGCCGCGGTCGCCCGCGCGCTCGCTGATCAGCGCGACCTCGGCGAACGCCGCGCGCTTCTCGGGGAGCTCCGCCACGATCCGGCCGCGCTGGCGCAGCGCCTCGGCGAGCGCCGCCTGATCCGCGTGCTGGCGCAGGATCTCGATCAGATCGTCGAGCGCGATCAGCGCCTCGGGATCGAGCGCGAGCGCGGCGCGATACGTCGCGGCCGCCTCGTGCAGCTGACCGAGGCGCTTGCGCTGGATCTTGCCGAGGTACGTCAGCAGCAGCACCTGGACGTCGGGATCGCGCGACCCGGCATCGGGCGCCGCGATGATCGCGATCAGTCGCGCCGCGACCTCGGGCCACTGGCCGAGCTGCTCGGCGAGCCGATCGGCCTCGTGCAGCGCCTGGCTCGACGACGGCTCGACCGCGAGCCAGCGCAGCGCGGCGTCGAGCGCGCGCGCCCGATCGCCGATCCGCTGCTCGGCGAGCTCGAGGATCCGCGCGAGCAAGGCGGCGCGATCGATCGGATCGTCGGTGACCGCGAGCCGCGCCTCGAGCACGGCGACGAGCCGCGGCGCGTCGTTGTCCTGCTCGAACAGCGGCTCGAGGATCTCGACGATCTGCGTGCGCAGCTCGCGCTGCCCCTCGGTCGCGGTCGTCGCGAGCATGCGCTCGAGCGCCGCGCGGCTCTGCAGGTGCGTGGGCACGAGCCCGAGCACCTCGCGGTGCGCCGCGATCGCCGCATCCGGGTCGTGCAGCATCGTCTCCTGCAGGTCACCGAGCCGGTACAGGAACTCGGCGCTCTGCGTATCGTCCTCGGTCGCGTCCGCCTGGCGACGCAGCACGGTCGCGAGCTCGGGCCACTTCAGCGACCGCGCGAGCACGCGCTCGAGCGCGGTCAGTGCCGGCTTCGGCTCGGGGCCATGCGAGGCACGCTCGTACGCGCGCGCCGCGCGCTCGGCATCGTTCAGCTGCTCCTCCGCGATCTGGCCGAGCCGCATCGCGTACGTCTGCTCGACATCCGGCGCGAGCGACTCGCCGAGCAGCTGGTCGAGCCGCGTCGCGAGCTCGCCCCACAGCCGCGGCTTGTTCGCGTCGGCGTCGGCGAGCCGGACGAGCGGCGCGAGCAGATCGATGTCGTCGGGCGTCGCCGCGATCGCGCGCGACCACACCTCGAACGCCTTGCCCGGATCGCCGGCGAGCGTCTCGTGGACGTCGGCGAGCGCGGTCCAGTCCGCCTTGTGGTCGCCACCGCGGTCGCTCGCGATCCGGCGCTCGTAGACGCGCGCGAGCCCGGCAGGGTCGCGATCGGCGCGGTACACGCGCTCGAGGATCTGCGACACCGGCTCGACGTGGCCGTCCTTCGCGAGCAGCGCCTCGAGCGACGCGCGCGCCTGGACATGCGACGGCAGCACGCCGAGCACGGCGCCGTAGCGCGGGATCGCGGCCTCGGGATCGTGGAGCTCGGTCTCGACGAGATGCGCGGCGCGGTACGCGAGGTTCGCGCGGTCCTCGGGCGCGGTCGCGAGCAGCGCGCGACGATCGATGATGTCGAGCAGCTCGGGCCAGAGCTTCTCCTTGCCGTAGATCCGATCGAGCTCGGCGAGCGCGCCCGCTTCACCGGCGTCGTCGTCGAGGACTGCGGTCAGCTGACCGATCGCCTGGTAGATGTCGGAGAGCTGGGTCTCGTAGACCTGCGCGACGGCGTGGCGCAGCTCCTGGCGCGGCGCCACGTCGGTGGTCAGCTCGATCTTGCGCTCGAGCGTGTTCGCGAGCTCGCGCGCGGCATCCGGCGCGGTGCCACCGGCGGCATCGATCGCCGAGCGATACAGCCGCTCGAGCGAGTCGAGCGCCGCGAGATCGGTGTCGTCGACCGCGAGCACGTTGCGGTAGGCCTCGATCGCCTTCGCGCGATCCTCGAGCACCTCCTCGTAGAGCGCCGCGACCCGGTGCAGCAGCACGAGCCGGACGCCCGGATCGTCGGTGAGCTCGGCGCGCCGCGCGACGACGAGCACGAGCTCCTCGACCCGGCCCTCGAGCGCGAGCAGCCGATCGAGCGCCGCGAGCGCGACGACGTCATCGGGCCGCGCCTCCTCGACCTTGCGCCACGCGACGATCGCCTTCGGCAGATCCTGGCGGTACGCCTCGTGGATCTCGGCCGCGCGCGCCCACAGGCTCGCCGCGAGATCGCCGTTCGAGGCGCTCTGTGCGCCGGCCTCGAGCGTCTGCACGGTGTCGTCCCACGCCTCGAGCTTCGTCGCGAGCGCGAGCAGCTTGTCGAGGCTGCCCTCCTCGGCGACGTCGATCCGCCACGCGCGCGCGAGCGCCTCGAGCGCGAGGTCGAGCGCACCGTCGCGCTCCTCGTGGATCTGCGCGATCTCGTGCAGCGTCTGCACCTGATCGATCGGATCGCGCATGTACTCGAGCTTCGCGTCGAGGATGACGACGAGCTTCTGCCACCAGTCCTGCTCGCGATACACCGGCTCGAGCAGCTCGGCGATCCGCTCGCGATGCTCGTCGTGGACGACGAGCCGCTCGAGCGCGGCGACCGCGCGCTCCCACAGCCGGCCCTCCTGGATCACCTGCTCGTGCTGGTCGATCGCGGCCGGCAGATCGTCGAGGTTCGTCTCGAAGATGTCGGCGAGCTTGAGCCGGAGCTCGGCGGTCTCGTTCGGGTTCTGCGAGCGCGCGAGCCGCGACTCGACGAGCTCGACGAGATCGCGCCAGCCCTCGCGCAGCCGGTACAGCCGCTCGAGCTCGTTGACCGCCTCGCGATACGCGTGCTCGACGACCGGCGTGCCGCCGCCCTCGGTCGCGTGCACGACCTCGCGCCAGCCGTCGACCGCGCGGCCGATATCGGACAGCCCGTCCTCGAGCAGCCGCGCGCGCTTGATCAGCGCCTCGCGCCGGAGATCGTCGTCGTCCGCGCGCGCGATGACGTCGTCGTAGATCTGGACGAGCTCGGGCCACTTCTGGGTGCGGCCGAGCATCTCCTCGAGCCGGCGCACGAGCTCGCGCTCGTTCGGCACCGCGTCGTCCGACGGGATCGCGAGCGCGCGCCGGTACGCGACGTACGCGCGGTCGACATCGCCGAGCCGGCGGTCGTAGATCGCGGCGATCGAGATCGCGACGTCGCGCACGTTCGGCGAGTCGCCTGTCTCGTCGTCGAGGTACTGCTGGTACGTCTGGGCGACGAACGGCCAGTTGTCGACGATGCCGGCGAGTCGCTGCAGGTGATCGCGGATCTGCTCGTCGTCGGGCGCCTCGCGGAACACCTTCGCGTACCAGTGGCTCGCATGCTCGAAGTCCTCGAGCTGGTCCTCGTAGAGCCGGGCGACGAACCGCGTCAGCTGCAGGCGATCGTTCGGATCGACCGCGCTCTCGAGCCGCGCGCTGTACACGCGGATCAGGTCGGTCCACCGGTGCTGCGCGATGTAGATCGGCTCGAGCACCTCGGCGGCAACGACGCGCAGATCAGGATCGACGAGGTAGCGCTCGACCGCCTCGAGCGCGGTCTGGTGGCGCGGATCGCCGGACAGCGCCGCGCTGTAGTTGTCGATCGCGGTCTCGAAGTCGCGCAGGTGACGCTCGTGGATCTCGCCGAGCTGGACGCGCAGCTCGACCGCCTCCTCGATCGTGGTCGCGAACCCGAGCCGGCGCTCGTACAGATCGACGACGTCCGCCCACCGGCCCTGCTCGCGATACAGCGCCTCGAGCGCATCGACCGCGTCGCGGCGCTCGGGCGCGACGCCGAGCACCTGCTCCCAGGTGAGGATCGCGTCGTCGGGGCGGCGCAGCTGGACGTAGAGGTTCGCGGCCTCGACGAGGTAACCGACGCGATCGTTGATGTCGGTGCTCGCGACGTCGGCCTGGCGGAGCAGCACCTCGACGAGCCGGTCGTCGTCGTTCGTGTCGCGGTAGATGCCCTCGAGCGCGGCGAGCGCGCGGCGATCGTCGGGCACCTGATCCAGAACCTTCTGGTAGTACTCGCGCGCGAGGTTCGTGTCCTGGCGGACGCCGCGGGCGAGGTCGGCGATGTCGAGATACAGCCGGCGCTGGACCTCGGCGTCGAGCACGTTCGAGGCGACACCGCGGTACGCGTCGATCAGCTCGGCCTCGCGATCGAGCTCGGACGCGAGTCGCTCGGTCTCCGCGACCATCTGCGGCAGCTCGGGCTCGGTCGCCGCGAACGACAGCGCCTGGAGCTGGGCCTCGAACGCGCCGGCCTTGTCGCCGAGCCGGTGCTCGCGGATCCGCACGACCTCACCGAGCGAGCGCAGCTTCGCCGCCGGATCGTCGGTCCACTCCGCGGCGCGGTGCTGCAGCTTCGCGAGCCGGTCGTACTGGCCGCTCGTCTCGTAGACCGGGCGCAGCATCTCGGCGGCCTGGACGCGCAGCTCGGGATCGCCGAGCGCGGCCTCGACCGCCTGCAGCGCCATCGGATGCTGCGGCTCGGCCTCGAGGATGGCGTGCCAGCGCTCGAGCGCCTCGACCGGACGGCCGAGCGGCCCGGCGAGCAGCCGCGCGATCTCGATGTACGTGTCGATCTTCGCGTGCGGATCGAGCTGCGCCTGGCGCTCGAGCACGTCGAGCAGATCGGCGTTGCGGTGCGCCTCGCGATACAGCCGGCCGAGCTCGTAGACCGCGCGCCGGTTGTTCGGATCGCGATCGACCGCCTCGAGGTACGCGGCGATCGCCTCCTCGGGCTCCTCGAGCATCACCTCGTGGATCTCCGCGATCCGGCCGAGCAGCGTGTTCGCGTCCTCGTCGCTCGCGTGATCGAGCTTGCGGCGCAGGATGTCGATCAGCTCGCGCCAGCGCTCGGCGCCCTGATACAGCCGCTCGAGCGCGTCGAGCGCGGCGGGATCGTTCGGGTGATCGACGAGGATGTCGCGCCACGTGCCGATCGCGGCCTCGCGATCCTGCAGCATGCCCTCCTCGAGCGCGGCGATCCGGACGAGCAGCGTGCGGCGCTCGTCGTCGCGCTCGGACCACTCCGCCTGCTTGCGCATCACGGCGCGCAGCTCGGGCCAGTTGCGCGAGCCCTCGTAGAGCCGCGACAGCGCGGCGGTCGCGCGGCGCACCGCGGCCGGGTTCGCGGCGTCGGTGTCGAGCAGCCGGCGATAGACGTCGATCGCGCGATCCGAATCCTGGAGCTGCGCGTCGTAGTACCCGGCGAGCTCGCCGAGCAGCGCCGCGCGCGTCGACACGTCGCCGGCGGGCACCGCGTTCGCCGCGCCTTCGAGCGTCGCGGTCGCCTCGGGCCAGCGGTTCAGCTGCGCCGCGAGCCGCACGAGCTCGACGCGCGCGCGCTCGTGCGTCGGATCGAGCGCGAGCACGTCGCTCCACGCCGCGAACGCGTTGTTCGCCGAGCCGAGCTCGATCTCCTCGATCGCGGCGATCCGCGACAGCAGCTCGACCGCTTCGGTACCGGTCGCGAGGTTGCGCTGCGCGCGCAGCACGCCGACGAGATCCTTCCACAGCTTCTCGGACTCGTAGATCGGCTCGAGGATCCGCGCGGCGCGCAGCGTGACCTCGGGCCGCGGCAGGAGCTCCTCGAGCAGCTCGCGCGCGTCGGCGTGACCGCGCTGGCGCGCGAGCACGTCCTCGATCAGATCGACGGCGCGGCTCGGATCTCCCAGCCGATGCGCGAACAGCTCGGCGCGGCGATACGCGAGCTCGACCTGCTCGCGCGGGCTCTTCGCGTGATCGGTGCCGCGCGCGAGCAGCTGCTCGAGCTCGGCCCACTGCTCGCCGGCGGTGTAGAGCCGGTCGAGCGCCTGGTACGACGCGAGGTAGCCCGGATCGATCTCGAGCACGCGGCGGTGCGCCTCGATCGCGAGCTCGCGCTGCTGCAGCACGTCCTCCTCGAGCGCGGCGAGCTCGAGCAGCACCGCGCGGCGGACGCGATCATCCATCGTCGCCTCGACCCGGCGCTCGAGCAGCGCGCGCAGGTCGCCCCACCGCTCGTCCATCCGGTACATCGCGGCGAGCGCGTCGAACGCATCGGCGGCCGCCGGCTCGACCTCGAGCACGGTGAGCCACGCGCGCTCCGCGGTCGCCTTGTCCGCGAGCCGCTCGCCGGACACCCGGGCGAGCTCGGTCGCGACCGCGCGCACGTCCTGCGGCGCAGCGCCCTCGCGAACCTGGAGCAACGCCTTCGTCAGGTACTGCGCCCACTCGCCGTCGCGGCCGAGCTGACCCGCGAGCACGCCGAGCGCGGCGCGATTCTCCGCATCGGCGGGAGCGACCGCGAGCACGCGGACGCCGGCATCCCACGCCGCCGCGGGATCGCCGAGGTCGGTGTGATACAGCCGCATCAGCTGGCGATCGATCTGCAGCCGCTCGCCGGGCTCGGTCGCCTCGCCGGTGCGGATCACCTCGAGGATGCGCGCCTGCTCGTTGAGGTTCTTCGCCGCGATCAGCTGCGGCAGCACGAGGCGCGCGCTCGCGACGCGATCCTCGGCCGTGATCTTCGCGCCGGGCGCGAGCACGATCCGCGTGATCGCCGCGGTCGCCTGTGGCCGCACGCCTCCCCCCACGGCCGGCACACCGAGCGCATCGCGATACGCGACGAGCGCCGCGTTCGGCCGGTCGAGCTGGACCTCGTACAGCGAGCCGAGCCGCATCAGCAGATCGAACCGCGGCTGGCCTTCCGGCGTCTGGTCGAGCTCCTGCGCGAGCACGGTCGCGAGTGACTCCCAGTCGCCGCGCGCTTCCTCGATCCGGGCGAGCGAGCGCAGCGCGCGCAGCTGTCCCGGCATCGCCTGCAGCGCCTCCTTGTACGTCGCCGCCGCGCCGTCGAGATCGACGAGCTTCTCCTCCTGGAGCGACGCGATCTCGATCAGCAGCGCCGCGCGCATCGTCGCGTCCTTCTCGCGGGCCGCGCGCGCGCGATACGACGCGAGCAGCTCCGGCCAGTCGGCGAGCTGGATCGACAGCTCCTCGAGGTGCTGCTCGGCCTCGCGCTCCTCGGGCGAAAGCGCGAGCACCTGACGGTGATAGCCGCGCGCGCGATCGGGATCCTGCAGCCGGCGGCTCGCGATCTTCGCGAGCTCGCGATACAGGCGCAGCCGGACGTCTTCCGGCAGCTGCGCGGACTTCGCGTGCTTCTCGAACACGGCGGCGGCCTCGCGCCACTGCTCCTGCTCGCTCGCGAGGCGCAGCACGTCCTTGAACAGCGGCTCGCTCGTCGGATCGAGATCGAACGCGCGCAGCGTCCACGTGAACGCGAGCGTGCGCGAGCCCATCTTCTGCTCGCAGACCTTGCGAATCTCGCCGATCTTCGCGAGCCGGCTCGGCACGTCGGGCTGCGCGGCGAGCTCGATCTCGAGGACCGTGATCAGCTTCGCCCACTTCTCCTGCCGCGCGTAGATCGGTGCGAGCGCGCTCGCCGCGCCGCGATGTTGCGGATCGACCGCGAGCACGCGCTCCCAGACCTGGCGCGCGCGCTCGAGCGCCTGCGCACCGGGCGAGCTGTCCTTGCCGGCATCGCGGCCGCGCCGCGGCTTCTGAGGCGCCGCTGATTCGGCGGGAGCTTCGCCGGTCGCAGCGGCATCGGCCTGCTGCTGCGCGAGCTGCGCGGCGCGCTCGACGAGCGGCAACCGCGCGCTCTTCGCGTCGAGCCGATCCGCGATCGCGAGCAGCGCGTCGACGAGCTCGTCCGCCTGGCCGAGCCGCGCGTACAGCCGTTCGAGGCCGGCGAAGTCGCCGGTCGTCGCGTAGAGCTCGCGCAGCGTGCGCAGCGCCTTCGCGTGGCCGGGCTCGATGTCGAGGATCGCTTGCCACGCGTCGGCCGACGCCTGCGGCGAGCCGAGCCGATCCGCGTAGACCTGGCCGAGCTTCTCGTACAGCGCGATCGCGTCGCGCTGCTTCGCGTGGCCGACCTGGCGGTGCAGGATCTCGGCGAGCGCGAGCCAGCGCTTCTCGCGCTCGTACAGCCCCGCGAGGCTCGCGAGCGTGTCCGTGTGATCGGCGCCCGCCTCGGCGAGCACGCCGTTGTAGATCTCGATCGCGAGCCGCGTGTCACCGAGCCGGTCCGCGGCGAGCTTTGCCATCTCGCCCTGCTTCGCGCGGCGCTCGTCGTCGGGCAGCACGCTCGCCTCGCGGCCGAGCACGTCGATCAGCGCGCGCCACTGCCGGCGCTTCGTGTAGATGTCCTTGAGCCGGTTGAGCGCGTTGTCGTCGCCGGGCGCGAGCTCGAGGATGCGCTCGAGCGGCTTGATCGCGTTCGCGAAGTTGCCGAATCGCTCCGACCACAGATCCGCGATCTCGCGCAGCAGCGCGATCCGCTCGGCGTCGGGGACGTCCGGCACCTCGCTCTTGCGCGTCAGCACCGCGATCAGATCGTTCCACCGGCCGAGCGCGCGGAACTTGTTCGCGAGCTCGTCGGTCGCGCGCCGGTTGTCCGGATCGATCTTGAGGATCGCGTTGTAGGTGTTGATCACCATCACGTCGAGCTTCAGCTTGTCGCGATAGATCTCGACGATCTCGTGCAGCTTGCCGACGCGCCCGGCGACGTCGGTCTCCGGGATGCGCTCGATCTCTTCCTTCATCAGATCGAGCAGCGCGTTCCACTTCTCGGTCTTGCGATACAGCCGTCCGAGCGCCGCGCGCGCCTGCGCACCGGCCTCGCTGGTCGCGGCGTTCGGATCGGCGCGCAGCACCTGCTTCCACGCCTCGATCGCCTTCTCCGGGTTGTTCTGCTTCTCGGCGAGCTCGGCGATCTCGACGCCGATCGAGCGCTGGCTCTCGCTGCGCGCGCGCGGCGACTTCTCGACCTGGCGCAACAGCGCGAGCAGCTTCTGGTGCTCGCCCTTCTGCGGGTAGTACACGCGATAGAAGTCGAGCGCCGCGGGATGCGCGGGGTCGGTCTTGCGCAGCCGGCGGAAGTAGTCCTCGGCCTGATCGAGATCGCCGATGTGCTTCCACAGCACCATCGCGATCTGCAGCAGGATGCCCGGATCCTCCTGATCGCGGCGCGCCTTGAGTGCTGCCTGGTACGCGCCGACGAGCGACACCCAGTTGCCGGTCGCGGCGAACGCGTCCGTGACCGCGCGTAGCGCCTGCGGCTGCGCGGGATCGAGCTGGAGCACGCGGTTGATCGCGATGTCCGCCTTCGCCGCGCCGTCGCTGCCGAGGTGCGCGCGCGCGACGCGTGCGATGCCGAGCAGCGCCGCGATCTTCTCGTCGTGCGTCGCCGCGGTCTCGGCGCGCTGCTCGTAGAGCGCGACCAGATCAGGCCACCGCTCGGTGCGGCGGTACAGCCGAGCGAGGTGAAACGCCGCCTTGCCGTTCTTCGGATCGATCTCGAGCGCCTTGCGCAGGTACTGCTCGGCCTCGGGCGCGTCCGGCGCGAACTTGACGAACGTCTCCGCCGCCGACATGTACAGGCTCGTCGCGAGGCTGCGATCGGTCGACGCGCTCGCCTCCGACACGTACTTGTCCGCGAACTTCTGCCAGTTGCTCGCCGCGAGCTCGAGCTCGCCGAGCGCTTCCTTCGCCATCCCGTCGTCGGGCCGCAGCTGCAGCGCCTGCTCGAACGCGGCGCGCGCGCCGGCGACGTCGAGCACGTCGGCGTCGAGGATCATCCCCTTCTCGATCAGCATGTCGGCGCGGCGTTCGGGCGGCGCGACCTCGAGCTCGAGATCGAGCAGCCGCACGACGGCGTCGGGCCGGCCGCGCGACGCGAGCAGCTTGCGCGCCTCGGCGAGCCGGGTCGTGCGTACATCGGGCGCCGCCTGGCGAATCGCGCCCGCGAGGGACTCGAGTGCCTGGACGTCGTCGGGGTCGTGCTCGAGTACTGCGAGGATTGAAGAAAGATCCGCCATGGTCCCCGGGGACTTGAATGCTACCGACGCCTCGAGACGGGCACAACCGCACGCGCCCGTTGAATCGCGTGGTTACACGTCACACCGAGTGAACGCATGCGCACTCACGAACCGCGCACGAGGCGATCGCTCCCTGACGGATCGACCAGGGTCCGTCGCCGCATCAAACAGAGATTCTTTGCTAAGGTGGCCGACGTGTCAGGTGACGTTGCGAGTTCGCGCAGCTCCCTCGGCTACCTGAAACCGTACCGTCGGCCGCTCGCCGCGGGCGTCGTGATGCTGCTGCTCACGAACGTGTTCTTCCTCGGCGTGCCCGAGATGATCAAGCGCTCGATCGACGCGCTCGGCTACGACGAGACCGCCGCGAAGGACGCGACCGCCGCCGCCGCCGCGCACGTCACCGTCGATCGCGATCGCATCGTGATCTACGTGGTGCTGCTCGGCGTGTTCGCGCTCGCGACCGCGCTGACGCGGATCCTGTCGCGGATCTGGATCTTCAACGCCGCGCGCGCCGCCGAGTACGACCTGCGCTCGGATCTGTTCGGTCACCTGATGACGCTGTCGCCGGGCTACTACCGCACGCACCCGACCGGCGACGTGATGTCGCGGCTGACGAACGACGTCCAGACCGTGCGCGCGATGTGGGGCGCGGGCCTGCTCAACCTCGCGAACGCCGTCGTCGCGTTCGTCAGCGTGCTCGGCGTCATGATCGCGACCGATCCGATCGTCACGCTGTGGGCGATCCTGCCGTTCCCGTTGATCTACATCGTCGGCCAGGCGATGAGCCGGCGGATCTACGCGACGATGCGCGGGGTCCAGGCCGAGCTCGGCGCGCTGTCGTCGCGGATCCAGGAGGACCTCGGCGCGATCCAGGTGATCAAGACCTACGGCCTCGAGGACGTGCGCCGCAAGGGCTTCATGGAGCGCAGCGGCAAGCTGCTGCACCAGAACATGGAAGCCGCGAAGGTCCGGATCCAGCTCGGACCGTCGCTCAACACGCTCGCCGCGCTCGGCACCGCGATCCTGATCCTGTTCGGTGGCCGCGCGCTGATCCACAGCGACATGACGAAGGGCGAGCTCGTCGCGTTCTCCGGCTACCTCGCGCGCCTGGTGTGGCCGACGCTGACGCTCGGCTTCATGCTCGCGCTCGTCCAGCGTGGCCGCGCGTCGTGGACGCGCCTCGTCCAGCTGTCCGACGAGCAGCCGGAGATTCCCGATGGCACCGGCGCGCCGCTCGCCGCGAGCGACAAGCCCGCGCACGTCGAGATCAAGGATCTGACCGTCAAGGTCGGCGACCGCGCGCTGCTCGAGCACATCACGCTGACGCTGCCGCCCGGCACGATCACCGCGGTCGTCGGCCGCACCGGCGCCGGCAAGAGCACGCTCGTCGACGCGCTGTGCCGGCTGATCCAGGTCCCTGCCGGGACGGTGTACGTCGACGGCCGCGACGTCACGACGCTGCCGCTCGCGTCGCTGCGCGCGCAGATCGGCTACGCGCCGCAGGAGGCGTTCCTGTTCTCGACGACGATCGCGGACAACATCGCGATGGGCTACGGCGGCGGCTCCGCGATCCCGGCGGCGCGCGCCCGCGAGCTCGAGAGCATGGCCGCGCTCGCCGCGAAGCTCGACCTGCGCGACGACCCGAAGGTCGTCGCCGCCGCGGCCGCCGCCGGCCTCGATCGCGATCTCGCGATGATGCCCGAGGGCCTCGCGACGATCGTCGGCGAGCGCGGCATCACGCTGTCCGGTGGCCAGCGCCAGCGCGTCGCGCTCGCCCGCGCGCTCGCGTCCGAGCCGCGGCTGCTCGTGCTCGACGACTCGCTGTCGTCGGTCGACGCCGAGACCGAGCGCAAGATCCTGACAAACCTGCGCGCGGTCATGCACGGCCGCACCGCGGTGCTGATCTCGCACCGGGTCGCCGCGATCAAGGACGCGGACCAGATCGTCGTCCTCGATCAGGGCAAGGTCGTCGCGAAGGGCACGCACGAGCAGCTGCTCGCGCAGGGCGGCCTGTACAGCGAGCTCTACCGGACGCAGCTCGACACCGAGCTCCAGGCGCAGCGCGAGGCCTCGTAGTGGCGACGCCTGCGATGTCCGCGCAGCCGACGCAGCCGCCGTCGCCCGGTGGCGGTGGCGCGGCCGGTGCTCGCGGTGCCGGTGGCGAGGAGGCCGTCCTCGGCAAGGCGTACGACGTCGCGCTGATGCGGCGACTGTGGCCGTTCGTGCGGCCGCACTGGCGACTGCTGCTCGCGTGGGCGATGTTCATGCCGCTCACGATCGCGCTCGAGCTCGCGCAGCCCGCGCTGTTTCGCTACGCGCTGACCGAGCACATGCTGCGCGGCAACCTCGACGCGCTGCCGTTCGATGCCCTGCTCTACATGGGCCTCGTGCTCGCGCAGGGTGGCTCGGCGTTCTGCGAGACCTGGTTCCTCCAGCTCGCCGGCCAGCGCACGATGCACGCGCTCAGGATCGCGATCTTCGATCACGTGCTCGCACAGCGCGCGGCCTTCTTCGACAAGATCCCCGTCGGTCGTCTGATGACGCGGATGACCAACGACATCGAGAGCCTCAACGAGATGTTCGCGCAGGGCGCGATCACCCTGATTGCCGACTTCGTGAAGATGCTCGCGATCGTGATCGTGATGTTCACGATCGACGCGACGCTGACGCTGCTCGTGTTCATCACGCTGCCGGTGCTCGTCGTGCTCGTCGAGTACGCGCGGCGGCTGATGCGCGCGTCGTTCCGCCAGATCCGCGTCCGGCTCGCCGCGATGAACGCGTTCGCGCAGGAGCACCTGTCCGGCATCCGCGTCGTCCAGCTGCTCGGCCGCGGCCCGATCGCGCGCCAGGAGTACGACGAGATCAACGCCGGCCACCGCGACGCCTACCTCGGCCAGATCCGCGCGGACGCGTCGATGTACGCGATCGTCGAGGCGATCGGCTCGGTCGCGGTCGCGGTCGTGATCTGGTACGCCGCCGGCCACCGCACCGGCTCGATCGCGATGATCGGCATCGTCGTCGTGTTCATCGAGTACATCAACAAGTTCTTCATCCCGGTGCGCGACCTGTCGGCGAAGTACGCCGTCATGCAGGGCGCGATGGCGGCGAGCGAGCGGATCTTCGCGCTGCTCGACACCAAGGAATGGGACGGCGAGAACCCGGACGCCGGCGGCACGAAGCCGGACCAGGATCCGAAGAAGCCCGCGCCGGCGTCGACCGCGCGCCCGGCGGTCGAGCTCGTCAACGTGCACTTCAGCTACGGCGCCGAGCCGGTGCTGCGCGGGATCGATCTGCGCGTGCCGCGCGGCGCGACCGTCGCCGTCGTCGGGGCGACCGGCTCGGGCAAGTCGACCGTGATCAAGCTGCTGACCCGGCTCTACGAGCGCGACCGCGGCGCGATCCGGCTCGACGGCGTCGACATCCGCGACATCCCGCTCGCCGAGCTGCGCGAGCGGATCACCGTGGTCTCGCAGGACGTGATCCTGTTCGCCGGCAGCCTCGCGGAGAACATCACGCTCGGCAAGCCGACCGATGTCGATCGCCTCGAGGCCGCGGTCCACCGCGTCGGGCTCGACCGCGCGCTCGCCCGCCGCAAGGACACGCTCGACGCGCCGGTCGCCGAGCGCGGCTCGAACTTCTCGGCCGGCGAGCGCCAGCTGGTCGCGTTCGCGCGCGCGCTGCTCCGCGATCCCGAGGTGCTGATCCTCGACGAGGCGACCGCACACGTCGATCCCGAGGCCGAGGCGCTGATCGAGCGCGGCGTCGCCGAGCTGATGAAGGGCCGGACGACGCTCGTGATCGCGCACCGGCTGTCGACGATCCGCAACGCGGATCTGATCGTCGTCATGGACAAGGGCGTCGTGATCGAGCAGGGCACGCACGACGAGCTGGTCGCGCGCGGCGGCTTCTACGCGGCGCTCGAGCGCACGTTCCGGCGTCAGGGTCAGGACGCCGAGTAGCTACCAGCAGGTGAGACCGCCGCCCGCGATCGCGCAGGCGTGCTCGCCACCCGCGATCTTGTCGATCGGCGCGGCGAGCGGTGGCACGTCGGTCTGGCCGCGCAGGTTGTTGCCCCAGCACGTGACGCCGTTGTCGTCGAGCGCGCACGTCGAGTTGTCGACCGCGGCAACCGCGCGCGGGTTGACGAGCGGCGGCACGGTCGTTTGCCCGGAGCTGTTGTCGCCCCAGCACCGCACGACGCCCGCGTCGATCGCGCAGCTGTGCGAGAAGCCGGTCGTGATCGCGGTCGGGCTCGTCATCGCCGGCGGCGTGCCGCTGCCGAAGCCCCAGCACTTCACGGCGGTGCCGTCGATCGCGCACGTGTGCAGCGCCTGCGATGCGATCGCGGTCGGTGCGACGAGCGCCGGGATCGGGAACACCTGCTGATCCGAGTTGCTGCCGAAGCACGCCACGGCGCTGGTGAGCGTGCAGCTGTGCGAGAAGCCGAGCGCGAACTGCGTCGGCGTCGAGATCGTCGGGAGGTTGCGCTGGCCGGAGCTGTTGTCGCCCCAGCACGCGAAGCCACCCGCGTGCAGCGCGCACGCGTGGTTCGCGCCGGCGAACACGCGCGTCGGGTTCGTCAGCGCCGGCACGGTGGTCTGTCCGAGGTTGTTGTCGCCGAAGCATGACAGGCCGCCGGAATGGATCGCGCAGAAGAAGCTCGAGCCCACCGCGACGTCGGTGACGCCGGTCAACACGGGCGACACGCAGCCGTTCGCGAACACGAACGCCGTGTTCGCGATGCCGTCGGTGTAATCGAACCCGATGCCCTTGTTGAAGCAGCTCGCGGGCCCGGCGCTCGGATCGAGCACGACCGTGCACGACGCCCTCGCCGCGAGCGGCCCCGTGCAGGTGCCGCCGGTGCCCGGTATCGCGCCGCCGAGGAAGCCGACCGGCGAGGCGAGCGTCGGCGTCAGCGTCGTCGCGACCTTGCCGGTGTTGCGCAGCTCGACGGTCGCCGGCACCGGCGTGCCGACATGCGTCGGTGAGAAGTGCACGACCGGCGCGGGGATCACGAGGCGCGCCAGCGGCGTGTACGACGCGACGGTCGCCGCGATCGCGTCGCTCGAGATACACGGCACGATCGAGACCTCGCTGTACAGATAGCCGGTCGCCGTCTTCGACAGGTTGAAGTTGATCGACACCGTGCCGCAGCCGCTGACGAACTGCGAGAACGCGATCGTGATCGTCGAATCGTTCAGGGTGCCGATCGTCCTCCCCTGCGACTGCAGCTTGCGATCCGGCAGGATCGTGATCGGCTGGAAGCTGAGCGTCGTCGTCGCGCCGCCGCACGTGACGCGGCGGTCGCCGATCACGAGCTGATCGTCGTGGTGATCGACCGTGAACGAGGTCGGGTTGCACGGCTGGCCGTCGAGCGTCACGTTCTCGAGCGCGTAGCGCCCCGTGAAGTCGAACGGCAGGATGTTCACGCTGACCGTGCCCTCGGTCGCGGCGTCCGCGGTGCCGTCGCTGACCTGGAACGTGAAGCTGTCGGTCGTCGCGACGAGCTCGGTCGTCGCGTACGTGAACGCGCCGGTCGCCGGATCGAACGCCGCGAGCGTGCCCTTCGCCGGCGGAGTCACGATGCGGTAGGTGAGCGCATCGCCGTTGGCGTCGGTCGCCACGAGCCGGCCGGTCGCCGTGCTCGCGATCTCGACGTCGAGCGCCGCGTTCTCGGTGACCGGGGCGACCGGCGCCGAGGCATCGGGAGCCGCATCCGCGCCGCTTCCCGCATCGACAGGCGGCGCCGCGTCGGGCGTCTCCGACGACGATCCCGAGCACCCGAACACGATCACGAGCCACGCGCAGCGTATCCGCATCGACCCTCCCAGACGGACAGCACATCGTAACGCGCACGCCGCGACATCGATCCGATCGCCGGGCGTTTGCCACTCGCACTCGCGCCTACAGCGCGGCCGGAAACTGCGTGAGCACCGGCCGGATCGACGACAGCGGCGTCGAGAACAGCGACAGCTGATCCGGATCCGCGAACACCGCCGCGAAGTCGTCGGGCGCAAACGCGTGGACGAGCCGCGTCGCGAACTGATCGCGCAGCACGCGCACGTAATGATCGATGTCGTAGTCGCGCGCGGTGTCCTCGCCGTCGACGACGAGCCCTGCCCCGCCGCCCGCGATCCGGTACACGCGCACACGCTCGCCGAGGCCCCACGTCGTGCGGCCGGCCGCGAGCATCGCCTCGTACGCGAGCTCGCGCCGGCTGTCGCGGGTCTCGAAGTACTGGCTCGGCGAGCGCGTCAGCCGCACGCGCATCGAGACGTCGAAGGTCGGCAGCTCGCGCCGGCGCAGCGCGCGCACGGTGTCGAGGTACGCGTCGCGCACGCCGGCGACGTCGCCGACGAGCACCGCGCGTACCGCGCGCCGCAGGAACGCCTCGCCGAACGGCTCGGTGCGGCTCGACCGGAACGCGACGCCGCGCAACGTCAGCGAGCCGTCGTAGCCGAGCAGCACGTAGTTCTTCGGCTCGTGCGACAGCATCGCGGCGTAGCGACCTTCGTACTCGAGCTGCACGCGATCCGGCAGCAGCGCGTCGACCTCGGCGACGCACCGTCGCTCGTCGTCGACGGTCCACGATGCGGGCACCGCGAAGTACACGCCGTCGGTGTCGGCCTCGAGCAGCGTCACGCCGCGCGCCGCGAGCTCGCGGCACATCAGCGCGAGCGTCTCGCGACCATGGCGCGTGACCTCGTTCGCCGCGTGGACGTCGGCGAACCGCGTCAGCCCGCCGGCGCCGAGGTAGCCGTACGCCGAGTTGACGACGAGCTTCATCGCCGCGGACATCGCCTCATGCGCGTGACGCTCCCGCGAGCCGGCGCGCGCCGCCTTCGCCGCCGCCTTCGCGCGCAGCCGGTGATCGACCAGTCGATCGACGAGCGCGAGCAGCGCGCCGAGCGTGTCGCGCGCCGGCGAGATCCGGTGCTCGCGCATCAGCGACGGATACAGGCTCGCGACGTCGGCCTTGACCACGCGATGCGCGACGCCGGCCGCGAACAGGTGCAGCGCCGCGCCGGTGTGCTCGGTGCCGTCGCCCGCCTGGTGCGCCGGCAGCGCATGGTTCGCGCGCAGGTACGCGCGCACGAGCAGCGGATCGATCACGCCCGTCGCCGGCCCGGCATCGGCGAGCCGCTCGAACCGGCGCGGCGCCATCTGCGCGAGCGCGAACGCGGGCCCGCTCAGCAGCCGCGACAGATCGGCGACCTCCTCGACGTCGGCGATCGCGTAGCGCCGCACGCGCTCGGGATCGGTGCGATAGACGTCGTGGATCTGATCGCCGGGGATCAGCTCGCGGTCGTCGGTCGCGATCCCGAAGTGGCGCGCGACCGGCTTGAGCCCGTGGCCCGGCAGCTCGCGCGCCGCGAAGTCGTGGCGCATCACCGCGTCGAGCGTGTCGATCAGCTCGCGGCCCGGCGCGATGAACCGCACGCGGCGATCCGGATCCGCGCCGAGCGCGACGCCGCGCCGCGCCCCGCGCTGCTTGAGCCCGCTGCCGATCCGGCCGAGCGCGAGCGGGATGCCGAGCAGGCGCGCCCTGCGATCGAGGAACGGCAGATCGAAGCCGTGCAGGTGGTGGTTCTCGATCACGTCCGGATCGGCCTCGCGCACGAGGGCGATCAGCTGCGCGATCAACGCGCGCTCGTCGTCGCCTTCGAGCACACGCGACACGCCATCGGGCGTGCGCACCGCGATCAAGAAGATCCGGTCGCGCTCGGCATCAAGCCCGGTCGTCTCGAGATCGATCTGCATCCGCCGGACGTCGTCGAGCGTCATCCCACGGAAGTACGTCCGCCCCGATGCGACGAGGTACTGCTCCTCGGGCGACAGCGCGAGCACGCAGTTCCCGAGGTCGCGGACGTGGCCGACCGGAATGCCGAGCCGCTTCGACGCGCCGGCGAGCACCGCGGCCTGCAGCTGGTCCCAGCTGTCGGCGCGCACGACGAACCGCAACGGCCCGTCGCCGTCGAGCTCGCGCCACGGCAGCTTCGCGTGCGCGACGTCCGCGAGGTGCTCGACGAGCAGCCACGGCCGGAATCGCTGCTGCTCGCGCACGATCGCACCATCGACCCGCCGCCACAGCTCGACGAGCCCATCGCCCTCGGCCCAGACCGAGACGATGCCGGGCGTGTCATCCCAGCCCCACAGCCATTCGTCCTCGCGTGTCACGAGGCGAACACCGTAGCGTGGTTACGGCAGCGCGGGCGCCGATGCGAGCGGCGGCACCTTGCGCTCGGATCGGATATTTCCCGGCAGCACGTTGACCGGCACCGGCGGCGTCAGCTCGTAGACAAAGCCGCGCGTGTCGATCCGCGCCTGGAACGCCTTGCTGCCGAAGTGCACGGTGCGCCGGTAGTACTCCTTCTGCTGGCCGCGCACGACGTGATCGCGATGCGCGAGCAGGAACGTGCCGAGCCGCACCGCGAGCTGGTTGTAGAGCCGATGGCAGCCGTGACTCGTGCCGTGGACGATCGACGTCACGACCGCCGAGCCGTGCGTACCGATGCCGTTGTCGATCACCTGATCGCGCCCGTTCGGCAGCTTCGTGATCCGGTAGTGCGGCAGCAGCATGATGCCGAACGCGGCGTGCGGGCCCGGCCCCATGATCGACTTCTTGAGCTCCCACTTGCCGGGACCGGCCCACCGCACGAGGTCGCGATCCGGGGTGGTGCCCGGCGGCAGCCACGTCGGCGCCGCGAACAGGTCACGCCATACGCGCGGCCCGACGTCGGACTCCTTCCACTTCTGGACGATGCCGACGCCCGGGATGTTGACGTCGGACCAGCCGCCGATCGTCGTCGGCCAGCGCACGAGCGGGCGCTTCGTGCCGTGATCGTCGACGAACAGCACGAGGTTCGGCCGGTGCTGGACGATCCGTGGCGTCGGCTTGTCGTCGTACCAGACGTCGCCGCGATCGATCTCGGTCGACAGCGCCATGTGCTTCGCGTGCCACGGCGGCGCCGCCGGCAGCACGACCGCGACGCGCAGCCCACCGGGGTGGCGCGCGAGGAACGCCGCGGTGTCGGCGGGGCTCGTCCAGCCGAGCTGCTTCGCGGCCGCCTCGGTCGCGGCCGCCACGAGATCCGGCGCGGCGTTCGGCAGCGGCTTCTCGTGGCCGCGCGCCATCCGCATCGCCTCGGGATCGAGCATGCGGCCGAGGATCGGCTGCGGGCCATTGCTCGCCGTGCCGTCCTCGATCAGGCCGGTCGCGTCGACGACGCGCTCGCGCAGCACGCGCAGCGCGAACCGGAAATCGAGCTCGCGCGGATCGGTCGCGAGCGCGGTGCGCGTCTCCGGATCGATCCGGTTGTTCGGCATCAGGAAGTTGCGGCGCTGGAACAGCTCGAGTGCGGTGCCGGTCTTCCACGACAGCGTCCCGTCGACGTCGGCGTCGGTCAGGTAGCCGGCGCACACGAGGTGGCGCTGCGCGGTCGTGATGCCGCTGTAGATCTCGTCCGCGGCCTTGTACTTGGCGTACGTCGGCCCCATCTCGCGATCGGTCTCGAACGCGGTGAGGTCGGGCAGCTTGCGTTGCTGGCGGGCACGCTCGAGCTGGGCGCCGAGCACGGTGCGCGTGTACTTCGCGAGCTTGAGGATACCGTCGTGCTCCTGGCCGTACGGCCGCGTCAGCTTCGCCATCGGCGCGGAGTCGATCTTCGCGTGGCACGCGTAGCGCTGCGGCTGCGCGAACCGCGCGCGCACGATCGCGAGCGACGGCACGATGCCATACAGCTCGGCGAGCCCGAGGTTCGGCGGAAGCGGCTTGCCGGCCTCGTCGCGCTCGAGCGCGAGCTGGAGATAGGTCTGCCGAAACTGCGGTGCCTTGCCGTCGGGGCCCGGCGCGAACAGCTTCGGCGTCCACTCGTCGCGCAGATCGACGACGACGGTCGGCGCGCGGAGCTTCGACTCGCACTGCATGCCGACCTCGCGGCCCTGCTCCATCACGAGCACGGCGTCCGCGCAGGTCACGAGCGGTGGCGGCTTCGCGGCCTCGGTCTCCGCCGGCGGTGGCGACGACGATGGAGTGCGGTTTCCCGACGAGCAAGCCGTGATCGTCGCGAGGACGATCGAGATACGACGCATGTTTTGATCCATGATCGCGCGAATCGCGATCGGGAGTGAGTTTTTTTGTCGTCGGGATCTCCCGCATCCGTGACGGCTGTCCGGTGTCCGGACATCCGGCCACGATGTCCGGAGACCGGACGACCGGGTCAAGGCGCCGACATCGGCCTACAGCTGGCGGAACGTCGTGGCGACGCGTCCGTCGGACGGCGCGTGGCCGGTCGACAGTCCGGTCACGGTCGGGTCGCGGTCGAACGTGCGACCGACGGATTCGACGCCGTGATAGCGGATGAGCCGCGGCTCGATCGTGCCGCCACGCAGGTCGCGCCCGGTCTCGGCGGGCAGCACCGGGACCTCGACCGCCGTGGTCGTCGGTGCGCCGTGAACGATCCAGCGCGTGCCGGCCACCGTGGCATCGAGCACCATGCCATCGACGTCGCGCGCACCGGCGTCGAAGTCCCACTGCATGCGATCGCCGTCGACGATCGGCTCGCCGACGATCGGCAGCAGCGCGGCCCCGTCGATCGTCGAGGCACCGGGCGGGACCGCGCCGGGCACGATCAGCTGCGAGGTCGCGCCGGGTTCGGCCTGACGGATCACCGCGGCGTCCATGCCGGGCGGCGCCGCGATCGACGCGGTATCGCCGACGACGTCCGCGGACCCGGCGGTCGTGAGGTCGCGCTCGCTCGTCGCGCCGACCGCGGCCTGGGTCGCCGTCGCACCCTCGATCATCAGCGTGTACGTGACGAGATCCTGGTACGGCCCGGGGATCGTGATCCCGTTCGTCGGCACCAGGGGCGTCGCCGTCGTGACGTAGCGCGTGGCGGTCGCGGTCGTGACGAAGCCGAACACGCGCCGGGTCTCGGTCTCGCAGCCACTGCGCACCCCGACGAAGAACTCCGGCTGCGGTGCGGGCTGCGGCGCGGACACGCAGCGCACCGGCAGCGCGAGCGAGTACGAGATCGCGCCGGTCTCCGCGGGCAGATCGATGATCTGGCTGCCGATGTTCACGGCCGCCGGGATCCCGCCGACCACGACGGTCGCGCCGACCGGCACGTCGATCGTCGTGTACAGCGGCGTCGCCGGATCGGTCGCGATCACGTGCACGGTCGACAGCTCGCGGGTGACCGGGACGACCGCGATGCCGGCGGCGTCGCTGCGCACCGGCTCGCCGCCGTCGACGAACGCGAACGCGCCTTCGATCGGTCGCGGCGGGACGACCGCATCGCTACCGGTCACGCCGTTCGTCGAGATCCGCACCGTGACCTCGCCGATCGGTGGCGCGTCGGGTGACCCACACGCCGCGACCACGAGGCATCCCACGAGACCGCGCACCATCGGGCGCAGCATAGCGCGGTCAGAACCGAACGCCGACGGCCGCCCCGCCCGCCAGCAGCGAGATCGTGATCCGACGCTGGTCGATCCGATCGTGCATCCGATGCTGGTACACGAGCCAGCCACCATCGGCGGTCGCCAGCACCGACGCGAGTCCGAGGCCCACCGCCCACGACCGCGCCGTGTCGCGCCGCTCGCGCGCGTCGACGTAGGTCAGGTTCGTGATCGCGGTGTGCTGCAGGTCGTACAGGATGTGCTCGGCCTCGCCCTGCGCGTCGAGCGCCGCGTAGGTCTCGTACGCCGCCGCGAGGCCGGCCGCGATCCCCGCGGCGAGCACGCCGTAGCTCGCCGCCTTCGGCACCGGCGGTCGCTTCGCGAGCGGCGCACAACCGATCGCGAGCACGGCAAGCCACGCGACGCACCTCATGGCCCCACCCCCGCGAGCAGCACGACGAACTGCGTCCCGTCGGATGCGATCACGTCCTGGATCCCGTCCCCGTTCGCGTCCGCCGTGCGCACGACGCGCGGCGCGAACGAGATCGTCTGCGGCGCGAGCGGCGGGATCGTCCGGATCACGTCGTCCTGCGCGAACACGATCCCCGCCTGCGTGTGCGGTCCCGACAGCCAGGCGAGCGTGCTCGTCGCCGCGCCATCGGTCATCCCGTCGGGCGAGAACACCGCAGTCGGCGACGAGTACGCGAACGTCGTCGCCGGCCCATCGCGTCCGATCGGCGCGCCCTCGACCGCGACGACCGGCTGCGACAGCAGCGGCACGTCGAGCACGCGCAGCCCGGCCGGTCCGAACTGGATCTCGACGACCGCGCGCGGATCGTCGACCACGACATACAGCTCATCGCCGAACGGCCCGCCCGCCGCGACGCTCCACACGACCGGTACCTGCGCGAGCTCGAGGCTCGCATCGGAGAGCACGGTGACATCGGCGGCCGTGTACGCCGCGAGCGCCCGGCCCGCGTAGCGCCGCAGCACCCGGCCACTCGCTGTCTCGACGAGCGCGAGCAGATCGCGGTCCGGCTCGAGCGGTGTCCCGAACTGCCCGGCCGCGAGGGCCAGCACGGTCTCGCCCGCGGCGAGCGGCAGCGTGGCGGCCGGTGCCAGCGACGTCCCGGTCGAGCGCAGCACCTCGATCGATCCCGCGGCGACGTACGCGACGTCGACGAGACCGTCGTCGTCGAGCGGCGCCACGATCGCCGGCCCGGTGCGCGGCACCGCGAGCTGGATCTCCTTGCGCAGCGAGCTCTCGCGCAAGTGGTGCACGATCACGGTCGACCCGAGCCACGCGACGACATCGTCGAAGCCGGGCGTGAAGAACGAGCCGATGTAGAAGTCCGACCCGACGTGCGCGAGCGGCTCCGGAAACAGCGGCTGCAAGTAGCGCAGCTCGACGCACCGCTGCTCGGCGTCGCAGACCATGCCGCTCGGACACACGTCCTCCGTGCAGACGAGGTGACACGCCAGCGTGGTGTCGGGCGCGCCGCACGGCAGCCTCGTGTACGTGTCCCTTGCATACGTGAACCCGTCGCACTGCTCGTTCGCATCGAGCACCGCGTTGCCGCACAGCGCTTGCGGCTCGGGCGGGATCGGCAGCTGATAGGGCAGATCCGCGCACGCGGCGATCGCGAGGACGAGGAAACGCCACACACCCGGACAGGACGACGCCGCCGCGCGGTCCGTCACGCGGAGCGGAACGATCCGCGCGCCCCGCGTGAATGCGGGTCTGGCAAACGTTCTGACCGCGAATCCTTTCAACCTGATGTGTGGCCGGACCGGCGATTTCGTTCCGATTTGGGTATGCTCACTCACAGATGCCGGCCGGGGTAAGCGAGCTGCGGTTCGCGGTCGATGCGATGGCCGATGGCGCCATCCTCGCCGACACGCGCTCGGGCGACGTGTTCGTCAATCGCGCGGCGCGCGAGATGCTCGGGATCCCCGAGGACGCGCAGATCGACACGACGTACCTCAAGGACATCGTCGGCTTCTATCCGTTCGAGCTCGCCGCCGGCGCGAGCGATGGTCAGCCGATCCGCGAAGAGGTCCGGATCGGTGATCGCGTGCTGCACTCGGTGGTGACCCCGCTGCGCGAGCAGGGCGAGTCCATCGGCGCGATCGTCGTGCTGCGCGATCTCGGCGACACCGCGGACATCGCGCGCCGGCGTGCGGAGTTCGCGCAGGTGATGTCGCACGAGCTGCGAACGCCGCTGACGTCGATCGCGGGCGCGCTCGACATCGTGCTGTCCGGCTATGCGGGGCCGCTGTCGGATCGCCAGCTGCGCTACATCGACATGGCGCGCCAGGCGGCGACGCGGATGAACCAGCTCGTCGACCAGCTGCTCGATCTCGCGCGGGCGCAGGCCGGCACGATCACCGTTGCGGCAGCGCCGGTGCAGCTCGACCGGCTCGCGCGCGAGGTGATCGATCGCTACCGCGCCGCGGCGGCGACGAAGCAGCTGACGATCGTGCTCGGCGCATCCGCCGACGACATCTCGATCCTCGGCGATCCCGAGCGGCTGTCGCAGGTGCTCGGCAACCTGATCACGAATGCGATCCGGTTCGCGCCGACCGGTGGCGTGATCGATGTCCAGGTGTTCGGCCCGCCGCTGTCCGAGGATGCGGTCGGCGTCTCCGTCCACAACTCCGGCGAGCCGATCCCGCCCGAGGATCGCGAGCGCGTGTTCGAGCCGTTCTCGGCGTCGAGCCGGCGCGTCGGCGGCACGGCGCTCGGGCTGTCGATCTCGCGCACGATCATCGAGGCGCACGGCGGCCGGATCTGGGTCGAGTCCGGCGCGACCGGCACGAAGTTCGTGTTCACGCTGCCGGTATCGGCAAAGGCGGACAGCACGCCGGCACCGGTCGACGAGAAGCCGCGGCGGCGCGGGCTCGGCGAGGGCGCGTGCGCGCTGGTCGCCGACGACGATCCGCGGCGCGCGCTGCTGCTCAAGGGCCTGCTGATGTCGCTGACCGATCGCGTGCTCGTCGCGAACGACGTCGACACCGCGCTCGCGATCGCGCGCACCGAGCACCCTGCCCTCACCGTGGTCGCGGGCGCGATGACCGATGCGCTCGCGCTGCTCGCGATCCTCGAGCACGATCCGGACACGCACAAGTCGGCGGTGATGGTCGTCGGCGAGGCCGAGCGCCGCGCGGATCTGCTCGCGGCGGGCGCCGACGATCTGCTCGAGTTTCCGATCCAGCCGGCGCACTTCCGCGACGCGTGCCTGCGGCTCGTCGAGCAGGGCCGCCGCGAGGCACCGCGCGTGCTCGTCGTCGACGACGATCCGTCGATCCGCCAGATCTGTCGCGAGGTGCTCGAGCTCGGCGGCTACCAGGTGCGCGACGCGGGCTCGGCGAACGCCGCGCTCGCCGAGGCCCGCCGGTTCCGCCCGGACATGATCGTGCTCGACGTGCTGATGCCCGGCGTCGATGGCTACCGGTGCGCCGAGCTGATCCGCAGCGATCCGTCGATCGGCATGGCGCCGATCATGTTCCTGTCGGCGCGCGGTGACACCGCCGACAAGGTCCGCGCGTTCCGCTCCGGTGCCGAGGACTACATGGTCAAGCCGTTCGACGCCGCGGAGTTGCTCGCGCGCGTCGCGAAGGCGCTCGATCGCCAGGCGCGCGAGCTCGGGGCGTCGCCGACGACGCAGCTGCCCGGCGCGGACGCGATCCAGGCCGAGATCGAGCGCCGGCTCGCGGTCGGCGATCCGAGCGCGGTCGCGTGCTACCTCGACCTCGACAACCTGAAGGCGTTCAACGATTACTACGGCTACGCGAAGGCGAACGCGGTGATCCGCCAGACCGGCGACGTGATCCGCCACGTCGTCCAGCGGCTCGGCAACACCGGTGACTTCATCGGCCACATCGCCGGCGACGACTTCGTGTTCGTGACGTCGGCGGATCGCGTCGACGAGGTGTGCCGCGGGATCTGCGAGCGCTTCGATCACCTGATCCGGCTGTACTACGATCCGGTGGATCGCGCCGCGGGCTACATCGAGACGAAGGACCGGTTCGGCATCCAGCGCAAGTTCCCGATCATGAGCGTGTCGATCGCGGCGATCTCGCTCGGTCGCGCGAAGAGCTACGCCGGGCTCGCCGAGCTCGCCGCGGTCGGCAAGCGCACGGCGAAGGCGATCGTCGGCTCGACGTACGTGCGCGACGGCCAGACGCTGCTGCAGCAGCAGGCCGTCGGCTGAGCGACGCGGACGCCTAACGCGCGCGCGCCATGACTTCCTGCGCGAGCTGGCGCGCCTTCACGACGTCGAAGACGTGCGCATCGAGCTCGAGCCGCGTCATCGTCTCGCCGTGCCGGAACAGGATGACGTGCCGATCCGACATCGAGAACACGAGCATGTTGCCGTCGATCGTTCCGGATCCGCTCGCCTCGAGCTCCTTGCGTGTGTCGTCGTACTGGCTGGCGGGGCGGTTCGAGAGCTTGACCGCCGGATCGACGGACGTCGCGCCGGTCTGCCACAACGTGACGTCGCAATCGAGGCCGCCGCCGACGCCACCGCGCGACTCGAGCTTCGTGCCGGCGAGCTGCTCGTAGCGATCGGTCGGGCCGAGCAGCCGCGTGCACGCATCGGCCGGGCGGTCGCGCAGGAACAGGATCGTGAACACCACGATGCCGATCGCGACGATCACGCCGAACGCCGCGATCAGCGTGTAGACGAGCTTCGCGCGCCGGCGCTCGACTTCGACGACCTCGGACATGTCACCACCAGGTGTCGTAGTCCTCGGCGATGCCGACGACCGACTCGAGATCGTGGACGTGCCCGGTCCGCGTCCGGACGTGGCCGGAGAACGAGCCGACGACGTGGCGCAGCTTCTGCTTCACGAGCGGCAGATCGAGCTTCTGCTCGACGTGCGCGATCGCCTGCATCCGCAGATCGACGCTGCGCGCCTCGACGCGCCACGCGCTGTCCGCGAGATCCGGCGCATCGAGCGACAGCCGGACCGCGGCGAGCGGCTCGCGCTTGCCGTCGATCCAGGCCGCGTTCTCGGAGACCGGCGCGTCCGGCGTCGGGTCGACCATGTTGAGGCCGATCAGCGCCCCCTGCCGGCTGCGGCCACACAGCGCGACCCAGCGCCAGACCGCGTGGCGCAGCGCGTACATCTTCGTGAAGTCCATCGTGCCGAACGCGCGCTCGGGGGCGAACGCGAACCGCCGGCCGCCGATCGTGACGTGCCCGGTGACCGCGAACGACGCGAACTTGTGCGTGTAGTTCCAGCGGCCGCCGGGCAGCGGCACGCACAGCGCGAGGTGCTCGTCGCGCGGCCGGCTCGCGAGCTCGAGCTCGCCGACGAGCCGCGTGTCATCGATCGTCGTCGCGTCGAGCTTCGCGGTGAAGCTGCGCGCGCGGTTGTCGATCGTGACGCCGAGCCCGCGGGCCTGGAACCTGTGCTGGCCCTCGACGCTCGACGGCGCGACGCGCGTCCCGACGGTGAGCGGCGTGATCGCGAATCGCTGGTGGACCTTGCCGGTCGCGAGCTCGACCGCGTACACGAAGCCGTTGCTCGCGAAGCCGGCGGTGCCGACGACGAACGCGACGAACAGCTCGTCGGAGACCGCGGTCATGTACTGCCAGCTCTTGAGCCGGAACTTCTGGCGGTACGCGGCCTCGACGCGGCCGAGCACCGGCACGTTCGCGAGCGCGCCGAGCGTGTGCGTGATCTGCGCGTCTTGCAGGTTCGGATCGGCGAGCGGCTGATCCCATGCGGCGATCTGCGGCGCCGGGGCGTCGGGACGAACGAGGTCGGCCATCGCGCGAGACCTTCGCACGCCGTGCCGACCGCGGGTAGCGGTTAGCCGCCGAGCTCGATGCCGATGCCCTTCGCCGTGCGCACGAGCTCGCCCGCGGGGTCGATCAGCTTGAGCTTCTTGACGGCCTTCTCGATCGGCTTGGCGACGAGCTTGCCCTGGTCCATGCCGACGACGTGGCCGAACTTGCCCTCGGCGAGCAGCTCGACCGCGCGGACGCCGAACCGGGTCGCGAGCTCGCGGTCGAACGCGCACGGCGCACCGCCGCGCTGGACGTGACCGAGCACGGTCGAGCGGACCTCGTACTCGGTCCGGGCCGCGATCAGCTCGGCGAGCCGCTGCCCCGCCCCGCCGAGCTTCTCCTGCTTCGTGACGTCGCCGGCGGTGACGACCGACAGCCCGCCGCCCTTGGGCTTCGCGCCCTCGGCGACGACGACGATCGAATAGCTGACACCGCGACCGTGACGGCGGTGAAACGCGTCGATCACGCGGTCGGGGTCGTAGTCGATCTCGGGAATCAGCACGACGTGCGCGCCCCCGGCGAGGCCCGAGGTGAGTGCGATCCAGCCGGCGTAGCGGCCCATGACCTCGACGATCATGATGCGCTCGTGGCTCTCCGCCGTCGTGTGCAGCCGCTCGAGCGCCTCGACGACGATCTCGACCGCGGTCTGGAAGCCGACGGTGTAGTCGGTCGCCTCGAGATCGTTGTCGATCGTCTTGGGCACCCCGACGATCCGGGTCGCGCCGCGCTGGATGAACTTCTGACCGAACGACATCGTGCCGTCGCCGCCGACGACGATCAGGCCGTGGAGCTCGAGCTTCGCGAGGTTCGCGAGGCAGCGCGTCGAGACGTCGTGGATCTCGACCCGGCCGTCCGGCAGCCTGACCGGGTAGGCGAACGGATTCGCGCGATTGCTCGAGCCGAGCATCGTCCCGCCGCGCGGCAGCAGGTGCTGCACCATCGCGGGCGTCAGATCGACGTAGTTCTCTTCGTAGAGGCCCTCGAAGCCGTTGCGGATGCCGACGATCTCCCAGCCGTAGGTCTGGCGCGCGTGCAGCGTGACCGCGCGGATGACCCCGTTCAGACCCGGGCAGTCGCCACCGCCGGTCAAGATGCCGATGCGGGTACTCATGTCCGCGCCATTATCCCCGAAATCGGCGCGATGCCGAATTTACGGGCTATGCCGCGCGCGTGGTGGTGCGCAGTAGTTGGCGGAGGTGCTCGGGCAGCTGTGCGAGGTTCTCGGGATCATCGTCGACGATCAGGCCGCGGCAGCGCGTGGCACCGCAGTGGCACGGCTCGGCGACCTCGGCGGTGAACGCGTAGTCGTACGTGATCTCCTCGCCGATCTCGATGTCGCGCAGCGCGACCCACCAAGCCCGCATCGTGGCGGCCTCGTGATCCCACTTCGACATCACCTCGGTGTTCGGCTCGCACGAGTGGTTGAACCACCGCGTCTGGCACGCGAGATCCCAGAACAGCGTGTCGTCGATCCCGGAGTCCTCGCCGGGCAGGATCAGCGCGTAGGTGTCGTCGAACTCGTCGTCGGACTTGTACAGCACGCCGTCGCCGAAGCAGACCAGCTCGCCGGCGACGAACCGGCGCGTCGTGACGACGCCGTACCCGTGGATCTTCGAATGAACGACGCGCAGACCATCGAGCAACGGCATCGCGCGTGATCATCCCGATCGCGGCTCACGGCGCAAGGGGATCTGCCGTCGGATCGATCTGCTAGATTTCGCGCAACAAGGATCATCCGATGACGAAGCGATTGAAGGTCGGTGTCCTCGGCGCGACCGGCATGGTCGGCCAGAGGTTCGTTGCACTGCTCGGCAACCATCCGTGGTTCGAGCTGGTCGCGGTCGCCGCGAGCCCGAGCTCCGCCGGCAAGATGTACGCGGACGCGGTCGCGGGCCGATGGACACCGCCGACCGACATCCCCGATGCGGCATGCAAGCTCGTCGTCGCGGACGCGTCCGACGTCGCGCGCATGGCGAACCAGGTCGACTTCGTGTTCTGCGCGGTCGATCTGCCGAAGGAGCAGACCGCGAAGCTCGAGGAGGACTACGCGCGCGCCGAGACGCCGCTGATCTCGAACAACTCGGCGCACCGGTGGACGCCCGACGTGCCGATGATCCTGCCGGAGATCAACGCGGACCACGCGGCGATCATCGACAGCCAGCGCAAGCGGCTCGGCACGAAGCGCGGCTTCATCGCGGTCAAGCCGAACTGCTCGCTGCAGAGCTACGTGCCGGCGATCCACCCGCTCAGGAGCTTCGGCCCGCAGCGGATCGCGGTCTCGACGTATCAGGCGGTCTCGGGCGCGGGCAAGACGCTCGAGTCGTGGCCCGAGATGGCCGACAACGTGATCCCGTTCATCAAGGACGAGGAGAACAAGACCGAGCAGGAGCCGCTCAAGATCTGGGGCTCGATCGCGGGTGGCAAGATCGAGAAGGCCGCGGCGCCCGCGATCACCGCGCAGTGCATCCGCGTGCCGGTCTCCGATGGCCACATGGCCGCGGTGTTCGTCGCGTTCGAGACCAAGCCGACGCGCGATCAGATCTTGTCGGCCTGGCAGGAGTACGCCGGCCCGCCGCAGGCGCTGAACCTGCCGAGCGCGCCGAAGCCGTTCCTGCATTACTTCGAGGAGGACGCGCGGCCGCAGACGCGGCTCGATCGCGATGCCGGTCACGGTCAGGCGATCACGATCGGCCGGCTGCGCCCCGATCACGTGTTCGACTGGAAGTTCGTCGCGCTGTCACACAACACGGTGCGAGGTGCTGCGGGCGGAGCCGTGCTCATGGCAGAGCTGCTCGCGGCGAAGAACTATCTCGTCGCGAAGTGATTCTCTCGCACGACGCTCTGTAACAAGAGATCCAGTCTTTTCTGCGATGACAAACGCGCTGAAATTCAGCGAGCTTGAGATCGCATCAAGAAGCATTGATAAAACGAGCGTCTCCGCACACTACGATCTAACCCGATCCTCGCCACTTTGATGCTTGCGACGGGCCGCGATTCTGCGAGACCGTAGCGGTTGATGTCCGGCAACAACGAGCCAGACCGTAAGCGGCGTAGGCCGACTGCGGCCGGACTGCATCGACCCGACCGTGCGGGAGCGGCGAAGCTCGCGCGCGGCACGCGCGACCTGGACAGCCCGAAGCTGGCCCGCGGCACCCGTCAGGGCATGCAGCCCCTGGTCGTCGAGGATGCCGAGGCGGTCGACACGCTCGACACGGTGGTCGTCGATCCGCCGCTGCCGCCCTCCGCGCACCAGGCCGCTCCGCTCGAGCTGCTCGCGGACGCGCCCGAGCACGAGGACGCCGAGCCGACCAGCGACTCCGAGGAGCTCGTCGCGCTCGAGGGCCCGGACGATCAGCATCAGAACCACGCGCAGGTCGATGCGCGGATGCTCGAGCTCGGCCAGCGCCGGTTCGGGATCTCGGCGTTCCGTCCCGGTCAGGCGCTCGCGATCCGCAACGTGCTCGCCGGCATCGACACGCTCGCGATCATGCCGACCGGTGCCGGCAAGTCGCTGTGCTACCAGCTCCCCGCGCTCGAGCTCGACGGCGTCACACTCGTCGTGTCGCCGCTGATCGCGCTGATGAAGGATCAGTACGACAAGCTCGACCACCTCCACATGGAGGTGTTGCGGCTCGACTCGACGCTGTCGCCACGCGACGAGCAGGCCGCGCTCGCCCGGCTGTCGCAGAACCGGCCGTGCATCGCGTACGTCACGCCAGAGCGGCTCGGCGAGCCGAGGTTTCGCGAGCGGCTCGCGGCGGTGCGGGTCGCGCTGTTCGTCGTCGACGAGGCGCACTGCATCTCGCAGTGGGGTCACGACTTCCGGCCCGCGTACCTCGGGCTCGGCGAGGCGGTGCGCGCGCTCGGCCGGCCACCGGTGCTCGCGCTGACCGCGACCGCGCCGCCGAAGGTCAAGGACGACATCCTCGCGCAGCTCCAGATCCCCGAGGCGTCGGTGATCGACATCGGGCTCAACCGCCCGAACCTGCGCTACCACGTGATCAAGGCGTCGAGCGAGCGCAAGAAGCAGGCGCTGCTGCTGCGCCTGATCGAGAAGCAGCAGGGCTGCGGCATCATCTACGCCGCGACCGTGAAGACGGTCGACGCGCTCGCCGACTTCTTGTGGTCGCAGGGCGTCGAGTGCGGGCGTTACCACGGCCGGATGCGCGCGAAGGATCGCGAGCGCGTGCAGTCCGCGTTCATGGAGCACGGCGAGCCGCGGCTCATGGTCGCGACGAACGCGTTCGGCCTCGGCGTCGACAAGCAGGACCTGCGGTTCGTCATCCACTACAACTTCCCGGGCTCGCTCGAGAGCTACTACCAGGAAGCCGGCCGCGCCGGCCGCGACGGGCTCCCCGCCGACTGCGTGCTGCTCTACCAGCCCGAGGACAAGCGGATCCAGAGCTTCTTCCTCGGCGGGCGCTACCCGACACCGGAGCAGACGCGCGCGGTCGCCGAGGCGCTGATCCACGTCACGAACGGCGCGACCGCGACGGTCGATGCCGACGGCGATCCGACCGGCGACGACTCGATGTTCGTCGGCGTCAAGGAGATCGCCGAGCGCGCCGATGCGCCGGCCAAGAAGGCGCGCGTCGTGCTGTCGTTCCTCAAGGAGGTCGGCTTCGCGGCCGAGGCGCCGGGCGCGCGGTTCGCGCCGCTCGCGACCGAGGCGCCCTCGATCGAGGACCTCGCGCGCGCCGCGAGCCGCTACGAGCAGAAGCGCGCCCAGGACCGCGCGCGGCTCGCATCGATGCTGCGCTACTCGCAGTCGCATCTCTGCCGGACGCGGCTGCTCGTCACGTATTTCGGCTACACCGACGCGCCGTCGTGCGGCAGCTGTGACAACTGCATCCGCTCGGCGAAGGCCGCGCCGGCGCAGCGCGACGTCGAGACCGTCGCCCAGACGCTCGCGGCCCGGCGGTCGAGTGATCCGCAGACCCGCCGCGCGCTGCTCGAGGAGGCGATGCGCCGCAACCGCGCCGCCGGCCGTGGCCGCGCGCTCAAGATCGAGCGCGTCAAGCGCCCGGTGTTCGGGCCGCTCGAGAAGGGCGATCTCGTACGCCACGCGATGTGGGGCGAGGGCGAGGTCGTGCGCGTCGTCGGCGATAGCGTCTACACGTTCTTCCCGGTGCACGGCGAGAAGCTCCTGAAGACGAGCTTCCTCGAGAAGATCGAAGCCTGAGCCGGTGTAAGCCGCGCGCGGGTCCTGCGTTGGTGGTCTCAGGAGGAGAACACCATGAAGAAGATCTCGATCATCTCGGGCCTGCTCGTCGCCGGCCTCGCATTCGCGGGCTGCAGCAAGAAGTCCTCGACGCCGACCACGACGCCCGATCCGAACAAGAGCGTCAGCAACACCGATACCGGCAGCGGCGCGGCCGCGGGCTCGGGCGAAGGCACGCCGTGCGCGCAGGAGATCGCGATGGTCTGCGGCGACGGTCAGATCGACGCGTGCTTGAAGACGCCCGCCGAAGGCGACGTCCACAAGTGCGTCGCGAAGTGACGCGCTACAGCAGCTTCTCGATCTGACGGCGCAGCGTCTGGTGCGTGAACTGCTCGGTGAGCAGCTTCGGCGCCCGGACGATCAACCGCTTGCCATCGACCCGGACCTCGCCACTGCCGGCGGCGCCGAGCTCGATGGTGTCGATCGCGCGCAACGCCTCGCGGCCCATCTCGTCGCCGGCGATCGCGGTCAGCACGTCGACGACGAGCGGCATCGCGACGCCGATCGCGCGGCGACCGTCGTCGTCGAGCTCGCTCGCGCCGCCGAGCTGGATCGCGAGCGGGCGGCCGACCGCGCCCGCGAGCGCGTCACCACGCGCCGCCGCCTGACGCGCGAGCTCGAGCTTGCTCGGAACCGGCGCATCGGCGGTCGGCGCCTTGACGAGCAAGCTCGCGTCGCCGACGGTGAGCGCCGCGACGTGGTCGAGGCGCACGAAGGTGACCGCCGGTGCGCGCGCGCTGCCACCGACCTGGATCAGCGCGACCGCGCCCTGGCGATCGTCGGCGACCGCGACGATCCGGCCCTTCACGGCCTGCCCGCTCGTCAGGAACAGCTCGACCTCGGGGCGCGGACGATCGGCCTTCGCGAGCGCGCGGCCGAGCCGTGCGAGCTCGTCGAGCAGCTGGCGCGGCGACGCGGGCTGTAGCACGTCGAGCACGTCGTCGTGCGCCGTGGTCACAGTCCCTTCTCGACGATCTCGATCAGGTACTTCGTGCGGTCCTTCGTGTCGCCGACGTTCGACAGCTCGTGATCGATCATGATCGTGCCGTTCGTGAACGAGATCGCCGAGTGCGGCGAGTACGAGCCGCTACTGTTGCGAAACTCGATCTTCTTGAGGCCGCCCTTGAGCGCTTCCTTGCCCATGTCATCGCGGCCGATCGAGCGCAGCGCCTCGATCACCGGCTTGAAGAAGATCTCGGTCCAGGCCTCCTTGTAGTAGTCGGTCTGGCCCTCGACCGCGAGCTGATCCCAGTTGACCTCGATCGGTACCGGGAACCCGGCGACCTTGTGGATCTCGTTGCGCAGCTCGGGGAAGTGCTTGTCCTGGAAGTCCTTCGATGCGCGGCGTTCGGCAAGTCCCATCTTCGATGTGTCTCCGTGTAATGCGTGTCGTGTTGTACGCGCATGCGGGACTGCAAGATTCCCGAATTTCTCGACGACAAATCGCGCGCGCGGGCGCGAATAACCGCGGTCAGCTGCGCGTTCGCGCGGCGCGCTGGCGTCGGATCTCGTAGAGCGCGAGCGATGCCGCGACCGAGACGTTGAACGAGCCGACCGCGGTCCGCGCCATCGGGATCAGCGCGTGGAAGTCGCAGTTCTTCGCGACGAGCGGGCGGACGCCGTGGCCCTCGGCGCCGAGCACGAGGCAGAGCGGCAGCGTGCCGTCGATCGTGTCGATCGGCTGGGCGTCGTCGGTCGCGTGGACCGCGACGCGCCACAGTCCGTGCTCGCGCAGCTCGTCGAGCGCGCGTACGAGGTTCGGCACGCTCGCGATCGGCAACAGCTCGCTCGCGCCGGCGGACGCCTTCGTGACGACCGCGGTGACCTGCGCGGCGCGGTGCTCGGGGATGATCACGCCGCCGGCACCGAGCAGATACGCCGAGCGCAGGATCGCGCCGAGGTTGCGCGGATCCTCGATGCCATCGAGCGCGACCACGAGCGCGGGCTCTCCGGGTGCAACGAGCGTGTCGAGCTCGACGTACGAGAACGCGCCGACCCACGCGACGACGCCCTGGTGGTTCGCGTGCTCTCCGGCGGCACGGTCGAGCGTCTGGCGATCGCGGTCCTCGACGCGGATGCCGGCAGCGCGTGCTGCGGTGACGATCGCGGCGACCGGATCGCTCGTGGTGCGGCCCGCGCGCTTCGGATCGACCCACAGCGCGCGGATCGTCTTCGGCTTGCGCGCGACGAGCTCGCGCACCGGCCCGGTGCCGTAGACGGTGCGCTCGCCCGGGTTCATGCGAGATCCGCCACGATCGCGCGCGCCGCCGCGGCCGGATCGGGCGCGTCACGCAGCGGGCGGCCGACGACGACGAGATCCGCGCCGGCCGCGCGCGCCTGGCGCGGGGTCATGACGCGCTTCTGATCGCCGGTCGCGCTGTCCGCGGGGCGCACACCCGGTGTGACGACCAGGAAGCCCGCGGGTGCGAGCGCGCGGATGATCGCGGCCTCGTGCGGCGATGCGACGACGCCGTCGCAGCCGGCGGCGATCGCGAGCTCGGCGCGACGCGTGACGAGCTCCGCGATCGGGCCGCGCGCGCCGATCGCGTCGAGGTCGGTGTCGTCGAGCGAGGTCAGCACGGTGATCGCGAGGATCTTCATCGCGCCGTCATGCCGCGCCGCGCGCACCGCGCCCTCGAGCATCGCGCGGCCACCGGCGGCGTGGACCGTGAGCAGGCCGGCGCCGAGCGTCGCGACACGCGACGTGGCACGCGCGACGGTCTCCGGGATGTCGTGCAGCTTGAGATCGAGCATCACCGAGTGGCCGCGCGCGACGTAGTCGGTCACCAGCGCCGGGCCCTCCGCGCAGAACAGCTCGAGCCCGATCTTGATCCAGCTCGGCACGCCGGCGAGCCGGCCAACGAGCGCGTCGGCGTCCGTGCGGGTCGGCGTGTCGAGCGCGGCGATCAACCGGTTTCCGACCGAGAAGCTCACGCGGCGTATGTACCACCGCGCGCGCCGCCGCGGTCGCTACTTCGCGACGCGGATCGCGAACACGCCGGACTCGTCGACGACCGTGTAGATCACGCCGGGATCGGCCCGCCGGTGGTCGGTGTCGAACTTGATCGTGCCGGTCAGGCCGGAGAGCTGGCCGGACGCGAGCATCGCCGCGAGCCCGGTGCGGCCCCCACTGCCGGCCGCGGCGGCGAGCTGCGCGGCGTCGTACGCGTACGCCTCGTTGACGCCCGGGGGCCGGCCGTACGTCGCGAGGAACTTGTCGAGGAACGGCTTCTGTCCGGGATCCTGATCGTCGGGGTAGTACCCGGGCGCGAGCAGCGCGCCTTGCGAGTGGCGGCCGGCGTCCGCGAGGAAGTTGCCGGAGAGGCCTTCCGCGGTCGACAGCAGCAAGATCGGCCGGCCGCCCGAGGTCTTCTTCGTGCCGGCGGGCTTCGGGATCCGGCCGGTCGCCGAGACCGCGGGCGCGATCAGCGCGAGCCGCGACGCTTCCTCGGGCACGAACAGCGCGTCCCACTTGCCCTCGAGCTTCTTCGCGAAGCCCGGGAACGACTTCGTCTCCGGCGGGTACGTGATGTTCGTGACGACGGTGCCGCCGCCCTTGCCGACCTCGTCGACGAACGCGGCGGACACGCTCTTGCCGTACTTGTCCTCGGGCGCGAGCACCGCGAAGCTCTTGATGCCGAGCGCGATCGCGCGGCGCGCGAGCGTCCGGGCGCGCGCCTCCGCGGAGTGCCGCATGTGAAACACGAACCGCCCGGTCATCCGCTCCTCGGGCCGCACCGCGAGCGACAGCAGCGGGATGCTGAGGCTCTCGGCGCGCCCACCCGCGGCGTCGACCGACGCGGCATCGATCGGACCGATCACCGCGACGACGTTCTTCTTCGTCAGCTCCTCGACCGCGAGCGCGGACGCCGACGCGTCGGTCGCGGCGCGGATCTCGACCGCGGCGGCGCCCGGCCCGCCGGACACGCCGGCGGCGAGCCCGAGCCCGGCGAGCGCGGCCTCGGCGACCTTGTTCTGGTTACCACCGAGCGGCACGACGGCGCCGAGCAGCCCGGGCGTCCCCGGTCCGCCCGCGACGACGCCGGCGCCGGCGATCGTGCGCGGCAGCCCGACCGCGGCGCGCGGCACCGCGGCGTTCTCGCGCATGCGCTGGGCCTCGGCTGCGTTGCCGGACTGCTCGTAGACGATCGCGAGCCGCGTCGAGACCGCCGCCATCGCGGGGCCCTTGCGGTCGTCGAGCTGATCGAACACGCGCTTCAGCTGATCGGCGGTGAGCGCGCCCGCGACTTCTTCGCAGCGCGCCACGATCACTGCGCGCTCGGTCGGCGTGACGCGCGCGTAGAGCTGATCGAAGTACGGCAGCGACGCGATCGGATCGACGACCGACGTCGCGTACGCGACCGCCGCGGCGTACTCGAGCTGCTCGGCGTCGTTCTCGATCGCGCGGCTGCCCTTCTTGAGCAGCGGCAGCGCGCCCGCGGCGTCGCCCTGGTAGTTCTTCGTGATGCCGAGGAACAGCTGCGCGCGCTGTGCGAGACCCTCGGGGACGTCGGCATCGAGCACCTGCTTCAGCGACTCGGCCGCGGCGTCGTACTTGCGATCCTTGACCGCGGCGATGCCGGCGTAGAGCTTCGCCCAGGGCACGATCGGATCACCGGGGAAGTCCTCGGCGATCCGATCGAACTCCTCGCCGCCGCGGCCGTCGCGCAGGAACTTCGCGCGCGCCTCCTGGAACCTCGTGCGCGCGTCGGCGTTGCCGGTGTGCGGCACGTCGGGGACGAGCGTCTTGCGCGTGTGGCGCGGACAGGCGGCGAGCAGCGCGACGAGGGCGACGAGCGCGAGCCGGCGGGCCAGAACGCAGACGAAGGACTTCACGCGCCGACGATAGCGACCGCGGTCGCGCGCTGCAAATCCCACGGTGAACGCGCTGCAGCCGCCGGATTGGGCTAGAACCGCGGCATGTCTCGCAACGACCGCCTGCTGTCCGATCTCGAGCGTGGATTCGACGCCCTCGAGCACGGCAAGCTCGACGCCGCCGCCTCGATCGTCGAGCGCTGCCGCCGTATCGATCGCAAGCATCCCGACGTCGTCGCGCTCGGCGCGGCGGTCGCGGATGCCTCCGGCGATGCCGAGGACGCGCTCGCCCAGTACCGCACGCTCGTCGAGCTCCGCCCCGACGATCCGATGCCGCGGATCTGCGTCGCGCGGATCCTGCTCCACGATCTCGGCGACCCCGATGCCGCGCTCGACACCGTCGAGAAGGCATTCGACTTCATCGACGAGGAGGCCGACCTCGTCGAGGCGATCTACGTCAAGACCGAGGCGCTGCTCGTGCGCGACGACCCCGAGGGTGCCCGCGAGGCGCTCGCCGAGCTCGCGTCGTCGGTGATCGACGATCCCGATCTCGCGCTCGATCTCGCCGAGCTCGCGCTCGCCGCCGAGGACGCCGAGCTGGCGCGCCGGTGGGTCGAGGTCGCGCAGCAGGACGAGGCGCTGCGGGCCGACGCGCTGCACATGCTCGGTCGGATCCATGAATTCACCAACGACCGGGACGCGATGATTGTTGCATGGCAGGAGGTCCGCAAGCTCGACCTCGCCGCCCCGCCCGGCCCGGTCCAGATCAGCGAGGACGACCTCGAGCAGATGGCGATCCACACGCTCGAGATCCTGCCGGCGAACATCCGCGAGCGGCTCGAGAAGGTGCCGATCTTGATCGATGACGTGCCGAACGAGCACCTCGTCGCCGACGCGATCGATCCGCGCTCGCTCGGACTGTTCCAGGGCACGCCGATGCCCGAGGAAGGCAGCGCCGCGCCGACGATCACGAACATCCTGCTGTTTCGCAAGAACCTCGAGCGCTCGGCGATCGACCTCCAGCACCTCGCCGAGGAGGTCCGCATCACGGTGCTCCACGAGACCGCGCACTACTTCGGTCTCGACGAGGACGATCTCGAAGCGCTCGGCCTCGACTGACGGCACGCAGCTCGTGCGCGCACGCCGCGCAGACGCCGCAGCGACTGCGCACGCGCATCGCGAGCGGCGTGGCTCGCACGGGAACGCGCGATGCAACGAGCCGGAGCATGCTGCGCGCACGTGTGCTCTCGGTGATCCTCGCGGTAGTCGCGGGCGCGTGCGCGCGGCCCTCCGTCGACGATCCGGCTGATTTCGGCGATCGCGAGGTCCACGTCAGCGCGGGCAAGCGGCTCGCGAAGCCCGCGGCCGTGCGGTTCTGGATGCACCAGCACATCGACGATCTGCGCACCGTACAGCGCTGGCTGATCGAGGGCCGGCTCGCCGACGCGAAGGCGCTCGCGTTCATGCTGACGCGTAGCCCGGCCGATCCGGGACTCGATCCGTACGCGGCCGACAGCGAGCGCACGCGCGTCGCGGCACGGGCGCTCGTCGATGCGCCGGACGTCGAGACCGCGTTGCGCGACGAGGTCCAGGTCGCCGAGACCTGTGCGAGCTGCCACGCGCGCACGCACGCCGCGATCCGTACCGTGGTGCCGCCGCGCCCGGAGATCGGCCTGCACGCGTGGGCCGCGGACCGGCTGTGGGATGGCATGATCGCGAACGCCGACGCGCCGTGGCGCTCGGGGCTGCAGGCGCTCGTGGTGCTGCCCGACGACGATCCGCGCGCCGATCGATTGCGCGATCTGGCGCGCAGCGGGCTCGCGATGCGGCCGGATACGCTCGATCGCCGCGCGGCGCTCTACGGCAAGCTCATGGTGGCGTGTGCGAGCTGTCACGCGCGGCCGCCGGCGCCAGCGCTGACGATCCGGTGATCGCAGCCGGGCGCAGCGCGTAGCCGAAGCCATCGACGTCGGAGCCTTCGGAGCGTGTCATCGCACGCGTGACGTGGAAGCCCTGATTGTCGACGACGCGTGCCTTGACGTGACCGCGGCCGATCCAGCCATCGAACATCATGACGTGCGCCGGATAGCCCGGGCAGCACGGCGCATCGGTCGTGAACACGATGTCCCCGGGTCTCAGGTCGCCGGCGTCGTCGATCCGCGTCCACCCGAGATCCTCCGCGAGGTAGCGGGCGAACGAGCGCGTGATCCGCGAGACGCCCTGCCCGTCCTTCTTGCCGTCGATCGGAATCGCGACGCCGACGTGCCGCAACGCCGTGGATGCGAACGCGACGCAGCCGTTCTCGGTCGTCTTGTGCCACGCCATCACGGCCCGGTACACCTTGCCGTACCCCGCGCGCGTCCCGTAGTAGCGATGGAGCCGCGTCGTCACATCGGGTTTCGCGTCTGCGGCGGCCGTGCGCGCGAACGCGATGACCAGCATCATCGACAGCCAGCGTTCGAGCACGTCATCGACAAGACGCAGCGCGGGTGCCGTCGTTGCACGAAACCTGCGGTGCCGGCGTCCGCAGCCAGGCGAGCCCGCCGAGCAGGTTCACCGCGAGCCGCGACACGAAGTAGACGTTGAACAGCGCCGCGCCGCCGGCGATCGCGCGGCTGCCGTACAGGTGCTCGAACGCGAGGTGCGCGGTGCCGAGGCCTCCGGGCGCGAGCGGCAGCGCCTCGACGAGCAGCCCGGGCGGCGACAGCGCGATCACGTCCCCGACCGACGCCGTCGCCGGCCCGACCGCGCGCACGACGATCACCATCACGACGACCTTCAGCGCGTGCGCGACGAGGCCGAGCCCGAACGCGACGATCGACGTCGACGGCGACGCGACCGCGGTGCGCAGCGCCTGGGCGATCGCCGCGACCGGGCGCCGGCGGCGCAGCACGAAGCCGGCGCACGCGACGACCGCGACGACGCTCGCGATCACGGCGACGCGGACCGGGCTCGCGAGCTCGATCACCGACGGCGCGGCGAGCACGAGCGCGAGCACGCACAGCGCGAGCACGCCGCACGCGCGGTCGAGCACGAGCGAGGCGACCGTGGTCTCGCGCGACACCCCGGCCTCGCGTAGCGCGCGAAACCGCACGACGTCGGTCGCGATCACCGACGGCGCGACGCAGCCGAAGAACAACCCGATCCACGTCGCCCGCACGAGCTCGCGCGCGCGCGGCGCGGCGGCGTCCATGCGGTGGACGATCCACCACCAGCGCACCGCGCCGAGCACGAGGATCGCGAGCTGGAGCACGACGATCGCGATCCAGGCCACGGGCTCGCCGAGGATCGCGCGGACCGGCGCGAGCGACAGCCGATCGCTCGCGATCAGGAACCCGACGAGCGCGACCGCGATCGCGAGCTTGCCGAGCTGCTTGACCGTCGCGTTCACGCAACCCCGAGCGACGCGAATTCGGCGCGCAACCGGGCCGTGACGTCGGCGGCGGTGTCGTCGAGGTTCGCGTAGCGCGCGAGCACGCGGCGCCATCGCGGCTGGTCGTACGCGCGCAGCACGCGCTCGAACCGGACGTGCGCCGGCGAGCGCTGCACGACGACGAGCCCGCTCGCGATCAGGCCGTAGCTGTCGTCGGTGGTCGCGTCGAGCTCGGGCACGAAGATCGCCGGCGTGCCGCGGACGAGCGCCTCGACGTGCACCGACGAGTTGCCGGCGATCGCGAAGTCGACGCGCGCGAGATCCTCGGCGCAGCTGCGTCCGGTGCCGAGCACGACCCGATCGCGCGGATACCGAGCGAGCGCGCGCTCGAGGCCGCGCCACACGCTGGCCGGGTGCGGCCGCACGACGAGCTGTCCGATGTCCGGACGCGCGAGCAACCCGTCGAGCCACGGCACGACCGCTGGCCCGGGCTCCTTCGACAGCAGCACGCCGATCACGAGCGGCCGGTCCGGCAGCGCGCGCGGCAGCGGGCGATGTGCGGCGCGCGCACTCTCGAGCACGACGCGATCGAGCTGGCAGCCGGCGCGGATGAACATGTCGCGCGAAGCCGCGCTGTCGACGATCGCGAGGTCGTAGTCGAGCCGCGCGACCGGCCACACGGGCATGCCGTGTGCGGCGAGCACGACCGGGATGCCGTGGCGGCGCGCCGCCGCGTGCAGCGCGAGGCCCCACGGGTTCGTGTACGTCGACATCGCGGCGACGCGGTAGCGCCCGGACGCGAGCAACTCCGAGAACCGCGCGTAGTACGCGATCAGCTCGACGGCACGCAGCGCGGCCGCGGGCTCGTGACCTCGCCACAGCCGGCGCGCGATCGCGGCGAGCCGAGGCAGTGCCCGGACCGGTGCGCCGGCGAGCCCGCGCGCCAGGCCACGGCCCAGATCGAACGTGACGTCGGACCACGCCGCGCCGGGTAGCGCACCACGCAGCCGGCCGATCGCGCGCACCTCGTTCGGCCGCAGCGCGCACGCGAGCACGCCGCCCTCTTGGCCTGAGACGTCGACGCGCGCGTAGCAGCGCATCGCGTTCGCGACCGCGAAGTCCGCGGGCAGCCGCGTCCCCGACGCCGCGCGCAGCGCGCGATCGAGCAGCCGCAGCGCCGGGCGCTCGTCGAGCAGGAACTGGACGAGCTCGCGCGCACACGCGCGGCGATCGCCGGCGAGCTGCTGCTCGATCGCGTGCCACAGCGCATGGCTCGGAGCGACGGTCCGGACACCGGACAGCCCATCTGGGCCCTCGTCGACCCAGGCACGAAGCGGTTCACCCATCGTCGACGATCGTAAGGAGCGGCCCGCCGGGGCGCGACCCCTGTCACGCGTTGTTCACGCGCGGCCCTTGGACCTCGCGGGTTTCGGCGCCGCGACGAGCGCGTAGCTCTCGGAGGTCCAGCGCGCCAGCATCGCGAGTGGCGGTGGTACGTCGGCGGCGAACACCAGCTTGACCCAGCCATTCGCGCCGATCCGATAGCGCGCCGGCTGGCGAGCGGCGTGCTCGCGGGCCTCGGCGAGGCAGCCGTCGAGCTTCACGAGCGCGTCGGTCGCGCCGACGAACAGGAACGCCTTGCCATTCGCCTTCACGGTGTGACGCTCCATCGCGGTGCCGGCGCACGCGACGCCATCCTCGGCGCCCGGATGTGCGAGCGCGAGCGAGCGCAGCGCGAGCATCGCGACCTGGCTGCCCGGGTTTGCCGGCTTCGCGGCCTTGCGCGACGCTTGCTTTGCAGCGGGTTTCGGCTTGGGCTTCGGCTTCGACTTCGACTTCGGGCGCGACGCGGTCACCTTGGACATCAGCGGACTCCTGGAATGCGCTCGGGACGGACGAGCAAGCCTTCGACCGCATCGACGGTGACCACCTCGGCAAGTGCCGTCGGCCGGGTCAGCACGAGGCGCCGTGCCTGGATCTCCGCCGGCCGGCCGCCGCACAGAAACCCGACCTCGAGCGCGGCGTCGCGGAACGACCACACGTGCGCGCTGATGCTGTTGCTCGGCGCGAGCCCCAGTGCGGCGGACAGATCGACGATCGCCGGCAGCGTCGGTCGATCGAGCAGCTGCCAGCGCGTCTCGATCACGACCGGGAACCGCAGCCCGGGCGCGCGGATCACGTGGCCGCGAACCGTGAGCGGCGGCACCGGGATCGTGACGGTCCACGTCGTGCCGCGCCCGCGCTCCGAGCGTGCGGTGACGCTGCCGCCGAGATCGATCGCGTGACCGCGGACGACGTCGAGCCCGACGCCGCGGCCCGACACCTCGTTCGGCTCGCTGCGCGTCGAGAACCCGGGATGACACATCAGCTCGACGAGGCGGTCCTCGGACACCGGCTGGCCGTCGGCGACGAGCCCCAGCTCGTGCGCGCGGCGCTGCACGCCGGCGAAGTCGATCCCGGCGCCGTCGTCCTCGACGACGAGCACGAACGCGCCGTCGACGGCCGAGCCGCGGATCCGGATCGTGCCGATCGCGCGCTTGCCCGCCTTCTCGCGTTCGTCCGGTGGCTCGATGCCGTGATCGATCGCGTTGCGGACGAGGTGCAGCGTCGCGGCGTCGATCGCGCTCCACGCCTCGCTCGTGACCTCGACGGTCGCGACGTCGAACGCGAGCTCGATCTGCTTGCCGAGATCGCGTGCGAGCGCGAGCCACGACGCCTGGGCATTGCTTGTCTGCGCGGCGCTGACGATCGCGCGATCGACGCCGATCAGATCGCGCAGCAGGTGCCACGACGCGCGCAGCCGCTCGCGCCGCACGTCCTTCGCGACCGCGTACTCGACGAACGCGTCGACCGCCGCGGGCCCGAGCTGGTCGCGCAGCGCGGGGCTGACGCGAGGCGTGGCGGCGGTGCGCAGCGCAGGCGGAACGCTGCCGGATCGGCTGCGGCCGCGCTCGTGGCGCTTGAGGATGCCGTCGATCTGGCGCACGAAGCCCGGCAGGTCGATCGCGGTCATGCCGAGCTTCTTGTTCAGTAGCATCGTCATGAACTGCAGCGCCATGTGCACGAGGAGATCGAGATCGTCGTCGACCGCGTAGCCGCGCGAACGCGCGACGTCGAGCAGATCCTCGAGCTTGTGGCAGATCAGGTTGATGTCGGTGAACCCGACGACCCGCGACTCGGCCTTGAGCGTGTGGATCTCGCGATGCACGATCGTCGCAGCCTCCTCGTCGAGGCTCGACAGCACGCGCGCCCACGCCGCCTCGACGCGCTCGAGCCGCTCGACCGCGACGCCGCGGAACTTGTGGATCAGCTCGGGCGGCAGCATCGCGTCACGGCTCCGCCGCGACGAGCTCGGTGTCGAAGCAGCACAGCGCGCCGACCGTCGGCTCCTGCCACGCGATCGCCGGGTTGAAGCGAAACCGGATCCGGTAGCGCTGCTCGGGCGCGAGCTCCTGCAACCGCGCGATCCACGCGACGAGCTGCTTCACGCACGCCGCGTTGATCCGCTCGACCGCGCACAGATCGACGACGACCTCGCGCGTGCCCCGCGCGCGCACGTCGTCGTGCACCTCGGCGAGCAGCCCCGCCAGCGGCTCGGTCGCCGCGGAGTCCGCGCTACCGGAGAGCCGCAGCACGGCGATCTCGCCATGCGCGACGTCGGCGACGAAGTCGGGATCGTCGACCGCGGGAACCCGCAACCGCACGCTCATCGAGGCCAGTATAGGTGCAGACCGCCGCGCGCCGGGCTCCCGGCGTCGGGCGTACCGCACCCTACTGCGGAATGCATTGACTGCCGATCGGGATCCCCGGCCCGCACACGCCGAGCGGCGTGCCGACCCGAATGCAGCACTCGCCGGACACCGTGCACTCGGCGTTCGAGCTGCAGAACAGCGACGGCGGCGCGTCCGGCGGCGCATCCGGCGGCGCGTCCGGCGGTGCATCCGGCGGCACGAACGCATCGCCGTTCACCTTCGGTGCGTCGACCGGCCCGCTCGGCGCGTCGCGCGGCAGATCGTCGTCATCGTCGCCGGTCTCGCCGGGCGTGCCGCCCTTCGCGCACGCCGCGATGATCGCGAGCCCGAACACAGCAAGCTTCCAGTTGCGAGCCATCGCTACCCTCGGCGCGAATCGTAGACGTGACCGTCCGCGTGGCAACGGTTTTTGTCGCCGTGCCGTGCTTTGCGCATCACGTGCAACGCCGCTGTTTCACCGCGTGATGGCCTGTGAGCTGCGCCCGCAAATCCACGCTCGCGCAACGCGCGTGTTGCATCGTAGGCGTCGCCGCGCGCTACGCTTGCCCGGATGCGCCTGCCAGCGGCCTTCGCCGGTCTCGCGGTCGTCGTCGCTGCGTCCTCGGGCTGCGAGCGCTCGCCCTCGTCGACGAGCCGCGATCCCGTCCCCGCGCCATCGCCGCCGGGCCCGCGTCGCATCGTCGAGCCGACACCGCCACCGACCCCACGCACGATCCGGTGCTGCACGAGCCGGCGTGGCGATCTCGAGGGCTGGATCCAGGCCGAGCCGCCCGCGCGCGGCATGCTCTACACGCGGATGGGGCTCGGCGCGCAGGGCGCCGTGCAGCAGACGATCGTCGCGAGCTTCGATCAGGCCTCGATCCGTCTCGAGCCGTGGACGGGCGCACCAGCGACCAAGCCGCTGTCCACCGATCAGCTGCGCCGGCTCTCCGAGCTCGCGGCCACGGCCTGGCGTGGTCCGGCACCGACGGTGACAAACTCGATCGCAGACCTCCGCGACACGTTCGTGATCTCCGACGGCGACGACGTGTTCTACGTCAGCGGCTCGATGCAGCTCGACCAGACCTCGCTGCGAGACGCGATCGCCGCGCTCGGCGACGCCGCCGGAGCCCACTGATCCGCGACAACGTCGCCGCGCTCACGGACGCCGCCGGATCCCGGACACGGGGTCAGGCTACACTTGCTCAACTTGCGCGGGGACGCGGCACGCGACTTCGCGCAGTTGCGCGCCACCAGGTTGAGCAAGTGTAGCCTGACCCCGATCCGCGACCGCGTTGCCGTACGCTTGCCACGTGCGCACGTCGGGTCGGATCGCGATCGTGCTTGGTCTGCTCGCCGGGTGCGAGCGCGCGGCCGGGCCGACGCCGGATCGCGAGCGGCCGCCGATCCATCGCCGCGCCGAGCTCGACGCCTGGGTCCTCGCCTCGCTGCCGACGCGCGGCGTGATGTACATCCGCTCGGGGCTCGGCGCGACCGGGCCGGTGCATCAGACGATCGCGGTCGACTTCGATCGCGACGTCGTGCACCTCGAGCCGTGGGAGGGAGCGCCATCGGACAAGCCGATCACGGCGGCGCAGCACCGGCAGCTAGCCGATCTGGCAGCGGCGATCCGGCGGCGGCCACCTCCGGCGGTGACGAATGACATCGCGGACCTGCTCGACACGTTCGTGATCGCCGACGGGGAGGACGTATTCTACGTGGCGGGCGGCATGGAGCTCGACCACACGTCGCTGCGCGATGTGATTTCGGTCCTGCAGGATGTTGCAGGCGTGCGACGTTGAGCGCCGCGCGACCGTCCTACGCTGCGATCATGCCTCGCTACGAGAAGACCGGTCGCGACAAGGTGCAGTTCTTCGAATACGTGCTCGACGGCGCGCGCGTCCACACCGTCCAGGGCTCGCGACGGCTCGCGGACACCGAGTGGTCGATGAAGGACTCCGACGTCCGGACGTATGGCTTTGGCGGCGATGCGGACAAGGCACGCGCGTGGATCGAGACGAAGCTCGCGGCGCTCGCGAAGCAGAAGCTCGTGCTCGTGTCCGACGCCGCGCCGTTCCTCGACGACAAGCACGCGGCGGAGCGCGCGGCCGAGGAGAGACGCACGCGGCTCCGCGCCGAGCTGGCCGCGCAGCTCGCCGCCGGCGAGACGATCCACTGGGTCGGCAAGGTCGGCGGCTCGATCGGCCACTTCATGGAGGTCGCGCTCGATGGGACGTCGCTCGTGTCGCGCCAGGGCAAGGTCGGCGAGCCCGCGACCTCGACCATGCGCGCGTTCGCGTCGCGCGACGAGGCGATCGCGGCGGCCGCCCAGACGTTCGTCCACGTGTCCGACTACTACGGCCCGCCGTGACCGGCGTCCCGGCATGGCGCTGACGCCGTCGCGGGCTACGCGAGCGTCGCGACGCGATCGCCGAACAGTCGCTCGAGCCGCGTCAGCAGATCTTCGGTCGGCGCGACGTCCCACGCATCGGGCAGCGCGACCGCGGTCTCGGAGCGGCGCGGGATCTTGAGCCGGATGATCGCCTGGCAGTTGCCGCGCGTCGCGTTCGCGAGGATCGTCTTCAGCTCGTCGATCTGATCCGGCGTAACGAGATCGGCGTTGAGGTGGATGTCGACGCGCGACGTCTTCTGCTGGCGCAGCTCCGAGAGTGGCGCGGCGGACTCGAGCAGCATCTTCCACTCGGGCGCCTCGGCGTTGCCCTCGTTCTTGACCGCGCCGCTGCACAGGATCGGCTCGTCCGACACGAGCACGTGGCGCACCTTCTCGAACGTCTTCGGGAACGCGATCACCTCGAGCGTGCCCTCGGCATCCTCGAGCATGAAGCGCGCCATCTTGTCGCCCTTCTTCGTGATCATCTCGCGGTACTGGCTGACGATGCCGCCGATCGACGCGTCGCCGACGCCCTTGCGCCCCGCCGGGAAGTCACTCGTGGTCGCGGTCGCGTAACGCTGGAGGTCGCCGCGGTAGCGATCGAGCGGGTGGCCGGAGACGTAGAACCCGAGCGCCTCCTTCTCGAACGCGAGCAGCTGCTTCGGGCTCCACGGCTCGACGTCGGGATAGGTCTCGCCCTGCCCCGGCATCGGCGCCGCGGTCGGGCTCAGCGGCGACGGACCGGCGAGCAGGCCGAACAGCGACGTCTGGCCGCTGCGGCGATCGCGCTGCTCGGCGGCACCGCGCTCGAGCGCCGCGTCGAGCGCGGCGAGCAGCTGCGCGCGGTGGCGCGGCTTGCCGTCCTCGCCCGGCAGGCCGTCGAGCGCGCCGCTCTTGATCAGCTGCTCGAGCACGCGGCGGTTGCACTTCTGCGTGTCGACGCGCCGGCACAGCTCGTAGATCGACTTGAACGTGCCCTCGGACGCGCGCGCCTCGAGGATCGCCTCGACCGCCGTGACGCCGACGCCCTTGACCGCGCCGAGCCCGAACCGGATCACCTTGCCGCCGAGAGCGTCGGCGCGCGGCGTGACGCTGAAGTCCTGCAGCGACTCGTTGATGTCCGGCCGCTCGACGACGAGGCCCATCGACCGCGCCTCGGCGATGAACTTGACGATGTTGTCGATGTTGTCGGCGTCGCACGACATCAGACCCGCCATGAACTCGTGCGGGTAGTGGTGCTTGAGGTACGCGGTCTGGTACGTGATCCAGCCGTACGCGGCCGAGTGGCTGCGGTTGAAGCCGTAGCCGGCGAAGAACGCCATGAGCTCGAAGACCTGGTCGGCGATCTTCGGGTCGACGTTCTTCTGCTTCGCGCCGGCGAGGAACAGCTCCTTCTGCTTCGCCATCTCCTCGGGCTTCTTCTTGCCCATGGCGCGCCGGAGCAGGTCTGCGCCGCCGAGCGAGTAGCCGCCCAGCACCTGCGCGATCTGCATCACCTGCTCCTGATAGACGATGACGCCGTAGGTATCGGCGAGCACCTGCTCGAGCCACGGGTGCGGATACTCGACCTTCTTGCGCCCGTGCTTGCGATCGATGAAGTCGTCGACCATCCCGCCTTCGAGCGGACCCGGCCGGTACAGCGCGACCGCCGCGACGATGTCTTCGAGGCAGTCCGGCTTGAGCTTCTTCAGGATCTCGCGGAAGCCGCTCGATTCGAGCTGGAACACGCCCGTCGTGTCGCCGCGCGAGATCATCTTGTAGACGTCGGCGTCGTCCTTGCGGATCGTGTCGATGTCGAGCGGGTCATCCGGCGGCCGCTGTTGGTTGATCAGGCGCGACGCCGTCTGGATGACGGTCAGCGTCTTGAGGCCGAGGAAGTCGAACTTGACGAGGCCCGCCTTCTCGACCTCCTTCATCGCGAACTGCGTGACGATCTCGTCGTTCTGGCCGCGGAAGCACGGCACGTACTCCCACAGCGGCCGCTCGGCGATCACGACACCGGCGGCGTGCATGCCCGCGTTGCGGTTCAAGCCCTCGAGCGAGGCCGCGAGATCGAGCAGCTCGCGGTGCAGCGGGCTCTCGTTGTAGAGCTGCTTGAGCTCGGGCGTCTGCTCGATCGCCTCGCGCACCGGCGGGCTCTTGCCGGCGACCGGCTCGGGCACGAGCTTCGCGAGCTTGTCGGCCTCGCCGAACGGGATCTCCATCGCGCGCGCGATGTCGCGGATCACGCCGCGCGCCTTGAGCTGGTGGAACGTCGCGATCTGGCCGACCTGCTCCTTGCCGTACTTCTCCTGGACGTACTTGATGACCTCGCCGCGCCGGTTCATGCAGAAGTCGACGTCGAAGTCCGGCATCGACACGCGCTCGGGGTTCAGGAACCGCTCGAACAGCAGCTTGAACTCGAGCGGGTCGATGTCGGTGATCCGCATCGCCCACGCGACCGCCGAGCCCGCGCCCGAGCCGCGGCCCGGGCCGACGGGGATGCCGTGCTCCTTCGCCCAGTTGATGAAGTCCCAGACGATGAGGAAGTACCCCGAGAACCCCATCTTCTGGATCACCGCGAGCTCGGTCTTGCAGCGCTCGCGATAGCGATCGGGCTCGAACGCGACGCCGCGCTCGGAGAACTCCTTGAACCGTCGCTCGAGGCCCTGCGCGACGATCTTCTCCATGTACGTGTCGAGCGTCTCGCCGTCGGGGACCTTGTACTTCGGCAGGTACGTCTGATCGAGCTTGAGCTTGACGTTGCAGCGCTTCGCGATCTCGAGCGTGTTCTCGAGCGCCTCGGGCACGTCCTTGAAGTGGACGTCCATCTCGGACGGCGACTTCAGGTAGTAACTGTCGACGACGTGCTTGAGCCGCTTCTCGTCCTTGAGGCTCTTGCCGGTCTGGATCGCCATCAGCACGTCGTGCGCTTGCGCGTCGGTTCGGCTGACGTAGTGGCAGTCGTTCGTCGCGACGAGCGGGATGCCGAGCTTGCGGCCCATCCGCACGAGCTCGCCGTTCAGCGTCGATTGCTCGGGCGTGGGCGTGGGCATGAGCTCGAGGAAGAAGTCCCCCGGCGCGAACATGCTCGCGTACTCCTTCGCCGTCTCCTCCGCCGCCGCGACGCCGTTCTTCTCGAGCGTCTGCGCGATCTCGCCGCCGAGGCACGCGGACAGCCCGATCAGCCCCTCGCTGTGCGCGCGCAGGATCGTCTTGTCGATGCGCGGGTTGTAATAGAAGCCTTCGAGGTACCCCATCGAGTTGAGGTACGTGAGGTTCTTGTAGCCGACGTCATCCTTCGCGAGCAGGATCAGGTGGTAGTTGCGGCGGTTCGTCCGGTCGTGGCGATCGGTCGCCGCGACGTACGTCTCGCAGCCGAAGATCAGCTTCGTGCCCGCGGCCTTCGCCTCGCTGTAGAGGTCGATCGCGCCGAACATGTTCCCGTGATCGGTGACGGCGACCGTGTCCATGCCCAGCTCGTGGGTCTTCTTGAACAGATCCTTCACGCGGATCGCGCCGTCGAGCAGGCTGTACTGCGTGTGAACGTGGAGGTGCGTGAACTGCTGGGTCATCTGCGGCCACCGATCAGAGCGTCAGGGACTATCCACTCCGCGTCTGACGTTCGGTTCTAGCCGATGACGCCGATACTCCCGAGCGCTCGGTTTTGAATTCTGTGGCAGTGTGTAGATGTTGTTGCGTTTCGCGCTGCTCGTCTCGGTCGTCGGCTGCTCGCTGCGCGATCCCCCGTCGCCGGTGAAACCCGCAGCGCCGCTCCCGGCGGATCCGCCGGTCGAGCTCGCGACCATGGACGTCGAGTGCGACGCGATGATCGCCGCGCTCGCGACCTACAAGACGTGCCACAACCTCGAGACCGAGGACCGCGAGGACCTCGACGGCTGGATCGAGGCCGCGAATCGCAACCTCGCCGCGAGCCGGAAGGCGAACCCCGACGCGAACTCGCAGAGCGCGATCGCGGCCGCGTGTCACAAGGCGGCGCTGTCGGTCAAGACCGCGAACGAGCGCTGCCTCGCGGGGCCGCGGCCGAAGCGCGACGACGACGTGCGCTGATCAGGCCCCGGTCAGGTCGGCGTATCGGTCGAGATCGGCGTGATCGGCGTCGTCGGCGGCGTCAGCAGCGGCGACGACACGCGCGGTGCCGGCGCGGTCACCGGGATCGATCCACTGGCCGCCGCGCGCTCGGCATGGCGCTCGCGGGCGCGCTTCACCGTCGAGCTCGCGCCGACGAGCACGAGGCCGATCGCCGCGTACATCACGAGCGTCACGCGGCGCGCGAGCACCATCGTGACGCCGGCCGCGACGCGCGCCGGGCTCTCGCCCATCGCCTGCAGCAGGCTGTACCAGCCGCCCTCGGAGATCCCGAGGCCCATCGGCACGAACACCGCGATGTTGTAGATCACGAAGCCGCCGACGATGTACGCGGCGACGAACCCGACGGTGAGCGACTCGCCGACCGCGACGAGGATCGACAGCGACAGCGTCATCGACGTGATCTGCGACAGCGTGATCGCCGCGATCCCGATCCAGCGATCGCGACGGCGCGCGCCGCTCGTGAGCTTGAGCTTGTCGTCGACCGCGCGCAGCTGGCCTTCCCACTTCGCGTAACGCGCCTTCGAGATGATCCGCAGCTTGACGAGCGCGCCGGCAACGCTCGCGAGCATGCCGCGGCGCACGAGGATGTAACAGCCGAGCGAGATGATCAGGCACACCGCGCCGGCCGCGAGGATCAGCCAGCGCAAGCCGTTCGGCATCGGCAGCAGCAGCGCGCAGAACGGCGCCGCGAGCGCGACGAACCCGAGCTCGATGATGAACCGCGCGACGTTGTAGAGCAGGATCGTCGACACCGCGCGCGACGAGCTGACGTACTCGGTCAGCACCGACATCTTGACGACCTCGCCGAGGTTGCCGGTCGGCGTCACGACGTTGATCGCGCGACCCGACAGCTGAGCGAGCAGCGTGTCGCGCAGCCGCAGCGTCTGGTTCTCCGGCGAGGCGAACGCGCGGATCGCGATCGCGTCGAGGCAGGTGCCGAGCACCTCCATCGCGAGCACCGCGAACCAGAACCAGCCGATCCGCACGAAGTAGCGCGGCAGCGTCGCCGGTCCACCGGGGAACTTCAGGATCGTGTACACGAGCGCGAACGCGGCGAACACGAACGACAGCCGCGTGACGAGGCGCGCCCACAGCGGCCTGCCTTTTGCCGGGCCGGCGGCGATCCGGAATGCGAAGCGGCCGGCGAGCCGAAGGCTATCGCGCAGCGTGCTCACCGGTCACCCATCGAAGCAAACCTATAGCAAACCGGCGCGTCGTCGCGAGGACCAAAACGTAACTACGACGAACGATGCGGCCCGGTGCGTCAGGCCACGGCGCGGGCGCGGTCGCGCAACACCTTGTTGAACGCGGCCTTGAGCCCGGCGATGTCGAGATCGGTGAGGTCACCCATCGTGCAGAGCTGGAACATCGAGGGATCCTCGATGATGCCGTAGAGGATGTAGAAGCCCTCGCGCGCCATCAGGCGCTGGAACTCGGGGTACTCGAGACCGTTCGGCAGCAGGAAGTTGACGACGACGTTCGACCGGTACTTCGGATCGACGAGCGCCGTGACGCCGAGCGACTCGAGGTGCGAGACCAGCTCGAGCATCTGCGCGCGGATCCGGCGGTGGTGGTTCTCGATGCCGACCTCGGTGAGGTGCATGCAGGCGGCGCGCAGGGCGGCGTGGAGCTCGACCGGCTGACCGAAGCGCGGCGCGCGCTCCTTCTTCTGCTTCTCGTACTCGCCCACGAGATCGAGGTAGTACGCCTCCGGCTTGCCGGCGTTCTTCAGCGCCGCCATCACCGTGTGCCGGCACAGCACGAGGCCGAGGCCGGGCACCGCCATGATCGCCTTCGACGTGGTCGCGACCGCGAGGTCGAGCTGCGCGGTCTCGATCTGGAGGTCATACGCGAACGCACTCGACACGCAGTCGGCGCCCACCACAAGCCCGTGCGACTTGAGCGTGCGACCGATCTCGACGTGCGGATTCTTCAGCGTGGCGCGCGTCTCGTGGCTGACGAAGTACGCCCACTTGATGCCCTCGCGTGCGGCGTGCTTGCCGAGAAATGCCTCGAGCTCGACCGGATCGAGCGGGCGATCGTCGGGCGCGTCGTAGACGACGTGATCGATCCCGGTCTTCGTCGCCTGATCGACGAGCCGCTGACCGAAGAACCCGTTGCGGATGATCAAGCCCTTGCCGAGCACCGACAGCGCGCGCATCGCCGCCTCGTTCGAACCCGTGCCGGACGCGAGCAGGATCGTCACGAAGAACGCGTTCGGATCCTTGATGCCGAGCAGCGCTTTGATGTCGCGCTGGTTCTCGTCGAACATCACGCCGAACCCTTCCTGCCGGTGGTAGTTGCAGGGCGGGTTGACGAGATACTCGTGAATGACGGCCGGGATCTTCACCGGGCCCGGAGTAACGAGGGTTAGGTTCTTACGCACGGTCATGCCCTATCAAGCAATCGATGTGCCACGAGATATCTGCAGTGGACTGGTTATGGCAAGGTGGCGAGCGCGATCATGAAAGCCGTCATCCTCGCTGCCGGCAGTGCCACGCGCCTGCGACCGCTTACTGAACATACGCCCAAGTGTTTGCTTCACGTCGCGGACCAACCGATCCTGCGGCGCTTGCTCGATCACCTGTCCGCGCTCGGCGTCGACCAGGTGACGATCGTGCTCGGCTATCTCGGATCGATGATCCGCGATGCCGTCGCCTCGTGGCGGCCGACGATCGATGTCCGGTTCGTCGATAACGCCGAGTACGCCTCGACCAACAACGGCTACTCCACGCTGCTCGCGCGCGAGGCGGTCGCCGGCCAGGAGTTCTTGCTGCTCGACGCCGATATCGTGTGCGAGCGCGAGGTGATCGCCGCGGTGATCGACCATCCGAACGCCGACTGCCTCGCGGTCCGCCCGTCGACGACGCTCGGCACCGAGGAGATGAAGGTCGTCGTCGACGATCGCGGCCGCGTCCGGACGTGCGACAAGCGCGTCGATCCAAGCACCGCGATGGGCGAGTCGCTCGGCATCAACCGGTTCTCGCCGGATGCGTCGACGCGGTTCTTCGACGCGCTCGACGATCGCGTGCGCGGCCGCGGCCTCGTCAACGAATGGAACGACTCCGCGGTGCAGCAGATGATCGACGAGCAGGGCTACGAGCTGTGGCCGGTCGACGTCGGCACCTGGTACTGCGCGGAGATCGATACTCCCGCGGATCTCGAGGAAGTCGACCGTCGTGTGCGTGTGCTCGTCGAGCGGTCATGAGAACGTCGATGTGGTGAAACTCTGTCGTCACATGTGTCAGTTCTTCACCAGCTGACGCGTGACGCCTGCGAGCACCGCGGATCGCTCGTGCGAGTTCCGCGGCCCGAAGCTTGCGAGATCGATCGAATTGATCGATAGGTACGGGTTTAACGATGTACAGCTCACAGATTTCGGGGACCGCGAAAGCGCCGCACACGGCCGCGCCGCTGCCCTCGCGCCGTGAGCTCGCACATCCGCGGATCTCGGTGATCGTGCGGTCGTACAACCGCCTGCACGTGCTCCCCGAGCTGCTCGAGCTGCTGCTCGCGCAGGACCACGACGACTTCGAGATCGTCATCATCGACCAGAGCACTGTCCGGCCGCCGGACGACGTCGCGCGGGTCGATGCGCTCGCCCGCGATCCGCGCGTCCGCCTGCTTCACTTCGCGCCGCTCGGTGGACCGGGTGCCCGCAACGCCGGCGTGCGCGCGTCGCGCGGCGACCTGCTCGTGTTCATCGACGACGACGACCTGCCCGACGGCACCGACTGGCTGCGCAAGCACGAGGCGAACTTCAGCGACCCGAACTGCCTCGGCGTCACCGGTATGTTCGTCGGCGACGACGGCAAGCCGCAGCCGTACGCCAACATGAAGAAGGCGAACGCGAGCGTGCTGTCGTTCAACCTGATCAAGTGGCAGCGCGCGTTCCCTCGCGCCGATCAGAAGAAGCGCGTCGAGAGCCTGATGGGCGGCAACGCCGCGATCCCGCGCACCACGCTCGAGCGGTTCGGCCTGTGGGACGAGTGCACGCCGTGCGAGGACGAGCCGTCGCTCGCGTATCGCATCAACCAGAGCAAGCGCGCCGACGAGTACCTGCTGTTCGATCCGGTGCCGCGCATGCGCCGCCGCAAGGACGTGCCCGGCGGCATGGACAAGCGGCTGCTCTCGGGCGCCGGCTACGCGAAGAAGGCGTTCACGTTCTTCCACAACATCGTCGCGCACTACTTCCCGCTGCGCTTCGTGGTGCTCTACCCCGCCGTGTTCGTGTACTGCGCGGTGCTCGCGACCGACTGGATCATCAACGACAGCCGCAAGCACCAGACGCTGCCGCGCAAGATCGCCGGCTCGGCGTGGCTGTACCTGACGATGCCGCCGCTGTGGATCGTGTGGCTCGGCCAGTGGTGGTACCGCCGCCTCCGCTACGGCGAGCTGCCGCGCTACGCGCCGCTCGCGCCGCGGCTCGCCGAGGGATCGGGCGAAGTCGCGACGCACGTGCCAGCCGCGACGCAGCTCGTGGCATAACGCCGTCGTGGAGTCCGCCACCCCCAGGCCGCCGACGTACATCGAGGTCGGCGAGGCGAACGGCCATCGCGCCGTGCTCGGCGGCCTGACGACCCTGGAGCGCGTGATCCGCCAGCTCGGCAAGCAAGGCGTCACGCGCGTCGTCGTGCCGGCGGAGCCGTTCGACGTCGAGCGCGAGGGCGTGCCGCGCGTCCCGCACGGCGTCGCGGTCGACTGGATCGCGCCCGGCACGCCGCCCGCGGCCGATCAGCCGGTCGTGCGCGGCGACGAGATCGCCGGTGTCCGGATCACGGACGAACCGTCGCGCAAGCGTGCCGAGTGGGCGGTGTTCAAGAGCCTGCCGAAATCGCACCAGGGCCCGACCGACGCCGCGATCAACCAGCACTTCTCGCTGCGGATCACGCGCCCGCTGTGCCGGACCCGGATCCACCCGAACCACATCACGATCGCGTCGCTGTTCTGGGGCCTCGCGGCGTGCGCGATCGTCCTCCAGGCGACGCCGCTCGCGTTCGCGGTCGCCGGCCTGATGATGCAGTTCCACAACATCCTCGACTCGTGCGACGGCGAGATGGCGCGGCTGCGCTTCCAGTTCACGAAGTCGGGCGCGTGGCTCGACAACATCTTCGACGAGATCGTCGACGACACGTTCATCGCGTGCTGCGGCATCGCGGCCGGCGGCGTGTGGACGTGGATCGGGATCGCCGGCGGCGCGGCGCGCTTCCTCGCGGTCGCGCTGCAGTGGGAAGAGATGCTGCGCAAGGGCAAGGGCGGCAGCGCGTACGCGTTCCGGTTCTGGTTCGAGTCCGACGAGTCGACGCCCGACGACGTCTACGGCAAGCGCTCGCCGCTGTACTACGTGCGCGCGCTCGGCCGCCGCGACAGCTTCGTGTTCGGCTTCATGCTGCTGCTGCTGCTCCGGCTGCCGCAGGGCGTCGCGGTCTGGGGCGCGGCGACCGGCGCCGTCAACATCACGCTGATGCTGCTGCACGTCCTGCTGCGCAGGCGCTGACTCTGCTACGTTCGCGGCGGTGTCCGAATCCGACGCGGTCCTGCTGGAGCGCTGGCGTGGCGGCGAAGCGCAGGCCGGCGAGCAGCTGTTCGAGCGTCACTTCGACAGCATCTACTCGTTCTTCGAGACCAAGTGCCCCGCCGACGCCGACGAGCTCGTACAGGCGACGTTCCTCGCGTGCGTGAACGCGCGCGATCAGTTCCGCCACCAGTCGACGTTCCGCACGTACCTGTTCACGATCGCGCGCCACCAGCTCTACCGCCTGCTGCGGACCCGCCAGCGCAAGGACGCGAAGCTCGACTTCGACGTGTCGTCGATCGCGCAGCTCGTGTCGACGCCGGGCACGAAGCTCGCGCGCAACCAGGAGCACCAGCGGCTCGTCGAGGCGCTGCGCGGCCTGCCGGTCGAGCAGCAGACCCTGCTCGAGCTGCACTACTGGGAGGACATGGGGATCGCCGAGCTGGCCGAGGTGTTCGAGGCGCAGGACGCGACGATCCGGACCCGCCTGCACCGCGCCCGCAAGGCGCTGCGCGAGCGCATGGAGGGCCTGGCGCCGCCGGAATCGCTGCGCGATCTCGAGACGATGGACCAATGGGCGCGTCACATCGGCCGGCCACGCGCCTCTACCTGAAGAAATCCGGGAACGAATCGTCGCGACCGGGCTCTACCCGTCTCGCCCGGTGGTCGGTGGACCCGGGTGAAAGGTGCAAAACACGGATGTTGTTGCTTCGAAGTATGTGGGTCCTGAGCCTGACCGCGTGTGCGGTCGATGTCGAGCTGACCGAGACCACGCAGGCGATCGTGGACGACGGCGGCTGTCCGACCTGGGGCTGCGGCGGTAACTCGCCGGAGATCGACACGTACGGGTTCCACGAGCTGCACGAGCTCGGCGCGCAGAACCTCGAGGGCTTCTGGATCGAGTCGGTGTCGCGTTACGGCACGCCGTACGATCACCCCGACGTCACGGGAAGCACGCTCGTCGTGCGCAATGCCGACGGCTCGGTCGCGGTCTCGGCGAACAACATCGACGGCACGATCATGCGGATCCGGCACGCGCTCACCGGGAACCTCTACGAGCTGCGAGTCACCGCGCACGCCCGGATGCCGTACTGGGCGGACCCGACGGTGACCACGCCGACGTACCTGCTCGAATGGCGACAGCCGATCCCAGATCCGAGCGGCACGATGCCGGCGTGGAGGAACGTGTGCAGCCACCCCGGTGGGATCAACACCGATGGCTGGATCAACCCGGGGCACGCGGTCCTGTTCGACGACGATCGGATCGATGCCGAGCACAAGATCGTCACCGGGCAGGCGCGCAACTGGTTCAACATCGGCTGCGCAGGCCATGCGCTCGCGAAGCAGCACCTGACCGGTCACACGCGCGCGGCGAGCGCCACGCTCGGGATCTCGACGACCTACGCCGACCGCACCGCAAATCTGAAGATGCTCGCTGCGGACTATTGCGGCACCGGGCATGCGTTCACCGTCGCGGGCATCGACCTGCACTGGCGCGACCGGTACGGCTGGTACAGCACGATCGGATACGGCGAGGCGATCGAGGCGCGCTGGACCGAGAGCGGCGCGAGCTGCCTGAACACGCCGCGCGTGATCGCGAGCCCGACGTCGCTCAGCGTCGAGCGGTTCGGCACGAGCCTGTCCGACTTCCAGGACGCACTGCGCGCCGAGGGCTGCCTGCCGCGGCCGTGCACGCCGTCGACGTGGGGCCTGGCGTATCCGTACGACGGCGCCCACGTCGTGAGCGCGAACTACTGAGCGAGCCGCGCCGCCTCGGACGCGACGGTCTCGTACCCCGGCACATCGCGGTACCACGCCGCTGCGGCCGCGGCATGCCGCGCGCGCTCGGGACCGTCGAGCCGCGCGAGCTCGAGGTGCACGCGCGCGAGCCGGCGCTGGTAGAACGGCGTGCGCGCGATGTGCTCGATCGACGACAGCGTCGAGAGCGCGCGCTCGAGCAAGCCGCGACTCGCATCGCGGCGTCCCGCGGCGTGCTCGGCGAGCGCGGCGTAGAGCAGCGCGTCGACCGAGCGCCAGCGCTGCCAGTAGTGCGCCTGCTCGGTCACCTCGTCCGCAAGGGCGACGAGCTCGCGCGCGGCCTCCGGGCCGTGGCCGTCGAGCAAGAGCCCGAGGCCGTGCGCGATGCGCGCTTCTTTGCCTTGCTTCGTGGTGGCCGCGATCGCGTCACGCGCGGCGGCGAGATCGCCGCGCTCCTCGGCGAGCCACGCGACCTCGTACGCGCACTGCGTGATCCGCTCCGCGAGGTGCGGGTGCATCCGGCGATAGCGCGCACACGCGTCCCCGAGCTGCGCGCCGGCAGCTCGCGGATCGGCGACGAACATCGCGATCTGGATCCGCGCGTCGATCGTCATCGGATGATCCTCGCCGACGACGGCCGCGAGCTCCTCGGCTTGCTGGCGAGCGAGGCGATCGCGACGCGCGGTGTCGTCGACGACGAGCGCGAGATTTCCCGGAATCGTCGCCAGCTCGATCGTGTCACCGGCGACCGGCGGCCGGACGCGCAACGCGTCCTCGAACCAGCGCGCGGCCGCGGTTCGCTGCTGGCGGGCGAGCTGCAGCGTACCGGCGTTGTTGAACAGCAGCGCGCGGGCGAACGCGCCGGTGTCCGGCAATCCGCGCGCGATCGCCTGGACGAGCTCGAGCGCGGTGTCATCCGTGGCGACGCCCGACGGCAGCGTCGCCGGCGAGCTTGCACTCGCGACCGCGTACAGCTCTCGCGCGACCGCCTCGACCGCCGTGGTGGGATCGCCGGCCTGCAATGCGAGCCGCATCGCGGCGTCGAGCACCGTGATGCCGTCCGCCCTGCGCTGCTGCAGCAACAGCGCGATGCCATGCACCAGGGCCGCGCGGCCGGCGAGCGGTAGATAGCCGAGCTCGCGCGCCGCGGTTGCCGCGCGTGCCGCCGCGTCGATCGCACGCGGATCGATCGCGAGCGCGAGCACGCGGGCACGCGCGACGTCGTCGGCGAGCGCATCGACGCGCGTGACGAGCTCGGCGGGCGGCGGCGCGATCGTATCGAGCTCGCTCTCGACC
>DASTLB010000007.1:0-160873 GCA_035715365.1 Kofleriaceae bacterium | reverse complement strand
ACGAGCGCGATCACGTACCTCGACGGCGAGCAAGGCATCCTGCGCTATCGCGGTTATCCGATCGAGGATCTCGCGGAGCACTCGGACTTCGTCGAGACGAGCTACCTGCTCATCAACGGCGAGCTGCCGACGAAGAGCGAGCGCGAGGCGTTCCGCAACAAGCTCACGCGGCACAGCCTCATCCACGAGGACATGCACTACTTCTTCTCGGGCTTTCCGCCGACCAGCCACCCGATGGCGGTGCTCTCGGCGATGGTGACGTCGCTGTCGGCGTACTACCCCGACTCGCTCGATCGCAACTCGGCGATCGATCTCCACATCACGCGCATCCTCTCGAAGGTCCGCACGATCGCGGCGTTCGCGTACAAGAAGTCGATCGGCCAGCCGATCGTGTACCCGAAGAACTCGCTGCGCTACTGCGCGAACTTCCTCCACATGATGTTCGCGGTGCCGAGCGAAGACTACGAAGTCTCGCCGGTGCTCGAGAAGGCGCTCAACCAGCTGCTCATCCTGCACGCCGACCACGAGCAGAACTGCTCGACGTCGACCGTGCGCATGATCGGCAGCTCGGGCGCGAACCTCTACGCGGCGATCGGCGGCGGCATCCTCGCGCTGTGGGGACCGCTCCACGGCGGCGCCAACCAGGCCGTCATCGAGATGCTCGAGGAGATCAAGCTCTCGGGTGGCGACTACAAGAAGTTCATCGATGACGTGAAGAACAAGCGCGACAACCTGCGCCTCATGGGCTTCGGTCACCGCGTGTACAAGAACTTCGATCCGCGCGCGAAGATCCTCAAGAAGATGTGCGACGAGGTCCTCGCGCACCTCGGCATCAAGGATCCGCTGCTCGAGCTCGCCAAGGGCATGGAAGAGATCGCGCTCAAGGACGACTACTTCATCTCGAAGAAGCTGTACCCGAACGTCGACTTCTACAGCGGCATCATCTACCGCGCGATGGGCATCCCGACGAACATGTTCACGGTGATGTTCGCGCTCGGCCGCCTGCCCGGCTGGATCGCGCACTGGAAGGAGATGATCGAGGACAAGGACACCAAGATCGGTCGTCCGCGCCAGGTCTACACCGGCGAGCGCGCGCGCAAGTACGTCCCGATCGAGCAACGCTAGTACACACGCCAGCGTGGCGTGAGCGTGTCATGATCGAGCTCGTGGTCCGTTCCGGTTGCGAGCTCTCATGCGAGTGATCCTGATCGCGAGTGTCGTCGCCGCGTGCGGTCCGATCTATCCGGACAAGCAGGCCAACCCGCCCCCGCCGCAGCGCGAGGTCGCCGGACCTCCCGGTGGCGGCGCGCCCGCCGACGATCCGTGGGCGACGCCGTCCCGCGAGGAGCCGCGCCCCGAGCCCCGTCCCGATCCGAGGCCCGATCCACGCCCCGAGCCGCGCCCGGATCCGAGGCCGCGCGCGGGGGCCGCCGCGCCCGGCGACTACCAGGCGCTCGTCGACGCGCACAATCGCTATCGCGCGCAGCACTGCGCGCCGCCGCTGACGTGGTCGCCGAAGCTCGCCGACGTCGCACAGCGCTGGGCGAACACGCTCAAGGCGAAGGGCTGCATGTTCGGGCACTCGAACGGCACGTTCGGCGAGAACCTCGCCGGCGGGACGTCCGGAACGCTCGACGGTCAGGGCGTCGCGGACATGTGGTACGACGAGGTCAAGCTGTACTCGTTCAAGTCGGGTGGGTTCTCGATGAAGACGGGCCACTTCACGCAGCTCGTGTGGCGTGACACGACGCAGATCGGCTGCGGCAAGACCTCGTGCAACGGCATGGACCTCTGGGTCTGCGAGTACGATCCGGCCGGCAACGTCGACACGATGTATCGCTCGAACGTGCTCCCGAAGGGCTGCCGGTAGGCAGCTTGCAAGCATGTCGACAACGCGCCAGATTCCGGGCGTGCGCCCGACCGTTGCAGAGCCCACGTCGAACGCGGTGACCGATGGCATTCGCGTTCGCGTCCAGTCGCACTATCTCGCCGAGCAGTCGTCGCCCGCCGACGATCGGTACGTGTTCGCGTACACGATCACGATCTCCAACGAAGGCCGGCGGACCGCGCAGCTGCGGACGCGACACTGGATCATCACCGACGGCCGCGGCGGCGTCGAAGAGGTGCGCGGCGACGGTGTCGTCGGCGAGCAGCCACGGCTGTCGCCGGGCCAGTCGTTCCAGTACACGTCCGGCTGCGTGCTGACGACGCCGGTCGGCACGATGCACGGCACGTATCGAATGTGGTGCGACGACGGCAGCTACTTCGACGCGGTGATCGCACCGTTCTCGCTCGCGTCGCCGGTCGGCCGCGACGACGCGAACTGAGCTGCTTGGCATCCGTGTTTGCGACGGGTCCGGCTTGGATCCTGCGGACTTGTGTCTGTCGTCACGACGCTGCCGATGTAGGTCCAAACAAAACGCAAAGCATTGGTCTAGGCTATGCGTCTAACGGTTCGTACGTGTCGGCGACCATGACCCAGGCGGAGCGCGAGGCGGCGACCGCGAACGCGCTCGTCACTGCTGCAAAGGCAGGTGACCAGCGTGCGTTCGAGGCGCTCGTGCGGCGGTACCGCAAGCGCATCTTCGCGCTCGCGCTCCACATCACCGGATCCGCGAGCGAGGCCGACGACATCACGCAGGACGTCTTCCTGAAGGCGTACCGCGCGCTGCCCGAGTTCGAGGGCCGCAGCCAGTTCTTCACGTGGGTGTACCGGATGACGGTGAACCGCTCGCTCAACGCGCGGCGCGATCGCAGCCGGCGCGGCGAGGACACCCTCGACGATCCGCGTCTCGAGCTCGCCGTCGCCGTCGATGCGCGCAGCAACCCCGGCCGCGCCGCCGAGCTGCGGCAGACCTATGCCCGCCTGCTGCGCGCGCTCGACGCGCTGCCGACCGACATGCGCACGACCGTGATCCTGGTCTCGCTGCAGGGCATGTCGTACGGCGAGGTCGCGGTCGTCCAGTCGGTGAGCGAGGGCACGATCGCGTGGCGTATGCACGAGGCGCGGCGCCGGATGCACGAGGCGATGGCGCCCGAGAAGCTGCAGCGCAAGCGCGGCGAGCTGTCGTCCGAGCTGGCGCGCGTGCTGACCGAGCACGGGCTGTTCGTGCCCATGATGAGCAAGGGTCGCGCGTAGCGATCGGTGACTCGCTGCCAGCGCCCGGCGCAGGCGGCCCCCGCGGAACGCGCGCACGATCGCCGCATGCGCATCGTGGTGATCGCCATCCTGCTGGTCTCGGCCTCGGTGGCCGCCGCCGACGACGCGCGGCCGACGATCGTGTTCACCGGCGTGGCCGGCACGGATCCGGCGGCCGAGCGCGCGTCCGATGCGGCGACCGCCGCGATCCAGAAGGCCGCGGCCCGGAGCAAGCGCTACCGCGCGATCGGCACGCCGAAGCAGATCTTCGCGGCGGTCCAGAAGGCGGAGTGCAAGGCGATGGCGACGCCGTGCGCGGTCGCGATCGGCAAGGCGATGGCCGCGGACTACGTGCTCGCCGGTGAGCTCGAGCGGCGCGGCACGCACAACATCCTGACGCTCGCGCTCGTCAACGTCGCGACGAAGCAGCGCGTGCGCTCGGTGCGCGATAACACCGGCGCCACGGTCAACGCCGGCAAGCGCGCGCAGCTCGCGTACCAGCGCGTCGTCGACACCGAGACCGGCGAGCTCGTGCTCGCGGCGAACGCATCGCGCGGCGAGGTCTACATCGACGGCGTATCGATGGCCGCGCTGTTCGAGGGCCGGGTCACGATCTCGGGGCTCGCGCTCGGCGCGCACCAGGTCGCGATCCGCGCGCCGGGCTACAAGCCGCTCGACGTCGAGCTCGTCGTCGACGGCTCGAGCAAGCACGTGCTGATGCTCGAGCCGGTCCCGTGATCACATCGCTTCGTACGGTCCGCCCTTGTCGAGCGCGCGCTTGAACGCCGGGCGCTCCTTGATGCGAGCGACGAACGCCTCGAGCTTCGCGGGCACGCCGAGCTCCTTGCCGCGGCTGACGGCGGCCTCGGCCGGGAAGCTCATCTGGATGTCCGCGGCGGTGAGCTCGTCGCCGGCAAACCACGCGTTGCGCTCGAGGTGCTGACCGAGGAAGTCGAGGTGACGGCGCAGGTTCGGATCGACGAAGTCGCCGCTGACCTTGTCGCTGATCTTTCGCGCGATCGGCTTGACGAAGAACGGCAGCTTCGCGGTCTTGATCCGGCCGAAGATCAGCTTCAGCAGCAGGTACGGCATCAGCGAGCCCTCGGCGTAGTGCATGAAGTAGCGGTAGTCGCGGTAGGCCTGGGTTCCCGCCTTGGGGACCAGCCGGCCGTTGCCGTGGGTCTCGACGAGGTACTCGAGGATCGCGCCGGACTCCGCGACGGTGACGCCGTTGTCGGTGATGACCGGCGACTTGCCGAGCGGATGGATCGCCTCGAGCTCCTTCGGTGCGAGCAGCGTCGCGGGATCGCGCTCGTAGCGCACGAGCTCGTAGGGGAGCTCGAGCTCCTCGAGGAGCCAGAGGACGCGCTGCGACCGCGAGTTATTCAAGTGATGGACGGTGATCACGCGACTGTCTCTAACATGCGCGCGATCGCTTGCTCGTGACATTTGCTCGATCAACGATGCGCGCCATGCGCGAAATGCGTGGATGCATGCTGGGTGTGGTGATCGCGATGCTGGCCACGGGCTGCTCGCTGTTCACGGCAAAGGAACAACCGTTCCCGCCGCTCGAGGTCACCGCGAAGCGACCGCCCCCGGGTCCGGATCGCGTCGTGCTGCTGCCGTCGACGATCGTGATCTCGGACAAGGTGCAGTTCGAGGTCGGCAAGGCGGAGCTGCTGCCGGTCTCGTTCTCGCTGCTCGACGAGGTCGTCAAGGTCATGAAGGACAACCCGCAGATCGAGGAGGTCCAGGTCGAGGGCCACACCGACTCGACGGGCTCGGCCGAGATCAACAAGAAGCTGTCGCAGGACCGCGCGGAGAGCGTCGTGAAGTACCTCGTCAGCAAGGGCGTCAAGCGCGACCGGCTGACCGCGAAGGGCTTCGGCCCCGAGCACCCGATCGCGGACAATGCGGACCCGGCGGGTCAGGAGATGAACCGCCGCGTCGAGTTCAACATCACGAAGCAGGGCCCGATCAAGAAGATCGTGAAGGACGAGTAACCATGCACAAGCTCATCGCACTCTCGCTCGTCGTCGCGGGTCTCGTCGCGTGCAAGACCGGTAGCCCCGAGGTCCGCAACGACATCATCGCGCAGATGAACACGGTCAAGCCCGCGCTCGACTCGTGCTACCAGGTCGCGCTCGCGCGCAATCGCAAGACGCCCGGCGGGTTCATCACCGTCGAGCTGATCGCCGAGGCGCAGACCGGCCAGTTCAAGAACGTGCTGATCCGGCGCGACGAGGTCCAGGATCCCGCGGTCCGGATGTGCGTGATCAACGAGGTCAGCCGGCTGAAGCTCGCGAAGCCGACGAGCACGAACACGCAGATCCCGTACGCGTTCCGCTTCACCCCGACGAACTGATGGCGAACAAGGTCCCTACCCGCTCACCGACGCACGAGGACATCGAGCTTCGCCGGCTGTCGTCGATGGGGCTCGAGCTCGAGGAGATCGCCGACGGCGACGTCGTGCCGCTCGCGGCACTCGTCGAGCTCGCCGAGGATCGCGGGCGTCCGCCGAGCCACTACCTCGCCGCGATCCCGCTCGCGACCGAGCTGCGCGTCGCGCCGACCGGAGCGAAGCTCGTCGCGCGCGTGTGCGCCGGGACGTGCCAGCGCTGGGGCGCGCTCGATCTGCTCGACCGGCTCGTCGAGCGCGTCGAGCGCGGCGCCGCGATCGAGATCGCGCCGGTGACGTGCCTCGACCGCTGCGATCAGGCTCCCGCGTGCGAGCTGCACGGTGATCATGGCGTCCTCGTGCTCGCGCCCGCGACGCGCGAATCGCTCGACGAGGCGCTCACGACCCTGTCGTGATTCCGACAGGCGGCCGCGGGGGCCGCGGCCGCCTGATCTTTGTATCAGGCTCGCTCGCCCGCCTTTCGAACCTCGCGGTTCGACTCGGCGCGTTTGCACGCGCCGTCGGCGGGTTCGCATCGCCATGCCTCGCGTAACCTGGTCGCAGGATGTCGCATCGCGGTCGCACGGATCCGCAGGCTGGCCCTCGGGAAATCTAGGCGCTAGCCTGGGTCCTACCGATGCTCCGGCTGTCGCGGGTCAACAAGTACTATCGAGTCGGGACGCACAGCTTGCACGTGCTGCGCGACATCGACGTCGAGGTCGGCGACGGCGAGTTCGTCGCGATCATGGGCGCGTCGGGCTCGGGCAAGTCGACGATGCTCAACATCCTCGGCATCCTCGACGAGTACGACTCTGGCGAGTACTGGCTGGGCGACACGCTGATCCGCGATCTGTCCGAGAGCCGCGCCGCGTACTACCGCAACCGGTTCATCGGCTTCGTGTTCCAGTCGTTCAACCTGCTGCCGTTCAAGACCGCGCTCGAGAACGTCGCGCTGCCGCTCTACTACCAGGGCGTGTCGCGGCGCAAGCGCAACCAGATCGCGGCGCAGTACCTCGAGCGCGTCGGGCTGCGCGACTGGGCCGATCACACGCCGGCCGAGATGTCGGGTGGTCAGAAGCAACGTGTCGCGATCGCGCGTGCGCTGATCGGCAAGCCGCGGTTGATCCTCGCCGACGAGCCGACCGGTGCACTCGATAGCGAGACGAGCAAGCAGATCATGGATCTGATGTCCGAGATCCATCAGACCGGGATCACCGTGCTCGTCGTGACGCACGATGCCGAGGTCGCGTCCCGCACGCAGCGCACGATCCGGCTGCGCGACGGCAAGGTGATGGGCGCGCACGAGGCGAGCGTGTCGAACCCGCAGATGGCGGCGATCGCGGCAGCGCCCGCACCGGCGGAGAGCTAGCAATGCTCGCGATCACCGCGCTGTTCAGCCTCGATCGCTGGCAGGAGGTGTTCGATACGATCCGCCGCAACAAGCTGCGGACCACGCTGACGTGCATCAGCGTCGCGTGGGGCATCTTCGTGCTCGTGTTCCTGCTCGGCCTCGGGCGCGGGCTCGACAACGGCATGCGGCGCAACTTCGCGCGCGACGCCACGAACGGCGTCTGGCTGTGGGCGAACAAGACGAGCATGCCGTCCGGCGGCTACGATCTCGGTCGCCGCATCACGTTCGACAACCGCGACTACGACGCCGCGTCGAAGGTGAAGGGCATCGACCACATCTCCGGCCAGCACTTCATCAAGGGTAAGCGCTACGGCGGGATGGTCACGAAGCGCGGCGCGAAGGCGAACAGCTTCGAGATCAACGCGGTCCACGCGGACGCGTTCTATCTCGGTGCGCACGAGATCGCGCAGGGCCGGTTCCTGACCGCGGCCGACGTCGCGCAGAAGCGCAAGAGCGTCGTGATCGGGCGGCCGGTCGCGCAGTTCCTGTTCGAGCCGAAGGAGAACCCGGTCGGTCAGTGGATCGTGGTCAACAACGTGCCGTTCCAGGTCGTCGGCGTGTTCACGGATCCGGGCGGCAACGAGCAAGAGCGCCAGATGTACATCCCGATCACGACGGCGCAGCTCGCGTACAACGGCGAGGACAAGATCGGGATGCTGCAGTTCACGCTCGGTGATGCCGGCCCCGAGGAGGCGCAGGTGATCATCGATCAGGTCGTCGGCCAGCTCGCCGAGCGCCACAACTTCGACCCGCACGACAAGCAGGCGGTCCGCGTCCACAACAACATCGAGGGCTTCGCGCGGTTCCAGAAGCTGTTCTGGATGATCTCGGCGTTCGTGATCGTGATCGGCCTCGGCACGCTCGCGGCCGGTGTCGTCGGCGTGTCGAACATCATGATGATCGCGGTCAAGGAGCGCACGAAGGAGATCGGCGTCCGCAAGGCGCTCGGCGCGACGCCCGGCGCGATCATCTTCATGATCATCCAGGAGGCCGTGTTCCTGACCGGCATCTCCGGGCTGCTCGGGCTCGCCGGCGGCGTCGGCATGCACGAGCTCGTCGGCATGATGGACAACGACTTCATCTACCAGCCGGGCATCAACATGTGGACCGGCGTGGCAGCCGCGGCGTTCCTCGTGTTCGCCGGCGCGCTCGCGGGCTACTTCCCGGCGCGCGCGGCCGCGAAGGTCAACCCGATCCACGCGCTGAGGGATCAATAGATGTTCGACCTCGATAAGTGGAAGGAGATCTGGGCGACGCTGCGCAGCAACCGGCTGCGCACGTTCCTGACCGCGTTCGGCGTGTTCTGGGGAATCCTGATGCTGATGGCGATGCTCGGGTTCGGCTCGAGCATCCAGTCCGGCAGCCAGAAGCAGATGAAGGGCATGGCGACGAACCTGCTGTTCGTCTGGGGCCAGCAGACGACCGAGTCGTTCGACGGCCTGCCGCCGGGCCGCGCGGTCCGGTTCAACACCGACGACATCGACCTGCTCCGCAAGCTGCCGGGCGTCGAGTGGCTCGCGCCGCGGATCCAGCTCGGCGGCTGGCAGCAGAGCGTCACGATCGGCTACGAGAGCAAGACCGGCACGTTCACGGTGATGGGCGACTACCCGCAGCTCAAGCACATCGTCGCGTTCGAGTACGACGCCGGCCGGTTCATCAACGAGCGCGACATCGCCGAGCGTCGCAAGATCGCGGTGATCGGCAAGGCGGTCCGCGACCAGCTGTTCGAGCCCGGCGACAACCCGATCGGCAAGTACATCCGGATCAACGGCGTGTACTTCCAGGTCGTCGGCATCACGAAGACGCTGCGCTCGGGCCAGATGGGCGATCGCGACGCGAACACGATCTTCGTGCCGTTCACGACGATGAAGACCGCGTTCAAGATGGGCGATCGCGTCGGGTTCTTCGCGATGACAGCGAAGCCCGGCACCGATGGTCCAGAGCTCGAGCGCCAGGTCCGCGAGGCGCTGTCGCACCATCACCGGATCGCGCCGAACGATCAGCTCGCGATCGGCTCGTTCAACATGTTCGTGATGTTCGGCAAGTTCCAGACGTTCTTCACCGTGCTCGCGCTCGTCAGCTGGTTCGTCGGCGGTGCGACGCTGCTCGCCGGCGTCGTCGGCGTGTCGAACATCATGCTGATCACGGTCAAGGAGCGCACGAAGGAGATCGGCGTGCGCAAGGCGCTCGGCGCGACCCCACTGTCGATCATCTCGATGGTGATGAAGGAGTCGATCGTGCTGACCGCGATCGCCGGTCTCGTCGGGATCGCCGCCGGTACGTTCCTGCTCGTGTTCGTCGAGTGGGTGCTGTCGATGGCGCCTGACTCACCGCTCGGGCCACCGAACGTCGGCATCAAGACCGTGCTCGAGGCGGTCACCGTGCTGATCGCGTCCGGCGCGCTCGCCGGCATCATGCCTGCTTCCCACGCCGCTTCGATCAAGCCGATCGAGGCACTTCGCGCCGAATGAGGGACTCATGAAACGTTTCTTCAGCTGGTTCTTCGGACTGTTCCTGGTGTTCATCATCGGACTCGCGTTCTTCGTGCTGTGGAAGAAGTCGCAGGCGAAGCCCACGGTCTACGAGACCGAGCAAGCCGAGGTCACCGACATCGTGAAGAAGACGGTCGCGACCGGCTCGATCGTCCCGCGCGAGGAGGTCGAGGTGAAGCCGAAGGTCTCCGGCGTGCTGTCCGAGCTCTACGTCGAGCCCGGCGCGAAGGTGAAGCAAGGCGACGCGCTCGGCAAGATCTCGATCATCCCCGACGCGATGCAGATCAACCAGGCCGAGGCGGGCGTGCGCACGGCGCAGATCGCGTACGACAACGCGAAGCGCGAGCTCGATCGCAACGAGGAGCTCGCGAAGAAGGGCGTGGTCGCGGACGCCGAGCTGCAGAAGTACCGGACCGATTTCGCGCTCCGCAAGCAGGAGCTCGCGACCGCGGGCTCCAGCCTGCAGCTCGTCAAGGAAGGCGCGACGCGCGGCCAGGGCAAGACGTCGACGCTGATCGTCACGGCGACGGTGCCGGGCACGGTGATCGACGTCCCCGTGAAGAAGGGGTTCTCGGTGATCCAGGCGAACAACTTCAACGCCGGCACCACGGTCGCCGTGATCGCGAACATGGACGACATCATCTTCGAGGGTCGCGTCGACGAGGCCGAGGTCGCGAAGCTCAAGAAGGATCTCAAGCTCCAGATCAAGATCGGCGCGATCGAGAAGGACACGCTCGACGGCACGCTCGAGTTCATCTCGCCGAAGGGCAAGGAGATCGACGGCGCGATCCAGTTCGAGATCAAGGCCAAGGTCTTCCCGAAGGCCGGGACCGAGATCCGCGCGAACTACAGCGCGAACGCCGACATCGTGCTCGACCAGAAGAAGCAGGTGCTCGCGATCCGCGAGGCGCTCGTCCAGTACAAGGACGACAAGCCGTACGTCGAGATCGAGACGTCGCCGCAGACGTTCGTGAAGAAGGACGTCAAGCTCGGGCTGTCCGACGGCATCAAGGTCGAGGTGCTCGAGGGCATCACGAAGGCCGACAAGATCAAGATCCCCGACAACGCCGGTCCGGCGAACCCGATGATGGGCGGACCGGGCGGCGGCAGCGGCCAGGGAAAGAAGCCGCCGGCGAAGAAGTAGCTCACGTCAGGAGATCTCGGTCTTCCGACGACGTCCGGGCGGATCGTCGTCGCGTGTTGGCATCGTGTTAGCTTGGCTGCGATGGCAACGCCGATCCGGCTCGGGGCGATCGACGCGGGCTCGAACGCGATCCGCGTCGTGATCGCGGAGCTCGGCGCGACGGAGCTGACGCGGATCGAGGCCGAGCGCGTCGCGGTGCGGCTCGGCACCGGCGCGTTCACGCGCGGCGAGCTCGATCCCCAGGTGATCGATCAGGCGGTGGCCGCGTTCGTGCACTTTCGCGAGCGGTTCGACGCGAACGGCGTCCGGATCTACCGCGCGGTCGCGACGAGCGCGGTCCGTGGCGCGTCGAATCGCGACGTCCTGCTGCACCGGCTGTATCACGAGGCCGGCATCGAGCTCGAGGTGATCGAGGGCGAGGAGGAGGCGCGGCTCGTCCGCAAGGCGGTGATGGCGGCGCTCGGCCCCGCGATGCAGCAGCAGGCGCTACGCGCGATCCTCGATCTCGGCGGCGGCAGCCTCGAGGTCAACCTCAAGCAAGGCTCGGCGTGGCGCGGCTACTCGCTGCCGGTCGGCACCGTGCGGCTGCTCGAGACGTTCGGGCTCGACGGTGCGATCGCGGATCCCGAGGCCGGGATGGTGCGGCGCTACACCGCGACGCTGATGCAGACGGTTGCACGCGGCGGCGTCGGCAGCGGGATCGCGGCGGCGACCGGCGGCAATGCCGAGGCGCTCGCGAAGATCGTCGGTGACGGCGACCCGATCGCGCCGGCGTTCGAGCTCGCCGCGCTCGAGAAGGCGCTCCCCGAGATCGTCGGCGCGACGATCGAGCAGCGAATGGACAAGTACGGCGTCAAGAAGGACCGTGCCGAGGTGCTCGGGATCGCGGCGCTCGTGTTCGCGACCGCGGCGCGCCAGCTCGGGATCGGCAAGCTCGTCGCGCCGAACGTCGGCGTCCGCGAGGCGGTACTGCTCGAGCTCGCCGAGACCGCGCGCGAGGAGCAGCAGCGCGCCGAGGGTGCGCACGGCAAGGCGCTGCTGACGGCGGCGCGCGCGTTCGCGAACCGCGTCGATCACGACACGACGCACGGCGAGCACGTCCGCCACCTCGCACGCGCGCTGTTCCACCAGCTACGCGATGTCCACGGCGTCCCCGACGACAAGGGCGTGCTGCTCGAGGTCGCCGCCCTGCTCCACGACATCGGCGAGGTCGTGAACCCGCGCGGGCACCACAAGCACAGCGAGTACATGATCCGGTGGGGCCGGATCCCCGGGCTCGACGACACGGGCCGCGAGGTCGTCGCGCTGCTCGCGCGCACGAACCGCAAGGATGGCGCGCGCGCGAAGGAGATCATCGGCGCGTCGTCGCTGCCGAAGGAGCTGCGCGGCCAGGTCCGCAAGCTGTCGGCGATCCTGCGCGTCGCGGACTGCCTCGACACCGACCACCGGTCGCGCGTCGAGCAGGTGGTCGCGACCCGGATGGGCGACTCGATCGTGCTCGACCTCGTGGTCCGCGATGGGCCGTCGCGCGACGACGAGAAGAACATGCTGCGCAAGGCCGACCTGTTCCGCGAGGAGCTCGGGCTCGACGTCAAGGTCACGGTCGCGCGCCCGGCGACCCTCGAAGCGGCCGCGACCGGCAACGGTGCCCAGGCCGTGCGCGATCGGCTGCGTCGTTAACAAAGTTACGTCGTCGCCGACGCGGGTTGTGGTACGAGGCAGCCATGCGGCGCGTTCTGCTCGGGTTGATCACGCTCTCGTGCGCATGTGGCGGCGAGGACGAGCCGCTACCGACCGGTCCGATCGCGGCGACCGTGACGCACTACGACTACCGGTTCGACGTCGACAGCCGGGCCGCGCACTCGACGGTCACCGCGACCGTTGACACCGCCGGCGACTGCTGGACGCTGCCGTTTCGCGCGGAGGGCCTCGCCGCCGACACGCTGCAGCTCGACGGCGAATCCCCGACGAGCGCGACCCAGGGCGCGGCGGACGTCACGCTGTGCGGCCCGGGCCATCGCGCCGGCGACATCATCACGATCGACGCCGATCTGACGATCCCGATGCAGACGCTGTCGACGAGCCAGGTCGGCTACTCGATCACGCGCGACGCCGACACGAACCCGTTCTACTACCTCGTCAGCTGGGTCGGCGGCTGCGACCGGTTCGGGCCGTGCGACAACCGTCCCGATCAGTTCGCGACGTACACGTTCCACGTCACGCACCCCGACACGCTGACCGCGCGCTGCCCCGGCACGATCACCGAGGTCAGCCCGACCGAGACCCAGTGCGACTTCACGTTCGAGGGCGGCCCGACGTACTCGACGTTCGGCGTCGCCGCGTATCCGCGGTGGACCGAGCGAGCGAAGGGCACGTGGGGCTCGGTCAACGTCACGCTCTACGATCGCGACGTCACCACGATCGACGGCGCGATCGATCCCGCGTACCACGCCGGGTTCGTGTCGTTCATGGAGTCGACGTTCGGGCCGTTCCCGTTCGGCAACGAGCTGCGCGTGCTGACCGCGCCGACGTACTGGAGCGGCTTCGAGCACCCGGGCAACATCGTCCTCGACGATCAGCTGAACAAGGTGCGCAGCGCGTACGCGAAGCCGGTCGCGCACGTGCTCGATCACGAGATGGCGCACCAGTGGGCCGGTGATCAGACGACGCTCGCGGATACCTACGACTTCGTGTGGAAGGAGTCGATGGCCGAGTACCTCGCGTACGTCTACGAGGACATGGCCGATGCGCCGAGCGGCGTCGCGACCGCGAGCGCGTGGAAGAGCTTCTCGGCCGGCGCGCGCTACTTCCCGGTGCCCGCGGACAAGCCGGAGCTGTTCGACTACTACGGCGACGTGTACGGGCCGGGCCCGATGATCCTGTTCCGTCAGCTCGAGGTGCTGAGCTCGCGCGAGCAGGTGATCGCCGCGCTGCAGACCGTGCTCGGCACGCCGCGCGCGCTGTCGGTCGATCAGCTGATCGAGGCGCTGCAGACGTCGACCGGGCTGCCGCTCGCCGACTACGCCGCGGCGTGGATCCACGGCAGCGGCGCGCCGGACTGGCCGCGGATCGCGACGACGTTCACGCCGGGCGCGCAGACGAGCTCGCTGCACGTCCAGCTGACGAACCCGGCAGCGGGCAGCGCGCAGCGCACGTGCAAGTTCCACGTCGGCCTCGTCGGTGCGAACGCAGGCGAGACCCAGCTCGTCGAGGTCGACACGTTCCGCAACGGGATCGATCAGACGCTGACGGTGCCGACGCCTGCATTCACCGTCGCGTCGATCGCGCTCGATCCGCTGCGCGAGTGTCTGGTGTTCCCGGCGACGACTGCGAAGCCGAGCCCGCGCGTGCATCCGTGGCTGACGGCGCGCGCCCTCGAACGATCGTTCTGAATCCTCGGTTCCTGATTCCGTACTCCCTATTCGATCGCGAAGCGGTCGGGAACGTGGGTCACGCCAGTCGTGGTCGGACGTCGCGCGAGTTTCCGAACCACTTCGATACGCACGTCGCGCAGGTGTTCTCGAACCACTTCGATAAGCGGGGCCACGTCACGCGCGGACATCGCACGCGAGTTTCCGAACCACGTCCATACGCACCGTCGCGCAGGTGTCCTCGAACCACTTCGATAAGCGGGGCCACGTCACGCGCGAATAGGGAACAGCGGAACAGAGAACAGGGAATACGGAATTTCAACGGGGCGAGATGCCCCGTGACGACGATTTGTCGTTGGCAGATCCATCCGGACGGTTTGTGGTTCGTTCGCGCGACCCGATCAGCCGTTTTTGATATCGATGTCACCAGGAGGGAGCCTGACATCTATGCTCATCGTGAAATCTCGGCGTTTGCTCTTGGCCGCGTGCGCGCTCGTCGCGCTGGCCGCGTGTCCCGGCGGTAAGAAGCTGCCCGGCGGTGGTGGTCTGCCCGGCGGCGGTGGCGTGCCCGGCGGCGTCCCCGGCGGTGGTGGCGAGTCCGGCATGGTCGATCCGAACACGTGCGGCAACTACGCTGCGTCCGAGGCGGGCCGCCGCCTCAAGGCCTTCCTCGTCGCGACGCAGGATCTCGAGAAGATGACGACCGAGACCGCGAAGGTCGTGAAGCAGAGCTGCATCATGATCGGCAACGAGATCGGCATGACCGAGGCCGATTACCGCGGCGAGACGAAGGACATCTGCGCCGCCGTCTACGGTCGCGTCAACGAGAACATGAAGGTCGCCTTCAAGGGCAAGGCGGCGCTCAAGGTCAAGTACAAGCCGGCCGTCTGCAAGGTCAACATCGAGGCGTCGGCGAAGGCCGCGGCCGAGTGTGAAGGCAAGGCGTCGGCCGACGTCGGCGCGTCGTGCAGCGGCGTCTGCCACGGCAAGTGCGACGGCACGTGCGCGGGCAAGGCCGGCACGGGCGGCAACGCCGGCGAGTGCAACGGCGAGTGCAAGGGCACCTGCAAGGGTAGCTGCGAGGGTCACGCGGACGTCAACGCGTCGGCGCAGTGCAAGGCCGCCGCGTCGGTGAAGGCGTCGGCGGACGTCCAGTGCACCGAGCCCGAGCTGTCGATCGATCTCGATGCGAAGCTCGTCGTCGACAAGGCGAAGGCGGAGCAGACGGTCAAGGGTCTCAAGGCCGGCCTGCCGATGATCTTCTCGGTCAAGGCGCGCCTCGATCCGCTGCGCCACGCCGTCGAGGTGTGGGCGAAGTCGGCCGCCGAGCTGAAGGACATGGGTCCGAAGTTCGTCATGTCGTTCAAGGACCAGGCGCAGTGCATCGGCGGTCAGATCGCCGCGGCCGCGGGCATGGTCGGCCACATCCAGGCGAACGTGTCGGTCTCGGTCGAGGTCTCGGCCTCGGCGAGCGGCACGGTCGGCGGCGGCTGATCGACACGAGGCATTCGCCTCCGACGAGCCGGCGAGCTGTTCGCCGGCTTTTTTCGTTTCGGCTGAATCTGCGGAATTCCCGCCCGCGATGACGCCCAGGGCTAGCGCCGCACTGCCCTTTGGTGTAGCTAGCCCCCATGAAGACGCTCACCGAGTTCTCGACGCTGATGTTGCGCAAGGCCGCGGCTGTCCGCGCGGCAAACCGCAGCGGGAGGACGGTCACCCAGAGCGAGCTCGCCGATGCGGCGACCGCCGACGCCGCGGCGAAGGCAGCCGAGTCTGCCGAGGGCGCGAGCGAGTCGGACGGCGGTGGTGGCAGCGAGCCCGCGGCCGGTGCGTCTGCCGACGAGGGGACCGAGCGTCCCGCCGAGGCGGCCGCGGAGCCGTCGGCAGCGGCTGAGGCAGCGGGTGAAAGCGGTGACAGCGGCGGCGAAGCGGCGAAGGCGGCCGAGCCGGATCCCGCGATCGACGCGGTCGCGAGCGCGCTCAACGTGCAGGCGGATCGCGCCGCGCGTCTGCTCGAGGCGCTCGACATCGTCGGCAACCAGATCGATCAGGTCCGCCTCGTCCGCGTGTTCCAGGGCGAGCAAGGTCCGCACGGTGCGATCGCGCGCGGCGAGTTTCACTACGTGATCGATCGCGTCGCGCGCCAGGGCGGGCGGCGCGGCCGTGACGATCGCGGCGACCGCGGTGGTCGCGATCGCGGTGGTCGCGGCGAGCGTGGCGGCGGTGGCGGTCGTGGCGGTCCGCCGGGCGATCGGCGCGACAAGCCGCGTGGCCTCGGCAGCCTGAAGATGGGCGCGCCGAAGGAAGAGCCGAAAGAAGATGATCGTCCGGGTCGTGGCGAGATGCCGCGCGCGGGTATTGGCTGGCAGCTGACCGCCGCACCGCGCGACTTCGGTGGCGGTGGTGGCGGCGAGCGCCGCGGTGGTCGTGGCCCGCGCCGCGATCGCGGCGATCGTCGCGATACGCGTGGCCCGGGTGGTCCGGGCGGCGATCGCGGCCGTGGACCGCGCGGTCCCGGCGGTCCGGGTGGTCCCGGTGGCGATCGTGGTCGCGGCCGCGGTCCGCGTCCGACCGGCGGACCGGGTGGTCCCGGTGGTCCCGGTGGTCCCGGTGGCGAGCAGCAGGCGCGTCCGCCGCGCGAGCCGCGTCCGCCGCGCGAGCCGCGTCTGGGGCCGGATGGCCAGCCGCTGCCGCCGCGTCCGCGCCGCGAGCGCAAGCCGATCGGGCCCGACGCCAACGGCCTGGGACCCGACGGAACCCCGTGGGATCCCGAGCGTCGCGCGAAGCGTCAACAGGAGCGCGAGGCGCAGCGTGGCGGCGTGAATAACGCCCAGGGCTCGGCCGTCGAAGCGCCGACCGCTCCGCCTGCAGCGCCATCGACTGCAGAGGCGCCCAAGGAATAAGTGCATCGAGTTCCGTCAGGCAGAACACAGGATCCCTCGACCGAGGGAAACTTTGGGCGCAGCGCGGTGTCGGGGAGATAATCTCGTGCAGAGAGGGAGGCACACCATGTCTACGCGTCGCTTGATGTCGTCCGCCGTCGTCGTCGCGATCGCCATGCTCGCGGGCGGCATCGCGTCCGCGGACATGTCGAAGAATGTGATCAGCGCGTTTCGCGGTCAGCTCGTGATCACGAAGGGCGAGCTGCCCGAGGGCAAGAACGACGCCGATACGATCAAGAGGATCAAGGCCGAGCGCCTGACCTCGATCACCGGTGAGACCAGTGACGAGGTGACGTCCTGGAACTTCCACTACACCGCGTTCCTCAACAAGACCGGTGCGAGCTCGCTCAAGATGGAGTTCTACAAGGACGGCAAGACGTACTCCGCCGACAAGCGGCTCGACGGCATCGATCCGAAGAGCGGCGTCCTGACCGGCGACATCCAGATCAACGAGGACGAAGGCCTGACGAAGGGCAAGTCCTACATGATCAAGCTCGTCTCCGGCTCGACGACGGTCGCCTCGACGACGCTGCTGATGAAGTAGCGCGTCAGCGCTGCAGCACGCGCTTCGCGGCGTCGACCACGTGCTGCGGCGTGATGCCGAGCTTCTCGAGCACGAGCTCGCCGGGCGCCGACGCGCCGTAGCGATCGATCCCGATCACCGCACCGCGATCGCCGACGTACTCGCGCCAGCCCATCGTGACGCCCGCCTCCACCGAGATGCGCAGCGAGCCAGGCGGCAGCACCTGATCGCGATACGCGGGCGGCTGCTCGGCGAACAGCTCCCAGCACGGCATCGAGACGACGCGCGCCGAGATGTTCTGCTTCGCGAGCGCGTCGCGCGCGGCGAGCGCGACCGAGACCTCCGAGCCGGTCCCGATCAGGATGACGTCGGTGCCGTCGGCGAGCACGTAGGCACCCTTCGCCGCATCGGGTGCGTTCGGCGGCGCGACGATCGGCAGATCCTGACGCGACAGCACGAGGCCCGTCGGACCGGTCATGCGCGTCAGCGCGATCCGCCAGCCGGCGATCGTCTCGTTCGCGTCCGCGGGGCGGAACACGGCGAGGTTCGGCATCGCGCGCAGCGCCATCAGGTGCTCGACCGGCTGGTGCGTCGGGCCGTCCTCGCCGAGGCCGACCGAGTCGTGCGTCCAGACGAAGATCGCGGGCTGACCGTTGAGCGCGGATAGGCGCACCGACGGCCGCATGTAGTCCGAGAACACGAAGAACGTCGCGACGAACGGCCGCGTGCCGCCGTGATAGAGCATGCCGTTGCCGATCGCGGCCATCGCGTGCTCGCGGATGCCGAACCGCAGGTTCTTGCCCTCGCCGGTGCGCACGTAGTCGCCGCCCGGGACGATCGTCTTCGTCGAGCCGCCGAGGTCGGCGTCGCCGCCGAACAGCCACGGGATCTTCGCGGACAGCGCGGCCATGATCTTGCCGGACGCGCTGCGCGTCGCGATCGGTGCGTCGGCCTTGAACGCGGGCAGCGATGCGTCCCAGCCGTCGGGGAGCTTGCCGGCGATCGCGAGCTCGAGCTGCGCGGCAAGGTCGGGATGCTCGGCCTTGTACGCGGCGAACCGATCGTTCCACGCGGCATGCGCGGCGGCGCCCTTGCGGACCGCCTCGCCCATGTGCTCGCGAACGTCGTCGGGGACGAAGAACTTCTTGTCCGGATCCCAGCCGAGCGCCTTCTTGGTCGCGGCGACCTCGTCGTCGCCGAGCGGCGAGCCATGCGCGGCCGACTTGCCGGCCTTCTTTGGCGAGCCGAAGCCGATCGTGGTGCGGATGATGATGATCGACGGCCGCTCGGTATCGTTCTTCGCCGCGCGGATCGCGGCATCGATCGAGCTGATGTCGTGGTTGCCGTCCTCGACGTAGAACACCTGCCATCCGCACGCGGCGTAACGCGCCCCGACGTCCTCGCTCATGACGAGCGAGAGCGGGCCATCGAGCGTCACCTGGTTCGCGTCGTAGAGATAGATCAGCTTGCCGAGGCCGAGGTGACCCGCGAGGCTCGCGGCCTCGCACGCGACGCCTTCCATGACGTCACCGTCGGAGACCAGCGCGTACGTGTAGTGATCGATGATCGCGTGGTTCGGGCGGTTGAGCAGCTGGGCGAGGAAGCGCTCGGCGATCGCCATGCCGACCGCGTTCGCGGCGCCCTGCCCGAGCGGCCCGGTCGTCGCCTCGACGCCCGGCGTCTCGAAGCACTCGGGGTGGCCCGGCGTCTTGCTGCCCCACTGGCGGAACTGCTTGAGGTCATCGAGCGACAGGTCGTAGCCGGTGAGGTGGAGCATCGCGTAGAGCAGCGCCGAGCCGTGGCCGGCAGACAGCACGAAGCGATCGCGATCGAACCAGTGCGGCGCGTGCGGGTCGTGCTTGAGGTGGCGCTGCCACAGCGTGTAGGTCATCGGCGCGCAGCCGAGTGGCAGGCCGGGATGGCCCGAGTTCGCCTTCTGCACGGCATCGATCGCCAGCGTGCGGATCGTGTTGATCGCGAGCGTCGCAAGGTCTGTGGTCACGTGATGTTCCCCTCGATGAAGCGGGGCGGACCGTAGCACGGCTGCGACGTGACCGGCGCCCCGGCATCTGGACGGCGTGTCGCGCATACTGGACGCCATGACACGAGCCGTGATGTTCCTGGTCGCGGGTGCGCTCGCGCTCGCACTCTCGATCGGATGTCGCGACGAGGCCACACCACCGCACGGTGGTTCGTCGGCGACCGCGGTCGAGCCGGCGCCGGTGCGCAGCGGTCCGGATGCGAAGCCCGCAGCTCCCGCGCCGGATCCGTGGTCGGTGCCTGCGGGAAGCTCCGACGAGCCGCCCGGGCTCGCCGCCACGCACGCGCTCGCCGACAAGACGTGCCCGACGGTGGCGAAGCCGTACTTCTATCGCGTCGAGAAGGCCGGCAAGGTCTCGCACTTCCTCGGCACGCGGCACCTCGGCGTGTCGCTCGACAAGATGCCGCAGGTCGTGAAGCGCGAGATCGCGGCGGCGAAGCTCGCGGTGTTCGAGGTCGCGCCCGGCGACGACACCGATCCGGATCGCGGCGACGGCGCGTCGCTCGCCGACAAGCTCGGCGCGAAGACGTGGACGCACTATCGCGAGCTCGTCGGCGCGAACCTCGCGACCGAGCTCGAGCACGCGCCGCCCGCGATGGCGATGATCCTGCTGATCAGCATGTACGAGGACAAGCTCTCCGCGCTCGACGGCGAGATCGAGAAGCTCGTGCTCGCGAAGAAGATCCCGACGAAGGGCCTCGAGACCTCGGCGTTCCAGGATCGCGTGCTCGCCGAGCTGCTCGATCTGCGGATGCTGCGCGCGACGATCGACGGCACGAAGGATCGCGCGCAGCTCGAGCGCGAGTCAGTCCAGGATCTCGGCGAGTACTGCGCCGGCACCGACAGCGAGCCCGGGATGGACGGCGAGACCCGCGCGATCCTGCTCGCCGGTGGCTACACCGCCGCCGAGATCGACGCGCTCGACGACAAGCTCGTGTACTCGCGCAACCGCGACTGGATCCCGAAGCTCGAGCCGATCCTCGCGCGCGGTGGCGCGGTGATCGTCGTCGGCGCCGATCACCTGATCGGCGACAAGGGCGTGATCGCGATGCTGCAGGCGCGCGGCTACCAGGCAACGCGCGTCGCGCCGTGATCAGGCGCCGCAGTCGACCGGAATGAACGACGGGATCGTGCAGATGCTGATCCGGAAGTCGAACGTGCCGGTGAACAGCGGACCGCACCACGTGCGCACGCTGTCGAAGTAGCTCGTCCCGGGCTCGAGCCCGAGCACGATCGGCACCTGGTTGAACGGATCGATCTTCGCGACGTCACACTCGGTGTCACCGACGTTGATCCAGTTGACCTGAAAGCCGGTGCCCGCCGGCACGCTGATCGAGGGCGGGCTCGCGACGAGCACGCAGTCGTTGCGGCACTGGATGCGAACGTCGAGCACCGCCGGGAACGCATCCGGCGTCGGCATCGCATCGCTCGCGCGCGCGTCGGTGGCGGTGGCGCCGTCGCTCGGCTCGGTCACGCCGTCGGTCGGACCATCGTGCGGCGCGCTCGAGCCGGCGTCCGGATCGTGATCCGGGCGCGGTCCGGAGCCACAGGCAACCAGCAGCGCGAGCACTGAAACGCACCTCACGCGGATCCGGACGAGCCGCGGCCCGCGAAGTCGCAGTTGACCGCGCGCGCGCCGCACGGTACCCAAGAAGCACGATGTCCATCGACGGAGACGATCCGCGGGAACGCACCTGAGCAGCTGGCCTGCCGAGGTGCGCTTCCGCCCCCAGGCAGGCCGCTGAACAGGAGCTTCTCGTGCGTGTACGTTCTCCAGAGCTGGCTGGCCACGTCGGCCAGCGCGTCCAGATCGCCGGTTGGTTGCAGTCCGAGCGCGCGCTGCGCGACGTCACGTTCCTCGCGATCCGCGACGGCGCGGGCGTCGTGCAATGCGTCGTCGCGGATCCGGCCCGGCTCGCCCCGCTGCGCGCCGCGGGTGCGGGCCTCGAGTCGGTCGTCGAGGTCGAGGGCACCGTCGTCGCCGAGCCGCAGGCCGCCGGCGGCGTCGAGCTGCACGGCATCGACCTGCGCGTCGTCAGCGCGGTCACCGAGCCGACCCCGGTCCCGCTCGCGAAGAAGCTCGCGAACGTGCCGCTGCCGGCGTTGCTCGAGCACGCGGCAGTCGCGAATCGCCACCCGACGCGGCGGGCCGTGTTCCAGGTCGCGGCCGCGGCGATGCGCGGGTTCCGGCGCACGCTCGACGCCGCGGGCTTCACCGAGATCCAGACACCGAAGCTCGTCGGCGGTGCGACCGAGGGCGGCGCGAACATGTTCGCGGTCGAGTACTTCGATCGGACCGCGTACCTCGCGCAGAGCCCGCAGCTCTACAAGCAGATCATGGTCGGCGTGTTCGAGCGCCTGTACGAGGTCGGCCCGGTGTTCCGCGCCGAGCCGCACGAGACGTCGCGGCACCTGAACCAGTACACGAGCCTCGACGTCGAGCTCGGGTTCATCCGCGACCATCGCGACGTGATGGCGGTCGTCACCGACGTCGTGCGCGGCATGCTCGCCGAGGTCGCCGCGCTCGGCGTCGCGGTGCCGGCGGTGCCCGCCGAGATCCCGGCGATCCACTTCACCGACGCGCAGGCGCGGCTCGGCGAGCACGAGCCCGACCTGACGCCGGCCGGCGAGCGCGCGCTCGGCGCGTGGGCGCAGGCGACGCACGGCAGCGACTTCGTGTTCGTGACCGGCTACCCGCTCGCGACGCGGCCGTTCTACACGCACGGCGATCCCGAACGCCCGGCGTCGTCGAACTCGTTCGACCTGCTGTTTCGCGGCACCGAGCTCGTCACCGGCGGCCAGCGGCTGCATCGCCACGCGGACTACGTCGCGGCGATGGAGGCGCGCGGGATGGCGCGCGAGCCGCTCGCGGCGTACCTCGACGCGTTCCGGTTCGGCATGCCGCCGCACGGCGGATTCGCGATCGGGCTCGAGCGGTTCGTGATGCAGCTGCTCGGGCTGCCGAACATCCGGCTCGCGACGCTGTTCCCGCGCAACCGCAGTCGACTTGCGCCTTAAGCCAGATCCAGCTCGATCACGAACCGCGCACCGGGCTTCGCGTCCTCGACCCAGATCCGGCCGCCCATCGCCTCGATCTGGCTCTTCACGATCGCGAGGCCGAGGCCGGAGCCCCCCTTGTCGCGGCTGCGCCCGCGATCGATGCGATAGAACCTCTCGAAGATCCGCTCCTCGAAGCCCTTCGGGATGCCGGGGCCGCGGTCCGCGATCGCGACGCGCAGCTGGTCGCCGACGCGCTCGGTCCGTACGGTGACCTGCGTGTCGTTGCCGTACTTGATCGCGTTGTCGATCAGGTTCTGCACCACGTGATCGAGGCCGTCGCGCGTGCCGAGCACGTTGAGGTCGTCGGGCACGTCGACGTCGATGTCGGCGTTCGGCGTGACTCCCTTCGCGGTGCGGACCGCGTCGCGGACGACCTGCGCGATCGCGACGGTCGAGCGCGCCTCGACGACGCTCTGCCGGCCGCCGAGCGTGTCGAGCAGCACGAGATCGCTGACGAGGTGCGAGATCCGATCGGCGTTGCGATGGATCGTCTGGAGGAATTCCTTCGAGGTGTCGACGTCGACCTCGCCGCCGAGCAGCGTCTCGGCATAGCCCGCGATCGAGGTCACCGGCGTGCGCAGCTCGTGCGCGGCGTTCGACAGGAACTCGCGGCGGACCGCCTCGAGCGCGCGCATGCGCGTGACGTCGTAGAGCACGACGATCGCGCCCGGATCGCCGAGCGGGCGCGCGCTCGCGCGAACGTGGCGGCCGTGCAGCTCGAGCTCCTTGTCCGCCTGCTCGCCGGCGAGCGCGCGGTCGACGAGCGCCATCAGCGGCGGCGGCAGCCTGTGCGGCTCGTCGGTCGAGCGCGGCATGCTCATGCTCGTGCTCGGGGTCGGATCGATCAGCGGCTCGGCCGCGTCGTTGACGAGCACGATCGAGCCCGAGCGATCGACGACGACGACGCCCTCGACGAGCCCGCCGAACACGACGCGCAGCAGATCGCGCTGCTGCGTCAGGTCGCTGACGCGCGCCTTGACCTGCCCCGCGAGGTTGACGATCGCGCGCGACAGCACGCCGAGCTCGCCGCCCGGATCCGGCGGCGGCGGCGCGTCGTAGTCGCCCTTCGCGAGCTTCTCTGCCGCACGGGTCATCGACTTGAGCGGGCGCGTGATCGCGCGCGTGAAGATCCACGACAGCAGCAGCAGGCCGACGAGACCCGCGGCGCTGCCGACGAGCAGCCGGCGGCGCATGCCGGCGCGCGACTCCTCGATGTCACCGAGCGGCACCGCGAGCCGGATCACGCGATCGCCCGCGGCGGGCAACGCGACCAGGTATTGCGGCGGCTCGTCGGCGCGCAGCCGGCGGATCGCGCGGCCGCGCTCGCCGTGACGCGCTTGCGTGACCTCGTGAGCCTCGCCGATCGGCTTGCCGATCGTGTCGCGATCGTGCGAGTCGGCGACGACCGTGCCGTCGGGACCGATCAGCGTGATCCGCGTGTCGGTGACGTCGGCGAGCGGGCGCGCGACGCGGTTCGGATCGTCGGTGCTCGCGAGCCAGTCGGCGAGCGCCTTCGCCTGCTTCGTCATCCGCGCGTCGAGCGACGACACGAGATCGCTCGACAGCGTCTGCTCGATCGCGATCAGCGTCGCGGCCCCGACGATCACGACGAGCGCGAGGAACGTGATCAGCAGCTTGGTGCGGAGCGAGCTACGCACGCGCGGCGCTCGCGCCTACGCCGGGTCGCGCTTCGCGCGGTAGCCGAAACCGTGCACGGTCTCGATCACGTCGGCCGCCGGGCCGAGGCTCACGCGCAGGCGGCGGACGTGGACGTCGACGGTGCGCGTGTTGATGTCGCCGCGCATCTCCCACACCTGCTCGAGCAGCTCCTCGCGCGAGAACACGCGTCCGGGATCGCTGACGAGCAGCTGCAGCAGCTTGTACTCGAGCGGCCGCAGCTGCGTCGGCGCGCCACTGATCCGGACGTCGTGCGTCACCGGATCGAGCTCGATCGGCCCGACGCGCAGCACGCCGCTCGGATCGCCGGCGGCCGGCCGCGCGCGGCGCTCCGCGAGCCGGTTCGCGAGCGCGGTCACGCGCAGCACGACCTCGCGGACGACGAACGGCTTGACGACGTAGTCGTCCGCGCCGACCTCGAGCCCGAGGATGCGATCCTCGGCCTCGCCCTTCGCGGTCAGCATCAGCACGCCGACGTCACCGACCAGCTGATCGGCGCGGATCTGCTTGCAGACCTCGTAGCCGGACGTGTCCGGCAGCATGAGATCGAGCACGACCACGTCCGGCTTGTGCTTCTGCACCGCGGCGAACCCTTCGGCCCCATCACCTGCGACCACGACCTCGAAGCCGGCGCTGCGCAGATTGAACTCCAGCAAGCGCGCGACATCCCGCTCGTCTTCGATGATGACCACCCGGCGTTCCATCCTGTCGAGCATACCCCGGTCCGCTCCAGGCGGGGTACCCTGCAGCGCCGTTGATGAAGCCGAAGCCCGAGACGCTCGCTGCCCAGGCCCTGCACGCGATCGACGCGACGACCGGCGCGATCGTGCCGCCGATCCAGCTCGCGACGACGTACGCGCGCGACGCCGCATATCAGCTCGTCGGGCCGAGCTACGCGCGCGACGAGAACCCGACCCCGGTGCACGCCGAGCGCGTCGTCGCGGCGCTCGAGGGCGGTGCCGAGGCGCTCGCGTTTGCATCCGGGATGGCGGCGGCGAGCGCGGTGTTCCGGGCGGTGTGCAAGCCGGGCGATCACGTGATCGGCCCCCGCGTCGGCTACTTCGCGCTGCGCGGCTGGCTCGAGCGGTTCTGCGCGAAGTGGCAGCTCGCGCTCGACTTCGTCGACACGACCGATGTCGACGCCGTGCGCGCGGCGCTGCGCCCGAATGCGACGCGCCTCGTGTGGGTCGAGACGCCGGCAAATCCATTGTGGGACGTCGCCGACATCGCCGCGATCGCGACGGTCGCACACGAGGCCGGCGCACTGCTCGCGATCGACTCGACGTGCGCGACGCCGGTCCACACCCAGCCGCTCGCGCTCGGCGCCGATCTCGTGATGCACTCGGCGACGAAGTACCTCGGAGGTCACTCCGATCTGCTCGCGGGCATCGTCGTGACCGCGCGCGTCGACGAGGCGTGGGCGGCGATCCGCGAGCTGCGGCACGACGAGGGCCCGGTGCTTGGCGCGTTCGATGCGTTCCTGCTGCTGCGCGGCCTGCGCACGCTGTTCGCGCGCGTCGAGCGCTCGAGCCGGACCGCACAGCGCCTCGCCGAGCGACTCGCGACGCTGCCGGGCGTCGGCGTGCGTTACCCCGGGCTCGCGAGCCACCCGCAGCACGCGATCGCGGCGCGCCAGATGCAGCGCGGGTTCGGCGGCATGCTGTCGATCCAGACCGGCGGCGGCGCGGCGCGCGCGCTCGACGTCGTGCGCAGGCTGCGCGTGTGGCTGCCGGCGACGTCGCTCGGCGGCGTCGAGAGCCTCGTCGAGCACCGCTACACCGTCGAGGGCCCGAACACGCCGGCGCCGCCGGATCTGCTGCGGCTGTCGGTCGGGCTCGAGCACGAGGACGATCTGTTCGACGATCTCGCGCAGGCGCTGTCGTGAAGCTACGCATCGCGACCTGCCGCACGCTGCCCGAGGTCGACGTCGACGAGGCGCCGCTCGCCGAGGCGCTCGCGCGCGGCGGCTTCGAGGCCGAGCTGCTCGCGTGGGACGACCCGAGCATCGACTGGGACGCGCCGGCGCCGACGATCCTGCGCTCGACGTGGAACTACAGCCTCGACGTCGCGCGGTTCGCGGCGTGGATCGATCGCGTCGCCGCTGCCGGCCCGCTGTTCAACCCGCGCGAGGTCGTGCACGACAACCTGTACAAGCGCTACCTGCTCGCGCTCGCGGCGCGCGGCGTGCCGGTCGTGCCGACGCTGCTCGTCGAGCGAGGCGAGACGCGCGCGCTCGACGAGCTCGCGATCGGCGCGCGGATCGTGATCAAGCCCGAGGTCGGCGCCGGCTCGCGCGACACCCGCGTGTTCGCGGCCGGGGATGCCGGCGCGGTCGCGCACCTCGCCCGCGTGACCGCGCACGGCGCCGCGCTCGTCCAGCCGTACCTCGACTCGGTCGATGACTACGGCGAGCGCTCGCTCGTCCACATCGACGGCGAGCTGTCGCACGCGATCCGCAAGGCGCCGCGGTTCTCCGGCGACAGCGAGTCGGTCACCGGGCCGTTCCCGATCGCCGACGACGAGCGTGCGGTCGCCGCCGCCGCGCTCGCGCCCTACCCCGACCTGCTGTACGCGCGCGTCGATCTGGCGCGCGACGCCGACGGCCAGCCGCGCGTGATGGAGCTCGAGCTCGTCGAGCCGTCGCTGTTCTTCACGCGCTCGCCCGACGCCGCGGATCGCTACGTCGCCGGGCTGCGACGCCGGCTTCACTCGCTGCCGACGACGTAACGATAGGTCGGCGCGCCGTCGGACGAGTGGACGATCTGCGGCCCGACCTTGGCCAGCAGCGCGAGCCGCGCCGGATCGTCGAGCGACACTCGCTCGATCACGAGCCGCTCGAGGTGGCGAACCAGCTCGGGATGCTTCGTCACCCACGCGGCCGCCGCCTCGTCGAACGAGCTGTCCGACAGATCGAGCTCCTTCAGCGTGCGCGGCAGGCCGACGCGACCGATCGTCTCGAGCAGCGACTCCCAGTTGTCGAACGACGTCAGCGCGAGCCGGCGCAACGGCAGGTCGCGCAGCTTCCGCAGCAGGCCCTCGAGCTGCGTCCAGTCGATCGGATTGTAGTTCTCACCGTCCTCGGCTTCGTCGTAGCGATCCTCGAAGTCCTCGTCGTCGCTGTACACCGGGACGTACGGGTTGTCCTCGGCGACGATGTTCGCACCGAACTCCTCGACGAGTCGCAGCTCGAGCTCCTCGAGCTTCGGCATGTTCGCGCGCTCGAGAGCGCCGATCACGTCCGGCCCCTCGCCGAATCGCAGGTCGCGCAGCGTGAACGACCGCAGCTCGGGCGCGTCGATCGTGCCGAGCTCGACCTGGTGCGCATCCGCGACCTCGAGCCGGAGGTGCTGCAACGGCAGCTTCCACAGCCCCTGCAGCGGCCCGAGCGCGACGAGGTTCGCGCCTGGATCGAAGTCGCGCGACACGAGCATCGACGCCTTCGCCGCCGTCTCGTCGACGAGCGCGATCGAGGACAGCCGCGGCGGCACGCGCTCGACCTCGAGCTCGTACACCGCCTTCGCGAGGTTCACGCCGTTGCCGACCCCGACGATCACGAGCTCGCGCAGCTCCTCGGCGGCCGGCGACTTGAGGACCGCGCCGACGAGCTCGCCGGCATCGTCGTCGCGCGTCACGCGGATCTCGACCGAATCGAGCAGGCAGTACTTCCAGCCGAACCGATACGCCGCCCGCTTGGCCGCGATCGCGGGCCCGAGCACCGCCTCGGCGTGACGCTCGACGAGCGCGTCGCGAACGTCCGCACTCGCCTTGCCCTCGGCGACCGCGTGCGAGAGCGAGACCAGCTCGCCGCGCGGATCGCCGGTCGTCTGCAGAGAGTCGCCGTAGACGAGCCAGTCGCTCGCGGGTGCATCGATCGGAGGACGCTTCATCCGCGGCAGTATGCGGCGCGGGCGCGCCCCCGTACCAGCCGCCCGCGGATCTGTTCAGGTGACGACGTGGCGATACGTTGCGCCGCGCCCCACCGAGTGCACGATCTCGGGTGCGAGGCTCGCGAGTGCGCGGCGCTCGCGCAGCGGGACGCGCTCGACGACGAGCCGCTCGAGGTTCGCGAACAGCTCGGCGTGCTCGCACATCCACGCGGCGCATTCGCGATCGATCCGCGCGTGCGAGACGTCGAGCTCGCGTAGCGTCGGCGGACATCCCACGCGCGCGAGCACGTCGAACAGCGTGCGCCAGGTATCGAACGACGTCAGCGCGAGCCGGCGCAGCGGAACGTGGTGTAGCGCGCGCAGCAGCCCTTCGAGCTGACCCCAGTCGACCGGCGCCTCGTTCCTGCCCTCCTCGGCCTCGTGATAGCTGTCCTCGTGGCGCTCGCTGGTGCTGTAGGTCGGGATGTACGCGTTGTCATCGATCGGGATCCTCGCCGTGAAGTCCTCGACGAGCCGGAGCTCGAACGATTCGAGGTCGGGCCAGCTCGCGCGCTCCAGCGCACGCAGCAGGTGCGGTGCGACACCGAGCCGCAGGCTGCGCAGCGTGAACGACCGCATCGCGGGTGCGCGGATCGATCCGAGGTCCAGCGCGTGCGCGTCCGCGACCTCGATCCGCAGGTGCTCGAGCGGGAGCTGCCACACGGTGTCGAGCGAGCCGAGCGTGACGAGGTTGTCCGGCGGTTCGTGCCCCGTCGTGACGAGCAGGTCCACGCTCGCCGCCAGCTCGTCGACGAGCGCGAGCGACCGACAGCACGGCGGTAGCGCGCCTGCAAGCGCCGCGATCGCGCTCGCGAGCTCGACGGCACGGTACTCCGTCGGGACGCCGACCACCGCAAGCTCTCTCAGCTCGTCGGCCGCGGGGGAGCCGAGCACCGCGGCGACGAGCGCGGCGCCGTCGTCGCCCGGCTCGATGCGGACGTCGACCGACTCGAGCACGCAGTGGCGCCAGCCGAGCCGGTACGACGCGAGCCGGCCGGCGACCGCATCGCCGAGTAACGCCGCTGCATGCTTCGCGACGAAGCGATCGCGCCGCTGCGACGTCACGGTTCCTGCGCTGACCGCGTGCGACAACACCACGAGCTCGCCTCGCGGGTCTCCCGCACGCTGTCTCGCATCCGCGTAGACGAGCCACTCGCTCGCCGGGGCATCGAGCGGCGGACGCTCCATCGCGGCAGTATCAGGCCGGCGCGAGCTCCGATGCCAGCCGCTCGAGCGCGTCGATCGTCCACGCGCCGTACCAGAACAGATCCTTGCCGCTGACGCGCACGATCCGCGCATCCGGCAGCGCCTCGCGAAACATCGCCTCGTCGGCGTCGCTGAACGCGTGCGGCTCGTCGGGCAGGATCACGAGCTCGGGCTTGCGATCCTTGACCTCGTACATCGTGACGCGCGGATACCGGACGTCGCGACCGGCCGCGTCCTGCGGCGCGGTCTTGCCGAGATCCGCGGCGAGCGGATACAGCCGGCTGCGATCGCCGAACACGTTCGAGATCCCGATCTGCGCGAGCACGTCGGAGCCGAACGTCTCGGCATTCATCGTCATCAGCGGCTGCATCCAGATCGGGATGAACGCGCGCGGCCGCGAGTCATCCGGTGGCGGCGGCGGCTCGGTGATCGGGCGCGCGACGATGCGATGCCCGGTCACCGGCGTGATCCGCGCGGCCGGCTCGGCGGGTGGCTGCGGCGTGGCGAGCAGGCGATCGCGCAGCTGGTAGCCGCGTCGGATCAGCGCGCGCGCCGGATCGCGGTCGCCGACCCCGAGGATCCGCGCGAGCCGCGCGAGGTGCGCGATCCCGTCGCTCACGCGGCGCGGCAGCGACACCAGCACCGGGACCCGGCCGGCGAGCGCCTCGAGCGCGGTCCGCGTGTTCTCCTCCTGGTTCGCGATCACGAGGTGCGGAGCGAGCGCGAGCACCGCGTCGACGTCGACGTTCTTCGTGCCGCCGACCGTCGGGACGTGGGCAGCCTCGGGGCTCGTGCAGTACTCGGTCCGGCCGACGAGCCGATCGGCCGCGCCGAGCGCGATCAGCGAGTGCGTGTCACTCGGCACCAGCGAGACGATCCGCTGCGGCGCGTGGATGAAGACCAGCGTCCGTCCCAGGTCATCGGTCAGCTTCAGGCTCGGCACCGACCACGTATACCGCGTGCTACAACCCGAGCGTGACCAAGGACACCGAGGATCCACTCGTCGCCCAGGCATTCGATGCCGCCAAGCACGAGGACCTCGCGCGCGCGATCGAGCAGCTGTCGCCCGAGGAAGCCACGTTCTTTCTGACGAAGCTCGAGGCCGCGCTGAAGAAGCGCAAGATCCAGCTCACCGGCTATCTCGTCGCGCTCGTCGTCTGGCTGATCACGACCGTGTTCGCGCTCGCGTACTACGGCGTCGCCGAGGGCTTCGTCGGCTGGGTGTTCCTCGTCCCGTTCGGGCTCGTCGGCCTGATCCTGTATCTGTTCGGAAAGTGGGCACAGCGCGTCGGTGCTTCGACGAAGCTGCCCGCGGCGAAGATCGAGGCCAAGCCCGACAAGTAGCGGGTATGCTCGCGGGATGCGGACCGCGCTCGTCGCCGCTCTGTTCGTCGTCGTGGCCTGTGGAGGCTCCGACAAGCCGCCGCCGCCCGCCCCCGACGAGGTGCTCGTCGTCCCGCGTTGCGAGGCGCCGGTCTCGGGCACGACCGTCACGATGCGCAAGATCGGCCGCGTCGTCGGCGCCGCGCTGCTCGTGACCTCGCCGCCCGACGATCGCCGGCTGTTCGTGATCGAGCAGCGCGGCACGATCCGGATCTTCAACGAGGACGAGATCCTGCTGCCGGATCCGTTCCTCGATCTCAGCGCGGATGCCGCCGGGCCGGTCGTCGCCGGCGGCGAGAACGGGCTGCTCGGGCTCGCGTTCCATCCGCAGTACGCGACGAACCACCAGTTCTTCATCACGTACACGACGACGAACCCGGGCGACGCGACGAACCCGCAGCGCGACGTGCTCGTGCGCTGCACCGCGAGCGCGGACAACCCGAACCGCGCCGATGCGAGCTCGTGCACCGACGTGCTGTCGATCCCCGACTTCGCGTCGAACCACAACGGCGGCATGATCGAGTTCGGCGCCGACGGCTACCTGTACTGGGCGACCGGCGACGGCGGCGGCGCCGGCGATCCGAACCAGAACGGCCAGGCGATCGTCGACGGCTCGCCGCTGCCGAACACGCACGCGCTGCTCGGCAAGATGCTGCGGCTCGACGTCGACAACAAGACGCCAGGCAAGGAGTACGGCATCCCGGCCGACAACCCGTTCGCCGCCGGCGGCGGGCTGCCGGAGATCTTCATCATCGGGCTGCGCAACGCGTGGCGGTGGTCGTTCGATCGCGCGACCGGCGACATGTGGATCGCCGACGTCGGCCAGGCGACGATCGAGGAGCTGACGGTGCTGACGCCGGATCAGCAGAAGGGCGCGAACCTCGGCTGGAGCATGTACGAGGGCTCGCTGTGCTTCCGCGAGCCATGCGGCGGCGGAACGATCCTGCCGCAGGAGGAACGCACGCACGCCGAGGCGTGGGTCTCGATCACCGGCGGCCAGGTCTATCGCGGCAGCTGCTTCCCCGACCTCGTCGGCACGTACTTCTACACGGACTACGGCAAGGGCGGGCTCGCGAAGGCAACGTTCACGAACGGCACGCTCGCGGTCAGCGATCTCGACGGCACGTATCCCGGTCACGGCGCGAGCCTGCACGCGGACGCGCGCGGCGAGCTCTACGAGACCGACACCGACGGTAACGTGTATCACCTCGAGGTCGCGCCCTGACCGCGTGAGGCGCCGGGGCGCGCGCATTGTTACCGGCTATGGGTGACGAAATGCGCCGCTGCTCGTCGAGGCTGAGTATGCTCGGCGCCATGAAGCTGCCCCACGTGATCTTGCTCGCACTGCCCCTCGCAGGCTGCGGCGGCAACGACAACAAGGCCACCGACGCCGGGCCGAAGGACAGCGCGATCGACTCGCCGGTCGACGCGACCGTGCTGCCGCCAGCGTGCGCCGCGCCTGTCTCCGGCACTGGCGTACGGTTTCGCAAGATCGGAAGCGTCTCAGGTACCGCGATTCTAGTAACGGCTCCCCCGACTGATCCGCGGCTCTTCGTCATCGAGCAGCGCGGGACCATCCGGATCTTCGCGGACGAGACGCTGTTGTCGGAGCCCTTCCTCGATCTCAGTGCGGATGCCGGCGGGCCGGTGGTCGCAGGCGGCGAACTGGGGCTTCTGGGACTCGCGTTTCATCCGCAGTATGCGACGAACGGAACGTTCTACGTCTTCTACACGCACGAGCAAAGCCCACCGGATGCCGTGAATCGATATCGAGACGTGCTCGCTCGATGTCAGGTGAGCGCAACAGATCCGAACAAGGCGGACGCGACGAGCTGCGTGGAGATGTTGTCGATCCCCGACTTCGCGTCGAACCACAACGGCGGCATGATCGAGTTCGGGGCCGACGGCTACCTCTACATCGGCACCGGCGATGGCGGCGCGGGCGGCGATCCGAACGGTAACGGCCAGTCGCTGCAGAACGGCACGCCGGTCGCGAACTCGCAGGCGCTGCTCGGCAAGATGCTGCGCATCGACGTCGACAACAAGGCGCCCGGTCAGGAGTACGGCATTCCGGCGGACAATCCGTTCGCGGCCGGCGGTGGCGCGGCGGAGATCTACCAGTACGGCCTGCGCAACCCGTGGCGGTGGTCGTTCGATCGCGCGACCGGCGACATGTGGATCGCCGACGTCGGGCAGGACGCGATCGAGGAGCTAGACGTCGTGACCGCCGCCGAGGCGAAGGGCAAGAACTTCGGCTGGGACATGTGGGAAGCGTCCAGCTGCTTCACCGGGCCGTGCACGATGACCGACAAGACGTTCCCGCAGGACGAGCGGCCGCACAACACCGGCTGGGCATCGATCATCGGCGGTCAGGTGTATCGTGGGGCGTGCTTTCCGGATCTCGTGGGCACGTACTTTTACTCGGACCACGTCGGCAGTCGGTACGCGAAGGCCACGTTCGCCGGCGGCAATCTGACCGTGACGGATCTGGTCGCCCCAGCGGGAACAACGTTTCCCAGTCGCCCGACATCGCTGCATGCCGACGCACGTGGCGAGCTCTTTCTCACGACATTCGCTGGCGACGTCTATCGGCTCGAAGCTGCACCTTAGTAGTGGCCGTCGCGCTCGCCGCGTGCGGTGACAACCGCGTGCCGGTCGCGAAGGACGCGCGCCCCGGCGATGCCGCGATCGACGGCGTGCTCGACGCGGCGGTGTTGCCGCCGTGCGAGAACCCGGTCGCCGGCGCCGGCATCCGGTTTCGCCGGATCGGCAAGGTGCCCGTCGGCGCCGCACTGCTCGCGACCGCGCCGCGCGGCGATCGGCGGCTGTTCGTGCTCGAGCAGCGCGGCACGATCCAGATCTTCGACGAGGCCGAGCAGCTGCTGCCTCAGCCGTTCCTCGATCTCAGCATCGACGCGGGCGGCCCGGTCGTCGCCGGCGGCGAGCTCGGGCTGCTCGGGCTCGCGTTTCATCCCGAGTACGCCGCGAACGGCACGTTCTACATCTTCTACACGAAGCTGCAGCTGCCGACCGAGACGCTCAATCCGTACCGCGACGTGCTCGCGCGCTGTCAGCGCAGCGCCGGCGATCCGGACCGCGCCGATCCGGCGTCGTGCGTCGAGGTGCTCTCGATCCCGGACTTCAAGTCGAACCACAACGGCGGGATGATCGAGTTCGGCCCCGACGGCTACCTCTGGATCGGCACCGGCGACGGCGGCGGCGCGAACGATCCGCACGGCAACGGCCAGGCGGTCGTCGACGATCCGGTGACGAACCAGCACGCGTTGCTGGGCAAGCTGCTACGGATCGACGTCGATCACCCGGCGCCCGGCAAGCTGTACGGCATCCCCGCCGACAACCCGATCGCCGGGTCCGAGATCTACGTGATCGGGCTGCGCAACCCGTGGCGGTGGTCGTTCGACGCCGCGACCGGCGATCTGTGGATCGGCGACGTCGGACAGAACGCCGTCGAGGAGCTCGACGTGCTGCGCGCCGGCGCGATCGCGGGCAAGAACCTCGGCTGGGACATGTGGGAAGGCAGCCGGTGCGCGCAGACGACGTGCACGATGACCGGCTTCACGTTCCCGATCGACGAGCGCACGCACGCCGCACCGCCGGACGGCGATGGCTGGGCCGCGATCATCGGCGGGCAGGTCTATCGCGGCACGTGCTACCCGGATCTGGTCGGCACGTACCTCTATGCGGACAACCAGGGCCGGCGGATCGTCGCCGCGAAGCTCGCCGCCGACGGCACGCTCGAGACCCGCGACCTCGCGCCCGCGACCGGCGAGCCGCCGCTGCCGGTCGGCACCGCGAGCATCCACGCCGACGCGCGCGGCGAGCTGTACCTGACGTCGACGACCGGCGTCGTCTATCACGTCGAGGGTGGGCCGCCGTGAAGTCGCACACGCTCGCGCTCGCGACCGGGCTGCGCTACCACGTGCTCTCGTGGGGCGACGACCACGCCGGCGACACGACGTTCGTGCTCGTCCACGGCTTCACCGATCTCGGGTTTGGCTGGTGCGAGGTCGCGCCGCGGCTCGCCGCGCACGGCCACGTGATCGCGCCGGATCTGCGCGGCCACGGCGACAGCGAGTGGATCGGCGCCGGCGGCTACTACCACTTCATGGACTACGTCGCGGATCTCGACGACGTGATCCGTCAGCTCGCGCGGCGGCGCGTGATCCTCGTCGGCCACTCGATGGGCGGCAGCGTCGCGAGCTACTACGCCGGGACGCGGCCGGACCGGATCGCCGCGCTCGCGCTGCTCGAGGGGCTCGGTCCGCCGGACCTCGTCGGTGGTGAAGGCCCGACGCGCACCGCGATGTGGATCGACGCGTGGCGGGATGCGCGCGGCAAGCAGAAGGTGATGCCCGATCTCGACGAGGCGGTGCGTCGCTTGCAGCGCCACGACCACCTGCTCGACGACGCGCTCGCGCGCCGGCTCGCCGAGGCCGGCACGCGTGCGGTCGAGGGCGGGATCGTGTGGAAGCACGATCCGCTGCACGGCACGTTCGGGCCGTATCCGTATCGGCTCGACACCGCACGCAAGTACTGGGAGCGGATCACGTGCCCGGTGCTGTGCGTCGACGGTGCGCAGAGCAAGCTGAACCTGCCGGAGGCCGAGCGCGCGGCGCGGCGCGCGAGCTTCGCGAACGTGCAGACGCTCGTGCTCGAGCGCGCGGGTCACGCGCTGCAGCGCCATCAGCCGGAGCGGCTCGTCGAGGCGATCGTCGCGCTCGCGGCCGGGACGTCGGGCACGAGCTGACGCAGCTGGTACGCCTGGAGGTGCAGGCGCTCGCGCGCGAGCCGCTCGGTGCGACGGTGCGTCCACGCGAGCCCGACCGCGCCGCTGATCAGCAGCGCGACGTAGCCGACGAGCACGAGCTGCTCGGCGATCGGATCGCCGAGGTGCAGCTTCGTGGCGAGCACGATGTCGTGATCGCTGACGTGCATCGTCGGTGACCACAGCCCGAGCACCTCGCCGGCCCACGGCAGGCAGATCGCGGCGATCATCCCGAGCGCGAGCAGCACGGCGTTGCGCGCGCGGTCGTACATCGGACTGAACACGAGCGCCATCGTCGTGATCGCGGCGACACCGGGCGCGACGAGCAGCGGCGACGACGTGCGCGCGAGCACCGCGATCAGCGCGGTGTTGCCGAGCCCGGTGAGCCACAGGCGCGCACGCAGGTGCCGGAAGCCCCAGCGCGACACCAGCAGCCAGGCGTTCGCGAGCGCCAGCGCGACGAGCGCGATCGCGCAGCCGAGGTGGTGGCTGCCGCTCGCGATCAGCGCCGGGACGAACCCGACGTAGGCGAGGTAGCCCCGCGCGCCGGACCGCGACTGCATGCGCAGCGTCTGCAGGTTCGCGGCCGCGATCGCGGACGCGAGCTCGGGCGGCTTGTCGCGCGGTGGCTCGAGCATCAGCCGGCCGACGAGCTCCGCGGCACCGACGAGCTTCGGATCGAGCGCGAGCGCCCTGCCCGCCTCGCGCAGCGCGAGCGCGCGATCGCCGGCGGAGTCGCCCTGCGCGAACGCGCGCTGCGCCGCGATCAGGTGCCCGAACGCGAGCTCCTGGCGCAGCGCGAGATCGCGATCACCGTCGAGGAACCGCTGCACGCGCTCGCCGAGCTCGCGGGCGGTACGGATCCGGTGCTCGCGTTCGCGCCGGGTCGCCGCGACGCACAGCTCGTCGAGCTCGGGCGGGATGTCGCCAGCGGTGCCGCGCGCCGACGGCCGCGCGTCGGCGAGCCCGAGGATCGCGCTGCGCATGCCCGCGAGCCGCTCGCGCGGGTGCAGCGGCTGACCGCACAGCAGCTCGAACAGCACGCAGCCGAGCGCGTAGACGTCGGTGCGGCCGTCGACGTCCGGCAGCCCGCGCGCCTGCTCCGGCGACATGTAGCCCGGCGTGCCGACGCACACGCCGTCGAGCGTGACCGGCTCGTCGAGCGACGGGCCATCGCGCAGCGTCGGGTTCTCGGGCTCGCCGATCACCTTCGCGACGCCCCAGTCGAGCACGTAGACCTCGCCGAACTCGCCGAGCAGGATGTTCGCCGGCTTGAGGTCGCGATGGATCACGCCGCGCGCGTGCGCGAACTCGATCGCGAGGCAGACATCGACGAACGCGCGCAGCATGCGCTGGCGGGCGTACCGCTCCGCGATCCGCTCGGCGAGCGTGATGCCGGCGAGCTTCTTCATCGTGAAGAACGGCCGACCGTCGTCGTCGACGCCGATGTCGTAGACCGGCACGACGGCGGGATGATCGAGCCGGCCCTGGATCGTCGCCTCGCGAAAGAACCGCTCCATCGACGGATCGTGCTCGCTCGGCGCGCGCATGCGCTTGACGACGACCTCGCGGCCGAAGTGCGCGTCGGTCGCGGCGAGGATGTCGCCCATGCCGCCGCGGCCGATCGTGTCGCGCAGCCGGTAGCGCTCGGCGGTGCCGACCGACAGCGCACGCTGCGGCGCGGGTCGCGACGAGATCACGGCGGACGTGGGGATTTCGAGCACGGTGATCGCGCTCGGCTCGGAGGGGGATGGCCGCATGTCGCGATGGTCGCGTCGTGACAGCGCGGTTCGTGCGCCGCGCGGCTCACCAGCGATCGCGCGCGCGGATGCGGATCGCCAGCGCGCTGTCATCGCCGGCCAGTTCTGCGATCGAAGCGCGCGAGATCACGCCGCCGTGATCGTCACCCGCGGTAGACAGCGGGATCAGACGACGGGCGCGCCGGTCGCGGCCTGGACGTCGTCCTTCGTCACGCCGGGTGCGAGATCGAGGATGCGGAACGCGTGGCCGGTCGGCTCGAACGCGCCGAGCTCGGTGATCACGAGCGACACGACGCGCGTCGCGGTCAGCGGGTAGTCGCAGCGCTGCACGAGCTTGTGCTCGCGCTTCTTCGTCACGTGCTGCATCATCGCGATCAGCCGCCGGCACCCCGACGCGAGATCCATCGCGCCGCCGATGCCCATGATCTTGCCGCCGGGCACCGCCCAGTTCGCGAGGTCGCCCTGCGTCGAGACCTGCATCGCGCCCATGATCGCGAGATCGACGTGACCGCCCCGGATCATCGCGAACGACGTCGCGGAGTCGAACGTCGAGCCGCCGGGCAGCACGGTCACCGTCTGCTTGCCGGCGTTGATCAGGTTCGGATCCTCCTCGCCCTCGAACGGGAACGGCCCGGTGCCGAGCAGCCCGTTCTCCGAGTGCAGCCAGGCATGGCCCTCGGGGAGGTAGTCGGCGACCTGCGTCGGCATGCCGATGCCGAGGTTCACGATCGAGCCGGCGGGGATCTCGCGCGCGGCGCGCTTCGCCATCTCCTCGGTGGTCCAGGTCATGACCGCTTCCTCACCGTGCGGTACTCGAACGCATTCTCGTGCTCGGGTACGTGGACGATCTTGTGGACGAAGATGCCCGGCAGGTGAACGTCGTCGGGATCGATCGTGCCGTTGTCGACGAGGCGATCGCACTCGACGAGCGTCAGCTTCGCGGCGGTCGCCATCACCGGGTTGAAGTTGCGCGCGGTGCGCCAGAACCGCAGGTTACCGAACCGATCACTCGTCTGCGCGCGGACGAGCGCGACGTCGGCGTGGAGCGCGCGCTCGAGGATATACTTGCGGCCGTCGATCTCGCGCGTCTCCTTGCCGTCCTCGACGACGGTGCCGACGCCGGTCGGCGTGTAGAACGCCGGAATGCCGGCACCCGCGGCGCGCATCCGCTCGGCGAGCGTGCCCTGCGGCGTGATCTCGACGGTGACCTCGCCGGTCGCCATCCGCGTGTGCAGATCGTCGTTCGTGCCGATGTAGCTGCAGATGACCTTCTTGAGGATGCCGGCGCGGAGCCACTGCGCGAGCCCCTTGCCGAGGTTGCCGGCGTTGTTCGAGACGAGCGTCAGATCGCGGACGCCGCGCTCGACGACGCCGCGGATCAGCGCCTCGGGATTGCCCGACAGCCCGAACCCGCCGCACATGATCGTCATGCCGTCCTTGAGCGGCGCGAGCGCGTCGGCGATCGACGCCACGACCTTGTCCGCGTGCCGGCCGCTCACGCGTTCCCTCCGAATGCCGCTGCCGCGGCATCGGCGAAGCTGCGCATCCCGCCCACGAGCTCGTCCTCGGTGATGCACAGCGGCGGCGCGAAGATCGCGGTGCCGCGCTTGCCATCGACGTGCAATGACAGCTTGCGCTCGGCGAGCTCGCGGCCGAGCGTGGCCCACGCGGCCGGGGGCGCCTCGACCTCGAGCACGCCGAGCAGTCCGAGCGAGCGCACGAACGCCGTGCCGCGCACGCGCGCCTTCGCCGCCTCGAGCTCGCGGCGCAGTACCGGCCCGAGGCGCGCGGCGTTGTCGTACAGCTTGTCGTCGTCGTAGAGCTTCATGGTCGCGACCGCCGCCGCACAGGCGAGCGGGTGCGCATAATACGTGAGCCCGCACGCGAGCACGCGATCGTCGAACTGCTTCGCGATGCGCTCGTGCACGATCACCGCGCCGAGCGTCGCGTAGCCGGACGCGAGGCCCTTCGCGCACGTGATCAGATCCGGCGTGACATCCCAGTGCTGGAACCCGAACGGCTTGCCGGTGCGGCCGAACCCGGTCAGCACCTCGTCGGCGACGAGCAGCGCGCCGTGCGTATCGCAGGCCGCGCGCACGATCGGCCAGTATTCGGGCGGCGGCACGAGCACGCCGTTCGCGCCCGGCACCGGCTCGAGGAACACCGCCGCGACGCCGGCCTCGAGCGTCATCGTGTCACCGATGTTCGTCGCGCACTCGCGGCGGCAGGTCTCGACGCGCTGCCCGAACGGACAGCGATCGCAGTAGCAGTCCTGGACGTGCACGACGCCCGGCAGCCCGGGTTCGACGGCCGCCCGCCGCCAGTCGCCGGTCAGCGACAGCGCGCCCATCGATGCGCCGTGGTAGCTGCGATACCGGCTCATCAGCTTGTAGCGACCGGTGACCTGACGCGCGATCTTGATCGCGTTCTCGTTCGCCTCGGCGCCCCCGAGCGTGAAGAACACCTTGCCGCGCTCGAAGCCGGGTCCCGCCATCGCGAGTAGGCGCTCGGCGAGCTCGCGCTTCGCCGGGAACACCGCGTTCGGCGCGGACAGGCACAGCTCGTCGGCCTGGCGCTTGATCGCGTCGACGATCCGCTGCTGGCCGTGGCCGGCGTTGACCTGATAGCTCAGCGCGCCGAGATCGAGCCAGCGACTGCCGTCCGCGAGCGTGAAGTGCGCGCCCTCGCCGCCCACGAGCTCGAACGGCTTCGCCGCGCTCTGCGCGGTCCACGTGAAGAAGAACGGATACTCGCGCTCGCTCACAGCTGCCAGGTCTCCGCGGCGACGTTGTGGATGAAGCCCTGTTGCGCCCACAGCTCGCCGGTGTCGAGGTTCATCGCGATCGCGCCGCAGGTCGCCGCGCCGTGCGGGGACTCCGGCGTCGCCATGTTCGTGCAGATGCTGCGCGGCCAGCCGTCCTCGCTGCCGAGCCGGCGCCACGCATCCGCGAGGTCCGCGATCGGCGCGCGCGCGAGGTCGCCCTCGAGCCAGCGCATCCGATCGTACGTGGTGCTCGTCGCCGGCACCTTGCTGCGCGCGGCGACGTCGGCGTCGAGGCTGTGGTTCGTGTGGCAGTACGCCGCGCCGCCGCCGAAGACCTGCTTGCGGCGCGTGCCGGACGCCTCGATCGCGAACGCGTCGCGCCGATCCGCGACGAAGTAGTGATGCCCCGAGCCGATCGGGCTGCCCGCGATCAGATCGCGCGCCGCGGTCGCCGTCGCCTCGCGCAACGCGCGCCGCACGACCGCCGGCCACACGACGCCGAGCGTCGCGTCGGTCGAGAACAGGTTGTTGATCGCCACCGCGACGCGCGCACTGTTCATCCCCGCCATCCCGAGGCAGCCGGTCACGGTCAGCAGCATCGCCGCCGGCCGCCCGTCGTCCTCGGGCACGCGCAGCATCATGACGTACGGGATCGCCGTCGCGTGCATGTCCCAGGTCTGCGCGACGATCCGCCCGGCCGGCGACGCGGCCCACACGACGCTGCAGCCATCGCCGCCGAGCCCCTCGGCGCCCGCGCTGCCGCCGACCGCCGTCGGATCATCGTGCGTCGGCGCCGGCCGCCAGCGCGCCGGATCCGGATCGAGGTCGCGCAGATCCGTGTAGTGGTTCGCGACCACGACGAGCTCGGGCGCGATCGCCGCGCCCTCGGCGATCCCGACGAGCTCCTCGTACAGCGCGGCGTCGTAGCGCTCGAGCACGGGCAGGTGCGCCGCCGCCGCGCGCAGCACCTGGTCGCGGTCCTTGAACCCGCCGACCTTCGTGCAGAGATATGTCCGGATTTCGGACAGTGCGCGCACCTCGCCGCGAAAGCTCTCGCCGTGGATGCGTCCCCATGTGCGGGGGCTGCCAGAAGGAAGCTCGAGATACCTCATCGGGGTCAGGCTCTACTTAGTCAACCTGGCGGCGCGCAAGTGCCTGAACGCCAACGCTCGATCGGGGACAGGCTACACTTGCTCAACCTGCGCAGCGAGCAGCATGCAACGTCGTCGGCGACATGGCGACACGGCTGCGTCGCGACGCCGCAAGTTGAGCAAGTGTAGCCTGTCCCCATTCGGTATCGCGATTTCGCTGGGTTGCGGCGCGCCAGGTTGAGCAAGTGTAGCCTGACCCCTAATCACGCAGCTCGCGCAGCGCGGCGCCCAGCGCGTGGGCCGCGGGCTCGATCTGGTCGAGCGCGGGGATGATGCCGAGCCGGCCGTTCGGGAACCGGCGGACGGCGATGCCGCGATCGGCGAGGGTGTCGGCGACCGCGGCGGCTTTGGCACCGGCGTCGATCACGCGGTAGGCGCCGAGGCCGGCGGAGGTGACGTTCGCGAGCGCGTGGTCGAGGGCGGCGGAGGCGGCGGCGACGTCGAGCTGGCGGGCGGCGCGGAGCTGGTGGTGCTGGCGGATGAGGGAGAGCTCGTCGCCGTCCCACGTCGAGACGAGGGTGAGCGGCGAGCCGACGAACCAGCGCGGCGCGGTGTGGAGGTAGCCGGTCTGGCCGCCGCCCCACCAGACGAGGACGTCGGGCGTGAGGCCCATCGCCGTCGACAGGAACGGGCCGTGGCCGCTGCGGTAGGTGTGCGTCGTGGTCTCGACGGCGATCAGCGGCAGGTCGAGCTCCTTGCGGAGCTGCGCGAGTGCGGCGAGGAAGTCTCTGGGCAGCACGAGGCCCGTGCGCTCCTGCACGAGCTCGTAGACGAAGCCGAGGATGCGGTCCTTGCCGGCGTGGTCGACCGCGGCGCGCAGCGCGTCGATCGTGGCGGCGGTGCCGGAGATCGCGGGGTGCGGGACACGCGGCCAGTGGAAGTGGCCGGGGCCGCCGGCGTGGACGTCCGGATCGGAGAGCGAGCGGCACGAGGCGGCGGTGTGGCCGTAGTAGCCGCCGGCGAGGCCGATCGCGACCTGCGCGGTCTTGCGCGTCACGCGGATGAGGCGCAGCGCCTTGTCGACACTCTCGTCGCGCGACGAGGTCAGGTAGAGGTGCGGTAGCGCGGGGACGAGCGCGCCGAGCCACTCGAGCGCGCGCACCATCGCGGGCGTGACGTAGTTCATCAGCGTCAGCTTGTTGACCGCGGGGCCGAACAGCAGGCCCTGATCTTCGAGCGCGCGCAGCGAGGCCGGGCCGGACGCGAACGGCTTCGTCAGGCCGGACGCGAGATCGAACGTGATGTCGTGATCGCCGTCGCCGGGAGCACGGTACTCGGCGCGGCGGCGCATCACGTCGCGCTTGACGACCGGATCGGGAATGATCGGACCGATCGGGATCCGGTAGTAGATCGCCTGGCCTTCCGGATCCTCGTACTGGCCGGTGAGGACCGAGACGACGTGCGCGCCGAACACGCGGTTGAGGTGCGTCATCTGCGCGGTGCGGCCGACGCGGTTGCGGCCCGTGACGTAGCGGTAGCGCGGCGAGCCGTCGGGCCGCTTGCGGCGCAGGGCATCGCGCAGCTGCAGCTCCTTCAGCTTGCGGCCGATGCCGGAGCTCTGGAACGTCGGCGCGACCGTGATCGAGACCGAGTACAGCGTGTTGTGCTTGCCGAGCATCGGATCGTCGTCGGGGCCCTCGACGTCCTTGCTGTGCTCGAGTGGTGCGCCGATCGCGAACGCGAGCAGCTGCGGCTGGCCGGACTCCGCGACCATCTCGGCGACGATCAGCGAGCCCTCGGCGTCCTCGATCGCGGCGCGGATCTCGGCGGGCGGCGTGCGGCGCGCGGGCTCGTAGACCTGGTACTCGATGTCGAGGATCGCCGGCAGGTGGATCATCGCCTCGTCGTGCGGCACGAGCCGGTAGCGGATCTCCGACGGCGGCTGCGGCTGTGGTGGCGTCGGCGGCGCGTCGTCCCACTCGGGCGGCTTCTTGCCGGGATGGGCGTCGAGCCACGACAGCGAGCGGCGGATCGCCTCGAACAGCAGATCGATCTCGCGCGCGAGGAACGAATCCGACAGCCGGTAGCGCGCGGTGCGCGTGCCGGCACCGAACACGATCGCGCCGCGCCAGAACCGCTGGCCGAGGAACGCGTCGAGCAGCGCCGGGGTCGGCAGATCGAACGCGAACGCGTAGCCGGCGGCGCGCGGGTGCTGCACGAGGTGCGGATACGCGCGCGCGAGCTGCGCGAGCCGCGGCGCGACGAGCTTCTCGAGGCGCTCGGCGTTGTGGCTCGTCGACACCATGTCGGCGTGCAGCCGGCCGCGCACGAGTGATGCGGCGTGCGCGCTCGCGTGCTCGGGATCCGCGTAGCGCGACATCACGACGCCGACCTGCGCGCGCTTCGCGAACGTCACCGCATCGGGGTAGTCGGGCTGGCCGCGCTGGTTGAGCAGGCGGAACTTCGAGTGCCACGCGAACGGACCGCCGAGACCGAAGCCGACCTGGACCTCGTCGAAGATCAGCGCGGTCTGGTGGTAGCGCGTCAGCAGGCGCAGCGCGCGGAAGAACCGCTCGGTCGCGTAGCGATCGCCGCCCTCGGACTGCATCGGCTCGATGATCGTGCAGAAGTACTCGCCGGTCGCGAGCGCCTCGTGCACGGTCTTCAAGGCAGCGACCTCCGCCGCGAGCAGGGGATCGTCCTTCGCGTCGCCGAAGCGCTCGACCATGTCGGCGATGTCGCCGGTCGCGGCGGCGGCGTAGAACCCGCTCGGCGCGAGCGGCTCCTCGTCCTCGTTCGGCGTCGTCCACACCGGGAACGGCGCGAACAGGCACTGGTAGCCCTCGAGCTCGAACGGCGTGCGCTTGCTCGGCGAGTGCGTCGCGTGCAGCGACAGCAGCGTGCGACCGTGGAAGCTGCCCTCGAACGCGAGCACCTTCGTCGCGTGGCGGCGCACGCAGTTGATCCGGCACAGCGCCATCGCCTTCTCGTTCGCCTCGGCACCCGACGCCACGAACGTGACGTGCGGCAGGCCCGGCACGAGCTGGCGCAGCGTCGACGCGTACTCGGCGGCGGCCCACGGCTCGGCGAGCGAGCTGTCCTCGTTGATCACGAGCGTGTCCGCGAACTCGCCCTCGGTGTACGCGCGGACGACCGGATCCTCGGCGAACCCGCCGACGACGGTCGCGGTCTGGCTCATGCCATCGATCACCGCGAGCGGCTCGTCGTCGATCGAGACCATCCACGGCCCGGCGCTGCGCAGGTGATCGAACACCGGCGGCTTCTTCTCCTTCGGCACGCGATCGCCGGCGTAGAGCCGCGCGAGCCAGCGCTCGCTCTCGGGCAGCTTGCCGCCGGCCGGGCGACCGAGGTGCATCGGCCGCGGCAGATCGATCAGGTGGCGCGCGGCCTCGGCCGCTTCCTCGGACGCATGCTGCGCCTCGAGGCGATCGAGATCGAACGCCGGCAGATGCGCCGCGAGGTGCGCGTGCGGGGACACAGCGCCGAGCGGATTCTCGAGGATCGCGACCGGTGCGACGAGGTTGCGATGCGCCCACGCGCCCGCCGGACGGTAGTTGCCCGAGCGGCCGACGCCGCCGAACGGCAGCTTCGGACTCGCGAGGTTCGTCGACCGGTTGCGGTTCAGGATCCCGGAGCGCGTGCGCTGGTAGAACTGCTCGAACCGCGCCGGATCGCCGGTGAACACCGCGTTCGCGAAGCCGTACGGGCTCGCCTCGAGCACCGCGATCGCCTCGTCGTCGGAGTCGATCACCTCGACGCACAGATCGGGGCCGAACACCTCGAGATCGGTGTAGCCCGCGACGTGATGGACGCCGTCCGGCAGCCGGTGCAGTGACGCCGTGCGGTAGTAGCCGCCGGGCAGCTTGTCGCCCGCGACGATCGGCTCGGCGCCGGCCTTGCGTGCGGTCTCGAGCGCCTGCTCGACCTTGCCGAGCGCGCCGTGGGTCGCGAGCGGACCGGCGAACACGGTCGCGTCGTCGGGGTGGCCGAACTTCAACGACCGCACGCACGCGGCGAGCGCCTCGAGGAACCGGTCCGCGATCTTGCGGTGGACGAGCACGCGCTCGGTGCCGGTGCAGCGCTGACCCGCGGACAGATAGCCGCCGACCGCGACCTCGTGCACCGCCTGGCGCAGCATGCAGTCGTCGAGCACGACGCACGTGTTCTTGCCGCCCATCTCGAGCGCGACGAGCAGCTCGGGCCGATCGAGCGCGGCCTCGAGGATCCGGCGGCCGACCGTCCAGCTGCCGGTGAACGCGAGCCCGCGCAGCCTGTGCTCGACCATCGCGGCGCCGACCTCGCCGGTGCCGACGACGAGGTTGAACACGCCGGCCGGCAGCTTCGCGGCGGCGGCGGCCTCGGCGTAGCGCTGGCCGCAGAGCGGTGTGATGTCACTCGGCTTGACGACGACGGTGTTGCCGGCGAGCAGCGCGGGCACGACGTGCGCGTGGCAGAGGTGGAGCGGGAAGTTGAACGGCCCGATCACGCCGACGACGCCGAGCGCCTGGTAGCGCAGGTGCTCGCCGGGCGCGACCTGCCCCGGCTTGAGATCCGCGGCGATCGCGGCCTTCACGAGCTCGAAGCGATTGAGCAGCGTCTGGATCTCGGCCTTCGCCTCGCTGCGGATCTTGCCGGTCTCGAGCACGATCGCGTCGGCGAGCTGATCGGCGCGCGCGGCGAGCTCGGTCTTGAACCGCTCGAGGTGCGCCGCGCGCTGCGGCTGCGTGAGCTGCGCCCAGCCGGGCTGCGCGGCGGACGCGGCATCGATCGCGTCGCGCACGGCCTGGACCGTGTAGCCGGTCTCGAACACGACGGCGCCATCGGCCGCAGGATTCCTGGAGATCAGCGCCTTTCCGGACGGCGGAACGAACGCTCCTCCAATAAAGTTACCGAGCGGCTGCACCGACGAAGTACACCGCTCCCCTCCCGGTGGGTCAAGTCGCCGACCGGCACGGCGCACCGCGTCTGCGGGCGATCAGATGCCGGAAGTGATGAGCGGCGATCGTTGGATGATCGGGAGGTTACGCCGTCAGACGCGTGTGGTAAGTACGCACTTTGAAGATGCCTTCGCTCGTCTTCCTGGCCGGACCGATCGCCGGACGGCGATACAAGCTGGCCGACGGCGAGTACGTGATCGGGCGGCGCTCGGACTGCCAGATCTTCGTCCCGGACATGCGGGTGTCCCGCCAGCACGCCCGGCTGTGGAAGGACGGCGAGGGCTGGACGCTCGAGGACCTCGGCTCGAACAACGGCACGTTCATCAACGGCGTCCGGCTGCAGCAGGCGACGCAGCTCAAGCACGAAGACGAGATCCTGATCGCGAACAACCGGATCCGCGTCGAGGCGCGCGACGGCACGCCGGATCCCAAGCTCGCCGAAGGCCAGGCGGTCACGATCGTCGACATCGGCACGTCGAGCGTCATCAAGAGCCGCGAGGACTCGCATTCCGGGTCGGGCCGGCTGCCGATCGTCTCGAGCGGCCTGATCTCGGTCGCCGACCAGCGCGCGATCCGGCTGATCGAGCGCAAGCTCGACGCGCTCACCCAGATCCTGCACGCGACCGCGTCGTCGGACACCGCGGAGAGCCTGCTGCAAAAGCTCGTCGACGCGCTGCTCGATCTGTTCCCGCAGGCCGAGGATGTCGGCGTGCTCGTCGAGGACGAGCGCACCGGCGAGCTCAAGGTGCAGTGCCAGAAGCACCGCAAGCAGCCGTTCGGCGGCGACCTCAAGGTGCCCGGTACGATCATCCAGCACGTGATCAGCGATCGCCGCGGCGTCCTGCTCGGCGATCCGACCGCCGCCGGTGGCGAGAGCGCCGGCACCCGGATGGGCGCGCCGCTCATCTATCACGGCTCGCACTACGGCGTGGTCTACGTCGAGAGCCGGTCGACGGCGTTTCGCCAGGAAGACGTCGACCTGCTGCAGGCGATCGCGACGCAGGCCGGGCTCGCGATCCACGCGACGCGCGTCGCCGCGCAGCTCGCCCGCCGCGAGAAGCTCGAGCGCGATCTGCGCGTCGCGCGCCAGATCCAGCGCAGCCTGCTGCCCGCGAACGTGCCGCAGGTCGTCGGCCTCGACTTCGCGGTGCACTACGAGCCCGCGTACCAGATCGGCGGCGACTTCTATGACTTCATCTGGCACGACCCGTCGCACCTCGGGCTCGCGGTCGGCGACGTCGCCGGCAAGGCGATCAGCGCCGCCCTCTACATGGCGCGGCTCACGAGCGAGCTCCGGTCGCGCGCCGCGATCGCGCGCACGCCCGCGCGCCTGCTCCGCCGCGTCAACCAGGAGATCGCGCAGCTCGGCGACGACGGCATGTTCGCGACGCTCGTCTACTGCATCTACGATCTCGAGAACCGCTCGCTCGTGTTCACGAACGCCGGCCACTGCGTGCCCCTGCTCCGCCGCGGCGATCGCGTGTTCCCGCTGCAGGCCGAGCGCGCGCACACCCCGCCGCTCGGTGTCACGCCGGAGCTCGAGGCCGGCGAGGCGCGCGTCCAGCTGCACTCCGGCGACATGCTGATCATGGTGTCCGACGGCATCCTCGAGGCGCGCGACGCCCGCGGCAACGAGTACGGGCTGTCGCGACTGTCGCGCCGGATCCGGACCGCGCGCGGCGCGACCGAGGACGTGATCAAGGCGATCCTCGCCGACATCGACAGCCACTCGCATGCGAGCGAGCAAGGCCAGAGCGACGACATGACGATCGTCGCGATGGCGATCGATCAGCGGCGCGCGAAGCGCAAGACGACGACGCTACCCGGCGTCACGTCGCCGGGCATCCAGAGCAAGACGCGGCTCTCGACCGAGGGCGGCACGGTGGCCGAGCCGCACGACGGCGGCGACGACGAGTAGCATCAGTCGAGCGGCGCCTCGTAGCCGACGAGCTCGACCGTGATGTCGCCCCACTTCGACTCGGTGCGCAGCCGCAGCGGCACGCGCGCGGCATCGTCGGACAGCCACAGCACGAAGTGATAGTCGTCCTCGACGACGCCTTCGTAGCGCACCGCCGCGATCGATCGATCGGGACCGAACACGCGCTCGCGGCCCGCATCCCACAGCTCGACGTCGAGCCCGAGCCGGCCGATCATCACCGTGAGCTCGGCGCGATCGCCGAGCTTCGAGTGCCAGCCGCGCAGCACCGCCGCCGCGCCGTGCAGATCCTGCTCGCGATCGCCGTACGACCGCTCGCGATGCTCGTGCTCTGGCTTCTCGCCGGCCACGCGGACCTCGCCGTCCTCGACCGAGCGGACCGAGCGCGCGGCGTCGAGATCGAGCGTCGTCGTCAGCTCCCACGTCAGGCTCGCGAGCACCGCGACGAGGCCATCGCTCTTGCCGCGCGACCGCACGATCACGCTGCGATGCCGCGCGTGCGCGATCGGATCGTCGATCCAGCCGAGCTTGCCGACGACGACCTGGACGCGGCCGACGAGCAGCCCGCGGAGCGTCGCGCGGAACTCCATCGTCTCGCCGGCGATCGCGACGTAGCGGCTCGGCAGCGCCGCGCCGGCCGCGCTCGGTTTCGGCGGCAGGGAGGTTGTCACGCCGCCCGTACAGGCAGCCGCGAGCGCGAGCACGAGCGCGGACCTCACGATCCGTAGACTGCCGCGCGCGCCGGCAGTTGCAACGCAACACGTGATGAGGCCCTGCGGTCTGGTCGCCGCAGGTGCGGCTACTCGAGCGGGCCGCTCTCCGAAAGTTTCCCGGCGGCGCGGTACTCGAGGCGCACCGCGCGCAGCAGGTGGTCCTGGCCGAGCTTCGTGTTCTCGGCGGCCGCGAGGAACGCCGCGCGCATCACGCAGTTGCGGACCGAGCCGCCGGTGAGCGGGTACTTGCGCGCGAGATCGGACAGATCGAGGTCGCCCTGCGTCGGCAAGCTCGGCGGCAGGTGGCTGCGCCACAGCTGCTCGCGCTGTTCCTCGTCGGGGATCGGGAAGTGGATCCGGAACGCGAGCCGCCGCTTGAACGCCGAGTCGATCGAGGTCCCGAAGTTCGTCGTCAGGATCGCGATGCCGGTGAACGAGTCGATCCGCTGCAGCAGGTAGTTGACCTCGAGGTTCGCGTAGCGGTCGTTGCTCGACTTGACCTCGGTGCGCTTCGTGAACAGCGAGTCGGCCTCGTCGAACAGGATGATCGCCTGCCCCTCCTCGGCGGCGGAGAACACGTTGCCGAGGTTCTTCTCGGTCTCGCCGATCCACTTGCTCATCACGCGCGATAGATCGACGCGGTACAGCTCGATCCCGAGCTCGCGCGCGAGCGCGCCGGCGACCATCGTCTTGCCGGTGCCCGGCGGGCCCTGGAACAGCGCGGTGATGCCGCGTCCCGTCGACGCGACGCGCGTCATGCCCCACTCCTCGAACACCGTGCGGTGCAGCCGCATCCGCGAGAGGAACTCGGTCAGGCTGTCGAGGATGTCGCCCGGCAGCACCATGTCGGCGAGCCGCGGCAGGTACTTCACCTTCTCGGCGACGTCGCCGAGCCGGCGCTCGAGGTGCTGGCTGACGGCTTGATCCACCGTCGCGCTCGACAGGTTCGCGATGCCGCCCTCGCTGACGTGCGCGACGACGCGATGGATCGTGCCCGGTCCGATCTTCCACCGCGCGGCGAGCGGCGCGAGCGTGTCCGCGGACGCGGCGGCCTCGATGCCGTGCTCGGCGAGCGCGTGCCGCCAGACCTCGAGCCGCTCGGTCTCGCTGAGATCCGGCAAGTCGATCTGCAGGTAGCCGGCCTCGATCGGCGCCTGCGCGTCGCGCTCGAGCCGGATCGCGAGCGGGCCGAGGAAGTCGCCGATCACGCGCCGGAGCTTGTCGCGCAGGCTGCGATCCTCGGCCGGCAGGCTCGCGAGCCCGTCGATGCACGGGATCCAGCCGGCGAGCGCGCAGCGGTCGAGCGCGCGCCGCAGATCGGTCGCCGCGGGGGCGCGATCGCCGAGCTGGTTCATGTGGATCATCGCGAGCCGGCGATTCGCGAGCTGCGCGAGCGATGCGAGCAGCGTGCGTCGCCCGCTGCCTTCCCGGCCGCGCACGACGAGCCGCAGCGGCTTGGTCGGCTGGCGCGCGATCGCGAGCTTGAGCCGCTCGGCGATCGCGTCGGGCAACCGCAGCTCGTCGAGCGGCTTCGCGCCGGTGACGATGTCGAGCTCGCCCATCGGATCGACCTCGAGCGGATCGGCGCGCAGCCGCGACAGCACGAGCGGGTTCGGCGCGAGGCCCGTGAACGGGCGCGGCGCGCTCGACGTGGTCTGCACGAGCCCGAACCGCATCAGCGGCTCGGTCGGCGACAGCTCGTGCGCGAGGTCGTGCGGGTTGACGCGCGGGCCGAGCAGCTGGCGCAGCAGGTGCTCGTCGACGACATCGCGCGTCGGGTTGTTCGCGACGACCGCGTAGAGCTGCGCGACCTCGCCCCACATCTGCGGCGCCGCGACGAGCACGAGGATCATCCGCGCGAGCGAGCTCAGGCCGAACTCCTCGACGAGCTCGTCGATCGGCTTCAGGCTCGTGATCGAGTCGGCGAGCTGGCGCGCGTCGTTCATCACGTCGGCGAGCGTCTCGCTCGCCTCGGCGACGCGCTGGCTCGCGATCCCCTGGCGCACGCCGAGCAGGCCGAGCACCTCGCGCTCGCGTGGCAGCTCGTCGGTCGTGCCGCTGCCGAGCCGGCCGTTATCCCAGCCCTCGGCGATCGCGCGCACGGCGAGCGCGGCGCAGATCGAACGCTCGGCCTCGAGCAAGCGTAACGCCTCGACACGCGTGCAGCGCTCGCCGGCGCGGCGTGGCGATAGCGCGTAGGGAACCGACGGCCACGACAGGGTCACCGCCGGATTGTAGGTCGAGTCGCCCGCGGCGTGCGGGTCGATCGCGTCATCGAATCTACGAGCGGCGCGTCAGTTGCCGCTCTCGCCCTCGACCTCGGCGTGGTCGGCGGCGGCGAGCTGGTCCGGCGCGATCGTCGACACGATGCGCATCACGCGGATCGACGGTCCCGGCGGCGCGAGCTTGCTGCCCCAGTACGCCTCGACCCAGAACGCGCACGTCGGCTTGCCCGCGCATTCGCTCGCGGCGCGATCCGCGAGCCCGACGCCGAGCGCGGTGTCGTCGGCGAACACCTCGACCGCGTCGGCGGCGCCACCGAGCCGGGCCTTCGAGATGTCAAAGCCGATGCCGCGCTTCGCGAGCACGAGCGGGAGCTTCAGCAGGCGCGGCTCGGTCCCGCGCTTCTGCGCGTCGAGCCACGTCACGAGCTTGTCCTTCGGCGTCAGCGCGGCGCCGCGGACGAAGGTCGCCTGCGGGCGCTCGGCGTCTGGCTTGAGCCGGCCGTCGTTGGGATCCTGCGGTCGGTCGGGCGTCACCGTCGAGCTCCCGTTCGTTGGAGGCGTCTGCCGGGGCGGATGGCTACACGCCGCGATCGCGACGAGCCACGCGAAGGTCCCGCGCATCAGTTGCCGCTCGGGCCTTCGACCTCGGCGTGCGTGATCGCCGCGAGCGCCTCGGGCGACAGCGGGTTGTCCGCCTTCACGACCTTCAGCACGTTGCGCTTGCCGTCGCCGATGCCGTCCGTCGTCTTGCCGAGCCAGTACGCCTCGACGAGGAACGCGCAGACATCGCCGGTGCACTTGCGCGCCTTCATGGCGAGGCTGATGCCGAGCGCGGTGTCGTCGATCATCACGGCTGGCGCGTCGGGCGCGGTGCCGAGCTTCGTGGCCTGCTGGTCGTAGCCGTACTGGCCCTTCGGCATCACGATCGGTACCCGCACGAGGCGAGGCTCGGTGCCGCGCTTCTGCTGCTCGAGCCAGGCGACCAGCTGCGAGGCTGGCGTCAGTGCGACGCCGCGCTCGAAGCTCGGCTTGCTCGTCGAGCCCAACGTCATCGTCTTTGGCTGCTTTTCCACGGTCGCGCTCCCGCCGGGCTCGCCGGCTTTTGGAAGATCGCCCGTGCTGGTCTGCGGGCTGCTCGCGTGCCCGCTACAGCCGAGCACGAATAGGCCGACCAGCACGTGCCTCATGGCCGTGAACGTACCGAGTCGTGCGGGCGATTGCCAGCCGACTGGCTCAGCGTGCGCCGGGCTGCTGGCCCTGGCCCTGCTGCGCGCCGGCCTGCTGCGACTTGTCGACCTGGTAGTCGTACTTCGTCGGCATCGCCGTGTCGTCGTGGTTCCAGAAGTGGTTCTGCTTCCAGTTCTTGACCTTGTCGGCGGTCTCGGCGTCGCTCGCCGCCATCTTCACCATCTGCTCGCCGCGCGCCGACAGCTTGAGGCCGGCCGCGATCGCCGCCTTGAAGCTGCGGCCGTCGGCGACCATGCTCTGGTGATCGAGGATCTCGCTGCGCTCGCAGAACGCGAAGTGATCCTCCCACAGGCATGCCGTCGGATGATTCGGCCACGGGTCGGAGACCGCGACGTCCTGATCGGTGTCCTTCTTCAGATCGCCGATCAGCACGAACGCGTGGTCGAAGCCCGACTTCTGCGAGACCTGGATGTGCTCGCCCTTCGCGTTCTGCCGCAGATAATGATAGGCGACCCACGCGTGCTCGCCGCAGTTGCCGCCGTGCGCGAGATCCGCCTTCGCCGCGATGTCGGCTTCCGGGTTCTCGTACGCGGCCTGGCGCGAGACCGACGTCGTATACTCCCAGCACGACGGATCGCGCATCACCATCAGGCGATACTGCGAGTTCATGTTCGTGCGCTGCAGCGCCGCGATCTGGTTGCCCTGGTTCTGGATCGCGCCCTTCGTGGCGGCGATCGCATCCGCGGCGACCTGCAGCCGGCTCATCGCCTTGGCCGACACGGTCTTCTTCTGCAGGTGCTCGCCCTTCTCGGGCGACAGATACGGACGGTGCTCTTGCTGAGGTTGTGGGTCGGCCATTGGAAGCTCCGCAGCGTACTACGACGCCCCGGCGACATTCCTCCCCGAAAAAGTCGGGGTCCGGCGCTTTGGTTCCGGGGGGTTGCCGGGCTGGCTCGATCCCGTGATCGTGGCCCGATAACCGGCTTGCCAACGCCGACGCCCTCGTGCCATAAGTCCCCTCCCCCGGAGTAAGACCATGGCGAAGAAGGGCAAATCGGGCCGCGAGCTCATCCGTCTCGTGTCGACTGCAGACACGGGCTACTTCTACACGACCTCGAAGAACCGCAAGCGCACCCCGGACAAGCTCGTGCTGAAGAAGTACGACCCGGTCGTGCGCAAGCACGTCGAGTTCAAGGAATCGAAGATCTAACCGTCGGCCCTCAAGCCGCAAGGATTGTCGTCATGTCGCGCGAGTGTCAGGTCACCGGGAAGAAGCCGCTTGTCGGCTCGAACGTCAGCCACTCCAACCGTCACACGAAGCGTCGCTTCGAGGTGAACCTCAAGAACAAGCGGTTCTGGCTCGAGGACGAGAAGCGCTGGATCACGCTGAAGATCTCCTCGCGTGGGATGCGCCGGATCGACAAGCTCGGTCTGCCGGCGGTGATCGCCGAGCTTCGCGCGCGCGGCGAGAAGATCTGATTGCTCGTTCGCGCTGCGATCCTCGCAGCACTGGTGACGGGCTGCCCGTCGCCGAAGCATCCGACTGCACCCGCCGGCTCGCTCACGCTCGAGATCGGTGGACCGATTCGCGGCGTCGCCGGCGATGGCGTGGTCGCGTATGCCGCGACCGGCACGGCCGAGCGCACGACGCTGTCCGCGTATCGCGGGAACAGACCGGCGTGGAGCGCCACGCTCGCCGGTAACGGCGGGCCGCTCGCGCGCACGCGATCGCTCGTCGTCGCGGCGCTCGCAGGTCACGACAAGATCGCCGACGTCGCGGTGCGCGGCGCGCCCGCCGCGGTGCTCGCCGCGTTCGACGGTGGCTCGGGCGCACCGCGCTGGAAGCTGCCGATCGATTCGAGCGAGTGGTCGGTCGTGACCGCGCTCGCGGTCGCCGGCGATGACGTCGTCGTCGGTGGATCGTTCGCGGGCACGCTGCGCGCCGGTGGCCGCGTCGTGTCGAGCGCCGGCAAGAGCGACGGGTTCATCGCGCACGTCACCGCGGCCGGTCAGGTCGCGTGGCTGCTGCGCACCGGAGGCCCGGGCGCCGATGCGGTACAAGGCATCGCGGTCGCCGGCGATCGGATCGCGATCACCGGCACGTTCACCGCGGGCGCCGAGCTGCTCGGCGTCCCGTTCAACGCGATCGACGAACGCGCGCCGTTCACCGACGTGTTCGTCGCCGAGCTCGACTCCGGCAAGGCACAGCTCGAGTGGGCGGTGTCGTTCGGCGGCCGGTTGCCGGACTCGGTTGCCGGGATCGCGATCGACGGCAAGGGTCGGATCGCGGTCGCCGCGACCGTGCGCGATGCGGTCAAGATTGCCGGCGCCGAGCTCGCGGTCCACGGCTCGTCGGACGGCATCGTCGTGTTCTTCTCGAAGGACGGCCAGCCCGGCACGAAGCTCGTGCTCGGCGGCTTCGAGTTCGACGGCACGTCCGCGATCGCCGCCGCCGGCGATCAGATCGTGGTCGGCGGCTTCTATGCCGGGCAGTTGCAGCTCGGCGAGCGAGCACTGCGCGCCGACGGTGGCGACGACGCCTACCTCGTCGCGCTCGACGGTGGCCGCATCACCCACGTCTGGCCAGTGGCCGGACCGGGCCGCGAGGACATCACCGCGATCGCGTCGGTGCCAGGTGGGTTCGTGGCGGGAGTTGGACACACAGCGGGTGTGCAGATCGATGGCCAACCGCTCGCGTCACCGAAAGATCCGATGTCAGGCGGCGGGCTCGTCATTCGCGCGCCTTGATCCCGGGCGAGTTCGCTATGCTCGGATCGTGGCGCGCGATCCGGTTGCCCCCGCGAAGCTCCCCACCTGGGTACGCAAGCTGTACCCGCATGCACAGCCGGCGATCGCCGATGCGTTCGCGATGATCGCCGGCGCCGAGAGTAAACCTCTCGGTGCCGCGCTCGTCGCGGCTCGCACGCGCGCGTCGTGGGATGCGCCGCCCGGGCTCGACGTCCGCACCGCGAGCGCGCTGCGCGAGCAGCTGTTCGTCCACGTCGGCGCCGAAGGCGAGCTCGCGCACGTGCTCGTCACGTTTCGCGTCGCGATCGAGCTCGATCCGCTGCGTGGCACGCGCCACGTCGATCGTGCGATCGCCGCGACGAGCGACGAGGACGCCGGCAGCCGCGAAGGCCGGCTGCACGACGCGCTGCTCGCGACGCTGTTCGCGACGACCGACGCCGAGCGTGCGAAGAGCCTGCTCACGACCTTCGCGCCGCGCTGCGAGGAATCGCACGAGCCGCTCGGCACGGTGATCGCGAGTGGACCGATAACGCTGCCGGTGCTGCGCGCGCGGCTGCAGGCGCTCGCGTCGAGCAAGCACGAGAGCGAACGCGGCGCGCTCGTCGTGCTCGCGTACGCGATGATCCGGCGCGGTCGCAAGCACGCGTCCGAGGTCACCGCGCTCGCGGACGCGCACAATGATCCCGAGATCGCCGCGGCGCTGCGCCAGGTCGCGACGCTACGCTGACTCGCGCGGTGGTCGGGAGAGCTGACCGGCCGCATACACCGCCCGCCGGATCGCGTGCACGAGCCCGACCGGCTCGATCCCGGCGCCGGTCCGGAACGGATCGAAGCGCAGCGCTTCCTGATCGATCTCGAGCGGCGCCTCGAGCGTGATCCGCGCGACCCGGTGCCAGCCGAGGTGCAACGTCTCGCGCGCCTCGAGCTCCCACACCGCGGCGCCGAGCTGCACCGCCTGCACGAGCCGGGTCTCGCGCGCGCCGATCAGCGTCGGCTGCTCGATCGGCACGAGCCGCAGCTCGACGCGCTCGCCGTCGGGGATCTGGAACGGCGACACCGCCCAGTAGCGCTGATGCAGGTAGTCGGTCGCGTTCGTCGTGAACGGGGACGCGAGCATCGTCAGCGGGCTGCGGATCGTCGCGAACAGCAGGTCCTGATCGCCCGGCTCGGCGCGCTCGGTCGTCGGGGCCTTCGCGCCGTGCCGTAGCCGCAACGCCATGCCGAGCACGTCGAACCGGCGCAGCCAGCGCGGCGTGTGCTCGCGCTTCCATAGCGCGGCCGAGCACCGCACGAGCGCGTGACCCTCGAGATCGCCGCCGAGCGCCGCGAACCGGCCGCCGATCACCGCGTCGACGCGCGCCCGGAACACGAGGCCCTCGGGATGGAACATCCGCGAGTGCCGCGCGCGCGTGATCGCGGCGATCGCGGGAGTCCAGGCTCGGCCGATCCAGTCGCCGAGCCGCTCGCGGACCGAGCGAACGAGCGCGAACGCGCTGTGATGCAGGGGAGCACGGTCGACCTCGGCACCAAGCGCGTGAACATCCATGCCGCTGGCGCGGTGCAAACGCCTAGCCGAGCTCGAGCATCGCGACGTCCGCAGGTCTTGATACGTAATGCATCTCCGGATCCGTCATGTAGACGATCGCGTCGTCGGGCGCGCCGCGGTGGACGCCACGGCGATACGTGACCGCGCCGTCGGCGGCGACGCGCAGCGTGCGCACGCCGCCCGGCGCGTCGTCGTCGTCGGGCCAGCGCCAGCGCGGCATCTCCTTGGACGCCTTGCGATGGCCGGTGTGGCCGACGACCTGGACGAGCCCGCGCGGCAGATCGCAGCGTGGATCGTAGCGCCGCGGCGCGTGGCCCTGCTCCCAGCTCAGATCGGCGCCCGGTCGCTCGGGATCCGAGGGCCGGTGGTACAGCAGGCCCCCGCCCTCCTCGCCAGCGGCGCCGGCGATGTGCAGCGGCTCGAGCGACAGTGGCGTCGATCGATCGGCGCGCCAGTCGCTCGCGACCTCGGCGACCGCGCGCGCCAGCCGATCCTCGAGCGCGTCCGCGATCGTCTGCGGATGCGCGTCGTCGGGAAGGCCGAGCGCCGCGAGCTCGCGCTTCGTCACGCCGGCATGCGTCAGCAAGACCGGCCTGCCGAGCACCGCGGCGGTCGCGGCGAGCTGGAACCGGCCGGCGAGCAGCAGGCGCTGGACGAGCGCGCGCTGCTCGACGGTGAACGCGTTGTAATCGCGCGCCGCATAGCCCGGCGTCGCGAGCTCGGGGAACCGCGCGGCGAACGCGGCCTCGCCGCCGGCGCGCTGATCGCGCGGCAGCTCGGTGATCGCGCGCGCGAGCTCGGCGGCCTCGGCGAACCGTGCATCGTCGATCGTCGCGAGCTCCATGACGCGCGCCGCGTCGTGGTTGCCGAACAGGATCGCGACGTGATCGCGGTCGTGCGCGGCGAGCCACTCGAGGATCCGCACGCCCTCGACGCGCGCCGCCTCCCGCTCGGGCACGTGGTAGTCGAAGTGATCGCCCATCGAGACGAGCCGGACCTCGCGCGCGAGCCAGCCGTCGTCACCGAGCAGGCCGTGCGCGGCGAGCGCGCCGAAGAACCGCTCTGCGCTCGACTGTGGATCGCCGATCGCGACGAAGCGGCGTGGCATCTCGGGTGCGGGCGCGCGGCGCGGCTCCCCCGCATGAAGTGCGCGCGCGTGGTCGAGCGCGGTACGGACGGCGATCATCACGACAAAGATGCCGCACGCGCCGCGATCGTGGCGAGCCCGGGTGCCGGTATCATGGTCGGGCTCGGGGGAGCGGGTCGCGACCCGTGCGCGCACATGGATCGATCGCAAGACGAGTACCGGCGTCGGCTGGAGGCCGCGGGTTACGCCGACACGCGCCTGACGATCGAGCCGACCGGCACGGTCGTGTCGATCGGCGGCGACGACGCCGTGCCCGCCGACCTGCCGCAGCTGATCGGCGGCGCTCGCTCGGAGCTCGCGCTCGAGGGCGAGCTCGGCAGCGGCGGGATGGGCGTCGTGCTCGCCGCGCGCCAGCTGCCGCTCGCGCGCCAGGTCGCCGTCAAGAGCGCGGTGCGCGGCAGCCAGCTGCGTCACGAGGCCGCGGGCGCGCTCGTCCGCGAGGGTCGGATCACCGGCGCGCTCGAGCATCCGAGCATCGTCCCGGTGCACGCGCTGGGCACGAGCGATCGCGGCGAGGTCCTGCTCGTCATGAAACGGATCGAGGGCCGGTCGTGGATGGACGTGTTGCGCGCGCGGCCCGCGCTCGATCACGAGCTCGAGCGCCACCTCGACATCCTGATGGACGTCTGCACCGCGGTGCACTTCGCGCACAGCCGCGGCGTGATCCACCGCGATCTCAAGCCGCAGAACGTGATGGTCGGCTCGTTCGGCGAGGTCTACGTGCTCGACTGGGGGCTCGCGCTGCCGCTCGCGGACCGCTCGCTCGCCGGCGTCGTGTCGGCGCCGGTCGCCGGCATCGCGGGGACCCCGCAGTTCATGGCGCCCGAGATGACGATCCCCGACGGCATCCTCGACGAGCGCACCGACACGTACCTGCTCGGCGGCATCCTGCACGTGATCCTGACCGGCCGGCCGCCGCACGACGGCACGACGATGCTCGAGGTCCTGCATCGCGCGCACCTCGCCGAGCCGGTGCAGCTCGGCCCCGAGGTGCCCGGCGAGCTCGCGCAGATCTGCACGCGGGCGCTCGCGCGCGAGCCGGCGGCGCGGTTCGCGTCCGCGGAGCAGCTGCGCCACGCGATCGCCGACTTCATCCATCACGCGAGCGCGCGCGAGCTGTCCGCGCGGGCGCGGCAGCCGCTCGCGGAGCTCGTCGCGCTCGTCGCCGCGGATCGCGAGGACGACCTCGCGGCGCACCGCGCATTCTCGGCGGCGCGCTTCGGGTTCGAGGCCGCGGCCCGCGCCTGGTCGGCGTCGCCCGACGCGCGTGCAGGATTGCGCGACGCGCTGACCGCGATGGCGCGCTACGAGCTCAAGCGCCGTCACCTCGACGCGGCGAGCGTGCTCGTCGGTCAGCTCGACGAGCCACCCCACGAGCTGGTCGACGCGCTCGCGGCGCTGCGGCGCGACGTGGACGACGCCGCCGCGCGCCAGGCCCACGCCGAGCAGGCCGCGCGCGATGCCGACCTGACGCCGACCCAGCGGCGGCGCGCGATCGCATTCCTCGTCGGAGGAATCGCGTGGGCGGCATTCGGCGTGACGAACGGCGTGCTGCTGCGCACGGGCATCCACACGCCGACGTACCTCGAGCTCGCGATCGGCAACGGCGCGATGGCGGTGCTGCTGCTCGGCGCCTGGCGCTGGCTCGTCCCGCGAGGCATGAACCGGGCGAACCGCGCGCTGCTCGAGACCACGGTGGTCATCCTCGCCACCGTCACGCTGCTGTGGCTGCTCGTGTGGAAGATCCGCGCCCCGATGGCGGTCGGCCTCGGCATCGCGCAGGCGTTGATCGCAGCGGTCGGCTGGAGCTTCTTCGCGTTCTTCGATCGCCTGTTCCGGTGGCCGGCGCTCGTCGGATTTCTCACCGTGCCAGTGATGATCTGGCAGGACCGCTGGGCGTTCGATCTCAACGGGATCGTCGTCGGCAGCGCGCTCGTGCTGCTCGCGCTGCGCTGGCGCGCGTAGCGTCAGACCTCGACGAGCATGCGCTCGGGCGCCTCGAGCCGCTCCTTGACCGCGACGAGGAACGACACCGCCTCGCGGCCGTCGACGACGCGGTGGTCGTAGCTCAGCGCGACGTACATCATCGGCCGGATCTTGATCTCGTCGCCGACGACGACCGCGCGCTTGACGATGTTGTGCATGCCGAGGATGCCGGTCTGCGGGTAGTTGAGCAGCGGTGTCGACATCATCGACCCGAAGATGCCGCCGTTCGTGATGCTGAACGTGCCGCCGGTGAGATCGGGCAGCGCGAGCTTGCCGGTCTTCGCCTTGTCCGCGAGCTCGAGGATGCCCTTCTCGACGCCGGCGAACGACAGCGCGTCGACGTCGCGCAGCACCGGGACGACGAGGCCCTTGGGCCCGGACACCGCGATGCCGAAGTCGTAGTGCTTCTTGTAGACGATGTTGCCGCCGATCACCTCGGCGTTGAGCCCGGGGAACAGCCGGCACGCGGCCGCGCACGCCTTCACGAAGAACGACATGAAGCCGAGCTTCACGCCGTGGGTCTTCTCGAAGCTATCCTTGTACTTCGCGCGCAGCTCCATGACCGCGGTCATGTCGACCTCGTTGAACGTCGTCAGCGACGCCGCCTCGTGCTGCGCCTGGACGAGCCGCTCGGCGACGCGCTTGCGCAGCGGCGACATCGGCACGATCTCGTCGCGCGGATCGACCTGCGCGAGCCGGTCGTCGTCGCTCGGTCCCGACGGCGCGGGCTGCGCGCCCTGCCCGCGCGCCGGTACCTGACCGACCTCGCGCGCGTGCACCCGCTGCGACGGGGTCAGCCGCAACAGCGCGTCCTTGTCGATCGATCTGTCGCGCGCCTGGCCATTGCCGCCCGTGCGCTGCGGCTGCGCGGCGTTCCTCTGCTGCGCCGGTTGCGGCGGAGACGCCGGCGGCTGGCGCTCGACGGTCTGCGTCGTCATCGCCTGCGAGGGCGGCGGCGCGGGCGTCGGTGCCGGCGCCGGCTTCGGCGGGCTGACCGCGGGCGACGCCGCCTTGCCGGCCTTGCCGGCGTCGACTGCGCCGATCACCTGACCGACCTTCACGGTCGCGCCGACCTCGACCGACTGTTGCGCGAGCGCACCGGCGACCGGCGACGGCAGCTGCACCGTGATCTTGTCGGTCTCGAGCTCCGCGATCGGCTCGCCGTCCGACACCGCATCCCCGACGTTCTTCAGCCAGCGAGCCACGACAGCTTCGGTGATCGACTCGCCCAGCTGGGGCACGACGAGATCAGCCATATGCGCGCATGCTACCACCGGCCTCGATGAAGGTCTTGGTCACGGGGCTGCGCGGCACCGTAGGTCGTGCTCTCGCAGCACGACTCGCGTTCGCGCGGCACGAGGTCGTCGGCTGGAACCGCGACGAGGTCCCGATCGATGACTACTGGGCGATGGATCGGTTCGTCGCGCACGTCGCGCCGGACGCGATCGTGAACCTCGCGATCGCGTCGCGGCCGACGGGACGCGCCGGCGAGCAGTGGCTCGTCAATCACGAGTGGCCGAGCGAGCTCGCGTGGATCGCGCGGCAACGAAGCATCAAGCTCGTGCACGCGAGCACGGTCATGGTGTTCGCACCCACGACGCAGGGCCCGTTCACGGTCGAGTCGGTCGCGGATGCGCCATGCCAGCCCGATCAGGAGGCCGGTGGCTACGGCTACGTCAAGCGGATGGCCGAGGCCCGCGTGCTCGCGCAGAACCCCGACGCGACCGTCGTCCGGCTCGGCTGGCAGATCGGCCATGCGCCCGGCTCGAACCACATGATCGACTTCTTCGATCGCCAGATGCGCGAGGGCGGCCGGATCCACGCGAGCGCGCACCTCTTCCCCGCGTGCTCGTTCCTCGATGACACCGCCGATGGCCTCGTGCGGGCGCTGCGGGCGCCGCCCGGGCTGTACCTCGCGGACGGTAACGAGCGGTGGTCGCTGCTGCAGATCGCGCGCGCGCTCGCGCCGGCGTACGGCTGGGTCGTGCTCGAGGCGGACACGCCGGTGCGCGACGAGCGGATGAGCGATCCGCGGCTCGCGATCGCCTCGATCGCGCAGCGGCTGCCGACGCTGCTCGACGCGTGATCAAACGGGCGGCGCGGCCAGATCGATCGCGGGCGCGTCGACCGCGAGCGCGAAGCCGTGCGCGACGGATCGCAGATCCTCGACGACGCGGCGCTCGACGTCCGGCCCACCGCCGATCCGCAGCGAGAGCCGACGCAGGCCGCCGGCGCGCAGCGCGTCGATGAGCACCTGCAGCTCGCTCCGCTGGATGTGGCCACCGGTGCACCACAGCTGCCCGCGGTCGCCGGTCGCCGGCAGCTCCAGCGCCCATGTCGTGCTGTAGAAGCCGTAGCCGTCGGTGATCCGCACGAGCCGCGGCCCGGCGTGGCGGCGCGTCGTGATCGCCGCGAGCTGGTACGGCCGCACGTTCAGGAACACGAGCACGGGGAGATCGATCCGCGCCGCTGCGCGCAGCGCGTCCTCGGTATGTGCCTCGCTGGGCGACAGCTGCCCGCCGACGACCGCGAGCTGCGGGAACGCCGCGAGCGTGCGCGGGACCCAGTGATCGAAGCTGCCGATCGTACGCAGCGCCGGGAACACCTCGCCGCTCGTCGCGAGCTGCTCGAGCGGCTCGCGCCAGGTGTTGACGAGCAGCCGCAGCCGCGGCATCCGGCGGACGAGCGGCGTGAGGTCGAGGTGCGGGACTGCGACCACGAGCTCGCGGAGCGTCGCCCACTCGCGATGCTCGACCGCCGCCGCGAGCCGACCGTCGACGCGCGGCTCGCACACGAGCGAGACCGGAAATCCGCGCTCGAACTGGGCGCGGCCGACATCGGGTAGTGGTTCGAGCCAGCGATCGCGGTGCTCGTACAGCAAGGTCGGCGCGCGCTCCGCGGCCTTCGACGATGCGGTGCCGTTCGCGATCGCGGTCTCGAGCGCGATCAGCTCGCCGCGCGGGTCGCCGGCCTCGACGAGCGCATCCGCGAGCACCGCGAGCGCGGCCTCATCGTCGGGGTTCGCGAGGTACGCGTCGAGCAGCAGCACGCGGCGACGCACCGGCACGAGCGCGGCGTCGGCCTCCGCGCACAGCGCGGGATCGGCAGCGCCCGTCGCAGGCACGCGCGTCGCGAGCCGCTTCACGGCGGCCTCGACCGCGGGGTCGCTCCAGACCGGATCGCGATCGTCGCGATATGCGGCCGCGATCGCTTCGACGCGCGCGTACCGCGGGTCTGCCGACCGCCGGACGAGCGCCTCGAAGCGCGCGCGCACCGCGACGCCGGCTGGCCACGGACAGTCCAGCAGCCGGTCGGTGTCGGCCGGGTCATCGCGCGCCGCGACGAGCAGCCACTCGCGATCGTCGTCGGCCGGCACGCGCAGTGGCCCACGGACGTGGGCCAGCTCGGCCCCGAGGTCGACGATCGCCGGCTCGAGCGCCGGGTCGCGGGTCGCGCGCCAGGCATCGAGCAGCCGGCGCAGCAGCGAGTCGAGCGTCGACGACGCCGGCGCAGGCGTCGCGAGCATCGCGAGCGCGCGGTCGAGCCGGCTGCGCGCGTGGACGGCGAGAATGCTGCCGTGGTTCGTCATCGGTGCGGCACGTGCCGCGGTGATCGCGTGGACCGCGCGCGCGCCGGCGAGCACGGCGAGCCGCATCCCGATCTCGTGTGTCGGATCGTAGTTCGACATGAGCGCGTACGGCAGCGCGGCGACGAGCGGGTCGGGAAGCGCGGGCAGCAGCAGCGCGAGTGTCTCGATCGAGAGCCAGAGCTTCTTCGGCATCGCGAGCTCGCGACGCGCGCCGGCCGCGAACGCGTCGATCACGTGGGGCAGCAGGTCGACGCGATGTCCGCGCTGGATCGAGATCGCGATCGCGCGGTGATAGTCGACGAACATCGTCATCCCGGCGAGCCAGCCGATGACCGTCGGATCACCGACGGATCCCTGGACCAGCGCGACCGCGGCGGCGACCTGCGACGGCCCGTCGAGCGCGCGCACCCAGCCGGCCGCGATGCCCTGTCCGGTCGCGCCAGCCTCGAGCGCGGCTCGCACGGCGGCGGGCAACGCGTCCTCGAACGCGGCGACATCCTGTGGCGACGCGTCGGGTGCGGTCACGGCACCGCCTCGAGATCGATCCGCGTCGGATCGGCCTCGATCGCGAGCCCCGCGCCATCGAGGTCGGCGACCGGCTCGGTCGTGCAGACTGCGAGCGTCGAGATCCCGACCTCGCGCACCATCGCCGCGACCGCCGGCACGAGCGAGCGCGCGCTGTCGAATCGATCGAACCAGCACCGCGCGCGGTGGCCGTCGCGCGGCAGCTCCAGCATCCACCCCGGGTTTCGCAGCGAATTGACCACGCGCATCACCGGCGGACCGTCGGCGCGCCGGGCCACGACGTCGCGCATGCCCCAGAACGCCTCGATCACCCAGACGAGCACGGTCAGCCCGAGCGCGTTCGCCTCGGCGATCGTCGTCGGGACCTCGCGGCCTCGCGTCAGCACGCCGCCCGCGACCCGGAGCGCCGGAAACATCGCGCGATCGTGCGGCAGCCATCCCGAGGTGAACAGCGTGTGCAGGCGAGGAAACGGGCCTGCCGCGGTGAGCTCGCTACCGTCGACCGCACTGTACAGATCGAGCCGGCGCAGCCGAGGCATCCGGCGCACGACATCGCCGACCTCGAGCGCGCTGTAGACGCGCAGATGCTCGATCGTCGCCCACTCCGGGCGATGGGCCGACGCGCGCAGCTGATCCGCGCTGGCGTACGTCGCCAGCTCGACCACGAACCCGCGCTCGCACCGCGTCCGCAATGCCTCGAGCATTGGTAACGCGGTCACGTACGTGTGGGCGGCTTGCCGCGAGCGCAGGAGACGGACCTCGTCATCGTCGATCCCCGCGAGCTCGAGCGCCATGAGCCGGCCGCGCGGATCGCCGGCTTGCTCGAGCACGTCGGCGAGCACGCTGCGCACCGCGAGGTCATCGGGATCCGCGGCGACCTGGTCGAACAGCGTCCGCCGGCGATCGAGCGGCGCGGTGACGCGCGCGAGCTCGTCGACGAGCGCCAGATCGGCGTGCGACGGCTCGACCGATCTCGGCGGTGGATAGTGCGCCGCGAGCTCCGGACGCTCGGCGAGCAACGCCGCCCGAAGCTCGGCGTGTCGGGGTCCCGGAACGCGCGCGACGATCGCCGCGATCCGGTCGTGGATCGCCGCGGACGTTGCCCAGCCGTGGTGAGCGCGCGCGAGTCGCAACAGCTCGACGTCGCGTGGATCCGGTGCACGCCGCGCGAACACCGAGAGCTGCTCGCAGACGGTGGGCTCGTCCGCTGGCCAGGCACACTCGACCAGGCGGTCGTGATCGGTGGGATCGTTCGCATGCGCGATCGCGAGCCAGTCGTAGCCGTACGACATCGCACGCGCGGTGGCGAGGTGCGCGCCGATCAGCGCGATCGGCCGCTCGAGCGCGGGGTCGTGCGTGACGCGCCACTCGGCGAGCGCGCGCCCGAGCAGCTGCTCGAACGGCTGGAGCTCCGGCGGCGACGTCAGCCTCGCGATCGCGGCGTCGAGCCGCTTCGCGTGCTCGGGCGTGGCGGTCGCGCGCGCGGCATGCAGCGCGTCGCGCGCTCGCGTCCCGAGCATCGCCGCGACACCGACCGCCGACCAGCGCGCTTGCCCGTCGTCGTGGCAACAGCCGACGACGACCGCGTCGACGAGCGCGTCCGGCACCCGCGGGCTGCGGCGCACGAGCGTCTCGATCGCGACCCACAGCTTCTTCGGCCGCGGCAGGCGATGTTCGAGCGCAAGACCGGCGACGATCGCGTCGAGCACGAACGGGACGATGTCGAACCGCAGCCCGCGCACGATCGCCTCGGCGAGCTCGCGGTGATAGTCGACGAACATCGCCATCCCGGCGAGCCAGCCGACGAGCTCGCGGTCGCGGCACTGGTTCACGAGCGCGAGGCTCGCCGCGACGATGTCCGGCGCCGTGCGCCACGCCGCCGCCGGGCTCTCCGGATCGTCGAGTGCGGCGCGCACCGTCGCGGGCATCGCGGGCACGAACCGCTGGACGTCGAACGCGTCCGCGGCGATCGCGGGCCGCTTCGCCACTACCGATCGAACGCCGACGCGAGGATCTGCTTCTGCTCGAGGACGTGCGCCTTGTGCGAGCCGGTCGCCGGGCTCGCGCTCTCGGCGCGGCCGATGAACTGGTAGCGGATCGGCTTGCCCTCGATCAGCGCGTGCAGGCGCGGCGTGACGAACGTGCCCGCGCCCATGTTGCACGGCTCGTCCTGGACCCAGAACAGCTCCTCGAGCTTCGTGTACGGCGCGAACGACGCCGCGACGAGGTGCGGCCACCACGGATACAGCTTCTCGATCCGGACGATCGCGACCGTCGGATCGGCGCGGCGTGCGCGTTCCTCGACGAGCTCGTAGTAGATCTTGCCGCTGCACATGAGCACGCGCGTGACCTTCTCGGGCTCGGCGACGTCGTCGTGCATCACGCGGTGAAACCGGCCGGTCGCGAGCTCGTCGAGCGGCGACGTCGCGGCCGGGAGCCGGAGCAGGCTCTTCGGCGTCATCACGATCAGCGGCTTGCGGACGCTGCGCAGCACCTGCATGCGGAGCAGGTGGAACATCTGCGCCGGCGTCGTCGGCTGCGCGACCTGGATGTTGTGCTCGGCGCACGACTGCAGGAACCGCTCGAGCCGCGCGCTCGAGTGCTCGGGCCCCTGCCCTTCGTAGCCGTGCGGCAGCAGCAGCACGAGCCCGGACAGTCGCTTCCACTTGTCCTCGGACGACGTGATGAACTGATCGATCATCACCTGCGCGCCGTTCGCGAAGTCACCGAACTGCGCTTCCCACATCACGAGCGCGTCGGGATAGTCGAGCGAGTAGCCGAACTCGAAGCCCATGACGCCGGCCTCGGACAGCGGCGAGTCGTAGATCCGCGGCGCGCCCTGATCGGCGTGGAAGTTGCCGAGCAGCATGTGCTCGCGGCCGGTCTTGATGTCGGCGACGATCGCGTGGCGGTGGCTGAACGTGCCGCGGGCGCAGTCCTGGCCGGTCAGCCGCACGTTGACGCCCTGGTAGAGCAGCGAGCCGTACGCGAGCAATTCGCCCATGCCCCAGTCGAGCGGGCGCTCGCCGCGGCCCATCTGCGCGCGCTGCTCGAGCAGGCGCACGATCTTCGGATGCGCGGTGAAGCCCTCGGGCAGCTCGACCATCGCCGACGCGATGTTCTGCAGCAGATCGCGCGGCACGCGGGTGTCGATGTCCTCGGGCGCGTCGCTGATGCCGCCGTGATAGCCGCGCCACATCGCGGCCATCGAGTGCACCGCCGGGCGCTGCTTCGACGCCTTCGCCGCCTCGAGCTCCGCCTCGAGCTCGTGGACGCGGTTCGCGGTCATCTGCTGGACGTCGTCGGGGCTGACGACGCCCTCGGCGATCAGCTCGTGCGAGTAGACCTCGACCGGCGACTGCTTGTTCTTGATCGCCTCGTACATCACCGGCTGGGTGAAGCTCGGCTCGTCGTTCTCGTTGTGGCCGTACTTGCGGTAGCAGTACATGTCGATCACGACGTCGGAGCCGAACTGCGCGCGGTACTCGCACGCGATCTCGACGACGCGAGCGAGCGCGTCGAGGTCCTCGCCGTTGACGTGCCAGATCGGGCACTCGATCATCTTCGCGACGTCGGTGCAGTACGGCGTCGAGCGCTGCTCCGCCGGCGACGCCGTGAAGCCGACCTGGTTGTTGACGATCACGTGCACGGTGCCGCCGGTGCGATAGCCCGGCAGGCCGGACAGCTGCATCGTCTCGGGCACGAGGCCCTGGCCGGCGAATGCGGCGTCGCCGTGGACGAGCACGCCCATGACGCGGCGGTGCTCGACGTCGCCGTGGCGGATCTGCTTCGCGCGGACGCGCCCGACGACGACCGGATCGACCGCCTCGAGGTGGCTCGGGTTGAACGACAGCGAGACGTGCATCGAGTGACCGAGCGGATCGGTGCGATCGCACGAGAACCCGAGGTGGTACTTGACGTCGCCACCGCCCATCGCCTTCTCGGGCTCGATGTCCTCGAAGTGACCGAACATGTCGCGCGCGGGCCGGCGGATGATCTGCTCGATCGCGGTGAGCCGGCCGCGGTGCGCCATGCCGAGCACCGCCTCGATCGCGCCGAGCCGGGCGCCGTGCGTCAGCACGAGGTCGAGCATCGGGATCAAGCTCTCGCTGCCCTCGAGCGAGAACCGCTTCGTGCCGGGATACTTCGTGTGGCAGAACCGCTCGAACTGCTCGGCGTTGATCAGCAGCTGCAGCATGCGCGTCCGGACCTCGGACGGTAGCGGCGTGCCGAGCTGGGTCTCCATGCGCTCGGCGAGCCACGACCGGCGCGCCGGCGACGAGATGTGCATGTACTCGAGGCCGACCGAGCTCGCGTAGACCTGGCGCAGCCGCGCGATCAACTCGCCGATCGTCGCGCGCGGCATGCCGTGCACGCCGGTCGGCTCGACGACGCGCGACAGATCCGCCTCGGAGAACCCCCACGTCGCGGGCTCGAGCTCGGGGATCGCGGCGGTCTCGAGCAGGCCGAGCGGATCGAGGTTGGCCTGGAAGTGACCGCGCGAGCGAAACGCGTTGACGAGCGGCCACACCGACGGGACGCCCTGCGCGATCGGCGACAGCGTGACCGCGCCCGGCCGCGTGAACGCCGGCATCGGCGCGCGCTGGCTCGCGACCGCGGCGGCCTGCGCGTGGACCGCGTGCGCCTTGCCGTTGCCGTTCGTCGTCGGCGCGGCGCCGTTCGCGGCGTGGCCGTTGCCGCCCCGGTCGGGTGCGGGCTGGCCGTTCAGGAGGTCGTGCCAGCTCGCGTCGACGGCGCCCGGCTGCTGGTTGTACTGCTCGTAGATCTCGTCGAGGTAGGCGAGCGAGCCGCCGAGCTCGAGGACGTCGCGTGACATGGCGACAAAGATACCTTGTTTACGGTGAGGCACGAGGTGCGCGCAGGCGGTTCAGCGCGTCGTTCGTCGCCGCCGGCAGCGCAGGATTGTCCTCGACGCGCAGCGTTTTCGCGCGTTCGAGCTTCGCCACCTCGAGCATCACGAGCTTGGGGTTCTTGATGACCGCGAGCTCGCCCTCGACGGCGGTCAGCGCGGACAGCTCGACCAGCTCGAGCTCCGGGTTGTTGAGGATCGCGACCGGCCCGGGGACCACGGCGAGGCTCGGCAGCGACAGGTTCGCGAGCGCGGGGTTGCTGTCGACCTCGATCGCCGCGACGCGCGCGAGCTTCGGCAAGAACACGCCGTGCACGTTGCCGTTGCCGATCACGCGCAGCGTCCCGGTGATCGTGACGACCTCGGGCAGCGCGACGTCCTCGAGGCCGACCGACGGACCGATCACGAGGTCGCCATCGATCGTCTGCAGCCGGCGCAGCGCCCCGAGCGACAGCGGCGCGCCGGTGCGGATCGTGACCGCGCCGAGCTTCGCGCATCCCGCGATGCCGGCGACATCCTCCTGGCCGGACAGCCGGACCGGCTCGCGCGGGCAGCCGGCCGCGACCGTGTCGGGATGCACCGTGGTCGCGGGTCCGCAGGCCGCGAGCGCGAGGCTAGCGAGTAACCGGCGCATCGACGGTCTCGCCGCGGCAGACGCGCGCGTAGCGCTGCACGCTCTCGGCGAGCCCGAGGTACAGCGCATCGCACAGCAGCGCGTGTCCGATCGAGACCTCGACGATCTCGGGGACCTCGCGCGCGACGAGCGGCATGTTGCGCAGATCGAGATCGTGACCGGCGTTGACCGCCATGCCGGCGGCGACCGCGGCCTGCGCCGTCGCCTTGAGGCGCGCGAGCTCCTGCGTCAGCAGCGGCGTGCCCCACGCCGACGCGTAGGGCTCGGTGTAGATCTCGACGCGATCGACGCCGGTCGCCGCGGCGGCCTGCATCATTGCGGGCTCCGGATCGACGAAGATCGCGGTGCGGATGCCGCGTGCCTTGAGCCGCGCGACGATCGGCGCGATCACGTCGTGCTGGCGCGGCAGGTCCCACCCGTGATCGCTCGTGACCTCGCCGGGCTTGACCGGCACGAGCGTGAACTGCGTGACCTTCAGCTCGTCGGCGAGCGCGATCAGCTCCTCGCGATCGTCGCCCTCGAGGTTGAACTCGGCCCCGCGCTCGGCGCACAGCGCGCGCAGCGTCCGGACGTCGTCCTGCCGCGTGTGACGGTTGTCGTGCCGCCAGTGCAGCGTCAGGCCGTACGCGCCGTGCTCGAGGCACGTGATGCCCGCGCGCTTCGGGGACGGGTTCGTGCCGCCGCGCGAGTTGCGAAGCAGGCACACCTTGTTGAGGTTCACCGACAGGTTGATCGGCACGGAGCGCGTCATAGCATAAGCTCGACGCATGAACGTCGAGCAGCTCGCGCTCGAGCTCGAGACCGCCGATCCTCGTCGGCGCAACGCGCTCGCGCGTGCCGCGGCGGCGTCGGCGACCGAGGCGGACCTCGTCGCGGTGATCCGGCTGCTCGTCAATCCGCTGAAGCCGGTGCGGCTCGGTGCGATGGAGGTGCTCGCGTACGCGCGCTACCGGCCGGCGATGCCGTACCTCGTCGACGTCACGCGCAAGCGCACCGGCGACGACCGCCAGCTCGCCGCGCGCGCGGTCGCCGCGATGGTCGAGCCCGAGGACAGCGAGCTCGAGCGGTTCGCGCGCCAGTGGGTCGCCAGCGGCGATCCGGTGCTCGAGCTGCACGGCGGCACGGTGCTCGCGAAGCTCGGGCTGCCGATCGACATCAAGCCGTTGCCGGACCCCGACGTCGCGACGAAGCCCGAGCCGGCACTGCCGCGATCCGAGCCAGGGTCGCGCGAGCCGTCGGGCGCGGAGGAGCCGTGGACCGAGCTGCGCAGCGAGCAGCAACTGCGCAAGGACTTCGAGCAGCTGCCGCTGACCGATGACGCGAAGGCGGAGATCACGCGCGAGCTCGAGCGCATGCGCGCGCTGCCGGCGGAGCACCCCGAGTACGAGGGCATCCGGTCGTTCCTGCGCTACGTCCGCGACCTGCCGTGGGGCAAGCGCACGAAGCCGGCGCCTCCGATCGCGGAGGTCGCGCGCGCGCTCGACGAGCGCCACTGGGGCCTGCGCGATGCGAAGCGCCGCGTGCTCGAGTACCTCGCGGTCGAGCAGCTGCGCGGCAAGCCGCAGGCGCGCGTGCTGTGTCTCGTCGGTCCGCCGGGCGTCGGCAAGACGTCGTTCGCACGCGCGGTCGCGCGGGCGCTGCAGCGGCCGTTCGCGGTGCTGTCGCTCGGCGGTGTCGACGACGAGGTCCAGATCCGCGGCTTCGAGCGCACGTACATCCGGTCGCGCCCGGGCCGCGTGATCCGCGCGCTCGTCAAGGCCGGCGTGATGAACCCGGTGATGCTGCTCGACGAGATCGACAAGCTCGGCCGGCGATGGAGCGATCCGGCCGCCGCGCTGCTCGAGCTGCTCGATCCGGAGACGAACACGAGCTTCGTCGACAGCTACCTGCAGTTCGGCTTCGACTTCTCGCAGACGCTGTTCCTGTGCTCGGCGAACGCGGCCGAGCAGATCGACGCGGTGCTGCGCGATCGCATGGAGGTGATCGAGCTCGAGGGCTACACCGCGCACGACAAGATCATCCTCGCGACGAAGCACCTCGTGCCGGCGGCGGTGATCGAGTCCGGGCTGCCGCCGGGCTCGCTCGGCTTCACCGAGGCCGCGCTCGACCTGCTCGTCCGCGAGTACTCCGCGGAGCCCGGCGTGCGCGAGCTCGCACGCGCGGTGACGGCGGTGTGCCGCGCACACGTCACGCGGTGCGCCGAGCGTGGCAACCGGCCCGCGCCGGTGACGTTCGATGTCGGCGACGTCCGCGAGATCCTCGGCAAGCCGCGGCGCCGACGACGACGCGCGATGGACCAGCTGCCGCCCGGTGCCGCGTACGGCCTGTCGTGGACCGCGACCGACGGCGAGCTGTTGCCGATCGAGTGCGCGTTGCTCGGCCACGGCAGCGGCAAGCTCGTCGTGACCGGCCAGCTCGGCGACGTGCTCAAGGAATCGATCGAGATCGCGATCGCGCTGCTGCGCCGCGAGGCCGAGCGGCTCGGCATCTCGGCAGGGTTTCGCGAGCACCACGATCTGCACGTCCACCTGCCCGACACCGCGGTGAAGAAGGAAGGCCCGTCCGCCGGGCTCGCGATCGCGATCGCCTTGCTCTCGCACCTGCGCGGTACGCCGGCGCGCGCGGACACCGGGATGACCGGCGAGCTCACGCTGCACGGCCGCGTGACGGCGATCGGCGGGGTCAAGACGAAGCTGCTCGCGGCGGCCGCCGCAGGCCTGACGCGGGTCGTGTTGCCCGACGACAACCGGATCGACGTCGAGCACGACTTCGAGGGCGAGCCGCCCCCGACCGAGCTCGTCTACGTGCGTACGCTCGACGACGCGATCGCTGCGGTGTTCTGACGACCGGCGACACAGAAATACAATTGCGGCATCGCACCGCGCGCACGCCACGGCATCCTGGAGCCATGGGTCATCGTGCTCGCGTCGCGTCGACGATCGGCATCGCGATCGTGTTCCTGACGTTTCTGACCGCGACGAAGAAGCGGGCGCCGTCACAGACGGCCAACGGCGTGGCACTGCCGGATTCGTCGACGTGGCCGGACGTCGCCGTGCCCGGCGCCGGGATCACCGTGCGGCTGCCGCCGGCCGCGACGCTCGCAGCGCCGGGCGCGACTGGCTTCACGGTCCAGCTCGCGAGCAAGACCGAGCTGCGCTTCGAGCGCAGGGATCGCGATCCGGACACGCACGCGCTCGAGGCCGGGTACTTCCCGAACGAGATCCTCTACAGCCACGGCGACACGCTCGTCGTGCGGTTCGACGAGCCGCGCGCCGGGCTCTGTCAGCTGGTGACGTGCAGCTACCGCTACCCGGCGTTCTGCGTCGACACGCTGAAGACGAAGCTGCGGTACACGATGGCGGACTGCGTGGCCGCGATCGCGATCGCGTGGAGCATCCGCGACGTGCCGGAGCCGACGCCGTGACCACGCGGCGCGCGCTCGTAGTCGGCGTTGCCGCGCTCGTCGTCGGGCTGGCGATCTATCTCGTCGCGCGTCGCGGGACCGAGCTCCACGCGCTGCTCGGGATCGGCGGCGGCACCGTCGCGCTGCCGGGGTTCGTGCGCGACAACCTTCCGGACGCGCTGTGGCAGTTCGCGTTCTGCGTCGCCGTGCTCGCGATCTGGCAGGACGCACCGCGATCGGCGTGGCGCGCGCTGCCGCTCGCGATCGGGCTCGGCGCCGAGCTCGCGCAGGCGACCGGTGTGGTGCCGGGCACGTTCGACCTGCTCGATCTCGGGGCGATGGCGATCGCGTCGTGGGCCGCCGCGATCGTGATGACGCCGCGACAGCCCGAGACAGCCTGCGACACGAGATCGTCGACGGCGACCGCGTGATATAGCGCGCGAGATGCGCCGCGCCCTCGTCCCGCTCCTCGTCCTGTCCGCGAGCACCGCGTTCGCCGACGGGGTCACCTACCAGCGACCGGTCAAGGCGGTCGCCAACCTCGTCGATGCGCCGCCGATCCCGTCGACGACGCTCGGCCCGGATCGCCAGACGCTGCTGCTCGTGACGAGCCGGCCGTTCCCGTCGATCGCGGAGGTCTCCGAGCCCGAGCTGCGCCTCGCCGGTCTGCGCATCAACCCGAAGAACCGCGCGCCCTCGCGTCGTGGCTACTCGCAGAAGCTCGAGCTGCTCGACATCAAGGCGAAGGCCACCACGCCGCGCGCGATCGCGGGCCTGCCGGCCGACGCGCGAATCGCCGACCTCGCATGGTCGCCCGACGGCAAGTACATCGCGTTCACGGTGACCGAGGCGAGCGCGGTCAAGCTGTGGCTCGCCGACACGAAGCAGGCGACCGCGAAGCCGCTCGTCACGCTCGCGATGAACGCGACCGCGGGCCGGCCGTGCGACTGGCTGTCCGATGCCCGGACACTCGTCTGCCGGATCGCACCGGGCGACGCGAAGGCGCCGCCGACGCCGATCGCCGTGCCGACCGGTCCGGTGATCCAGGAGAACGACGGCAAGAAGAAGCCGGCGCGCACGAACCCCGATCTGCTGCAGAACCCGTCCGACGAGCGGCTGTTCGAGCACTACCTGACCTCGCAGATCGCGCTCGTCGGCGTCGACGGCAAGGTCACGAACGTCGGCAAGCCGGCGCTCTACGCGGCCGTGTCGCCGTCGCCGGACGGCAAGCTGCTGCTCGTCTCGACGGTGCATCGCCCGTTCTCGTACACGGTCGCGGTGTCGAGCTTTCCGCTGCTCACCGAGGTGTGGTCGCTCGACGGCAAGCGCGTCGCGACGATCGCGGACCTCAAGCTCGCCGAGGACGTCCCGGTCGACTTCGATGCCGTGCGGCTCGGCCGCCGCCAGATCGACTGGCGCGCCGACGCGCCGGCGACCGCGTGCTGGGTCGAGGCCCAGGATGGCGGCGATCCGAAGAAGCCGGCGACCGTGCGCGACACCGTCGACTGCGCCGCCGCGCCGTTCACGAAGCCCGTGCGGATCGCGAGCCTCGCGCTGCGCTACGGCGGCACGCTGTGGGGGACCGGCAAGCTCGCGCTCGTCACCGAGAGCTGGTGGAAGGATCGCAAGACGCGCACGTGGATCGTCGCGCCCGACGACGCGTCCGCGAAGCCGCGCGTGCTGTGGGATCGCTCGAGCGAGGACCGCTACTCGGATCCCGGCACGCCGGTGATGCGCCGCCTGCCGAGCGGCGAGTGGGTGATGCACGTGACCCCGAAGGGCCAGCTGCTGCTGACCGGCGACGGCGCCTCGCCGCAAGGCGACCGCCCGTTCTACGATCGCCTCGACGTCGCGACCGGCAAGTCCGAGCGCGTGTGGCGCAGCGACGGCACGACGTACGCGTCCGTCGACCACGTGCTCGACGACGCCGGCACCGACGTCCTCGTGTCGCGCGAGTCGCCGACCGATCCGCCGCAGCTCTACGCCTACTCGTTCGCGACGAAGGCGGAACGCCAGCTCACGAAGTTCGCGCACCCGGTGCCCGAGCTCGCGAAGGTCAAGAAGCAGCTGATCAAGTGGAAGCGCAAGGACGGCCTCGAGCTATCCGGCATGCTGTACCTGCCGCCCGGCTACCGCCCGAAGCAGGACAAGCCACTACCGGTGGTCGTCTGGGTCTATCCGCAGGAGTTCAAGTCGAGCGCGGCCGCGTCGCAGGTCACCGATTCGCCGTACCGGTTCGTGTACCCGTGGTGGGGCGGCCCGCTGTTCGCGCTGACGCAGGGCTACGCGGTCGTCGATAACCCGTCGTTCGCGATCATCGGCGAGGGCAAGACCGAGCCGAACGACAGCTACGTCGAGCAGCTGACCGACGACGCGGCCTCGATGATCGATGCGGTCGTCGCGATGGGCGTCGGGGATCGCCACCGGTTCGCGGTCGGCGGTCACTCGTACGGCGCGTTCACGACCGTCAACCTGCTCGCGCACACGAACCTGTTCCGCACCGGCATCGCCAGGTCCGGCGCGTACAACCGCACGCTGACGCCGTTCGGCTTCCAGTCCGAGGAGCGCACGTACTGGGAGGCCGCGACGACGTACGACAAGATGTCGCCGTTCCGGTTCGCCGACAAGATCGACGAGCCCCTGCTGCTGATCCACGGCGCCGCGGACAACAACTCGGGCACGTATCCGATCCAGAGCGATCGGCTGTTCGCCGCGATGCAGGGGCTCGGCGGGCGCGTCCGCTACGTGTCGCTGCCCGCCGAGGCGCACGGCTACCGCGCGAAGGAGTCGGCGCTCCACGTGCTGTGGGAGCAGGTTCGCTGGCTCGATCAGTACGTGAAGAACGCGAAGCCGCGGCGCTGACCGTCGTCAGGCGGAAGCCGAACGCAAAGCGACCGAGCCCTCATCGCGATGTGCGCGATCAGTGCCGCGACCCTCCGCGGGCGCAGGCCGAACGCAAAGCCGCGAAGCCCGGATTGTCGCAAAGAGGCAAAGTCGCTAAGCACGCAAAGATCGTTTCGGGATACCGCTCCGCCTCGAGCGACCGCGCGCGCGCGAACACGAAACTCGAAGCTCGAGCGGATGCACCTTTGGGGCACGTGCGTGCGCGCGCGATCGCACGAGACCATGTCGAGGCAGAGCGGTCGTCGTGGAGTGTCCTTTGCGTGCTTCGCGGCTTGGCCTCTCCGCGTTGATCCGGGCTCTGCGTCTTGGCGTTCCTCTCGCGTTGCAGAGGGTCTTGGCGTTCCGGACGCCTCCCACGTTGCGGCTTTGCGTTTCCGGCCCGGCTCGGCGCTTCCGCGTCAAAACGCGACGGCCGTGCCGACGCCACCACCGAGGTGCGAACCGCCATCGCGCGAGCCGTACGAGACCTGGCCGCGCATCGTGAACCGCTTCGCGATCGTGTACTGCACGTCGTAGCCGAGGTAGAGGCCCGCCGAGTCGATCACGGCGCCCGGCAGATCCGTCCGCACGATCGACGCGCCCATCAACAGCGGCGGTGCGGTGTCCCACTGCAGGCGGACCCACCCGCTCGGGCCGAGGTCACCGATCGTCTCGGCGCCGAACGTCAGGCACGAGCGCCACGGCTTGCCGAACGTCACGGCGCCGCGCACGCCTTGATCGAAGCCGTCGTGGCTCGCGCCGAGCATCGCGCGCGCATCGATGAACACCGACGGATGGGCGCGCAGGCGGATCTCGCCGAAGCCGTAGCGCAGCGCACCGACGGTGTAGTCGCCACCGTCGATCGAATCGAGCGGGGTCTTGCCCGAGATCGAGCCGAAGCCGAACGCGACGTGGTGGACCACGCGCAGCAGGCGGTGCGTGAACGCGAGCTCGGCGCGCACGAAGCGATCGGGGATGTCGTAGCGGTTGCCGAAGTTGTGGCCGTAGACGTCGAGCGAGACCTCGTTGCGATGCTCGCCGAGACGATCGAGATCGAGCGACTCGAGGCGATCGGTCAGCGATGGCTCGACGCGCACGACGTGCGGTGCGGCCGCGCTCGCGAAGTGCGCGACCGGCGCGCCTGCGGCATCGCGGCCCTCGATGTAGTACTCGACGCCGCCGCTGCGCGTGCCCGGGATGCTCGTGTACCAGCCGCCCGCGGACGACCGCTCGAACATCGCGTCGTGCCACTGCGCCTCACCGACCGCGCGCCAGCGGACCGCGAGCGTCTCGGCGAACGGCGCGTCGAGCATCGCCTCGAGCTCGATCGGCGTGTCCGCGCGGCTCTCGGTCGGTGGCACGTGGACGACGAGCGCGTGCGGCGCGCCGGTGGGCTTGTCGTCGGCGTCGGCGAGCGCGGGAGCCAGGATCCCGAGCAGTGCGAGCCGTGCGAGGAGTGCGGGTTTCGTCATGGCGATCCTCACCAGTCGAAGTTCATCGCGACGCCGCCCGAGACGCCCGCGTGGTCGATGTCGCGCGCCTGGTAGCTGAGGCGCAGCGACGGGTAGAACCAGGACAGCTGGCGCAGTCCGACGTCGCCGATCAGACGGACGCCGAAGTTCTCGGGCACCGGCATGTCGGTCACCTGCACGGTGAGCTGGACCGGGACGATCGGCGTCGGCAGCCAGTGATACGCGGCCTCGAGCAGCGTGCCGACCTCGTCGGTGAAGCCGGCGCCGAGCACGAGGTTCGTGCCGGTCTCGCTGCCGAGCCGCAGCCGCGCGCGCAGGCCAAGCCCGGTGAAGAACTCGCAGCCCTCGATCTGCTTGCCCGAGCAGCGGCCCGCCGCGGTACCCGCGCTCGTGTCCGAGCTGAGCAACCCGGCCTGCGGCCGGATCATGAGCGCGACGTTCTGGCGAATGCGATGCTCGAATTCGAGGTAGACGTACGAGAAGTTGACCTTGCGGCACTGGAACGTGCCCGCGCCGTCGAGGCAGGCGCCCATCGGATCGCTGTCGATCACGTCCTTCGGGCCGCCGGTACCGGACAGCGTGCCGAAGCCGAGCCGCACGGCGTGGATCGGATGCAGGAACCGATACGTGAAGTCGATCTCGGCCTGGTAGTACTGGTCGAAGCCCTTTCCGATCTTGCCGTCGAAGTCGACGTAGTCGGCGTGCGCGTCGATGTGCGAGCGGCCCTGCGCGACCGGCGGCTCCTCGACCTCGCGCTCGACGCGGATCGTGCGCGGCAGCTCGCGCGAGCCGAGCACGGCACTCGCCTCGCGATCGGCTGCGGTCGCCGCGGTCTCGACGTACCACTCGACGGTGTCGCCGCGCACGAGCTCGGCGGGGATCGTGCCGCGCAGGTAGGCATCGCCGTCGGCGCGCAGCTCGACGCGGCGAAACCCGGGCTCGCCGCGCGGCCGCACGTAGAGCCACGCCTGCGCGAACGTGCCCGGCTGCGTCACGAGGAACGACAGCGCGATCGGCCGGCCCGGGACCGCGCGCTCGAGCGGCGCGATCGCGAGCGGCGTGCTCTTCGACTCGAGCGCGGACGCGAGCCGCGCGATCCGCGGGCCGCGGTCGACCGCGACGCTGCGCGCGCTCGCGAGCGCGGTGTCGCGCTGCTGGATCTGGGTCCGCAGGCTCTGGATCTCCGCCTGGACGTGCTTGCGGTACGGGCTCTGCGGATCGACGCGCAGGTACTCGAGCCACCGATCGATGCGCTGCTCGGGCGGCTTGCCGAGCGTGTCCTGCCACGCCATCCGCACGAGCTCGGCGTGATCCGGCCCGCCCGGCGCCGACGGGGTCGCCGGCGCGGACGCGACGGTCGGAGCCGGCGGGCGTTCGCCCTTACTCGCGTTGACCTGCTCGAGCCACGGGTCGACGAACTTGCGCGTCTCGGATGCGATCCGCACGTGATCGCCGGCGAGCACGCGCGGCGCGAGATCTTCGCCGGCGCGCGCCACGCTGATGCGATCGCCGCTCTTCACGACGACGAGCGCACCGAGGGAGAACTGATCGACGAGCAGCTTGCCGCTGCGCGGATCGCGGACGCGGATCTCGTGCAGCAGCTCGAGCTGCGTGCCGGCACCGACGCCGTCGCGCGCCCCGAGCTCGACGTAGATGTCGCCCTTGTCGATCGCCAGCACGACCGGGTCGGCGGCCGCGACGCGTGCGGTGGCGCCGACAAGGACAGCCACGAGAGAGACGAGGAGGATCGAACGCATCGCCATCTCCTAGAAGTCCACGCTCGCGGTGGCGCCACCGGTGAAGCCCGCGACGTTCTGGTTGCGCGCCGCGTAGCCGACGCGTGCGCCGAGCCGGACGCCGCTGCCGATCACGCGCGCGATGTCGTAGTACAGCCGGACGCCGGTATCGCGCGTCGGATCCGGCAGGTTCGTGACCTCGACGGTCGCGGTCATCGGCAATAGCGGCACCGTGCCCCAGCCGAGCCGGAAGAAGCCGGCGGTGCCGACATCGGCCATGTGCTCGACGCCGAGCGCGACATGGCTGCCGTCGAGCATGCCGAGCCGCGCCTCGGCGCGCCCGCCGATCCCGAAGCCGGCGGCGGTCGCCATCACCATCGCGCGACCATCGAGCCGGAAGCCCTCGACCGGCGCGAGCCCGAGCTCGAACCAGCCGGCGACGCGAAAGCCCGCGGTCGCGGTGCACGGCGACGCGTCCGGACATGCGGAGGATTCGGTCTCGCCGACGAGCCGCGTGTAGCCGACGCGCAGCTCGTCGAGCGGATACGCCCACAGCCGGTACGAGAAGTCGGCGTCGATCCGGTAGTAGCGATCGACGAGCTCCTTGCCATCGACGACGCGCGTCCCGAAGTTCACGAGCTCGCCGGAGGTGTGGATCCGCGACCGCGCGCCGCCGAACCGCGTCAGATCGCGGGTGCGCCGCTCGTCGTCGGCGTCCTCGGCGACCCGCATCGTGTGCGGCCACTGTGCGGACGCGAACACCGGTGCGCCGTTCGCCTCGAGGTAGTACTCGAGACCGGGCGCGGCGACCGCGGTCGCGGGCACGATCGCGATCCAGCGGTTGTCCTTGCGGACCAACTCGGTCTCCGCGAACGCGATCTGCCCGCTGCGGCGGTAGTGGACCTTCAGCGTCGGCGAGGTCGCCGGCGCGTCGGCCTCGAGCTCGACCGGGTGTTGCGCGGTCGCGCCCGCCGGCGGCACGTGACGCACCGGATCGGCGCTCGCGACGCTGGCGATCGACGCGAGCATCGCGCTCGCCATGGCTGCGTACGTGCTCGGTTTCGTCTTCATCATCGTCCTCACCACGAGAACCCCACGCCGGCGCCGCCACCGATGCCACCGTGCTCGGTCGTCCGGCCCTGCCACGACGCGCGCACGAGCAGCGACACGTGCTCGACGCCGCGATACTCGAGCTCGGTGCCGAGCTTGACGCCGACATCGCCGCCGGTCGGCTGGTTCGTCGCCCCGACCGACACTCCGACGCCCAGCCCCTCGATCGGTTGCGCCCCGAACCGGATGTCCGAGACGAAGCCGACCTGATCGATCGTGCGTCCGCTCAGCACCAGGTTTGCCGCATCGCGGCTTCCGAGGCGCAACCGACCCTCCACGCCCATCCCGAACCCCTCCTTGCCGACGCCGGCGATCACCTGCGCACCGATCGACACCGGCACCCCTTGCTGCACGCCACCGACCTCGAGATCCGCATAGCCGTACTGAAAGCCGGTCCGTGGCAGCGGCTGCTCCATGCTCCACGACCGATCCGCATAGCCACCCTCGCCCGAGTACACGCCGTAGCCGACGCCGACGCTCTGCACCGCACCGATCAGCCGGTACGTGAAGTCGACGTTGCCGGCGATCACGAAGTCACGGTGATCGCCGTCGCGCTTGTCGAACGTCGCGAAGTCGAGCACCTCGGCAGACACGCGCAGCGCCGAGCGTCCGGGCGTCGGACCGAACCGATCCGCGAGCGGCGGCTCCTCGACGTCGACGTGCAGCGGCTCGGCGGGCGAACCGAGCGCGAGCCCCGCGGCACCCGCCGGCGTCGACACCTCGACGAAGTAATCGATGCCGGGCGGCTTCACGATCTCGCCGAGCACGCTGCCGCGCAGGTAGATGTCGTGCTCGCGCACGAGCAGCTGGCGGCGGTACGTGCGCTCGCCGGCGACGCGGTAGTGCAGGTACGCGCTCGCGACGCGGTCCGGCTGCTGGAGCACGAACACGAGCGGGATCGCGTGCTGCGGTGCCGCAGCGGGCGGCGCGTGATGCTCGATCGTGACGCCGATCTCCGTCGAGCCGGCGGGCTGCGGCGGCCGCATCTGCTCGCGCAGCGCCGACAGCGCCTCGAGCTCCTGGCGAACCGCGGCCGCGTACGGCGAACCGCCGTTGCTCGACAGATACTTCTCCCACGTCGCGATCCGCGCGTCGATCGTCTGGCCGGTCTGCGCCGCGAACGCCGCGAGCACCTGCGCGGTCGCCGGATCGACCTTCGGGCCGGGCGGCGGCTCCGGCGGCGGCTGCGTGCCCGGCTTCTTCGGCTCGGTCACGGGCTCGCGGTCCGGCCGATCGACGAGGACTTCGGCGATGTCGCCGACGCGCACGCGATCGACGAGCTCGCCGATCACCGCGCGCGACAGCGTCGTGCCGGTCTGCGTGATCTGCGCGGCGCCGACCGGGAGCCAGTCCTGCACCGGCTTCTTCGTCACCGGATGGACGAGCTTGATCGGCCGCTTGATCCGAAGCGCGGCGCCGCTCGTCACCGCCTGGCTCGCGCCGAGGTTGACGTAGATCTCGGTCGCCTCGACCTTGACGATGTTGCCGCGCACGATCTCGTCGTCGGCGAACGCCGGCCGGGTCGCGAGCAGCAGCAGGATCGCGAGCACGCGCTTCACGGCGCCTCCTTCCAGAACTGGCTCCAGTCATCGTCGTCGGCCGGTGCGCTCGCTGGCGCCGCGGGCTTCGTCGGTACTGCGGGCTTCGTCGTCTTTGTCGGCGCAGGCGGCGGATCGACCGGCGGCGTCGCGACCGTGGTCGGCGCCGGGGCGGGGTCCGGCTCCAACGCGTGCAGCGGCGGTCGCGGCGGCATCGCGGCTCCCGTGCCCGTCGTCGCCGGCAGGACGGGCGCACCGAGCTTGCCGACCTCTGGAGCATCGACGGGCGCGCCCGTGCTCGCGATCGTGTAGTCGTTGAACGCCGCGCGGCACGCGTTCACCTTCGAGTTGCCGCTCGCGGCAGCGACCCCGAACACGACCGCGCCGATGATGCCGACCGCGCCGAGCTCGCCGGAGCCCCCGACCAACCCGCCGAGCCCGACGAGGCCCGAGGTGGCCGCGAGCGTGCCGTCGAGGCCGACGACGCCCTTGCCGGTGTCGCAGGTCGGTGGCCTGTTGCGCGGTCGATTCGCCGCCGGGCCGGACAGGGCCAGCGAGCATCCGTTCGAGCTCGCCGCGAGCCCGACCGCGAGCACGACACCGAGCCACTTGTTTCGCAGTCGCGAAGCGTCCACACCCGATCGATGACGGAGGTCACGACCGATCGGTCACGCGATCACGTGTTTTTCACGACCACGCGCGAAATACCCGGCAGATCCCGTGTCATGCGATGGGTCGCGGTTCGACCCTTGCCTCGGGCTGCCGCGCCGGGACGGTCGCTTCGACCACACCGAGCCGGGCGCACAGCGCGTGACGCGCACGCGGATCGTCGGCACCCCACACGCCGATCGCCTTGGCGACCTCGGCCGGCTTCGCCGAGCCTTCGCTCGTCGACCGCACGCGCACGCGCAGCAGCGCACCCGGCGCCCAGTCGAGCGCGCCGCACAGCTTGTCGGCGGCCTCGCCCGCGATCACGTCGAGCTCGGTGACGAGCGCGCGGACGTCGATCGACTTCGACTTCGCGCCGCGCCCCGCGCCGCCATCGCGCGTGACGATCGCGGCGGGCTTCGCGAGGAACGCGGCCGCGATGCGCTCGAGCCGCGCGCGGTCGAACACCATGCCGTCGGACGCCGGCTGGATCACCAGATCCACCGCGTCGATGTACTTGCCGAGCCCCGGATCGGGACGCCCCGCGTTGCCGAGCGCCGGATGCCCCGCGAGCCGCACGATCGAGCAGTGCTGGATCTCGATGCCCGGCGGACACACCGCGGCGAGCCGCTCCATGACCTCGTCGGCCGGCAGCTCGACGCGCACGTCACCGTCGGCGATCTCCCACGCGTGCTTGCCGATCACGACGTGCTCGAGATCGACGTCGATCAGCTCGCCGAGCGACGGGATGCCGAGCCCGAGCGCGGGCCCGAACGTGATCCGCGGCTTCGGCGAGAACCCGCGCGTCATCGCGAGCGGCAGATCCGCGCGGCGCAGGCTGCGTGCGAGCAGCCGCCCGAGATCGAGATGGCCGAGGAACGCCGCCCGCCCGACCTTCGCGAACCGGATCCGGTACGTCGTGTACGGCGCGCCGCTGCCGACATGGCCGTTCAGCCGCACGCGCTCGGCGCGCTCGGTGTCGCGGTTGCGGCTCGCGGCGCGCGGCGCTGGATCCCCGCGCTCGGCGATGTCCCCGCCGCCGCGCTCGCTGATGTCGAGCATCGCGTCGCCCTCGATCTTCGGCAGCTCGCCCCGCCGCTCGGGCCGCTCGGTCGCGCCGAGGGTGCGCAGCGCGACGAGCCGATCCTGGCGCATCTTCGTCAGGTCACACGCGACGCCGCAGTCGTAGCAGACGAGCCGCCGGCGATCCGGCTCGGCGTCGGCGAGGTTCGTGTGATGGATCAGCATGCCGGCGACCTTGCCGCACGGCGGGCTCGCCCTGCCCTTCAGCGCCTTGCGGTACTCGCCGAGCAGGAAGCCTTCCTCGAGCCCGACGTCGATGTGATCCCACGGCAGCCGCGCGTGGACCGGACGCGTGCCGAGGTAGTGCGCGGGGTCGATGCCGTGCGCGGCGAACGCGGTCATCCAGCGCTCGAGCTCGAACACCTCGTCCCAGCCGTCGAACCGCGCACCGGCGCGCCACACGCTCTCGATCGCATCGGCGAGCCGGCGATCGCCGCGCGAGAGCACGCCCTCGACGAACGAGATCCCCGAGTGGTGGTGCTTGAGCCGCAGGCCCGGTGTGCGGCCTGCGGTATGCCGCAGGATGCTCTGCTTGCGCCGGATCTCGTCCTCGATGTCCTGCGCGCACCACTGCAGCGGGGTGTGCGGCTTCGGCACGTGCGAGCTGACGCTGACCGTGACCTCGGCGCGATGGCCGAGGATCGAGCGCCCGAGCGCGAGCATGCGCAGCCCGGTCTCGACGATGCCGCGGACGTCGTCGTCCTCCTCGGTCGGCAGGCCGATGATGAAGTACAGCTTCAGCCGATGCCAGCCGCGCTCGAACACACGACGCGCGCTCTCCTCGATGTGCGCCTCGGTGACGTTCTTGTTGATCACGTCGCGCATCCGCTGCGTGCCGGCCTCGGGTGCGAACGTCAGGCCGCTGATCCGCGTCAGCGCGAGCTCGTCGAGCAGGTCCTCGTTGAGGCCGTACGCGCGCAGCGACGCGACCGACATCGACACGCCGCGCTTGCGCAGCTCGCCGGCCAGCTGCTTGACGAGCGGCGTGATGCTCGAGAAATCGGCGGTCGACAGGCACGTCAGCCCGGTCTCCTCGTAGCCTGCGCGATCGACGCCATCGAGCAGCGTCTTCGCGATCGCCTCGGGCGAGCGCTCGCGCACCGGGCGGTAGATCATGCCGGCCTGGCAGAACCGACAGCCCTCGGTGCAGCCGCGCGCGATCTCGACCGACGCGCGCTCGAACACCGCCTCCGCGTACGGCACCGGCGCATCGCTCGGAAACGGAAACGCGTCGAGGTCGCGCACCATCGCGCGATGCACGCGCGCCGGCACGCGCGGATCGAGCGGCGCACCGACGACGATCATCCCGGTTGCCTCGTCGCGCTCGGTCGCGTACAGCGCCGGCACGTAGACCGGGAACTTCGACGCCAGCTCGGCGAGCGCATCCGTGCGCGTGCGCTGGCCGGCGCGGATCTCGCGGCGCAGCTGCGCCCACGCGAGGACGACCGCGGGCAGTAGCTCCTCGGCCTCGCCGATGAATGCGGCGTCGATGAACGGCGCGACCGGCTCGGGATGCGACGCGGTCGGGCCGCCGATCAACACGAGCGTCGCGTCCTCGGCGCGATCCGCCGCGCGCAGCGGAATGCCGCCGAGATCGAGCAGCGTCAAGAGATTCGTGAACGTCAGCTCGTACTGGATCGACACGCCGAGCACGTCGAACTCGTGCAGCGCGCGCTGCGTCTCGAGCGACACGAGCGGCAGATCGCGCGCGCGCAGCTCGGCTTCCATGTCGAGCCACGGCGCGAACGCGCGCTCGCACGCGATCCGCGGATCCTTGTTGAGCAGCGAGTAGATGATCTTCGTGCCGAGGTGGCTCATCCCGATGTCGTAGACATCCGGGAACGCGAGGCAGACGCGCGCCTCGACGGCCTCGAAGCCGGGCCCGTCCTTGACGACGCTCTGGTACTCGCCGCCGAGGTAACGCATCGGCTTGGCGACCCGATCGACGAAGTCGGCATAGAGGTGGCGCATGGGCGGCCTGGACGTATAGCAGACCGGCCACCGCCCCGCGCGAGGATTCCGGAGCGACGCATCGGCGATGGCCTGGGGAAAGCTCGCGGGGTACGTTCCGGCCCATGAAGAAGCTCGCCCTGCTGCTCGTGCTCGCCGCGGCCTGCTCGAAGAAGGAGCCCGCGCCCGCGGTGCCCGAAGCGAAGGTCACGACGCCGCCGGCGCCTGCGTCCCAGCCAGCGGCGGCCCCCACCGCCACCACCCCGGAGCTCGCGACGATGTGGAACACGCCCCTCAAGACGCTGCAAGGCAAGGACACGAAGCTCGCCGACTACAAGGGCAAGGCGCTGCTGCTCGTCAACGTCGCGAGCAAGTGCGGGCTGACGCCGCAGTACACGCAGCTCGAGGAGCTGCAGAAGAAGTACGAGGCGAAGGGCTTCACGGTGATCGGGTTCCCGTGCAACCAGTTCGGCGGTCAGGAGCCGGGCACCGCCGAGGAGATCGCGACGTTCTGCGCGACGAAGTACGGCATCACGTTCCCGATCATGGAGAAGATCGAGGTCAACGGCGAGCACCGTCACCCGGTGTATCAGGCGCTGACGCCGATCAAGGGCACCGACGGTCACGACGGTGACATCCGGTGGAACTTCGAGAAGTTCGTCGTGTCCGCCGACGGCAAGCAGATCACGCGGTTCGATCCGAAGACGAAGCCCGACGATCCGAAGGTGATCGCGGCGGTCGAAGCCGCGTTGCCCAAGCACTGACCGGCGCACGCGCCGCTGTGCGCGCCGTCAACCGCGCCGGCAACCCTCGCACGCCGGCGAAAGCCGCTCGCCGAGCCCGCGTTGTCCGGGCATATGCGACAGCTCGTTGTCTTGCCCTTGCTCGTCCTGCTCGGCGGTTGTCCTCCGCCGCCGCGCTACCTGGTCGCCGACGTCACCGTCGGTCGCGAGCCCGCCGAGGATGCGATGGTCGCCGCCGACTGCGGGATCGCGAACAGCACCGTCCGCACGAACGAAGACGGCCGTGCGCGGCTGCAGCTGTTCGGCAAGAACCTCGATGCCGAGCGCTGCGTTGTCACCGTCGCGAAGCGCGGCTATCCGACGATCGTCGCGACCGGCGTCAGCCTGTGCACCGCGCCGTACGCGTGCCCACCGATCTGGATCCAGCTCGATCGCGGCGGCCCGATCGAGTGGCCGGCACCGGCACCGTTCGGCGAGCCACGAACGTACGCGACGCCGCCTCCGGGAGACCTGCGATGAGGCGCGCCGCACTCGTCGTGCTGCTCGCCGCGTGCGAGCCGGGCTACGGCTACCAGGCGCGGCTGCGCGATCCGGCCGATCGACCGATCGAAGGCGCGACGCTCGCGATCGCGTGCTCGGCCGAACGCGGGTTCGCGTCGTCGGCGATGGTGAAGCACACCGACGTCGTCGGCCGCGCGAGCTCGATCTCGATCGGCGCGTGGCAGCCCGACTGCGATCTGTTCATCGCGAAGCCCGGCTACCGGACCCAGCGGCTGCGCGCGATCGACCTCTGCCTCGGCGAGCGGCACTGCAGCAAGGTGTTCGACCTCGATCTCGTCATGGAGCCGGAATGAGAGCCCGAATGAGAGCCCGAATGAGAGCCCCAGGGATGCGCGCGCTGCTGCTGCTGGCGGTCGTCGGCCTCGCCGCCTGCGATCCGATCTGGGGCGCGCACACGACGCTGCGCGATCCGGCGAACCACCCGATCGAGAACGCGACCGTCGCCGTCGCGTGCGATGCAAGCGTCCGCGAGCTCGGCGGCGTCGTCGCGCACACCGACGCGTCCGGCCACGCGCACGTCGGCAGCCTCGGCACGAACTGGCCGGTCGGGTGCGATCTGTTCATCGCGAAGCCCGGCTTTCGGACGCGGCGGATCCGCTACGAGGATCTGTGCCCGACCGGCGTCCACGGGTGCGAGCGCGTGTTCGACTTCGATCTCGTGCTCGAGCCCGAGTGAGCTAGCTCGCCGCGATCTGGACGTCGGCCATCACGCCGTAGTGATCGCTCGCGCACAGCTCGCCGTCGCGCTCGGTCAGGACGACGCGGCAGTCGTGCACCGTGCCGCGGCCATCCTTCTTGCGGCTCGTCACGTAGATGTAGTCGATGCGGCGATCGATATCGAGCGAGCGCAGCGGCCGGGTCAGCTCGTTCTCGCTCGACCACGTGATGCCGCGGTCGGGCCCGTCGCCGGCGCGCGGCTCGTCGTGCAGGCGCAGCCACGCGTCCTGGAAGTGTGTGCGGCGGCCGCCGAGCGTCGTCAGCCCGCGCAGGAACCGCATCTCGTCGCTGTCGGGCGTCGCGTTCATGTCGCCGCACAGGATCTGCGGCGGGCTCGTGTCGGTGCGCAGCGCGCGGATCGTCTCGTCGATCGCGAGCACCTGCTGCTCGCGCGCGGCGCCGTCGTCGAGCCGGTAGTGGAGGTGCGTGGTGTGCACCCAGATCGGACCGGCCGCGGTCGTGACCTGCGCCGACAGCAGCAGCCGCGCCTCGGCGACGCGCGCCTCGGGCAGCGGCAGCGTCCGGACCTCGCCGATCTCGCGCGCGAGGATCGCGAGCCCCTCCTGCCCCGCCGGCAACCGCGGGTGCACGCCGTCGTCCCAGGCGACCGCGACCGCGTAGTGCGCGGCCATCCCGAGCCCGTCCGCGATCACCTCGGCGGTCGTGCGGCCCGCCATGCCGTCGAGCGGCCGGACTTCCTGCAGGCACACGACGTCGGGTGCGAGCGCCGACAGCTGGCGGATCGCGAGCGCGAGCCGGCGATCGAGCGGCGGCTCGGTGCCCCAGAGATTGAGCGTCACGACGCGCAGATCGCGGTCCCGATGCACGCGCTCAGCCGCCTCGATAGATGCAGCGCGACGTCGGGGTCTCGGACACGACGACCTCGACGAGCCCGGGCAGCGCCGCGAGCTTGCCCCACAGCCACACCGCGAGCAGCTCGCTCGTCGGGTTCGCGAGGCCCTCGATCTCGTTGAGCACCTGGTGATCGAGCGCGCGCACGAGCGGCGCGACGTGCTCGTCGATCTCGGCGAAGTCCATCACCCAGCCGCGCTCGGGATCGACGTCACCTTCGAGCACGACCTCGACGCGGTAGCTGTGGCCATGCATGCGCGCGCACTTGTGGCCCGGGGGCACCTTCGGCAGAAAGTGCGCGGCCTCGAAGCGATAGCTGCGTTCGAGTCGGGTGCGCATGGGACGGCCGCTTTGTAGCGCGCAGCCACGTCACAAGGAAGTGGATGGCGCAACCCCGGTTGGCGGTGGCGGAACATCCCAGCTGCGGCGCGGGCCGGCTGGCGTTAGAGTCGCCGCGTGAGGGCCCGGCTTCTTCGAACCTGCAGCCTCGTCGCGCTCGCGACCGCCGCCGCGTGCGGCAGCGATCCCGCGCCGATGACCGAGCTGCCCCCGTGGGACAAGGAGCTGCCCGATGCGCGCGTGATCGGCACGTGGCGAGGCCTCGAGCCCGCGCGCGGCATCGTCCACCTGCACTCGCCGTACTCGCACGACGCGTGCGACAACAACCCGCGCGACGACCTCGGTGCGGTCAACGAACCGTGCCTGCTCGACCTGCGCAGCGCGCTGTGCGCGACGCGGATCGACTTCGCCGCGCTGACCGATCACGACGCATCGATGGCGGACGAGGAATTCCCGACGCTGTTCAGCATGCGCGGCAACGACGTCGCGATCATGGACGCGCAGGCGAACCAGATCGGGTCGCGGATGACGTGCGATGACGGCCACGTCGTGACGTTCTCCGTCGGTGGCGAGAACGATCTGATGCCGGTGATGCTCGATCGCCATCCGACCGCGGCGACGCTGCAGGAGCGCCACGACATCTACAACGCGTACGACACGGCCGCGGTCGCCGCGTATCGCGATGCCGGCGGGCTCGCGTGGGTCGCGCACACCGAGAGCAAGACCGTCGACGATCTGAAGCTGCTCGCGCCGGACGGCATCGAGGTCTACAACCTGCACGCGAACATCGATCCCGACATCCGCAAGGACTACCTCGGGCTCGATGCGGGCGGCGCGATCGCCGCCGCGGCCGAGTTCGCGGACACCAACCCCGGTCATCCCGAGCCCGATCTCGCGATGCTCGCGTTCCTGACCCCGAACCAGCCCGCGATCACGACGTGGAACGCGCTGCTCGGCGCGGGCCTGAAGCTGCCCGCCACCGCCGGCAGCGACGCGCACGAGAACGCGATCCCGATCGTGTTCGCCGACGGCGAGCGCGGCGACTCCTACCGCCGCGTGCTGCGCTGGTTCGACAACATCGTCATGGTCGCCGATCACTCCGATCCCGCGCAGGTCGAGGCCGCGCTGAAGGCCGGCCGGCTGTTCGCGCTGTTCGAGCTGCTCGGCACGCCCGAGGGCCTCGACATCCGCGCGACGAACGCGACGCGGACGTTCGAGCTCGGCGATACCGTGCCGGTCGCCGACGGCGCGATGCTCACGGTCAACCTGCCGACGGTGCACGCACTCGACCCGACGCTGCCGCCGCCGATCGTGCGCGCCCGCGTGCTGTGGATCGAGACGCCGACCGGGGTCGTCACCGAGCTCGCGTCGACCGACTCCACCGTCGACACCCGGCTCGATGTCCACATCGGTGCGGTCGGCGCCTACCGCGTCGAGATCTACATCACGCCGCGTTACCTCGGCCCCTACCTCGGCGACCTCGGCCCCGACCTCGCCGAGGCCGAGCTGCCGTGGATCTACGCCAGCCCGATCTACGTGCAGTGACCGTGCGCCGCTGCTATCACACCGTCATGCGCGTCGCGCTGCTCGCGCTTGCCACCGTGACCGGAGCCTGCACCGTGCAGGGCAACCAGTGCTTGCTCGACAAGGAGTGCAGCACCGACGAGGTGTGCACGCGCGATCACTCGTGCGTGCTCGCGTCGAGCGTCCGCTCGGTGAAGGCGACGTGGACGATCAACGGCGCGGATCCCACGGACGCGAACTGTCCGCCGGGCGAGATGTACATCTCGTTCACGAGCAACAGCCCCGAGGACTCGCTCGGGTTCCGGCCGCTGCCGTGCGTCGCGGGTCAATTCTCCGTCGACAAGCTGCCGGTGTGGTTCGACCGGGTCGAGGTCGGCTTCGAGGGCGGCGCGCGCGACTTCGCGATGATCGACGACACCGGCATGGCCGCGCTCGATCTTCAGCTCTGATCCCTGCCCCTGCCCCTGCCCTTGCCCCTGCCCGTCTTTGACGTCCGGGCAGCCCCGGAGGCAGCAGATCAGCGCGCGGTTCGCTTCGCGAGGCCGACGAGCATCGAGACGACGCGGATGATCTGCAGCCGTGCGGGGTGCAACAGCTCGAACGGTACACTCGCGCGGCGCCCCAGGATGCCGAGGATTGCAGCCGCTTCCGTCGCCGAGCGCTTCGCGATCCGGTAGAAGCGTTGCTTATCGGCGAGGCTGAACTCGCCGGCGCCCTCGGCGATGTTGAGCACGATCGACGTCGACGCGCGGTCGAGCTGATCCTTCAGGTGCGCGCGCCCCGCCGGCATCGCCTCCTGGACACGGTCCAGCAGGTCGAGCAGATCGAGTGCACAGTGATAAACGTCCAGTTTCTCGTGGTCGAGCATGAGCGACGTCTCGACGTGCTCGCGCCGCAGTTGCGGACGAAGTGCGCGCGAACGAAGACGGGCATGGTCAGGGGCAGCGGCAAGGGCACGGCAGCCGCTGCGCTGCGTTGAGAAACGCATCATCGTAAGGCGTATTTCGCGAGCCAAATCGCGGCTCTCGATTGCTGCAAGGTCGGGTCGTCATGGGTATGGTCCGCCCCGTGGTGACCGCGTCCATTCCAACCCCCGACACCAAGCGCGTCGAGCCCGAGGACCCGAACGAGCCGGTCGAGACGACGCGCGAAGAGCTCGCGCCGCTGTACCGCCAGATGCTCGCGATCCGGCGCATGGAAGAGGCGTCCGCGAAGGCGTACTCGCAAGGCAAGATCGGCGGCTTCCTCCACCTGATCATCGGCCAGGAGGCGGTGTGCGTCGGTGCGGTCGCGGCGCTGCAGCCCGATGACTACGTCGTCGCGACGTATCGCGAGCACGGCCACGCCTACGCGAAGGGCGTGTCGGCGCGCGCGATCCTGGCCGAGCTGTTCGGCAAGAAGACCGGATGCGTGAAGGGCCTCGGCGGCTCGATGCACATCTTCGACAAGAGCAAGAACTTCCTCGGCGGCTACGGGATCGTCGGCGGCCACGTGCCGATCGCGGCGGGTGCGGCGATGGCGTCGAAGTACCGCGGCGACGGCCGCGTGGTGCTGTGCTTCTTCGGCGAGGGCGCGTCGACGATCGGCGGATTCGCCGAGGGGCTCGCGCTCGCGGCGCTGTGGAAGCTGCCGGTCGTGCTGATCTGCGAGAACAACCAGTACTCGATGGGCACGCCGCTGTATCGCTCGCTCGCGGTCGAGGACGTGTCGCTGCGCGCGCTCGCGCACGGCATGCCGCGCGATCGGTTCGACGGCGACGACGTCGTCAAGGTCAAGCGCAGGATCGCCGAGGCGGTCGAGCGCGCGCGCAGCACGAGCGAGCCGACGCTCGTCGAGGTCGTGACGTACCGGTTCCGCGGCCACTCGATGAGCGATCCGGGCCTGTACCGCACGAAGGACGAGGTCGAGGAGTGGAAGCGACGCGATCCGCTGAACCGCTGCCGGCAGCGGCTGATCGACGTCGGCTTCCCCGAGGCCGAGCTCGAGGCGCTCGAGGAAGACGTCAAGGCCGAGATCGAGGACGCGGTGAAGTTCGCCGACGAATCGCCGCCCGCAGACGAGTACATGCAGTACGTCGTGAAGGAAAGCGAGTAACGACCGTGGCCGTCATCAGCTATCGAGAAGCGCTCAACCAGGCGATGCGCGAGGAGATGGAGCGCGATCCCGACGTCTTCATCATGGGCGAGGAGGTCGGGCACTACAATGGCGCCTACAAGGTCACCCAGGGCCTGCTGCAACGATTCAGCGAGCGCCGCGTGATCGACGCGCCGATCGCCGAGATGGGATTTGCCGGCATCGGCGTCGGTGCCGCGATGGTCGGGCTCAGGCCGATCATCGAGTTCATGACGTTCAACTTCTCGCTCGTCGCGATCGATCAGATCGTCAACAACGCGGCGAAGATCTATCAGATGAGCGGCGGGCAATTTAACGTCCCGATCGTGTTCCGCGGCCCGGGTGGTCCCGCGGTGCAGGTTGGCTCCCAGCACAGCCAGGCGCTCGAGAGCTTCTACGCGCACGTGCCGGGCCTGAAGGTCTGCATGCCGTCGACGGCGTTCGACGCGAAGGGCCTGCTGAAGAGCGCGATCCGCGACGACAACCCGGTCGTGTTCATCGAGGGCGAGACGCTCTACAACACGACGTGGGAGGTCCCCGAGGGCGACGATCACCTGATCCCGATCGGCCAGGCGGACATCAAGCGCAGTGGCTCGGACATCACGCTGATCGCGTGGTCGAAGATGGTGTGGACGTGCCTCGAGGCGGCCAAGGTGCTCGCCGAGGACGGCATCGAGTGCGAGGTCGTCGACCCGCGCACGCTGCGCCCGCTCGACATCGACACGCTTGCCGAGAGCGTCAAGAAGACCGGGCGCTGCGTGATCGTCGAGGTCGGCTGGCCGGTCTCGGGCTTCGGCGCCGAGGTCGCGTACCAGATGCAACGCCATTGCATGGACTTCCTCGACGCCCCGATCGAGCGCGTGACGAGCGACGACGTGCCGATGCCGTACGCGAAGAACCTCGAGGACGAAGTACAGCCGCAAGTGAAGGACGTCGTCGCGGCAGTCCGACGCGCGCTCTACCTGGAGTAGGTCATGGCCCAGATCATCGGTTTGCCGAAGCTGTCCCCGACGATGGAGGAAGGTGTCCTCGTCCGGTGGACCAAGAAGGAAGGCGACAAGGTCTCGCCCGGTGACCTCGTCGCGGAGGTCGAGACCGACAAGGCGAACATGGACTTCAACATCGAGGACGACGGCGTCCTGTTGAAGCTGCTCGTCAAGGAAGGCGACACCGTCAAGCTCGGCGCGCCGGTCGCGATCATCGGCAAGGCCGGCGAGGACGTGTCCGCGCTCGTCGAGCAGGCGAAGTCGCAAGGCGGCGGCGGTGGCGATGGCAAGGCCGCGGCGCCAAAGCCCGAGCCGAAGGCCGCCGCGAAGCCGGAGCCGAAGCAGAAGCCAGACGTGCGTGGCGTCGAGGACTCGGCGAACGCACCGGCGGCGCGCAAGGAACCGCGCGAGGCGACGAAGCCCGAGCAGCGCGCGGCCGATCCGCAGGTCGGTGCGAAGGCAGCGCAGACGGCGAAGCAGGCGAAGGCGGCGCCGAAGCAGGAGGCGCGGCCGAGCGGGCGCGTGCTCGCCTCGCCGCTCGCGAAGTCGCTCGCGATCGAGCTCGGCATCGATCTGCGCAACGTCGAGGGCACCGGGCCGGGCGGCCGGATCGTCGAGCGAGATGTCCGTGCGGCCGCTGATGGCGCCGCGCCGGCCGGCCAGCAGACGAACGGTCACGCGCGCGACGACGACCACGAGCAGGCCGACGCCGGCGACACGACGGAGCACGAGACCACGCAGGCGATCGCGGTCCGCCGCGCGCCCGCGGTCGTGCCGGCCGATGCGGGCGACGAGTACGAGGACATCCCGGCGTCGAACATGCGGCGCCGGATCGCGGCGCGGCTCACCGAGGCCAAGCGCGACGTCCCGCACTTCTACCTGCAGCGCCAGCTCGATGCCGCGCCGCTGCTCGCGTTCCGCGAGCGCCTCAACGCGCTGCTCGGTGCCAAAGAAACGTCACCTGGCGGGGGTTCCCGTCAGGAGAACCCCCGCCAGGTCGGCAAGGTCAGCGTCAACGATCTCGTGATCAAGGCGGTCGCGCTCGCGCTGCGCCGGATGCCGGAGTGCAACGCGGCGTGGGAAGGCGACGTGATCCGGCGGTTCCACCGCGTGCACATCGGCGTCGCGGTCGCGATCGAGGACGGCCTCGTCACGCCGGTCGTGCGTGATGCCGATCTGAAGGGCCTCGGCGCGATCGCGAGCGAGGTCAAGGATCTCGCCGAGCGAGCGAAGAAGCGCGGGCTGAAGGGCCACGAGATCACCGGCTCGACGTTCACGGTGTCGAACCTCGGGATGTTCGGGATCGAGCGGTTCACCGCGATCCTGAACCCGCCGGAGGCCGGCATCCTCGCGATCGGTGCCGTGCTCGACGTGCCCGTCGTGCAGAACGGCCAGGTCGTCGCGGGCAAGCGGATGACGGTGTCGATGTCGTGCGACCACCGCGTGATCGACGGTGCGCTCGGCGCGCGCTGGCTGCAGGTGTTCGCGGAGCTGATCGAGAAGCCCGAGTCGCTGGCGCTCTGAGAGGATTCCATGGCTGACAAGGACACCGGTACGTACGACGTCGTCGTCATCGGTGCGGGTCCCGGCGGCTACGTCGCCGCGATCCGCGCCGCCCAGCTCGGGCTCAAGACCGCGTGCATCGAGCGCGAGAGCCTCGGCGGCATCTGCCTCAACTGGGGCTGCATCCCGACGAAGGCCCTGCTCCGCTCCGCCGAGCTGTTCGATCACATCCAGCACGCGAAGGAGTTCGGGATCCTCGTCGACAATGCCCGCCCGGACTTCGGCGCGATCATCCAGCGCAGCCGCGGGATCGCAGACAAGGTGAGCAACGGCGTCGCGTTCCTGTTCCGCAAGAACAAGATCGATTCGATCCCGGGCACCGCGAAGCTATTGCCGCGGCAAGGCGCCTGGAAGCCGCACTCGATCGCGGTCACCGGCAACGACGGCTCGCAGCGCACGGTCACCGCGAAGCACGTGATCATCGCGACCGGCGCACGCGCGCGCTCGCTGCCGGGCATCGAGCTCGACGGCAAGCGCATCGTCGAGTACCGCAAGGCGATGACGCTGCCCGAGCAGCCGAAGTCGATGGTCGTGCTCGGTGCCGGCGCGATCGGCGTCGAGTTCGCGTCGTTCTATCGCTCGCTCGGCACCGAGGTCACGATCGTCGAGTTCATGCCGCGGATCGTGCCGAACGAGGATCCGGAGATCAGCAAGGAGCTCGCGCGCGCGTTCACGAAGCGCGGGATCAAGCTCCACGTCGACACGAAGCTGACGAGCGCGAAGGTCACGGGCGACAAGGTCGTGATGACCGCCGAGCCGAAGGGCCAGCCCGGCGCGCCCGCGCGCGAGTCCGCCGAGGCCGCGTTCCAGCTCGAGGCCGACATCCTGCTCGTCGCCGTCGGCGTCGCGCCGAACACCGAGAACGTCGGGCTCGAGGCGCACAACGTGGCGCTCGATCGCGGCTACATCAAGACCGACGCCCAGAACCGGTGCGGCGAGAACCTGTGGGCGATCGGCGACGTGATCGGTCGCGGCCTCGCGCACGTCGCGTCCGCCGAGGGCGTGTTCGTCGCCGAGAAGATCGCCGGCGTCCACGCCGAGCCGGTCCGCTACGACGCGATCCCCGCGTGCACCTACTGCTCGCCGGAGATCGCATCGGTCGGGCTCACCGAGGAGAAGGCGAAGGCGCAGAACGTCCCGGTCAAGGTCGGCCGGTTCCCGTTCACCGCGCTCGCGAAGGCGCGCGCCGCCGGCGACACGACCGGCTTCGTCAAGGTGCTGTGGCACGCCGAGACCGGCGCGCTCGTCGGTGCGCACCTGATCGGCCCCGCCGTCACCGACCTGATCGCCGAGCTCACGCTCGCGAAGACGACCGAGGTCAACGCGGACAGCCTCGTCTACACGATCCACGCGCACCCGACGTTCGCGGAGACGATCAAAGGCGCTACAGAGGCAGCGCTCGGTCACGCCATCGATCTCTGACCTCGTTCGTTCAGAGCCGGCACGCCGCGAGCGCGGGCGTGCGCTGCAGGTAGCCGCGCATGCCGAGCGCGACCGAGCTCACGCGCTGCTCGCACGTGCCGTGCGTATCGAGATCGCCGATCGGATCGCCGGTGCCGTCGGCGATCACGCACGCGGTGGTCAGCGTCGCGACGATGTCCTGCTGCGTCGCGAGCCCGCGGCAGATCAGCGATCCGAGGTAGTAGCCGGCATAGCAGTCCGCCTGCAGCTCCTTGACCTGCGTGATGCCGGGGATGCCGTAGACGCCCTGGATCTCGTGACCGAATTCGTGCGCCAGCACGTACTGCGCCGGCATGTCGCTGCCGCTCGCGCGCAGCCGCTGCAGGAACGCCGAGCTCGTGTAGACCCAGCCGCCCTCGTGCGCGACCGCGTTCGCGCTGCAGTCATCCGGGTAATCAGGGCCACACGCGCAGAGCCCGACCTCCGACGCCCAGAACCGCGCGACGTCCGACATCAGCAGGTTGCTCGCCGCGTCCATCGGACCGCACGAGAACTGCGGGGGCGTTGTCACGCCGATCCCGGCCGGCACGATCGGACAGATCGCGTCGGTCTTGCCGCCCTCGAGCGCCTCGCCGGGTCCTGGCGGCTGCGGCGCGAGGTCGTCGGCCTCGGGGTTGCCGGCGCAGGCAGCGAGCGAGAACACGAGGACAGCAGCGGCAACTCGCGTGGTCATGCGCAACGGATGAAGCACCCTCCACGCCAGAGCCACCCCCCAACGATGCCGCTCACTTGTGTGGGCACCGGTGGCTAGACCAGCCAGGCGATCCACATCACTCTTGACCGCTCGGTCCAGAATGGTCATCGTGCGTTCATGGCCCGACCCAAGGAGTTCGATCGCGACGCGGTCCTGGACCGCGCGGTCGAGCTGTTCTGGAAGCAGGGCTACGAGGCGACCTCGATCGGCGATCTCACCGAGCACCTCGAGATCGGGCGGCAGAGCCTGTACGACACGTTCGGCGACAAGCACGCGCTCTACGTCGCCGCGCTCGATCGCTATCGCGAGCGCTACGGCGGGCTCGCGACCGACGCGCTCGCGAAACCGGGTCCGCTCCGCAAGCAGGTGCGCGAGGTGCTGCGGACGATCATCGACGCGACGACCCGCACCGGCCAGTCGTGCATGCTCGTCAACGCGGTCGCCGAGCGCTGTCCGCACGACGACGACGTGCGCGAGCGGTTCTGCGCGAACACGGCCGTGATCGAGGAAGCGTTCGTCCGCCGCTTCCTCCAGGCGCGCCGCGACGGCGAGCTCGCCAGCGGCATCGATCCGCGCGCGCTCGCGCGCTACTTCGTCACGACGATCAACGGCCTGCAGATCAGCGCCCGCGGCGGCGTCGAACGCCGTGCGCTCGACCAGAGCGCCGACGTCGCGGTGTCGATCCTGACCTGACCGCGGCGGCGCGCCGGTCGCCGCGGACGTCGCGCGCTCGATTCTGGACCACTCAGTCAACTTTTGCTCGATTCTGGACCCCTCAGTCAACAACAGGAGAATGGCATGTCGAACCTCGAAGGAAAGCTCGCTCTCGTCACCGGTGGCACCACCGGCATCGGCCTCGCCTCGGCGCGGCTGTTTCACGAAGCCGGCGCACGCGTCATCGTGACCGGCAGCAACCCGGACTCGATCGCGAAGGCGCGTGCCGAGCTTCCGGACCCGGTCGTGGTCCTCAAGTCGGATGCGCGATCGCTCGCGGACGTGAGCGCGCTCGCCGGCGAGGTCGAGCGCAGGTTCGGCGCGCTCGACGTGCTGTTCCTCAACGCCGGCATCGCGCGGTTCGCGCCGCTCGCGGCGATCGACGAGGCGTTCTACGACGACCTGATGACGGTCAACGTCAAGGGCGTCGTGTTCACGACCCAGAAGCTGCTGCCCCTGCTCCGCCCGGGCGCGTCGGTGCTGGTCAACACCTCGGTCGTCGATCAGAAGGGCATCGCGAACGCGTCGATCTACTCGGCGACGAAGGGCGCGCTCGCGGCGTTCGTGCGCTCGCTCGCGGTCGAGCTCGCCGAGCGCGGCGTCCGCGTCAACGCGATCAGCCCCGGCCCGATCGCGACGCCGATCTACGACAAGATGGGGATGCCGAGCGAGGTCAAGGACGCGTTCGCGCAGCGGCTGACCGCCGGCGTGCCGCTGGGCCGGTTCGGCGTCGCCGAGGAGGTCGCGCGCACCGCGCTGTTCCTCGTGTCGCCCGCGGCGTCGTACGTCACCGGCGCGGAGATCCCGGTCGACGGCGGCACGGCGATCGCGTAGCGCGCGACCGGGTCGCTAGATCCGGCACGCGGCGAGTGCGGGCGTCCCGGTCAGGTAGCCGTGGATGCCGATCGCGAGCGCCGAGGCGCGCTGCTCGCACGTACCGTGCGTCTGCAGGTCGGCGATCGGATCGCCGGTGCCGTCCGCTGCGATGCAGGCGTTCGCCAGCGTCTGCACGAGATCCGGCTCGGTCGCGAGCCCGCGGCAGACGAGCGAGCCGAGGTAGTAGCCGGAGTAGCAGTCGGCCTGGAGCTCCGTCGGCTGGGTCAGCTCCGGTTTGCCGTACATGCCCTGGATCAGGTGGCCGAACTCGTGCGCGAGCACGGATCGCGCGGTGACCACGCCGCGGGTCGCGATCAGCGTCGCGATGAACTCGTCGCTCGTGTACATCCAGCCGGTCAGCGTGCCGAACGCGTTGTGCGTGCAGCTCTGCGGGAAGTCGGGGCCGCACGCGCACGCGGTGGTCTGCGACATCCAGAACTGATTGATGTCCGCGAGCAGCGCGTTCGTGGTGTCGCCGAGCGGCGCGCACGAGACCTCGGACGGGCTCGACGGCATCACGTGCGCCGGGACGATCGGACATTTCGCGTCGGTCTTGTTGTCGGCGAGCGACTGTCCGGGGCCCGGCGGCTGCGGCGCGAGATCGCCGGTGTCCTCGGCGGCGCACGCACCGAGCCCGAGCACGACGACACCACACAGCGCGATTCGCTTCACGAGCAGCGTTCAAGCAGCGTTCGGGCCAGCTCGCGGCCGTGGTGTGTCGCGTGGTTGCGCGCGACGTGACGACCGCGCTAGCCGGCTGCGTCAATTCCAGCTGCAGCCGGACTGGCTGGTACAGGCAACCTCACTGGCCAGTGCGTCGCACGCGGTCGGCGTCCCGGCACAGCCGCCGGTGAGCGCGCAGTTCGTGTTCATCTCGCACGCCGCCTTCGTCGTGCCCTGGCAGTAGTTCGCGAGCGGCTTGCAGGTCGACGTCGTGAAGTCGGTGCCGCAGCCGGGCGTCGCCATGCACTGCTGGTTCGTCGTGATCACCGTGCAGTCGACGGTGAGCTTGCACGCGGTCGCGGTGAACGTGCAGCCCGCTTGCGCCATGCACGTCGCGCTCGCGCCGAGCATCGCGCACGCGGTCGCGCTGCCGCTGCACGTGCCGGCCGTGCCATCGCCGCCTCCGCCGCCATCACCCGCATCGGCGAGCACCGCGGCGCACGACACGCTCGCGCCTTCGGGGCGACACCGTCGCTCGGTGCCGCACGAGAAGCCGGCCGGGCAGTCGTCCGCGCTCGTGCAGCGGACGTCGCAGTCATCGAACCGGGCGCCGTACGAGCAGCCGGCGAGCAGCACGCCGGATACAGCGACCACGAGAGCGAGAGCGCGGGACATCGCGATGCACCAGACGAGCGCCGAACCTTACCAGCGCCCCGACCAGCTCACGACGGCACCGGTGCCGTGCGGTGCGATCGCGACGTTCGGTGCGTGCTCCTTCGACGCGAGCCAGTACAGCACGCCACTGGTCGCGAGCGCGCCCGCGCCGAGGCCGTAGAACACCCACTGCTTCTTCGCGGCGCTCCGTCCCTCGGCATCCTTGGCGGCGACGTTCGCGAAGTCGCAACCGTCGGCGCACGCGGCGGTGACTTCCTTGCCGAGCGACGACGCCTTGTTGCCGAAGTACAGGCCGGTGCCGAGCAGCACGACGCCGGTGCCGCCCGCGACGTAGCTCGCGATCCGCTTCGTGCGGCCGGGGCTCGCCGGCGCGTCATGCACGACCGGCGGTGGCGCAGGCTCGGCCGGCGCGCCGGATGCGGTCGACGGCGGTGGCGGCGCGGTCGGCGACGGCGACGCCGCCGCTGCCTCGGACGCCGCGCACGGCGCGAGATCGATGATGAAGCCCTCGGCCTTCGCGCGCTGCGCCGACTTCGGGTCGAGCTTGACGAACTCGTGGTAGCGCGCGATCGCCTTCGTGCAGTCACCGGGCTTGCCGCGGAGCCGGTGCGCCTGCGCGATGTTGAACAGCAGGCCGGGCAGTCGAGACAGCTCGTAGCTGCGCTGCCACGACACGAGCGCGTCGTCGTAGCGCTTGGCGTCGTACGCCTTCTGGCCCGCGACGTACAGCGCCTCGGCTTCGCTCGTCGGCTGCGCGTGCACCACCGTCGCGCCGAGCAGGCCGAGCAGCACCGCGAACACGATCGACTTCATGAGCCGCCTCGCGCGAAGGGATTGATCGTCTCGTCGTCGCGCGTCGGGGCCGGCTTCGGATCCGACTTGCGCAGCTTGTCGGCGTAATCGCGCGAGACGGTCTCGCTCTTGCCGGGCTCGAGCTCGACGTGGAACGAGTCGCGGATCGCGTGCGCGCTGTCGATCAGCGTGATCTTGTGCTTGCCCGCTGGCAACGCGAGATCGAGCTGCGGCGTGCGCAGCCCGGTCGGCTTGCCGTCGATGACGATCTCGCACGGTGGCTTCGATGTCAGCGTCAGCGTGCTGCGCGCCGGCGTCGACGCGGGCGGTGTGGCCGCGGCCTGCTTGCGCTTCGACGTGTGCACGATCGGCTTGTCGGTCGCGTCGTCGCGGATCGGCGTCGGCTCGTCGCTCGGCTCGTCGCTCGGCTTGTCGACCGGCTTGTCGGCGGGCTTGTCGGCGGGCTTGTCGGCGGGCTTGTCGACGCTCGGCTGCGTCGGCTCCGTGCGCGACGCCGCGACCGGCGGCGACGCGGCAATCGCGTGGTCGGCGGGAGTCGCATCGCCGCGCAGCGCGAGGTACGCGACGATCGGGATCGCGAGCACGATCGCCGCCGCACCGCCGAACACCGCGAGCTTCGTCCTCAGCTCCGACGGCGGCGGCACGCGCGGGTGCGGCACCGACTCGGCCGCGATCGACGACAGCGTCGTCGACTTCGGGGCGCGCGGCGCGATGCCGAACGTCTGCATCTGCGGCAGCGTGTCGCCGGGCAGCACGGTCGCGATGTCGCCCTGGTCCGGCGGCTGCGTCGGCGCGACGCCGTGGGCGACACCGCCGGCATGCTCGAGCGCGCGCTGGACCGCGGCCATCGTCGTCGGTCGCGCGTCGACCTCCTTGCGCAGCATCTGGGCGATCAGGTCGGCGAGCGCGGCCGGGACGTCGGGCGCGAACGCGCGTACGTGCGGCGGCTCGACGAGGATGTGCTGCGCGATCAGCTCGCCCGACTCGCCCTCGAACGGCAGCCGGCCGGATGCCATCTCGAACAGGATGCAACCGAGCGTGTAGATGTCGCTGCGGTGATCGACCGCGGCCGCCGAGCGGCACTGCTCCGGCGACATGTAGCGCGGCGTGCCGAACACGATCGCGGACTGCGTCTGCAGCGTCGGCGCGACTGGGCCGGCGAGCTTCGCGATCCCGAAGTCGAGCACCTTGACGCGCTCGCCGCCGTACACCGCGGCATCGGCGACGAGGAAGATGTTGTCGGGCTTGAGATCGCGATGGACGATGCCGGCGCGGTGCGCGGCCTCGAGCGCGGACGCGAGCTGGCGACCGATCTCGATCACGATCGCCGGCGGCATCCGGCCGCCGCGCGCGAGCCGATCGGTCAGCGTCTCGCCCTCGAGCAGCTCCATCGCGATGTACGCCGTGCCGTCGGCGTCGGTGTTCGTGCCCGCGACCTGGCTGCACTCGAACACCGTGACGATCCCGGGGTGGACGATCTTCGCGGCCGACCGCGCTTCCTGGAGAAACCGCCGCACGATCTCAGGCGACGCGGTGTGCTCGGCGCGCAGGAACTTCAGCGCGACATCGCGATCGAGGCTCGCATCGAGCGCGGCGAACACGTGTCCGAAACCGCCCTGCCCGAGCTTGCGCCGCAGGATGTACTTGCCGATCTGGGAGCCGGGGTGAAACACCATGAGGACCAACGAATCAGCTTCGGCCGGACGAGGCTGTACTGCATAGATGCAGGTCGATCAACCCATGTCGCCTCTCCCGCTGCGAAGTTAACGCCGCGGATTCGTGGGGACGCGCAACCGTCGTGAGCCAACTTACCGGCGGATCACGAGCCTCGCTCCGGCGGGCGCGTTGCGGTATCAAGCTACGAGATGTCCGAACGGGTCCACCTGCCAGTCGTCCAGGCGACCGAGCCCGCCGCGCCCCGCCGTCGCCACCCCGAGTGGATCCGCGCGACGCTGCCGACGAAGCCGGCGTACTTCGAGACCCGCGCGATGGTCAAGGAGCTGAACCTCCACACCGTCTGCGAGAGCGCGAGCTGTCCGAACATCGGCGAGTGCTGGACCCGCAAGGCGCTGACGATCATGATCCTCGGCGACATCTGCACGCGGTCGTGCCGGTTCTGCGATGTCACGACCGGGCGGCCGCTGCCCGCCGATCCCGACGAGCCGCGCCGCGTCGCCGAGATGCTCGGCCGGCTGCAGCTCGAGCACACCGTGATCACGTGCGTCGATCGCGACGATCTCGCCGACTTCGGCGCCGCGCACTGGGCCGAGACGATCACGCGGGTCAAGGCGGCGTGTCCGCAGATGACGCTCGAGGTCCTCGTCGGTGACTTCAAGGGCAAGACCGAGCACGCGGACATCGTGCTCGACGCCGATCCCGACGTGTTCGCGCACAACCTCGAGACCGTGCCGCGGCTCTCGCGCCAGGTCCGCGTGCAGGCGAGCTACCCGCGCAGCTACAAGATCCTCGAGCACGCGCGCAAGCGCGACGCGGTCACGAAGACCGGGCTGATGCTCGGCCTCGGCGAGACGCGCGACGAGGTCGAGGCGGTGCTGCGCGAGCTCGCCGGCCTCGGCGTCGATATCGTGACGCTCGGCCAGTACCTCGCGCCGAGCAAGCAGCACCTCGCGATCGAGCGCTACGTCCACCCGACCGAGTTCGCCGAGCTCGAGCAGTTCGCTCGCGAGGCCGGGATCACGCACGTCGTGTCCGGGCCGCTCGTGCGCTCGAGCTATCACGCCGATGGCCAGGCCCAGCTCGTGCGCGAGCTGCGAGCCGCGAAGTCGCCGGCTACCTGATCGAGGTGCGCGCGACCGCCGGTGCGCTGATCGGCAGCACGCATCCACCGACGAAGATCATCGCGAGCAAGACCAGGCGCCGCATGCCTAGACGCTGGCATCGCCGAGCGCCTGCGCCGCTCGCTTCACGCGAAGCTCACGCCGGCAAAGCCCGGCATCACACGAGGTCGTAGATCAACTTGCCGACGAGCGCGGCCGAAACCACGAGCACCATGATCCGGATCAGCTTCGCACCGCCGCGGATCGCGAGCCGCGCGCCGACGAGCCCACCCGCGAGCTGACCGACCGCCATCGGCAGCGCGAGCTCCCAGCGCACGGTGCCGGCGATCGCGAACGACATCAGCGACGCGATGTTCGAGGCGAAGTTCACGACCTTCGCATCCGCGGTCGCGCGCGTCATCGACTTGCCGCACAGCGCGACGAACCCGACGATCAGGAACGTGCCGGTGCCCGGACCGAAGAAGCCGTCGTACGCACCGATCACGAACGCCAGCACGCCGGCGAGCACGAGGTAGCGCAGCGCGCGATCGCCGGGCGGCTCGTCGTCGTCGCGCGTTGGCTTCTTGACCATCAGCAGCGCCGCGGCGCCGATCAGCATCGCGATCACGACGGGGCGCAGCGTCGCGGGCGCGACCAGCAGCACGAGCTGCGCACCGATCGCCGAGCCGATCAGGGCGAGCGGGAACGTGAACGTCGCCTCCTTCGGATCGACGCGACCGGCGCGCCAGAACGTGAACAGCGCCGAGCCCGAGCCCCACACGCTCTGGCCCTTGTTCGTGCCGAGCGCGAGGTGCGGCGGCAGCCCGGCGGCGAGTAGCGCCGGCAACGTGATCAGCCCACCACCACCGGCGATCGCGTCCACCGTGCCTGCGAAGAACGCCGTGATCGCGAGCAGGCCGATCACGGTGACATCCACACGCGCACCTTACCGCGCCCGCGCTATCCTGCGCGACGTGCAGGTCACGGTCGTCGGCGCAGGCGTCATCGGCCTGACCACCGCGCTGACACTCGAGGAGCATGGCCACGACGTGCGCGTCGTCGCCGCGGCGATCGAGGCGTCGACGACGTCCGCGGTCGCGGGCGCGGTGTGGTTTCCGTATCGCGCCGGCCCGCCCGAGCGCGTGGTGGCGTGGGCCGCGCGGACGCGCGCGTGGCTCGAGGACGAGGCGCGCGACCCCGAGGCCGGCATCGATCACCTCGTCGGCTACGAGATCACGAACGAGCCGCCGGATGCGCCGGCGCCGTGGTGGGCCGCGAACATCACCGTCGAGCGCGTCGTGGCACCGGTCGCGAGCGCGCCATTGTCCGGAGGCGCCGGCCGGCCGCTCGCGTGGAAGTTCGACGCGCCGCGCGCCGAGCCCGCGCGGTTCCTGCCGCACCTCGCGCGCCGGCTGCGCCATCCGATCGAGCGTCGCGTCGTCACCGATCTCGCGGCCGAGCGCGGCGACGTCGTCGTCGACTGCACCGGCCTCGCGGCGCGCGAGCTCGCGCGCGATCCGCTGATCGTGCCGCTGCTCGGCCAGGTCGTGATCACCGATGTCGGCGGCGTCGATCGCTCGACGACGGTCACCGACGACCGCGATCCCGAGGCGCTGTTCTACTGCATCCCGCGGCGCGACGAGCTCGTGCTCGGCGGCTGCTCGCGGCCGCACCCACCCGGCGAGCCCGCGCATCTCGACGACGCGCTCACCGCGCGCATCCTCGATCACGCGGTGCGGCTCGGCCTGCCGATCGGCGCGGTCCGCACCGTGCGCGTCGGGCTGCGGCCATTCCGTCCGACGGTGCGGCTCGAGCGCGATCCACGCGATCCGCGGATCGTCCACAACTACGGCCATGGTGGCGCCGGGTTCACGCTGTGCCGCGGCTGCGCCGAGGACGTGGTTGCACTCCTGTAGCACCGGCGAGCCGGTGAAGCGGTACCGTCGAGCGATGCGCCGTCTCGTCCTCGCAGCGATCGTCCTTGCCGCCGCGCCGGCGCGTGCCGAGGACGCGCTGACGATCCTCGAGGTCAAGCTCGATCGTCCGACGCTGCACACCGCCGGCATCCAGGTGCTGATCAGCGGCGACGACAACCGCAACGCGCAGATCCGCGTGCGCTGGCGGCCCGCCGAGGGCGGCACGTTTCACGACGGTCCGCCGCTGTTTCGCGTCCGCCCCGAGACCGTCACCGCGCGCAGCGTGCCCGCGCAGCTCGCCGGATCGATCTTCGATCTGGCGCCCGGTCACACCTACGAGGTCGAGCTCACCGTCGACGATCCCGACGGCGGCAGCGAGACCCGCACGATCACGGTGACGACGCGCGCGCTGCCGGCGCCGCCGATCAGCCCGCATCCGGTCGCGGTCACGACCGCCGACGAGCTGCGCGTCGCGCTCGCCGCCGCGCAGCCTGGCGACGTCCTCGAGCTCGCGGCCGGCACGTACGCCGGGTCGTTCGCGCTCGGCGCGAGTGGCACCACGGACAACCCGATCGTGATCCGCGGCGCGGCCGCGATCCTCGACGGCGAGAACTGCGACTGCAACGTGCTCGAGATCAGCGGCAGCTTCGTGCACGTCGAGCAGCTGACCGTGAAGAACGCCGTGCGCGGCATCCGCTTCCTCGGCACCGGCACGACGGCGAACGTCGTCTCGCACGTCACGATCGAGAACGTCGTCCACGGCATCGGCTCTGGCGTCGACCAGACCGACTTCACGCTGTGCGACAACATCGTGCGCGGCCGGCTGCAGTGGCCGCTGATCTCGACCGACGACGGCGCGATCCACAACGACGATCAGGGCATCCGCGTCGACGGCTCCGGCCACGTCGTCTGCCACAACGACATCAGCGGCTTTGGCGATCCCATGATCAACTTCGCCGAGGGCGGCCGCGCGTACGACTTCTACGGCAACGACATCCACGAGATCTACGGCGACGGCACCGAGCTCGATCGTGCGGAGGGCAACGTCCGGCTGTGGGGCAACCGGTTCACGAACGTGTTCACCGCGATCTCGTTGCAGCCGATCTACGGCGGACCGGCGTACGTGCTGCGCAACGTCGCGCTCAACGTCGCCGACGAGCAGCTCAAGCTCAAGTCGGTCGGCGGTACCGACGAGCCGTCGGGCGTGCTGATCTATCACAACTCGTTCGTCAGCCCGAAGCTCGCGCTCAACCTGCAGACGCCGATCACGCAGCACGCGTTCGTGCTGAACAACAACCTGTTCGTCGGCCCGACGCCGCCCGGCGGTCGCGTCGTCGACTGGACCGCGGCCGACGACGGCGGCGAGTGGGACTACAACGGCTACGCGCCGGACGGTGGGTTCTGGTTCGGCACCGTCGCCGGTACGCCGCGGATCTTCGACTCGCTCGCCGCCGCGCAGGCCGCGGGGCTCGAGGTCCACGGCAAGATCGCGAGCGCGCCGATCTTTCGCTCCGGCGGTGCACCGCCGGCGTCGTACACCGAGCTCGTCACGCCGATGCAGTTCGATCTCGACATGGCCACGAACGTGCGCGACGCCGGCCGCGTGTTGCCCGGCATCAACTCGGCCGACCTCGGCGGTCCGGATCTCGGTGCCGAGGAGCTCGGCTGCCCGTCGACGAGCTATGGCCCGCGCGCGGTCGGCCGGGAAGCGTTCACGATCCCGGTCGACTGCACGTTCCGCGACGCGCCGCAGCCGCCACCGGAAGGGCTTGATCCCACCGCGCCGTCCTCGGGCGGCGGCTGCTGCGGGACGTCTCGCGATCCGCGCGGGACGCTCGTGCTCGTGCTCCTGCTCGTGCTGCGCTACGTGCGGCAGCGCGCCTCGTAGCGCGCGATCAGCTTCGTCGCCTCGGCGTCGAGTCGGCCCGCCTGCTCGAGCGCGGTCTTCGCGAGGGGCACCTGCGAATTCGCGCGGCACGCCGCGGCGTCACCCTCGACGGCCTCGACGGCCGCCGTCAGCTCGGCGATCGGCAGCGCGTGCCCGCACAGCTCCTCGAGATCGAGCGCGAGCTGCGCCTCCTCGCTCGCCTTGAGCCGGCCGAGCACGCCGACGACGCTCGCGCAGCTCGTGAACCCGCGGTCGACCTGGCGGGATGGATTCTTCGCGCGCGCGTCGGCCAGCGCCTGCTCGATCAGGATCCGCTGATCGGCGGCGAGCCGGCGCGCGACCTCGACGTCCCCGGGCGGCGCGCCCTTCTTCTGACATGCCGCGATCACGGCGAGCGCTGCGACCGCGACGAGCCGGACGCGCACGGCTACTTGATCACGCCGGCGAAGTAGAGCACCGCGATCGCCGCGGCCACGGTCAGGATGCCGGCGATCACGAACCAGATCAGCCGCGTGTGATCGTCCGCGACGCTCCCCGAGAACCGCGGCTGCTCGGGCACCGTGCGATCCGGCAGCGTCTGCACGCCGTGGCCACTGGACCGATCGACGATCACGTTGCCGGAGCGGTCCGACTTGCGCTCGGTCGAAGGCGGCCCGGCGTTGAAGCTGCGCGGCCCCGAGCCTGCGGGCGTCGGGCGCGCTTCCTCGCGCGGCGCCATCAGCGTCGTCGGATCGTCGTCGTCGCCGCGCGGGCCGCGCTGGCTCTCGATCACGAACGGCTTCGCGAGCATCTTGCTGTCGATCGCGGTGACCTCGGCGGAGTCCATCCCGATCGCGGGCGCCGGCCGGACCTGCACCGGGACGACGTTGCGCGGCTCGTGCATCCGCGCCGGCGCCTTGTCGTGCGCGGTCTCCTCCATCGCGAGGATCGAGGGATGGACGAGGCCCTGCGTCAGGCAGCGATCCCACGCCTCGCGCAGCGTCTGCTCGGCCTCGGACGCGTCCTTGAACCGCGACCGATCCGACGGCTGCAGTGCGGTCATCGTGACCTGCGCGAGCGGCTCGGGGATCGAGGGATCGTGGCGCGTCGGCGGCGGTGCGTTGCCCTGCACGACGTAGCTGTTCGTCGTCTTCGTGTCCGGGCCCTCGTACGGGATCCGACCGGACAGCAGCTCGTAGAACACCGCACCCCACGCGAACACGTCGGCCTGGGGCGTGTAGCGGCCCTCGCGGATCGCCTCGGGCGGCGAGTAGCCGGGCGTGCCCATGAAGATGCCGACCTGGGTCAGATCGGAGTCCGGCATCCGCGCGATCCCGAAATCGGCGAGCTTCCAGCGGTTGTCGCCGGCGTGCAGCACGTTCGCTGGCTTGACGTCGCGGTGCACGATCCGCTGGCGATGCGCGAACGACAGCGCGGACGCGAGATCGAGCGCGATCTGCACGCAGCGCGACAGCGGCAGCCGCACGCGATCGAGCCGGTCCGCGAGCGACTCGCCCGGCAGGTACTCGAGCACCATGAACGGCGCGCCGGACTCCTCGTCGACGCCGACGTCGAAGATCGTCACGATCGCCGGGTGCTGCATCTTCGCGGCGGCCTTCGCCTCGCGCTGGAACCGCTCGAGGAACGCGGACCGCACGCGCCGGCCCTGGCCCTGCGGCGAGCTGATCGTCTTGACCGCGACGACGCGATCGAGCAGCGGATCGCGCGCCTTGTAGACGACGCCCATCGCGCCCTTGCCGATCGTCTTGATCACCTCGTAGCGACCGATGCGCTGGCGCGCCTCCTCGGCGCCGAGGCCCATCCCGGGGGGAGCCTCGCCACGAAGACGTGTCGCACTACGCGGCCGTGCCTGAGGCTCTTCGCTCATCGGCGCGATTCAGATCCTAACACGGCCGTCCCGGTTGCTCACCAGGTGTCCCACCTACTCGTCGTGCACCACCGCGATCGGTTGACTGTCGCGAGAGACTCGGCCTTTGACCCGCGAGCCCGCGGCCACGCTGGTCGTGACAAAGGCGTTGCCGCCGACCACCGCCGCCCGGCCGATCACGGTCTCGCCGCCGAGGATCGTGGCATTCGCGTAGATCACGACGTCGTCCTCGATCGTCGGATGGCGGCGCTTGCCGGGCTCGGGGCGGGCCTCGCCCTGGGGCACGACGAGCGCGCCGAGCGTGACGCCCTGGTAGATCCGCACCCGCGCGCCGATCCGGGTGGTCTCGCCGATCACGACGCCGGTGCCGTGGTCGATGAAGAACGACGGCCCGATCTCGGCGCCGGGGTGGATATCGATGCCGGTCTTGCGGTGCGCGATCTCGGTCATCATGCGCGGGATCACGACCGCGCCCTCGCGGAGCAGCGCGTGCGCGATCCGGTACACGGTGATCGCGTACGTGCCCGGGTAGCAGAAGATGATCTCGTCGAGGCCGGACGCCGCCGGGTCGCCTTCGTACGCCGCGCGCAGGTCGAGCCGGAGCTGGGCGCGCAGCTCGGGCAGGTGCGCGAGGAAGCGATCGGTGATCGTGTCCGCCTTGTCGGCGCAGTCGGCGCACTCGAGCTCGGTGCGGCCGAGCAGCTGCTGGCGCTTGTGGTGGAGCGCGCGATAGACCTGGCGCTGGACGTGGACGCGCAACGCCTCGACGCGGCCGCGCACGAGCTCGCGCAGCTCGGCGCGCGTGCCGGTGACGTCGGGGCCCGCGTAGCCCGGGAACATCAGCGCGCGGCACTCGTCGAGGATGTGCTCGACCTGCGGCTCGCTCGGCAGCTCGTAGCTCCCGATGTGCTGGAGCTCCTTCGCGTCGGGATCGAAGTACAGCTCGAGCAGCTGATCCGCGACCTGATCGTGCAGCGCGGGGGGCTGCCCGGTGACGTGCAGAGGACGTCGTCCAGCCATGATCAACCCTTAGCACGGACGGTCGCGCTGACGTGACCTCCTCGATCGTGCACCTCGGCGCGCGCGAGCACGCGCACACCATCCGACCTCGCCTCGAGGATCTCCGAGCGGCCCTCGAACTGGAGGTCCAGGACCTTGCCGACGAGGTGCGCGGTCACTCCCCAGCGCGCGATCGGTGTGCCATGACCGAGCGTGCCCGGCAGGCCTTCGCGTTCCCATTGCTCCGCGCGCGTCGGATAGGCGTGCGCCGCGGCCTCCAGCGTGCGCGGCGGCCACGGCCCGAGCCACGGCCACGGGTTCGCGGCCGGATTCGCGACGACCGCGAGGTTTGCGCGTGCGAGATGCTCGTCGAGTGGCACGAACCGCTCGAGCGTCGTGTGCGGCGTGTGGAAGCCGTCGTAGCAGACGAGCGTCGCGAGCTTGCCGAGTGGCGTCTCGACGACCGGCAGCTGCTCGGCATCACCGCGCGCGAGCCCGAGCGCGCCCGGTGCGCCGTCCTCGAGCCCCGGCACGAGGTTGATCTTGTCGGTGACCGCGACGCACTTGCCGTCGGGCGCGAACAGAAACGACGCGTTCGTGATGTCGCCGTTGCTGCGCAGCCGCAGGTGCGAGCCGGCGACGACATACGCGGCGTGGCGACGCGCGAGCGGCCCCATCACCGCGCGCCAGAACCGCTCGCCGTCGGGCGCGAGCGCCGCGAGCATCGCGTGGCGCGGATCGAGGACGCGCGTCGTGACGACGCCGCGCAGCACGTCGAGCGGACGGCGGACCGCCGCGCCGGCGAGCGCGGTCGCGAGCGTCTTCGCGTGATGCGCGCGCGGTGGCGCGAGCGCGAGCAGCGCGAGGTGGCCGGCGACCTCGGGGAACACGATCAGCCGCGTATCGGCGGTGTGGCCGGCGGCCGCGGTCACCGCACGCGTCGCCGATTCCTCGACGTGACGGCGGTAGACGTCGGCGGTCGCGAGCACCTCGCGATCGATCTCGAGCTGCACCGCGATCAGCGCGGCCGTGATCTCACTCGTCGCCATCCGCACCGCCTCCCGCCCCGATCCTCGGCACCGGCTCGGGCGCCGCGTTGATCTTGTCGATCACGGTGTCGAGCCGCGCCTCCGGAATCGTCACCCGCGTCGGCATCCCACCGCCGAGCTCGAACAGCGACACGAAGTCCCAGCCGGAGTCGAACGCGGCCGCGATCGTCAGCATCCCCGAGTCGCGCACGATCGCGACCGGCGCTCTCGCCTGCCCCGCGAGCAACAGGTCGGTCTTGTCGAACTTGCCCGACGCGCCCGCGGTATCGACGACCGCGACCCGGCCGCGGATCGTGAACTGCTTCGCGAGCGCCTGGGTCTTCGCGTCGCGGCGCTCGAACTCGACCGCGGCCTCCTGGATCACATCGGCGTGGACGCCGGGCTTCATGCCGCCGACGAGGTACTGGACGACCGCACGCTTCAGCTGGTCATCGCGAAACCGCGCGCGCAGCGCTCGATCGATCCGCGTCGCGATCGGGCCCGCGGTCCCGACGCGGGTGTCGATCGCGCGCGCGTCGGCATCGGCGCCCGCGTACGGCTCCTTGCCATCGAGGATCCACTTCGCCGCCGCGTACAGCCCGTCGAGATCGACGTGCGTGCAGATGCAGTCGATCGGGCCGGTGTGGCGGACGAGCTCGGGCGTCACCATCTCCGGGCATGCGCCGTGCTCGGCCTTCGTCGCGAGCACGAACCGCGGATCCCCCGCGAACGCCGCGTGCTGCTCGTGATCGTGGTGATCGACCCACGCCGCGAGCCGGTCACCGAGCGCGTCGAGGAACGGCTTGGTCACCAGCTCGAACGACACCGACGTGCCGACGGTCGCCGCGAACGCGATGTCGAGCACGACGACGCGACCCTGCAGCTTGTCCGCCCTCGGCAGGAGCCGGGGCGAGGCAAACCAGAGCTGCGGCATTCGCACCGCCGCACCATAGCGTCTTTACCGCCGCGGCCACGGCTCGGTCACCGCGGTATCGGTCGGCAGGCGGATCTCGGTCGGTGTCGGCGACGGCTCGCGTGGTCCGCTGGCGCGCAGCACGCCCATCCGCACGCCGCTCGCGGGCGCGTACTCGAGATCGTACGGCGTGCGCGCGTTCGCTGCGTCGACCGCGATGCAGTGGCCGCGCTGCGCCTGGCGGCGCGCCTCGTTGAGGGTCGCGCAGTAGAACACGTGCTTGTTGCACTTCGTGCACTGACGGACCGCGCTGCGCGCCGTCGGCTCGAGGGCGCCCCACTGCTTCGGGCACTCGGCGTCGAACGCGAAGCAGTTCTCGATCGCGGTGCGCGTGATCTTGCGCCGCCAGCTCGGATCGACGGTCGCGGATAGCTCGCGGATCCGATCGAGGTGGCGCGCGCGCTCGACGATCGGCAGGCGCTCGAGCCGCAGTAGCTCGGCGCGCGTCGCGTGGCCGTGGCCCTCGAGCCAGTCCGCGTAGACGAGCCACGCCTCGTCGTCGCGCTGCGCGATCCCGGCGAGCAGCCGGAGCTCGACCGCGTCGACCTCGATCGTCGGCTCCTCGGCGAGCTCGTCGGGCGGCCCGATCGACAGCACGTAGCTACCGATCTGCACGCGATCGTGCTCGTCGACGATCAGCGGGCTCGCGATCTTGCGGCCGTTGACGTACGTGCCGTTCGTGCTCTTGAGATCGACGAGGATGAACTTGTCGTGGCGGCGCACGATCCGCGCGTGGCGCTTGGACACCGAGCCCTCGGTGAACCGCAGGTCGCTACCCGCGATCCGGCCGACGGTGACCTCGTCGTGATCGAACACCTCGTGCCGGACCGTGCCGTCCCGCTCGGTGACCTCCACCTGAATCACCCCGGCATCGTAGCAAGCGCGCGCGACGCGCTCACGTGGCTATTTCGGACAGTGCATCGTCGCGGTCCAGCCATCGTGTAGGTAGACCTGGCGCACCGTTCCGCGATCGCCGCACTGCGCTGCGCCGGGCACGACGAGACACAGCGTGCGCTCGCCACCGTCGGCGACCAGCGCACTGCGCCGCCCCGGCGCGACCTCGCCGAGCCGCGCGCCATCGATCCAGACGTCGACCGATTCCGGGCAACCGGTGTTGTCGATGTAGAACGTCGCGCGCGGCTTGGGGCGCGGCGGCTTGGTGTCCGGGATCGTGTCGGGCTTGTCTTCCTTGATGATCCGGTAGCGCTCCGGATCGGCGACCGCGGCGGCGAGCAGCTTGTCGGTGCAGCCGGCGAGCCGGAGCTCCGGCCCGAGGCCGCGCACCCACTCGCCGCGCAGCTCGCCGACGTCCGCGACCGCGGTGCGAAAGGCTTGCTTCGCCGCGGCGACCTTCGCGCGCGCGTTCGGCAACAGCGCCGCGGTCGCGCCGAGCTCGTCGTGGCGCGCGATGAACCGATACGCGGCCTCGAGATCGCCGCCGAGCCGCTCGTAGCGCCGCAGCTCGACCTGCGCGGCGGCCCACACCGGCGGGATCCGATCGAGCGGGCACGTGCGCACGGCGGCCTTCTTCGTCGGTGCCATCGGCCCCTTGCCGACCGCGCCGAGCAGCTGGAGGAACGCGTCCTGGTACTTCGCGCGCGACACCGCCATCGCGTCCTGCGCCGCGGCGAATCGATCGAGTGCCGCGACCAGCGCCTCGGCATCGCCCCACGGCCGGACGAGCTCGGGCGTGTACTGCACGACCGGCGCGACGCCCGCGTTGATCGCGTCGAGCGCCGCGCGCGCGGGCCCGAGGGTCGGCGCGACCTGCAGCGCCTTCTCGAGCCGGCCGCGTGCCTCGTCCTTGTCGCCATCGAGCGCGTACGCGACGCCCGCGAGGTACAGCAGCGTGCCGTCGTTCGGCCAGGTCGGCAGCGCGCGCTCGACCTGCTTGAGCGCGCTCGCAGCATCCTTGCGCCCGAGCTCGGCGGCGATCAGCGATCGCCAGTACACGATCGAGCGCGGCGCGCCCTTCGCCGCGCGGCGCAGGTACCACGCGGCGTCGTCGTAGCGATGCTGGGCGAGCGCGATCGTGCCGAGCGCCTGTTCCGCTGCCGGCAGATCCTCGCGGAACCGCTGCAGGCCGGTGTACGCGCGGATCGCCTCGGCCATCCGGTTCGCGTCGTACAGCGTCTGCGCGGCGAGAAACCCGGGCATGCTCGTGTCGGGTGCGAGCCGCTGCGCGCGGCCGTACCACGCGAGCGCGCCGGCGACGTCGGACTGCTTGCGCTTCGCATCGCCGATCCGCACGAGCAGCGCGAGATCGTGCGGCCGCACCGCGGCGATCTGCTCGAGCTGCCCCGACGCACGATCCCACTTGCCGATCGAGCCGTATGCGGTCGCGAGGTCCGCCTTGACGTCGAGATCGGCGGGCGCGCGCACCGCGATCGCCTCGAGCTCGCCGACGAGCTTCGACGTGTCACCGCGCGACGCGTGGATCAGCGCGAGCACGCGCCGCGCCGGCAAATGGTCCGGTTGCTTCGACGTCACCTGGGTCAGCTGCTTCTCCGCGAGGTTCGCGTCGCCGGTGTGCCACAGCGCCGCGCCGAGCTGGTAGCGCGCGTCGAGATCCCACGGCTTGCGCGTGACGAGCTTGCGCCACAGATCGCGCGCGACGTCGAACTTGCTCTGCTGGCCGGCGCTCGTCGCGGCGGCGCGCACCGACTCGATGTCGTCCGGCGCGAGGTCGTTCGCGTACGCGAACTTGCCGGCCGCCTTGCTCGCGTAGCGCGGGTCGCCACCGAGCTTCGGATCGGTGGCCGCGAGCACGAGGTAGAGCTCGCCGAGCACGCGCTGCGCCTCGTAGCACTTCGGATCGATGAACACCGCGCGCTCGAGATCGTGCTCGGCCGCCTTGAGGTTGATCGGACCGTAGACGCCGATCATCTGACCGAGCCCGCGCGACATCAGGTTGACCGCGTAGACATCGGTTGCGAGCGGACGCGCGAGCCGCCCCGCACGCGCGACGTCGATCGTGATGCCGGCGCCCTTCTGCCACATCCGGCCGATCACGTCGCCGAGCAGCGCGTGATAGGTCTTCGGATCGCCGGTCTTCTGGGCCTCGGCGACGACGTACGCGGTCTTGCCGTCGACCTTCCACAGCGTCGCCTGGATCCGCAGGTTCCAGTTCGGGCGATCGACCCAGCCGGTGATCACCCAGCTCGCGCGCTCGCGCGCCGCGACCTCGAGCACCGGATCGGGCTCGGGGTCGATCACCTGCGGACCCACGAACAGCGGCGCGCCGGTCGGCTCGAGACCGAGGACTTCCTGCGTCTTCTCGGCGATCTCGAACGGCGCGCCGATCATCAGCCAGTCGAGCGCGCGCGCGTTCGAATGGTTGATGAACGGCGTGACGGCGAACCGCGCGGGGCTCGGCTTCCACTCGGGGATATCGCTCGACTCGACCGGCGAGCTCCCCGCCGGTGCCGCCGTCGTGGCGGCCGCGCTGCCCGAGCCGTTGCCGCTACCGGAGCCGGCCGCACTGCCCGCCGTGGTCCGGGTGGGGGCCGGCTGCCCCGCGGCCGCACCGACCGCGATCGCGACCACCGCGATCGCGTGCAGCCAGCGAGAATGCCCCATACACTGAGCATACCGTGGCCGCGGCGAACCGCCCGCACGTCATCCGACGTACTCCGCCTGGGACGCCCGTGACACCCGCGCCCCCGAGCGAGCTGCGTCCGACGACGAAGCCCCGGCCGCCGAAGAAGAAGCGCAAGCGGATCCGCGCGCTGTCGATCTTGCGCCTGGTGTTCCTGCTCGCGGTCTACGGCGCGTCGCTCGGCGCGGCGGTGATCTACTTCGCCGTCGTCGAGCTCAACGAGGAGCTACCGCCGGATCTGTCGCAGCTGCTCGACTACCAGCCGAACCGCAAGAGCGTCGTGCTGTCGTCGGACGGCGAGGAGATCGGCGAGTTCTCGATCGAGAACCGCCGGATCGTCGCGCTCGATCGCATGCCGCCGCACCTGCCCGCCGCGTTCCTGTCCGCCGAGGATCGCCGGTTCTACCAGCACAAGGGCTTCGATCCGATCGGCATCGCGCGCGCCGCCGCCCGGAACTTCCGCGCCGAGGGCGAGATCAAGCAGGGCGGCTCGACGATCACGCAGCAGATCATCAAGCAGACGCTGCTCGTCGGTGAAGAGGCGATGGGCGCGATGGGCGACGACGAGGCCGAGCTCGAGAAGATCCGCAAGGCGAAGAAGTACCGCCGCAAGATGAAGGAGCTGATCCTCGCCGTTCGCCTCGAGCGCGAGCTGACGAAGGCCGAGATCCTCTCGATCTATCTCAACCACGTCTACCTCGGGCACGGCGCGTACGGCGTCGGCGCGGCGGCGCGCACCTACTTCGGCAAGGAGGTCGAGGACCTCACGATCGCGGAGTCCGCGATGCTCGCCGGGCTCGTCGCGTCGCCGACGAAGTACGCACCGCATCGCAACATGGAGCTCGCGCGCGATCGCCAGAAGTACGTGCTCGGCCACATGCGCGACGACCAGTACATCACGCTCGCCGAGTACGAGGCCGCGCTCGCCGAGCCGATCGCGCTCGTCGACGAGAGCGACCTCAACCACCTCGCGTCACCGTACTTCGTCGAGACGATCCGCAAGCTCGCGACCCAGCGCTACGGCAACCGCGATCTGTTCAAGGGCGGCCTCAAGTTCTACTCGACGCTCGACACGCACATGCAGGACGCCGCCGAGAGCGCGCTCAAGCGCGGGCTCGAGGCGCTCGATCGCAAGCTCGGGTTCCGCGGTCCGATCGGCACGGTCGCACAGGCCCAGCGCGGCGCGTGGTCCGGCGGCCCGGTGCACCCGATGTCCGGCGCGACCGACGACACGAGCGCGCTCGCCGATCAGCTGCTGCCGGATCAGCGCTACGGCGCGATGGTCGTCGCGCTGACGCGCACCGGCGGCATCACCGTCGATCTCGGCCCGGTGAAGCTGCCGCTCGCCGAGGCGGACGCGAAGGAGATCCGCGCGTGGCGCGACGACAAGACGAAGGCCGCGATCAAGCTCGGCGATCTGTTGCCGGTGCGGCTGTCGACCGACGGCAAGACCGCAACGCTCGCGCAGCGTCCGGCGCTGCAAGGCGCGATGGTCGTGCTCGAGATCCCGACCGGCCGCGTGCTCGCGTCGGTCGGCGGCTACGACTGGACCGCATCGCAGTTCGATCGCGTGACCCAGGCAAAGCGCCAGGTCGGGTCCTCGATCAAGCCGTTCATCTACGCGTCGGCGATCGAGGCCGGCAAGACGCCGGTCGATCACCTCGTCGACGGTCCGTTCTCGGTCACGACCGCGACCGGCGTGTGGACGCCGGCGAACTACGACAACAAGTACATGGGCAACGTCACGCTGATGACCGCGCTCGCGTTCTCGCTCAACACGATCTCGGTCCAGCTCGCGGTCCAGGTCGGCCTCGATCGGTTGATCGAGGTGCTGCGCGGCTTCGGCGTGACGTCACCGATCCCACGCCACATCTCGATCGCGCTCGGCACGCCGGACCTCACGCCGCTCGAGATCGCCGCGGGCTACGCCGGGATCGCCTCCGGCGGCCGCAAGGTGACGCCGCGGTTCTTCGATCTCGTGACCGACACCGGCGGCAACATCGTCGAGGATCTGCGCAACGCGCCGCCGGGGCCGCAGGTGATCTCGCCCGAGGTCGCGTACGTCACGCAGAGCCTGATGAAGGGCGTCGTCCAGCGCGGCACCGCGCGCTACGCGCAGACGCTCGGCCGCCCGATCGCCGGCAAGACCGGGACGAGCGCGAACTACCGCGACGTCTGGTTCACCGGCTTCACGACCGACGTGCTCGCGACCGTGTGGGTCGGCCGCGACGACTCGACGCCGATCGGCGACAAGATCACCGGCGGCGGCATCGCGGTGCCGATCTGGCTCGACTTCATGCAGAAGGCGCATCCGCGCACGCCGGTCCGCGACTTCCCGGTCCCGCCGAACGTCACGTTCGCGCGCGTCGATCCGTGGGGCGGCTACCCCGCGGGACCGTACGGCGACGCGTCGTCGTCGCTGTGGATGGCGTTCGTGCGAGGCACGCTGCCGCGGATGTTCCTGTCCGCGCCGCCGGTGCGCTCGTTCGACGATCTCGTGCCGGCACCGACGCCGTACGCGCCTGGCAAGTGCTCGTCGCTGTCGTGTCTGTGACTGTGTGACGGCCATCGCGCGTGCGAGCGGGACGCGGTTGCGTGCGTGAGGCCCGTGATACCGTCGCCGCATGGTTCGTCTTGCTGTGTTCGCAAGCGTCTTGCTCGTGGCGTGCGGTGGATCCGGGGGTGGTGGGGATGATGGCGGCGGCGTCGATGCGCCGGTGTCCGCGGCCTGCCAGGAAGCAACGACGTACTCCAACCTCGCCAGCATCGAAGACAAGATCTTCAAGACGTCGTGCATCTTCTCGGGCTGCCACAACGGCGGCGCGACCGACGCCGGCATGCTCGACCTGCGCACCGGAATGGCATTTAGTCATCTCGTCGGTGTCGCCTCGAAGGTCGAGACCGGGCGGACGCTCGTCGTCGCCGGCGATCCGGCGAAGAGTTACCTGCTCGTGATGATCGGGCAGATTGCCCCGCAGAACGCGGATCCACCGACGGTGGCGCCTCCTGCGTCAATCGGTCTCATGCCGCAGAATTCCGGCGGCCAGCTGCTATGCCAGGAAAAGCGCGACGCGATCCAACGCTGGATCACGATGGGCGCTCAAAACAACTGACGGCGACGAACCCGCGCGTACGAGGCCTCACGCGCTCCCAACGGATCTCTAACTAAGTTCTCGTTCGACAAGACAAATGCGCGGGACGTTCGCTTGACGCAACGGCGATCTGCTCGATACAAAAGATCGAGCAATGGTCGAGGGCGTGCGTCATGTTCGAGCCGCCCCGCGAAACGAGACGAGCCGAGGCGAACTAGGCCCTCGCGGCGCACGGTAGCCAAGAAGGAAAATCATCGATGAGCTGGCTAAGTGAACTCTTCCAAAAGGGCGGGCCCTTCTTCATCGTCAATACGTTCTTCTTGGCGATCGTCATTGGCCTGATCGTCGAGCGCTCGATCTACTTCCTCGGTCGCGGCCACCTCAACGCGAAGGCGTTCCTCGAGCAGCTCCGCAAGCTGCTGTCCGCGAACAACGTCGATCGCGCGAAGAAGCTGTGCGATGCGACGACCGCTCCGGTCGCGCGCGTCGCGAAGGCCGGTCTCAACCGCCTGCACCGCGGCGAGGCTGCGGTCGCCCAGGCGATGGAAGAGACGATGACCGACACGCTGCCCGAGGTGAAGACCCGCATCGGCGCGCTGTGGTCGCTCGCGAACATCACGACGCTGATCGGTCTGCTCGGCACGATCACCGGCCTCATCCGCACGTTCAAGTCGATCGGTAACCTGAACCCGGCCGACGCGAAGGAAGAGCTCTCGAAGGGCATCTCCGAGGCGATGTACAACACGGCGTTCGGTCTCACGATCGCCCTGCTCTGCATGGTCGGTCACCTGCTGCTGTCGGCGGCGATGAAGAAGGTGATCGCGGACCTCGAGGCGTTCAGCCTGCGGTTCGAGAACCTGCTCGCCGATGGCAGCGCCGGTGCCTCCGCGACCGGCCGTGCCCCGGCCGCGCCGACCGAGGACGAGCACGAGTCGGCCTAGGGTTCGAGCCGCACCATGGAATACTCGGCCCAACGCGTTCGATCGAAGACCCGCGCTGCGATTCGCAAGCGCGAGGAGGACATCGCCGCAGACGAGCTCGAGAGCGGAGAGCTGAACCTCATCCCGTATCTCGACATGGTCACGAACCTGATGCTGTTCCTGCTCGCGACCGTGTCCGCAGGACTGATCCTGTCGCAGATCAACACGACGCTGCCGGACAAGGCCCCGAAGGGCACGCAGGTCACCCAGCCACAGACGAACCCGGATGATCAGCCGCTCGGCCTCTACGTCTCGGTCCAGCGCAACGAGATGATCCTGTGGTCGGTCAGCAAGCTCGAGGGCACGCTCAAGGAGCCGAAGCCCGGCTATCGGTTCCCGAAGCTGACGAGCACGCAGGGCCAGCCGTGCGACGGCCCGTACATGTGCGAGAGCAACGTGTGCAAGGAAGGCACGTGCGTCGCGAGCACCGAGGACCAGCAGCCGGTCTATCCGTACAAGAAGCTCAACGACGCGCTGTTCGAGATCGCGCAGCGTCGCTACCAGGGCAAGCAGCGCAAGGCAGACACGTACACGATCGTGCTGCAGGCGGACGGCTCGGTCCCCTACTCCGTCATCGTCTCGGTGATGACGGCGATGCGCTGCAAGATGCCCGAGTTCGGCAAGGAGGCCACGCCGTGCCGCATGCCGAACGAGGACGCCGAGTTCAAGAAGTCTGGTGAGGTGCTGTCCAAGGACGGCAAGTACTTCGACACGGAGAAGGCCGTCTACGATCCGAAGGCGATGGCCCTGTTCCCGTCGATCCAGTTCTCCTCGGGGTTCGAATGAGCTTTACGCAACGCGAAGCGCGCGGGATCATTCGCAAGGCCGTCGGGCGCGTCCCCGAGGGCGAGGAGATCCGTCACCTCAACATCATGCCGATGATGGACATGATGACGATCCTCCTGGTCGCGTTCATCGCGCAGGCGGCGTCGAGCGCGACCGACGTCGCGGCGCGCTCGGTGTCGCTGCCGCCGATCCCGACGAGCGACGAGCTCGCCGAGGACACGACGACGCTGATCATCACGAAGAACGGCATCGTCGTCGAGGGCCAGCCGATCGCGTCGGTCGCGAACGGCCAGGTCGACTGCGCCGCGAAGGAAGGCGGCTGCCTCGGCGTCAAGATCACGAAGCTGACGCAGTTCCTGTCGACGCTGCACAACGCGCAGGTCGCGAAGGCGCGCCAGAAGCCGAACTTCAACGCCGAGAAGCTCGCCGAGCTGATGATCGTGGCGGACCGCACGACGCCGTACCGTCTGCTCGTCGAGGTCATGTACTCGGCGAAGCAGCCCGAGGCCGGCTACAAGCACTTCCGGATGATCGTCGAGAAGTCGTATCCGCCGACGAAGCGATGACCTGACCGATCCACCAGGGCGCGCCACATGGTGGGTGTGCTCCAGAGAAACACGCAGCGACGCACAGCGAGCCGCGCCGCTACACGTGCGTTTGCCTTAAGAATCGAGCCTGGTCAGCGGTGATCGAAGGGCTATACTGCGTGTCATGAAGCTCGTCGGCGAACGTCGTGCCCTCGCCTCGGTCATCATGGCGTTCTACTTCCTGTTTTACTCGGTCATCGCGTACGCGCAGGTGCTACCGGACTTCACGAAGGCGTTCGTCGCGATCGCCGGCGTGTACGGCCTCGCGTTCTTCGCGCTGGTCGCGGGCTACTTCTGGGCGCGCTGGTACGCGGTCGGCGTCGGCCTCTACGGCGTGATCACCGCGGCCGTCGGCATGTGGCAGGTCGGTGCGGAGCCGGTGCTGCTGTTCGTCGGTGGCACGCACCTCGCCGCGACCGCGATGCTGTGGGGCGACGCGATGAGCCAGCCCTACGACGGCCAGACCGCGTGGCGCGAGAAGTTCCACATGGACGACAACGCGGTCCAGCGGCTCGGTCGCTCGGTGATCCGCGCCGGCGTCTCGCTCCCGTTCGTGCTGCTCTACGCGCTCGCGCCGAAGCCGGATGCCGGCTCGCTGCTCGCGTCGATCGTCGCGCTCTGCCTGACCGGCCTTGGCATCCGCGCGATCGTTCGGATGAAGACCTGGGGCGTGCTCGCGCTGACCGCAGCGGGCGTGCTGCTCGTGACGCTCGCCGGCATCGACCTGCTCGGCGGCGGCGGGATCACCGTCGTGAAGCCGGCGATCGCGGGCAGCATGCTGCTCGCCGCCTCGGCCCCGTTCCTGGCGCCGATGGCGCGCTGGGTGGCCGCGCGTTGAATCTGCCGTAGCGGCGCGCTACCGTCGCTGCATGGGTAGAAACTTCGGGGTACGCGGGCTTGCCGTGTGCCTCGCGTTGGCGCTTCCGGGGACGCTCGCGGCCTGCCAGCCGCTCTACGGCGGCAAGCCGGAGAAGCTCAAGAACCCCGAGAAGAAGAAGCGACCTCCCGAGGCAGCCGAGACGGTCGCCGAGGTGAAGTACGTCGAGGACTGCGCGGCGAACTTTCGCGACGATCCCAAGCGCGTGTTCCGCGACACGAACGGATCGAACACGCTCGTGATCGCCGGCGACGACTCGCTGATCCAGGCCGACAAGGCGAAGGAGCCGCAATCGCAGGCCGAGCTGATCCGCGTCTCGATCGACAAGTACCGCAACGCGCTCACCAAGGACCCGTACAGCGCGGAGGCGACGCTCAAGCTCGCGGTCGCCTACGATCGGGTCTATCGCAAGGGCTGCGCGCTCAAGCTGCTCGCCCGGATCGCGACGCTCGAGGGCAACCCGAAGTTCGCGAAGGAAGCGAAGCGCGCCGCCGATCTCGTCGCGGACACCAAGGAATGGTTCCGCGGCTATCGCAAGGACGCGGTCGCGGCGGTGGGCCGATGAGGCGGCTCGCGCTCGTGCTGCTGCTCGTCGCAAGCTGCGCGAAGAAGCAGGAGCTCACCGCTCCGCCGCCGCCGCTACGCCCGGTCGCCGAGCCGATCGAGGACAAGCCGAAGCAGACCGCGCCGAAGGACTGCGAGCCGACCACGGCCGCCGACGAGCTCAAGCCGATGTCGTTCGACGAGCGCTCGATCCCCGAAGGCTCGCGGCTCGCCGAGGAAGCGAAGATCAAGCTCAAGACCGCGGAGAGCGCCGAGGTCGATCGCTCGACCCGCGAGCAGTACACGACCGACGCGGTGCAGGACCTGATCACCGCACTGCGCGCCGATCCCTACAACGTGACGGCGACCTACTACCTCGCCGCGACCTACGCGCGCATCGGCCGCAGGCAGTGCTCGATCAACCTGCTCACCCGCCTGCTCCAGATGCGGCCGCATCCCAAGAAGCGCGCCGATGTCGAGGCGCACCTCGACAAGCTGCTCGGCCGCAAGCAGACGCTCGATCCGAACTTCGCAGAGATGCGGCGCGACGAGCGGTTCCGCGAGCTGATCAAGAAGATGTGCGACGGCACGAACGATCCGAACTGCGTGTTCGGCGCGCAGCGCGACAATCGCGAGCGCTGACCGAGCCGCGGCGAGGAAGAACCGCAAAGCACCGACGGCGACGCACCGATGTTCGGCGGTGCCGCCGTGGGTTTCGGCCACGCGTCGCGGCCACGCGTCGCGGCCACGGGTTGCGGCCACGCGTCGCGGCCACGCGTTGCGGCCACGCGTCGCGGCCACGCGTTTCGGCCACGCGTTGCGGCCACGCGTTGCGGCCACGCGTTGCGGAACGCAAAGCCCGCAAAGCCCGGACTATCGCAAAGAGGCAAAGCCGCAAAGCCCGCAAAGGATCAAACAAACCCTCGAGCCAAGCACCGCGCGAGCGCGATCGGTGCGGCTCGAAACGTCTCGACGCGCGCGCGAGTGATTCTTTTTTGAGAGATCCTTTGCGTGCTCGGCGGCTTTGCTTCTCCGCGTTGATCAGGGCTCGGCGGCTCTGCGTTCCTGGCCTTCGGACGGACGGCTGGCGAAGCACGCATCGCACGAGCACGAACGTTGGGGCTCGAACCGTCACGACGCGCGCGAGTGATTTCTGCCAAAAGAGATCCTTTGCGTGCTCGGCGGCTTTGCTTCTCCGCGTTGATCCGGGCTCGGCGGCTCTGCGTTCCTGGCCGTCGGGACGGACGGCTGGCGAAGCACGCATCGCACGAGCGCGAACGTTGGGGGTCGAACCGTCACGACGCGCGCGATGATTCTTCTTAGAGAGATCCTTTGCGTGCGCGGCGGCTTTGCTTCTCCGCGTTGCGTCGGGACCGATGCCGGGACCGCGCTCGGAGGCTCGGACGCTTTGCGCGTTCCACAGTCGTTCTCGGCGGTTCCGGGTGAGACTGCCGCGGCAAACGGTCGCCTCACCCTGTCAGCCGCGGGGGTCGAAGCGGGCTTTACCTCGGCCCGATCGTGCCGTATGACCAGGGTCCGATGCGTATCCTGTCAGGTGTGCTCGCCCTCGCCGCTCTGGCGCTCGGGGCGCCGGATTCCACGTTTGCGGCCCCCAAGAAGGCGGCTGCCGGCAAGCCGACGGTCGGCGCCTGCGGAGCGAAGGTCCTGCCGCTCGTGGTCGGCAACCAGTGGACGTACTCGCCGATCGCGGCGCCGCAGCCGATCGCGCGCGAGCTCGAGAAGCTGGCGCCCGCGCAGCCGAAGCAGATCGTCATCACCGTGAAGTCGGTCGAGCCGGGCGCCGGTGGCACGGTCGCGACGCTCGAAGAGAAGATGACGTACGAGGTCACGCCGGCGAACGCCGAGAAGAAGAAGCCGGCCGTGATGGCCGAGGTGATCGTGAAGAGCACGATCTCGTGCAGCAAGGATCGGTTCGACATCTCGCCGGACTCGTTCTTCTTCAACGCCGAGCCCGGTGGCTACCGCGAGCTCGCGTTCGATAAGTTCGAGCGCGCGAAGGCGCCGAACAACACGAGCTGGAAGCTCACGAACGGCACGATCGGCGAGGCGCAGTGGGGCGAGGACATCGTCGCCCACTTCACGCGCACGCCCGCGAAGGCGTCGAACGCGACGATGTCGGCGGGCAAGCTCGAGATCGAGCGCCGGTTCACGCCGCTCGTTCCGGAGACCGTCGTCACGAAGGGTGGCCTCAACTACAAGGCCGAGAAGCTCGCGATCGTGACCACCGGTCGCATCACGCTCGACGCGCCGGTGTCGCCGAACCCGGCACAGTCGGAGCTGCCGAAGGGCTGGATCAACACGATCTGGATGGTCGACAACGTTGGCGTCGTGCAGACGCTCAACATGTACGCGCACATGTATCAGCTGACCGACGTGCAGCTGAAGTGAATCGATCCCGCCGGACGTGGCGGCTGACCAAGCCGCTGCGCGCCCGCATCCGCGCCGGCCATCCCTGGATCTACGACCGCGCGCTGGCGCCGCCGCGCGAGCTGACCGCGGGCGAGGTCGTCACGATCGTCGACGACCAGGGCCCGGTGTGCACCGCGCTCGCGGATCCGGGCTCGCCGATCCGCGCGCGCGTGCTCGACGCGCCGGACGCGGGGATCGACTCCGCATGGGCGCGCTCGCGTGCCGAGGCCGCGGCCGCACGGCGGCTGCGCGATCCGCTGCTCGTCGGCTGCACCGGGTGGCGGCTCGTCCACGGCGAGGCCGATGCGCTGCCGGGGCTCGTGATCGATCGCTACGACACCACCGCGGTCGTCGTGTTCGACGGGCTCGCGGCGGCGATGTTCTGGCGCCCGCTCCTGCCCGCGGTGCTCGACGGGCTCGAGGCTGCGGGGCTCGCGCTGCCGCACGTCTGGCTCAAGGGCGAGCGCCGCGATCGCAAGGCCGGCGAGGTCGTGCGCGGCGCGCCGCCGGCGGAGATCGTGATCGCCGAGGACGAGGCGCGGTTCGCGGTCGACGTGCGCAGCGGCCAGAAGACCGGGTTCTTCCTCGACCAGCGCGAGAACCGGCGGACGATCCGCAAGCACGCGGCCGGCGCGACGACGCTCAACGTGTTCTCGTACACCGGCGGGTTCTCGCTGCACGCCGCGCTCGGCGGTGCGACGCGCGTGACGTCGGTCGACATCGCCGCGCCCGCGATCGCCGGCATCGAGAAGAACGTCGCGCTGTCCGGGCTGCCAGCGGACGCGCACGAGGTCGTCGCGATCGATGCGTTCGAGCTGCTCGAGCGCGCGCGCGTCCAGGGGCGCCGGTGGGATCTCGTGATCGTCGATCCGCCGAGCTTCGCGCCGAGCGAACGCGCGAAGCCGCAGGCGCTGTCGGCGTATCGCAAGCTCGCGCAGGCGGCGCTCGCCGTGATCGAGCCGGGCGGACGGTTCGCGTTCGCGTCGTGCTCGAGCCACGTGACCGAGTCGGATCTGCTCGAGCTGGTCGCCGGGATCGGCTCGCTGCGGTTGCGGATCAGCGCGGGCGCGGCGTCCGATCACCCGGTGCTCCCGGCGTTCCCCGAAGGCCGCTACCTCAAGTTCCTGTTTTTCGACGTGGGGTGAGCATCCCCAGCTGATGCACGTCGTGTGCATCCGTGATGGCGGAAAACGTGAGTGAGGATCATGCCTTGACGGCAATACCTACACTTCGTTACAGAGTCGCCTCCTCGGAGGCACCTCAATGCGCTCGTCTCGTCTCTGTGTAGCTTTGGTGATCGCCCTCTCGGCGATGTCGTGCGGCGGTAACAACGACAACCCGGTCGACAGCCCGCCGTGCAGCGACGGCGAGGACAACGACGGCGACGGCACGATCGACTTCCCCGACGATCTCGGCTGCACGAGCCCGAGCGACGACAGCGAGAACAGCCCGACGATGCCGGCCTGCAACGACGGCCGCGACAACGACGGCGACGGCAAGATGGACTACCCGAACGATCCGGGTTGCTTCGCACCGCAGTCCGACGACGAGAGCGACAACTGCCCCGACGGCCAGGGTTGCCCCGAGTGCGGCAACGGCAAGGACGACGACGGCAACGGTGCGACCGATTATCCGAACGATCCGGGCTGCGAGAGCGCGGCCGATCGCAGCGAGTTCCTCGATAACCCGGTCGCGTGCGGCGGCGGCATGAAGATCAAGCAGCTGCCCGCGACCCACATGGACATGGGCGAGCTCGACACGAGCAGCACGTCGATGATCATGTCGCCGTGCGGCGGCGGCGCGGGCTCGCCGGGCATCGCGTACGTCATCCACCTGACCGAGCCGAAGGTGATCGTCGCGTCGACCGATGACTCGGGAACGACGGCCGACACCGTGATCGACATCCGCGGCGCGGAGTGCTCGCAGGCGAGCTCGCACCTCGCGTGCAGCGACGACATCGATCAGGACAACACGAACTCGACCGTGACGAAGTCGCTGGCGGCTGGCACGTACTACATCATCGTCGAAGGTCACGACACGAGCGCGGTCGGCAACTACGTGCTCAAGGTCGACTTCTACGCCGGAGAAGGCTCGGCGTGCGCGATGCAGACCGAGTGCGGTCCCGGCCTCGTCTGCCGGACGCCGGTCGGCGCGTCGTCGCAGGTGTGCGCGAAGCCGGTGTGCAGCGACGGGATCGACGACGACAACGACGGCAAGATCGACTACCCGAACGATCCGGGCTGCGGCTCGCCGAATGGCAGCGCCGAGACCGACAACTGCCCGGGCGGCGCCGGCTGCCCCGAGTGCGCGAACGGCCGCGACGACGACAACGATTCGAAGACCGACTACCCGGCCGACACGACGTGCAAGGCCGCGGGCGATGCGAGCGAGGCGTGCATGACGTCCGAGGGCGTCGAGCTGATCACGCAGCCGGTCACGCAGGGCGACACGACCGGCGCGACGAACGACGCGCACCCGACGTGCAGCTCGTCGTCGTCGACGGCGGCCGATCGCACGTATCGCCTCGACCTCCCCGCGACCACGACGCTGTCGCTCAACCTGACCGGCGTCGGGTTCGACAGCGCGACGCAGCTGCTCAACTCGACGTGCGGCGGCACCGCGCTGTCGTGCAGCGATCCGGCGAACATGACGGTGTCGAACCTCGCCGCAGGCACCTACTACTTCGTCGTCGACGGCTACTTCAGCGATGACGTCGGCCCGTACACGATCAACGTCAGCGGCAAGATCGCGAACAACGCGAGCTGCGAGGGTGCGCTCGCGCAGTCGGGCGCGCTGACCTGTGGCGCGGGCTTCGCGTGCAAGGGCCAGGCGGGCTCGCGGACGTGCAAGCCGGCGCAGTGCTCGGACAACCTCGACAACAACAACGACGGCAAGACCGACTTCCCGAACGATCCGGGCTGCGCGAGCTCGAGCGACGACAGCGAGACCACGGTGTGCCCGGGCCCGAACTGCCCGGTGTGCGCGAACGGCCTCGACGACGACAGCGACGGCAAGATCGACTACCCGCAGGACACGAGCTGTCACGCGGCGTCGGGCACGAGCGAGCTCTGCAACGCGAGCGAAGGCGTGACCGCGCTGACGATGCCGGACACGACCGGCGACACCTCGACCGCGACCGACGACTTCAGGCCGACGTGCGCGTCGTCGACGCACACTGCGAAGGACCTGACGTACCAGCTCGACGTCCCCGCGCTCGACTCGCTGAAGATCGTGCTGTCGTCGCCGACGTTCTTCGACGCGGTGACCGTGCTGCTCAACTCGACGTGCGGCGGCACCGCGCTGACGTGCAGCGATCCGAACACGATCACGATGACGAACCTCGCGGCCGGCCGTTACTTCTACGTCGTCGACGGTTACTCGTCGGGCTCCGGCGCGTTCAACATCAACGTCAGCGGCACGATCAAGAACAACGCGAGCTGCGAGAGCGCGCTCGCGCAATCCGGCGCGCTGACCTGCGGTCCGGCACACACGTGCAAGGGCACGATGGGCAGCCGCAAGTGCCTGCCGGTCGCGTGCGCCGACGGCGTCGACAACAACAGCGACGGCAAGATCGACTACCCGAATGACCCGGGTTGCTCGAGCCCTGCCGACGACAGCGAGACCACCGTGTGCCCCGGCGCGAGCTGCCCGGTGTGCGCGAACGGGATGGACGACGACACCGACAACCTGACCGACTATCCGGCGGACTTCGGCTGCGCGGCCGCCGGCGCGATGAGCGAGGCGTTCTGCTCCGGCGAGACCGACTTCGCGGGCGTGATCACCGCGCCCGCGACGATGGGCTCGCTCGCGACCGCGACCGACAACTACGACCAGACCTGCCAGAGCAACACCGGTAACGACGTCGTCTACGCGCTGCAGCTGCCGGTCCCCGTGCAGTCGCTGCAGATCGACACGATCGGCTCGACGATCAGCGACAGCGTGGTCTCGCTCAAGGACGCGTCGTGCGGCACCGACCTCGGCTGCGACGACGACGGCGACCCGGCCGGCTTCCTGTCGAAGCTGAACCTGACGAACGTGCCCGCCGGCAACTACGCGATCCAGGTCGACGCGTTCGGGACGTCGAACAACGGCGAGTTCGTGCTCAACGTCAAGGGCACGGTCAAGGCGCAGACCGCGTGCACGTCGCCGCTGTTCGCCGCGCAGGTGCTGAAGTGCCCGTCGGGCACGACGTGCACCGGCGGCAAGTGCCAGTAGCCGACGCGATCGCCTGATCGCGAACAGCCGCCGGGCCCAGGTCCGGCGGCTGGTTTCGTTTCGGTCAGGCTCAGGCCGCCTGGATGCGCCCGCTCCGGCGCGCCTCGCGTCGCAGCTCGGCGGCGCGCGCGTTCATCACGCGCTCTTCCTCGTCGTCGCGGTGGTCGTAGCCGAGCAGGTGACAGAGCCCGTGCGACGCGAGGTGCAGGAGCTCCGCGGGCAAGCCTCGCTTCGCCTGGCGCCTCGCGGTCTCGACGGAGATCACGAGATCGCCGAGCACCTCGGGGTGCAGCGTGCCCGCCGGGCCCTCGCGCTGCGCGAACGCGAGCACGTCGGTCGGCTTGTTCTTGCCGCGGTAGTCGCGGTTCAGCGCGTGGATAGTCGCATCGGTCGTCAGGCGCAGCGAGACCTCGAAGTCGCGTAGGCCCTCGGTCTTCGCGGCGGCGCGCACCATGCGGCGGACCTCGGCCGCGAGCCGGCGGCGGAGCGCGGGCGCGAGCGTGACATCGTCGTCGACGCTGAGCTCGAGAGCCATCGCGCGCTACTTGCGATCGTCGCGCGCGGTCAGCGCCCACACGCGCGCGCCGATGAAGACCTCGAACAGATCGGCATCGAGCTGGCCGCGCTTGACGTCGGACGCCAGGATGTCGAGCGCCTTCTCGGCCGGCATCGCCTTCTTGTACGGGCGATCCTTCGCGGTCAGCGCATCGTAGATGTCGGTGATCGCCATCATCCGCGACGGGATCGGGATCGCGTCGCCGCGCAGGCCGTCCGGATAGCCGGTGCCGTCGAGCTTCTCGTGGTGCGCGCCGGCGATCCGCGGCACGTCACGCAGCGTGCGGCCCCACGGGATCTGGCACAGGAAGTTGAACGAGTGCACGACGTGGCTGTTGATCTCGAGCCGCTCCTGCTCGGTCAGCGAGCCGCGCCGGATCTGCAGCGAGCTCGCCTCGCTCGGCGACAGGAACGGACCGATCTCGCCGGTGTCGTCGAGGAACGTCATCCCGGCGATCTCGGCGATCCGCTCGAACCCGCCCTGCTCGAGCACGCTCGGCTCGTTCGCCTGCAGGATGAACCGGATGATGTCGTCGATCTCGCCAACGCGCGCGCTCAGATCCTTGTCGATCTGCGCGAGCTGCTCGGCCATCTCGTCGCGCGACGCCTCGGAGAGGTAGCGAACCTTGCGCTCGAGGCCCTCGATCTTGTAGCCGCGCTTGATCAGCTGGAAGCGCTGCAGGATCAGCTCGCGCTCGTGCTCGTAGAGCTTCTTCGCCTTGACGAGGATGTGCTCGCGGACGCCGACCTTGCCGAAGTCGTGGAGCAGCGACGCGTAGCGGATCTGCGTGAGGTCGTCGCGCGAGAACCGGACCTCGCGGTAGTGCCCGCTCTCGGCGAAGTTCACGGCCTCGGCGAGCCGCACCGTCAGGTTCGCCACGCGCTCGGAGTGGCCGGACGTCGTCGGATCGCGCGATTCGATCGCGGTGACCGCGGCCTTCACGAAGCCGTCGAACAGCGTCTTGACCTCTTCGTACAGCAGCACGTTCTCGAGCGCGATGCCGGCCTGCGACGCGAGCGTCGAGACGTAGGCCTCGGAGACCTCGTCGAACGGGACGACGCCGCTCTCGAAGTCGCTCGGCAGGTCGAGCTGGATCCAGCCCTTCGCGCGCTTGTTGATCAGCTGGATCACGCCGATCACGTCGCCACGCGCCGAGATCATCGGCACCGCGAGCACCGACCGCGTCTGGTAGCGGTACTTGTCGTCGAACGTGCGATCGTGGACGAAGCCCCACGGGTTGTTGCCGGTGCCCGGCTCGTCGAGGCCGTAGAGGTCGGGCACGTTGATCCGGTCGCCGGACAGCACGCACTGGCCGACGATCGACGTCGCGTTCACGGACATCGTGCCGCCGGCGGTCGGCAGCGTGCGGCTGTCGTTCTGGCTGACCGCGAACTGCAGCTTGCGCTTCGACAGATCCTCTTCGTTGCCCTCGACGCGGTACACCGAGCCGGCGTCCGCGTTCGTGACCTCGCACGCGCGGCGCAAGATGATCGCGAGCAGCGACTGGATGTCGCGCTCCTGCGACAGCGCGCGGCCGATCGAGATCAGCATGTCGTTCTCGTGCCGCGAGCGCTCGAGCTCGAGCTCGATGCTGGCGCACGCGAGCCGCTGCGCGATCGCCTCGGCGCGCGAGCGTAGCGTCAGCAAGAGGCGCGACATCCCGATCGGTGCCGCGATCGCGATCAGGTCGGCGTCGCCCGGCATCATGTCGAGCCGCGCGTCCTCGAGGTCGGCATCCGTGCCGACGACGATCAGGCCGTAGTTGCCAGACCGCGCGCGTACGAGGTGCGGCTCGAGCTGCGCGGTGTCGCGCCACACGTCCGGCCACGCGAGCACGAGCAGCACCGGCATCCGCGCGCGCTGCGCGAGCACCTCGAGCTCGATCCAGCCGTCGCCCTGGCGACGGATGCGATAGCCCATCATGCGCCGGTCGCGTGCTACCGCACCGACCAGGTCGTCAGGACTGGCCACCACCATTGGCGTTCAGTCTACACCGAGCCGCGCCCCGGTCGTGCGAGTTCGACCGCCGGTCAGCGGTCGCGATCGTCGGACGGGTCGGCGGCTCGGCGATTCTCGCCCTCGCGGGCCTCGCGGGCGTCGCGGGCGTCGCGGGCCTCGGACCGCGCACGGTCGCGCGAGTCGTACGCCCGGATCAGCGCCGCGACGAGCGGGTGACGGACGACGTCGGCGTCGCTGAACGCGACGTTGCCGATGCCGCGGATGCCCTCGACGAGCTCGAGCGCATCGCGCAGGCCGCTGCGCTGACCGCGCGGCAGGTCGGTCTGGGTGACGTCGCCGGTGACGATCACCTTCGAGTCGAAGCCCATACGCGTGAGGAACATCTTCATCTGCTCGGGCGTCGTGTTCTGCGCCTCGTCGAGGATCACGAACGAGCCCGACAGCGTGCGGCCGCGCATGAACGCGAGCGGCGCGATCTCGATCGTGCCGTCCGACAGCAGGCGATCGAGCCGCTCGGAGTCGAGCATGTCGTGCAGCGCGTCGTAGAGCGGACGCAGGTACGGATCGATCTTCTCCTCGAGCGTGCCCGGCAGAAAGCCGAGCCGCTCGCCGGCCTCGACCGCGGGCCGCGTCAGGATGATGCGCCGGATCTGCTTGTCGAGCAGCGCGCGCACCGCGAGTGCGACCGCGAGGTAGGTCTTGCCGGTACCGGCGGGCCCGACCGCGAACACGATGTCGTTCTGGCGGACGAGATCGACGTACTGCTTCTGCGCGGCGCCCTTCGGCGCGATCGGCCGACCGACCCTGGGCGTCAGGATCGTCTCGCCGAACACGCTCTGGATCGAGGCGCCGCCGCCGTTGCCGTCGTTCTGGACGAGCTTGACGGCACGCACGACGTCGTCCGACGACAGCGGCTTGCCGGCGAGCGCCAGATCGTAGAGCTGCTCGAGCGCCGACTTCGCGGTCTCGGTCGCGCTGCCCTCGCCCTCGATCGTGATCTCGTTGCCGCGCAGGTGGACCTGCGCGCCCGCGGTACGCTCGACGAGCTTGAGCCGGCTGTTGTTGCTCCCGCACAGCGCCTGGAGCGCCTCGGGATCATCGAATGCGAGCTTCTCGCGTCGCGTGGTCTTTGCTTGTGTCACGTGGTTTTGCGTAGGCCCCGCGCGATCCTTCGGCCCGGGACGTGCGTCGTATAGCACGCCGATTGCTATGGTGCGCCGCATGTCGCAGTCGCCCCCGGTCGGCGCCACGCTCCCGCGCCTCGTCGAGATCATGGATCGCCTGCTCGCTCCCGACGGCTGTCCGTGGGACCGCGAGCAGACCCTCGACACCCTCCGCCCGTTCCTCGTCGAGGAGACCTACGAGGTGCTCGATGCGCTCGCGCGTCGCGACGTGCCGGGGCACTGCGAGGAGCTCGGCGACCTGATGATGCAGATCGTCTTCCACTCCGCGATCCGCCAGGCCGAGGGCGCGTTCGACATCGATGCCGTGATCGCCTCGATCTCGGACAAGCTCGTACGCCGCCATCCGCACGTGTTCGGCGAGGCGACCGGCGTCGAGACTCCCGACCAGGTGCTCGCGCAGTGGGAGCAGATCAAGCAGGCCGAGAAGGCGGAGGCCGGCAAGCGCCACGACCGCATCCTGTCCGGCGTCAAGCCGGGGCCCGCGCTCGCCCGCGCCCAGAAGCTCGGCGACAAGGCGCGCAAGGTCGGCTTCGACTGGCCGTCGTGGGACGGCGCGCTCGACAAGGTGAAGGAAGAGGTCGCCGAGATCGAGCACGCCGCGCGCACCGGCGATCACGCGGCGATGCACCACGAGATCGGCGATCTGTTCTTCGCGGTCGTGAACCTAGCTCGCAAGCTCGGCGTCGATGCCGAGAACGCACTCGTCGATGCGACGCAGCGGTTCGTCACGCGGTTCGAGCATGTCGAGGACCGCTTGCACGAGCGTGGCAAGACCCCGCGCGAGTCGACGCTCGAAGAGATGGACACGCTGTGGAACGAAGCAAAAGCGATCGAACGCGAGTCGTGATCGCGCTCGCTGGGTCGAACAAAAATCTGACGCTTTTTTGAGCAGCCAAGATCGAGTGGATGGAATCTCGGTGAGATCGCCGCTCGCCGCACAAACCTGTTCGCAAGTTATCCACAAAGACCGCTGTGTACTCCCGGTAACCATGGATTTTCCGACGCAGATTCGGCGGTTCCGGGGTCAGCAGTCACCGGCAACCAGACAGGCCAGCCGAGCGCTCGCCGAGCGCCTTGACATGCGGGAGCACACGGGTTAACCACACCCGCCCTGTTCTGCGTTTGGCGAGGAGATCCACGTGGCCAATATTCGTTCGGCCGAGAAGCAAAATCGGAAGATGATCAAGAATCGCGCGCGCAACCGCGCCGCGATGGCAGCCCTGCGCACCGCCGTGAAGAAGGCGCGCACCGCTGTCGACGGCAAGGCGAACGACGCCGCCGACCTCGTGAAGAGCGCGGTCTCGATCATCGATAGCGCTGTCACCAAGGGCATCCTCAAGCGCGGCACCGCGTCGCGCTACATCTCGCGCCTGCAGACCCGCGGCCGCGAGATGACGGCGCAGCAGTAAGCGCTCGACATTCGAGCCACGGCAGCGAGGCCGGCCGCGCGACGCGGTCGGTTTTGAGTTTCGGCGCGACGATCGTGCGCGCTCGATATTCAACGCGCCACGCGCGCGCGTGATCGAGGCGGCACCCCAGATCATCGGGGCGGCGGCCGCGTTCACAGCGGCATATGAACAAGTGGATCTTCGCCTCGCTTCTTGCCGCCCTGCCCGCCACGTTCGTCGCTGCCGCGCCACCCGCGCGTCCGATCGTGAATCCGATCGCGTTCGAGATCGACGGACGCAGTGACCTCGCGGATCAGCCGGAGACGGTGTTCCAGCTGCGCATCGACAACACGTGGACGTACCGCGTGATGCAGCGTGGCCAGCTCGTGCGCGAGACGCAGGGCACGCTGCCGGTGAAGACGGCCGTCAACCTGCGCGCGCACCTCGCGTCGGCGACGTGGACGACGGGCCATGCCGAGGTCCGGTGCATGGCGTACTCCGCGAATTATCGCGAGTACCGCGTGCGCGGCGTGCTCGTGTACACGCAGCGGCTGTGCGATGGCCAGGTGCTCGACGACGCGAGCGCGGCGGCGCTGGCCGAGGCGAACGCGCTCGTCGGGCCGCTCGTCGGGCCGCTCGTCCGGGAATGATCAGTTGTCGTCGTCGGTCGCGTCGGCGCCGGCGGTGATGCCGTACTTGCGCAGCAGCTTGTGCAGGTACTTGCGATCCATGTCGGCGTCGCGCGCGGCCTTGGAGATGTTGCCGTCGGCGCGCTTGATGAGCCACGTCAGGTAACGGCGCTCGAACAGCTCGTTCCACTTCTCCTTCGTGTCGCGGAACGAGACCCCGGGCTCGAACTCGATGCCATCGCGCAGCGCGGCGGTGTTGCTCGTCGACGGCGGGCCGAGCGGCGCGACGAGCATGCCGGGATCGCCGCCGAGGGCGAGCGCGCGCTCGATCACGTTGCGCAGCTCGCGCACGTTGCCGGGCCAGTCGTGCGCCATCAGCGCGGCGCGCGTGCCGTCGGACAGCTCGGGAGGCGTGCCGCCGGGCGCGAGCTTCTTCAGCATCCAGTCGATCAGGATCGGGATGTCCTCGCGGCGCTCGCGCAGCGGTGGCGCGGTGATCGGAACGACGTTGAGCCGGAAGTAGAGGTCCTCGCGGAACTTGCCCTTCTCGACCTCCGAGCGCAGGTCCTTGCGGGTCGCGGCGATCACGCGCAGGTCGACCTTGATCGTCTTCGTGCCGCCGACGCGGCGGAGCTCGCGCTGCTCGAGGACGCGCAGCAGCTTCGGCTGGAGATCGAGCGACAGCTCGCCGAGCTCGTCGAGGAACACGGTGCCACCGCTCGCGAGCTCGAACGCGCCCTGGCGCGACGTGACCGCGCCGGTGAACGCGCCCTTCTCGTGGCCGAACAGCTCGGACTCGATCAGCGTGCCGGCAACCGCGCCGCAGTCGACGACGATGAACGGCGCGCCCGAGCGCGGCGACAGCTCGTGGAGCGTGCGCGCGATCATGTCCTTGCCGGTGCCGGTCTCGCCCTCGATCAGGACGGTCGCGTCGGTCGGCGCGATGCGCTCGACGAGCCCGAAGATCTCGCGCATCGCGGGCGAGCGGCCGACCATCTCGCCGAGCTGCTCCTTCTCGGACGGCAGGATCTCGATCCGCTCCTCGAACGGCGTGAACTTGAGCTCGACCGAGCCCGCGGCGATGACCGAGCCCGCGCGCAGGTAGGCCTCCTTGACCTCGGCACCGTCGAGGAACGTGCCGTTCGTGCTCTTCATGTCGCGCACGAGGTAGCCCTTCGCGTCGCGCATGATCTCGAAGTGGACGCGCGAGACGGTCTCGTCGACGAGGACGAGATCGTTGTCCGGAGCCTTGCCGACGCGGAACGTGTCGCCACCGATCACGAGCTCGGTGCCACGCTGCGAGCCCTTGATCACGACCAGCTTGCAGCGGCGCAGGTTGACCGTGGCCGGCGTTGCCTCGCGCCGGATCCGCGTCCCGGTCAAGTGCTCCATCGGGAAAATGGTACCTCGAATGGTTCGGGCGCGCGCACGGTTCGACGGGCGGCTGCCAGGGCGAGCGAGTTGTTTGCGCCGTCGGACGAGAGTACCGTTCCGTCAGTGCCGCGTTCCTGGGGTGACGTGCTCGCTGCTGCCGTGATCGCATGCGTGCTCGCGGCGTCGTCGCGCGCGATCGCGCAGCCCGCACAGACTGCGGCCGGGGTCGCGCCCGCACCGACGAAGCCGTCCGATGCGCCACTGCCGTCGTGCCTCGACCAGACGATCCGCGATCAGCTCGGCGAGCAGCTGAAGCCACGCGGCGTGCAGAAGCGCGACTTCCAGAAGGACGGCAAGCTCGTGCTGATGGCGAACGGTGGGCTGTTCGGCGGCGACGTGACGTCGTCGAGCTGGATCGCCGGCGGCGGGCTCGGGCTGTGGTTCACCGAGGATCTCGGCGTCCAGGCCGAATTCGCGCTGACGCCGCTGACGCTCGATCTCGACGCGCCGCTCAACAAGTTCTTCGGCGACAACCGGTTCGATCCCGGGATGGCGTACGTCGCGACCGGCAACTTCGTGTGGTCGCCGATCCACGCGAAGCTGAAGATGGGCGGCGGCATCGTGCACTCGGACATCCTCGTGTTCGCCGGCGGCGGCCGGATGTTCCACGACGCGGTCCAGGGGCTGTCGTTCGACGCCGGGTTCGCGCTCGACATGTTCGTGACGAAGGCGCTGACCGTGCGGTTCGACGTCCGCGACCTGATGGCGGTCGAGGAGATCGCCGGCGAGACGAGCTACACGAACAACATCATCGCGACGTTCGGGCTCGCGCTGTGGATCCCGGTGGGGCTGTGATGCGGCGCGCGCTCGTCTGGCTCGCGTTGTGGACGTCGGTCGCGGCCGCCGATCCGAAGCGCGTCGCGAAGGCCGACGAGGACGCGGTCGACGACAAGGCCGAGCCGACCGCGACGAAGCAACCGGAGGCGGCGCCCGGCCTGCGCACGACGCAGATGTGCATCGATCAGGAGATCGCGGACCGGCTCGCGATCAAGCGCAAGCGGCGCGGCGCGGTCGACCGGCTGTTCGTCAAGCAAGGCCGCCACGAGCTGTCCGCGGGCGGCGGCTACTACGCGAGCGACCTGCTGTCGGGCACGTACGTCGTCAGCGCGTCGTACACGTATCACATGACCGACGAGACCGCGGTCGAGTTCGGCGGCGCGTGGACGCACGCGAACGCGGATCTGATCCGCTCGCTCGAGGACGGCCGCGGCACCGTGCTCGACGAGACATACGCGCGGACCTTGATCGGCGAGTCGTTGCTCGTGTGGAGCCCGGTGTACGGCAAGCTGCGACTCGGCGGGTCGATCGTCCACTTCGACCTCCATGCCGACCTCGGGGTTGGCGTGATCGACTCGCAGACGAGCCGGGGTGCCTCCGGTGTCCTCGGCTTCGGCATGAAGCTGTTCATGGGTCAGGCTGCCGCCTTCCGGATCGATGCTCGCAATCGGACGTATCGTCAGGAGCTGCTCGACGAGCGCTTCCTGGTCAACGACAGCGCGGTCACGGCCTCGCTGTCGGTGTTCTTGCCGTTCCATAACTGACGTCTCGCGGAGAACGCCATGCGCATGCGATCGCTCGCTCTCGTTGCTGTGTTCGCGCTGGTCCCGGCGCTGACCGCCGCCGCTCCGCGACCGAAGAAGAAGAAGCCGAAGGCGAAGGCGGTCCCGACGAAGCCCGAGCCGAAGGACGAGGCGACCGACGAGCCGGCGCCGACGCCGGACGCGCCCGCCGATGCGAAGCCGACGACGCCGCCCGCCACGACGCCGACGACGACGCCACCGGCGACGACCCCGCAGACGCCGGCCGGCGCTGGCAGCGGCTCGGCGCCGCCGCCGACCGATCCGAAGAAGACCGCGAGCGACGAGCCGAAGCCGCCGAAGGATGCCGACGAGCCGGACGTCGACACGCTCCGCCAGGAGTACCTGTCGCTGCGCGACGAGCTGTTCAAGTCGCGCGCGCGGGCGAACGCGGTCGCGAGCGCGCTGTACTCGACGCGGATCCAGATCAAGCTGACGTACACGACCGCGCGCTACTACACGCCGTCGAAGGCGACGATCCGGCTCGACGGCGCGAGCGTCTTCGAGAACACGACCGGCGCGATCGGCGGCGACGACGGCGTGCGGTTCGAGGGCTACGTCGCGCCGGGCCGCCACCTGATCACGTTCCGGGTCGAGGCGACCGGCAAGGACGACGACTCGTTCACGTCGGTGACCGAGTCGCAGATCGTCGTCAAGGCGGTGCCGAACAAGGACCTCGTCGTCGCCGCGAAGGCGCGCGATGGCGGAGACATCGCGTACGAGTGGAAGCGCAAGGAGCGCGGCAGCTACGGACTCGGGATCGACGTCTCGGTCAAGGCCGTGCCGCGTGCCGAGGGCGACGCGAAGGGATCGAAGAAGTGAAGCGCGCGCTCGCGACCGCGCTCGTCGTGCTCGTGTCGTCGCCGGCCTGGGCGCAGCCGGACAAGGGCAAGCCGGCCACGTCGAAGGACAAGCCCGAGGCCTCGGACGACGAGGCGAAGCCGGCGGCGCTCGACCCGCTGTCGAAGTACTTCGTCGCGCTCGAGCAGATGAAGCTGATCGACGTCGAGAGCGGCAACCTGACGTCGCTGCGTCGCGAGCTGCAGGCGGCCGAGAAGCTGATCAACGACGGCGCGTTCACGAACGCCGCGGTCGCGCTGTACGGGATCGTGAAGTCGCCGCGCTACGGCGCGTTCACCGAGTTCGTCGAGTACCAGAACGCCGAGTACGATCTGTCCGTCGCGCTCGCGCGGTCCGGCGCGTACGGCTCGGCGCTCGACACGATCGAGGGCATCCTGAAGCGCGGCCCGGCGGCGCCGTACTTCGGCCCGGCGCACCGCCGCGCGGTCGACATCGCGCTCGAGACCCGCGATCACGCCGGCGTGCTCGCGCGGATCGAGGCCGTGAAGACGACGGATCCGATCCCGCCGTCGATCGCGGGCGAGCGCGCGTACCTGCGGGCGCGTGCGGCGTACGACGCGAACAAGCTCGCCGAGGCCGAGGGCCAGCTCGTCACGATCTCGAAGAAGAGCCGCCTCTACTCGTCCGCGGTGTACCTGCGCGGCGTGATCCGGGCGCGGCGCGGCGAGCTGCGCGGATCGGCCGAGGCGATGTGCGAGATCGCCGCGACGCCGGATACCGACAAGTTCACGTTCGTCGTCGACGATCGCTACTTCACGGTCAAGGACCTCGCGCGGCTCGGGCTCGGGCGGATCGCGCACGAGCAAGGCGAGTACGATGACGCCTACTACCACTACTTCCAGATCCCCGACGACTCGGCGTACCTGCCGGACGCGCTGTTCGAGGCGAGCTGGTCGATGTACCAGAAGCGCGAGCTGCCGACGTCGCGCGACCTCGTGCACGAGCTGCTCAAGGAGTTCCCGTCGTCGCCGCTGTGGCCCGAGGCGAGCCTGCTCGCCGGCTACGTCGAGCTCGCGGACTGCAAGTTCGACGAGTCGCAGAAGTGGTACGACGAGCTCGTCGTCAAGCTGCAACCGATCGTCGACACGATCGACAAGGCGCGCAAGGATCGCCAGCTGCGCGATCAGCTGTTCGCGACCGCGATCACGCGCTACCGCGAGACCAAGGCGAGCGGCGGCAACGCGCACGACAAGCAGGTCGCGCAGAACCCGGTCGATCAGGTGCTCGCCCTGCTCCGCCTCGATCCGAAGTTCATCCGGCTCAACGACGCGATCGTCGGCATCCACGAGCTGTCCGAGGGCGCGCCGAACGTGACGCGGCTGTGGCAGAACCTCGGCGCGCAGCTGTCCGAGAAGCGCGTCGCTGCGGTCAGCACCGAGAAGACGCTCGAGCAGGAGCAACTCGCGGACGCGAACGCCGTGCTCGAGGATCTCCGGCGGCTCGCGGACCAGGTCGACAAGCAGCGCGCCGAGCTCGCGCGCGCGCGCCGCGAAGGCACGATCGAGCCGGGTGCGGCGGCCGCCGAGGAGAAGCGCCTCGAGGAGCTGTCGGACAAGATCGACGACGCCGAGGTCAAGGCGCTCGCCGCGGCAGACCGCGCCGCGACCGGCGTGTCGAAGAATGCCGTGCAGGGGATCCGGCCGATGATCCAGGCCGACATCGGCGAGGCGCGCCGGCTCGATCGGTCGTCGCACCAGCTGTCGCGCCAGCTCGAGGACGCCGGCGACAAGCTCGCGCAGCAGGCGATCGAGAAGCTCTACGAGGACACGCGCAAGGTGCTCGACAAGGCGAAGCTCGGCAAGATCGACGCGATCATCGGCCAGAAGCGCAAGCTCGACATCGAGGTCCAGGATCTCGCGGCCGGCCGGTTCCCCGAGGAGCTGATCGGCCGGATGTGGAACGCGAGCATGATCGGCGACGACGAGGAGTTCTGGCCGTGGCAAGGCGAGTACTGGGCCGACGAGTACGAGGGCTGGCGATGAAGCGCGCGCTCGTACTCGGGTTGCTCGCGATCGCCGCACCGGCGTACGCGCAGAAGTCGGCCGGCGAGGTCCAGGTGACGATCCGCGGCCCGTCGCAGGAGCTCTACATCCGCAAGCGGCCGCCGACGCCGGAAGCGCCGGTGCTGTCGCAGGAGCTGAAGGACCTGCTCGCGTCGACCGAGAAGAAGCGCGACGCGAAGCGCATCGAGGCGATCGGCCTGCTGCGGCAGTTCCTGCAGAGCAAGCCGACCGGCGAGGCGAAGGCCGAGGGCATGTTCAAGCTCGCCGAGCTGCTGTGGGAGGAATCGCGGCGGCTCTACCTGATCCGCGTCGAGGAGTTCTCGCGGCTCGTCGAGAAGTGCTCGCAGAAGAAGACCGCGTGCGATCCGCCGAAGGAGCCGCGGATCGATCTCAAGGAAGCCGAGGCGCTCTACGTCGAGCTGCACGACAAGTATCCGAGCTTTCGCCGCATGGATCTCGTGACGTACCTGATCGGCTTCGCCGCGAAGGAGGACCAGCGCGAAGACGAGGCGATGGGCAAGTTCCAGGAAGTGATCGACAAGTATCCGCAGTCGCCGCTGCACGCCGATGCGTGGATGATGGTCGGCGAGCACTACTTCGCGACCGGCAACTGGACGAAGGCCAAGGACGCGTACAAGCACATCCCGGACAAGGCCGCGACCAGTGACCTCGCGACGTTCAAGATCGCGTGGTGCGAGTGGAAGCTCGGTAACTCGATCCAGGCGGCGAAGGACTTCAAGCGCGTGCTCGACAAGGCGGTCGAGGCCGAGCGCACCGGCACCGCGGCGCAGCGCCGGCGCAGTGCCTCGCTGCGCGACGAGGCGCTGCAGTACCTCGTCGTCGTGTTCACCGAGGATCGCTCGGTGTCGGCGAAGGAGGTGTTCGACTTCCTCGCGTCGATCGGCGGCGAGCAGTACTCGCGCGACGTGCTGCTGAAGGTCGCCGAGAGCTACGGCGCGCAGACCGAGTGGGATCGCAGCAACGAGGCGTATCGGTTCCTGATCAAGATGGATCCCGAGTCGCTCAAGGCGGCGGAGTACCAGCGCGACATCGTCGAGAACTGGAACGCGGCGCTCGACGTCGACAAGGCGCAGGAGGAGATCAAGGTCCTCCTCGACAACTTCGGCCCGAATTCGGCGTGGGCGAAGGCGCAGAAGAACCGCGAGGCACTCGCGCGCTCGCTGCAGGTCACCGAGGACCTGACGCGGACGACCGCGGTCAACATCCACGGCGAGGCGCAGCGCCGCGAGAAGGGCATGAAGGTCGCGAAGCTGACCGAGTGCGCGACCGCGCCCTACCTGCCGAAGGATCTGTCGATCATCTACGAGCGCGCGGCCGACGCGTACGAGAACTATCTGACCGCGTTCGGCGTCAAGAACTCGACGAACCCCGAGAAGGCGATCGAGGTCCGCTACTACCGGGCCGACATCCTGTGCTTCAAGCTCGGCAAGGTCGAGCAGGCCGGCGACGAGTACCTCGCGGTTGGCAAGAGCGCGCCGGTCGGCAAGTGGCACAAGGACGCGCTGCTGAACGCGATGGCGGCGTTCGAGAAGGCGCGCCCGAAGGACACGCAGGGCAAGACGAAGCTGTATCCCGTCGACAAGAAGTTCGGCGAGGCGATCGATCTCTACGCGACGCTGTTCCAGAACGATCCGACGATCGTCGGCGTGCTGTTCAAGAACGGCCAGATGTTCTACGACTACGGCGAGTACGACGAGGCGATCAAGCGGTTCGGCGTGATCGTCACGAAGTACCCGAAGGATCCGAACGCGGGGCCCGCGGGCGATCGCATCTTGAAGTCGCTGTCGAAGGCGAACGACTACGAGAACCTCGAGGAGTGGGCGCGCAAGCTGAAGACCGCGCCGTCGTTCGCGAGCAAGGACAAGCAGGAGCTGCTGTCGAAGCTGATCGTCGACTCGATCCTGAAGAGCGGCGACAAGTACAAGGACGCCGGCAAGTACGAGGAGGCCGCGACGTTCTACCTGCGCGTGCCGAAGGAGACGACCGATCCGAACGCGTCGGCGCAGGCGCTGATGAACGCCGGCGTCATGTACGAGAAGGCGCGCCAGCAGGAGAAGGCGGCGGATCTCTACCTCGACATCGCGGAGCGCTACGCGGACAAGCAGCCCGATCTCGCCGAGAAGGCGGCGTTCTCCGCCGGCCAGGTCTACGAGAAGGTCATCTACTACGATCGCGCCGCGAAGGCGTACGAGCTCGTGTGGCAGAAGTTCCGCACCGGCCCGAAGGCGCCCGACGCGCTGTTCAACGCAGGCGTGCTGCGCCAGGCGCTCGGTCAGAACAAGGAAGCGATCGCGCACTACAAGACGTACGCGACGAAGTTCGCTGACCGCAAGGATGCGCCCGACGTCGCGTTCAACATCGGCGTCGTCTACGAGAACGCGGGCGACGAGGGCGCGGCGTACAAGGCGTACTCGGACTACGCGCGGACGTATCGGTCGAGCGGCAAGCGCGTGATCGAGGCGTGGACGCGCGCGGGCCGCATGTCGTTCAAGGCCGGTCAGTTCCGGCGCGCGAAGGACGAGCTCGGCACGGCGCAGAAGCTGTGGAAGAGCGCGAGCGGCAAGGACAAGGCGGTCGGCACGCCGTGGGCCGCCGAGGCGCGCTACTACGAGGGCGAGATCGTGTTCCGCGAGTACGAGAAGATCTCGCTCGACGTCAAGCCGAAGGATCTCGAGAAGGCGCTGAAGGCGAAGAGCAAGCTGCTCGGCGATGCCGAGAAGGTCTACGGCTCGGTGATCGACTTCCAGGACCTCAAGTGGGCGACCGCCGCGCTCTACCGCATGGGCCAGGTCTACGACGGGTTCGCCGAGGCGCTCGCGACCGCGGGTGCGAAGCCGCCGCCGAGCGTGCCGCCGGACCTCGTGCAGGCGTACCAGGACAAGATCAACGAGTACGTCGTCAACATCCAGGACAAGGCGGTCGAGCTGTTCACCGCGGGCTACCAGAAGGCGATCCAGATGCAGGTCTACGACGAGTACACCGCGAAGATCCGCACCGCGCTCGGCCGGCTCAGCGCGAAGAAGTTCCCGCCGGAGCGCGAGTCGCGCGGCAAGGAGCGCATCGGCGATCGCCCGCCGACGCCGGAGATCATCTCGGAGATCGCGCGATGAGGCGGATCATCATCGCGCTGCTGTGCGGGCTCGTCGCGTGCGGCGGGGGTGGCACGAAGAAGTCGACCGGGCCGAAGGGCCGCACGGTCAACCGCCTCGATCCGGTGAGCCCGAAGGCGCAGAAGGAGTTCGAGGCCGCGATGCGCGCGCTCCGGCTCGGCGGCCCCGAGGCGAACGAGACCGCGAAGGCGCGGCTCAAGGCGGCGCTCGACATCGATCCGAAGCTGTGGGAGGCGTGGCACGACCTCGGCGCGATCGCGTTCAAGGATGGTGACGACGACGCCGCGGTCGCGCACTACACGAAGGCGCTCGCGATCAAGCGTGACCACACGCCGACGTTGCTCGCGCGCGCCGAGGCGCACCGCCGCGCCGGCCACAAGAAGGACGCGCGCGCCGACTACGAGGCGGTGCTGAAGACGACCGCCGAGGACGATCCAAATCGCCGCGATGCCTCGACCCGGCTCGCGTCGCTGTTGCGCGATGCCGGCGACTTCGACGACGCGGTCGCGGTGCTGCGCGACACCGTGCGCGTGTCCGGCGTGACCGCGCAGATCTACTCCGAGCTCGGCCTGATCTACATCCAGCAGAAGCGGCTCGAGCTCGCCGAGCTGGTGCTCGCGAAGGCGCTCGAGCTCGACGCGAAAGATCCGGCGATCTTCAACGCGCTCGCGCTGCTCGCGCTCAAGCAGGGCAAGGCGCAGGAGGCGTTCGAGCGCTTCGACCGCGCGGTGTCGCTCGATGCGAGCTACCTCGACGCGCGCTACAACAAGGCCTCCGTGTTGCTCGACGCCGGCGATTACACGCGAGCCAAGGGCGAGCTGCAATCGATCGTCGAACGCAAGCCGGACGACTACGCGGCGCAGGTCGCGCTCGGCGTCGCGCACCGCGGGCTCAAAGAGTTGAAGGAAGCGAAGAAGGTCTGGGACATGGTCGTCCGGGAAGCTCCGAGGCGGAGCGCCGCGCGCGCCGACGCGATGTTCAACCTCGCGATCCTCAAGGCCGACTTCATGGAAGACCCGAGCGGCGCGAAGGCCGATCTGGACCGCTACCTGCAGGAAGCCCCGGCCAGTCACGGCAAGCGGCAAGCTGCCGAGGAAAAACGAAAGGACCTGGGCAAATGAGGCTGAGGCTCGTAGCCCCCGCTTGGGGTGTCGCTTGGGGGCGGAAGTCCACGCTCGCGCTCGCGATCGTGTGTGCCGCCGCCCTACCCGCCGCCGCGCAGCCGAAGAAGAAGCCGGTGCCGACCGAGCCCGCGGCGGACAAGGCCGAGAAGCCGGAGAAGAAGGACGCGGCGACGCCGGCGAAGGACGCGGCGAAGAAGCCGGTCAAGGAGCAGAACTTCAACTTCGAAGGCCTCGGGCTCAACGGTCGGTCGCGGTCGCCGCAGCTGCTGTACTTCCTCGAGCGCGCGAATGAAGAGCTCGAGCGCGCGAGCCTCGAGAAGCGCTCGTTCATCCCGCACCTCGTGCGCACGGTGGAGGAAGAAGCGCTGTGACACCGAGTGGCCGTCCCGTCGCGCTGCGCACGGCGCTGATCTGGCACGACGAGGTCATGAGCGATGTCGTCTGCGAGGTCCCTCGCAAGATCACGCTCGGCCACAAGGGACGGCCCACGTTCGTCATCCCGGATCTCGGGCTGCCGAAGAACTTCGCGATCATCTCGCCCGGCAAGCGCGGCTACCTGCTGACGCTCGGCGAGCGCATGGCCGGCAAGATCTGCATCGACGGCCAGGTCCAGGACGTCCGCGACTTCATGCGGCGCGCGAGCGGCGAGTTCCACGCGACGCCGATCAGCGGCCGCGACTGGGGCGTGATCGATCTCGACGAGACCGGCACGGTGAAGCTGTTCTTCCAGTTCGTGCCGCTCGAGAAGTCGCTCGAGGGGACGTCCGAGCTGTTCGCGACGCTGACCCAGACCGCCGCCGCGGCCGCGTTCTTCACGATCGGCCTCGTCGTGTTCATGGTCGCCTGGCAATGGATCCAGGGGCTCACCGAGACCGAGTGGTACGCGTGGGTGCAAGACCAGGTCTGGGCCGAGTGGACGTGGCGAAGCGCGCTGTTCATCACCGCGGGCCTCGTGACGTTCGGTTCGGCGTGGCGGCTCGCGACGTCGGATCCCGAATCGCAGGCGTCGACCGGGTTCTCGGTGCTGCTGCACGCGGCGCTATTGATGGGCACGATCATCCTCTACGATCCATCCGACGATCCGAACGTGTGGCCGGGCCCGCGCGCGCTGACCGGCAACTACCTCGTGACGCGCGTCGAGGAGACGACGCCGCCGGAGGTCAAGGTCGCGCCGACCGTCGGCAAGGTGAACAAGCAGGAGCCCGCCGCGCTGTCGCCGGCGAAGGAGAACCTCAAGACCGCGACGAAGGGTGACGAGGGCGCGGCCGGCGGCAAGGGCGAGCAGGAGCGCGCGCGCGATCCGAACGCGAAGGACGTCCCGCCCGAGCCGCCGAAGGTCGCGTTCTTCGAGGACAAGAACCGCAAGATCCTCGACAACATCGTCGACCGCAGCCTCGCGACGAACCTCGGCAAGTTCACCGGGATCAAGGGCGACACGCTGAAGGCCGGCTCGCTCGGCTTTGGCACCGGCACTGGCACCGGCGTCGGCGAAGGCGTCGGCACCGGCACCACGCGCGGCAGCAAGGGCAAGGGCAGCGGCGGCGGCGGCAACGTCGAGGGTGACTTCGTGTCGAACAAGGGGCCGGTCGACACCGGCAAGGAGCGGCCGGGCGGCAAGTGCGTCGGCGCCGGCTGCACCGGGTCCGGTCCGAAGGAAGTGAAGGTCTCGGTCGGCGAGATGACCGGCGATCCCGGTGGCTACACCGAGGACGAGATCAACCGCGTCGTCAAGGCGCGCGCCGGCGTGTTCCGCGCCTGCTACCAGAAGGAGCTCAACCGCTCGCCGGGCATCGGCGGCAAGGTCGTCGTCAAGTTCAAGATCGGCAGCGACGGCAGCGTCGAGAAGGCCGACGCGACCGGCAGCTCGACGCTGACGAACGCCGCGGTCCAGGACTGCGTCACGAGCAACGTGATGCGCCTGCGGTTCCCGCCGAAGGGCGCGGTCGCGAACGTCGTCTATCCATTCCTGTTCTCGCCGGGAGGTTGATCATGCGCGTGCTCGGCTTCGTCGGACTGGTCGGACTCGCCGCGTGCAGCGCGAACGATCCGATCTACCTGCCCTCGCCGATGAATCTCGAGGCCGGCGTCGACGACGGCACCGGCACGCTGTCGGTCGCGAAGTCGTCGCTGACGCTGCCGATCACGATCGAGAAGGCCGAGGATGCGGCGACCCGCGCGGAGCGCACCGCCGCGCTCGGCGTCGACGTGCCGTACGTCAAGGTCGGTGACATCGAGGTCTCCGTCGAGTGGACGATCAAGAGCCTCGACACGAACGACGACCCCGCGGATCCGACCGACGATGACGACCTCGCGTTCGTCGATCTCAACGGCGCGAACGAGGCGTTCGCCTACGATCCGTCGCTGATCGTGCTGTCGACCGACGACGACGCGCCGCCGACGCCGCCGCTCGAGGGCAACATCCCGATCCACGTCCCGAAGGGCGGCACGGTGTCGGGGCTGTTCCGCGAGGATCAGCTGCGCGAGGCCTCGATCGATCTCGATCAGATCACGCGCGGCAACGTCAATCCGTTCGCGGCGACGCTCACGATCAACAAGAACGCGGACGCGTTCCAGCCGATGACGCCGTACGACCCCGCGAACCCGGACGTCGCGCCGACGCCGGTCGGTGATCCGGTTCCGCGCGAGGCGTTCCGCCAGCTGATCCGCGTCGACATCGTGTTCCGGCCGACGACGCACATGGTGCTCGAGTACACGGTGCGCGTGCGCGACGTTCGCGGCGAGATGATCCACGAGGATCTGTTCGACGCGCCCGCCGGCGAGCTCACCGCATTCGCGCCCGCGACGTATTCGATCTAGGATGCGCGGCGGAATGCGCATTCTCGTCGTGCTCGTGGCCACGTGCTGCGCCAGCGTTGCCGACGCGCGTCCGGCAGCATCGGGCTGGTATGCGGAGGGTGGGCTCGGCGCGACCGGCTTCTTGCCGTCGCACTCCGACGACGCGCGCCCCGGGCCCGGGCTGCACCTCGCGCTCGGCCGCGACGTGTTCAACTTTCTCGCACTCGGACTGTCGTTCACCGCGTCGAGCCACGAGGCGACGGTGCCGCCACCGCCCGAGGGCGAGTGGTTCCAGCTCTACCGCGGGCTCGCCGAGGCGCGGATCGGTGGCCGGTTCGACACGATCGCGGTGTTCGTCGAGGGTGGTGCCGGCGTGTCGATGATCTCGTCGAACGTGCTCGGCAAGGTGATGGTCACCGAGTCGGGCGAGAACTTCTCGATCCTGTTCCAGGCCGGCGCCGGCGCCGAGTACCAGCTCGAGAACCGCCACTACGCGATCGGCGCGGCCGTCGACGCGTTCCTGCTGCCGCAGTTCGATGCGATGCGCGCGATCGATGCGCGGCTGTATCTGCGGTACACCTATTGAGCGATGAAGCTCGTCGACATCGTCGGAGCGACACCCATGATCGAGCTGCCGAGCGGCGTCGATCGCCCGTCGGTGCGGCTGTTCGCGAAGCTCGAGGGCAATAACCCCGCGGGCAGCGTCAAGGATCGCCCGGCGCGCTCGATGATCCTGCGTGCCGAGGAGCGCGGCGAGCTGCGGCCGGGCATGCGGCTGATCGAGCCGACGAGCGGCAACACCGGGATCGCGCTCGCGATGATCGCGGCCGCGCGCGGCTACGCGATCGAGCTCGTGATGCCGGAGAATTCGACCCCGGAGCGCGTCCAGGTGATGCGCGCGTTCGGCGCCGACGTGATCCTGACGCCGGCCGCCGGCGGCATGGAGGCGACGATCGATCACGCCCGCGAGAAGGTCGCGCGCGGCGGCTACCTGATGCTCGATCAGTTCAGCAACCCCGATAACTGGCGCGCGCACCTCGAGACGACCGGGCCCGAGATCTGGCGCGACACCGGCGGCGGCATCACGCACTTCGTGAGCTCGATGGGCACGACCGGCACGATCATGGGCGTGTCGCGGTTCCTCAAGGAACAGCGGCCCGACGTCCAGATCATCGGCTGCCAGCCGACCGACGGCTCGCGCATCCCCGGGATCCGGCGGTGGCCGAAGGAGTACCTGCCGAAGATCTACGAGCCCGAGCGCGTCGACCGGATCGTCGATGTCTCGCAGGCGGATGCCGAGGCGACGACGTGGGCGCTCGCCCGCCGCGAAGGTCTGTTCTGCGGCGTCAGCTCCGGCGGCGCGGTGTGGGCCGCGCGCCAGATCTGCGACGAGCTCGCGCGCGCCGGCCGCGACGGCGTCGTCGTCTGCATCATCTGCGATCGCGGCGATCGCTACCTGTCGGGGCCGCCATTTACCGAGGACGGGCCACGTGGCTGAGAAGACGATGCGCGTGCGGTTGCACCAGCGCGGCGCCGCGGCGTTCGACGCGATCGGCGAGACCTCCGGCGGCACGCTCGTCGTCGACGGCGCGCCCGAGATCGGCGGGACCGGCGCCGGCATGCGCCCGATGGAGCTACTGCTCGCGGCGGTCGCGAGCTGCAGCGCGATGGACGTGCTCCACATCCTGCGCAAGCAGAAGGAGCCGCTCGAGGATCTCGCGGTCGAGATCGAAGGCGTGCGGCCCGACGGTCAGGTCACGCCGTTCACGCGCATGAAGCTCGTGTTCGTCGCGCGCGGCGCGGTCGCGCCCGAGAAGCTCGAGCGCGCGGTCCAGCTGTCGGTCGAGAAGTACTGCTCGGCGCGCGCGACCCTGGGCGATCGCGTCCAGGTCACGTGGGAAACCCGCATCGCGACGGGCTGATCGCGGCGCCGTAACCGCTCGCCGGCCACGCCATCGAACGGTGCATGGCCCCAGACTCGACGAGCGACCGCGCGGACTACGCGATCGTCGGAGGTGGTTTGCAGGCGGGGCTGATCGCGCTCGCGGTGCGCGCGCACCAGCCGGCCGCGCGGATCGCGATCGTCGAGCGAGCGCCGGCGCTCGCCGGCAACCACACGTGGTGCTTCCACGCCGGTGACCTGCCGCCGGACGCGGACTGGATCGATCCGCTCGTCGTCCACCGCTGGCCGGGCTACGACGTCGCGTTTCCGGGCCAGCGTCGGACGCTCGCGTCGCCGTACGCCGCGGTCACGAACGAGCGGCTCGCCGGCTGCGTCGCGGAGACGGTCGACGTGCTGTGGCTCGGCGAGCCCGCGATCGAGATCGCCGCGGAGCGCGTCGTCACGCCGTCGCGCGCGCTCGCGGCCGAGGTCGTGATCGATGCGCGCGGGCCAGGCCGGTTGCCGGTCACGCGCACCGGCTGGCAGGTGTTCGTCGGCCTGGAGGTGATCGTGCCGGGGCACGGCGTCGAGCGGCCGATCGTGATGGACGCCGTCGTCGAGCAGCTCGGCGGGTTCCGGTTCATGTACGTGCTGCCGCTCGCGCCGGACCGGCTGCTCGTCGAGGACACCGTGTTCGCCGATCGTCCGGTGCTCGCGGTCGAGGCGCATCGCGCGGCGATCCGCGCGTACGCGCAGCACCGCGGCTGGGCGATCGAGCGCGTCGTCCGCGAGGAGACCGGCTGCATCCCGCTGCCGCTCGAGCTCGATCCCCCGCGCGTCGCGTCGCCGCTCGTCGCCGGCTACGCGGGCAGCTGGTTTCATCCGGTCACCGGCTACTCGTTTCCGATCGCCGCGCGGCTCGCCGACGCGATCGCGCGCACGCCGGCGGGCTCGCTGTTCGACCGCGACGGCGCGCTCGCCGAGCTCGCTCGTAGCCACACGAGCCAGCTCGCGTTCGCGACCCGGCTGAACCGCATGCTGTTCGGCTGGTTCGCGCCCGAGGATCGCCACCACGTGCTCGCGCGGTTCTACCGGTTGCCCGAGCCGGTGATCCGGCGGTTCTACGCGCTCGAGCTGACGCGGCTTGACCGCGCGCGATTCTTCTTCGGACGGCCGCCGCGCGGCCTGTCGTGGCGCGCCGCGCTCGGCGGGGAGCTCGCGTGAGCGCGAAGCCCGCATCGTCGATCGCCGCCGCGGTCACCGGCGAGCTGCCGGCCCCGCCGCCGCTGGTCCGCGCGCTCGAGGCCGCGACGTCTGCGGATGGCGTTGCCGCGCTCGATCCCGACGTCCCGGCGCACGTCTGGCAGGCCGCGCTCGTCGGGCCGGCCGCCGAGCTGCTCGCGCGGCCCGGCAAGGATCTGCGCGCGCGGCTCGTCGAGGCCGGCTGCGCGCTCGCCGGCGGCACGCCGGACGCCACGACGCACGCGATCGCCCGCGTGCTCGAGATCCTGCATGCCGGCTCGCTGATCGTCGACGACGTCGAGGACCAGAGCGAGGTCCGGCGCGGCGAGCCCGCGCTGCACAAGCTCGTCGGCGAGCCGCTCGCGATCAACACCGGCTCGTGGATGTACTTCTGGGCGCTCGGCGAGCTCGCGCGGCTCGCGCTGCCCGGGGCGACCGAGCTCGCGGTCGCGACGCTCGTCCGCTGTCATCAGGGGCAGGCGCTCGACCTCGCGACGCGCGTCACCGCGCTCGACGTCCGCCAGGTTTCGGCGGTCGTGCGCGCGACGACGCGGCTCAAGACCGGCGCGCTGTGCCGGCTCGCGGTCGAGCTCGGCGCGCTCGCGGCCGGTGCGTCGCCGACCGTGCGCGCCGCGATCGGCGAGCTCGGCGAGATCGCGGGCTGCGCGCTGCAGATGCTCGACGATCTCGGCTGCCTCGTCGCGCCGGCGCGGCGTGACAAGGCGTACGAGGATCTGCGCGCCGCGCGGCCGACCTGGCCGTGGGCGTGGCTCGCGCAGGCGCACGAGCCGTTCGTCTGGGCGCGGCTCGTCGCGCACGCGTCGGCGGCGACCGAGCTGCCGGCGCTCGCCGATGCGCTCGCCGCGCAGGTCGAGCCGCTCGGGCGGCGCGCGATCGGCGACACGATCGAGCGCGCGCTCGCCGCGGTCCGGCCGCATGCACCGGTTTCGATCGTCGAGGCAATCGCGGCGGACCTGCGCCGCATGGAGGCAATGTATGGCTGACCTGCGAGCTGCCGTGATCGGCTCGGGCTTCGGCGGGCTCGCCGCCGCGATTCGCCTCGCGACCGCCGGCGTGCGCGTCACCGTGTACGAGGCGCGCGAGCTGCCCGGCGGGCGCGCGTACGTCTACCGCGACGGCGGCTACACGTTCGATGCCGGCCCGACGGTGATCACGGCGCCGCATTGCATCGACGAGCTGTTCACCGAGGCCGGCCGGCGTCGCGCCGACTACTGCGAGCTATTGCCGGTGACGCCGTTCTACCGCCTGGTGTGGGACGACGGCGCGCGGTTCGACTACGACGGCAACCGCGAGCACATGATCGCCCAGATCGCCGCGCGCGATCCGCGCGACGTCGCCGGCTACGAGGCGTTCGCCGACTACGCGCGCCGCGTGTTCGACGCCGGCTACACGCAGCTCGCGTCGACGCCATTTCTCCGCTTCACCGACATGCTGCGGGTCGCGCCGCAGCTCGCGATGCTGCGCGCCGATCGCTCGGTCTACAAGACGGTCGCGAAGTTCGTGCGCGACGAGCACGTCCGCGAAGCGCTGTCGTTTCACTCGCTGCTCGTCGGCGGCAACCCGTACGAGACGTCGTCGATCTACACGCTGATCCACCACCTCGAGCGCGAATGGGGCGTGTGGTTTCCGCGCGGCGGTACCGGCGCGCTGGTCCAGTCGCTGTGCCGGTTGCTCGGCGATCTCGGCGGCGAGCTCCGGCTCGCGAGCCCGGTGCGATCGATCCGCGTCGAGGCCGGCAAGCACGTCGTCACGACCGACGCCGGCGAGGACACGTTCGATCTCGTCGTCTCGAACGCGGATCTCCACCACACGTACGCGGCGCTCTACGCGGGCGACGCGCGCGCGGCGAAGCGCACGAAGAAGCTCGAGCGCATGGACTGGTCGATGTCGCTCTACGTCCTCTACTTCGGGACCGATCGCGACTATCGCGAGCTCGACCCCGCGCACCACACCGTCGTGTTCGGTCCGCGCTACCGCGGCCTGCTCGACGACATCTTCCATGGCGACGCGGTCCCCGAGGACTTCTCGCTGTACCTGCACGCGCCGCACGTCACCGATCCATCGCTCGCACCCCCGGGCGGCGGCAGCTTCTACGTGCTGTCGCCGGTGCCGCACCTCGGCCACGCGCCGGTCGACTGGGACACGTTCGGGCCCGCGTACGGCGATCGGATCCTCGCCGCGCTCGAGCGCGTGTTGCCGGACCTGCGCCGTCACGTCGTCGTCCGCCGCGAGCTGACGCCGGTCGGCTTCCAGCGCGAGCTCGCCGCGTTCCAGGGCTCGGCATTCTCGGTCGCGCCGCGGCTGACCCAGAGCGCGTACTTCCGCCCGCACAACAAGGATCCGAAGATCCCGGGGCTCTACCTCGTCGGTGCCGGCACGCACCCCGGCGCGGGCGTGCCCGGCGTGATCAACGGCGCGAAGGCGACCTATGCCTGCATCGCGAAGGATCACGGGCTCGCGCTGACGCCGGAGCTCGCCGCGATCGCGGAGGCATCCGAGGCCGCATGACCGAGCTCGTGATCGCACCGCCGGCGGCGCTCGCGGCGCGCGCGACGATCGCCCACCACTCGAAGAGCTTCGCGCTCGCGAGCCGGCTGCTCGACGCGCGGACGCGCGATCACGCCGCGGTCGTCTACGCGTTTTGCCGGCGCGCCGACGACGCGGTCGACGACGTGCCGCGCGCCGCGGCCGGCGCAGCGCTCGCGACGCTCGAGCGCGAGCTCGCCGACATCTACGCCGGCGCGCCGATCGATCCGGTGCTCGCGGCGTTCGCCGAGGTCGTGCGCGCGCGCGCGATCCCGCGCCGCTATCCGGCCGAGCTACTCGCCGGGATGGCGATGGATGCCACCGGCACGCGCTACACGACGCTCGCCGAGCTCCACGCGTACTGCTTCCGGGTCGCCGGCGTCGTCGGCCTGATGATGTGCCACGTGTTCGGCGTCCGCGACGACGCGGCGCTCGTGCCCGCGGCCCGGCTCGGCGTCGCGATGCAGCTGACGAACATCTGCCGCGATGTCGCCGAGGACTGGGCGCGCGATCGGCTGTACCTGCCCGACGAGCTGCTCGCGCGCCACGGTGCCGGCGGGCTCGCCGGCGAGCTGCACCGCCCGCTGCCGGCCTCGACGCAGCCGGCGATCGCCGCGACCGTGCGCGAGCTGCTCGCACTCGCGGACCTCCACTATCGCGCCGCCGAGCCCGGGCTCCCGGCCCTGCCCTGGCGCGCGGCGCTCGCGGTCCGCGCGGCGCGCTCGGTGTACGCCGCGATCGGCGATCGCGTGTGCGCGGTCGACTGCGATGTCACCGCGGGCCGCGCCGTCGTCCCGCGCGCCACGAAGCTAGCGCTCGTCGCTGGTGCGGCGCTGCGCACGGTGTGCTCGCTGCCGAGGCTGCGCGCACCGCGGATCCCCACGACCACCCTCGAGGCTCGCGATGTCCCGCTCGCGTAATCCGCTCGTTCGCTACGTCGCTCGCATCACCGAGTTCGAACGCATCGACTGGTTCGTCTATCTCGCGTGGGTCGGGCTGATGCTCGGGCTCGTGGTCACGACCGGCGGCTTCGTGCTCGCCGGCCGCAGCGCCGGTGTGCGCTGGCCGGTCGAGGCGTGGCTCGTGCCGCTCGGCGCGGCGATCTTCACGATCGCGATCGCGATCGACACGATCGGCCACCGCACGATCTACAAGGAAGCGCTGCGCGGCGGCGAGCAGCTGATCCACCACATCACGATCGTGTGCGGCGTCGGCAGCGTGATCTTGCTCGTGGCCGCGTACGACTCACGCATCTACGCGATCCCGGCGCTCGTGCTGACGATCCTGTCGTTCGTCTACAGCCTGATCGACGAGCTGTTCCACTGGCGGCGCTACGTCCGCACGCAGGCGGATCCCGTCGAGATGTGGAGTCACGTCGGGATCTTCGTCGGCCACGGCATCATGATGCTGGGCTGGTGGCGGTGCTACCAGCTTGGCTACCCCGGGGTCGGCGAGACGCTGCGCGCACTCGCGGGCTGACCGCGTACTCCGGCAGCGCGGCGCGCAGCCGCTCGCGCGTGCGGTGCGTCCGGATCTTCACGTTCGCGACGCTGATCCCGACGCGGCGAGCGATCTCGACCTCGGGGACGTCGTCCATCCGCATCTGGAACACCTCGCGATAGCCGCTGCCGATCGACACGAGTGCCTCCTCGACCCGGGCCTGCAGCTCGCGTGCGGTCGCCTCCTGCTCCGGCGACGGCCGCGGATCGGTCGCGCTCCACACGACCGGATGGTCATCGCCGACGAGCTGCTCGCGCGATCGTCGCTGCTTGCGCAGGTAGCCGAGCGCGGTCGTGACCGCGATCCGGTACAGCCAGGTCCGGTACGCGGCATCGCCGCGGAACTGATCGCGGTGGCGATGGGCGAGCAGCAGCGCGTCCTGGGTGAGGTCCGCGGTGGTGTCGTCGTCGCGCACGATCCGGCGGATCACGGCGAACACATACGACCAATCCTGCGGCGTGATCTGCGGATCGTTCATAACGTTCATATCGTCCAAGATGGCACCTAAATCGTTCACGCCAAGCCCGAAAGAACGTTTTTTGTGGAAGCCGCGAAACTACTGGATAATCAGCTCATCGTGTCACCTACTCCAGGCGGTCACCATCCAACATCTCGGTCAAATCGACCAGGACCTCTCGTGGCGCGCACCCTCTCTCCCCGCGATCTGGCAGCCGCTCTCGGCGTCAGCGAGTCGTCGCTCAAGCGCTGGATCGACGCCGGACGGATCCGCGCATCGCGCACCGAGGGCGGCCACCGCCGGATCATGCTCGCGGACGCGCTCGCGTTCATCCGCGAGACCGGCGCGCCGGTGCTGCACCCCGAGCTGCTCGGGATCGAAGCCGCGCAGCCGATCCACGATCAGGACAACGTCGATCTGCAGGAGACCGCGCTGTATCGCCACCTCGTCGCCGGCGACGCGCGCGGCGTGCGGCGCTGGATCGCGGGTCACCAGCAGGCGGGCACGCCGATCCCGGCGCTGTGCGATGGACCGATCAAGCACGCGATGCACGCGCTCGGCGAGCTGTGGCAGCACGATGCCGACGGCGTGTTCGTCGAGCATCGCGCCACCGACCTCTGCATCCAGGCGCTCGCGCAGCTGCGCACCACGATCGAGACCCCGCCGCACGCGCGGGTCGCGCTCGGCGGTGCGCCCGAGGACGATCCGTACCTGCTGCCGTCGGCGATGGCGGCGCTCGTGCTCGCGACCGAAGGCATGCACGCGATCAACCTCGGCGCCGACACGCCGACCGGCGCGCTGCATCGCGCGGTCGCCCACCACCGGCCGGCGCTCGTCTGGATCAGCGCGAGCGCGCCGCTGTCGCCGCCGCAGGCACACGAGCTCGCGGGCTTCCTGCGCGGGCTGCCCCGCGGCACGACCGCGGTCGTCGGCGGCCGCCAGGCGCGCGCGATCCTCGACGCCGATCCGTCGCTCGTCCACGCCGAGTCGATGACCGAGCTCGCGCACATCGCGCGCCGCGTCGGCCGGTAGCGATCAGCGCAGCGCGCGCCGGCCGCTGCCGATCAGATCGACGAGCACGCGCCGGAACGGTGCCTTGCCGTCGAGCATGCCGAGCACCGCCGAGACGCCGAGCCGCTGGCGCCACAGCAGCAGCATCCGCGCTGGCAACCCCATGCCGCCGGCGGACAGCACGCGCCGCGTGGTGTCGGCGAGCTCGCTCGCGTAGGCAGGCGACCAGTGGAAGTCGCCGTGCGTGACGATCGGCTGCGCGAGTGTCTTCTCCCACTCGCGGTGCGCGTTCGTTGCCATCATGTCGGTGCGCTTCAACAGGCCGGACTTCGCGAGCCCCATGCGAAACCGCTCCGCCGCCGAGAACGCGTCGTCGTCGACGAGCGCCCACCACAGCTCGCGGTCGGCATCGCGCACGGCCTCGGGCAGCTCGAGCGCACACCCGAAGTCGAGGCACCAGACATGGACATGGCCGTCTGGCTGCTCGTCGACGAGGAAGTTGCCGGGATTCGGATCGGCGTTGAGCAGGCGGTGCACGAGCGGCGAGCCCCACGCGTACGCGTAGATCGCCATCTGCGCCTGGCGCCGGACGTCGGGCGTGCCGGACGCCGCGGTCTCGACGATCGTCTTGCCCTTCGCGCGCGTCATCGTCAGCACGCGGCGTGACGACAGCTCGCCGACGACACGCGGGATCCGCAACGACGCGTGGTCGGCCCACGCCGCGCGGAATCGCTCCTGCGCCGCGCCCTCGGCCTCGTAGTCGAGCTCGCCGCGCACGGCGTCGCGCAGCGCGGTCAACGAGTCGTCGTCGAGCGTGCGTCCGATCTCGGCGCCGGCGAGCTTGCGCAGGAACGCTTCGTCGTCGAGATCGGCGCGCAGCGCATCGGCCACGCCGGGATACTGGACCTTGACGACGACGTCGGTGCCGTCGTGCAGCGTCGCGGCGTGGACCTGGCCGAGCGACGCCGACGCGAGCGGCGCCGGATCCCAGCTCGCGAACAGCGCCTGCGGCGACTTGCCGAGGTCGTGCTCGACGACGCGGGCGATCGCGCCTGCCGACACCGCCGGCGCCTTGTCCCACAGCCCGCCGAGCACGGCGCGCGCGGCCGCGGTCGCCCCGCTCTTGCCGCCGAGCGTCGCGCCCGGATCGTACGCCGCGAGCTGCGCGACCTTCGCGAGCCCGCCCTTGAGCCGGCCGGCGTTCGCAGCGAGCACGCGCGCGGCCTCCTCGTCGACGACGTGATCGTCCTCGTCGGAGCCCGTCGGATCGGTCGTGAGCACCTGCTTCGCGCGCGCCCACAGTCGCGCGAGGCCGACGCGGCGCTCGGCTGCCTTGCGATCGTCACTCATGATTCGTGCGCGGGCTTGCTCGGCGTCGACCGCTCGGGCTCGTCGTGGATCTCGGTCCCGACGCTGCCGTCCTCGGGTGCGGGCTTCTCGAACGGCCGGCTGCGATCGATCTTCACGGTCTGGCGGTGCGGGATGTTGACGCCAGGCCGCTCGAGCTTGTCGATCGGCCACTCCTGGGGCGGCAGCTTCTCGACGCGATCGCTCTTGTCGAGCTTCTCGATCCGGTTCGACTTGTCGAGCCGCGCGAGCTCGACCGGCACGCGCACCGGCTGGCTGTCATCGCTCCAGAACAGCTCGACGCGGTTCTTGCCGGTCTTCTTCGCGCGGTACAGCGCGCGGTCGGCGCGGCGCACGAGATCCTCGCCGCTCGCGGCCCGGGTCTCGGGATACGACGCGATGCCGAACGACGCCGTCACGCCGAGCACCTTCGGCGGCTCGGCGTCGGTGGTGACGCGCTGCTCGGCGATCGCGGCGCGGATGCGCTCGCCGACGTTGTACGCGCTCACCATGTCGGTGCGCGGCAGGATCAACGCGATCTCCTCGCCGCCGTAGCGCGCGGCGGTGTCGACGCCACGCATCTGGCTCTTGACGACGTTCGCGATCGCGCGGAGCACACGGTCGCCCATCAGATGTCCGTGCTCGTCGTTGAGCTTCTTGAAATCATCGACGTCCATCATCACGACCGAGAACGGCGTGCCGTAGCGCTTGCTGCGCTCGATCTCCTCCTCGATGCGCGCGTCGAAGTAGCGGCGCATGAACAGCCCGGTCAGGCCATCGACCATCGCGAGCTCGTAGAGATGCGCGTTCTGCAGCGCCGCCGCGATCTGCAGGCCGAGCGACTCGAGCAGCCGCTGGTGATCGCTGCGAAACGCGCCGGGCTGCGATGACTGCACGGCGACCACGCCCTCGCAGCCGCCGTACATGAACAGCGGCACGCCGAGCCACGACCGGATGCCGTGCGCGCCCTCGCCGATCGCGACGTCGGCGTTCGCGACGTCGTCGATCCGCTTCGCCATGCCGCGCGTCATCACCCAGCCCGCCGCGCCCTGCCCCTCGATCATCGTCTGGCGGAAGAACCGATCGCTCGCGCGGTCGAAGCCGTCGAGCACGAACCCGCTCTCGCCGCCGCTGCGGCGATGCACGAGCGCGACCGCCTCGGCCTCCGGGATCGCCTTGCAGGTCTCGCGCGCGACCGCGTCGACGAGCTCCTCGAGCTGCAGCGACGCGGACAGCCGGCGCGCGGTCGCGTTCAGGATCTCGAGATCGTGGACGCGCTCCTCGAGCTGCTTGCGCGTCCGCGACAGCCGCGAGAACACGAGGTTGATCAGCAGGTACGTCAGCGACAGCAGCAAGAACCCGAGCGGCTGATCCGGATCGTAGAGCAGCACGAGCACGACGCCGATCGGCATCAGCGACGCCTCGGCGACGATGCCCGGCAGCGCGAGCTCGGTCAGGTACGTGCGCCAGCTCCGCCCGAGCAGCCGGAGCCGGATGCCCTGCAGCGCGTAGTGACTGACGAGCAGGCCGCTCGCGATCGCGACGACGCGCAGCGCGACGTCCATCGCGTTCTCGCGCCCGATCTCGGCGTGGTCGGCGCCGAACGCCCAGCTCCACAGCACGAGCAGCCCGCCGCTCATGCCGCCGAAGTAGAGGACGTAGCCGAGCTCCGCGAACCAGCCCTCGGCACCGTGCTTCGTCTTGCGCGCGAGGTAGAGCCGCACCGACGCGTCGAGCGTCAGCGCGACGGCTACGAGCCGCCCCGCGCCGACCGAGCCGACGCTGAGCGCCGCGGCGACGTAGTACGCCGAGTCGAGCGACAGCACGCTGCCCTCGACGCGGAACGCGAGCGCACGTGCCGCGAGGATCACGATCACGAACAGCGCGATCCACAGCGCGGCGGTCGGCTCGGGCTCCGGGAGCACGCCGAGCGCCGGCAGACCGAGCACCACGCCCCAGCCGATCACGCCGAGGGCGATCGTGAACGCCTGTCCAACCGACCGAGCCACAGCGGGTACTTATCTCATCCGTCGGCGATCTGCTCGGAAACCTCCCGCCTGGCACAGCCTTGCGGGATCCCCGAAACGCGCGAACGGCCGGACCCTGACAGGGCCGGCCGTCCGGTGAGTGGTGGGTATCAGGTTAGATGTCGATGATCATCACGCCACGCTCGGTCTCTTCGCGGGGCGGTGTGACCACGGGACGGTCCCCGGTGTCTCGGCGTCGCTCGATCGGAAGCTCGGCATGGCCGCGCTCCTGCTCGCGCCGTAGTTCCTCTTCCTTCTTCAGGATTTCTTCGATGATCCAGGGATCCAACATGTCGGACCGCCTTTCGTGCCGGTGATAGCAAAGAGGACGAGCCTAACTAATGATACCTACGTAGCTCCGAACCCTCAACGCTGCAACCTACGGGCCTTGAGACACTACATCCCGTGCCTTCATTCTAACGCATGGGAAACAGCGGGGCTCCACTCCGAGCATACGATTTCAGTGAGCGTGGCGATCGGACGCACTGCGTACGATTCGAGGCATGCGACAGGTCGGCAATCCTCACTAACGCGCATGGCCAGGACGCTTTCGCCAACACATCTATGATGTTGCCTCGGGGCGAAGCGGTTTGACCTTTTTGCGTAGTGGTGGTGACGGTCCACGCGCCTAGCCAATGGATCAGGTGATGGCAGGTGGGCAGATCACCACAGCACTGGCCAGCGGACTCGCCACCTCGCGAGATCTCTCACGCGCTGCACGACCGATCGTCTCGACGATCAGTCCAGATCTTTGAGCTTCCAGGCGCCGTCCTCTTTGACGAACTGCACCGTGAAGCGATCGCCGTAGCTCATCCGCGCGTCGTTGCCGCGCTCGACGATCGGCTCGTCGATGTTGCCCTCGAGGTTGTTCACGAGCGTGTCGATCTGCTCGCGCGAAGGCCCGGTGAACTGCGCCTTCATCTTCTCGGGGTTCATCTTCTCGCGGTACGCGTTCGGCACGAACCGCAGCATCACGTCCCAGCGCTCGAGGCGATAGGCGCGGATGAACGAGCGCAGCGCGGCCTTCGGTGACGACTGGTCGTAGAACCCGAGTGGATTGGTCGAGATCTTCCAGCGCCCGTCTTCCTGGACGAGCCTCATCGTATCGCCGAGGCCGTACTCGAACTCCGCCGAGACCTCCATGCTGCCGCGCTTGCCGCGCAGGCGCTCGGCGGTCTCGTCGACCTCGCGCGGGTTGTCGCGCATCATCCGGACGTAGTCCTCGCGCGAGACCTTGCCGCGGAAGCTCGACGACATCAGGTCGTACGCGGAACCGAAGTCGTGGTTCTTGAGCGCGCGGCCGTACTTGTCGAGCGTCTGCGACGGCCCCTTGCTGCGTGTGCACGCGGCCGCGCCAACGACGAGAA
>DASTLB010000006.1:0-121553 GCA_035715365.1 Kofleriaceae bacterium | reverse complement strand
GATCGCGCCGGCGACCGCGAGCACGCCGAGGCCGGCGACGATCCAGCGCGCGCGCGGCGGCCGCGTCGCGACCGCACGCTCGAGCGCCGCGACCGCATCGCGCATCGACGCGAACCGCCGCGCCGGATCCGGATCGTGGCCGCGCTCGACGAGCGGGCGCACGGCGCGGAGGTCGGGCAACGCGTCCTCGACGATCGTCCACCACTGGTACTGGTCGCTCGCGGCGGTCGCGGCCCGACCGGACGCGACCTCCGGCGCGAGGTAGCGCGGCGTGCCCGCGATGCCCGAGCCGGCACCGAACGCCGGGACCGCGGTGTCGCGCGCGAGCCCGAAGTCGACGAGCACCGGCGTGCCGTCGTCGCGGACGACGATGTTGTCCGGCTTGATGTCGCGATGCAGCAGCTCGGCGGCGTGCACGGCGGCGAGGCCACGGCCGATCGCGAGCACGAGCGCGATCCGCTGCTCGACCGGGCGCGGCGTCCCAAGCCAGCGCTGCAGCATCGTGCCGGCGACGAGCTCCATCGCGACGTACAGCTCGTCGCCCGCCTCGCCGAGCTCGTGGACGCTGACCACGTTCGGATGGCGGACCTTCGCGATCGCGCGCGCCTCGCGCAGCATGCGGTGGCGGTGCGCCGGCTCGACGAGCGTCGACTTGATCATCTTGATCGCGACCTCGCGGCCGAGCACCGGATCGTGGCCGCGCAGCACGACGCCCATGCCGCCGGCGCCGAGCGCGCCGCGTATCTCGTAGCGGCCGATCTTCGCCGGGGTCGGCGCGTGCACGGACGTCATCATCAGGTGACCGACGACGGCGCGGCACACCTCGCAGCTCGCGACATGCTCGATCGCGCGCTCGCGCTCGTCCGGCAACAGCGCGTTGTCGGCCCAGGCGGCGATCGTCTCGTCGGCAAGGCAATCCGTCATGACCCGCGCTATGTTCGTGCGCCGTGCACGACGATATCGTGGAACTGCTGCGCGAGCGATGGTCGCTCGAGCTGGCGCCCGATGCCGTCGCGGTGCTCGCGGCCGACGTCGAGCCGGCACACCTGGCCGGCAGCCATCGCGATGACCTCGTGCTCGCGTGGGCGTGCGTCGCAGGCTCGGACGCGGCGCTCGCGACGCTCGATCGCGAGGCGCTCGCGCCGGCGGGCATTCACGCGCGCAGCTCGGGGTTCGCGCCGCCGCTCGTTGACGATGCGCTGCAGCTCGCGCGGATGCGGCTCGTGCTCGCCGATGGCGATCGCCCGCCGATCCTGAACAGCTATCGCGGGCGCGGCCCGCTCGGTGGGTTCGTGCGCACCGTCGTGCTGCGGATCGCGATCGATCTGCAGCGCCGCGATCGCGAGACCCCGGACGAGCACATCGAGGACGTGCTCGCGGGCAGCCATCCCGATCCCGAGCTCGACTACATGCGCGAGCAGTACGCCGGCGTGCTGCGCGCCGCGCTCAAGACCGCGTGGCTCGCGCTCGCGCCGCACGATCGGTTCATCCTCGGCCTCCAGCTCCACGAGAAGCTGGATCTCGAGGCGATCGCGAAGCTCTACAACGTCCATCGCGCGACCGCGTATCGCCGCGCCGCGACCGCACGCGCGTCGCTGATCGCGCTCGCGCGCGACGCGATCCGCACCCAGCTCGACGTCGGCGACACCACCGTCGACAGCATCTTGCGGATCGTCACGACCTCGGTCGCGTGGTCGGCGCTCGGCGATCGCTCGCATCCGTGATCGAGACGCGGCGTGGCACACGCGGTCGCAGTGGTCGGACCTGCCGCGGCGCCCGGACCGTGACATCCGTGCCGCGATCGCCGGGACGAGCGTGATCTCGCGCGCAGTAACGACGTGAATCTTCACGCGCGCGCGTGGCTCGCGAGTTGGTAGGCGGTCGCGATCATGCCCGTCCGTCCTGCCGCGTGGGTCTCGGGGTTCCTCGCGTTCGGTTTCGCTGCCGGGGTGCTGCTGCACGACGTCCGGACCGCGGACGCGTGTGGCTGTCTGTCGCCGCCGGCGGTGACCGAGGGTGACTATGCGGTCAACCAGGAGGCCGAGCAGATCATCTTCGAGGTCCAGCCGGGCTGGGTGATCGCGCACGTCCTGATCAAGTACGCGGGCGATCCGAAGAAGTTCGCCTGGATCGTGCCGGTGCCCGAGGTGCCGACGCTCGCGATCTCGCCGGTGTCGGCGTTCGGCTTGCTCGATCGCGCGACCGCGCCCGACGTCGCCGTCACCGACGAGGATCTGTGTCCGATCTCGGAGTGGTCGTGTCAGTTTCACGATCCGGTGTCGTGCGGCGACGACGACAGCGACTGGGGCGGCGGGATCGCGGATGCCGGCGCGTCGAGCAGCGATGGCGGCACCGGCGGCAAGCCTCCGGTCACGGTGATCGACGAGAAGGTCGTCGGCGACTACGAGACCGTGACGTTTCGCGCGAGCGAGGCGGCGGCCGCGGTCAAGTGGCTGCGCGACAACGGGTTCATCGTCAACCCGACGACGTCGATCTACATGGAGCCGTACGTCCAGGCGAACATGGTGTTCGTCGCGGCGAAGCTCGTGCCGGGCGCGGGCGTGAAGTCGATCAAGCCGCTGCGCATGAAGTACCGCGCGGCGTATCCGATGGTGCCGCTCGTGCTGACCGCGGTCGCCGCGCAGCCGCACCTGACGATGACCGCGTACGTCTACGCGAACCAGCCGTTCCGGCCGCTCGGCCATCCGGTCGTCACGATCGATCCGGCGCGGATCGCGCACGATCGCGAGGGTCGCCTGAACTATCCGATGGTGCTCGCGCGCACGATCGACGAGGCCGGCGGCGATGGATTCGCGATCGAGTATCGCGATCTGCCGGTCCGTCCGGAGTTCGGACAGGGCACGATGTGCTGCGGCCAGGGTTACGACACGTGCTTCCTCGGCGGCAACGGCACGTGCGAGTGCCCGCGCGACGACTTCGATCAGGCGGACTGCAAGGCGTCCGGCGACCTGCTGCCCGGGCTCGCGCTCGTCGACCGGCTCGCCGGCAAGTACACGTCGCTGACGCGGATCACGACGCGCGTGTCGCCGGAGGAGATGCGGTTCGATCCACAGTTCGAGCCCGACTTCAACGCGCCGCCGATCGGCCGGATGACCGTGCACGGCACGCAGGCGAGCCTCGCCGGGTGCACCGCGCAGATCATCGACGAGAACGCATTCACCGAGATCGCCGCCGAGGAGGCGTGCGCGGCGATGTACTGCGGGCAGGGCCGCTGCGTGACAACCCAGCACGGCGGCGCGTGCGCGTGCGACGCCGGCTACGTCGCGCAGCGGTTCGACGATCTCGACGGCAAGCCCTCGGTGACGTGCGTGCCCGAGGTGCCGACGGTCGACCTGCGCGCCGGCGGGTTCCAGCTGCCGGACGCGTGCGCGAACGTCAGCTGCGGCGAGGGTCGCTGCATCGATCGCAACGGGATCGCGGTCTGCGATTGCGATAGCGGCGCCGGCGCCGTCGTCGGCGCGGGCGCGACGCCGGTGTGCGAGCCGATCGTGACGCTCACGCAGTCGCCGGGCGCCGACAACTTCAGCGAGCCGCTGCGCACGCTCGACGTCTGCGCGCCGCCGCCGCCCGCCTGCGGCAGCGGTGGCTGGCTCGTCAAGACCGGCGGCCCGCGGCCCGGCGTCGATTGCGGCAACACCGCGCCACCCGAGCACCTGACGATCCCGCCGCCGAAGCCGACGTGCGACTCGTTCCTCGGCTGCGGCTGTCAGGGCACGCCCGACGCTGCGCCGGCCGCGGCGCTCCTCGGCGCGCTCGGGTTCGCGTACGTCGTGCTCGTCGGTCGCCGTCGCCGGGGCGCGCGAGGCTAGCGATGCGGATCGCGCTCTCGATCGCCGTGCTCGCGGTGCTCGTCGGCTGCGGAGGTCGCGAGCTCGCGCCACCCGCGCGCGACGTCACGCCCGCGCCGGCCGCGCGGCTGCCGTCGGCACCGGGCACGTTCGCGCCGAGCCTCGTCGCGATCCGCGGCCGGTTCGACGACCCCGAGCTGACCGCGGGCGCGATGCTGTCCGACGTGGACAGCTGCGCGAGCTGCCATCCCGACGTCGCGGCGCAGTGGTCGGCGAGCGCGCACTCGTTCGCGTCGTTCGGCAACCCGATCTACCGCGCGAACATCGAGCGCCAGCGCGCCGAGCTCGGCAAGCGCGAGAGCCGGCACTGCGGCGGCTGCCACGACATGCCTCTGATGGTCGATGGCCTGATGACCGTCGACGCGCCGATCCCGCCGGCGGATCTGCGCTCGCACTCGGGCGTGACATGCCGGCTCTGTCACGGGATCGACAGCACGAGCCACGACGGCAACGGCAGCTACACGTGGAACGCCGCGCCGCTCGACGCACCAGCGCTCGACGATGCGGCGTCGATCGAACGCCATCGCACGCAGGTCACGACGAAGCTCGACACCGAGCTGTGCGTCGCGTGTCACCGCGGGTTTCTGTCGCCGGACATGAAGATCCCGGTCCACCTGTCCGGCATCGACGAGCCCGGGATGTGGCGCAGCTCCGGCTACACCGGCAACGGCATCGCGCGGCTCGATTCCGTCGAGCGCAAGACCTGCATCGACTGCCACATGGAGCGCGTCGCCGCGAGCACCGGCGAGCTCGGCGCGAAGCACGGCAGCGTCGCGTCGCATCGCTTCGTCGGTGGCCACACGTGGATGGCCGCGATGCGCGACGATCGCGAGCAGCTGCACCTGACGCAGGCGCGGCTCGAGGGCGCCGCCTCGATCGACATCGCGGGCGCGCGCGTCGTCGAGCCCGGCAAGCCGGCGCGCTGGATCTTGCCGGCGGACGGGGCGCCGGTCGTCGCCGGCACGACGCTCGAGCTCGACGTCGTGATCCGCAACCTGCTCGTCGGCCATCGCTTCCCCGGTGGCGTGCTCGACATCCAGGACACGTGGGTCGAGGTCGAGGTCACCGATCGCCACGGCCGGCGGCTCGCGTCGTCGGGGCTCGCGCACGCGACCGATCCGCGCGACACCGATACCCACGTGCTGCGCACGCTCGTCGTCGACGAGCACGGGCAGGTGCTCGAGGAGCACGAGATGGCGCGGTTCCGCACGCAGATCGCGACCCAGACGCTCGCGCCGCGCGAGGCGCAGGCGGTGCGGTACGCGTTCACCGTCGGCAAGCTCGATGCGAGCCGGCTCCCGCTCGTCGTCACGGCGCGGTTGCGCCATCGCAGTCGCACGCTCGCGATGCAGGCGGCAACCTGCAGCGCGGCGCGCACGCCCGAGGGCGAGGCGTTCCTCGCCGGTGCTCGCGGCGCGCGCGAGGTCTCGCTCGATCCGTGTCGTCCGCAGCCGATCACCCTGGTCGCGGAGACACGGATCGAGCTCGGGACCGGCGCGCACGCGACGACCGCACGCCCGGCATGGGAGCGCGTGTACGAGCACGGCATGGCGCTCGCCGCGAGCATCGTGACGCGGCTCGACGAGGCGCGCGCGGTGCTCGATGCCGCGCTCGCGGCGGCGCCCGACGACCGCGCCCGCGCGATGGTGAACGTGCAGCTCGCGTGGGTCGCGTCGCGGCAGAACCGGCTCGACGACGCGCTCGCGCTCGTCCGCGACGTTCGCCGGACGCTCGGCACGAACCCGCCGGTGCTCGACGCGATCGTCGCCGACGCGTACGTGCGGATGAATCGCTGGGCCGACGCGGTCGCACCGGCGAAGGCGTGCACCGAGCGCGCGCCCGGCAGCGTCGCGGCGTGGTCGGTGTACGCGCGGTCGCTCGTCGCGGTCGGCGAGTACGCCCGCGCGCTCGACGCGTGCACGCGCGGGCTCGAGCTCGCGCCGCGCGATCCGGACCTGCTGCGCGCGCAGGCGACCGCGCTCGCCGCGCTCCACGATCCGCGTGCCGAGGCCGCGCAGGCTGCCTACGTGCGGTTCCGAGCTCCCGACGACGCCGCCGCGCTGCGGATCGCATGCTCGAAGCAGTCGGAGCGCTGCGCGCGCGAGCGCAACCCGGTCAAGACGCTCGTCCTGCGCCCCCGGTAGCCGGATCGTCCTTGGCATCGCCGATGCTCGTACCCGGGGCATGCGACTCACGAAGTGGCTGCTCACCGGTGCTGGGATTGCGGGTGCTTCCTACGCGACGTACGCGGTGACGACGTGGCTCGGCTACGGCCGGCCGCGCCGCGCGCCGCGTGACGCCACGGACGCGCTGCTCGACACGTTCATGCCCGACTACGACGTCTGCGATCGTCACGAGATCGCGATCGACGCGCCGGCCGACGTGACGTTCGAGGCCGCGAAGGACCTCGATCTCGAGGACTCGCGCATCGTTCGCGCGATCTTTCGCGCCCGCGAGCTGATCTTGCGCGCGGCGCCCGACGATCACGCACGGCCGCGCGGCATGGTCGCGGGCATGCAGGCGATCGGCTGGGGCCTGCTCGCAGAGAGCCCGGGCCGCGAGCTCGTGATGGGCGCGGTGACGAAGCCGTGGCAGGCGAACCCGGTGTTCCACGCGCTGCCCCCCGACGAATTCGCGGCGTTCGCCGAGCCCGACCACGTCAAGATCGTGTGGACGTTGCGCGCGATCGCGACACCCGACGGCGGATCGGTGTTTCGCACCGAGACGCGCGCGGTCGCGACCGATCCGGGCGCTCGCAAGAAGTTCCGCATCTACTGGTCGCTGCTGTCGCCCGGCATCCTCGCGATCCGGTCCGCGATCTTGCCGGTGCTGAAGACGTCTGCAGAGCGGCGCTGGCGTGTCGAAGGCGACGATCTGCTGCCCGATGCGCGCGCGCAGCTGACCCACGCGACGACGATCGACGCGCCGCCGAAGCACGTCTGGCCGTGGTTGCTCCAGATGGGCTGCCAGCGCGCCGGCTGGTACAGCTGGGATCGGCTCGACAACGCCGGTGTGCGCAGCGCCGATCGGATCATCCCCGAGCTCCAGCAGCTCGCGGTCGGCGACGTGCTGCCGGCGCGCCCCGAGGGCAGCGAAGGATTTCGCGTGCTGCGCATCCTCCCCGAGCGCGCGCTCGTGCTCGGCGGCATCGATCCGAAATGGCAAGGGACGTGGGCGTTCGTGCTCGAGCCGCTCGCCGGAAACCGGACCCGGCTCGTGACGAGGTATCGCGCCGCGTATCCGCCGAGCGCGCGGATGGCGATGCTGCTGCCGGTGCTGTCGACGGTGCACGCGTTCATGGAGCGCAAGCAGCTGCGAACGATCAAGCACCACGCCGAGCATCTCGCGAGCTGAGAACCCGGCGTCGCGGCTAGTCGAGTGGCCGGCAAGCGACCGGGCCATTGCAAGCCCGTGACACCGGCGGCGAACCGCCGAGGATCGCGTCGCGGCGGCGCGGAATGGCGGTTGCAGCCCCGCGCGGCGTGCACGTCGACGAGAACGAGATCATCGCGTTCGTGGACGGCGGGCTGTCCGCACAGGAGCGCAGCCACTTCCGCGAGCACCTCGACAGCTGCCCCGAGTGCGTCGCGCTCGTCGCGGGAGTCGTCAAGCACCGCAGCCCGGCGGTCGTGTCGACGCTGCGGCCGGAGGACCTCGCGGCGCGCGCGCCGGATCGCACGTTCTTGCCCGAGGGTGCGCACGTCGGACCGTACGTGATCGAGCGGCTCGTCGGCGTCGGCGGCATGGGCGTCGTGTACGCGGCGCACGACCCGCGGCTCGATCGCCAGGTCGCGCTCAAGCTGATCCGACACGAGACCGACGGCGCGCGACGCGATGACTATGTCGAGCGACTGCGTCGCGAGTCCAAGGCGCTCGCGCGGCTCTCGCACCCGAACGTCACGGTCGTCTACGACCTCGGCACCGCCGACGACGAGATCTACGTCGCGATGGAGTACGTCGCCGGCACGAACCTGCGCGCGTGGCTGCTCGATGCGCGGCGCGGCGTGCGCGAGATCGTCGCGACGTTCACGCGCGCCGGACGCGGCCTCGCAGCGGCGCATGCGGCCGGGCTCGTGCACCGCGACTTCAAACCGGACAACGTGCTGCTCGGCAGCGACGGCAGCGTCAAGGTCACCGACTTCGGGCTCGCGCGCCTCGACGACGACGGTACCGCGATCCCGGCACCGGTCCAGGCGTTCGCGGAAGGCTCGAACCAGCACGCGATCACGCGCACCGGTGCGCTCGTCGGCACGCCCGCGTACATGGCACCGGAGCAGTTCGTCGGCGGCACGATCGATGGTCGCGCCGATCAGTTCGCGTTCTGCGTCGCGCTCTACGAGGCGCTGTACGGCGAGCGGCCGTTTCGCGGCGACACGATCGAGCAGCTGCGCAATGCGGTGCTCGCCGGCCGCGTCGTGCCCGCACGTGGCAACCGGGTGTCGGCACGGATCCGGCGCGCGCTCGTCCGCGGGCTGTCGGCGAGCCCCGACGAACGGTTCCCGTCGATGGACGCGCTGGTGTCCGCGCTCGCGCCCCGGCGCGGCCGGCTCGCGTTCGCGATCGGCGGGCTCGCGGTCGTGACCGCCGGCAGCGTCGCGCTCGCAGCGACGACGTGGCTCGCACAGCCCGCGGCGCAGGAGCCGTGCAAGGGCGCGAGTGCCGAGGTCGAGCAGACGTGGAACACCGCGCGCCGCGACGCGATCCGGCAGGCGTTCGTCGCGACCGGCGTCACCGGCGCGGACAAGACGTGGTCCGACGTCGAGCGCCGCATCGACCGTTACCTCGGCGGCTGGGCCGCGATGCACGGCGAGACCTGCGAGGCGACGCACGTCCATCACCAGCAGTCCGAGGCCGTGCTCGATCTGCGCATGACCTGCCTCGAGCGCCGGCGCGCCGAGGTCGACGCGTTGCTCGGCGTGCTCGGCCGACCGGACGCCGACGTCGTGCACCACGCGCGCGAGGCCGTCGATCGACTCGAGTCGACGACGCGATGTGCCGACGTCGAGGCGCTCGGCCGGCGCGTCGCGCTGCCGCGCGATCCGGTGCAGCGCGGCCACTACGAGGCGCTGCGGAGGCGCCTCGATCTGGCGGTCGCGCTCGTCGACGTCGCGCGGCTCGAGCCCGCGCTCGCGTCACTGACCCAGATCGCGACCGAGGCCGCGGCCGCCGAGCTGCCGGCGCTCGAGGCCGAGGCGCAGCAGGCGCGCGGCAAGGTGCTGACCGAGGCCGGCAAGAACGAGGACGCCGAGCAGGCGCTGTTCCGCGCGCTCGTCCGGGCGCAGGCCGCGCGCGCCGACGACCTCGTCGCGATGACCGCGATCGACCTCGCGCACGTGACCGGCTACCGGCTGCAGCGCACCGCCGACGGCCTGCGGTGGGCCGACTTCGCCGCGGCCGCGATCGCCGCGAAGGGCGGCGACGACTCGATGCTGATCCGGCTCGACAACGTGCGCGGCACGATCTACGAGCGCGCGAGCAAGCTCGCCGAGGCCGAGCAGGCGCAGCGCCGGGCGCTCGAGCTCGCCGAGCGCAAGGCGCCGGACACGACGCTGCACGCGGAGGTGCTCGGCGCGCTCGGCTCGAACCTCGGCATGCAGGGCAAGCTCGGCGATGCGGTCGTCATGCTCGAGAAGGCGCTCGCGATCCGCGAACGGATCTTCGGCACCGTGCACCTGCTCACCGCGAGCACCCGGATGAACCTCGCGAACGCGCTCGGTACGATGCAGCGCTACGACGAGGCGCTCGCGCAGTTCAAGCAGGCGCTCGCCGCGCAGGAGGCGCTGCTCGGTGCCGATGGCTTCAACGTCTCGACGACGCTCGGCAACATGGGCCAGATGCTCGTTGACAAGGGCGACTTCGACGCCGCGCGGCCGCTGCTCGAGCGCGCGTTGCGGATCCGCGAGCAGACGCGCGGCCCCGACGATCCGTCGGTCGCGCGCACGCTCGCCGATCTCGGCTACCTCGCGGTCGACTCGAACGATCTGCGCACCGGGCTCGAGCGGTTCACGCGCGCCGACGCGATCTACGTCAAGGCGCTCGGCGCCGATCACCCGGCGCGGCTCGACACGATCGAGGGTATCGGGCTCGCGCACCTCGGGCTGCACGAGTACCCGGCGGCGATCGAGGCGCTCGAGCGAGCGCGCGCGCTGCGGCTCGCGAACCCGATGGACCCGGTGTCGCTCGCGTCGCTCGAGAGCCGGCTCGCCCGGGCGCTGTGGGAGAGCGGGCGCGACAAGCCGCGCGCGCGCGGGCTCGCGACCGCCGCGCGCAAGATCCTCGCCGAGGCCGGGCAGGCCGACGAGGTCGCGCAGATCGACGCGATGCTGCGCCGCTGATCAGGTCTCGCCGCTGACGACCTGCGCGTGGTTGAGCGCGGCGACGAGCGCGACGCCGCCGACGATGTTGCCGAGCAGCGATGGCACGAACGAGTGCGCGAGGAACACGCCGACGCTGATCTCACCGGTGAACAGCAGAAAGCCCTGCTCGACGGTCGACACGATCACGTGCGACAGGTGCGCGAGCCCGATCACGTAGGTCAGGATGACGATCACCGCGACGCGCGCGGTCTCGGCGTACGGCAACAACCACACCATCAGCGCGATCAGCCAGCCGGCGAAGATCGCGCGCACGAACGCGACCGCGAACGACGGTGATGCGGCCTGGAACGCGGCATCGCGCAGCGTCGTGTAGACGAGCGTGTCGACGACCTGCGTGCGCGCGAGCACGAGCGCGAAGCACAGTGCGCCGACGACATTGGCGACGAGCACGACGAGCCACAGCCGCAGCACGTTGCCGAGCGTGTGGCGATCGCGGTGGCGCAGCATCGGAAGCATCACCGTGAGCGTGTTCTCCGTGAAGAGCTGCTGACGCCCGAGCACGACGATCAGGAACCCGAGGGAAATTCCGAGCGCTCCGATCAGCGGCGACCACGACGCGTCGGGCAGGAACCGCTCGAGCAGGCCGACCGCGAGGAACGAGAACCCCATCGACAGGCCGGCCGCGAACCCCGACCACGCGAGCGCGGAGCTGTTACGCGCCAGCTCCTCCTCGCCCTCCTGAAAGATGGCTTCGTAGACGATCTTGCCGCTGGGCGCGGTGCGCTCGTTAATCTCTTCGCGCTCCAGCCGCTCCTCGCGATCGTGAATCTCCGGATCCGGCGTCATGACGAGCGGCGATGCAAGATCGGATCGCGAGTCACTGACGCGCGGTTGATAGGCGTTGCCTCACTCACCAGGTGAGCGTGGCGCGCGCGATCGTCGTCGGTGCCTGGCCCTTGCGCGTCGCGAGATCGACGAACACGAGACTTGCGGGCGTCTTCGTCGCCGCGACCGCATCGACCGTCGACGGCGCGAGCGTCTGGTACTGCAGCTCGATCGCGATCTGCGCACCGGCGGGGATCGCGGGCACGCGATACGTCACGCTGTCCGAGCCGCCGACGAACGTCGCATCGGCGACGACGCCGACCGGGTCGAGGCCCTCGCGCTCGACCTGTGCCGGCACGAAGCCGAGCGGCAGGATCCGGTCGTCCTTCGCGTAGCGAGTCGCGTCGGTCGCGCGGTGGGTCGGCGTACCCTTGCCATCGACGAGCCGTGCTTCCCACACCTGCACCTCGTCGGCGGAGCGCAGCTCGTCGCGATGCGGCTGCGCAGCGAGCGGCGCGCCCTGCGCGTCGAGCAGCGTGCCGGCGGCGTCGACCGCGCCGGACTCGAACACGGTCGCGCCGGCGTTCGTCACCGTGACATGCAGCCACAGCCGGCGCGACGGATAGCCGGTCGGCAGCTTGTGGCCGGTGCGGTTGTCGACGCGCACGGTGAAACCGTCGGCGAGCTTCGTCACCGTCAGCATCGCGGCGCCGGCGAGGTGGTCCTTGTCTCGTTGCGCCGCCGCGCGCAGCTCCTCGGCGGGCACGCCGGCCCCGACCCAGTCGATCGCGTCCGCCATCAGCTCGAGCATGTACGCGTTGCCGCCGACGAACGTGTGGCGGCCGAGCGGCGTGCGCGGCAGCAGATCCGCGGGGAAGCTCGCGACCGCGGTCGAGATCGTGGCCCCGCCGTCGTCCACGCTCGGCACGTGGCAGAACTGGCACGGCCTGTCGGCCGCGAACGCCGAGCCCTTCCACTCGAGGTACGTCGCCTGCTCGACGATCTTGCCCGACGGTCCCGGCACGACGACGCTGTGGCACGTCGCGCACAGCTCGGACGATCCGATGTGATCGCCGAACGTCGGCGTGAAGTTGACGATCAGCTGCATCGGGTTCGTCATCGGGTCGCGATACCGCCCGTAGAGCGCGCGTCCGAACCCGACGACGAAGTTGCCGGAGAACGAGCGCTCGTCACCGAGGTTCGCCGGATCGATCTGGTGACACAGCGTGCACGTGATGCCGCCGCGGCCGAGCACCGCCGCCGGTGACGTGCCGCCGACCATGTCGTCGAACGACAGGTGGCCACCCTCGACCGCGAGCTCCTCGGTGCCGGCGGGCGCGTGGCAGCGCGCGCACAGCGTCTCGATCTCGGTACGGCGATCCGGCGCGCGCTCGAGCTCCTCGGCAAACACCGCGAGGTAGAACGGGTCGCGCGCGGCGAGCGCCATCATCGACGATCGCCACAGCAGGACCGGCGAGTCGTTCGCGCCGGTCGCGTCGTGCAGCACCGCGGTGTCGTCGGCGACGAGGTGGCACTGGCCGCACGCCTCGGCGTCGCGGAACCGATCGGTCTCCACGGTCGCGGGCGGTGGCAGCGGTGGCAGCGGCTCGACCGGCGGGTCCGAGGCGACGGTGCATGCGACGAGGCACGACGACAGCAGGAGCCAGCGCACGCCGCATCGTAGGCCGGATGCGTTAGCGACCGCGCGCGCAGAGTTTGCGAGCGGCTCGCCGTGTTGTCGCTGCGTCAGCGTGCCGCAGCCGGGTCACAGCTCGGCGCGCACGCCGAGCGACGGCAGTGGGATCATGTCGTCGATCGGCTGCTTCGTCGCGTACGTGGGATCGTACTGGTAGCGGACGACGCGCGCGTTGCGATACGTGTTCGCGACGTCGAGGAACCCGACGATGCGGTAGCCCTTGCGCTGCCACGTCCGCTCGACGCGAACGTCGAGCTGGTGGCTCGTCGGGTAGCGCGCCGCGAACGCTGCGCCGAGCGTCGGCACGTAGCGGTCGACGTCGGGGACGTAGGTCGCGCCGACGACCTCGGTGTACGGCAGGCCGCTCGCGAGCTGCCAGCGCGCCCCGAAGCGCCAGGCGCCGCGCCGCGTGCTCGCGACCGCGGTCACGACGTGCGGCTGATCCGACGCGGTCGGCCGGATCACGGTCATCTCGCCGTCGTCGCGCTTGCTGCGCGTGTACGTGTACGCGAGCCACGCGAACGACTCGCCGCGCACCGCGCGCAGCATCAGCTCGCCGCCGCGCGAGCGGCCGTGCGCGCCGCTGCGATAGGGCAGGTCGAGCGTCTCGGGATCCTCGATCACGAGATCGCGGCGCGCGGTCGCGAACGCCGAGCCCGCGAGCGTGACGCCGTCGGTGAGCACGACCTCGGCACTCGTCGTCGCCTGCATCGCGGTCTCGGGGCGCAGCGTCGTCGCGATGCCCTCGGCCTGATCGAGGTCACGCGCGTAGATGCCGAGCGCGCCGTGCAGCGACACCGGCCCGCGCGCCCACGCGAGCTGCACGCGCGGCAACACGCGGGTCGTGCGCAGGTGGTTGTAGTACTCGACGCGGACGCCCGGGCTCGCCGTCGTGTGGTCGGTGATCCGCAGGTCGGTCGCGGCGTACGCGGCCGCGGTGTTCGCGTCGTAGCGGGCGTCGATCGTCCGGATCGGCAGATCGTCGAGCCGCTCGGGCGGCAGGCCTTCGCTCGGCAGCAGGAACGTGCGCGAGTGGATCTCGTTGTCGTCGAGCCCGGCGAGCCCGCCGGCGCGCACCGCGATGCGATCCGTGATCGTCGCGGTCGTGTCGTGGCGCAGCATCGCCATCGCGTGCCGCGCGTGCAGCTCCTGCTCCGGGCCGAGGTCGGTGTCCCAGCGATCCGCGCCGAGCGCCGCGACGAGCCGGTGATCGACGCGCGAACCGTCGTGCTTCCAGCTCGCGATCACCCGCCCGAACCGGCCGGTCGCCGACACCTCGGCGGGCAGCTCGCTGATCGGATCGCGATTGACGATGCCGATCCGGTCGTAGCTCGCGAGCCCGAGGATCGCGAACCGATCGCGCGTCGTCGCGTGCGCATCGAGCCTGAGCTGCGCGTCGTAGAACCGCGGCGGCGTCGTGAACCCGACCATCAGGTCGTCGGGCACCGCGACCGGCGCGAGCAGATCCACCGTCGAGCGGCGCAGCCCACCTTGCACCGACACGCGCGACGACAGCGGCACCGCGAGGTGCGCGTACGCCTCGGTGAACGATGCCGACGCCTCGCCGGTCGGCCGCGTCACCGGCGTGTCGTCGGTCGTGATCGCGACGACTCCGCCGGTCGCGCGGCCCTCGTCGGCACCGAACCCACCGGGCGCGTACGCGATCGCGCCGATCATCGACACCGGCAGGATCGTCGTGTTGTTGAACGAGTGATACAGAAACGGCACGGGCACGCCGTCGATCGTGAGCAGCGAGTCCTCGGGCGACGCGCCGCGGATCACGAGCCGGCCGCCGGCGGTCGGTGGTGCGCTGCCGATGCCCGGCATGCTGCGCACCGCCGCGAGCCCGTCGGCACCGCCGCCCGGCTGGTTCTGGATCTCGTCGCGCGTCAGCAGCCGCGCATCGCTCGCGCCGGCGCGCGGTGCGCGGTCGACGATCTCGACGGTCTCCGCGAGCGCGCCGGTGTGAAACAGCACGATCGTCGCCGCCTCGCCGAGTCGCTCGGTCGTCGGCTCGTAGCCGGGCGCGCTGACCGTGACCTCCGGCGTCTCGACGACGAACGTGCCGTCGTCGGCGCTGCGCGTCGTCGTGGCGCCCGACGTGATCGTCGCGCCGGCGATCGGCGCCAGCGTCTCGCCGTCGATGACGGTCGCGGCGATCGGCGCGGCACGCGCGAGGGTGGGAATGCACAGGACGAGATAAGCGAACGAACGAAGACGGACCATGCCGGCATCATCGGCAAAACTGCGGGCGCGCTTTCGACGACACGCGCGACCGCCGCGAGATTGCCGGCACGCGTGCGCTGCGTCGTCGTGGGCGACGGAATTGAAGACAGCTCCTCTGACAGCGATGTCGTGATCGGCTTCCCCGGACGCGAGCCGCCGAGACCTGCCTCACGTTGTGGGCCAGCCAACACTGGTTACGGATCGGCGCCGGCCACGCTCGGGATCGGCATCGCGCGCGGCCGGTCGTTCGTGTTACGCCCCGCGACTCGTTCAAGGAGACGTTCTTCCATGCAGCTCGGTTCCTGTCTGTTTGCTGGTGTGCTGGTCGTGTCGAGCATCGGCTGCGTCGCGTCGGAGGACACCACGTCGGCGATCTCGTCCGACGACACGGTGCGCCCCGTCGACACCGCGAAGGAGCTCGTGATCACCGATCCGCGCGTGATCGCATCCCCCGTCGAGACCACGTTCGATCCCGCGCATCCAAGCGGGTTCGAGCGTCAGGGTGCGTGGTCGTTCGGCCGCTTGATCCACAACATGCTGCCCGAGGGCGAGCGCGACTCCGCGTACGCCGCGTCGCAGCTCGTGCTGCGCTGGCTCGCGACGTGGGAGACCGCGCAGGCGCCGAACCCGGCCGTCGAGCCGGCGCGCGCGCGCGCGTCGATCCGGCTCATGATCACGAACCCGTGGAAGGCCGCGAGCGGCTGCACCGAGCCGGAGTCGCCGGCGAGCGATGCGGCGTGCACGCTCGACATGACGAAGGCACCGTTCCGGCTGATGGCGATCGTCAACCGCCCCGATCTGCGCAAGGTCGCCGACGACGACTCCGCGATCGGCGGCGAGGGCCGCTTCGTGTTCCAGGTCGTCGGCCCGACGCTCGGCATCGACGCCGCGACGAGCACGCTGCGCGTGATGGACGCGACCGTGAAGCCGCAGAAGTTCACGGTGATCTTCGAGTACTCGCTGCCGGTCACGAGCTGGATCGAGACCACGACGTGGGCACGGCGCTGGCACGCGCTCGGTGCGCTGCCGTTCGGCGCCGCCTACAACGCGCAGCTCCTCGCGATCACGCGTGACTTCTCGGGCCCGGATCAGGATCGCCGGCGTCCGAACGGCAACGCGCTGGATCAGCTGCGCACGAACGAGGTCGCGCTGATGGGCGCGCGCTTCCCGGCCACGGGCTTCGTCGCCGCGAAGCAGTTCTGGGAGATCCGCGAGTTCCACCTCGAGACCACCGGCCTCGAGCCGCACACCGTGAACCTCGAGCCGGCCCGCGACTTCGACATCACGCGTACCGGCCAGACCGGTGCCGAGGGCACGCGGACCGCGGAGCTCGTCGCGTACCTCGACGCGAACGCGGACGCCGTGCTCGCGTCGCGCCACGTGCTCGCGGATGGCATGTCCGGTAACTCGGCGCTCGTCGGCAGCTCGCCGTACGGCGCGTGGGGCAAGCTCGTCGGCCCGAACCCACCGGCGATCCCGTCGCAGGGCGTGGCGCACAACCTCGGCGACGTCGCGGTCGCGGTGCGTGACAGCTTCGCGATCAACACGTGCGCCGGCTGCCACCGCCACGAGACCGACACCCGCCACTTCATGCACCTGACGTTCGTCGGCGCGATGGAGCCGGCCGCCCGTGTCGACGATCGCGCACGCATCGGCGCCGACACGTTGCCCGACACCGCGGTCGTGATGTCGAACTTCCTGCGGGCCGAGGTGTCGCCGGGCGGTCCGCGCTACGAGGACTTCACGCGGCTGCTCGCGACCCCGGTCACCGAGATCACGAACAAGCCCGGCCTGCGGTCCTGCGAGTAGCGCCCGCGAGCGGGGCGTACGAACGCGTGCACCGGTGCGCGAACGCGACGCGCCCTGCGAGTGGCTTGAAGGCACGGCGCACGATGCACTGAGTAGGTGCGGATCTCTCCAGTCGTCGGTGGATGCGTCGTACGAACGCGTGCATCGGCGCACGAACGCGACGCGGGTCGAGCTCGAAGTGCCGCTTGGGTCAGACCGCATCTCTGCCGTTTTCAACCGGGCTTCGAACGCGATGTAGCTCGCGACCCGTCCGGATGTGCGCACCCTCCGGGTCGGTGCATCGGATCAGCCGCCCTTGTGTCGACGAGGACGCGAGTGGCGATCGCCCGTGTAGGGGAGGACCTCTCCTCTGTCGTGGCACACGCATCCATCGAGCGCGTGCACTGGAGCGCGAACGCGCGGCACCACGCTTGAAGGTTCGTTTTGGTGAGGCCGCATCTCTGCCGTTTTTCATCCAGGCTTCGAACGAGATGTGGCTCGCGACGCGTCCCGATAGAGCACCCTCGTGTCGTGCATGCGTAGCGGCATCTGCGCCGCTCTTCATCTGCGCTGTCGACGAGGGACGCGACCGGTGGTGTTGAAGACGCGACGAACATGCGCTGAGTCGTTCAGGACCGCTCCCGCGTCGTCGGCACACGCATCGTGCAAACACGTGCACCGGTGCACGAACGCGCCCGACGTCGTCCTGCAGGCGCGGTGCGTTTTGGTCAGGCCGCATCTCTGCCGGTTTTCATTCGAGCTCGGAACGAGCATGTTGCGGTGGGTCCGTTCGATTCGCGGCGGCATCAGTGCGGCTTTTCCATCTGCGCTGTCGCCGAAGACGCGAGTGGCCTTGAGAAGAGACGAACGCGGTAGTGAGGATCCGTCCCGCGCCCTCGGCACAGCCTCGTGCGAACGCGTGGCCCGGCGCGCGAACGCGCCGCACGTGGACCTGCAGGCGCGCTGCGTTTTGGTCAGGCCGCATCTCTGCCGGTTTTCATTCGCGGTCGGAACGAGCATGTTGCGGTGAGTCCGTTCGATTCGCGCACACGCAGGTCGGTGCATCGGGGCAGCGGCGTCAGTGCGCTTTTCCATTGCGGCGAGTCCGCGCACGCTTCGTCTGCTTCTTGGGACCGGGGACCTCGTCAAACTCGAGCAAGCCGTGCATCCGCCAGCCGATGCTCAGCAGCCACACGGTGGGTTTGACCGTCGGCGGTGACATCGCGGCCAGGTCACGCTTCCACGGCTCGTCGAGCACCAGCTCGCGCCGCCAGCCGTCGAACCAGAACGCGCTCGAGTACGGATCGATCCAGTCCGCCGGCAACACCTCGCGCTCCGACACATGGTGTCGCCAGTTGCACAGCACGTAGCGGATCGCGTGCTTGACCTCGCGTGGTGTTCGCAACACGCGCGCGTGATATCGCTCTTCAAACAATGCTCCACTCCTGCCCAGATGACGATTGAGTCGCTTTGCCATTCGGGCTTTGAATCCCTGCATGCCAGTCGCCAGTGCCGCCTTCCCGGCCGCCTCGCTCACCAGATGCAGGTGATTCGGCTCGACGTTGAATTCCACGATCCGGAACGTCGCGCTCTGCGCCCTGCGGATGGCATCCCAGATGATCTGCAGCCGATCGTACTCGCGCAGCGATGGAACACCGTCGACGAGCCGCAACGTCACGTGCTGCGGATACCGCGCGGCAAAGTCCTCGCGCGTGGCGTGTGGTACCTGCGTCGTGCCCTTGCGTCGTCCGGAGCCCGGTCGCCAGCCGCCGCGGCCAGTCGGCCGGCGCGCCAGATCGAGAGTCATCTGTGGTTGTGACTGTGTTTGCGCTTTTGACATGAACATGTATGTCGCACAACAGTCTGACACTGAACGAATGAGCACGTGACTGGCGCGAGGATTGGCAAGATAGGTCCCCATCCACTCAGCGCATGTTCATCGCTTCTTCAACGCCACCGCTCGCGTCCTCGTCGAGTTCGCGCCGGGCCACGCGTTCGCACGAGGCTGTTCGTCGCTTCTCCGAGCCACTCGCGTCGTCGTCGACAGCGCAGATTGAAAACCGGCACAGGTCCGGTCTGACCAGCGCCGGGACCTGTCGGAGTCGATGCGGGCTTCGCGCGTGCGCATTCGCGCGCGTTCGTTGTCGGGAGGCAGCGCGAGAGGCCACCGCCTCAGGACCGCAGAACCACGCGCTTGCCGGGCACGACGCGATCGCCGGGATGGATGATCACGACGTCACCCGGGGCGAGCCCGGCGGTGACCTCGACGTCGAGCCGACCGCGATGGCCGACCTCGATCGGCACGAGCTCGGCACGGCCCGCGCGCACGACGTAGACCGCCCACCGGCCGCGGTCGCGGAACACCGCGCTCGACGGCACCGCGAGCACACGGTCGCCGTGCCACAGCGTGATCCGCGCGTCGACCCGGAAGCCATCGCCGAGCGCCGGCGGTGGATCGTCGACCCCGACGACGACGTTCACGCGCTGCTCCTCGATGCCGAGCGCCGAGATGTGCGTGAACGCGGACGGCTCGATCCGGCGGACGCGGCCCGTCAGCGGATCGCCGCCCCAGTTGTCGAGCAGCACGAACGCGCCCCGCGTGATCCGCGCCGCATCGGCGGACAGCACGTCGACGACGAGCTCGACGTCGCGCGGGTTGCCGACCTCGAGGATCGGCGCGCCGGCGAGGATCGGGCCGGCGCTGTCGCGCACGACGCGCAGCACCTGGCCCGCGGTCGGCGCGATCACGTCGACCTTGTCGGTACCGCCGCGGACACCGCGCCCGAGCGCGGCGCGCGCGGCCGCGACCTCGGCGACCGCGGCCGCACGGGCGAGCTCTGCGGCGGCGAGATCGGAGGCCGCCAGCTCGTCGGAGGTCTCGATCTGATCGCGCTCGGCGCCGGCGACCGCACCGGCGCGCAGCAGGGCGCGGATCCGTGCCGTCTCGCGTGCGGCGGCGGCGCGAGCGACCTTCGCGCGCGCGATCGCGGCATCGGCCTGGCGCTGGTGCGCGACCGCGGCCGCGAGCCGGGCCTCGGCGGCGGCGCGCGAGCGATCGTCGAGCATCACCGGATCCGGCGGCTGGATCCGCGCGACGATCACGCCGTCGGCGACGGGATCGCCGGCCTCGAGCTCGACGCGCGCGAGATTGCCGGAGATCGGCGCGGCGACGACGAAGCGGTCGCGGACCCGCGTCTTGCCGTCCGCCTCGACGACGACATCGAGCGGCGTGTAGCGCGCGAGCGCGCCATCGACGATCACGGGCTTCGGCAGCCACGCGTAGACGAGCGCGGCGAGCACGCCGAGTCCGACGACCGCGAGGATCCCGCGCTTGATCCAGCGCCGCGCGGTGCGGCGCCTGGGTTTCGCGAGCGATGGCTGGAGTGGTTTGGTCATGGGCAGCTCCCTTACTCCGAGGACTTGAGGACCGCGACGAGATCGAGGCGATCGAGCTTCTTGCGCACGAGCAGCGCGCTGACGAGGCCGGCGACCATCGCGATCGTGGCGGCGACCGCGTACGTGCCGCTCGAGATGTGCAGCGGGAAGTTCATCAGCTCCTCCTCGATCGTGGCGGCGTACATCCGTGCCCACCACCAGCCGAGCAGGAGGCCGAGCGGCACCCCGGCGACGACCTGCGCGCCGAGCTCGCCGAGCAGCACCGCCGAGATCTCGCGCCGCGTGAAGCCGAGCACGCGCAGGCTCGCGAGGTCGCGCGCGCGCAGCGATAGCGCGATGCGCGCGTTGTTGTAGACGACGCCGATCGCGATCGCGGCGCCCGAGATCCCGAGGATCATCGTCATCACGAGCATCGACTCGCCGGTCTGCGACCGGTAGTTGTCGATCACGCGCTGCGTGCTCGTGACGCCACGGACGGCCGGATACTGCTTGAGCCGCGCGCGGACGTCGTCGATCCGGCCCGGCGAGACGCGCAGGTTGATCGTGGTGACGCGCGGCTCGGTGCGCAGCAGGTGATCGAGCCAGTCGATCCGCGCGTGTGCCTGGAGCCCGAACGGCTCGTCGACGAGGCCCGCGATCCGGATCGTGCGCGTCGGCCAGTCGCCCTCGAGGATCTCGACCTCGACCTCGTCGCCGACGCGAAGCCCGAGGATGTGCGCGAGCCGGTCGGTGATCACGACGCCGTCGGCCGGCAGCACGACCGCGGTCTCACCGCGATCGAGCAACGTGTGAAGCGCGGGCTTTGCGGGGTAACCGAAGACCGGGACGTCGCGCCACCGCGAGCCGGCGTGCATCCGTACCGGCACGACACGCTCCCCTTCGGCGAGCTGGACGCCCGGGATCGCCTCGAGCTCCTTCACCGCGCGCGCCGGCTCGGCCTGGGCGAGCGTCACGATCATGTCCTGGCGATTCGAGCGCAGCCAGACCTCGCTCATCAGGTAGTCGAACGAGTCCCACGAGAACTTGCCGAAGATGAAGATCGCGACCGCCATCGCGATGCCCGCGGTCGACATCAGGAACCGCAGCGGCCGGCGGTTGATCTCGCGCACGACCATCATCGCGGCGGGCCCGACGAAGTGGTTGAGGTGCAGCCGCTCGACGATCGTGCGCCGATAGCTGAGCGGCGTCGGTGGGCGCATCGCCTCGGCCGGTGGCATCTTCGCGACCCGCCGCACCGCGCCGAGCGCACCGGTGACCGCGGAGCCGAGGCCGATCGCGAGCGTGTACGCGATCACCGTCGGTGACATCCGGTGCATCGCGTACGGGAACTTGTAGAAGCTCGCGTAGAGCTCGGTCATCCACCGGCCGCTGCGGTCGCCCGCCGCGATGCCGATCACGGCCGCGATGCCGACGATCGCGGTGACGAGGCCGAGGTAGTGCAGGGCGATCCGGCGATCGCTGTAGCCGAGCGCCTTCAGCACGGCGATCTGGTTGCGCTCGAGGAACACGAGCCGCGACACGACGACGTTGACGAGGAACGCGGCGACCGCGAGGAAGATCGCCGGGATCACGACCGCGAGGTTGCGCAGGTTGTCGAGCTCGCCGGTCAGCGCGTAGTTCGACATCTGGCGCTCGCGTGGCACGGCGTGGAAACCACCGTACGGCGCGAGCTCGCGATCGACGGCGGCGAGCACCTCGGGTACCGACGCTTGGGGCTCGAGCTGCAGCGTGATGTCGTCGAACGCGCCCTCGAGCCGGTACGTCGGGGCGACCGCACCGCGCTGCATCCACATCACGACGAACGCGCGGTTGTCGACCATGAACGCGTTGCCCGAGATCGCGAGCACGTACTCCGGCGACATCGCGATGCCGACGACACGGATCTGGCGCAGCTGGCCGTTCATCACGACCGGCAGGCGATCGCCGGGCACGATGCCGTGCGCGAGCGCGAACTGCTCGAGGATCGCGGCCTCGTCGGCGCCCGCCGGCAGTCGGCCGCTGCGCACGTACAGCGCGTTGAGCGGCATCGTGCCGTCGTCGGCGATCGACACGATCCGGCCGGTGACCGGGTCGGGCTCGTCGGGCAGCGGGACCATCACGTCCTCGACGAGCCGCGACTCGACGCGCGCGACACCGGGCAGCGCCTCGATCCGGCGCGCGACGTGATCGGGGACGCGCTTGGCATGCGCGAACACGTCGCCGAACCGGTACTCGGTGTAGTAGCGATCGCGGACGTCGATCAGCGACTCGTACGTGCTGCGGATCATCAGCATCGCCCAGATGCCGCACCCGAGCACGACCGCGATCGTCAGCACCTGCCCCTTGAGCCGGAACAGATCGCGTCGCAGCTTCGTACCGAGCGCACTCACCAGCGCAGCTCCTCGGCATGGGTCTGGCTCGTGCGCCGCTCGGTCGACGCGATCAGGCCATCCGCGAGCGTGATCACGCGATTGCCCATCGCGGCGATCGGCGCGTTGTGCGTGATGATCACGGTCGTCGTGCCGAGCTCGTGGTTGACGCGCTCGAGCACGCTCAGCACGCGGACGCCGGTCTGGAAGTCGAGCGCGCCGGTCGGCTCGTCGCACAGCAGGATGTCGGGGCGCTTCGCGACCGCGCGCGCGACCGCGACGCGTTGCTGCTCGCCGCCGGACAGCTGCGCCGGGAAGTGATCGAGCCGCTCCTCGAGCCCCACGAGCTCGAGCGCCTCGCGCGCATCGAGCGGGTTGTCCGCGATCTCGGTGACGAGCTCGACGTTCTCGCGCGCGGTCAGGCTCGGGACGAGGTTGTAGAACTGGAACACGAACCCGACGTGCTCGCGGCGATACAGCGTGAGCGCCTCCTCGTCGGCGTCGGTCAGCTGGTGGTCGCGATACACGACCTGGCCCGAGGTCGGGATGTCGAGCCCACCGATGATGTTGAGCAGCGTCGACTTGCCGCTCCCGGAGGCGCCGAGCAGCACGACGAGCTCGCCCTCGTAGAGCTCGAGATCGACGCCGCGCAACGCGTGCACGTCGATCTCCCCCATGCGATAGCGCTTCGTCAGCTGGCGTGCGGTGAGGACGGAGCCCATGCGTTCACCGGTTTGCAGCGGGTGTGCCGCGCGCATTCGCGATCTCGCACGCCGTGTCCGCAGCGTTTGCGCGACGATGCGCGTCCGCCGCACGAGCTGCGATCTCAGGCAGCGGCGCGCGGCTCCGAACGCGGCTGACAGATTGCCGCGAGCGTCTGGATCACCTTGGCGATGCCCACGCGCAGCTTCGCCGGCGTGCGCACCGACGAGCGCGCGAGATCGTTCAGCGACACGATGCCGATCGGCTTGCCGGCCGGATCGATGATCGGCACGCGACGGATCTGATGGATCGCCATCAGGTCCTCGAGCTCGGTGACCGCATCGTCCGGACGCGCGGTGACGACTGCCTTCGACATCGCGACGTGGACCTGGATCTCGTCGAGGCTCTTGGCTTGCGTGTAGGCCGCCATCGAGATGTCTCGATCGGTCACCATCCCGACGAGCTTGCCCTTGTCATTGACGACCGGGATCGCACCGCAGTCGTGATCCCACATCAGCTTCGCAGCCTGCATGAGGGATTCGTTCGCGTGGCAGGTGTAGGCGGGGACGCTCATGATCTCGTCGACGCGCATGGTTCGAGCTCCTTCGTTTGGTCGCTGGAACAGCAAGCTGCGCGCCATCGCGTGGGTGTGCGGCCGCGGGCCATCACGGCAAGCCGTGCGAGCGCGATCGCAGCTGAACGCGCGATTTTCGCGAAATGCCGCGTGCGTCGCGCCACGCGCCCCGTTCGCGCGCGGCACGTCCGCGGCACGTCCGCTGCACTGTCGATCGATCGACCTCGACGATTGCTGCGAGCTACCTGTAGAGGCGAGGCCAGAAGGGAGTAGCCCCGAAGACAACGCGATCGCGAAGCTAGCGCCGCGAGGAGCCCATCCCGCTAGGCAACACCCGAGGATCGCCGGTCGGCGTGAGGGTGGCGCAGGCAAGGAGGTCGACTGGCGACGGCTGGTCGGACCCGGTTCTGGGGTCGGACGTGGATCGCGCTCGCCATACGGGTAGCCCGCAGCAGTCGGCGAGGACGGCGGCTCGAGGGAGTCGCTCGACACCGTGACAACCATCGCAATGGCCATCAGGAGTGAAGCCCCGAAAGCAGACGTTCTGACAGACAAGCACGCGACGAGAGTCGATCACGTACTGCGTGAAGGCTGAGCGACCCGATCGACGTCTTGCCGCCGAATCACTGCACCGGCGATAGGGCACGACCGAACGCACCGGCCGGCGGGCCGCGACGCGTGTCTGACCAGAAGTCCGCGATGAGTCCACGGTGTTCGAGCGATTTCCTCGAGCCGCCGTCCTGCGTTCACGCAGCGCGCGGCAGGCCCGGCATGGGCCAGCGCTGGCGCGCCCACGCGATCGTCGCCGCGACCTGCGCATCGATCGGCGTCGGCGTCATGCCGAACCGCGCGCGAAACTTGGCGTCGTCGATCACGAACGGCTGCTGCCACTGGTACGCCATCTCGGGCAGCTCGCGCAGAAACGGTGCGAACAGCCCGACCGCGCGCAGCACGAACGGTGACAGCGGCGCCATCGCGACCTCGAGTCCGAGCGCGCGGCCGACCCGCTGCGCGAGCTGACGCGTCGACTCGGCGGGCAGCGTCGGCACGTGCCACACGCCGTCGACGTCGTCGGGCGCCTGACCGAGCGCGACGATCGCGTGCGCGACATCGTCGGCGTACGTGTACGAGTGCGGCTGGTCGGGATCGCCGAGGCACTCGGCCGGCTTGCCGGCGAGCACGCGCGTGAAGAACCGCTCGCTCCACCACGACGCCGGCAGGTCGGGCCCGAAGAAGTCGCTCGCACGCGCGATCGCGACGTGCGCCGCCCCGCGCCGGACCGCATCGAGCCGGATCTCGGCGAGCTCGGCGCGCTGCACGCCCTTGCGGGCGACCGGCCGCACCGGGCTGTCCTCGCGCATCGGACCCTCGGCCGCGCCGTACATGTACAGGCAGTCGAGCGCGACGAGCCGCGCGCCCGAGGTCTGCGCGGCGTGCAGCGAGCCACGGCCGAGCGCGAGCAGATCGCGCTTCCAGTGGTGATACAGCGGGTTCATCGTGTCGTAGACGACGCGCGCGCCGCGGGCTGCGTCGGCGGCGAACGCGAGCTCGCGCGCATCGCCGGCGACCGCCTCGGCGCCCGCGGGCGGCGCGGGGTGGCGCGACACGACGCGAACGCGCTCGCCGGCCGCGAGCAGCCGGGTGGCGATCCGCGTGCCGATCTGACCGGAACCGAAGACGACGTGCAGGTTGCTCATGCGCTCAGGATGTGGTTTGCACTGGCGCAACGAAAGGCCGAGAATTGCAAGTTGCCATGGCAGAAATGCAAGACGCGCGGTGGGACGACGTCCGGATCTTCCTCGCGGTGCATCGCAAGCGTACGCTCGCGGCGGCCGCGAAGACGCTCGGGCTCGATACCTCGACGGTGAGTCGCCGGCTCGCCGCGCTCGAGCGCGATCTGAAGATGGCGCTGTTCGATCGCGTGCGCACCGGGCTCGTCCCGACCCGCGCGGCCGAGCGGGTCGTCGCCGCGGCGGAGGCGATGGAGGCGGCGCACGCCCGGCTGACGCGCGACGCCTCCGATGTCGAGGCGACCGCCGAGGGCATCGTCCGGATCAGCACCGCGCCGGGCCTGTCGAGCGTGTTCGTCGCACCGGCACTCGCGCGCCTGCACCGGCGCCACCCGCGGATCTCGATCGAGCTCGATGCCAGCGTGCAGCCGCGCGACCTGACGCGCCACGAGGCCGATCTCGCGCTGCGCTCGGTGCGCTCGCAAGGCGCCGACCTCGTGACGACGAAGCTCGCGACCGCGCCGTGGGTCGTCGCCGCGTCGAAGAAGCGCGCCGCGCAGCTCGGCAAGCTCGCGGCGTGGTCCGACGCGCCGTGGATCACGTGGGATCGCGACCTCGCGAGCTTTCACGCGACCCGCTGGGTGGCAGCGCACGTCGCGGCGTCGGCGATCGTGCTGCGCACGAGTGACTTCCCGGCGCAGCTCGCGGCGACGAGCGCCGGGCTCGGCGTGATGCTCGCGCCGCTGCCGTACATCGAGCGTGTCGGCCTGGCGCCGGTCGCCCACAGCGCGGCGCTCGCGAGCTCCGCGGCGGGCTGGCCGACCGACGATCTGTGGCTCGTCGGTCACCGCGCGCTGCGCGATGTGCCCCGCGTGGCCGCGGTGTGGGCGTTTCTGGTCGAAGAGCTACGTCAGTCTTGAGCCTGTCCAGCTGGCGGGCGCGGTATCCTGGGCGTGGTGGGGCCACGACAGCAGGTCGTGACGATGGCGCTGGTCGCGGTCGCGAGCGGCTGCGGTCGCTTTGGCTTCGAGAGCCAGAGCGCGAGCTCCGATGGCAGCACCGGCGACGCTGCAGCTTCGAGCGATGGCGTGCCCGGGTTCGACGCGCGCACGAGCGTGCCCGATGCGCCGCCCGGGACCGTGTTCGCGCCGACGAGCGCGGACACCTGCATCAAGGGCATCGACGCGACGACGCACGGCGCGGATCCGGAGAGCCTCGTCGGCCGCAACGCGAACAACGGCGTCAACATGTGGACGCTGCTGCAGTTCGATCTACCGGTGCCGGCCGGCTCGACGGTGAGCGCCGCGACGCTGCGGCTCTACCAGACCTCGAGCCTCGGAGCCTCGGTGATGGGCATCGAGGTCTATCGCCTGACCCAGGCGTGGGACGAGGCGAGCGCGGACTGGTCGCATGCGTCCACGGGCGTGACGTGGCCGGGCGGCGGCGCGATCGCACCGACGGTGTACGCGACGATCGAGGTCGCGCCGGGCGCCTACGGCTACTACGACTGGGACGTCACCGCGCTCGTCAACGAGTGGCTCGCCGGCACGCCGAACTTCGGCATCGAGCTCGAGTACGCGACGCAGCCGCCGACCGGCAACTTCGTCGCGTTCGCGACGCGCGAGCACGCGACGGCCGCGTTGCGGCCGCAGCTGCTCGTCACGCCTTGACGCGCGGGCGGCGGCGACCGAGCACGAGCAGCCCGACGACCGCCGCGAGCAGCAGCTGCGGCGCGCCCGAGTCGCTGCCAGTCTCGCAGCACCCGCTCGGCGCCGCGCCGCCACCACCGCCGGTGCAGTCGTTCGCCGGATCGTAGTGACCGCCGGCGCAGTCGTCGCAGCCGTCGCCGTCGCCGTCGCCACAGCGGTTCGGATCGTCCGGGAACGGGTCGCTCGCGTCGTCGACGCCGTCGCCATCACTGTCGGGACCGACGCCGCCGCCCGGACCGGTCACGCACTGCGCCTCGAACAGCGCGTTGAGGAACAGCCGCGTGCCCTGGCTCGCCGACGCCGACGCGAGCGGCACGTTCGTCGAGAACTGGTGGCCGCCGAGGTAGCTGATCTTGCCGCCACACGCGGCGCGGTTGCCGCCCTTCTGCAGGATGTCGCCGCAGCCGTCGAGGTAGCCGCTCATCCAGATGTCCTGATCGCCCGGCCCGCTCGGACCGGTCAGCAGCGTCACCTGCTGGTTGTTCTTGTACGTGACGCCGTAGTAGCTGCTGAGGTTGTACGCCGGCTCGCTGCCACCGACGGTGCCGAACGCGCCGTCGAGCTGGTTGTACGGCACGTCGGGCCGCAGCACCTGCACCGTCGACGACGACGGCTGCGCCGCGACCTCGTAGCCGGGCAGGTTCTGCCACGTCTGCGCCTTCGGCAGGCAGCACGCCTGACCGCCGCACGCGGCGACATTCTGCACGCACTGGTAGTCGCTGTTCGTGCACGACCCGGTCGGGCACAGCGGCGGTGCGCCGGTCGTCGTCAGGAAGTGGCCCTCGCGACCCGGATCGTCGAGGTACGGCCAGTTCGGGTTCGGCACCGTGTTCTCGTACGCGTTCACGGCCTGGCACTCGGCGAAGAAGTGCGTCGAGTGCGCGAGGAACGCGCGGACCTCGGCGACGACCTCGTGGCCGTTGAACGTGAACTTCTGGCCGGTGCAGCCGGCCTGCGTCGACGGGCAGCCGCCCTCGCATGACACGCGCTCGCGCTCGGTCACGCCCCAGTGCATCGACATGATCTGGCAGTACGCCGGCGAGCCGTCCGCCTTGAACAGCGCGCCGTTCGTGTGGTTGTAATTCGGCGCGTCGCACGTGCCGAGGTCACCCGCGATCGCCTCCTCGGTCAGCATGTCGGGATTCGCGGTGCCCGGGCCGCAGTTCGTCGTGCCGCACTTGCTCGACGGGAACTCCGCGTTGTTCGACTGCGGGATGCCGGCCGCGCGCAGGTAGCCGGTCGCGATGTCCTCGTTGCCGTCGGCGAACACCGCGATCGTCGGCGCCGCGATCATCTCGCGCGACACGAAGCCGGTGAACGCGGCGGTCGTCTCGTGCACGGTCACCGGATGAAACACGGTGCGCGTCGCCCACGGGTTCGCGGCCCACTTCGTCTTGTCGTTCCACGCGTCGATGATCGCGATCGCCTTGTCGTGATCGACCGCGTCGATCACGAACGGCCCGCCGCGGTAGGCGTGCGCGCCGACGACGGTGTCGCGCGCGGCCGCGCCGGTGTCGTCCCACACGACCTTCGTCGTCGCGGTGAAGTCCGGCGACGCGGTCGGATACGGACACTTCACGCCGCTGCCCTCGACGGCACAGTCCCACGCGCACGGATCGCTCGGCGTGTTGCACGCGGCGGCGTGCCACGTCTTGTTCGGATCGATCACCCAGTGCACGTGCACGCCCTGCGCGAGCAGCTGGTAGACGAGACCGTACGCCTGGAAGACGCCGGTCGTCTGGTACGACAGGTCCATCGGGATGATCAGACTGCCGGGCTCGAACGTGCGCTCCGCGGCGTGACCGGAACGCGGCGCACCGAGCGAGCACCATGCGATCACGAGCGCGACGACGATTCTCCGTCTGACCATCGATGTCTCCCCACGGGCCGAGCGAAAGAGCCCACCGTCATCCTCGGGGAAGCCGCGCGAAAAAGCGATTTGCGTGCGCGGCCTACATCGCCGCTATGACACTCACCCGTCGCGGTCGGGCGGCGACGGTTCCTCGGCGGCGAGCAGGCCGAGCGTCTTCATCCGGCGCCACAGCGTGACCCGCGACATCCCGAGGATCTGCGCGGCGCGCTCGCGGTTGCCGTCCGCGTGCGCGAGCGCGAGCCGGATCCGCCGGGTCTCGGGCGTCTCGTCGTCGGAGCCAGCCTCGGACGGCCGGGCGTTGACCGGCGTCGAGTCGGGGTCGAACGCCATGCCGCTGACCTCGGGCGGCAGCTCGACGTCGAGCAGGATCGGGCCGTCGCCGATCACGTACGCGTACTGCAGCGCGTTGCGCAGCTCGCGCACGTTGCCCGGCCACGGGTAGCCGGCGATCGCCTCGCGCGCGGCGCGCGACACCTGGGTGATGCGGCGCTCGCCCTCGGCGTTGAGCTGCTCGATCAGCTTGTCGGTCAGCAGCTCGAGGTCGCCGCGCCGCGCGACGAGCGGCGGCAGAAAGATCGGCACGACGCGCAGCCGGTACATCAGATCGGCGCGGAACCGGTTGAGCTCGACCGCGCGGCGCAGCGACTGGTGCGTCGCGGCGACGACCCGGACGTCGACGTCGATCGCCTCGGTGCCGCCGATCGGGATCACCGAGCGGGTCTCGAGCACGCGCAGCAGCTTCGCCTGAAGATCGAGCGGCATCTCGGCGACCTCGTCGAGGAACAGCGTGCCGTGATGCGCGGCGCGGAAGTAGCCGGGGCTGTCCTTGAGCGCGCCGGTGAACGCGCCGCGCACGTGACCGAACAGCTCGCTCTCGAGCAGCGTCGGCGGCAGCGCGGCGCAGTTGATCGCGCGGAACGGTCCGGCCTGGCGCGGCGAGAGCTCGTGGAGCGCGCGCGCGATCAGCTCCTTGCCGCTGCCGGTCGGGCCGCGCACGAGCACGCTGACGTCGCGGCGCGCGGCGCGCTCGACGACGTGGAAGATCCGCTTCATCCCCGGATCGCGCGTCCACATCCCGTGAAACAGGATCGGCGCGTCCGCCGCATCACCCTTGTCGTCGGGACGCGCGAACATCACGAGCCAGCCGACGCGCTCGCCGTCGCGGTGGATCGGCGACGCGCGCACCTCGAGCGTGCGCATCACGCCGTCGCGACCGGGGCGCACGATCGCGCCGCTCGCCGGGCGACCGGACGCGAGCGCCTCGGCGATCGGCCGGTCGGGCGCGTCGCCGCACAGCGCCTTCACGATCGAGATCCCGCGCACGAGCGCGCCGCCGGTCAGCGCGTCCGCGCTCGGCGTCGTCGCGACGATCGCGAGCTGGCGATCGAGCACGGCGCACGCGACGCCGAGATCCTCGATCGCCCAGGTCAACAAGCGGGTCGCCTCGTCGCTCACGCCTGCAGTGTAGCGCTCGCGTCAGCGTTCGACGGGTAGCCGGGCCTCGTTCCACGCGAGCATGCCGCCGCGCAGGTTGAACAGCCGGCGGAACCCGCGCTTCGCGAGCTCGGTCGCGGCATGCGCCGACCGGCCGCCCGACCGGCAGACGAGCACGATCTCGCGGTCGCGGTCCCAGGTCGCCGATGCCTCGACGAGCTTCGCCAGCGGCACGAGCTGCGCCTCGGGGACGTGGCCGAGCTCGCCGACGAACTCGTGCGGCTCGCGAACATCGACGAGCATCACGTCGTGCTCGAGTCGCGCGACGGTCTCGGGGTCGACGTCGACGAACGGCTCGTCGCCGCTCGCCTCGGCCAGCGGGATCGCGAGGTAGCGCCGGCCGTTGCCGTGCGGCTCCGGCAGGCGGCCCGCGTCGATGTTGACCTGGACGCTCGGGTAGAGCAGGCGCGGCGGCGCGAGCGTCTTGTCGCGCGTGGTGCGCATGCCGACGAACGCGTCGCGCGCGGTGTCAGCCTTCAGCTGGATGTTCTCGCGCTTCTCCTGGCCGATCGTGCTCTCCCACGCGAGCGGCCGGCCCTTGGGCTGGTAGTCGTGGCCCGGGAACACGCGGGTGTCGTCGGGGAACGCGTACAGCCGCTGGACCGAGTCGTACAGCTTCTCGGCGCTGCCGCGCGGAAAGTCGCAGCGGCCGGTGCCGTAGTCCGGCATGAACAGCGCGTCGCCGGTGAACAGCGCGTCTCCGATCTTGTACGTCACGCACGCCGGCGTGTGACCGGGCGTCGCGATCGTCTCGATCCGCAAGCTGCCGGCGGTCAGCACCTCGCCGTCGGCGAGCAGCCGATCGAACTGGCTGCCGTCGACCGCGAGCGCCGGCATGTCGAACACGTCGCGGAACGTCTGCTGGACGTCGCGGATGCCACCGCCGATCGCGATCTTCGCCGCAAAGTGCTTGCGCAGCCATTGCGAGCCCGACAGGTGGTCGGCGTGCGCGTGCGTCTCGAGGACGTAGTGCATCCGCAGCTCGCGCTGGCGCACGAACGCGGCGACGCGCTCGACCGACCGGGTCGAGGTCCGCGATGCGAGGACGTCGTAGTCGAGCACCGGATCGATCACGACCGCGTCACGGGTTGCCGGATCGAACACGACGTACGTCAGCGTGAACGTCTCTGGATCGAACAGCGCTTCAATCTCGATCTGCATGGTTGTCTCCCATCGTCGGCAGGGACACGGACGTCAGCCGAGCTCCCGGAACAGGATCGCGATCCCGACGATGATCACGAACCAGCCAAATGCACGCTGCAAATGCTGCGCGGCCAGCCGCCGGCCGATCAGCACGCCGACGAGACTGCCGACGATCGCGACGGCCGTGACCCCGACGGTGATCTTCAGGTCGATCGTCGCGTGGCTCGCGGTACCGGCGACACCGGCGAACGAGTTCATCGCGATCACGAGCAGCGACGTGCCGACGGCCTCGCGCATCCCGAGCCCACCGACGAGCGCGAGCGCGGGCACGATGATGAAGCCGCCGCCGGCACCGAGCGTGCCGGTGACGAGCCCGACGCCGACGCCGATCACGAGCACGCGCGGCAGCGACACCTGGTCGCTGTCACACGCGAGCAACGGGCGGCGGGCGCGCACGAGCATCGCGATCCCGGCGGCGAGCATGACGACCGCGAACGCGATGATCAGCACGAGGCTCGGGATCAGCTCGCCGAGCCGGCCGCCGAGGAACGCGGAGGCCATCGAGGCACCGCCGAACGCGACGCCGAGCCGCCACTGGACCGCCTTCGCGCGCGCGTGCGGGACGAGCGCGACCATGCTGGTGAGGCCGACGACGACGAGCGACGTGGCGATCGCGTCGTGCGCCTCGATGCCGATCACGTAATGCAGGACCGGCACGGTCAGGATCGAGCCGCCGCCGCCGAGCAGGCCGAGCGAGATGCCGATCGCGAGCGCGAGGACGAGGCCGAGGACGATCACGATGACGAGCTCAGCAAGTGGTGGACCACCGCAAAGGCCGAACGGTCGCGCGAGGTTAGCGTGGGCATTGAAACACCGCGAAACTCGCTCGCGCGCCGTGAAACATCACAGCGGTACCACGAGCACGGGGCAGCGCGCGTCCCGGATGACGCGTTCGGTATGCGAGCCGAACACGACGTCTCCGGCGCTGTCGTGGCCACGCGTCGGCATGACGAGCAGGCACGCATCGCGCGCGGCACCGACGATCCCGTCCTCGAGGTTGCCCTCGACCGAGGTCAGCGTGACCCCCAGGCCGGCGAGCTCGGGCTCGGGCGCCCCGACATGGACCAGCTCGAGCCGGCGCTCCGGCTGGCCCGTGAACGTCAGGAACCGGCGCGCGGCATCGATCCCGCGGCGCGCCTCTCGCGCGTGACCGGCCGGGATGATGACGCGCGTGAGGTCGAGCGTGCCCGCGCGCGGATCGACGAAACCCCGCACGTGGTTCGGCACCACGAGCACCGGCGCGGAGAAGTTGCGCGCGATCGCCTCGGCGACGCTGCCGTGCAGGACGGCACCGAGGCCATGGCGAGCATGTGTCCCGACGACGACGAGCTCGGGCGCGACATCGCGCAGTGCCTCGAGCACCGAGTCGGCGACCGCATCGGCGATCGTGACGTGGCGAAACTCGTGATCGATCTGCCACGGCCAGTGCGCGGTCAGCTCCGCGGCGCGGGGTGCGGCGGTCGTCTCGCGGCCGGCGTAGACCGTCACGAGGCGCGATCGCGCGTGCGCCGCGAGCGCGAGGGCGTGGAGGAACGCGGCCGTGTCATCACCGCTCAAATCGGTCGCGTGCGCGATCGTCATCGACTCGCGTCGTTTCAAGCGCGGTGCCAAGCAGCGCGCGCGCCACGGGCCCGTCGAGCGCTGCGCTTGAAACGCGGTGAAACGCGATCGCAACGGCGGGGGGCCGATCACGCAACCGCTGCGCGGATAACGCCGCGATGCAAGGCGCGCGACGGCGTGGCATCGAAGGTGCTATCCGTTGCCGCATGTCCTCGTCCTGGCTGTATGGCTTGCTCGGTGGCGCGATGATCGGCGCCGCGAGCGCGCTGCTCTTGTGGACGCACGGCCGGATCGCCGGCATCAGCGGCATCACCGGCATGGTGCTCGAGCCGTCGACGTCCGATCGCGACTGGCGGATCGCGTTCCTGCTCGGGCTCGTCAGCGCCGGCGTGATCGCATCGATCATCGCGCCGTCCGCGATCGGCGCCCCGGTGCGCTCGCTCGGCCCGGTGATCGCGGCCGGATTGCTCGTCGGGTTCGGGACCCGGCTCGGCAACGGCTGCACGAGCGGTCACGGCGTCTGCGGGCTGTCGCGGTTCTCGGGCCGCGCGCTCGTCGCCGTGATGACGTTCATGGCGACCGGTGCGGTGACCGCGATGATCGCCGCGAGGGTGTCATGAGCCGGCGCGCCCTGTCGCTCGGGCTCGCGGCGTTCGTCGGCGCGCTGTTCGGCGCCGGCCTCGTGATCTCGGGGATGACGCAGCCGGCGAAGGTGGTCGCGTTCCTCGATCCGATCGACGGCTGGGATCCGACGCTCGCGTTCGTGATGGGCGGCGCCGTCGTCGTGTACGCGGTCGCGTATCAGTGGGCGAAGCGCGCGGCGCGGCCGCTGCTCGCGTCGCGGTTTCACCTGCCGACGCGCAACGACATCGATCGCCAGCTCGTGCTCGGCGCCGCGATCTTCGGCGTCGGCTGGGGCCTCGGCGGGCTATGCCCGGGGCCGGGGATCGTCGCGGCGGCGTCGGGCAGCACGAGCGCGCTCGCGTTCGTCGTCGCGATGCTCGCCGGGATGTTCGTCCAGCACCGCGTCAACGCGCGGTGACGACATCGTCGGTCACGACCTCGGCGCGGACATCCGGCGTCGCGGTCGTCGACGTGCAGCGCGTGAACCGCACGCCGTCGACGTGGCGCAGGTAGTACGCCCACGCCGGCAGATCGCCGAACATGTTCGACTCGGGATACTGGTTCGGCATCGCCTCGGGCGGACTGCCGGGCACGGTCGTGCGGCCGCCCTGGAACACGATCGCGACGTTCTCGAACGCGAGGTCGCGGATCGGATACACGGTGCCGTCGAACCGGTGGCCGGTGATCAGCGAGCCCTGGTGCGGCGAGTTCGGCCACGACGCGGTCGTGCCGGCGATGTCGGTGAACGACACGTCGCGCATCGTGCCGAGCTTCGGGACGTCGCCGATCGGATGCGTCGTCGTCTGCTGCGCGAGGTAGACGAAGAACGCGCTGCCGACGTGATCGAACCCGATCCGGCGAAACGCGACGTGCTCGACGTCGGCGCCCTGGCGTGACTCGACCGCCATCGCGGCGTACTGCACGTCCTTGACGTAGCTATCCTCGATCGTGATGTTGCGGAACGCGCCGTAGCTCGCGGTCCCGAACTTGATCCCGTTCGAGCCACCGTTGCTGCCCGAGCCGCTGAACATCGAGTCGCGCACGATCAGGCCGTCGATGCCGCGCCGCACGCCGGTCTTGAGGCACATCGCGTCGTCGCCGCTGCGCACCGCGACGTCGTCGACGATGATGTCCGCGCCGTCGACGATGTCGATGCCGTCGTGCGTGATGTTGTCGCTCTGCACGTTGACGTTGCGGATCCGCGCGTGGTCGGTCTCCATCAGCACGAGGCTCCAGACCGCGCCCTTCTTGAGATACAGGTTCTGCACCGTGACGTGATCGCCGCCGACGGTCCAGATCAGCATCGGCCGGTTGCCCTCGGCGCCGGAGAACGCGTCGCCCTGACCATCGATCGTGCCGCCGCCATCGAACCGGACGTTCGACGCCGCGCCCGCGTAGAGCAGCGCGCGCTTGCAGTTGCCGAGCTGCGTGTTGCCGGTCGCCGGCACGATCGCCGGATACTGCTCGACGTCCTTCGTGCCGAGCAGCGTCGCCGACGGCGCGATGAAGAACGTCAGGTCACTGCGCAACTCGAGCGTGCCGCTCAGGTAGACGCCCTCGGCGAGCACGACCGAGCCGCCGGTGCCGGCCGCGGCATCGATCGCGCGCTGGATCGCGGCGCGGTCACTCGTCTGGCCATCGCCGGCCGCGCCGAAGTCGCGGACGTCGAACACCGGCGCCGGTGGCGCTCCGATGTGGCGCGCCTCGCTGTAGACCTTGACGTTGTCGACGAGCAGCGTGCTCGCGGGCTTGCTGTCGGTGTAGTAGCGCACGCGCGACACCGCATCGGCGGGCGCGCGTAGCGCGAGGTCGTGGCCCTTGCGCACGCCGTCGACGAACAGATCGAACACGTCGCGCTCGGTGTCGACGACGACGCGCACGCGATACCAGAGGTTCGCGGTGAACGGCTGCATCACCGTGATCGTCTCGCCGACGCGCGCCTCGAGGTTGCCGTCGTGGAGCGCGATCGACGCGATCGCCTGGCCCTCGGGATCGTAGAGGTACGGGATCGCCTTGAACCCGGCGGTCTCCCGCGCGAGCACCTTCGCCTCGAACACGACGCGGCCGGTCTGCGCGGGCAGCTCGATCGCGAGGCTCGCCGTGGCCGTGCCTTCCGGCTTCGCGAGCTCGACGCTCTTGTCGGTCGCGAACGGGAGCTCGCGCACCGTGACCGCAGCGCCGGCGGTCGCCTCGATCTGCCACGGCGCGCCCGGCGATACCGCGGTCGCCATCGCGTCGAACCGCTCGCGCACGAGGTAGCTGCCGACCTCCGAGCCCGGATCGCTGCCGTCGCCCTTGCCGCCGCCACCGTCGACGCCGACCGGCGATGCCGGCGCGGCGCACGAGACGAACGCGAGTGCGATGACGGCGGGCCGCATGGCAGGCGCACGCTGTCACGGTCGCCGGGTCGGCCCAAGCGCAGCGTCCTGGCCGGCGAGGACACGAGCGATGCGCGGCTGCATCGCCACGTGACCGCAGGCACCGTCGGTGTTAGCGATTTGTGACGTCGATCGAGGCGCGGGAACGCATCGCGGGGAGCTTCCAGTAGACGGCCGCGCGCCACACCCACTCGAGCGGACCGAACCGGAAGAATCGCAGCCACACGTGCGCGATCGCGACCTGCACGCTGAAGATCGCGAGCGCGAGCCCGAGGCACCCCGCGGGTCCGACCTCGCCGACCCAGCCGAGACCCCAGCCGTAGAACACGAACGTCGCCGCGAGGCTCTGCGAGAAGTACGTCGTCAGCGGCATGCGGCCCGCCGGCGCGAGCACGCCGAGCACGCGGCGCCACAGCGGACGCTGCATCAGCAGCACGACGATGCCGACGTACGCGATCGTCTGCGCGAGCAGCGTGATCTGGTACAGCGTGCCGCCGAGCAGCCGCCCCGCGACGCCGAGCGTGTCGAACCGCAGGATGCCGAGCCGCGCGAGCACGCGCACCGCGATCAGCACGACCGCGATCAGACCGCCCCAGAGCGCGAACCGGCGAAACACGCCGAGGTGCTCGGCGCCATCGCGCTCGAACCAGCGCCGCGCCCCGGCGACGTAGCCGAGCAGGAACCGGCCGAGCGTCCACAGGAAGTACCAGACGTAGATCTGCGAGCACCACACGAGCGCGTACGTCGCCGATTCCCACGCGAGCCCGCTGCGCGACGGCTGCCGCATCACCTCGAGGTAGTGCTGCGTGTGCGCGCCCCATTCGCGCGGCTCCATGAACACGCGCAGCGACGCCTCCTGGACCTCGGGGATCGTCGCGACGAGGAACGGCACGAACGTGAGCGCGAGCCCGAGCACGACGCGCGTGCGGTTCGACGCGTGGACGAACGCGAGCAGCCCGAACCCCGACACCGCGTACGTCCACGTCACGTCGCCCCACCACAGCACGAGCACGTGCAGCCAGCCGAGCACGAGCAGCGCGAGTAGCCGGCGCAGGTACACCGGCAGCACCGGCTCGCCGCGGGCATCGGCACGCAGCAGCTGGATCGCGAAGCCGAACCCGAACAGGAACGTCAGCAGCGTCTGCGCCTTGCTATCGACGACGATCCCGACGAACCACTCAGCGATCTCGTCGAGCGTCCCGCCGTGCGGCTCGCCGTGCAGCGCCCAGCGTCCGCTGTACAGCACCATGTTGCCGATCAGCACGCCGCACAGCGCGAACCCGCGCAGCACGTCGAGCGAGGCAAGCCGCTCGCGCGGTGCGACGGGGGCGAGCGCGGTCACGCCCGTAGTGTCGGCCGCGGCCCCGCGAGCCGCCAACAAAACATGGCGCGTTCCGCGGAACATTGCGACGATCGCGGCGATGACGTGTCCCGGGTGCGGTACCCCGCTCGATCCCAGCGCGGCGTTCTGCGGTGCGTGCGGTCGTCAGCTCGCGAGCCCGCCGCAGCAAGCGTATCCACCACCGCAGCAGTTCGCGCCGCAGCCGTACCAGGCACCGCCGGCGTTCACGATGCGGCCGTATCCGATCATCATGCAGCAGCGACTGACGCGGCTGACCGGCCAGATGTTCCTCGCGCCGACCCGGCTGTTCTTCATCTGCGAGAGCACGAAGGGCGGTATGGCGGTCGCGATCGGTCGCGGCGTCGGCGGGCTGATCGGCGGCGCGATCGCGGCGTTCGGCGCGCCGACCCCGGGCCAGGCGCCGATCGTGTTCGACGAGCCGACGCTGTATCGCGCGGCGCACGAGCGACCGGGCAGCCTGATCATGGAGCCGCCGCAGATCCGGCAGATCAAGCACACGCTGTGGTGGCGTGGCATCTGGTTCGACGGCAAGACGTACGGCTTGCCCGAGGGCCTCAGCAAAGATCTGCGGCACGAGCTCGGGCTGTGGTGTCAGGCGAACGGCGTGCGCAGCAAGGGCCTCATCAAGTAACCGATCGAGCGCCGCTGTCGCGCGGCTCGTCGGTCCCGCGCCTGGGGGCACGCCGCTCGCGAAGCGACACTGGCGACGCGCGCCGCGAACCGCGATCACATTTCGATCTGCGGCATTCAGACGTCCGGAAACTCCGCAAGCGACGGCCCGAGTGCGTCAACGCACCTGGCACACGTCGTGAGACGCGGTAGTGCATGCGGCGGATCTTCATATCGCTTCTCATCCTGGCGAGTGCGTGTGGCGGCGACGACGACGAGACGAAGCCGCCCGGATCGTGGGCCGTCGGGCCCGGTGTCGACGTCGCGGTCACCGGGCTCGAGGTCGACGGCGACACCGCGCGCGTCGCGTTCGACGTCAAGGACGCCGAGGGCACACCGCTCGACATCAGCGGTCAGCTGACCGACGGCGCCGTCGACGTCAGCTTCGTGCTCGCCCAGCTCGCCGAGAACCCCGACGGCTCGCCGGGGCAGTACACGGCGTTCACGACGCGCACCGTGCAGAAGCAATCGCCGACGCCCGACTCGTCGATCACGGCGGTCCAGGCGACGACCGAATCGGTCACCGCCGGCACGCTCGATGTCGTCGACGTGCAGCAGGGCAGCTATCGCTACACGTTCGCGGCACCGCTCGAGGGGCTCGATCCCGGGCTGACGCAGAGCGTGCTCGCGGTCGCGGTGCGCGAGATCGACGAGACCGAATCGATCGATCGCGATCTGTTCAGCGTGCGCCCCGCCGGTGGCGATCCGATCCCGCGCGAGGAGGTCACCGATCAGACGTGCAACAGCTGCCACGGCACGTTCGCTGCGCACGGCGGCCGCTACACGTCGCCGACGCAATGCGTGCTCTGCCACACGCCGCAGACGACCGATCCGGACACCGGCAACACCGTCGACTTCCGCGTGATGATCCACAAGATCCACGCCGGCGAGGAGCTGCCGAGCCACCAGGCGGATCCGTCGAACAACTACACGATCATCGGCTACATGGGGTCGATCCACTCGTGGGGGAACGTCGCGTTCCCAGGCCCGGCCGAGAACGGCACGAACGTCGCGCGCTGCGAGACCTGCCACGCCGGCGCGCAAGGCAACGTGTGGCAGACGCGGCCATCGATCGCCGCGTGCACGTCGTGCCACGACACGACGGTGTTCACCGCGAACGCGAACCCGCCGTTCACCGTGCCGCACCAGGGCGGCGTCGATCCGAACCTCGTCAACGAGTCGACGTGCATCGTCTGCCACGGCGCGACGTCGGGCGTCGCTCCGATCACCGCGACGCACTACCGCGGCGTGTTCTCGCCGTCGTTCCCGACGCTCGAGCTCGCGATCGATTCGATCACGAACACCGGTCCGGGCGAGCTGCCGACGATCACGTTCCGCGCGCTCGTCAACGGCTTCCCGCGCAACCTGCTGCTCGAGCCGCTGACGAACCTCGCGGTCACGATCGCGGGCCCGACGACCGACATCGCCGGCTACTGGCAGGCACGGATCCAGGGCAACGGCGCGGTCGGCACGCTGATGGCGGTCGATCCGGCGGCCGGCGTGTTCTCGTACACGCTACCGGCGGCGGGCTGTACCGATGCGGCGAACCCGGCACGCACGTGCGCGATCCCGCGCGAGGCGAGGGGCACGTTCGAGGTCGGCCTCGAGGGCTACATCCAGAACAGCCCGGCCGAGCCGCGCGCGGCCGCCTATCCGCCGGTCGTCCCGTTCGCGGTCACCGACGAGGTGGCGATGCCCAGGCGCGTGATCGTGACGACCGAGAAGTGCAACGGCTGTCACCTCGATCTCAGCGCGCACGGCGGCTCGCGCAAGAACGCGAACTACTGCGTGTTCTGCCACAACCCGAACAAGGCGGGCGAGACCCGGATCGCGCACCTCGAGAACGCCGGCATCCTCGCGCCGTCGGTCGACCTGCGCGTCATGATCCACAAGATCCACATGGGCGAGGAGCTGACCCAGCCGTACGAGCTGGGCGGCTTCCCGCCGCCATCGCCGATGAACCCGATGGGCTCGCCGATCAACTTCGGCGAGACGCGCTATCCGCGCGCGCGCACCGACTGCGAGGCGTGCCACGTCGATCGCACGTGGACGCTGCCGATGGATCGCTCGCCGGCGTACCTGCCGAGCACCGCGCTGCAGATGCGGTGCAACGAGGCGCCAGGCGCGGATCCCGATAACTACTGCACGCCGGCGAACTTCGTCGTCGCGCAGCGGATCGAGATCGCGCCGCAGACCAGCGTGTGCACGAGCTGTCACGATCAGCCGGACACGTTCGCGCACGCGATCGTCAACACGACCGCGCAGGGCGTGGAGGCGTGCGCGACCTGCCACGGCGAGGGCATGGCGTGGGACGTCGCGAAGTTCCACGGGAGCCCGTGACGAGAGTCGTGATCGTCGTGCTCGCGCTCACCGCATGTAGCGAGCCGCGCGAGATGCCCGAGCCGTGCGTCGGCGAGGAGTGCGAGGTGCGCGTGCACGATCCGGGCATCAACGACATCACGAGCGAAGGCTTCCACGGCAAGCTGCTCGCGCGTCACGGCTGGGATCTGCGGCTGTGCCAGAGCTGCCACGGCGAGGACTTCTCCGGCGGGAAGGCCGGCGCGACGTGCTTGCACTGTCATCGCGACGGCCCGGCGACATGCGAGACCTGTCACGGCGAGCACGGCATGGAGCCGGTGACCACGGGCGCGCATCCACCGCACCTCGCGGCACAGCTCGCGTGCGCCGAGTGCCACATCACGCCGGCGACGTGGGACGCGCCCGGCCACGTGCTCGGCGATGCGCCGCCGGCCGAGGTCACGTTCGGTGCGCGCGCGCAGGTGACGCCGGCGATGGCGCGTCGCGAAGGCCCGCCGGCCTGGGACGGCCGGACGTGCACGAACGTGTATTGCCACGGCGACGTCACGCCGCAGTGGGGCGGCATGGACACGCGGCCGCGGTGGTCCGACGTCGCGCCCGCGTTCACGTGCAACCGCTGCCACGGCGCGCCGCCGCCGGATCACCCCGGTATCGACTGCATCAACTGTCACCCGATCACCCCGAGCACGCACGCCAATGGAATCGTCGATCTTCTCTGATCCGCTGGCGATGGTGTCGCTGGCGTTCGCGGCGCTCGCGGCGGTGCTCGTCCTCTGGTACCTCGTGTTTCGTCCCGAACTGAATCGCGCGACGAAGCTCGTGCTGCTGTTCGGCATCGGCGTGTTTCCGATCGGCGCGGCGATGACCGGCAACTACGTCGGCTTCGAGGCGACGAAGGGCCGGCAGTTCTGCGGCTCGTGCCACGTGATGACGCCGTACGCCGAGGACTCGGTGAATCCGGCGAGCACATCGCTCGCGGCACGCCACGCGCGCAACCTGATGTTCGGCGGCGAGAACTGCTACACGTGCCACGCCGACTACGGGATGTTCGGCACGGTCAAGACGAAGCTCGGCGGCATGCGCCACGTCTACGAGTACGTCTTTCACTACCGCAACATGTCGCTCGACGAGGCGCGGACCGCGATCCACATCCGGCATCCGTTCCAGAACGCGACGTGCATGCAGTGCCACTCGACGCGCAACCCGGGGTTTCAGGCGGTGAAGGATCACGCGAGCATCGAGGACCGCGTGCGAGCCGGCGAGGTCAGCTGCGCGAGTGAAGGTTGTCACGGGCCGGCGCATCCATTCACGAAGCCGCCGCCCAACGAGCGGCCCGCCGTCGGAGGCTTGCCATGAATCGCTGGCTGCGCGTCGCCTCGGTACTGACGCTGATCGCGCTCGCGCTGATGGTGTGGTCGCTGTTCGACCGCACGCTGATCCCGGTGATGGTCGCGATGACGGTCGCGCAGGCGCTCGGGACGGCGGCGTTCGCGGCGTACGGCTACGTCGTGTTTCGCGATGTCACGAAGAAGCGCGCGGCGCGCGTGTCGCGCGAGCACGCCGCGATCGATCCCGCGGCGCCGGCACCGGAGGCCGCGCGGTGAAGCTCACGGCGGCGGCGCTGCTCGCGCTCGTCGCCGCACCGGCGGCCGCCGATCCGTTGCGCCTGCGTGCCGACGCGCTCGCGACGACGCAGTCGCCGGTCGGGCTGCTCGTGCTCGACGCCGACGCGACGCCGGCGGAGCTGCTCTCGGCCGAGGCGATCGTGTGGACCGCGGCGAGCCCGCTGCCCGGCGAGCGCGAAGGCGACGTGCTCGTGATCGCGCTGCGCGCGCGCACCGCCGACGGCCGCGGCCGCGGGCAGCTCGGCCGGTTCGTCGCGACGATGGGCGCGCTGCGGCCGGTCCACATCGACGGCGGCATGGGCCATGCGCGGCTGCCGCACCGGATCGACGTCGAGGCATACGCCGGGATCCCGGTGCTGCCGGACGTCGGGCTCGGCCGGACGTGGGACTGGGTCGCGGCGGCGCGGATCGCCCGCCGGATCGGCGACTACGGATCGATCGGCATCGCCGCGATGGAGCAGCGCGATCACGGTCAGATCGCGAGCGAGGAGCTCGGCGTCGACGCCGGCGCGCAGCTCGACAAGCGCCACGACGTCGCGGCGAAGGCGGCCTACGATCTCGCGAACCCCGGGCTCGCCGAGGTCACCGCGAGCGCGAGCCGGCGCGATCGCCGCGTGCGCACCGAGCTCTACGCGACGTATCGCGCGGCGTCGCACCTGCTGCCGGCGACGTCGCTGTTCACCGTGCTCGGCGACGTGCCGTCGGTGCGCGGTGGCGGGGTCGTCACGTGGCGCGCGGCGCCGCGCCTCGACGTGATCGGCGACGCCGCGGTTCGCCACGTCGACGACGGCTACGCGCCCGCGATCGCGGCGCGCGGACGGCTGCGGCTCGACGATCGCGGGACGAGCGCGCTCACCGGCGAGCTGCGCCGCGATGGCTCGCCCGACGACGCGTGGACCGGCGCGCGCGCCGCGCTGCGGATCGCGCTCGCCGGCGAGCTCAGCGCGAGCACGGAGCTCGAGCTCGTCGTGCCGGATCATCCGCGCGGCCGCGGCGTCGTGTGGCCGTGGGCGCTCGCCGCGCTCGGCTGGGATCGCGGCGCGTGGCACGCCGCTGTCGCCGTCGAGGCCTCGGCGTCGCCCGAGGATCGCTACCGGCTCGACGCGCTCGCGCAGCTCGGCCGGACGTGGGGGATGCCATGACGATGACGATCGCGGCACGGCGCTGGCTGCTCGCGATCGTCGCGATGCTCGCGGTCGCGGCGTGCGCGCGCGTGCTCGGGTTCAAGCCGTCGGGACCGCAGCCGTTCCCGCATCGCAAGCACGTGCTCGCCGGCATCGCGTGCACGCAGTGCCATCGCGATCTCGCGACCGACGACGGCACGCGGCTGCACGTCCCCGACGACGCGTCGTGCGTCGCGCGCTGCCACACGAAGCCGCACGATCCGAACCCGTGCTCGGGCTGTCACGGCGGCACCGCGACGTTCGAGGCGCTCGCCGAGGCGCGGCAGTACCTCGTGTTCGATCACGGCCGTCACCTGCCGCGCGTCAGCGGCAACTGCATGCGCTGCCACGTCCGCGTCGCCGAGGGCGACACGAACCTGCGCGCGCCGATGGCGACGTGCTTTCGCTGTCACGATCACGATGCCGAGCGCGACGCGCGCAACTGCAACGCGTGTCACAAGAACCTCGAGCGCAGCGGCGAGCTGCCGGCGTCGCACCTCGCGCACGACGGCGACTGGCTGCGCGAGCACGGCACGCGTGCGGCATCGTCGGCGGATCTGTGCCAGAGCTGCCACGGCGAGCGGTTCTGCGCGAGCTGTCATGGCGTCACGGTCGCCGCGCTTCCGTCGACGACAAACTTCGTCAACCCGTTCGCGGCGAGCGTGCACCGGGCCGGGTTCTCCGCGCGCCACGCGCTCGAGGCGAAGTCGGATCCGGGCGCGTGTCAGACCTGCCATCAGCCGGATCGCTGCCTCGCGTGTCACACCGCGCGCGGCGTCGCCGGCGCGAAGCAGCGCAGCCCGCATCCACCGGGCTGGATCGGGCTGTCGTCGGAGGGCAGCCCGCATGGTCGCGAGGCGCGGCGCGATCCGGCGGCGTGCGCCGGCTGTCACGGCGGCGCCGGCGAGATGCTGTGCGTGTCCTGTCACAAGGTCGGCGGCATCGGCGGCAACCCGCACCCGCCGGGCTGGTCGAGCCGGCTGCCACTCGGCGCGATGCCGTGCCGGCTGTGTCATCCGCTCGGAGCCGCGCGATGACCGGGCGGATCGTCTGCCTGCTGCTCGTGCTCGCCGCGTGCGGCCGCGAGCGTCAGGCCGAGCCCGAGCACGTACCGGCGCGCTGGCGCGAGGTCCGCGCGAGCACCGGTCACGAGAAGCACATCGGCAAGGTCGCGTGCGTCGAGTGTCACGCGCAGGGCTTCGAGCCTCCCGGGCTCGACGTCTGCACGCGGTGTCACGAGCAGACGAGCACGCTGCACCACAACGACGCGACCGCGCAGACGCCGACGTGCACCGAGTGTCATGACTTCGCGGCCCGCACCGCGACCGCATGGTCGTGCATGAGCTGTCACGACAGGCGGCAGGGCAGCGTCGCCGCCGTCGGCGCGCACGCGGATCAACCGTGCGCCGAGTGTCATCAGCCGCACCAGTCGCCGGCGACCGTCACGCGCGCGTGCACCGAGTGTCACGCGGACAAGCAGACGCAGCACGCCGGTCTGCGCGGCTGCCGCGACTGCCACGCGGTGCACGAGGACACGCACGTCACGCTCGCATCGATCGATCCGGCGCATCCGGCGCAAGGCGCGGCTTCGCGGTGTGAACAGTGCCATGCAGCGCAGCCCGGCAAGCTGCGCGTCGACGCGCACGCGCTGACGACCGGCCACCCCGCGTGCACGTCGTGCCACGCGCCGCACAGCGCGCGCGGGTTCGCGGCGCGGCCGTGCGCCGAGTGCCACGCGAATCAGCCGGTGCTCGCGGCGACAAGGCACGCGTGCACCGGCTGCCATGCGCCGCACGCGCCGGGGCCCGCGAAGCCGTGCACGAGCTGCCATCGCGAGCAGGTCGCGCATCCGAATCCGACGAAGTCACCGCGCGGCGCCTGCCTCGGCTGTCACCCGGTGCACGATCGTCAGCTCGTCGCGATGGCGGCGGCGCCGAACGGTGCCTCGGGCCTCGCGTGCACGACGTGTCACGCGATGCCATCGCACGCGACCGCGACCTGTCGCGACTGCCACGCGCCGCACGCGGGCAAGCCGGCGCTCACGGTCGGGCTGTGCGCGAGCTGCCATGCGTCGGAGACGAAGGGCACCGCGAACACCGGCCACGCGAAGTGCCTGACCTGCCACACGAGCAGCGTGCACGGCCCGCAGGGCAAGCCGCCCACGTGCGCGTCGTGCCACGACGCGCAGACCCGGACGGCGCCGAGCGGCCACGCGAACTGCGCGCAGTGCCACGCGGCGCACGCGCCGAAGCCGGTCGTTCGCTGCGCGACCTGTCACGCCGAGCCGGCGGCTCGCGGTCACGGTCCGCGCGTCGCCTGCGCGAGCTGCCACCGTCCGCACGGGCCCGGCGGCCCCGCGCGCCCACCCGCGTGCACGAGCTGTCACGCCAGGCCGACGCTCGCCGGCCTGCACCAGGCCGCGAAGCACGCGGACTGCGCGAGCTGCCACCACGCGCACGAGCAGCAGCCGTCCGACGATCGCGCGACGTGCACCTCGTGTCACACCGATCGCAAGACGCACGAGCCGACCGCGAAGCGGTGCGCGACCTGTCACCCGTTTCGTTGAGCCGGTCGATCGCTCACGGCTTGGCGAGCGCGGTCGTCGTGACGCCGGCGCCCCACCACCGGATCGTGCCGGTGTTCTGCACCGTCGCGGCGCCGGTCGTCGGATCGATCAGCACGAACGTGCCGCTGTCGGTGAACCCGTACAGCGAGCCGTTCCAGTACGCGATGCCGAAGATGTCGGCGAGCCCGGTGTCGCCGATCATCACCGCGTTGCCGGTCAGCAGATCGACGCGCGCGATCCAGTCGGTGGTGTCGCTCTGCTGGCGCGCGGCCGCGATCGTGCCGAAGCCGCGCACCGACACGACGTCGCCGGCGGACGCGATGCCGCCACCGTAGCGGCCGATCCGCGTCGTCGCGCCCGTCGCCTGATCGATCTCCCAGACCTCGCCCTGGATCGTGGTGCCGATCAGGATGTCGGCATTTGGATCGTTCGGCGACTCCATGAACGTCAGGCCGTTGAACTGCCGCGGCAGCGGCGCGATCAGCTCGCAGCCGGCGGTCGTCGGATCGATCCGGTAGAGCTGCGTGAACGAGATGCCGATCACCGCGCCGGCGCGATCGACCGCGAGGTCGGTCATCGTGTCGCCGTTGAACCCGCCGCTGAACGCGCCGACGTGCGAGAGCGCGAAGCTGTTCGGATCGACCTGATACAGATCCGTCGGGCTATGGACGTAGACCGCGGCGGCGGCCGGTGGGATCGGCCCGCCGCCATCGGGATCGATCGGAGTGCCGTCGCTGCCGGGAGGCAGTGCACCGTCGGGCGGGTCGTCGGGTCGCGCGCCGTCGTTGAAGCCGAGCCGGCCGCATCCGGCGAGCATCAGCATCAGTCCGAGCCTCGTGATCCAGCAGGCCCCCACGGTCTTCGATCGTAACACGCGTCGTCGCCATCCACGCCCATACAATCTGACACCCGCGAGCGCGTGCAACGCGTCGGAATCTCAGCGTCGCGCACGGCATCGCTCTTGCTGCACCGACGGCATGCGTTCTCCTCGAGCCTTCCTCCTCGTGATCACCGCAACGTTTGCCGCGATCAGCTGGCGTGGCGCAACGCCTGCGGCCGCGCATTGCGACACCATGGACGGACCCGTCGTCAAGGCGGGTCAGAAAGCGCTCGAGACGAACGATCTCGATGCCGCGCTGATCTGGATCAAGCCGGAGGCCGAGGCCGAGCTCCGCGCGGTGTTCAAGCAAGCGGTCTCGGTCCGCAAGCTCGGATCCGACGCGCGCGCGCTCGCGGATCGGATGTTCCTGGAGACGCTCGTCCGGCTGCACCGCGCTGGCGAGGGCGAGCCGTACACCGGCCTCAAGCCCGCGGGCACCGATCTCGGCGCCGCGATCCCCGCGGCCGATCGCGCGATCCAGAGCGGCTCGCCGCGCGAGGTCTCGCAGCTGCTCGTCGCGACCGTGCAGCGCGGCGTCGATCAGAAGTTCCGCCGCGTGATGGCGACGCGCAAGTTCAAGCCGCACGATGTCGCCGCGGGCCGCGAGTACGTCGAGTCGTACGTGACGTTCCTGCACTTCGTCGAGCGCGTGTTCGACGACGCGACCGCGACGGCGCACGGCCACGAGGCCGAGGCCGCGCGCGAGGCGCACTGATCAGGCTTCGAGCTTGCGCTTCAGGTTGCCGAGCAGCGTCTCGGCTTCCTTCTCGTTGACCTTGCCGACGAGCTTCTCGGCGAGCTTGCCGGGGATCGGAGACTGGTAGTCGACCTCGAGCACGAGCTCGGTCTCGCCGTCGTGCGCGGTCGACAGCCAGCGAAACGTATTCGGGATGCCCTTCACGCTGCGCGTGACGAGCCGCTCGTTCGGCACGAGCTCGACCGGATCCGAGTGGCCGTGGATGCGGATGCCGAGCAGCTTGTAGTCCCAGTCGAAGCTCTTGCCCGCGGCATGCGACTCGACATTGCGGACCTCGACGAGCGACGGCCAGATCTCCGGCAGTCGCGTCGGATCGGCGATGAAGTCGAACACGCGTTCGACCGGGGCGTGAATCGAGACCGATCTACGAATCGTCGCCATGCCGGAGGTCTACCTCCGAACCGCACGCACGGGGAGGGCCCCACCTCACACGCGGTATGATGCGCGCACGTGAGCGTCGTTGCCGAGATCCGGGCGCGCCGGCCCGACCTGCCGGACGGCTTCGAGGCCCACGTCGAGCGCCAGCTCGCCGCGGCGCGCGCCCGCTGGCCGGCCGGGCCGGAGCCCGATGCCTCGTTCGCCGAGCTCGTGGTCGCGCGGCTGACCGCCGAGCCGCGGATCGAGGATCTCTACCTCGCGTGGTGGTGCCGGCGCGGCGACCCGCACGCGATCGCGGCGTTCGAGGCTGCGTTCGAGGACGAGCTGCGTGCGATCACCGCCCGGTTTCGTGACCTGCCGGCGGACGAGCTGCGCCAGCAGCTGCGGATCAAGCTGTTCGTCGGGACAGCGGACACGCCGCCGAAGATCCGCGACTACGCCGGGACCGGATCGCTCAAGAGCTGGCTGCGCGTCACGGCGGTCCGCAGCTTCATCGATCTCGTGCGCTCGACGCGCGCGCAGCGCTACGAGCAGGAGCTCGACGAAGCCGAGCTGCTCGGGCTCGGTGATCCGCAGCACGCGTCGATGCGCGCCGAGCTCGGTGCGGCGGTCAAGGCCGCGTTCGCCGCCGCGGTCGCGAGCCTGCTGCCGCGCCAGCGCGTGTTCCTCCGCCACGCCTACGTCGACCATCACACGCTCGATCAGATCGCGGCGCACTACTCGGTGCATCGCGCGACCGTCGCCCGCACGCTCGCCTCGGCGCGCGAGCAGCTGGTCACCGAGACCCGCGCGCGCCTCGTGCAGACGATCGGCATCGACACCGACGAGCTGACGAGCGTGATCCGTAACCTCGACAGCCGCATCGATCTGTCGCTGTCGCGCGTGCTCGCGGCGCCGAGCGGCAACACCCGCCCATAGACAGGACGGAGCTCGCGGCCGCGCAGTCGCATCTTGTCCGGCTTGTCGACGGGCGGTCGCGTACAATCACGATCATGGGAAGCGCTGGCCGCGATGCCGACGCGACGGTGGCGACCGCATCACCGGGAGCGCCCGCGACGCGCAACCACTGCCTCGAGGTCGATGTCCTCGTCGCGATGGCCGATGGCACGCTGCCCGAGACCGAGACCGACGGCGTGCTCGCGCACGTCGATCGCTGCGTCGCGTGTGCCGAGCTGATCGCGAACCTAGGTGCGCTCGACGCCGCGGGCCGCCGGGTCGGCCGCTACGAGATCGAGCGCGTGCTCGGCGTCGGCGGCATGGGCATCGTCTACGCCGCGTTCGATCCGCAGCTCCAGCGCCGGGTCGCGGTCAAGCTCGTGCGTCCGGAGAACACGACGGAGCGTGCGCAGTCGCTGATGGTCGCCGAGGCGCGCTCGCTCGCGCGCGTCAGCCACCCGAACGTCGTCACCGTCCACGACGCCGGCGAGCACGATGGCGAGATCTACGTCGCGACCGAGCTCGTCGACGGCACGACGCTGTTCGAGTGGCAGGCGCATCACCGCGCGGTGCGCGAGATCGTCGATGTCTGGGTCCAGGTCGCGCGCGGGCTCGCGGCGGCGCACGCGATGGGTGTCGTCCACCGCGACGTCAAGCCGGCGAACGTGCTCGTCGGTCGCGACGGTCGGGTCCGGATCGGCGACTTCGGGATCGCGCACCGCGACCCCGCGGCCACCGACGTCTCGAGCCGCTCGCCGCGGTTGCCCAGCGCGCCGCCCGACGTCATCGCCGGCACGCCCGCGTACATGGCGCCCGAGCATCGCGCGGGCCGGGTCGATGCGCGCTCGGATCAGTACTCGGCGGCGGTGTCGATCGTCGAGGCGCTGACCGGCAAGCGGCCGACGGAAGACGACGTCATCTCGCTCGAGCCGCCCGCGCTCGCGGCCGTGCTGACGCGAGCGCTGCGCGCGAATCCCGACGAGCGGCTGCCGACGATGACCGACTTCGCCGACGCGCTCGCGGCTGCGATCGCGCCACCACCGCCGCCTGCGCCGAAACGCTCGCGCCGCCGGATCGCGCTCGCGGTCGCCGGCGCCGTCTCCGCCGCGGTCGCGATCACCGCGGTCGCGGTGCCGGCGCTGCGTCCCGCGTCGAGCGCGTGCACGGTCGTGCCGGTCCCCGATACCGTGACCGCGCGCCGCGATCGACTCGCGCATCGGCTACCCGCGAACATCTCGCCGTACGTCGATCACTGGCTCGCGGGCTGGGCGAACGCGTCAGGCGATGTCTGCGCGTCGCGCGATCGCGAGCTCCGCGCGAGCCGCCGTGCCTGCCTCGACAAGACGCTGGCCGCGCTCGACCAGCTGCTCGCGTCGTGGGAAGCGAAGCCGCCCGGCGATGCGCTGTCGCTGTTCATCGCGCTCGACCAGCTGCCGCACGCCGCGTGGTGCTCGGAGCCCGCGCTCGTCGACAGCCCGTATCCAACGCCGGCCCAGCGCGACGCGATCGCGGCGATCGAGCACGACCTCGCGTCCGCGTCGTCGATCGCGGCGATCGAGCAGCTGCGCGCCCGCGCCCGGGCGATCGGCGATCCCACGCTCGTCACGAAGCTCGCGATCGCGGTCGCGGAACGCCAGGCCCAGACCGATCGCCCGCTCGCGGCACGCACGCTGCGCGACGCGATCGCAAGCGCGCACGGGTTCTCCTCGGTGCTCGCGATGATCGCGCTGATCCACGTGCTCGAGCCCGATCCGGATCATGTCGCCGAGGCGGAGACGGTCGCGGCCGCAGCCCGCGCGAAGCTGTCCGCACTCGGCGGCGATCCGGCACTCGAGTCCGAGCTCGACGCGCAGCTCGGTTCGCTCCTGAAGACGGCCGGACGTCACGTCGACGCGATCCCGGTGCTCGAGCGCGCACGCCAGACCGCGCGGATCGCGCATGGTGCGAGCTCGCCGCAGGAAGCGAACGCGCTCGTCGCGCTCGCCGGTGCGCTGTTCGTGCGCGACGGCACCGTCGTCAGCCCGGCGGCGCGTGCGGCCGGCAAGGCCGCCGACGAGATCTGGGAGCGCAACGGCATCGCGATGCCGAGCGTCGTGCCCGCCGAGACCGCCGCCGAGCTGCTGACGCAGGTCGAGCGCATGCGCGCGATGGTCGTCGCGCAGTCCGGGCCGGAATCCGAGGATGCCTTCGAGGCCGACTGCAACCTGTCCGACGCGCACACGATGGCGGAGCAGCCGGCACGCGCGCTCGAGTACGCGAAGCGCGCGGTCGAGCTCGCGCCGCGGATCCACGTCCGCAACGTGCGGCTCGCGTACATCCAGGGCCAGGCGTCGTATCTCGCCGGCGAGCTCGATCATGGCGACGAGGCGCTCGCCTACGCGCGCGATGCCGTCGCGACGGCCACCGCGCTGCAGGCCGACGGCGAGCTCGCGAGCGCGCTGACCGCGCTCGGCCGAGCCGAGGTCCGGTTCGGCAAGGCCGCGGCCGCCCGCGAGCCGCTGCAGCGTGCGCTCGCGCTGCGGATCCGCCTCAACGAGCGCGCCCACCTGCGCGGCGTGACGCGGTTCTGGCTCGCCGCCGCGCTGTGGGACGTCGATCGCAAGCGTGCACGCGATCAGGCGACGATGGCGCGCGAGGAGATCCAGTCGTACCTCGACACGAACCACGACGACAACGCGGCGCCGTTCACGGTCGCGCACCAGCACCGCTATCTGCAGTCGGTGCTCGACAAGATCGATCGCTGGCAGCGCGACCACGCGCGCTGATACGCTCGCTCGCATGCGCGCGGTCCGGAGCTGTCTCGTCGCCCTCGTCGCCGCCGGCTGCGGGTCCGCGCCGCCACCTGCCGCGCCGCCGCCGTCGTCGACCACGCCGAGCGCCGCCGATCGCGAGCGCGAGCAGGCCGCGCGCGAGCGCGCCGAGCACGACGCGATCGTGGCGTCGCATCGCGCCGCCGAGCTCGAGCAGCAGACCGCGCTCGCGGTGTCGTGCAGCGAGCCGAAGCCGTGGACGAAGCACGAACGCTGTCTGCCGTCGTGCTATCCGACCGAGCCGGCGGCGGCCGCGGTCAAGCGCCAGCCCGCGGGCCGCGTCGAGCTCGAGCACGTCGTGTGTCGCGGCGATGCGGCCACGCCGTTCGTGATCGTCGACGAGCTCGACCCGACACTGCACGTGCAGCCGGCGCGTGGCCGCGTCCCGCGCGAGGCGACGAAGGGCTGGCAAGGCGAGCTCACGACGTGGTTTCGCGATGCCGCGAAGCTGTCGCGCGGTGACGTCGTGGTCGTGCGCGGCACGTGGCGCGATCGCGAGCACCCGATCAGCCACGAGACCCTGAGCTGCGTGAAGATCGCGCACGTCGCGAAGGCGTGGCGCGGCAAGCTCGGCGACTGTGGCGCGGTCGCCGCCGCCGCGAACGCGAAGGTCACGTGCGAGGCCGCGGGCAACGGCGCGGCGCGCGCGATCAACGTCGTGCACTACCGGCTCGCCGAGGCGAAACGCCTGCAGGCCGCCGGCAAGGCCGAGGACTGCCAGCAGGCCGCGCTCGAGGCGATCGCGGTCGCGCGCGGCCTGCCGCGCTGGCGGCAGTACAAGAAGCTCAACGTCGCGCAGTGGAACGACGCGCTCGTCTACGAGACGCGGTTCGATGGCGTGCTGAACGAGGACGCGCTGTTCGCGACCGTCGCGTCACTCGGCCGCGATGCCGAGGCGCTGCACGCGACGTGTGGCGGCGCGAGCACGAAGACGACGGTCGATCAGGAACAATCGTTTCACACCTGCTGGTGACGGCGGAGTGTCTCGCGCATCCGTACCGCGACGACGAGCCCCGACGCCGCGGTGACCGCCGCGACCAGCCAGATCGCCGCGTCGATGCCAAGCGCGTCGGCGGTGATGCCCGCGAGCAGCGCGCCGATCGCGTACCCGAGATCGCGCCACAGCCGGTACACGCCGACTGCCGACGCGCGCCAGCTCGGGTGGGCGACGTCCGCGATCGCGGCGAGCAGCGTCGGATACACCATCGCCGTCCCCGCGCCGAGCAGCGCCGCGCCGAGCGCGAACCCGGCGAGCCCCGACGACATCACGATCAGCGCGATCCCCGCGGCCTGCACCCACATGCCGCCGGCGATCATCCACTTGCGCCCGATGCGATCCGAGATCGCGCCGGTGAACAGCTGGCCGACGCCCCACACCCCGGGATAGATCGCGGCGAGCCAGCCGATGCGCTCGAGCGACAGCCCGGACGCCGCGTAGAACAGCGGGAACAACCCCCACGCCATGCCGTCGTTGAGGTTGTTGACGAGCCCGGCCTGGCTCACCGACGACAGCTCGCGATCGCGCAGCGAGGTGCGGACGAAGATCTCGCGCTGCGACGGCGCGCCGGCGACCGGCTCCGCCGCGTGATGCTTCGCCTCGTGATGCGCGTGCGCGTGGGTCTCGCGGACGAGCAGCGCCGACAGCCCGAGCCCGATCACCACGAACCCGACGCCGAGATAGAACGGCTCCGGCCGCAGCCCGTACCGCGACGCGACGTAGCCGGTCGCGAGCGCCGACACCGCGACCGCGACGTAGCCGGCGAACTCGTTGAGGCCCATCGCGAGCCCGCGGCGCGCCGGTCCGGCGAGATCGATCTTCATGATCACGGTCGTCGACCAGGTGAGCCCCTGGCTGATGCCGAGCAGCACGTTCGCGCCGAGCACCCATCCCCACGACGGTGCCCACATCAGCAGGAACGGCACCGGCACCGCGACCAGCCAGCCGACGACGAGCACGCGCCGCCGGCCGATCGCGTCCGACACCCGACCTGCGAAGTAGTTCGTCACCGCTTTCGTGACCCCGAACACGACGATGAACGACAGCACCGCCGCGCGCGCCGCGAGGTGAAACTCGTGCTCCGCGATCGCCGGCAGGATCGTGCGCTCGAGGCCGACCATCGCACCGACGAACGCGTTGACGACCACGAGCAGCGAGAACTGCGCGAGGTTCGCGCCGAGCCCGAGCCGGATCGCACGCGCCTGGGTCATGCGCGGCCCTGGTTCCAGCGCAGGATCTCGGCCATCCCGTCGGGCTTCGGGGGCACGTTCGCACCGACCTCGTCGACGAACGCGGCCTCGTCGAGCCGTAGCAGGTCGTTCCACCGCTTCTCGAACGCGATCGTGCTCGACGGCTTGCCGCTCATCCCGGCGCCGCACGCCGACCCCGCGAAGTGCGCCGGGTACACCTCGAGGTCGTCGGGCAGCGCGAGCAGCTTGCCGTGGATGTGACGGCGTAGCTGCGCGGCGTTCTCGCGCTCGTGGCCCGGCAGATCCGGACGACCGACCGCACCGACGAACAGCGTATCGCCGGTACAGACGAACCACGGCTCGGGGCCGCGCCGCAGGTCGCTGACGACGAGGCAGATGCTCTCGGGCGTGTGCCCCGGCGTGTGGAGCACGTCGACGATCGTGTTGCCGAGCTCGATCCGCTGGCCGTCGTCGACGGGCTCGAACGCGAACGCCACGTCGGCTGCGCGATGCAAGCAGTACTTCGCCCCGGTGCGATCGGCGAGCGAGCGGCCACCGGATCGGTGGTCGGCGTGCACGTGGGTGTCGAACACGTGCGTGATCCGCATGCCCTTGCTCGCCGCGAACTCGACATACGCGTCGACGTCCGCCTCGTGCGGATCGACGACACACGCGAGCCCCTTGCCGCCGCAACCGAACACGTACGCCGCACAGCCGGTCTCGAACCGATAAAACGGACGGAAGAACATGCGGACACTATGCCGTTGTCCCCGAGACAGCGACGATGAAGACTTGTGGTCCATCTGATAAGCAGAGCTGAACGATCAGGATGACCTTGCAGGGTGGGCGGCACGTCGCGCGAGCGTGATCAGTTGCTGGATTGCGGGCGACAGTCGCTTGTCGCGGTGATAGGCAGCGGTGATCGGCCGGACGAGCCGCATCCCTTCGATGCGCAGCACGACGAGCCGACGCGCGGCGAGATCTGCAGCGGCGACGTGGCGTGACACGAACGCGATGCCGAGCCCCGCGACCGCCGCGCGCACCTGCGCCTCCGGCGAGGGCAGCTCGAACGCGACCTTCGGTTTCGCGCCGAGCTTCGCGAGGCCGTGGTCGACATGGCGCCGGGTCGCGCTACCCGCCTCGCGGGCGAGCAACGGCAATCGCTCGAGCTCGGCCGCGCGCAACCGGCGACGCGTCACGAGGGTCGGCGCCGCGATCGCGACGATCTCGTCCTCGCCGATCGCGACCTGAAACAGCTCGGCATGTGCGATCTCCTCGCCGACGATGCCGAGATCGAGCTCGTTCGCGACGAGCGCGTGCTCGATCTCCTCCGAGTTCGCGATCCGGAAGCTCAGCTCGACCAGCGGGAGCGCCGTGCGAAATGCCCCGAGCGCTGCCGGCACGATGTAGATGCCCGGCGTCGTGCTCGCGCCGAGCCGCAGGCGGTCGATCTCGCCGCCGCCGAACGCGCGAACCGATTCGGCAGCTCGGTCGACGGCCGCGAGGATCTTGCCGGCCTCGTCCGCGAGCACGCGTCCCGCGGGCGTCAAGAACGTGCGCCGGCCGATCCGCTCCACGAGCATCACGCCGAGCTCGTGCTCGAGCGTCGTGATCTGCTGCGACACCGCGGATTGCGACAGATGCAGGCGCTCCGCCGTGCGCCGGAAGTGCAGCGACTCTGCCAGGACTCGGAACGTGCGCAGACGGTCGAGGTTCACGTTCACGAATGCTTATCATGAGGTCATTATTCGTTCATCGATCGCGGACCTCGGCCTTTCCGGGATTCCGCTGTCAGCGTAGAACTACGAGGAGCAGCCGGGTCGCGCAGGCTTCACGCGTCCCGGCGCAGCCGCCTGCAAACCCAGCGCGGATCGCTCGCATCGCAGCGCGGGACGTCCGGATCGCGAGATGCACCAGGCGCCGAGCATGACGGACCTACATAACCGCGTCGTGCAGATCCAGGGATTCGGTGGGCCAGAACAGCTGGCGGTGATCGAGGCACCGTTGCCCGCGCCCGGCAAAGGCGAGGTACGGGTGCGCGTGCTCGCGTCGAGCCTCGAGTACACCGACGTCGTGATCCGACGCCACCTGTACATGCAGACCATGCGGCGTCGACCACCGTTCGTCCTCGGCTACGACGTCGTCGGAGAGATCGATCAGCTCGGCGAGGGCGTGACGGAGTTTCGGGTCGGCGACCGCGTCGCGGACATGACCGTGCTCGGCTCGAACGCCGCCTATCGCACGCTGCGCGCCTCGGATCTGACGCGCGTGCCGCCTGGCATCGATCCGGCAGAAGCCGCCGCGATGATCCTCAGCTGGACGACCGCGTACCAGCTGCTGCATCGCTGCGCCCGTGTCGAGGCCGGGCAGCGCGTGCTCGTCCAGGGCGCCGCCGGTGCGGTCGGCCAGGCGCTGCTCGTGCTCGGCAAGCTCGCGGGCCTCGAGCTGTGGGGCACCGCGCGGGCGGCGCACGCACCGATCGTTCGCGCGCTCGGCGCGACCCCGATCGACTACGAGCACGACGACTACACGCACGCGGTCGCCGGCGGCTTCGACGTCGTCTTCGACGGCATCGGCGAGGACAACTACCATCGCTCGTATGCGGCGCTGCGGCCGCGCGGACTGCTCTGCGCGTACGGCTACACCGCGAGCGTGAAGCCCGATCGTGGACCAACGGACGTGCTCGGGTGGTTCGCCCGGATCTTTGTCGGGCGCCAGCTGCTCGGCCTGCTGCCCGGGACGAAGCGCACGCGCGTCTACTCGATCAACCTGATGCGCGTGTGGCACCCGGCGTGGTTCCGCGAGGATCTCGCGAAGCTGTTCGATCTGCTCGCGACCGGGGCGATCCATCCTCGCGTGGCGCAGCGGATCGCGTTCGACGACATCGTCGACGCACACCGCCGCGTCGAGGCGGGCGGTCTCGACGGCAAGCTCGTGCTGTTGCCGGACCTGCCGTCGCCCTCACGTCACGATGGGCCGATCGCTCAATAGTTAAGTGACCGCTTGACTGTCGGCAGAGCCCGTGGCAATGGTTAAGCAGATGCTTGACCATTCCGCTGCCCTCGACGGCATCTTCCACGCGCTCGCGGATCCCAGCCGCCGCGCGATGGTCGACCGGCTGACGCGCGCGCCCGCCTCGGTGAGCGATCTTGCCGGGCCGCTCGACATGACGCTCGCCGCGGTCCTCCAGCACCTGAAGGTGCTCGAGGACAGCGGCCTCGTGCGGAGCGAGAAGGTCGGCCGCGTTCGCACGTGCCGGCTCGAGCCGCGCGCGCTCGCGTCCGCGGAGCAGTGGTTCACGAAACGACGCGAGCTGTGGGAGAGCCGGCTCGACCGCCTGGGAGACCTGCTCGCCGAAAGGAAGAAACGATCATGACTCCATCGATCACGCCCCTGCATGACACGTTCACGATCGAGCGCACGTACGACGCGAGCGCCGCCGAGGTCTGGCGCTGCTGGACCGACCCCGAGCTGCGCGAGCGCTGGTTCCACGCGCCCGACGGCTGGAAGCTGCTCGAGCGCCGCCAGGAGTTTCGCGTCGGCGGCACCGAGCTGTTGCATGGCGCGATGCCGAACGGCACCGAGACGAAGTTCGTCTCGACGTATCACGTGATCGTCCCCGAGCAGCACATCGTCACCGCGTACGACATGCATGTCGGCGGCACGCTGCTCTCGGTGTCACTCGCGACGATGGACCTCGCGCCCGCCGGGAAGGGGACGCGGCTGCGCTACACGGAGCAAGGCGTCTATTTCGACGGCGATCCGAAGTCGGCCGCGAGTCGCAAGGCCGGGACGACGTGGCACATCGGCAACCTCGGCGAGCTGATCGCGAGCCGCGCCGCGACCTGAGCTACGAGCCCTCGCGGCCCGGCTTGCGGGGCAGCCAGTCGATCGCCGACAGCTTCCACGCCTTGCCATCCCACGTCAGGCGCCAGACGTCCTGGCTGGTCGCGCGAAAGCTCTCCGCCGGAAACACGACGTCGAGCGTTCCCGGAGTCCGCGACACCGGCTCGATGAACGCCCCGAACGCGGTCGAGCTGACCGCCGTCTGCGGGCATCCGGTCGCGGTGCCATCGCCGGCGCACTTCTTCGCGATCGCCGCCCAGTCCTTGTGCGCGACGGCCTTCTTCTGGCCGGTCGCGCGGATCGAGAACGGGAACGCGACGAGCGGCTGCAGCTTCGGACGGCCGGCGTCGAACAGCGCGGCCTGGAGCGCCGTGATCGCGGCTGGCAGGGCGTCGACGGCCGCCGGTTCGAAGCCGCGCAGCACGGTCATGTCGAAGCCCTGCGGATCGCGCAGCCGCACCGCGAGGCAGCTGTCCGCGCCCTTCGCGGTCGCGCCGATCGCGATCGCCACCGTCGTGACCGGCTTGTCGAGCGGCAGGCCTTTCCAGCGATCGTCGAGCTTCACCGCGATCGGCGCGCCACCGTCGAGACTGACGTTGACCGCGGTGACCTGCTTCGCCTTCTGCGACGCGATGTCGATCGCCTTGAGCGACGTCGGACGCGCGAACGTGATCGTCAGCGACTCGCCGACACCCGGGTCCGGCTTGCCTTCGCACCACGCCGATGTGAGCCCGCGCGGGTCGTCGAGCGAGTACGCGAGCGCCTGCCAGCCATCGGCCTTCGCCTTCGCCGACGACGCCGTGACGTCCTTGACGAGCGCGATCGTCCGCAGCGGTGCGAGCTCGGGCGCCTTCGGCACGCGCTTCGCCCGCCGCGAGATCGACACGTCGTGGATCACCTTGTCGAACAGCGCCTTCGCGGCGTCGTTCTCCGGAATCCCGACGAGGATCTCGGTCTCCTGCTCGAAGCTCGCGATCGCGACGAGCGCGGGCTTGTTGTTCAGCGTCGCCGTGCTGGTGCGCAGGATCAGCTTGCCGCGCGGCGCATCGGCGCCGTAGCCGACCTTCACGGACAGCTCTTCTTCCTTGCCCTTGCCGAACACCGCCGACGTGATCTTCGCGCCGCCGACCTCGACGCCGTCCTTCGCGACGTGCTTCGGCAGCGCGGCCTCGATCTCGGCGGGCGTGCCGGCGCCCGATGCCTCGATCACGTAGACCGTCAGCGTCGGCGCATCCTTGTTATCGCGCGCACGCTTGATCCGGCCGACGGCGTCGCCAGCCTGCACCGTTCCGACCCACGCCTGATCCCAGCCGCCGTTCTGAAACGGCACCAGGAAGAACATCTCACCGCGGGTCTGGATCCCGTCCGCGTGGGCAGCGGACGCGGCGACCGCGATCACGAAACTCAACAACCAACAACGAGCTCGCATCGCGCGATCGTATACGCGACTTCGTCACGCTCGTGTGCCGGCGCACCTACTCAAGGTACTCGGCGCGATCCTCGCGGGTCGTGCCGTTGCCGTAGTACTCGCTGTAGCGCTTCATCTCCCACCAGATCCCGGCGACGATCATCTCGCGGATCCAGAACGCGAACACGAACAGCGGTAGCAGCGGGATCGCGTACGGCAGCGGACCGAGCACCGTCATCACGCCCCACCGCACCAGCCACTTGCGATCGTTCGCGGCCGCCCGCCGCGCGGTCGCGCCGATCGGCTCCGTCGAGATCACGGCCGGCGCGATCCGCGGATGCGGACGTTCACCTTCGCGGAACGGACCGCCTTCGGGAGAGCTCGCGGCCTCGATCGCTCCGAGCAGGAACACGCGCTCGCCGGGGCGCACGCGCGCCGTCTTCGTGAACCGACTGGGCTCGAGCTTGTGCGCCCGGCCGAGGCTCGCGTGGAGCTTGACGTCAGCCGGCGGCTCGACGTCGACCAGCTCGCCGGCGTCGGTCTTGATGACAAATGATCGCGCGTGGAGGTCGCGGCGCTTCTCCTCGACGGACATCCCGCTCCGGGAATGCGGGATCCGGAGCTGCAGCACGAGCTCGACCACCGGCTCGTGATCCTCGGCGAGCACGATGCCGCTGACCGCGGCGGTCGCATCATCGCGCTCGCCTCGCCGCAGATGATACCGCCAGCGGATCGCGGTGATCGCGAGGCAGACGCCGGACGGGATCGCGAGCAGCAGCGCGATGGTCACCGGGCCCACGTGGGACAGCCTACCGGACCGCGTGGACGGCTTCATCCCTGGTAGAGTGCCGGCGTGGGCAACCGGTGGTCAGGCGTGGGTGTGTGGGCCGCGAGCGTCGCGCTGTCCGCGGGATGCGCGGTGACGTCCTCGACGTGTCCGACGGGCACGAAGCTGATGACGGCGCAGAAGCCGGAGGGCCGCGCGCAATGGTGCGCGGTCACCGACACGACGCTCGGCGAGCTGCCGGTGACGGGCCGGTCGTACGAGGCGACGCTCGGCCAGGCGCATCCCGCCGCGATGCCGGGCGGTGTCGAGGGTCCGTTCACCACCTGGCACCCGAACGGCGCGCTGCACTCGCACGGCCACTACGTGAATTACGGGTCGCGCTCGGTGCCCGACGGGCTGTGGGCATTCTGGTATCCGAATGGCCAGCGATCGGTCGTCGGCATGTACCACCGCGGCGAGCCGACCGGTTGCTTCACGGTCTGGGACGAGCACGGCACGCCGAGCACCGGGATCGCGCACGGCGATCAGCTGCACGTCGAGCCGTGCACGCCGCCGCCCGACGACGAGCTCGCGACCGTCGAGGGACGCGTGCGACCGCAGCGCGAGACCGCGGTGTGGGGTGACATCTCGCTGCAGGGCTTCGCCGGCCCGAACGAGCTCGGCGCCGCCAATACCGGCCAGCTCGATCCGGACCCGAGCACGACGTTCGCGTTCAGCGCCGTCGCGCGCAAGCGACTCGGCCGGCTGCGCGTCGGGCCGACGGCGGGCCTGCGCGTCGGTGACCGGGCCGGAGGCATGGGCGTCGTCGCCGGTGCGTCGGCCGCGTGGGAGCTGCCGCGGTTTCATCCGCGGATCGATTCCGAGCTCGGCGCGGAGCTCGCTGTCGAGCGGATCGGCCACCGCAGCGCGCCGGATGGATCCGGGGACCGCGTCGCTGACGTTCTGGTCGCCGCTGCCCGCAGTGCAAGCAGGCCTCGCGTTCGCGCTGTCGCCGACGCTGTCGGCGGTCGCGGGCGCGCGCGTCGATGGCGTCCCGGCGCGCAGCGTCGAGCGCGACGTCGTCTACTGCGACCTCGGCGGATGCGCGGCTCCGGTGCGCGAGACCTGGCAGATCGGCGGCTTCTCATTCGGCGTGAACCTCGGGCTGCGACTGCTGATCCCGTAGGCTTCAGCGCACGGCGGCCCAGCCGGCCCGCAACGCCTCTCGATACCGAGGATCGTCGACGCGGTTCACGAGCTGCTGCGGATCGTCGGTGCGATCGAATACCTCGAGCGGCCGCGCGGTGCGCGCGTCCCACGTCATCGTCAGCTCCGGCGTGCGGAGGCCGACGTAGCCGAGGTTCGCGAACACGACCGAGCGCGGCGCGGGCGACGCCGGCGCGCGCACGCGATCGACAAGGCTTATCCCCCAGTGGCCCGTGTCGACGCCGGCGATGCTGCGCACCGTGGCGACGACGTCGAGCAGCTCGATGACGCCGCGATCGACACGCCCGGGCGTGCCGCCGGGAGGCCGCACGAGCAGCGGGATCCGGATCGACGACTCGAACGGCAACACCTTGCCGTGGAAGCCGTGATCGCCGAGCAGCTCGCCGTGATCCGCCGCGAGGATGATCCACGCCTGGTCGTCGAGGCCGGTCTCGGCGAGCGCGGCGAGCACGCGGCCGATGCCGCGGTCGACGAGCGCGACCTTGCCGAAGTACGCGCGGCGCGAGCGTGCGATGTCGTCGGCGGTCCACCGTCGCTGGGCACGGCGGTAGCGCAGCTCCATCGGCGCGATCGGACCCGTGCGCGAGCCGGTGATCGGCGCGGGCAGGCCGGGCCGTCGTGGATCGGGCAGGAATTCGCTCGTCGGATCGAACGGCGGGTGCGGTCCCGGAAAGCAGACCTGCAGGTAGAGCGGGCGATCCGCCGGCGCGGCGCGCACGAGCTCGGCGGCGCGCCGCGCGCAGTAGCTGTCGAGGTGATCCTCGGTGTCGAGGTGCCACGGCGCGGCGTCCGGCGGATCGCTCGTCGGCCGGTGGTGCTCGACGAAGTCCATCCACCGGACATGCTTGTCGACGTCGCCCGGCCGCGTCGTCGCGGTCAGCCAGTCGGAGTGCGCGCTGCGCAGCTGGTGCAGCTGCGCGTCCGGTAGCTCGACGATCTCGCGATAGCCCCACGCCTCGAGCTGCGGCCTGTGGTGATCGAGGTGGCCGATGCCCGCGTGGAGGTGCGTCTTGCCGACGACCGCGGTGTGATAGCCGGCATCGCGGAGCTCGGCGACATGGCTCGGCAGCGAGCCCGGGCGCGGCACGCGCTGATTATCGTCGAAGCGATGCACGCCGACCGGCTGCCCGCTGAGCAGCGAGATCCGCGCCGGCCGACATAGCGGCGCGTTCGTGATGCAGGTCTCGAACCGCACGGACTCGGCCGCGAGCGCGTCGATGTGCGGCGTCGCGACGTACGCGTTGCCGGCCGCGCCGATCGCGTCCGCGCGCAGCTGATCGAGGAACAAGAGCACGATGGGTGCGCCGGGCATCGTCGATCTCAGTGCGCGTGACCGAGCAGCGACAGCACGTCGGTCAGGTCGCGCGCGGGACCGGTCGTCGGAGGCGCGCCGGCGCGCAGCGACCCGATCCGATACTCGTAGCCGAACGCCCCGGCGAGCGGCGCGACCTCGGCCTCGAACTCGCGCATGCCTTGCTCGGACCACGCGTCGAGCGGCAGCGGCGTGTTCGGTCCGGTGTTCGGACGGCTCGCGGCGAGCTCGGCGAACCGCGCGGCGTCGACGGTCGGTCGATAGCCGAGAAACGCGGCGAGCGCGACGTAGTGCTCGTAGTCGAAGTCCTCGAGCCGCAGCCAGCTGCGTCGCGCCGCCGGCAGCGCGGCGAGCTGCTCGAGGATCGCGCGGTTGCGCGCCGCCCAGAACCAGCCGAGCTTGCCCAGCTGGGTCAGCTTCGACCACCGCTCGAACGCCTCGTCGCCGCGCGGCAGGTTGCGGCCGAAGAAGTGCCGCGGGTTCGCGCCGTCCGGGATCGTCGGCGGCTTCGAGCGATCGCGCCACGCGATCGGCTCGAGAAACCAGCCGCGCACGGCGAACGACGCGACGCATGCGTCGGGGCGCCGCACGAGCAGCACGAACCGCGCGTCGAACCGCTCGTGCAGCTCGGCGACCGAGTGCGACAGCAGCGCGCTCGCCTCGAACGAGATCCGGGACGCCGCGAGGTCGTTCGCGACGACGATATCGCGATCGGCGAGGAAGCCCTCGGCATCGGCCGGGATGCCGTGCCACTTGCAGAACATGTGGTAGCAGGCCGCGAGCCGCAGCCGTTCGTGCGACGCCGCGACCTCCGGCTCGAGACCCAGCAGCTCCGTGATGAAGGTGGTGCCGCAGCGCCCGGTGCCGATGCAGAACGCGACGATGCCCTCAGCGCGCGTCATGCCTCGTCATTCGTCGTCATCGTCGTAGTCGTCATCGTCATCGTCACTACCATCCTCGGAATCTTCGCGCTTCACCCGGTCCGGCGGTGGCAGGCGGTCGAGCGCATCGACCCCGACGACCGCACTGCGCAGCTGCGTGCCGAGCGCGGACGCGAGAAACGCCTTCGCGGTGTCGTCGCTGTAGCCGTTCTCGTCGTCGCTGTAGCCGGTCTCCGGGTTTGCGCCCACCCGGAGCTCGATCAGCGAGGGCAATGTCGTGACGCTGCCGAGCTTCTTGAGCGCGGCGTCGTCGATGTCGCAGCCGAGCAGATCGAGCGACTGCAGCGCCTTCTGCACCGGCGCGCCGGCGAGCGCGGCGACGATGCCCTTGAGGTCCGAGCGCGGGAAGCTGCTCTTGAGGCTCAGCGTGTGGAGCGACGCCGGCGTCCGGTTCAGCAGCTTCTTGACGACTGGCAGCGTCGTCTCCTGCAGCGACATGATGTGGACCGCATCGAGCCACTTCGCGCCGTCGAGCAGTCGCGCGAGCTCGTTGTCCGCGTGGCTGAAGTCGAACGCGAACATCCGCAGCTTCTCGAGCATCGGCGAGCTCATCAGCGCCGCGACGCCGGCGGAGCTCAGCTCGTTCTCGCCGATGTCGAGCTCCTCGAGCTGGCGATCCGCCTTCGCGTGCCTGAACGCGGGCAGCACGTCGGGCCGCTCGTCGTTCTCGAAGTCGTAGTCGGAGATGCTGCGGATCCGCAGCGCCTTCAGCCGCTTCGTGTTCGGCGACGCGAGGATCGCCGTGAGGCCCATGTCGCCGATCTGGTTGCCGGTGAGATCGAGCCGCTGGAGCTTCGCCATCTGGTCCCAGCCGCACAGCGCGACGATGCCCTCGCCGTTGATGACGTCGCCATCGCGGCCGCCGCTGCCGACGTTGTCCATCGTCTCGACGGAGAGATCGAGCTCGACGAGCTGCGGTAGCGAGGCCTGCGTCAGCCGCTCGAGGCCCTCGTTCGTGAGCTGGTGAAACGGCAGCCGCAGCCGCCGCAGCTTTCCGAGATGCGGCGAGTCGAGCAGCTCGCCGAGCGCGTCGTCGTCGAGCCGGCTGTTCTCGAGCGTGAGCTCCTCGATCGTCGACAGCACCGGGCTCTTCGCGAGCCACGCGAGGTCCGCCTTCTGCAGCAGCGTGCCACTCACGGTCAGCGAGCGCAGACCCGGGATCGCGGCGAGCTTCGGGCGCGCACCGCGGCGCGGCCACCGCATCTTCACGCCGCTGATCGGGCACGCGGCCATCGCCGCGTCGATGTGCTTCGGGATCAGCGCGGCGTCGTCGAACACGAGCGCCGCGAACAGCCCGCGGTCGAAGCCGTCGTAGCGAACGCCGGCGAACGTCGGCAGCTCGGCGCGCCACGCCGCCTCGTGGTCGCGGCGGATCGCGCGCTCGTCGAGCTCCATCGCGAGGACACCCGCGTCCCAGCGCGGCAGCTTCGCGCGTGCGACCTGGCTGCGAATGAACCGCGCGCGGTCGAGCTCGCCGGCCGCCTCGTACTGATCGGCGAGCACCTCGCGATTCGCCTCGTCGTCGGGCGCGTCGCGGATCGCCGCGAGCAGCGCCGCAACGCGATCGCGCGACCGCGTGCTCTTCTTGAAGCCGGCGCCACCCTTGTCGCTCGCGGCCGCAGTCGCCGCCTTCGGCGCAGCCGTGCTCGCACCGCCACCGCCGCCAGTCAGCCCGAGGATCTGCTCGGCGTCGCCGTCGCCGAGCGCGCGCGGCGTCTGCAGGCTCATGCCGAGCGCGCCCTTTGCCTGCGACATGCCCTTGCCCGACTCGAACTGGATCGTCTTGCGCAGCGAGCTGATGTCCGTCACGGGCACGACGTTTGGCGCCGCGACCCAGGCCTTCGCCTTCTTGTCGAACGCCGGCGACTCGAGGATCGCGAGCAGCCACAGCTTCTCGTCGGGCGGCCGCACCGTCACCATGAAGATCCGACCGCCGCCATCGAGCGCGCTCTCGAACACCTTGCCGGTGCCCGCGTAGCGATCGACCGGCCACACGTCGCCGGGGCCGACGAGGCTCCCACCGACGCGCGCTGCTTTCTCGAAGACCGCCTTGCTGACGATCGCGAACACATCACCCATGAATCTCTCCCTCGGCTCTCAAGTCTCTGGCTTCCCGGTGAACGCGCGCAGTGCACCACGGACCTCCGCGGCGACCACGTCCGCACGCGCTGGAACGACGCCGCGTGGCAGCTGTCCGACGAAGCGGCTCCATCGCACGTCGGCCGTGCGATCGGTCCAGAAGCTGCGTGCGAGCACGTCCTCGAGCGGCGCATGGTCGTGCCCGGCGAACGCGCGCTCGATCGCCTCGCCGAGCCGCCCGCTCGGCGCTTCGCCGCGCACGATCATCCAGACGTCGCACAGATCCTTCGGCCGCCACCGCTGCGGCCCGAGCTCCGCGAGCACCTGGAGCTTGCGACCGACGAGCATCTCGCGCGGACACAGCCAGAACGGCACGTCGCCGCCGCGGATCCGCAGCTCGTCGCGCACCGCATCGGGCCAGATCGGCATCGCGAACGTCGTATCGATCGAGATCTCGCCGAACACGCCGTCGACGCGCCCGACGGCGAACAGCCGCATCCCGGGGTGCGGCGTCGCGGTCTGGATCCGATCGATGCGGAACCGATCCGCCTCGAACACGACGCCATCGCCGGCATCGTGCGCGAGCGTGCGCGCGAACAGCGCCCGCATCGCTCGCACGTCGTACGGCAAGCTGCACACGAGGTCGACGTCGCGCGCGGGCCGCCGGCTCGCCGGAAACCAGTGCCGGACGAGCATGCCGCCGCGCAGCGCGAACGCGTCCGCGTCGCCACCCTGCGCGATCCTGCGGACGAACCCGCCGAGCAGCCGATGTCGCGTCGGCTTGGCTGCGAAGCCCTGGCGGACCATTGCGCCGCGAGAGTACCGTTACTCGAACCCGTGAGGACCTCGCGATGAGCCAATCTCTGAAGCTGGCGACGGTCTACGTGCCCGCGCCGAGCCGGATCGACGCGTCCGTCAACTTCGTGCGGCCGGCCGACATCGGCCAGATCGAGGCCCGCTACGTCCGCCGCACCGACGACTACGTCGTCGTCTACCTGTCCTCGCAGACCGGCTGCCGGCAGGCCTGCCGGATGTGCCATCTCACCGCGACCGGCCAGACGCGGCTCCGCGACACCACGCGCGACGAGATCGTCGAGCAGGCCGATCGCGTGCTCGACCACTACCGCACGCAGCCCGCCGCGCGCTCGGTCCACTACAACTTCATGGCGCGCGGCGAGCCGCTGCTGAATCGCACGATGCTCGACGACTCCGGCGCGCTGTTCGATGCGCTGTGGCAGCGCGCCGACGCGCTGTCGCTCCGCGCGCGATTCCTCGTCTCGACGATCCTGCCGGCCGAGCACGGCGACCGCCCGCTCGACGACATCTTCCGCCGCTACCACCCCGAGCTCTACTACTCGCTGTATTCGATGGCGCCCGCGTTTCGCAAGCGCTGGCTACCGAAGGCGCAGCCCGCGGAGCTCGCGCTCGATCGCCTCGCGGCCTGGCAGCGCGCGACCTATAAGATCGTCAAGATCCACTACGCGTTCATCGCCGGCGAGAACGACAGCGAGCACGACGTCCACGCGGTCTGCGATGCGCTCGAGGCCCGCGGGCTCTACGTGCACGTCAACATCGTCCGCTACAACCCGCCGACGCCCGCGCACGGCGCGGAGCCGCCCGACGAGATCGTCGAGCGCAACGCGGCAATCTTCCGCGCGCGGCTACCGAAGGCGCGCGTCCGCGTGATCCCGCGCGTCGGCTTCGACGTCAAAGCGTCGTGCGGCATGTTCGTGTCGTGAGAATCGCACGGTGATGCGCTTCGCGGTTCTCGTCCTGATCGTCGTCGCGTGCGTGCGTTCCGAGCACCCGACGCTCCTCCACAACGAGGTTCCCGCGCACCCGGTGGCGCGGCCGGTCCAGTCGCGTCCCGCGGTGACGACCGTGAACGAATTCGAGTTGCGCGTCGCCGTGACGTGCGAGTACGCCGGCGTGCGGCGGACGGCCGCGACGCTCGTGTTCCTGACACCACCGACCGCGAGCACGCCGGCGCCGTTCGCCGAGATCGCAGCGGCCGACGCATGGCTGCTCGTCAGCAAGGACCTGATGAAGGCGCAGCAGTACCGCGAAGCGGCCGCGGTCGCGCGCCAGGGTCTCGAGAAGCTCGGGCCGGAGTACCGCGCGCCGACCGTGCGTGACGACACGCTGGCGGACATCGCGAAGGGCGAGCGGCTGATCGCGCAGGGCGATGCGCTCGGCGGGGCGTGGAGTCTCATCGATGCACTGCGAGCACGCATCTACATGGCGACCGTGCGCGAGGAGGGCCGCGTGCTGCGCGACGTGCCGCTCGACGAGTGACGCCGTCTCGCCCACGCCAACCCTCCCGCGCGACCGACACGCGGACGAAGGCTGATACGTTCGAGCCATGACCCACGACGATCTCGTCGCGCGCGCGCGAACAGCGGGCGCCGCCATCGCCCCGCTTGGCGATGCCATCGAGGCAGGACGGCGCTTGCCGGCCGAGGCCGTGGCCGCGCTCGCCGATGCCGGCGTGTTCAAGATGCTGGTTCCGCGCGCGTATGGCGGTGCGGAGACATCGCTCGGTACGTTCCTTCGCGTGATCGAGGAGATCGCGCGCGCGGACGGATCCGCAGGTTGGATCGCGATGATCGGTGCGTCGTCCGGACTCATGGCCGCGTACCTCGACGCGTCGGTCGCACGCGAGATCTACGGCGCGCCCGACGCGGTGACGTGCGGCGTGTTCGCACCGATGGGCCGCGCCGAACGCGTCGAAGGAGGATTCAACGTCAGCGGGCGCTGGGCGTTCGCCAGCGGATGCGAGCACGCGCCGTGGCGCATGGGCGGCGCGCTCGTGATGGTTCCTGGGGGGCCCGAGCTCCTTCCCACCGGCGCGCCCGATGTCGTGAGCATGCTGTTTCGCGCCGACGACACGCGGGTGTTGCCGACCTGGAACACGAGCGGCCTCTGCGGCACCGGCAGCCACGACCTCGAGGTCAAGAACGTGTTCGTTCCGACCGCGCGAACCTTCTCGCTGCTCCGTGACGCGCCACGGAAAGAGCACGATGGCGAGATCTACCGACTGCCCTTCTTCGGTGTGCTCGCCGCTGGCGTCGCCGCGGTAGCCGTCGGCATCGCGCGCAACGCGATCGATCTCGTCGTCGCGCTCGCGAAGGTCAAACATCCGCTCGGCGCGAAACGCGGCCTTGCGCATCGCGAGCTCGTGCAACTTCAAATCGCGCGCGCCGAGGCGAAGTACCGAGGCGCGCGCGCGTTTCTCCTCGAAGCGGCGAACGATGCGGAGGCCGCCATCGCGAGCGGTGCGCCCGCCTCGCTGTCCATCCGCGCGCGGCTCCGGCTCGCCGCCTGTCACGCGACCACGGAGGCGGCCGCCGCCGTCGATCTCGCGTATGAAACGGGTGGCGGTACCTCGATCTACGCGACGAGCCCGCTGCAGCGCTGCTTTCGCGACGTGCACGTCGCGACGCAGCACATCATGGTGAGCCCGACCGCCGCCACGCTCGCAGGCCGCGTCCTGCTGGGCCTCGAATCGGATACCTCGACACTATGAGGGAGCTCGCATGATCGCCGTCGTCACAGGAGCGAGCCGCGGTGTGGGCAAAGGCATTGCCCTCGGCCTCGGAGAAGCGGGCGCGACTGTCTACGTGACCGGGCGCAGCGTCGATCGCGGCGCGCTGCCGGGCACGATCGGCGAGACCGCGGAGCAAGTCACGGCGCTCGGCGGAAAGGGGATCGCGGTGCGCTGCGATCACGGAATCGACGACGAGGTCCGTGATCTCGTGCGCCGCGTCGAGCGCGAGTCCGGCGGGATCGACGTGCTCGTGAACAACGCGTTCGCGATCCCGGATGGCGTCGTGACCGCGCCTTTCTGGGAGCTCCCGCTGTCCCACTGGGACACGCTCCACCGCGTCGGCTTACGCTCGCACTACGTCGCGAGCTACTTCGCTGCGCCGAAGATGATCGCGCGAGCAAGCGGCCTCATCGTCAACGTGTCCTCGTTCGGCGCGAAGATCTACGCGGTCAATGTTCCTTACGGCGTGGGCAAGGCCGGCGTCGACCGCATGTCGCGCGACATGGGACGCGAGCTCCGTCCGCACGGCGTCACGGTCGTGTCGCTGTGGCCTGGCATCGTGAAGACCGAACGTCTCGAGCTGGAACCGGAACGCATCGGGTTCGATGCCTCGACCGGCAGCGAGTCACCCCGGTTCTCGGGGCGCGCAGTCGCGGCGCTCGCGAACGACCCGAAACGGATCGACAAGACGGGGCAGGCGCTCGTCGTGGCGGAGCTCGCGCTCGAGTACGGGTTCACCGATGTGGACGGCTCGCAACCCGCGTCACTGCGTCGCCACAAGGCCTGAACATCGACTCGCGCCGATCACTGCGACCGGTGGCAGAAAACATGGTGGAGGCGGCGGGAATCGAACCCGCGTCCGAAGATGCCTTCGAACGAACGTCTACGCGTGTAGGCACGCTATTTGAGGTCTCGGGCTCGCCGGCAGCGGCCGGCCTGCGAGCCCAACAAGTCGACTAAGTCTCGACCTCCATGCGTCGACAGGTCAGGAGGTCCAGCCTGGTTGTGTCGGTGCTTCGCGGCTACAGGCGGAAGCTGCGAGCACCGTCGTTACCTGGTTTTATCAGGCAGCGAGAGCAACGGCGTTATCGTTCGCAGTTGCAGGTTTGCCCATTTTTACGTGGCCATGGGCGCCACGACGCGCGGTCCGAACGGCAACATCCCCGTCGAAGCCGGTACGCCCCCGATTTTCAAAGACGAAGGCCACTATAAGTCGGCGAGCCGCCTGGTCAATCAGCGAGTTGCCGAGGGCGCCGGAAAACTTCGGGGGTTGACGGGGCGTGCCCACGTGGGCTAGAACTGACACGTCAGTTCCGAGTAGATATCATGAGTTACATGCGTTCCGAGGCGCGCGCGCGCCAGATCCTCGACTGCGCGAAGCGCGTGTTCGCCGAGCGCGGGTTTCACGCGGCGAACATCAGCCACATCTGCGATGCGGCCGGCATCGGGCGCGGGACGCTGTACCAGTACTTCGCGAACAAGCGCTCGGTGCTCGAGGCGATCCTGCGGCAGACGCTCGATCGCGTGCGGGCGCTGATGGAGCGCCAGGCGGTCGAGCTGAGCTTCGCGCCGCCCGAGAAGGTCACGCGCGCGCAGGCGATCGAGTTCACCGCGCGCCAGCTGAAGGAGCTGCTCGAGGCCGCGTTCGCGGACGAGGACACGCTGCGGATCCTGCTGCGCGAGGCGGTCGGGCTCGACGTCGACATCGAGAAGATGCTCGGCGAGATCGACGACACGCTGATCGCGATCGTCGAGCGCTCGATCGTCGCGTCGCAGCACGCGGGGTTCGTGCGCGAGCTCGATGCGCGGGCGGTCGCGACGATGATGGTCGGCGGCGTCGAGAAGCTCGCGGTCGCGGCGCTGCGCAGTGACGCGCCGGTCGATCTCGAGTTGCTCGCGCGCGAGGCAACGAAGCTGCACGCGATCGGAACGTTGTCGGATCGGTTGAAGCCCGATGACCCATCACCCACTGGCCCGAAGGAGCGATGAGATGCGCGATGACATGCCGAGCCTGACGAAACGTTGGCTACGCCCGCAGAAGCCGCGCACGCAGTTTCCACCGTACGAGTACGGCGATCCTGCGATCGTCGGGCTCGCGCAGGCGCGCACGGACACGGTCGCGCGCATCTATCACAAGGGTCACGAGCAGGCGTGGGACGGCCGGCAGGTGCTCGACGATCTGATCGCGAAGCACGGCGGCATCCAGTTTCCGGCGGACAAGGCGGAGGCGTTCTCGCGCGTCGCGTCGGTGCTGCTATGGGGCGAGCTGGCGGCGTGGTCGATCAGCGCGGACCTCGCGCTCAAGCTCGAGGACACGCCGGCGAAGATGGCCGCTTCGAGCCAGGTGTTCGACGAGGCGCGGCACTTCTTCGTGCTGCGCGACTACCTGTGGCGCGCGGGGCTGCCGGTCGCGAAGCTCGGCGGCTGGAGCCGGCGGCTGCTCGTCGAGCTGCTCGAGACCGAGAACCTGCTCTACAAGGTCGTCGGCATGCAGCTGCTCGTCGAGAGCACGGCGGTCGTGATGTTTCGCAAGATCGCCGAGGCGAAGCTCGAGCCGGTGCTGACCGAGCTGCTGTACTACTTCGAGCGCGACGAGGCCCGGCACGTCGGGCTCGGCGTGCTGACGCTGCCGCAGGTGCTCGAGGGCCTGAGCGATCGCGAGGCGCTCGCGCTGTGGTGGTTCCAGACGAAGATGCAGCTCGAGATGATCGCGAGTGGGATGACGATCAATCCCGCATTCGAGGCGCTCGGCATCGATCAGGGCGCGATGAACCTCGAGGGGTTTCGCTACCACAACGAGATCCTGCGGCGGATGAAGCGTGCGCGGCCGGATCGCGGCACGCAGCAGAAGTCGATCAAGGGCCTGTTCAAGATGTCGAAGCAGGGCCAGGACGCGTTTCAGGAGCTGTTCTTCCCGTCGAAGCCACAGAGCTTCCTGCAGCGCACGCTGCTGTCGACGATCGTCAAGGTGTCGCAGCGCACCGACGCATGGCTTGCGGCGCGCGCGCCGGCGTGAGTCGCGCGCAGCGGTTGCGCGTTTGGTCGCGCGGCGCGTGGTCAGACGGCTGACCGCGGGCGCGGCGCGGGCGATGCAACCACCGACGGCATGCATCGACTCGGAAAGACTCCCGCGTTTCGCGGGCCGCATGGGGACATCGTCGACGGCAGCATCGCGGAGATCCGCTACCTGCGGCTCGGCGGCGTCGAGCAGTGGGTGATGATCCGCGGCGAGGCGATCACGAACCCGCCGCTCGTGCTGCTGCACGGCGGGCCCGGGCTCAGCGAGACCGGGTGGTGGCGCTACTTCAATGGCGTGCTCGAGAAGCACTTCACCGTCGTGTACTGGGATCAGCGCGGCGCAGGGAAGTCGTTCGATCCGGACCTGCCGCGGTCGTCGATGACCGTCGATCAGTTCGTGGCCGATCTCGACGAGCTCGTCGAGTACGTGCGGCGGCGGGTCGGGGCGCGCAAGGTCACGATCTACGGCCACTCGTGGGGCAGCGCGATCGGCGTGCTGTACACCGCGCGATATCCCGACAAGGTCGCGGCGTACGTCGGCAGCGGGCAGTACGGCGATGCGCGCGCGGCGGATCTGGCGTCGTACCGCTACGCGCTCGCCGAGGCGCACCGGCAGGGGCGGCGCAAGGCGCTCGCGGAGCTCGTCGCGCTCGGGCCACCGCCGTTCGACACCGACCGGCTGATGCGCGAGCGCATGTGGGTGCAGCGGCTCGACGGCCAGCTGAAGCCGCGGGTGCTGTGGAAGTACACGCGAGCGGCGCTGGCCGGCAGCGAGTCGTCGATCTTCGAGCTGCCGGCGACGTATCGCGGGTTTCGGTGGTCGCTCGACGCGCTGTGGGCGGAGGCGTCGGCGCTGGATCTGCGCGTCCGCGCGCCGCGGCTCGAGGTGCCGGTGTTCTTCTTCCTCGGCCGCAAGGACCGCTGGGTGCCGCCCGAGACGAGCGTGGCGTACTTCGAGCTGCTGAGCGCGCCGTCCAAGCAGATCGTGTGGTTCGAGGAGTCCGCGCACGAGCCGTTCGTCGACGAGGCGGACAAGTTCAATGCGTCGATGATCGAGCTCGTGCGACCGGTCGCCGCAGCGCGCAGCGCGGCGTGAGCGGCCGCGCATGGACTGCTGTCGCAAGTCGCGCGGTGCAAGGTTTGCCGGAATGCGCGCCGCGCAGTGCGCGATCCGCGGGCACGTCGATTGAAGCGGTGTCGACTCAGCATCTCCTCGAGGTGGATCATGATCACGCCGCTCAAGCCCCGTCATCACCATGGTGGAATCGTCGCGCTGGTGGTGCTCGTCGCCGCGATCGCCGTCGTGTGGCTGACGCGTACCGCGGATCGCCCGAAACGCGCCCACTACTCGAGCGCCGCGTCGAGTGTCGTCGCGCCGCGCAACAAGGAGGCGGTGCCGCGCGTGCTGCCGCACGAGCCGGGGCTCGCGACGTTCGCGGTCGCCGAGCGGCCGCTGCGCACGCACGTCACGGGGACCGGCGTCACCGAGTACAACGCGGAGCGGACGTCGCTCGTCGCGACGCCGGTCGCCGGGTATCTGAAGAAGACGCGCGCGAGCTGGCTCGGCCGCAAGGTCCGCGCCGGCGAGGTGCTCGCGGTCGTGTACAGCGCGGAGGTGTTCGCCGCGACCGCCGACGTCGTCGAGCAGGTGAAGAACTTCGAGTCGCAGACCGAGCTCGATCGCGCGCGCAACCGGCTGCTGCGCTGGGGTATGCCGCGCGAGACGCTGGTCCGGGTCGAGCGCGGTGGCGTGCCGTACCCGATCCTGACGCTCGCGAGCTGGTACAACGGCACCGTCGTCGCGGAGCAGGGGCCGCCGCGCGGGTTCATCGAGTCCGATGGCGAGGTGCTGTTCACGATCACGGACCCGTCGTACCTGTCGGTGTTCGTCGCGCTGCCCGCGGCGGATGCGGCGCGGATCGCGATCGGTGCGACCGGGCAGCTGACGATCGAGGGCGTGCAGAAGCCGGTGACCGCAAAGGTCGTGTACGTCGCGCGCCGCGCCGAGGAGGGCATGCGCAAGGTCCAGTTCGACTTCCAGAGCCCGAAGATCAAGATCGCGCCCGACAAGAAGGTCACCGCGGCGATCGACGTTCCGCCCGGCGGTGGGCCGGTCGTCCCCGAGTCCGCGGTGCTGCGCGTCGGGAACCGCACGGTCGTCTACGCCGCGCGCGACGAGATCATGGAGGCGCGCGACGTCAAGCTCGGCGCGCTCGAGGACGGCGCGTATCGCGTCGAGGAAGGCGTCGCAGTCGGCGAGACGGTCGCGCTGCGCGTGTCGGATCTGGTCAAGCGGTAGTCGCGTCACTCGGCGTTCGGCCGCAGCCGTCGCAGCGGCGCCGGTAGTGGATGCCGCAGCGATCGCAGGTGTCGAACGTGCGCACGAGATCGATCAGGTGGCGCGGCACCGCGCGCAGCGTGTACCACAGCGTGCGCGGCCGCAGCGCGAGCAGGCTGAGCGCGAGGAACCCGACGACGAACGCGACGTAGACCGCGGCCGCGAGCCCGAGCGCGAACGCGATCGTGCCGAGTAGCGCGTGCAGCGCCGATAGCGCGGTCAGCGACGTTCGCCACGCGACGACCGCGAGGCCGAGCGCGAGCACCGACGTCGACAGCGCGGCCCCGGCGACGAGGTGGCGCAGGTGCGCGTGGCGGATCCGCATCGCGGCGAGCCCGGAGGCGGCGGCGAGCACGGCGAGCAGCCACGCGAGCTGTGGCGTCCGCGCGGCGACGACGCTCGTCACGATCGCCGCGAGCGCGTACGCGAGCAGGTGGACGCGGCCCTGCTCGTAATCGACCGTCGATGGCGTCATGCACGGCGCGAGCACGAGGCACGCCGCGATCGCGACCGGCCACGTCCACCACGGCGACCCCGCGATCGCGTGCCAGATCGTCGACGCGAGCGAGCGTGCGTGCGCGACGTCGGGGTGCGCGGCGAGCGACTGCCCGGCGGCGGGCACATCGGCGGCGGTCAGCGGCGTCAGCACCACGAGCAGCGCGACGACGAGTGCGGAGCCGACGAGGATCGGCGCGACGCACATCACGCCGCGACCGAGGTTGCCGCCGAGCGCGTAGACGAAGCGCGCGGTCGGGGACGTGTTCCACGGCCGGGCCTGCGCGTAACCGCCATTCTTCAGCAGCACGACGCGCGGTCGGCCGCCGAGCACGAGCTGGACCGCGGCGTGCGACAGCTCGTGCAACCACAGGCTGACGGTGCCGCCGAGCCGCGCGAGCACGTGCGCGACGAGCCAGCGCACGAGCGCGATCGGCGCGAGCCACACCGGCACCGGTTCGCGGCGCGCGAGGTCGACCGCGATGCCCTCGATGATGCTGTCGTACAGCGCGTTCAGGATCTCGAGCACGAGCAGGAGCCCGAGGATCAGCGCGACGAGGACGAGCGTCGTGGCCACCGTGATCATCGTCGCACGACTCGATTCCGGCGCAGGACGGCGCGCACGGAACCTCAGCTGCGCACGATCGTCGGCCGGATCTCGAGCCGGCCGGTGCGCTCGAGCGCGAGATACGGCGCGCCGGGGAAGAGCCGGCTCGTCTGCGAGATGATCTGGAGCCCGGGATAGCGAGCGAGCGCCTCGGCAAGCGGGTCCGCGATCGAGGCGAGCGTGACGCGCTCGAGCGCAGGCGTCGCGTCGAGCAGCGCCGATAGTCCGCGCGCCTGGATCGCCGTGCCTGCGAGATCGAGCGCGCGCAGCCCGCGGAGCTGGCCGCCGGCGGCGAGCCGCAGCGCGTTGCGATCCGGCAGCCGCGACGCGAAGCCGAGCTCGCGCACGCGGCCGAGCGCCGGGCAGCGGGCGAGCTTGCGCAGCGTGGCCGGCTCGACCTCGTGCAGGCGTACCCGCCGGATCGGCGCGAGCTCGAGCAGCCGCTCGCCGTGCTCGACGAACGTGCGCGCGCGAACGTCGACGGCCTCGACGAAGCCGCGCCGGTACTGCTGGCGCAGGCTGACCTGTGCGAGGTCGCGATGCCAGTGCGCGCCATGTGCCGCGAGCAGCGTGTTCGCCCGGGCTTCGCGCTCGAGCAGCTCGGCGAAGTCCGAGGTGCGCGCGAGCGCGAGCTGGATCGTAATGAACTCGCCGCGCGGATCGCCGAGCTCGATCAGCCGATCGGCGTAGACCTCGCGCGGCGCATCGTCGTCCGGATCGGCGAGCACCGCGCCGAGCAGCGCGGACAGATCCGCCGGCGGCGCGGGCACGCGGGCGCGCGCCGGATCGATCGCGAACGTCACGCGCGCCGGATCGCGGGCCCAGGCGCGCAGCCGATCGCGGTTCTTCTCGAGCTGGTCGTGGTTCCACGGCTGGAGCGCCGGCCATGCGGTCGCCGGCGTCGGGCCACGCGCCCGCGAGGTCGCGATGCCGATCGTGAGCTGCGCGCCGTCACGAACCGCGAGGCAGAGCGTCGTGCGATCCGCGGGCACGGTGGTCTCGCCGCCGTGGACGAGGCCGAGCCCGTGCGGATCGACGAGCGCGAGCGCGATCGCGTCGAGCACCTGCGTGACGTCGAGGATGCGCGCGCGCCGCGTCCCGTTGTGGCGCGCGACCGCGGCCTCGAGCGTCGCGAGCTGCGCGGCGGTCACGCCGAGGCCAACGAGTGCGCCACGGCCACCGCTGCCACGGCACCGTCACGCCTCCAGACCTCCGCGATGGCGGGAAACAAGCGCGACAGCATGCGGGCTGCGCGCGCTTGCGCCAGCAGATTCGTACAAGTGCGCGATCCCGCGGCGCCCCCGACGCCACCCGGGGCACTCGATCGCCACCCGCGATAGACAGCCGGCCGCGCGCCAAGTCCGCGTGATCGGCCGGTCTCGCGCTGGCATCGCGCTTGATGGAATCCCGACCATGCGCCCGACCATCCTCGCCCTGCTGGTCACGTCCCTCGGCCTCGCCGCCTGCTCCAAGGACGAGCAGGACTGCTCCGACAACGACTCGTGCAAGGTCACCGAACAGAAGTACGGCCTGACCGAGCGCACGATCCACGACTCGCAGACGAAGGACTTCGTCGCGGGCGGGATCACGTACACGCTCGTGCGCGTCGAGTACGGCGACACGCCGGAGTGCGATCTGTTCGACGAGAACTGCACGTACAGCTGGTACTGCGGGTGGGTCGTCGACAACCAGGACTACCCGCTCGAGGTGCACTGGGTCACCGACGCCGACGCGCTGTTCGACCCGACCACCTACTGCGAGGACGGCGAGATCGAGGGCTGCGAGCTGCCCGGGCAGACGCTGCCGATCCTCGACGACGAGGACTTCGAGGACTGGATGTACGACACCGATCCCGACGACGACGTGCTCGTCGATTGCTTCGCCGACTACTACTAGACGCGGTGGGCGCGCGCGTTCCACAGCATCAGCGCGGCGAGCGTCGGTGCGAGCACGGCGACGAGGACGACGAGGATGTCGAGCACGCCGGTGCGCCGCGGTAGATCGTAGACGATCGCCTGGACGAGCGTGATCGCGGCATCCGCGGTCACCGCGACCGCGACGACATCGGCGAGCGCGCGGCGCCAGCGCTGCGCGAGCACGAGCAGCGCGCCGGCGAGCACGACGTCGAACGCGACCCAGCCGTACTGCCAGGCCGGCGACGGAAAGAACCGCGCGCTGACCGGCAGCGCGAGCAGCACGGTCCACACGACGAGCAGCAGCGCGAGCGCGCGGACGACGATCGCGGGGCCGCGCAGGAACGTCTCGAGGCCGAACCGCAGCATGTTGTTGCGCGCGAACGCGGTCAGCGTGTCGTACAGCGCGGCGAGCGTGCTCTTGCCCGGCGGCACCGACAGGAAGATCGGATCCCAGCCACGCGGCTTGAGCTTGGCCTTGAACGCGCGCAGGCCGTCGAAGTCGTAGAGCGCTCGGCCGAGCCGGCGTGCGGCGCGCAACCAGCGATCGACGTTGCCGGCGAGCGGCACGAGGCCGAGCGTGACGTGCTCGATCCCGGCGTCGGCGGCGGCGCGCATGCCGGCGTCGACGAGCAGCTCGACGGTGCCGTTCGGCGCGTCGGGGTCGCGGATGAAGTCCTCGAAGAACCAGCCGCGGCGCGCGTAGATCGGGATGATGCCGAGGAAGCCGACGACCTTGCCGTCGCGCTCGGCGACGAAGTAGCGGCGCTCGGCGGTCAGCGTGAACGGATCGATCTGGACGAGGAAGCCCATCGGCGCGATCTGGCGGGTCGCGAGCCAGCGCGCGATCATCTGCTCGACGCGGACCCGCGTCGGATGATCGGCGGCGAGCTCGTCGTGCGTGACGGTGCGGACGACGACGCCCTTCGCGCGGGCGCGCCGCAGCTGCTCGCGCAGACTCTTGCTCGAGCGGGTGACGCTCGTCCAGTCCTGCGGCGTCCAGTGCGGCTGATCGCCGATCCGCAACGACTCCCAGCCGGTCGCCTCGACGAACCGCTGCTCGGTCGCGAAGCAGCACGCGCGCCGGCCGTGCTCGGCGGCCGCGGCGGCGAACCGCGCGCTGACCTCGGCGAGGCGCTCTCGCTCGGCGATCGGCGCGGCCGCGACCCACGCGCCGCCGGTGTCGACGTAGCCGACGCACGCGTCGTCGCCGTCGAACCAGTAGCGAAACCCGGGCTCGAGGATCTGGAACGACGTCGAGTTCCAGCCGTGGCGGCGCAGCAGCTCGACGACGCGGGCGCGCGGATCGTCGACGGCAGCGGCAGCGGTCACCGCAGGCGTGTACCACTACTTCGCGCGCGCTGCATCGCCCGGCGCCGCGGCCTGGAGCGCAGACCGCCAGCGAAACCGGTCGGCGAGCGCGTTGTCGCCGGTCAGGACGGTGTCGGCGATCAGCGCGCCGAGCACCGGCGCGAACTTGAACGCGTGACCGGAGCCGCCGGCCGCGATCGTGAGGTGCGGCTGCTCGGGATGGCGAGTGATCCAGAAGTGACCGTCGAGCGAGTCGCCGTAGACGCACAGCCGGCGATGCGTGATCGGCGCGTCGGCGAGCGCGGGCAGGGCATCGCGCAGGAACGCGCGCAGCGCCTGCTCCTGATCGGCGGTGACGACGCGCTCGACCGCGGAGGCGACCGGGCGGCCGGTGCCGTGGTTCGCGATCTTGACGATGCCGCCCGCGAGCGGGAACCCGTAGTACCCGGTCGTCGCGATGTCACCGCCGAACACCGGGAACCGCTCCGCCTCGAACAGCGACGGATTCGCGGGCGCGAGGTGAAACACCGGCTGGCCGATCGCGCGCAGCGAGCCGGCGAGCTCCGGCACGAGGTGCTGCGTCCACGACCCGGCGCACACGACGATCGCGTCGTATGGCACGTGCTCGCCGTCGAGCACGACGCCGTCGGGGACCAGCCGCTTGACGGTGTGCGCGCGGATCGCGACGCCGGCCGCGAGACACTGCATCGCGAGATCGGCGACGACCGCACCGGACTCCGCCCAGCCGCCGTCGCGATGGAAATAGCCGTCGACGAACGCGCCCGGCCGGTACGCCGGGAACCGCGCGGCGATCGCGTGCGCGTCGAGCCGCTCGACATGGTGACCGCGGCGCGCGAGCAGCTCGTAGCTGTCGTGCTCGAAGCCGCCGCGCTGCATCGGCTGGCGCGACAGGAACATCACGCCGGACTCGTGGTAGCGCGCGACCGGCCACGCCGCGTTCCATCGCCGCCAGCCGTCGAGCGCGCGCTCGCCAAGGATCGTGTACGGCTCGTCGCCGCCGTAGTCGCAGCGCACGACCTTGCTGATGTCGGTGGACTCGGCGAGCGGGTGGGGGAGCGGCCCCGGATCGAACACGGTGACGTCGCAGCCGCGGGCGCGCAGCTCGAGCGCCGCGGTGACGCCGAAGATCCCGCCGCCGACGACGGCGACGTTCATGTCCGCGCGACCGCGATCGCCTCGGGCACGACGGCGGAGAACGCGACCCGGCGATCGTCATCGCTGACGTGCGCGGCGAGCTCGCCCGGCAGCAGCTCGCGCGCCGCGCCCGCGAGCGACACGTCGCGCACGAGCTCGAGGCCGCGCTCGCGCAGGTACGCTGGCAGCTCGTCGGGCTTCCAGCCGAACCGCCACGGCTCGCCGAACGTCGACACGACCGCTCGCACCGCGCGCGTCGCGAGCGATGGCCGCTCGAGGCGCGCCTTCGCGAAGTACGTCATCGCGAGCTCCGAGTCCGGCGCGGACCACTCGACGATCGCGCGCAGCGACGCGTCGATCGTCGACTCGCTGAGGTACATCGTGACACCCTCCCAGATCGTGAACGTCGGCGCCGCGCGATCGTGGCCGGCCTCGGCGAGCGCGTCCGGCAGATCCTCGACCGGGCGCTGCTCGAAGTCCCACGTCACGTAGTGCGACGGCGACGGCTGCGCGAGCTCGTCGAGCACCGCACGCTTGTGGCGCTGGGTCGCGGGATGATCGACCTCGAACACGCGCGCGTCGGCGAGCGCCGGCATCCGCAGCGCGCGGCAGTCGTAGCCGGCGCCGAGCAGCACGACCTGGCGGCCGCCGCGCGCGACGAACGCGTCGAGCGCGTCGTCGATCACGCGCGTCCGCACCTGCATGTAGAGGATCCACTGCCGCAGCCCCGGCATCGCGACGAGAGGGTGCTTGATCCGGCGAAGCGCGGTCGCGAGCTGGCGCGACGGATCCGGCTCGTCGTCGGCGACCGCGTCTTCGATCAGCGCGCACAGCCGCGCCGACGTGAACGCCGCACCGAACGGATCGTCGACGAGGCGTACCGATGCCGGCAGCAGGCGCCCCAGCTGGCGCGCCGCGGCGACCCACGCGGCGGTGCGGCTCGGCGTGTCGTCACGCATGCGGGTTCGGGCGCGTCAGCTTGTGTGCCATGCCGCGCGGCCGCTCGACGACGCGGTAGTGCTCGTTCTCGACCGCGACGCGGCCATCGTCGGTCAGGAACTGGAGGTCGTAGTCGATCTCCTCGTCGGTGACGCGATCGATGCGCGCGCGGTCGGGATGATCCGCCGCGAACCCGACCATGCCGTTGAACGTCACGAAGTAGCCGCCGATGCCGCCCGCCGGATCGGCCGCGGTGTGCTCGAGGATCGCGGTCGGATCCATCTGCAGCTCCGCACCGTCGGCGAGTCGGATCGCGGTGACCTGCGCCTTGTAGCCATCGCCCGGCACGCCGTCGGTCGCGAGCCACTTCACGCGCATCGGCCGGTCGCGATCGAGTCGGAAGTTGACGAGGACGTTGGGCTCACTCATGGCGACAGACTACCGAAAGCTGCTATCCCAACGCCATGCGCTACCTCCACACGATGGTCCGCGTGAAAGACCTGCCGGCAGCGCTCCGGTTCTTCTGCGACGGGCTCGGACTGTCGGAGCTGCGGCGCCGCGACTCCGAGGCTGGCCGGTTCACGCTCGTGTTCCTCGGCGAGCGGGCCGAGGGAGATAGCCCGCAGATCGAGCTCACCTACAACTGGGATCAGCAGGAGCCGTACAGCTCGGGGCGCAACTTCGGTCATGTCGCGTACGAGGTCGAGGACATCTATGCCGCGTGTCAGCGGTTCATCGATCTCGGCTACGCGATCAGCCGGCCGCCGCGTGATGGCCGCATGGCGTTCGTGCGCTCGCCGGATCTGATCTCGGTCGAGCTGCTGCAACGCGGCGATGCGCTCCCTGCGAAGGAGCCATGGACGTCGATGCCGAACGTGGGCGAGTGGTGACCAAGCAGCCGGCCGAGCACGTCCAGGTGATCGCGACGAACCGCAAGGCGAGTCACGATTTTCTGATCCACGAGCGGCTCGAGGCCGGGCTCGTGCTCGTCGGCTCCGAGGTCAAGAGCCTGCGCGATGCGAAGGTCACGATGGCCGACGGCTGGGTCGAGATCCGCAAGGGCCAGGCGTACCTCCACGGCATCCAGATCAACGAGTACGCGCAGGCGAACATCTGGCAGCACGAGGTCGCGCGCGTCCGCAAGCTGCTCATGCACAAGCACGAGATCGACAAGCTCGCCACGAAGACCCAGATCAAGGGCTACACGCTGATCCCGCTGCAGCTCTACTTCAAGGGCGCGCGCGTCAAGGTCGAGCTCGGGCTCGTCACGCACAAGCAGCAGCACGACAAGCGCGCCGCGAAGAAGAAGGCCGACGACCAGCGCGAGATCGATCGCGCGATCGCGCACAAGAACAAGCGCTAGTCGCGGTGGTACGGCTCGCCGCGCAGGATCTTGAACGCGCGATACAGCTGCTCGATCACGAGCAGGCGGACGAGGCGATGCGCGATCGTCAGCTGGCCGAACGCGATCAGCTTCCTCGCGCGCTTGCGCACGGCACCGCTGTGGCCGTCCGCGCCGCCGATCGCGAACACGACCGGCGCACCGCCGCCGTGCTGCGCCTCGGCGCCGAGGATGTCGTTCGCGAACGCGACGCTCGTCATCGAGGCGCCGCGCTCGTCGAACGCGTAGAGGTGCGCGTTCGCAGGCAGCGCCGCGAGCAGCGCGGCCTCGTCCTTCGCCTCGACGACCGACAGCGTGCAGTACGGCCGCAGCCGCTTCTTGTACTCGTCCTCGGCGGCGACGAAGTACGGCTCCTTGAGCCGGCCGACGACCGCGAGCGTGATCTTCAGCGCGTCGCCTCGGTGTACGCGACGCCGGTGTCGTAGTCCTCGCCGACCGGCATCCGCGCGTCCGCGGGCACCTCGATCGGGACGCGCGGCGCATCGTTCCACAGCCCCTCGAGGTCGTAGTGCTCGCGCGCGGAGTGCAGGAACACGTGGACGACGAAGTCGCCGTAGTCGAGCAGCGCCCACTGACCACTGCGTGCGCCCTCGGATCCGATCGCGCGCAGGCCGACTTCCTTGAGCCCCGCCGAGATGCCGTCCGCGATCGCCTCGACCTGCCGCTCCGACCGCCCGGAGATCACGAGCTGGTAGTTGCAGAACGAGCACAGCTCGCGGACGTCGAGCAGCACCGGATCGAGCGCCTTCTTGTCGAGCGCGAGTGCCAGTGCTTGCATCGCGCCATCGAGTCCTTCGGTGCTCTGCGACCTCGCCGGCGCGGTGTCGGTGTCGACGGCAAGACTACGTGCTTTGCCGCGGGTGGCCTTGGGCGGGGTCGCTCGCTTCGGTGCGCTCTTTTTCTGGGTCATGCTTGGCTCGGTGCTCCCTCGTGCTCGAGTTCAGGTACGAACCTGTCCAGTGCCGCGTACCACGAATTTGGTGGTCGTGAGGCCCTCAGCGCCCATCGGACCATAGGCGTGGAGCCGTGTCGTCGAGATTCCGATCTCGGCGCCGAGGCCTAATTCCCCACCGTCGGCGAACCGTGTGGAAGCATTGACCATCACGGTCGAGGAATCGACCTCGCGGACGAACTGCTCGGCCGCCGCGGCGTCCTGCGTGAGGATCGACTCGGTGTGGCTCGAGCCGTAGCGCTCGATATGCGCGATCGCCGCGGCGAGGTCGTCGACGACCCGGACGGCGAGAATCAAATCCAGATACTCGGCGTACCAGTCGTCCTCGGTCGCCGGCGTCACGCGCTCCCCACCGAGCGCGCGCGTCGTGTCGTCGCCGCGCAGCTCGACGCGATCGCCGAGCGCCGCGACGAGCTGCGGGATGAACCGGGGTGCGATCGCGCGATCGACGAGCACTGTCTCCACGGCATTGCACACGCCGGGCCGCTGGAGCTTCGCGTTCGCGACGATGTCGACCGCGCGCGCGAGGTCCGCCGCGGCGTGGACATAGATGTGGCAGACGCCCTTGTAGTGCTTGATCACCGGGACGCGCGCGTGCTCGGCGACGTAGCGGATCAGGCCCTCGCCGCCGCGCGGGATGCAGAGATCGATCAGCTCGTCGAGCTTCACGAGCTCGGCGATCTGCGCGCGGTCGGTGCCCGGCACGAGCTGGACCGCCTCCGCCGGCAGGCCCGCCGCGACGAGCCCGGCCTGGACCGCGCGCAGCAGGGCGCGATTGCTCTCGAGCGCCTCGCGGCCACCGCGCAGGATGCACGCGTTGCCGGCCTTGAGGCAGAGCGCGGCAGCGTCGGTCGTCACGTTCGGCCGCGCCTCGTAGATCATCGCGACGACGCCGAGCGGGATCCGGACGCGCTCGACGACGAGCCCGTTCGGCCGGGTCTCGGTGCGCTCGACGCGGCCGACGAGCTCGGGCGCATCCGCGATCTCGCGGACCGCGCGCGACAGCCCGGCGATCCGGCCGTCGTCGAGCCGGAGCCGGTCGACCATCGCGGCAGACAGGCTCGCGGCCTGGCCGGCGGCGACGTCGCGCGCGTTCGCGGCGAGGATGTCGGCGCGCGCGGCATCGATCGCGTCGGCGATCGCGCGCAGCGCGGCCTGCCGGGTCTCGGCGGTCGCCTTCGCGACGACGCGCGACGCGGCACGGGCAGCTTCGGCGACAGCTCGGATCGACGGGGTCGCCGTCTCCAGACTCGCGGAGCGTGCAGGGGAGCTCACAGGATCACGAGGTCATCTCGGTGAATCGCTTCGTCGATGCTCTTGTATCCGAGCCTGGCCTCGATGGCCGCCGTTTGCAAGCCCGAGATCTTGCGCAGCTCGTCGGCGGCGTACGCGACGAGGCCGCGCGCGAGCTCGACGCCGGCCGCGGTGATCACGCTCACCGTGTCGCCGAGCTCGAAGTCGCCGTCGACGCGCGTGATGCCCGCGGGCAGCAGGCTCTTGCCCGCATCGCGCAGCGCGCGGACCGCGCCGTCGTCGATCACGATCTTGCCGACCGGCTTCGCGCCGTACGCGATCCAGTGCTTGCGCGACGACAGCGCGCCGCCGCGCGCGGTGAACAGCGTACCGACGTCCGCGCCGGCGAGCGCGCGCACGATGACATCCGGCTCGCGGCCCGGCGCGATCACCGCCGGCACGCCGGTGCGCGTGACGATCCGCGCCGAGCCGACCTTCGACGCCATGCCGCCCGAGCCGACGCCGCTCGTCGAGCCGCCGGCGACCGGCGCGGCCTCGCGATCGATGTCGCGGACGACCGGCATCCGCTGGCCGGTCGCGTCGCGCACGCCCTCGACGTCCGTCAGGATCACGAGTGCGTCCGCGGACACCAGGTTGCAGACGAGCGCCGCGAGCTGGTCGTTGTCGCCGAACTTGATCTCCTCGGTCGCGACGGTGTCGTTCTCGTTGATGATCGGCACGACGCCGTGATCGAGCAGTGCGCGCAGCGTCAGCCGCGCCGACAGAAACCGCCGGCGATCGCCGAGGTCGTCGTGCGTGACCAGCACCTGGCCGATCGCGACGTCGTGCGCCGCGAACGCGTGCTCCCAGTGCTGCATCAGCTGGCTCTGGCCGACCGCGGCGGCGGCCTGCAGCGCGGGCAGCTCGGTGGGCCGGGTCGCGAGCCGGAGCCGGCGCATGCCGAGCGCGATCGCGCCCGAGCTGACGATCACGATCTCGACGCCGCGCCGCCGCAGCTCGAGCACCTGGTCCGCGATCGTCGCGGGCCGGCTTGCCGGGCTCTCCGCGACGAGCCGGCTCCCGATCTTGATCACGACGCGGCGGGCGCCGGTCAGCGCCTTGCGCTCGTCGGTGTTCGACAGCGTGGCCGTCACGGCTTGGGCCGGACCGCCATGCGCGCGCGCCACCGGCGATCGAGGTTGTCGATCACCGCATCGAGGAACGGGTTCGCCTCCGACGACAGCTGGACCTCGATCGCGGCGACGCTGCGCGACAGAAATCCGGTCTTGCGCGCGAGCTCGGCCTCGATCGTCTGATCGAGCTCGTCGACCGCCTCGGCCTCGGTGATCTCGGACTTCGGCGCGAGCAGCCGGCGCACCGCGCCGCGACTCGCGAGATCGGCGAGCTCGAGCGGTGCGCGCAGCGTCGCGCGGATCGCCGCCGAGGCACCGCGCCGGAACGGGTGGAACGACAGCGCGCCGGGCGTGTTGTCGATCGCCTTGCCGATCTCGTCGCGCAGCGCGAGCGCGGTCTCGCGGTCGAGCGACAGCCCGGTGTGGAGCTTCGCGCAGTAGTGATCGAACAGTGTCATCGTCACGAACGTGCGCGACGCCGAGCGCGCGCGATTGACCGTCGCGAGCACGACCATCATCCGCTTCGCCGCCCGGCCGACGAGCCGAGCCATCACGCCGGCGACCGCGATCGAGCCGATCGACGTCGGCTTCGACGTGCCGTGGACGAGCGCGGTCACCGCCTCGTCGTCGAGGTCGATCTGGTGCGCCGCCGCGATCCGGCGATAGCCGGTGCCGACGATCGCGCCGACCGCCCAGTCGTCGAGGAACGGGATCGGCAGCGCGCTCGCCATGCTGCCCGCGATCGCGCGGCCGATGATCCGGCGGCGCTGACCGTCGAGGTAGTCGCGGCGCGTGACGAGCGCGGTGGTCACGGATTCGCCTTCTTGTCGGACTTCGCGTCGGGCTTCGGCTCCGGTTTCTTGTCCGGCTTCTTGTCGCCGGCATCGCTGCCGCTGCCGATCGCCGGTGCGATCGCCGTGCCGTCCGGGTTCTTGCGGATCGACGGCGCGATGCCCTGCAGCAGGAAGTCGCGCTCGTCGACCTCGCCGAGCCGGCCCGGCGTCGTGACGACCTCGGCCTCGGGCGGCGCCGCGAGCTGGGCAACCGTGCCGATGCTGGTGATGCTGGCGTCGAGCGAGATCTTCATCGCGAACCGTCGGCCGTCGCGGACGAACCCGACGGTGCCGGTCAATTTGACCGCGAGTGGCACGGCCTTGTCCGCGTCGAGGATCACCTCGCCGGAAACGCCTTCGATCGTGCGGCCTTCGCGCCACCGCCGCTGCGATAGCGACTCCTTCGGCAGCTCGCGCGGCGACGGCGCCTGCTTGATCTCGATCTTGCGCGCGGCGCGGCCAGCGACCTGCAGCGCGCCCTTGTCGGTGAGCTCGGCGCCGGGCGCGAGCAGATCCCACGTCGCGGCGATCGCGCCGAAGTACGCGTCGCGGATCTCGTCCGGCTCGCGCTCGGTCTCGGGCGCGCGCATGTGCCAGCGCTGGTAGCGCGGCCGCAGGTACAGCGTGCCGCTCGGGCCGCGCGGCTTGTCGGGCTTCGTATCGGCCTTCGGCCCCGGGAGGTACAGCGCCTCGCGGCCGTAGTCGGCGGAGTTCGAATACACGCCGTGGTACGCGCCGCGATCGCCGAGCTCGAGCTTCGTCTCGTCGGACAGCTCCTCGACGACCTTGCCGCCCTCCTCGACGACGGTCTTCGTCTTGATCGCGAACGCGTGCGGGCCGAGCGCGGCGACGACCGCGTCGTGCGGCACCGCGAGCGCGCGCGACAGCTCGTCCGGATCCTGCGCCGCGCGCTCGACGTCGACCTTCGCCGCCGGCTTCGGCTCGATCACGAGCCCACCGAGCGCCTCGTCGGGCACGCCTTGCGAGCGTCCACACGCGCTCGCGGCGAGCAGCGCGCACACGGCGACTCGCCGCACTCGACGGACTCGAAGCATCGCAAAGGTCTTAGCTTTCTCGACGGGCCAGGTCAATCACGGTACGGTGTTGCCGCATGCTCCGGGAGCTCGAGCGTATCTCGACGACGACCGGCGTCTACGCGTTTGTCGTGCTGCTGGGCCTGCTGTGGGGCAGCTTCGCGAACGTCTGCATCTATCGCTGGCCGCCGACCGACGAGTTTCCCAAGGGGCGCTCGGTCGTCCGCCCGGGCTCGCACTGCTTCGCGTGCAAGACGCCGATCCGCTGGTACGACAACATCCCGCTCCTCAGCTGGCTGTGGCTGCGCGGCCGGTGCCGCACATGTCGGGCACCGTTCTCGCCGCGCTACCTGATCGTCGAGGCGGTGATGGGCGCGCTGTTCGGGTTCGCGTGGTGGGTCAGCATCGAGCAGGGCGTGTGGTGGGGCGAGTCGTTCGATCTGCGGCTCGTGCGGTTCGCGATCCAGGCCGCGTTCTGCTTCGTGATGGTCGTGATCGCGTTCATCGATCTCGATCACAAGCTGATCCTCAACAAGGTCACGGTGCCGTCGATCATCGCGTTCTACCTGCTCGGCCTGCTGCTGCCCGAGCGGCGGTGGTACGACGGGCTCGTCGGTGCCGTCGTCGGCTACGGCGTGCCGTGGGCGATCGGCGAGCTCTACATGTTGATCCGCGGCCGCGAGGGGCTCGGGCTCGGCGACAGCGACATGCTCGCGGCGGTCGGCGCGCTGCTCGGCTGGCCGGGCGCGCTCGTGTCGCTGTTCGGCGGCGCGATGTTCGGCGCGGTGATCGGCGTGGTCGCGCTCGTGATCGCGCAGCGTCGCGCGCGCGGACAGCCCGCGCCGGAGCCGGCCGAAAATCCCGCAGCCGATGGTGCCGACGAGGGCGAGCCAGACCCACCCTCGCTCATGCGCACCGAGCTGCCGTTCGGTCCGTTCCTCGCGATGGGCGCGGTGTTCTATCTCTTTGCAGAGCCTTGGATCCAGCTGAAGTTCGTCTCGCCGTTCGGGTGAGCGAGCACGGCCGGAGTGCTATCGTCGACACCGTGGGTGGCCAAGCGGCCGAGCAGATCATCGCCGGCGTCGTGCTGAGCGAGCGGCTCGCAGTGACGATGTATGGGGCGATCCATCGCGCGCAGTGGGCCGGCCAGCGCAACCTGCGCGGGCTCGTCGTCGATCCGAAGCTGTTGAACGAGCCGGTGTTTCGCTACGCGCTCACCGACGCGCGGTCGATCGAGCAGGCACTCGCGCTCGACCACGCGGCGATCGTGCCGACGGTCGCGGTCGAGACGAACGGCCCCGATGTCGTGATCGTGACCCGCGGCGTCGGCCGCTACGTCACGGTGCAGGATCTGATCGCGGCCGCGCGCGCGAATCGCCGCGAGGGCGGCAAGCTGTCACCGCCGGTCGCCGGTGCGATCGCGCGCGCCGTCGTCGAGGCGCTCGCGGTCGCGCATCGCGCGGGCGTCGTCCACGGTGCCGTGCACCCGCGGAGCGTGCTCGTCGACGAGGATGGCGCGATCCGGCTCGGCGACTTCGTCGTCGGCCGCGCGCTGACGACCGCGGTCGCGCAGGGCGCCGACTCGTCGATGTGGCGCGGGCTCGCCGGGTTCCTCGCGCCCGAGCTCGTCGTCGGCGAGGATCCGACGACCGCGGCCGACGTGTTCGCGGTCGGCGCGATGCTGTTCACGATGCTCTCGGGTGAGGTCCCGCCCGGCACGCTGCACGTGACGCCCGCGGTCGAGCGGCTCGTCCAGCGCGCGCTCGACACCGATCGCGTGCGTCGCTACCGCACCGCGAGCGATCTGCTCGAGAACATGCTCGAGGCGTTCGAGGACGATCGCTGGACGATCGCGGATCGCGGCGAGATCATCCGCGCCGCCGGCCTCGGCCGCAGCGACACGAACATCGACGACGCGACCGAGGATCTGCTCGCGTCGCTCGGCAACTCGGCCGTCCAGGTCACGCCGATGCGGCCGAGCATGGACATCCGCGCCGAGGCGATCGTCGCGCGCCACACCTCGCGCAAGTCCTCGCCCGGCACGCCGACCGGCAACCGGCTCGACGCGCTGCTCGCCGATCTCGACTCGAACGTCGAGCACACCGCGGTCGACTTCCACGGCGTCGGCCCCGATCCGATCAGCGAGCTGATCCAGATGGACCCGCGCCAGCGCGAGGCGATCGTGCAGCGCGGCCGCGTGCCGTCACTCGACGATCCCGACGATCACGATCCGACGCCGCTGCCACCGCCACAGCGCGATTCCGACTCCGACGTGCGCGCGCGCGGCCCGCGCTCGGAGTCGCGCGACGAGGCCGCCGCGCTCGACGCGATCGCGAACCTCGACGAGCCGGGCCGCCGCATCCACAGCGCGGCCGAGGTCGCCGAGCTCGCGGCGCAGAAGCTCGAGGTCGCCGCGCGGCGCGCCGAGCAAGCGGCGAACCGCGTCGCGACGTCCGCGGAGCTGCCGAAGCCGATCACGCGGCCGCGTCCGGCGGTCGCGCCGATCGTCGATCCGATCCCGCAGCTCGAGCTGCCACCACCGCGGCTCAAGAGCCGGCTGCGCGGCGTGCTCGTCGTGCTCGTGCTCGCCGCGATCTCCGTCGGCGCCGCGTTCCTGATCCTGAAGAATCAGGAAGACGCGGCCGAGGCGCGGCGACAGAGCGAGGCTCGCCACGCCGAGGCACAGCGCAAGGCCGACGAGCTGTCGAAGCAGATGACCGCGGAGCTCGCCGATCCGGGCACGATCGCGGTCAAGTCGACGCCTCCCGGCGGCGGCGTGTGGCTCAAGCTCGGACGCACCCCGCTCGACTCGTTGCCGTTATCATCGGGGATGATGCACGAGCTGCGCGTCGAGGGGGTCGACGGAGTCCAGCCGATCGACACCCAGGTCCTGCCGAGCCACTGGTCCGGCGACGGCGACAAGCGCGCGGCGAAGCTCGTCGTCGGACTCAAGCCGATGACGAAGGATCCGAAGACCGGCAAGCTCGTCGCGCAGAAGCTGCCCGCGATGCCGCCGAAGCCGCCGGCCGCGACCGGCTATCAACCCGGCCGCGGGCCGATCCACATCGAGACCACGCCGCCCGGCGCCGAGGTCTGGCTGTTCGTCGGGATGACCGACCAGGTCCAGATCCAGGGCATCCAGGCCGGCGTCGCGTACGAGCTGCGCGTGCTGAAAGACGGCTTCCTGCCGGCGTACCTCTCGGTCGCACCCGACGAGTGGCGCGAGCCCGGCGGCGATCCGAAGACGCCGATCAACGTCGCGAAGAAGAAGCTGGTGCTCGAGAAGTCCGTCGAGCTCCAGCCCGATCCGGCAGCGGACAAGAAGAAGGGGTCGTGACCGCGCCCGGTCGGACGCTCCACGTGCGGTGCGCGACCTGGGAGCAGGTCGAGGTGTTCCACACGCGCAAGCTTCGGCGCGGCAAGCTGCTGTCGATGAAGGTGCCGTTCACGACCGAGGTCGGCGCCCAGGTCACGCTCGGGCTCGAGCTACCGAACCAGGTCGTGATGGCGATCGACGGCATCGTCCACAAGGCGTCGCCGATCGAGGGCGACACGAAGACGTGGATCGAGGTCGAGCTCGTCGGGTTCACCGAGGACGTGCTCGCACGGATCAAGAGCATGGCGTCGGGCGTGGCGTCCGCGCCGCGACCGGGCAAGGGCCCGCCGAAGCCGCCGCCGCACAAGTCTGGCCCGGTGTCGCGGCCGACGCCGCTGCCGGCCGCGCTCACCGAGGAGCTGCCGAGCGACGAGCGCGCGCTGTTCCAGCACCTGACCGCCGAGCTGCGGCGGCTGCGCCAGCTCGCGGTCCACGACGTGCTCGGGATCGCGCGCGACGCCGACGCCGAGGAGATCCGGCGCGGCTGGATGAACCTGTCGCGGCGGTTCCATCCCGATCTCGTCGCACGCCACAACGCGCCCGCGATCACGCACCTCGCCGAGGAGCTGACGATCCTCGGCAACCGCGCCTACGATCGGCTGCGCGTCGCGCTCGTCGCCGAGGGCCGCGCGACCGCGGTCGGCTCGAGCCTGCACGCACCGGCCGGCTGGCTCGTCGGCTTCGAGGACATCTCGAGCGCCGACATCTCGGGCAGCAAGCTCGCGCGGTCATCGCACAAGGGCGCGGCGCCGGTCAGCCCGCCGACGAAGCCGATCACGATGGGCGAGACGCTGCCGCCGCCGATGTCGACCGCGCAGGGCGGCGAGGCGTTCGAGATGCGCGCGCGCTCGATGCTCGGCGACGGCGATGCCGACAACGCGCAGGAAGTGCTCGCGGCGGCGCTGTGCGTGTATCCGCGCAGCCGGCCGCTGCGCTCGCTGTACTACGTCGCGTCGGCGATGGTCGCGCTGCAGAAGGGCGAGGTCATGCTCGCGACGTCGCAGCTCGAGACCGCGCTCGCGCATCACGATCAGTGCACCGAGGCGGCGGCGATCCTCGAGCACGTCAAGAAGCACGGCGGCGACCGGCTCGACGAGACGCGAGGGCTGTTCCGATGAAGGCCGGGCGCGCGATCGGGATCGATCTCGGGACCTCGAACTCGGTCGTCGCGGTGATCGATGCCGACGGCGCGCCGCGCATCCTCACCACCGCCGAGGGCTCGACGATGCTGCCGTCGCTCGTGTGGTTCTCGCCCGACGGGCCGATCGTCGGCGAGGCCGCGCGCGAGGGCCTCGATCACAGCCCGGACGTCACGATCTTCGGCGCGAAGCGCCTGCTCGGCCGGCGCTTCGATCATCCCGAGATCCGGCGGCTCGCGCGCGTGCTGCCATACGAGCTGACCGAGGCGCCGAACGGCGACACCTGGATCGGACTGTCCGGTGGCCGGACGGTCTCGCCCGAGGAGGTCTGCGCGCTGATCATCCGCGAGCTGCGCAAGCTCGCCGAGGCGCACTTCAAGGGCCCGGTGACGCGCGCGGTGATCACGATCCCGGCGTGGTACGACGCCGCGCAGCGCCAGGCGACGAAGGACGCCGCGCAGATCGCCGGGCTCACCGTGATGCGCCTGCTCAGCGAGCCGACCGCGGCCGCGTTCGGCCACGGCGCGCATCGCGGCGCGGATCGCAAGTATCTGGTGTGCGACCTCGGCGGCGGCACCTTCGACGTCGCGGCGGTCGATCTCGAGGGCGGCATCTTCGAGGTGCTCGCGACCACGGGTGATCCATTCCTCGGCGGCGACGACATCGATCGCGCGATCGTCGAGAACCTCGTGCGCGACGTCCGCCAGACGCGCGGGATCGACATCTCGACCGACACCGTCGCGGTCGAGCGGCTGCGGCTCGCCGCGCAGCGCGCGAAGCACGATCTGTCGACCGTCGCGGCGGCGCGGCTCACCGTCGACGACCTTGCCGAGCTGCCGTCGGGCAAGGCGGTCGCGTTCGCGCGCACGATCCGGCGCGACGAGCTCGAGCTGTGGTCCGCGCCGCTGATCCGCCGGCTCGAGCCGCCGATCCGCGAGGCGCTCAAGCGCTGCAACCGCAAGCGCGAGGACTTCGGCGACGTGCTGCTCGTCGGCGGCTCGACGCGGATCCCGGCGGTGCGCCGCGAGATCGCGCGGATCGCCGGCCGCGAGCCGAGCCACATCCCGAACCCCGAGGAGGTCGTCGCGGTCGGCGCGGCGCTCGAGGTCGCGCGGCTCGAAGGCACGATCGAGGGCGTGCTGCTGATCGACGTCGCCGCGCGTGGGCTCTGCGTGTCGATGCAGGGCACCGAGTGCGAGCTCGTCATCGCGCAGAGCGCGGTCGTGCCGACGCGCGAGCACCGCGTGTTCGCGACGCGGCAGGACGATCAGCTGCGGATCGAGTTCGACATCTGGGAGGGCGAGTCCTCCGAGCCGGCGCAGAACCGCCACATCGGTCGCTACGCGGTCCTCGATCTCCCGGAGGCCCCGGCTGGCGACGTGCTCGTGCTCGTCGAGCTGACGATCGACACCGACGGCACGGTCCGGCTCGGCGCGAGCGAGCTCGTGTCCGGCGAGCGCCTCCAGCTCGAGCAGATCTTCCACGCCGGCCTCGCGCGCGCCGAGGTCACGCGGCTGGCGCAGCGGCTCGCCGACGCATCGTGACGGTCACGGCAGGCCGGGGATCCCGTCCTTGCCTTCCTTGACCTGCATCGACGACGCGTCGAGCTCGTCCTTGGTGATCGGCTGGTAGAAGCCGCCGAGGTGCGCGGACAGGAATGCCTCGGCGACGCCGAAGAACGCGATGTTGTTCTCGGGGCGCGCGAAGCCGTGACCCTCGTCGGGGAACACGACGTACGTCACCGGCAGGTTTGCCTGCTTCATCGCGGCGACGATCTGCTCGGACTCGGCCTGCTTGACGCGCGGATCGTTCGCGCCCTGGCCGATCAGCAGCGGCCGCTTGATCTTCGCGGCGTTCGTCAGCGGCGAGGCCGCGGCCATGAGCTGCTTGCCCTCCGGCGTGTCCCAGTCGCCGATCCGCTTCTTGAACCGCGAGATCATCGGCGTCCAGTACGGCGGGATCGTCGCGACGAGCGTGTTGAGGTTCGACGGCCCGACGAGATCGACGCCGCACGCGAACACGTCCGGCGTCATCGCGAGCCCGACGAGCGTCGCGTAGCCGCCGTAGCTGCCGCCGCCGATGCAGATCTTCTGCTTCGGCGCGATGCCATTCTTGACCGCCCAGTCCACGGCGTCGAGCAGATCGTCGTGCATCGCCTTGCTCCACTGCAGATCGGCGATGTTGACGAACTTCTTGCCGAACCCGGTCGAGCCGCGGAAGTTGACCTGCAGCACCGCGTAGCCGCGGTTCGCGAACAGCTGTGCGAACGGATTGAACCGGAACCGATCGCGGCCCCACGGCCCACCGTGCACCCACAGCATCATCGGCACCGGCGCGTTGACCTTGCCGTCACCGTCGGGATCGGCCTCGCGCGGCAGCGTCAGGTAGCTCTGCAGATCGAGGTTGTCGCGCGACTTGATCACGACCGGCTGCGTGTGCGCGAGCTGGTCCGCGACGAGCTTCGGCTGCGCCGCGAACAGGAACGTGCCGGCACGCTTGGCGTGATCCCACAGGTAGTAGCTGCCCGGCGTGACGTCCGAGGTCATCGCGACGAGCCACTGCTTGTCGTCGAGCGAGCGCGACGCGATCGTCCACTCGGCGCCGGCCGCGAGCTTCGTGATGCCGTCGACGTCGGCCTGGATCGCCTTGTCGATCACCTGCCACCGCGTCTTGTCGTAGGTGAACGCGGCGGCCTGCGCCTTGCGCGTCGTCGGATGCACGATCGTCTCGCCGAGATCGACGCGCGGATCCTCGGCGATCAGCTGCTTCTTCTTCGTCGCGAGATCGATCGAGAACAGGGCCGCGGTGTCGCGGTCGCGGCTGTCCATCGCGTACAGCGTCTTGCCGGTGTTGTCGATCCACAGCGTCTGCGTCGTGTCGCTGTCCTCGTACGGGATCTTCATCCACTCGGCCCAGCCGGTGCCCTTGCGCGTGAAGATCGTGACCGTGCCGCTCGGATCGTTCTTCGTCGCGAGCCGGAGCTGGAGCTGCGGATCGGCGTCGAACCCGAGGTAGCCGTCCTTGTTCTCGAACACGAGCGTGCGTTTGCCGGTCGCGATGTCGATCGAGTAGACGTCGTGGTTCTTGGGGTCGCGGTCGTTCAGGCCGACGAGCAGCGTCTTCGGCTTCTTCTCGGACACGCCGATCATGATCGCGCGCGCGCCCTTGTACGGCGTCAGATCGACGACGTCGCCGCCGTCGACGCTCGTCCGCCACAGGTGGAAGTTCTCGTCGCCGCCGACGTCCTGCAGGTAGACGAGGTGCTTGTTGTCGAACGTCCAGAAGTACATCCGCACCGGTCGCGTGGTCTCGGCGGTGACCGGCTTTGCCTGATCGAGCTTGCCGACCGGCGCGACGTACACGTTCAGTACGCCGTCCTTCGGCGCGAGCCAAGACACGTACTTGCCGTCGGGCGACAGCTCGGGGTTCACGCGCTCGGGGTTGCCGAACAGCACCGAGCGCGCGATCAGATCCTGCTTCGGGTGACCTGCGACCGCCGTCTTTGGCGGCGGTGCCGGCGGCTCGACCGGTGGCGGCTGCGGCTGCGCCACCGCCGGTGGCTGCGGCTGCGGCATCGGTGGGTTCGGCACGGTCTTGCATGCCGAGACGAGTGCGAGCGCGACGAGCAGGTGCTTGGTCATGACGAGCCTCGCCGCGGACGTACCACCGGGACTGAGCGAGTGCCAGCTCACGTGCGCTAGCGAGCCGCGCCGAAGCTCAGCCCGAAGACGATCGAGCGCAGCGCGCCGAACCGCGCGTCGTCCGGGAAGCCGACGTAGACCGGCGACAGATCGACGTCGACGAAGCCGGCGATCAGCCCGTTCTCCGGACGCGCCTGCAGCTGTGCGCGGACGCCCGTGGAGAGTCCGAGCACGCGGTACCCGGGTGGCTCGTACGTCGTGGTCGGGCAGGGCGCGCCGGGATCGCAGGCGCCACCCGTGGTCATGGCGTCGCCGCCGGCGGTGCCGACGAGCAGTCCGGCGCGTGCGGCGAACACGAAGTACCGGTGATCGACGATCGCGTAGCGCACGCCCGCGCCGCCGGCGACGATCGTGCGTGCGCGGTCGCGGCTATCGGTCGCGAGGTGATCCGAGAGCCGGCAGCCCTGGACGAACAGCTCGATGCCGATCCGGCCGACGCTGCCGCCGAGGAACAGCCGCGACGTCAGGTACGTCGAGCTCCCCGACGCCTGCGAGATCCGATCGCCGACCGCGCCGGTGGTCTGCATCGTCGGCCCGAGCCCGATCGCGACGTAGCTCGTGACGTGGTCGTCGGCGTGCGCGACCGAGCTCGCGAGCGCGACGATCATCACGGCGGCGCGCAGGTGCATGCCGTCGCGACCAGCACGGGGCATGCCGCGGCGGCGCGCGGTGTTTCGTGGTGTTGCGATCGAGGCGATCGCGGAGGAATCCGCGACCCGGACAGCGATGTCGCGCGCGCTGCCGGCTACGATGCGCGGCGTGCGACACGCAGTGATCCTCGCCGGTGGCAGTGGCACCCGGCTCTGGCCCGCGAGCCGGCGCGCGCGGCCGAAACAGTTGTTACCGATCGGTCCCGGCGGCAAGACGCTGCTCGAGCTCGCGATCGCGCGCGGCCGGCGGATCGCCGAGCACGTCGTGATCGTCACCGCCGAGGAGCAGCGCGCCGCCACCGCGGCCGTCGTGCCGGACGTCGAGATCCTGGGCGAGCCCGTTGGCCGCAACACCGCCGCGGCGATCGGGCTCGCGGCCGCGGCGATCGGTGAGCGCGACCGCGATGCCGTGCTCGCGATCCTGCCGGCCGACCAGCATGTCGCCGACGAGGCCGGCCTCGCGCGGGTGCTCGACACCGCGCTCGCCGCGGTCGAGGCCGACGACGTGATCGGCACGATCGGGATCACGCCGACGCGCGCCGAGACCGGGTTTGGTTACCTCGAGGTCGAGCGCGCCGAGCCCGGCCGCGTCACGCCGGTGCTGCGGTTCGTCGAGAAACCGGACCGCGCGACCGCCGAGCGCTACGTCGCCGCCGGCACGTACCTGTGGAACGCGGGCATGTTCGTCGCCTCGGCGCGCCGGCTGCTCGTCGAGCTCGAGGCGCACCTGCCGTCGACCGCCGACGCGGTGCGCGCGATCGCGACCGGTCACGCGCGCGCCGAGGACGTCTATCCCGGCCTGCGCTCGATCTCGATCGATCACGCCGTGATGGAGCGCGCGACCCGCGTGGTCACGATCCCGGCGTCGGTCGGGTGGGACGATCTCGGCTCGTGGGCCGCGCTGCCGGCGCTGCTCGGTGCGGACGATCACGGCAACACCGTGACCGGCACCGCGGTCGTGCTCGACGGCGCCGGCAACATCGTCGTCGGCGACGACGCGACCGTGATCGCGACCGTCGGCGTCAGCGACCTCGTGATCGTGAAGAGTGGTGACGCGATCCTCGTGCTGCCGCGCGCGGCGGCACAGGACGTCCGCGCCGTGGTCGAGGCGCTCGCGGAACGCGGGCTTTCCCGGTACCTCTGAGCGGGCTCTCGCGGTACGACTCCCGCCGTGAACCCGCGCGCCTTTCGCGAGTACGACATCCGCGGCGTCGCCGACCGCGATCTCGACGACGCCACCGTGCGCGCCATCGGCACGGCGCTCGGCCAGCGCGCCGGCGGCACCGTCGTCGTCGGCCGCGATCCGCGCGTCACGTCGCCTCGGCTGTTCGCCGCGCTCACCGACGGCATCCGCGTCCACGCCGACGTGATCGACATCGGCGTGGTGCCGACGCCGGTGCTGTACTTCGCGGCGCATCACCTCGCGCCGCGCGGCGCGGTGATGATCACCGGCAGCCACAACCCGCCCGAGGACAACGGCTTCAAGCTGATGCTCGGCACCGAGACGCTGCACGGTTCCGCGATCGCAGCGCTGCGCGATGACGTCGAGCGCATCCTCGCCGGCCCCGATCCGCATCCGGTGAAGCCGATGACGTCGCGCGACGTGATCGGCGCGTACTCGGACGCGGTGATGCAGCGGCTCGCGCTCGGCGAGCGGCGGTTCAAGGTCGTCGTCGATGCCGGCAACGGCGCGGGCGGCCCGACCGCGGTCGGCCTGTACCGCCGCATGGGCTTCGAGGTCGTGCCGCTGTACTGCGATCTCGACGGCACGTTCCCGAACCACCACCCCGATCCGACGCAGCCCGAGAACATCGAGGATCTGATCGAGATCGTGCGCCAGGAGAACGCCGAGCTCGGGATCGCGCTCGACGGCGATGCCGATCGGATCGGCGCGGTCGACGCGACCGGCCGCGTGCTGTGGGGCGATCAGCTGATGATCCTGCTCGGCAAGGCCGTGCTGCGCGAGGTCCCGGACGCGAAGTTCGTCGGCGAGGTCAAGTGCTCGCAGGCGATGTACGACGAGCTCGCCGCGGCCGGTGGTCAGGTCGAGATGTGGAAGGTCGGCCACTCGCTGATCAAGGCGCGGATGAAGGAGACCGGCGCGCAGCTCGCCGGCGAGATGTCCGGCCACATGTTCTTCGCGCATCGCTGGTTCGGCTTCGACGACGCGGTCTATTCGGGCGCGCGCCTGATCGAGCTGCTGTCGCGCAGCCAGCAGACGCTCGCCGAGCTGGCGGACACGCTGCCGAAGACGATCAACACGCCGGAGATCCGGGTCGACTGCGAGGACGACAAGAAGTTCGCGGTCGTCGCCGAGGTCACGCGGCGGCTGCGCGCGCACTCCGCGGTCACGAGCGTCGTCGACATCGACGGCGTGCGCGCGAAGCTCGACGGCGGCTGGGGCCTCGTCCGCGCGTCGAACACGCAGCCGGCACTGGTCATGCGATGCGAAGCCACGACCGCCGAGCGGCTCGCCGAGATCAAGCAGCTGTTCGACGCCGAGATCGCCGCCGCGCGGGAGGCCGTCCGATGATGCGGATCGGGATCGACCTCGGCGGCACGAACCTGCGCGCCGCGGTGTTCGACGATGGCACCACGCCGCGCTGGCTGCACAAGGAGACGATCGGCGCGGATCGCCGGCCCGAGACGATCATCGACAAGGTCGCGGCAGTCGCCGAGCGGCTCGCGAGCGATGGCACCGGGCCGATCCCGATCGGCGTCGGGATCGCGGCGATGCTGCGCGATCGTGCCGGTCACGTCGCGCGGTCGCCGCACCTCGGCTGGCGCGACGTCGCGTTCGGCGCGCTGCTCGCGAAGCGCCTCGGCTCGCGGTTCTCGCTCGGCGTCTACAACGACGTCAACGCGATCACGTGGGGCGAGCACGTCGCCGGCGCCGCGCGCGGCTGCGATCACGTGCTCGCGGTCTACGTCGGCACCGGGATCGGCGGCGGCCTGATCGTCGACGGCCGGCTCGTCGAGGGCGCGACGAACTGCGCCGGCGAGATCGGCCACGTCAAGGTGCGGTGGGACGAGGCGGCCGCGCCGTGTCAGTGCGGCAGCCGCGGCTGCGTCGAGGCCTACGTCGGCGGCAGCTACATCGGCAAGCGGATCGCCGCCGAGCTGCCGAAGCACAAGAAGTCGCGCGCGATCCAGCTCGCCGGCTCGCTCGAGGCGGTGACGCCGAGCCACGTCGACGAGGCCGCCGCCGAAGGCGACGAGTGGGCGCTCGGGCTGTGGAGCGAGCTCGGGCCGCTGCTCGGCGTCGCGCTCGGCAACGCGCTCGCGCTCGTCAACCCGCAGCGGCTCGTGCTCGGCGGCGGCCTGCTGTCGCGAACGCCGACGCTGTACCAGCTGGTCGAGACCGCGGCGCTGCTCGCCGCCCCGACACCGATCCTCGAGGCGGTGACGATCGTGCCGGCCGAGCTCGGCGATGAAGCCGGGCTCGTCGGCGCGGCCGCGCTCGCCGCCAGCGGCGTGTCGATCATCTCCGCCGCGACCGCGGCCGCTTAGGCGCTGTGCACGATCAGCCGGTGCTGCTTCGCGACCGCGTGTAGCTTCGCGGCGGTGCCGACGTTGCCGCGCGTGCCGCGAAACGACCGCGCCGACTTGTCGAGATCGAGCACGCGGATCATGCGGCCGTCGACCTCGATGATGTCGAACCTCCCGTCCCCGTCGCGTACGACCGCGAGCTCCTGGACCTCGATCCCGTAGGCCTCGGTCTCGTCCCACGAGAACGTCGCGTACGACCGCCCTCGATCCGCGAGCTGCTTCAGATCACGCAGGATCGGCCGCGCGAGCTTGTCCGGTAGCCAGCGCGACGCCGGGTTGCCGGCGGTGGCGGAGACCTCGAGGACGCGGCTGCCGAACACATCGCGCACGCACGTCGTCTGCTTGCCCCTGACGAGCGCCTCGAGGATCCGCACGGCCTGCAACGGCTCGTAGCGCTCGAGCCCGAGATCGATGACGAGGCTCATCGCCGACGATCCTATCTCGTGGAAATCACACGTGCGCGTTCTCTCGCGCGTGCCCACGTGGGCACAAACACGAAGGGCGCGCTCCGCAGAACGCGCCCCACGCGGGTCCGTCGCCGACTCGATTACTCGGTCGGGAACGTGCCCTTGACGGTCGTGACCTGGATGCCGAGCGAGAGCGCCTCGACGCCGTCGATCGTGACGTCCGGTGCGAGCAGGCTCTGGATCAGCGAGTTCGTCTTGATCTCCTCGACCGTCACCATGCAGTCCTTCGGCGTCGTGTCGAACAGGCCGAGGATCGTCTTGCCGGTCGAGTTCGCGAGGCAGCCGCAGTCGGGCGGCGCGGTCAGCATCGTGCAGTCGCGCATGATGAGCGGCGGCAGCTGCGCCTGGACGGCCGGGATGACCTTGGTGTCGAGGTCGTTCTGCGTCAGCGCGCCGGCGAGCGTGACCTTGCCGAGCGCGGTCTCGCTGAGCTCGGTGCCCTTCGCGCGCGCGCCGATCAGATCGAGCTGGATCGGGTTCGCGCCGCCGAGCGCGATCTGCAGCGAGATGTCACCGGGGCCGCCGGTGAACACGCCGCCGGCGATCTTGCCGGACACGCCCGCGTTCTGCGGCGAGCCCGCGGCGATCGTGAACGTGCCGGTGCCCTTGAGGTGCTGACCGCACGTCGTGATGTCGTCGGGGTTCGTGCACGGCGCCGGCATCGGCGTCGCGCCGAGCTTGACCTGGAGGCCCGCGCCCGTCGTGCTCGAGAAGCTCGGCGTCTGGAAGTCGAGCAGCAGGATGATCGAGCCGTTGAGCACGGCCTCGTCGACCGCGCCCTGGACCTCGAAGCCCTGACCCGCGAGCGTGCCGAGCACCATGCCCAGCTGGTTGTCCACCTGTCCGTCCCCGTTGAGGTCGAGGCCGAAGTCGCGTGCCTGCGTGTTGTTGGTGGGCACGCTGGCCTTGTTCGCCACGTACGTGTAGTGCGGTCCCGACGGCGGATCGACGCCATCGTCTCCGCCACCGCAGCCGACAAGCGCGGCCGAAGAGATCGCCAACGAGAATAGGATTGGACGGATCAGTACCATGTGACTCCCCTGGTCTAGGTTAGGGGCGGTTCTATCCCAGAACCGCGCACGCGCACAATAACGGCAAACGCCCGTCGAGTTCCGTGATTTTTGCTTCGCAAATCGCGGTGCGACAATGCTCAGGGCAGCTTCACGCCGTCGAAGCGGACCTTCGCACCTGGGGCGACGTGGTGGGCCTGTGCCCAGCCGGCATTGACCTCGAGCACATACAGCGACGGTTTGCCGACGCGCCGCAGCGTCTCGGTCCGCGGCTCGGCATTCGCGACGATCCCGGCGACCGTGAGGTCCTTCGTAATGAAGATCATGTCGAGCGGAATGAGCGTGTTGCGCATCCAGAACGCCCAGTCCTGCTCCTTGCCCATGAGGAACAGCATCCCGTCGTCGATCCCGAGATGCTCGCGGAACATCAGGCCGCGCTCGATCCGGTCGGGCGTGTCGACGACCTCGACGGTGACGGCGACCTCGCCGCTCGTGGTCGCGATCGCGACGCGGGTCGGCGGCGCGCTCGGCGTCGGCTTGGTACTGCGATCTGAACCGGCCATCGGGGCAGCGTCCTCGCGCCGTCCGTTGTTGGTCGACGACGAGCACGAGCACGCCATCACGGCAAGCCCGAGAATCACGACGGAACGCACGCTCGCGGAACGCTAGCTCAGAACTGCGACGCGATCCAGCTGCCGACCTTGCCGACGAGGAACACCGCGAGCGCGACCGCCACGACGAACAGCAGCCCGGCGCCGACCACCATCAGCCAGTCCTTCGCGGTCGCCCGGCCGCCGGTCTCGCCGCGCTCGATCAGCAGCTCGGCATTGCGCGTGTTCGCCTTGAATCCGACGTCCGCGACGTCCCCGACGAGCGGCACGATCCCGATCAGCGCGTCGAGCCCGAGGTTCAGCAGCATGCGCGCGACGATCACCGGCGACATCCGGCGGCGCAGCGCGATCGCGACGGTGTACAGCCCGAGCAGCGAGCCGACGATGTCGCCCGCGCCGGGCAAGATCAATCCGACGATCGGATCGAGCATGTAGCGATCGAGCACGCGCGCCATCTTCCGCACCCGCTCGAGCTCGGCGTCCGTCCGGGTCCCCGTGCCACGCCGCGGCCGCGGCGCGACGTAGGGAGGGAGGCGCATATCACTCGTCGTGGCCATGCCTCCAACAGCAGCACGCTGCGTGCCAGGTAAGCTCGGGGAATGGCTTACGCGATCCTCACGCGCGATCCCGAATCCGCCGCGCCGTATGCCGCCGCGCTGGCGGCCCGCGGGCTCTCCTGCGAGGCGATGCCGGTGACGACGACCGCCGCGCCGCACGATCGCGACGCGCTCTTGCGCGCGCTCGAGCTGGGCGGCTACTCGGCGATCGTGGTCGCGAGTGCGCGCGCTGCCATGGCGCTGCTCGCCGCGCGCGGCCACGCGCCGTTGCCCGAGGTGTGGGCCGTCGGTCCGGCGACCGCGCGCGTGCTCGAGGCCGCGCACGTCCCGCCGCTCGTGCCGGCGAACGCGCGCGATGGCGCCGCCCTCGCGCACGCGCTGCTCGCCGCGCGCGAGCTCACCGGCAAGAAGGTGCTCGTGCCGCGTGCCGAGGACGGCCGCGAGGAGCTCGTCGACATCCTGCGCGCCGGCGGCGCGATCGTCGACGCGGTCGCGGCCTACCGGACCGTCGCGACCGCGCCGGACGATCCCTCGATCGCGCGCGGACGCGAGATCCTCGCGGCCGGGGACGCCGCGATCTGTGCCGTGTTCGCGCCCTCGCAGGTGTCCGCGCTCGACGCGCTCGTCGGGATTCGCCGGCTCGCCGGCGTGTGGTTCGTCGCGATCGGCGAGACGACGGCGCAGGCGTTGCGCGATGCCGGCGCCGAGCACATCGCGGTCGCCGCGGCCCCGACCCCGGAAGCCTTGGCCAACGCTGTCGCGGCGGTGTATCCACGAGCGACATGAACTATCCCGACTACCGGCCTCGCCGGATGCGGCGGACCGAGGGCCTGCGGCGGATGATCCGCGAGACCCGGCTGTCCGTCGACGACTTCGTGTATCCGCTCTTCGTCGTGCCCGGCAACGGGATCGAGAAGCCGATCAGCTCGCTGCCCGGACAGTTCAATTACTCGATCGACAAGGCGGTCGACGCCGCGTCGCGCGCCGCCGATCTCGGGATCCCGTCGGTGATCCTGTTCGGCGTGCCCGAGCGCAAGGACGCGGTCGGCAGCGAGGCGTGGAAGGACCAAGGCATCATCCAGAAGGCGATCCGCGCGATCAAGAAGGCGCGGCCCGAGCTCGTCGTCCAGGCCGATGCCTGCTTCTGCGAGTACACCGATCACGGACACTGCGGCGTCCTCCACGACGGCCAGCTCGACAACGACGCCTCGCTCGAGAACCTCGCGCGCACCGTCGTGTCGTACGCGAAGGCGGGCGTCGACGTCGTCGCGCCGTCCGGCATGCTCGACGGCTTCGTCACCGCGTGCCGCGACAGCCTCGATCAGGACGGCTTCCACGACATCGCGATCATGGCGTACTCGGCGAAGTACGCGTCCGCGTATTACGGGCCGTTCCGCGAGGCCGTCGACTCGACGCCGCAGTCCGGAGATCGACGGGGCCATCAGATGGACTCCGGCAACGTCGCCGAGGCGTTGCGCGAGGTCTCGATGGACGTCGCCGAGGGCGCCGACATCGTCATGGTGAAGCCCGCGCTCGCGTATCTCGACGTGATCCGCGCGGTGGCCGACGAGATCAACATGCCGATCGCCGCCTACAACGTCAGCGGCGAGTACGCGATGATCGAGGCCGCCGCGGAGCGCGGCTGGATCGACCGCGAGCGCATCGTCATGGAGACGCTGACAGGCATCCGCCGCGCGGGCGCGGACATCATCATCACGTATCACGCGATGTTCGCGGCGAAGCTGCTCGCCAAGCGCTGACGGCGCGGCAAGCTTCCCTCATGCCGCCGCAATACAAGTTCGTCGAGGTCTCGCCGGTCACGGAGGAAGCCCTGGACGAGCACGTCAACGACTGGGTGCAGCAGGGCTGGCAGCTCGAAGGGATCCGGTTCGTCACGACCGAGCACTCCAAGCGGCCGTCGATCGCGTTCGTCTCGTTCATCCGCGAGGCCGCACAGGCCACGGTCGATCGCGAGCCGCCGCGCAAGCCGCGCCCGCTCGTGCGCGATGCCGACCGCGATGACCACGCGGACGGCGCCGATGGCGGCCCGCGGATCGTCAGCGATGACGATGGCCCCGCGGTGCTGACCGCGCGCAACGGCGCCGACGTCGATTGACCGCGCGTGCCCACGTGGGCACGAAGCCGTGTCCGGCGATCGAGGCAAGCCCGGGAGATCGCGAGACCCACGCGTGCCCACGTGGGTGCGTGACTCGTCGCTGTCACGTGTGCCCAGGTGGGCACGCCGGATCAAAACTCGCTGCGACCGCGCGAGCGCGCCGGCATCTGGAGGAGGTCCAACGAAAGGTCCCTCCATGAAGAAGATTTTGTCGATCCTCGTTCTCGCCTCGCTGTGCCTGCTCGCCGGTCCGTCGTTCGCCGGCACCAAGACCCATCGCGCATCGCAGATCCAGTTCTGGGTGCCGGACAACTGGCAGGTCGAAGGCGAGGACCGCGATCAGCTGCAGGCGAGCGATCCCAAGGGTGAGGTCTCGCTGCTGTTCATGGTGCGCGATGCCAAGGACATGAAGGCCGCGCTCGCCGCGATCGACGACACGATCGCCAAGGTCGCGACCGACGTGAAGGCGGGGACGCCGGAGAAGATCACGCTGAACGGCATGGAAGCGGTCGTGGTCGACGCGACCGGCAAGGCCGAGGGCAAGCCGGTCGAGCTGAGCGTGCTGCTCGTGAAGACGCCGGCGAAGAAGTACCTGACCGTGTTCGGCGTGCTCGAGGCCGACCACAAGAAGGCGCACGAGGCGAACCTGACGAAGATCCTCCAGAGCCTGCAGCCGACGAAGAAGCGCTGACGCGTTACCGCCGTCACGCGAGCCTTGCTTGACACCTCGCGCCGTGGCTGGCTAAGTACACAGCATGGCTGTTGCAATCGAGGTGCAGGAGCGCCGGCGCTGGGCGCCGCGCACTGTCGCCGCGATCGCCGCCATGCTCGTGCTCGTCACCGGCGTGCTGTCGATGCGCCACGCGGCGCTCGTCCGGCACGTCCGCGATCCGCACTCGGGCGCGTTCGTGCACGCCCAGGCGCTCGCCGAGCATCACCAGCAGGCGTCATCGAGCCATCTGCACGGCCGCGCGGTCCAGCACGACGACGATGGCGTCGGGCCGTGCTCGCTGCTCGCGACCGTACAGGGGACGACCGCGACCCGGTCGGCTCCCGATCGGGTCGTCGAGCTCGCCGCGACGCTCGATCCCGTACCGCCTCCTGCGCTCGCGATCGCCGCGATCGCTGGCTACCGACTCGCCCCGAAGACCTCGCCTCCCGCGCACAGCTGATCGTGTGACTGGTTGCCGTCGCTCGTCGACGGCGTCGCGATCCCTGTGCTTGCCGTCCCCGCGGACGGTTCGAGGTCTGCTGTGAAGTGCTTCTGGGTTGTCTCGATCGTCTTCGCGCTTGCCGCGACACGCACCGCGTCCGCGCAACCGGCCGATGCCGGCGCGCCCGACGCACCGCCGGCCGATGCCGCGCCACCGGACGCACCGCCGGCGCCCAACGACGCACCGCCGGCCGACGCCCCGCCGGCGCGGCCGCCGGACACCCCCGCGGCACCGCCCGCCCAGCCGAACTGCACCGGGTCGCTCGACGGCCACGCGGTCGATCGCAAGTCGCACGAGCCGATCGCCGGCGCGACCGTGACGATCGACGGCACCTACGTCACCGAGACGAACGCCGAGGGTCGGTTCACGCTGAAGAACCAGTGCCCGGGCGATCACGCGCTGTCGGTCGAGCGCGCCGACTACAACGCGGGCACGCGCACGATCACACTCGGCACGTCCGCGGCGTCGGTCGAGCTCGAGATGGACGAGCTCGGCAAGGAGGTGATCACGATCGAGGACAAGGCGCCACCGCCGCCGGACATGCGATCGACGACCGTGCTGTCCGGCGAGGCGCTCGAGCGCACGCGTGGCCGCGCGCTGTCCGAGTCGCTCGCGGAGGTCCCGGGCGTCAGCCAGCTGCGATCGTCGAGCGGGCTCGCGAAACCGATCGTGCGCGGCCAGTTCGGACGCCGGCTCCTGATCCTCGTCGACGGCATCCGGCATCGCGCCCAGGAGTGGGGCCTCGACCACGCGCCCGAGATCGATCCGTTCATCGCGGACAAGCTGACCGTGGTGCGCGGTGCCGCCGGCGTCCGCTACGGCCCGGACGCGATCGGCGGCGCCGTGCTCGTCGATCCGCCGGAGCTGCTGCAGCACGGCTACGCCGGCGAGGCGCACCTGATCGGGATGTCGAACGGCCTCGGCGGCAGCTTCGCGACCCGGCTGCAGATGGCCCCGGATCAGCTGCCCGGCTTCGCGTGGCAGGTCGAGGGCAGCTACCGCCAGCTCGCCGCGCCGTCGACGCCGGACTACGCGCTCGACAACACCGGCTCGCGGCAATGGAACGTCGGCGCGACCGCTGGCTACCGCCATCACGACACCGAGCTCAAGCTGTCGGCCTCGCACTACCAGGCGGATCTCGGCGTGTGCTCGTGCCTGCGCATCGAGTCGGCCGAGGACTTCTTCAAGCAGCTCCAGCAGAACACGCCGTCCGGCGTCGATCTCTACACCTCCGAGCTCGGCATCGATCGCCCGTACCAGCAGGTGTTCCACGACTTCGCGCTCGCGCGCGCCGTCCACAGCGTCGAGAAGATCGGCACGTTCACGACGACGCTCGCGTTCCAGCACGATCGCCGCCGCGAGTACGACGTCGTCCGCGAGGACACGACCGGCCCGCAGTTCGACTTCCGGCTGATCACGCCCGAGCTCGACGTCGCGTTCGAGCACTATCCGGTCCACCTGTCGAACCACGTCCACGTGCGCGGCTCCGCCGGCGTCGTCGGCGTCGCGCAGATGCACGACTACGGCGGATTGCCGCTCGTGCCGAGCCATCGCTCGTACGGCGCCGGCATCTACGCGATCGAGCGCGTGATCGCGCACGACCTCGAGCTCGAGGCCGGCGCGCGCTACGACATCCTGAACCGGACCGCGCAGATCCAGCACCTCGACTTCCTGCGGCTCGTGCGCAGCGGCCAGCTCGAGATGGACGCGTGCGGCAACGGTGAGGCCGACCCGGTCGAGTGCGCGTCGACGTTCCACACCGTCTCGGCGTCGGTCGGCGCGCTGTACCGGTTGCAGGAGGACTGGTCGGTCAAGCTCGACCTGTCGACCGCGTCGCGGCCGCCGAACCCGGACGAGCAGTTCCTGAACGGGACGTCGCCGACGTTCCCGGTGCTCGGCCTCGGCAAGCCGGATCTGAAGCCCGAGACCACGTACTCGGTGTCCGCGACGACGAGCTACTCCGGCGACCACGTCGCGGCCGAGGGCTCCGCGTACGTCAACTACATCGCCGACTACATCTACTTCGCGCCCGCGATCGATGACAACGGCGAGCCGATCTTCGACGTGCTGTCCCGCGGCTCGTTCCCGCGCTTCGTCACGAAGCCGGTCGATGCCGTGTTCTTCGGCGCCGACGGCGGCGTCGCGGTCAAGCCGCATCCCCAGCTCGAATTCGGCGCGCAGGTCTCGCTCGTGCGCGCGAAGAACCTGACCGACGACTCGTACCTCGTGTTCGTGCCGCCGGATCACCTGCGCGGCTCGGTCACCGGGAAGCAACCGAAGCTCGGCAGCTTCAAGGACGGCTTCGTCACGGTGTCCGGCGAGTACGTCGCGCACCAGGACCGGTTCGACCTGCGGGCCGACTTCGCGCCGCCGCCGGCCGCGTACTTCCTGCTCGGCGCCGAGCTCGGGGCCGAGACGCTCGTCGGCCACCAGACGCTGAAGCTCGCGCTGCAGGGGACGAACCTCTTGAACACGCGCTATCGCGACTACACGAGCTTGCTGCGCTACTTCGCGGATCAGCCGGGCTGGCAGCTGATGCTGCGCGCGAGCATGCACTGGGGGAAGAAGCCATGACTCGGCTCGTCGCGCTCGCAACCGCCATCGCGCTCGCCGGCTGTTATCCCGCGCTCGTCACGAACGACGACAACGAAGGCGAGGTGATCACGACCGTGACGCTCACGTTCACGCCGGACGGTGGTGGCACGCCGGTGACCGCGTCGTTCGACGATCCGGACGGCGACGGCGGCGAGCTGCCGGTGATCGATCCGATCGTGCTGACCGCCGGCACGACCTACGATCTCGCCGTCCAGTTCATCAACCGGCGCGAGGAGCCGGCCGAGGACATCACGCTCGAGGTGCGCGACGAATCCGACGAGCACCAGGTGTTCTTCACCGGCAGCGCGGTCGACGGTCCCGCGAGCGATCATCCCGACGGGCCGCTCGTCCAGACCTACGCCGACCTCGACGTCAACGGCCTGCCGATCGGGCTCGATAACCAGATCGTCGCACGCACCGGCACCGGCATGCTCACCGTGACGCTGCGCCACCTGCCGCCGCTCAACGGCCAGCCGGCGAAGACCGCCGAGCTCGCCGATGCCGTCAAGGCGGGCGGCTTCGCGGGGCTCGCAGGCGAGACCGACGCCCAGGTGCCGTTCGACGTCACCGTGCCGTGACGGTCACGACGTCGCCTTGCGGAACGCGGCGAGCACCTGCGTCGCCTTGCGCTCGACGCGCGCGCGCAGGTCGATGAACCGCGAGTCGTTCGCGATGCGATCGAACAGCGGACACTTGTAGAGGATGATCACGTCGATCAGCCCGATCTGGACCGCGCGATCGAGCGTCTCGAGCGCGAGCTCGTGCTTGTCGAGGACGAGCGCGATCTCGAGCAGCAGCTGCATGCCCATGAGCTGGCTGCGCCGCGGATGTTCGGGGCCCTCGAACAGCGCGTAGAACTCGCGCCAGCGCACGAGATCGATCTCGCCGGACCTCACCGAGCTCGACACGAACTCGACGAGGCGGCTCGCGACGTTGCCCATGCGCGGCGCGAACCGTGCCGTGGCGTTCGCCATCGCGATCCGATCGCCGCGCCAGCCCGCGATCCGCGCCTGGAACACCGACGCGAGCTGCGAGATCGCGCGATCCGGATCCGCGACGAGCGCGGCGAGCGTGCGGTCTGCGGTCGTGAAGTCACCCTCGAGCGCGTCGATCCGCGCGCACTCGCACGCGATGATGTGCGCACGCGTCGGATCGAGCGCGCGCGCGGTCTCGAAGTGATGTCGTGGCTCGTTGCCGGCCACGAGCTCGACGAGCAGCTTGCCGGTCATCTCGTGCGCCTGGGCGAGCATCGGCGCACGGACGAGCGCGGTGCCGAGATCGGTCGCGGCGCCGATCGGATCCGAGAGGCTGAGCTTCATCGACGCCGACGCGAGGTACGCCTCCGCGTGTCCGGTCGCGAGCCCTTGCTCGATCGCGAGCCGCGCGCGCGGCAGCATGACGAGATCGGACTCGAGCACCCACGCCTGCGTCGTCGCGAACGCGCGCGCACCGGCGATCGGCGCCGACGTCGGCGAGAGCTCGTACGCCTGATCGAGCAGGTTCGCCGCCGCGTGCAGGTGGCTGCCCCAGAACAGCCGCATCTCGGCGCGCGCGCGCAGGTACAGATCGACGGCGCGCGGGTCGGTCGGCCGGGTCGCGACCGTCGCCCGCGTCGACAGCGCGGTCGCGACGCCGCGGCTGATCTGCTCGCCGACGTCGAGGATCTCGGCCTCGGCGGCATCGACGCGATGCGCCCAGATCTGGAAGCCATCGGTGACGCTGATCAGCCGCGCCGAGATCCGCAGCCCAGAGCGCGTCCTGCGCACCGAGCCGGACACGACATGCTCGACCTCGAGCTGGCGGCCGAGCTCGCGCGGATCCGGCTCGCGGCGTGCGCGTACGATGCCCGCGGGCCGGACGCGCAGCGCCGCGGTCGACGACAGCGCATCGATCAGATCTTCGAACAGACCGTCGGCGAGGTACTCGTCGCCTTCGCTGCACGCGAACGGCAGCACGGCGAGCGTCGTCACCGCTGCCGGCTGCGACGGCGCGGTCGCCGGCGCCAGCGACGGGCGCGATGGCCGTGCCGGCGCGGTCGCGATCTCGTCCGGCACCACGCCGCGCGCGATCGCGTCGAGCGCGTCGAGGACGTCTCGCGCCGAGCCGTAGCGCCGCCGCGGATCGCGCTCGAGACAGCGCGCGACGAGCGCCGCGAAGCCATCCGGGACCTGCGCCGCGACGAGCACCGGCGCGGCCCGCGTGCTCTGTGCGACCGCGATCGTGACCGCGTTGTCGCCGTGCCACGGCCGCTCGCCAGTCGCGAGCTCGTACAGCATGACGCCGAGACTGAACACGTCGGCGCGCGCGTCGACCTCCTCGCCGGCGAGCTGCTCGGGCGCCATGTAGCGCGGCGTCCCGATCACGGCGCCGACCTGCGTCACGCTCGCATCGTCGACGCTGCGCGCGATGCCGAAATCCGTGATCACGACCCGCTCGGTCGCGTGCTCGATCAGCACGTTGTCCGGCTTGAGGTCGCGATGGATCACGCCCTTGTCGTGCGCCGCCGCGAGCCCGGCCGTGATCTGGCGCGCGATCTCGAGCAAGCGCGGCCATGCCATCACGCGGCCGAGCGCACCGCGCAGCGGCTGGCCGTCGACGAGCTCCATCGTCAGGAACTTGTCGCCCTCGTGCTCGCCGATGTCGAACATCCGCGCGACGTTCGCGTGGTGGATCCGTCGCGTCAGCCGGACCTCGCGACGGAACCGCTCGATCGAGTCGTCGGACAGCCCGGCGCGCAGGACCTTGAGCGCGACGTGCTCGCCGAGCTCGGTATCGAGCGCGACGTACACGCGCCCCATCCCGCCGCTGCCGAGCCAGCGCACGATCTGGTAGCGCCCGGCGACGAGCTCGGGATCCGGGGTCGCGGTCGTCATCGACGGTGACGAGCCCGCGACCGTGTCATCATCGCCGCCGACGCCCATCACACCACCAGCGCCTGCTCGACGCGCCTCGCGTGCTCCGCGATCCGCGCGCGTGCCGCCTGCCAGCGCGGCTCGGTCGCGCTCTCCTGCAGCAGGACGCAGCGATCGACCCACACGATGTCGAGCACGCCCCAGTGCGCGCACAGCTCGAGCGCTTCGATCGCGCGCTCGCGCTGGCGGCAGAGCAGGGCGGTCTCGACGAGGCGCTGCAGTCCGACCAGCAGCAGTCGCTTCGGCGTCGCATCGGTCGGCTGGATGCGCGAGGTCACGCGGGTCCACAGCGCCTCGTCGAACGGCTTGCCCTCGACGAAGTCCATCACCAGCCGCAGCGAGTCGGTCGCGCGCGGATCGATCCGTCCGGTCAGCACCGACAGCGCGCGGAAGATCCGATCGTAGTCGCGCAGCCACATCGCGATCCGCGTCTCGAGCATCGCGCCGACGTGCTGGATCGCGGGATCCGGATCGGTCATCAGCAGCGCGAGCTTCGCGTTCGCATCGTCGAGCCTGCCGTGCAGCGCATCGAGCCGCGCGAGGTCCATCGTCACGAGCGGCGTGCGCATCACATCGAGCGCCATCGCGGTCTCGAGGTGATGCCGGCCGCGCGACGTGTCCGACACCTCGACGAGCAGCCGGCCGATCGTCTCGTGGACCAGCGGCGCCATCGGCGCGCGCACCAGCGCCTTCGCGAGATCGCGCGCAGCGCCCTCGAGATCGCCGAGGTTCTGCTGCATGAGCGCGGACGCGAGATACGCCTCGCCGTGGCCGGTCGCGAGCGCACGCTCGACCGCAGCGCGCGCGCGCGGCAGTAGCTCCGGCTTGACCTGCTTGAACCACGCCATCACCGCCGCGACCGCGTACGAGCTCGCGATCTGCGGCGAGCCCGGCGACAGCGCGACTGCCTGCTCGAGCAGCTGCGTCGCCGACTCGGCATGCTCGCCCCAGAACCGGCGCAGCTCGGCGCGCGCGCGCAGGTACAGATCGACCGCGCGCGGATCGGTCGGCCGCGCCGCCTGGATCCCGCTCGCCCGCGTCGACAGCGCCGTCGTGATCGCGCGCCCGAGCTCGTCGCTGATCTGCAGCAGCTGCGAGCTCTCGCAGTCGACGCGCTGCGCCCAGATCTGGAACCCGTCCGCGACCGACACGAGCCGCGCGGACACGCGCAACCCGGCCGGCGTGCGCCGCAGCGATCCGGTGACGAGCGTGTCGACCCCGAGCTCCTCGCCGACCGCGCGCACGTCGTTCGTGACGACGACGCTACCCGCCGCTCGCACGCGCAGCCCGACGACGGTCGACAGCGTATCGAGCAGATCCTCGCGCAGCCCGTCCGCGAGGTACTGATCCTCGGGCACGCTGTGGAACGGCAGCACCGCGATCGCGGTCTCCTGGCTCGGTGCCTCGATGACGGTGCCGGTCGTTGGCGCCGGCGTCGGTGACCACGTCAACGATCCGACCGATGGCCGCTCGGGCGCCCGCTTCGCCGGCTCGTCATCGGCGATGCCAGCGATCGCCTGATGCAGCGCGGATGCCGACGCCGGCCGCTTGTCGCGATCGATCGCGAGGCACGCATCGACAACCGCGGCGAAGCTCGCCGGCACCGTCGACGACGAGCACGGCCGCGCCGGATGCGTCGCCTGCGCGACCGCGATCGCGACCGCGCTGTCACCGGACCACGGCCGGCGTCCGGTCGCGAGCTCGTAGAACATCACCCCGAGCGAGAAGATGTCCGCGCGGACGTCGAGCTCGCCGCCGGCGAGCTGCTCCGGCGACATGTAGCGCGGCGTGCCGATCACCGCGCCGACCTGGGTCATGCCATCGGTCGCGTCGTCGCTGCGCGCGATCCCGAAGTCGGTGATCACCGCGCGGTCGCTCGCGCGCTCGATCATCACGTTGTCCGGCTTGAGGTCACGATGGATCACGCCACGCTCGTGCGCGGCCGCGAGCCCCGCGCACAGATCGAGCGCGAGCTTGCGCAGCCGCGGCCACGCCATCGGCTGCCCGATCTCGTGCGTCAGCGGCTCGCCGTCGACGAGCTCCATCGTCAGGAACTTGCGGCTCGGCGCGCCGTCGCGGACATCCTCGCCGATGTCGAACATGCGCGCGACGTTCGCGTGCTGGATCCGGCGCGTCAGCCGGACCTCGCGACGAAACCGCTCGAGCGCGTGCTCGCTCATGCCGTCGCGCAGCACCTTCAGCGCGACGCGCTCGCCGAGCTCGGTGTCGAGCGCCTCGTACACGCGGCCCATGCCCCCACCGCCGAGCATGCGCACGATCTTGTAGCGGTGCGCGACGAGCGTGCTCACCGAGGCCGAGCCCGGGCCGGGCGGGGTCGTGCCCGCCACGGTGTCGTCGTGCCCGCTCGTCGACATCGAAGCCCGCATTGTAACACCGGGCACAGCTACCCACGCGGGCGCGAGGACTTCGGACGCCGTGCGGGTAGACTGGTGTCATGTGGGCGCGGCGTGTGGTCGTATCGAGCTTGGTGGTCTGGATCATCGGATGTGCCGACGAGGAGAGGCCTCCGCGTAACCAGGAGCCCGACCTGTCGACCTGCTACGCGTACTCGTTGCGCGGATCGTGTCGTGACTCGATCACGCGCATGGAGGGCACCTTTGTCGGCGGCGGGACCTCGCTCACGCTGTGCGGCGCGAGCACGGCGCGTCAGACGAGCTGCACCGCGGGTTGCGCACGCGAAGGTGCGTTCGAGGTCATGTTTCCGCTCACCGGACCGATCGATACGAGCACGCTCTCGCTGCTCGGCCATCCGGCGGCACTCTGCGCGGAGACGCCCGAGGTCCAGCCCGGCGACGTCTGCCACGACGGCTGGTCGTTTCCGAGCTCGAACACCGGCGTCAAGCGGATGACGGATGCGGCGGTACCGTGCGCTCCCACGCGCGCGAAGCTCGCAGCCGACGGGACGGTCGAGCGCAACATCCGGCTCGCGTGTGATCCGACGGAACACTGCCTGGATGTCACCGATACGATCGCGGAGGACGTGCCGTTCGCCGCGTGCGATCCCGCGGTCGTCGCCGAGCTCGGGACGCCGAACGTCAACGGCGTGGTCGCGATGGCGTTCGGCGCGAGCGCGTGCCTGCTCGCGTGGGATGACGTCGCGCAGGTCGCCCGCAGCGGACGTGCGCGTCCATGCGTCGGCGACTGGCAATGCGGGCCGCACTCGCTGTGCGACGACCAGCTGGTGCTGCTCGGCACGACCATGCCGCCGATCGCCGTGTGCAAACCCGGACCGCGCGGCGTGCTGACGCCCGCGATGCTGTCGCCGTGATGATGGCGAACCGTCCTTGGCTCGGCGCGATGTTCGTGCTCGCCGCGTGCTCGGAGCACGGATCGAGCCCACCGCCCGACGCCGCGAACGACATCTCGATGTGCTTTCCGGTGAGCGCGACCGCGGTGTGCTTCCAGGGCCAGGCGATCACGCGCGTGCGGTTCAGCGGCGGCTCGACGTCGAACACGCTGTGCCGCGCATCCGAGGTCACGCTGTCGGCGACGTGCGCGGCCGGCTGCACGATCGAAGGCGCGTTCGCGCTCGACGCCGCGCACGGTCCGCTCGCGGAGCTCGTCGCGTTCGCGGGCCATCCCGAGGTGCTGTGCGCAGAGACCAGCGAGCCGCCGCCCGGAGCCGCCTGCCGACGCCCGTTGTTTCCCGCGACGTCGACGAACGTGCGCGGTGCGCTCGCCGCCGCGGTGCCGTGCGTGCCGACACGTGCGGAGGTCGCCGGTGACGGCACGGTCGTCCGTCGCGATCTGACGTGCAGCGACACCGGACAGTGCGTGGCCGCATCGCCGCCGGTCGTGTCGAGCTATCTCGCACCATGCCCGAGCGCGATCGTGACCGCGAACGGTCGGCCCGACGTCAACGGCGTCGTCGCGGTCGATCCCACGATCGCGTTCGATCTCGCGGCGTGCTTGCTCGCGTGGGATGCCGCGACCCAGACCGTTCGCAGCGGCACGACCCTGCGCTGCGTCGGCGACTGGCAGTGCCCGTCCGACGCGATCTGCGACGACGCACTGACACCGCTCGGCGACACGCCCGCGCCCGTCGCGGTCTGCAAGCCCGGACCGCGCGGCGTGCTGACGCCCGCGATGCTGGCGCCTTAATCGGCTTCGCGCGCGTACAGCTTGTTCACGGGGCGGTTGTTGAGCCAGCGCAGATCATCGTCGGCGATCCTGCCGGCCAGCACGTCGGCGCGCAGCGCCTTCTCGCGCTCCATCAGCTTCTTGACCTCGGCCATGAACCGGTCCGCGCACTTCTTGTAGAGCGTCGGCCGCGGCTTCTCGGCGGTGAGATCGCTGTAGTCGACCGGCGGGCCGAACACGGTGATCACCGCGTGCGAGCGCCGCGCCTCCTTGCCGAAGTTCCACTTGATGTCTTCGACGATGTTGTTGCCGAGACCGTGGATGAACGTCGGGATCACCATCGGCTGCGCGAGCAAGGCGAGCTTGCCGACGCCGGGCTGCGCGGGCAGCAGCTCGTACGGATCGGGACCCTTGCCGCGCGTGCCTTCGGGATGCATGCCGAGGACGTTGCCCGGCTTGCGGAGGAGCTCGACCATCTTGTCGAGTGCGTCGTCGTTGAGCTGGCGGCGCTCGGCCTGGCGATAGATCGGCGGGTACATCGCGCCACCGGCGACCGCGGCGTTGACGACGATCCCGAGCGGCTGGTCGTAGAAGAAGTTCGACCGCACCGGGAAGAACAGCTGCTTCGCCCACGCGACCGGCCCCATGTAGCAGGCGAGCAGCATCGCGTACTGATCGAAGAAGCTGCGATGGTTCGAGACCAGCATGACGCCGGTCGATGGCTCGAGCGCCATCAGGTCCTCGAGACCTTCGACCAGCATGCGGTTCGCGAGGCAGCCACGGACCCAGACGTACGAGAATCCACGCAAGAACCGGTTCTGCAGCCACTTGCCGCGCGGGTCTTCGTTCGTGGCCTCGGCGAAGCGCAGCGCGAGCCGCTCGACACGCGTCAGCGGGAGGTCATCAGCCATCGCGTCCATCTATCACGTCAGCCCGGCGGCACGCCCGGGTGTGGCGGGTTGTCGCGCGATCCCAGGGGACAGATTGGCGGTGGGTTCGATTGACGGTCGTTGCCGGCCACCCTATTTTTCGCCGGTTCGTAAAGGGCAACATCCCGATGTCACTCGAATTCTCCGCCGATGCTCAGAAGAAGATCGCGGCGCTGTGTGAACGCTATCCGACGAAGCAACCCGTCGTGATGGCGGCGCTGCACCTCGCGCAGAAGGAGCACGGTCATCTGTCCGACGACGCGCTCCGGCTGGTCGCCCGGACCCTCGATCTTCCGTACGCGCACGTCTATGGCGTCGCGACCTTCTACACGATGTACCGGCGCGAGCCCGGTGGCACCACGACGATCCGCATGTGCACGAACATCTCGTGCATGTTGCGGCGCGGCTACGAGGTGCTCGCCGCGTTCGAGCAGCAGCTCGGCCTCAAGCGAGGCGAGTCGAACAAGGACTTCACGCTCGTCGAGGAAGAGTGCATCGCCGCGTGCGCGAACGCGCCGTGCGCCGTCGTCGGCACGAAGTACTTCCTCGACATCACGCCCGATCAGGTGCCGCAGATCGTCGCGGAGCTGAAGGCGAAGCCGCGACCCGAAGGCGAGGTGGTCTGATGCCCGCGACCGATCATCACGCGTGGGGACAGAAGCTCGTCACCCAGCGCTTTGGTAACGAGGACGCGAAGACGTTCGCCGGCTACGAGAAGACCGGCGGCTACCAGGTGCTGCGCAAGGCGCTCGCGATGGCGCCCGAGGCGATCACGAACGAGGTCAAGGCCTCGAACCTGCGCGGCCGCGGCGGCGCCGGTTTCGCGACCGGCGTGAAGTGGGGCTTCGTCCCCAAGGATGCCAAGACCGTGCACCTCGTCTGCAACGCGGACGAGAGCGAGCCCGGCACCTGCAAGGATCGCGAGCTCATCTACTGGGATCCGCACCTCCTGATCGAGGGCATGATCATCAGCGCGCACGCGCTGCGCGCGATCCACAACTACATCTACATCCGCGGCGAGATGATGCGCGAGTACGCGGTGCTCCAGCGCGCCGTCGACGAGGCGTACCAGCGCGGCGTGCTCGGCAAGAACGTGCTCGGCACCGGCATCGAGTGCCACATCACGGTGCACCGCGGTGCCGGCGCGTACATCTGCGGCGAGGAGACCGCGCTGCTCAACTCGCTCGAGGGCCTGCGCGGTCAGCCGCGCCTCAAGCCACCGTTCCCGGCGGTGAAGGGCCTGTTCGGCAATCCGACGATCGTCAACAACGTCGAGACGCTGATGAACGTCCCGTTGATCGTCGACAAGGGCGCGAAGTGGTTCGCCGACCTCGGCATGGGGCGCTCCGGCGGCACGCGCATGCTGTGCGTGTCCGGTCACGTCAAGAAGCCGGGCGTGTTCGAGCTGCCGATGGGCATCACGTTCAACCAGATCATCCACGAGGTCTGCGGCGGCATGCTCGGCGGTCGCAAGGTCAAGGCGGTGATTCCCGGTGGCGTGTCGATGCCGCCGCTCGACGCCGACGAGCTCGACGTGCCGTGCGAGTTCGACGCGCTGCAGACCGACGAGCGGATCAAGCCGGTGATGGTGCGGCCCGATCAGCAGTTCGATCTCGGCGGCGGCCGCGTGCTGCGCACGATGGCGGGCTCCGGCGGCATCGTCGTCATGGACGACGAGACCGACATCCCGAAGGCGACCTGGCGGATCATGAAGTTCTTCGCCCACGAGTCGTGCGGCCAGTGCACGCCGTGCCGCGAGGGGACCGGCTGGCTCGAGAAGGTCTCGCGGCGCGTCGCCGACGGCCATGGCAAGCCGGGCGATCTCGATCTGCTCGCGAGCATCGCGCACGGGATCGCGGGCAACACGATCTGCGCGCTCGGCGATGCCGCTGCGTGGCCGATGCTCGGGTTCCTGACGAAGTTCCGCGCCGACTTCGAGGCCAAGCTCACGCGGAGGGCGGCATGAAGATCGTCATTCTGATCGCGCTCGCGCTCGGGCTCCACGCGCTGACACCCGCGGTTGCCGAGGCGCAGCCGGCGCGCACCACGATCCAGCAGCCGAAGGACGCCGCGAAGATCTCGCCGCATAGCGATCGCTACGAGGTCGCGCCGACGAAGAGCTCGCCCGGGCTCGCGCTGCTGTTCTGGGCGTTCGCGGCCGCGAGCGTCGGCGGTGCGCTGTTCGTCGTGTCGCGCCGCAACCTGATCGCGGCGGTCATGGGCATGGTCGGCAGCTTCCTCGGCATCGCCGCCGTGTACATGATGCTGTACGCGCACTTTCTGTCCGTGGTCCAGATGCTGGTCTACGCCGGCGCGATCATGGTGCTGTTCGTCTTCGTCATCATGATCTTGAACCGGCCCGAGGACGAGCCGGTCGCGCCATCGGGCCGCATCGGTCAGGTGATCGGCGGCGCCGCGATCCTCTACCTCGTGGGCCGGCTCGTGATGATGCTGATCCACGTCCGGCCGCCGAACCCGGTCAAGGCGATGGCGGCACCGATGCCGATCCAGCTGCCCGCGATCGGCGGGCGTCCGGCCGAGCTGGTCGACTGGGGATCGGTGAAGGCGGTCGGCATGGACCTGTTCGGGCCGGGCCTGTTTCCGTTCGAGGCGATCTCGATCCTGCTCCTGATCGCGGTCGTCGGTGCGATCGCGATCGCGCGCCACCTGAGCAAGGACGAAGACCCCGACGCTGCGACGGAGGCGAGTCGATGAACGACATCTTCTTCAACATCGGCTACGGGCACTTCCTCGTGCTCGCGGCCGTGCTGTTCCTGATCGGCATGGGCGGCGTGCTCGTTCGCCGCAACGCGCTGATCATCCTGATGAGCGTCGAGCTCATGCTCAACGCCGCCAACATGACGCTGCTGACGTTCGCGCGCATGTGGAGCGATATCTCGGCGCACACGTTCGCGCTGATCGTGATCGCGGTCGCCGCCGCCGAAGCAGCGGTCGGCCTCGCGATCGTGGTCGCCGTGTTCCGCGGGCGCCGTAACGTCGACGTCGACCGTCTCACGACCTTGAGGCACTAAGCGTGGATTCCTCCAGCATCAAATTCGCGGGCCTCCCGATCCTCGCGTGGGTCCCGCTCCTGCCTCTGCTCGGCGCGCTGATCAACCTCACGATCGGCCGTCGGCTGTCGCGCGGTACCGTCCACGCGATCGCGATCGCGTCGGTCGTCGCTGCGTGCGGTGTCTCGATCTACCTCGTGTTCGGGCCGCTGTGGCACGAGTTCACGAACCCGGATCCGATCAACAACAGCGCGATCGATCAGTCGGTCTTCACCTGGATCGAGGTCGGCCAGTTCAAGGTCCAGCTCGCGTTCCGGCTCGACACGCTGTCGGCGGTGATGATCCTCGTCGTCACCTTCGTCGGCAGCCTGATCCACATCTACTCGACGGGCTACATGGCCCACGACCCGCGCTACGCGGCGTACTTCGGGTACCTGAACCTGTTCACCGGCTCGATGCTGATCCTCGTGCTTGCCGCGAACATGCCCGTCATGTTCATCGGCTGGGAGGGCGTCGGTCTGTGCTCGTTCCTGCTGATCGGCTTCTGGTACGAGAACGACGCGTACGCGTACGCCGGCCGCAAAGCATTCGTCGTCAATCGCATCGGCGACTTCTGCTTCCTGCTCGGCATGTTCCTGCTGTTCTGGGCGACCAAGGACATCTCGGGCGAGACGCTCGCGACCGCCGCGTCGACGAAGTTCGGCTCGCTCGCCCCGCAGCAGGTCGCGGACCTCAAGGCGCAGCTGATGCCGGTGATCACCGACCGCGGCAGCCTCGACTTCGCGAACCTCGGGATCGTGGGCACGCCCTCGGCACCTGCGATGGGGCAGGTGTTCACGTCGAGCTTCTGGGGCGCCGAGCGGCTCGCGGCCGCGGCCGGCATCCTGCTGTTCATCGGTGCGTGCGGCAAGAGTGCGCAGCTGCCGCTGTTCGTGTGGCTACCGGACGCGATGGCCGGCCCCACCCCGGTCTCGGCCCTGATCCACGCCGCGACGATGGTGACCGCCGGCGTGTACATGGTCTGCCGGCTGTCGTTCCTGTACTCGTCGTCGACGACGGCGATGATCGTCGTCGCGACGGTAGGATTGCTGACCGCGCTCGCGGCGGCGTTCATGGCGTTCGCGCAGACCGACTTGAAGAAGGTCCTCGCGTACTCGACCGTCAGTCAGCTCGGCTTCATGTTCGTCGCGGCCGGCACCGGCAACTGGGTCGCCGCGATCTTCCACCTCGGCACGCACGCGTTCTTCAAGGCGTGTCTGTTCCTCGGCGCCGGCTCGGTGATGCACGGCATGGAGCACGGCGGCTCGCACACGCCCGGCGACATCACGACGATGGGCGGCCTGCGCAAGCACATGCCGATCACGCGGATCACGTTCATGATCTCGTGCCTCGCGATCGCCGGCATCTTCCCGTTCGCGGGCTTCTTCTCGAAGGACGAGATCCTCGCGGGCGCCTGGGGCGTCCATCCGCCGGGCTGGCCGGCGATCTACGGCAAGTTCCTGTGGGGCGGTCTCCTGATCGCCGCGCTCGGCACGGCGTTCTACATGTGGCGGCTCTACTTCCTCGTGTTCTCGGGTAACGAGCGCAGCGAGGCAGCAAAGCACGCGCACGAGTCGCCGCCGTCGATGACGATGCCGCTCGTGATCCTCGCTCTGCTCGCGACGCTCGCGGGTCTGATCGGGTTCCCGCACCTCACCGGCATCAAGCTGCCGGGCTTCACGCACGCGCTGGCGACCTGGCTCGCTCCGAGCGTGACACCGACGTGGTGGAACCCGGGCATCGATGGCGTCAACACCAACGAGCTGATCGCGGGTCACTCGTCGGATGCGTCGATCCTCGGCCTCGCGGCGGTCGCACTCGCGATCGGCGCCACCGGCATCGGCCTCGCGTGGGTGCTGTACGGGCGTGGTCCTTCGGCCCAGGTCAATCGCCTGGTCGATGGTCCGCTCGCCGGAGCCTACGAGGCCTCGAAGGCGAAGCTGTGGTTCGACGAGATCTATGACGCGGCGATCGTTCGCCCGTTCAAGGTCCTGGCGAGCGGTCTCTACACCGTCGTCGACAAGCTGATCATCGATACGATCGCGGTGAACGGCTCCGCCGTCGTGATCGGGCTGTTCAGCCGGATGTCGCGGTGGTTCCAGAACGGTCAGGTCCAGCGCTA
>DASTLB010000005.1:0-2632 GCA_035715365.1 Kofleriaceae bacterium | reverse complement strand
GAGATCGAAGCCTTCACGGGATCACGATCACGATCACGATCACGATCACGATCACGGCCACGGCCACGGCCACGGCCACGGCCACGGCCACGGCCACGAGGCTCAGTGGGCGGCGTTCTTGTCGTCGGCGCCGGGGCGGGTCACGACCGTCGGGCCGCCGAGTGCGTCGCCGATGCCTTCCTCGCCAAAGAACTCGAGCACGCTCTGCACCTTCAGCAGCTCGGTGTTGACCGTGCGCGCGCGGTCCTCGCCTTCGCGCGTCGCCTGCGCGGAGGCCTGACGGCAGCGCTCGATCTCGGCCTCGAGCTGCGCGATCCGCTTCGCGTTCGCATCGAGCACGCGATGCGTCTGGTCGTGCGAGAACCGCACGAAGCTCTCGAGTGCGTCGAGCTGCTTGCGCGCGGCGTCGAGGATCTTTGCCTGATCGACGCCGAACACGCGGAACGTCGTCTCGACGACCTCGCGGGTCTGTGCGGTCTTCTTCGGCAGGTGCTGCAGCAGCTCCTCGGCGCGCTTGACGCGATCGAGCTCGTCGCCGCTCAGCTTCGAGCTGCGATAGATGCCGGGCACGTCGACGTTCGGGCCGTCGAACAGCGCTGCGCTGTCCGATGGCGGCGGCGGTGGCGCGACCGCGAGGGTGGTGGGTGGAGTCTCTGACTGCGTGGGCTCCGGTGTCGGGATCGTTGCCGTCTTGCGAAAGAGGCTCATGGGCCGATCGTCGCACGACCGATGACAATCGACGCGAGAATGTCGCTGCGCGCATGTAAGACATAGGCGACTGCGCGATTCGTTAGAATGATCGCGTGCTGGGGCGCTGGCTCGTGGTCGCCGTCGCGCTCGTCGCGGGGCTCGGCCTTGCCGTCGAGCTGTGGTGGGCCTTCGATCCGGATGCGAACGGCACCGTGGTGTCGATGTTCTCGCTGTCGAACGAGGCCAACGTGCCGACGTGGCTGTCGTCGAGCTTGCTGCTCGGCTGCGCGATCGCCGCCGGCACGATCGCCGCGTCGCGACCGCCGCACGCGCGGCACTGGTGGGGCATCGCGATCGCGCTCGGCTGGGTCTCGCTCGACGAGGCGGCGGAGCTGCACGAGAACCTCGGCGGGCATCTCGAGCTCGGCGGCGTGCTGTACTTCGACTGGGTCGTGTGGGCCGCGCTCGTCGTCGCGGTGCTCGCGGCGGTGTACTGGAAGTTCGTGTGGGCGTTGCCGGCCGGCACGCGCAACCGGCTCGTCGCCGCGGCCGCGATCTACATCGGCGGCGCGCTCGTCATGGAGCTGCCGCTCGGCTGGTGGACGGAGCGCGCCGGTAGCGATTCGCTCGGCTACGCGCTGATCGACTGGGTCGAGGAAACGATGGAGATGATCGGCGCGGCATTCGCGCTCGTGACGCTCGTGGCGCATCGCCGCAAGTTCGTGGAGGCCGCGTGAAGAAGCGCTACATCGTGTCGCCCGCGTACGACTGGGCGTTCTTCCTGCTGCCGCCGGTGCTGTCGCTCGTGATCGGGATCGCGGTGTCGGGCAGCTGGCTCGCGACCGATCAGTGGCTGCTCGGCGATCAGGACGACACGCCGATCGGCTTCTTCATCGGCACCGCGATCCACGCGCACCTCGTCGCGGTCGTGTTCCGCAGCCACGGCAACGCGGCGATCCGCCGGCTGTATCCGATCCGGTTCTTCGTCGTGCCGCTCGTGCTGTGGCTCGCGATCGTCGTCTCGCCGTGGATCGCGATCGCATCGACCGTCGTCGCGACATTCTGGGACGTCTGGCACTCGGGCGCGCAGACCTTCGGGTTCGCGCGGATCTACGAGCGCAACGCGGGCACGCCACCGGAGCTCGGACGCCGCCTCGACTTCTGGCTCAACCAGCTGTTCTATGCCGGGCCGATCCTCGCGGGCGCGACGCTGATGGATCACGTCGAGACGTTCGACAGCTTCGACGACGTCCACTCGGTGCTCGCGACCGTGCCGGCCGAGGTCGAGGGCGTGCGCACCTACCTGACGCTCGGCGTGCTCGCGATCGGCGCGGCGTTCGTCGTCGCGTACGTGATGATCTACTGGCGGCTCGCGCAGCGAGGCTACCGTCCACCGTGGCTCAAGATCTGGATCGTCGGCTCGACGGCGCTGGTGTCGATCTACACGTGGGGCTTCAACTCGTGGGGCCAGGCGTTCCTGATCATGAACCTGTTCCACGCGGTGCAGTACCTCGCACTGGTGTGGGCGATGGAAGGCAAGCGGATCGCGGCGATGTTCGGGCTCGCGACCCGGCCACGGATCGCGCTCGCGATCTATCTCGGCAGCGTCGTCGCGTACGGCTTCGGCGTGCAGGCGCTCGACGCGAGCTTCACCGTGCTGTGGGCGATCACGATGGTCGTGTCGTTGATGCACTTCTGGTACGACGCGTTCGTGTGGTCGGTGCGGCGCGCGCAGGTCTAGAACGACAACATTCTCGTTCAGGTTCCGCTTCACGACTCACCAGCCGCGGCTCCGCGATCCGAGACCCACTACCGCATCGTGACGTGAGTGCGGCGCTCGGGACAGCGTCCCGCCGTCGGACAGCGTCCCGCCGTCGGACAGCGTCCCGCCGTCGGACAGCGTCCCGCCGTCGGACAGCGTCCCGCCGTCGGACAGCGTCCC
>DASTLB010000004.1:0-8464 GCA_035715365.1 Kofleriaceae bacterium | reverse complement strand
GAACCACCGCCAGTGGAAGCTCAAGCGCAACCGCGTGAAGCCGACGCGCGCGACGCGCGACAAGCTGCGCCAGCAGGAGTGCGCGGCGCGCAGCCGCGAGTTCCGGGCCGCGTATCGCGAAGCGCGAGCTGCGCAGCTCGCCGGCGAACCCGGCACAATCCCATACGGCCCCTACTGGCAGGTGCGGTTCCACCGCGTCGACGTCGAGCCGCGGCCGCCCGGGATGGATCCGTACACGGTGCTGTGACGCGGCTGCGGATCGCGGATTGGTGTTCGTGTTGAAGATCGTTTGACTGACATTGTTGTGACCTTCGCTGAGCGAGCCGCGTGCTCGCGTGGCGAAGCCATGTCCTGACGCCGGCCGCGGAGCTGCTCGACAGCTGCGCGCGCCGGCGTTCGCCGTTTCGGCGACCCGGCTCGCGACGCGCACCATGAGTCCGCGAGATCGGAAAATCGATACCCAGGATCGATCCCGATATTTGGAGGATCTAGCGTACTTGGCGCCGTCATGGACGCGCCGGCATCGGATGGAGCAACAGGACCGGCGCCGCCTCGTCGTGGTCGGCGAGCGCGAGTGCGAGGGCGTCGAGCTGCGCGGGCGCCGGGGCGGGGGCGAGCTCGAGGATGCGCAACGTGTCCACGAGCGGGCTCGCCGCCAGCGCTTCGATGACGGCGGCGGACAGGCGGCGGCGGCCCCAGATCGCGAGCTCGTCGACGCGTGGTGGGCGCAGCGAGCGCACCCAGTCGCGCAGCGCGGCGAAGGCGTGGCGGTCCGGATCGGTCAGCACGATCACGAGGCGGCGGAGGTTTGGCAGCTGGCCGGTGATCGAGATCCTTGGCTGGCGCCCGACCATGCGCAGGATGACGGTCTCGATCGTCGGGTGATCGACGTCGGCGTGGCCGACGATCTCGAGCTCGCGCAGCGCGGGATAGGCGGCGAGTGCTTCGAGTGTGGCGGGGCCGGAGATGCGCAGGGTGGTGATCTGATCCGTGTGCGGGCAGCGGACGGAGGTGTTCGCGAGCTCGCGCTCGAGGTCGAGTGACTGGACGAAACGCGCCATCGGCGCGTGGAGCAGCGCGTAGAGGGCGTCGTGGAGCGTCACGGTCGGCGCGTCGCGCGGCTGGGTTCGCCAACGCACGATCACCTCGTAGATCCAGCCGTGCCGCCACACGAGCTCGAAGTGTGCGCGCGCGGCGTCGGGCAGCGCGCCGAACACGCCGTAGAGGCGCGGGCGGTGGAGCTGCTCGAGCTCCGCGAGGCGGTCGCGTACGCGCGCGTCCGGGGCGTCGATCGCGCGCAGCGAGGCGTACTCGCCGCAGACGTCGCCGCGCTCGATCAGCAGGTCGTTGTAGACCTCGATCGCGTCGCGATCGCCGGCGGTCACGGCGTCGAGCAGCTCGCGCGTCGCGACGTCGCCGACCGTCTCGCACGGCGTGCGGCGCGTCCACCGCGACTCGAGTAGCTCGGCGATGCGCGCGTGGTAGGCGGCGAGCGCGGCTTCGTCGTCGACGAACTGCTTGCGGTCCTCGCTCGGGGCGGGGCCGAGCCGGCGCTCGACGAGCTCGCTGCCCTGGCGGTCTAGCTCGACCTCGAAGACGGTGCCGATCTGCGCGAGCCGCACCGGCATGCGGCGAAAGGTTAGCCGGCGCCTTCGGTCTTTTGCACGCGGTCGCGATAGGCGAAGGCGGCCTTCGCGTAGTCGCGGTTGAGCAGCGCCATCACGTCACGCGAGATTTCCTTGGGACAGGCGGCCTCGCACTCGTAGTGGTTCGAGCAGTTGCCGAAGCCGGCGGCGTCCATCGCGGAGACCATCGCCTGCGTGCGGTGCAGCCGCTCGGGCTGGCCCTGCGGCAGGTTGTGGAGGTGCGCGATCTTCGCGGCGGTGTAGAGCATCGCCGAGCCGTTCGGGCACGCGGCGACGCACGCGCCACAGCCGATGCACGCGGCGGCCTCGAACGCGCGGTCGGCCGATTCCTTCGGTACGAGGATGTCGTTCGCGTCGGGGGCGGAGCCGCAGTTCGCGGTGATGAAGCCGCCCGCGGCCATGATGCGATCGAGCGGCGTGCGATCGACGCACAGATCCTTGATCACCGGGAACGCGTGCGCGCGCCACGGCTCGATCCAGATGTCGTCGCCGTTGCGGAACGTGCGCATGTGGAGCTGGCACGTCGTGGTGGCCTTCTGTCCGCCGTGCGGACGGCCGTTGATCATCAGCGAGCACATGCCGCAGATGCCCTCGCGGCAGTCGTGATCGAACGCGACTGGCTCCTCGCCCTTGGCGATCAGCTGCGCGTTGAGGATGTCGAGCATCTCGAGGAACGACGCGTGCGTCGAGACGCCGGTCACCTTGTACGTGACCATCTTGCCGGCGCTCTTGCGGTCGGGCTGGCGCCAGATGTGGAGGGTCAGATCCAGCGTGGACATTACTTGTAGCTCCGGGTCGCGAGCTTCACGTTCTCGAACACGAGTGGCTCGACGTGACGCTCGGGCAGTTTTCCTTCACCCGCGTACTCCCACACCGCCGCGTGACAGAACCGTTCGTCGTCGCGCTTGGCCTCGCCGTCGACCTGGTGCTCGACGCGGAAGTGACCACCGCAGCTCTCCTCGCGGACGAGCGCGTCGCGGCACAGCAGCTCGCCGAACTCGAGGAAGTCCGCGACGCGGCCGGCCTTCTCGAGCTCCTGGTTCAGCGTGTCGCGACCGCCGAGGATCGAGACCTCGCGCCAGAACTGCTCGCGCAGCGCCGGGATCTTCGACAGCGCGTCCTGCAGCGACTCCTTGCTGCGCGCCATCCCGCAGTCTTCCCACATCAGCAGGCCGAGCTCGCGATGGAACGAGTCCACCGAGCGCGTGCCCTTGACGCTCATCAGCCGATCGATGCGCGCGCGGACCTCGGCCTGCGAGGTCTTGAACGCGGCGCTGTCGGTGCTCGCGAGATCCTTCGCGGCGACGCCGGCGAGGTAGTTGCCGAGTGTGTACGGGATGATGAAGTAGCCGTCGGCGAGGCCCTGCATCAGCGCGCTCGCACCGAGCCGGTTCGCGCCGTGGTCGGAGAAGTTCGCCTCGCCGAGGCAGAACAGGCCGGGGATCGTCGTCTGCAGGTGATAGTCGACCCACAGGCCGCCCATCGCGTAGTGGACCGCCGGGTAGATGCGCATCGGCACGCGATACGGATTCTCGCCGGTGATCCGCTCGTACATGTCGAACAGGTTTCCGTACTTCTCGCGGACCCGATCCTCGCCATCGCGCCGGATCGAGTCACGGAAGTCGAGGTAGACGCCGCGGCCGCCCGGACCGACACCACGGCCGTCGTCGCACTGCTCCTTCGCGGCGCGGCTCGCGATGTCGCGCGGCGACAGGTTGCCGAAGCTCGGGTACTTGCGCTCGAGGTAGTAGTCGCGATCCTCGTCGGGAATCTGATCGGGATGCTTCGAGATGTCCTCGCGCTTCTTCGGCACCCAGACGCGGCCGTCGTTGCGCAGCGACTCGGACATCAGCGTCAGCTTCGACTGGTAGTCGCCCGAGACCGGGATGCACGTCGGGTGGATCTGCGTGAAGCAGGGATTCGCGAACCCGGCGCCCTTCTTGTACGCGCGGAACGTCGCGGTGACGTTGCAGCCCTTCGCGTTCGTCGACAGGTAGAACACGTTGCCGTAGCCGCCGGTCGCGAGCAGCACGGCGTGCGCCGAGTGCGACTCGATCGTGCCCGTGACGAGATCGCGCGTGACGATGCCGACCGCGCGGCCGTTATCGATCACGACGTCGAGCATCTCGGTGCGCGGGAACATCTTGACCTTGCCGACGCCGATCTGCCGCGACAGCGCCGCGTACACCCCGAGCAGCAGCTGCTGGCCGGTCTGGCCGCGCGCGTAGAACGTGCGCGAGACCTGCGCGCCGCCGAAGCTGCGATTCGCGAGCGTGCCGCCGTACTCGCGCGCGAACGGCACACCCATCGCGGCGCACTGATCGATGATGTCGACCGAGACCTCGGCGAGCCGGTGCACGTTTGCCTCGCGCGCGCGGAAGTCGCCGCCCTTGATCGTGTCGTAGAACAGGCGGTGCACCGAGTCGCCGTCGTTCTGGTAGTTCTTCGCGGCGTTGATCCCGCCCTGTGCGGCGATCGAGTGCGCGCGGCGCGGCGAGTCCTGGTAGCAGAAGCACGCGACGTCGTAGCCGAGCTCGGCGAGCGTCGCCGCGGCCGCGCCACCGGCGAGCCCGGAACCGACGACGATCACCTTGTACTTGCGCTTGTTCGCCGGGTTGACGAGCTTGAGATCGAACTTCGCCTGCGACCACTTCTGAGCGAGCGGGCCAGACGGAACACGGCTGTCGAGGTTCAACATCGTCACATCCCTGGCAGACGGATCATCCCGAGGAGGACTGCCGTCGGCGGAATCATGTAGCCGACGAACAGCAACACGGCGATCGCCGTGCCGAGCTTGTCGAGTGGATACTTCGGATGACGCAGGCCGAGCGACTGCAGCCAGCTCGCCGCGCCGTGACCGAGGTGCATCGCGAGCAGCGCGATGCCGATCAGATAGACGACGTAGATCCACGGCTGCTGGAAGCCGTGCACGAACATCGAGTACGCGTCGTAGCGGCTCTTCGGATCGAGCTGGTGGAAGTAGTCGTGCTGCACCATCCCGACCGTGAAGTGCAGGATGTGGAACGCGAGGAACGCGAACACGACGAGCCCGGTCAGCGCCATCGCGCGGCCGACCGACGACGATCGCACCGGCCGGTAGCGCGCGTAGCCGACGGGCCGCGCCGCGCGGTTCTTCGCGACGAGCCCGATCGCGAGCACGACGTGCAGGATCAGAAGTCCGAGAAGCGCGGCGCGCACCGGCCACTTCACTTCCCACAGCTCCTGCAGGAAGTGAGCGTACTTGTTGTACATGTCCTGGCCTCCAAACATCTGGAGGTGACCGATCATGTGGACGATCGCGAACAGGAGCAGCAGCAGGCCGGTCACGGCCATCACGTGCTTGGCTCCGATCGACGATCGGATGTACTTGCCGAACCAGCTCATGGGCGTCCTCGCTTGGATGCGACGATGCAGCGCAAGGTCGCGTGAATGAACCATGATTGCGCGGTCTCAGCAATCGACCGGGCGCGCAGATCGTGTGCTCGATGCGGGTTCGATGCGCCGGCTGCGACGATTCGTCTCGGTCACTCAGGCCACGCGATGGCGCAGCGCCTCGCCGGCCGCGAGCCGGTCGAGGTTCTCGATCACGACGTCGGTGATCCGCTCGAACGCCTCGCGCGTCGAGCCCGCGACGTGCGGCAGCGCGACGACGCGCGGATCGGCGTACAGCGGGTCCGCGGGATCGGGTGGCTCGTTCCAGTGGACGTCGAGACCGACGCCGCCGAGCTTGCCGGCCGCGAGCGCCTCGACGAGCGCGCCGCGATCGATCACGCCGCCGCGCGCGCAGTTGACGAGCAGCACGCCGTCGCGCATCGCCGCGAGCGCCTCGCGATCGATCAGGTGGCGCGTCTCGGCCGTGAGCGGGCAGTGAATGCTGATCGCGTCGGCGAGCGCGAAGAAGCTCGCGCGCTCGGCGGTCGTCGCGCCGCGCTCGAGGAAGATCGAGATCATGCCGAGCGCCTGCGCGCGATCCGCGAGCGCCGATCCCGCTCGGCCGCGGCCGATGATCCCGAGCGTCTTGCCGTGCAGCTCGATGCCGAGCGGCTCGCCGATCTTGCGATCGATGAACGCTCGCTGCGCGAGCGGAGCGCGCCGCGCGAGCGCGAGCAGCAGGTACAGCGCGAGCTCGGCGACCGCGACGTGATTCGTCGCCGGCGCGTTGCAGATCGGAATGCCGCGTGCGATCGCGGCGGCGCGGTCGATGTGCTCGGTGCCGGCGGCCGGTTGCTGGATCAGCCGCAGCTTCGGCGCCGCAGCGATCACGGCTGCGGTGATCGACGCGTTCGACGGCAGCAGCACCTCGACGTCGGGGACCTCGAGCTCGAGCGGACGCGCGCGATCCCACCGCCGGATCGTCGAGCCGCCGGGCAGGCGCGCCGCGATCCGATCGACGATCGGCAGCCAGCCCGAGCCGCAGTACAGCAGGTGCACGCGCAGCACTTACCACGATTCGCGCACGGGACTGTCCGCCCCAGATCGAGGGGCCGGCCTCCCACAGCGGATCTTCCCTCGTGTCGTGTTTGGCGCCGCGATCGTCGCGTTCGGTGCAGCACGCTGCGAGCTCCGTGCACGACCTTGCACGACTCGCGCAACACTCGAATCTTCGACGAGGAATTGCCGTGTCGGCCCGGTGCTTGCTCGATCGGACCGCACGATGATGAGCGCACCAGATTCCGACCGGTTGTCGCACGCGATCGCTCCCCGCCCTGCCAACGATCGGTTGCACCGGCGGTGTGCGGTGGCGCTCGGGCTCGCGCTCGCGACGACCGCGTGCACGACCGACGGCATGGACGAGGAAGGTTTCGGCGTCGCGACCTCGGAGGTCTCGGTGTCGACGTACACGACCTCGACGTGCTCGACCTCGGTCGTGCTCGGGCTCTCGAAGCAGATCGCGGACGAGGTCGGCTGCATGAATCCGGGCAGCCTCGTGCGGTTCTCGCCGACCACGAACCTCCAGCTGTCGAGCAACGCGGTGCTGCCGTACCTGTCCGCGAAGGGCAAGACCGATCTCGAGGCCGTCGCGTCGACGCGCGTCGTCCAGATCAACAGCGCGTTTCGCACGGTCGCGCAGCAGTACCTGCTGTATCGCTGGTACCAGCTCGGCCGCTGCGGGATCAGCGCCGCCGCGACGCCGGGCCGCTCGAACCACGAGAGCGGGCGCGCGCTCGACCTCGGCAACTACTCGGTGCTCGTGTCCGCGATGGCGGCGCGCAACTGGTCACATGACGTTCCCGGCGATCCGGTGCACTTCGATCACCTGAGCTCGCCCGACATCCGCGGCCGCGACGTGCTCGCGTTCCAGCGGCTGTGGAACCGCAACAACCCCGGCGACATCATCTCCGAGGACGGCCTCTACGGTCCGCAGACCGAGTCGCGGCTGCGCGCATCGCCGGCGACCGGCTTCTCGGTCGGCGCGACGTGCATCGGCCGCGTGCAGGGCGCGGACGTGCTGATGGTCGAGGGTCCGGACAAGCTCGCGCCCGGCGCGAAGGGTCACTACTCGATCACCGTCGAGAACACCGGCACCGTCGATTGGCCGGCAACGACGCGGCTCGTGGTCGCGGGCGGTGGCACGAGCCAGCTCTACGACGCGGCGACGTGGGTCTCGCCGAGCGAGATCGGCACGATCGACAGCGACATCGGCGCGGGCGCGATGGGCATCCTCGACATCGACGTGCTCGCCCCGACCGTCACCGAGGAGACGCCGGTGTTCACGCAGCTCGCGCTGATCGATCCGGCCGGCGGCGCCAGCATGGGCACGATCAACCTCGCGCTCACCGTGACGCCGAACGGCGACGAGGACACGAGCGCGGACTCGTCCGACGAGCACGATGACGGCGCGGCGCCGATCGGCGGCTGCAGCGCCGGCGGCCACACCGGCTGGGCGGCGGGCCTCCTGCTCGCGCTCGTCGGGCTGCGCCGGCGTCGCCGCTGATCGCGCCGCGAGCGATCGATCGAGCAGGCGGAGTGCGCCGCCTCCGGCGAACCACTACACTGTTCGAGCCCATGCCGGTGTTCCGGCTCGACGATCGCCTCGTGTTCCCGCCGGTCCATCTCGCGGAAGATGGCCTGCTCGCGCTCGGTGGCGACCTGCGACCGGAGCGCCTGCTGCTCGGCTACACGCAGGGCATCTTCCCCTGGTACGCCGAGAACCTGCCGATCCTGTGGCACTCGCCCGATCCGCGCATGATCATGACGACGCGCGATCTGGTCGTACAGAAGAGCCTGAAGAAGACGATTCGCCGCCGGCCGTACGAGCTGAAGATGGACACCGCCTTCGTCCAGGTTCTCGAGGGCTGCTCCTCGGTGCCGCGCCCGGGTCAGAGCGGCACCTGGCTGATCCCCGAGATGGTCGATGCCTATACGAAGCTCCATGAGCTCGGCTTCGCGCACTCGATCGAGACCTGGGACGGCGACAAGCTCGTCGGCGGTCTCTATGGGGTGTCGCTCGGCGCGGCGTTCTTTGGCGAGTCGATGTTCGCGCAGGCGCCGGATGCCTCGAAGGTCGCGTACGTGGCGTGCGTTCGTCAGCTCGACGACTGGAACATCGGTCTGATCGACTGCCAGGTCCACACCGAGCACCTCGAGCGATTCGGCGCATACGAGATCCCGCGGCTGCGCTACCTCGAGCTGCTCAAGATCGCGCTCGACGAGCCCACGAAGCGGGGTCGGTGGACGCTCGAGCTCGATCTCGACGCCTTCGCCGCGTCGGGCGGCGCGGTCACTTCGTCCGCGTGATCGTGTTGTGGTTGCCGACGCTGGAGACCTTGGTCTTCTTCAGCTTCGGGCTCACCGTCTTCTTGTAGGTCGCGGTGTTG
>DASTLB010000003.1:0-2939 GCA_035715365.1 Kofleriaceae bacterium | reverse complement strand
GGCGGCGCAGTCACTGACGGCGCTGCGACCCGCGCACGAGCACGCGCTGCCCGGCCTTGCGGATCACGTCGAGCAGCTCGGGGATCGGCAGCTCGCGCGGGTTGCCGCGCCGCCACACCGCGTAGAACAGCCGCGACGCGTGCGGTGACAGCGGCAGCGCGCGTAGGCCGCGGCCGAGATGCGGCGCGACCGTCCAGCGATCGACGATGCCGATGCCGTTGCCCGTGCGCACGAGCTCGAGCAGCGCCTCGCTGAGCGGCACCTTGCGGACCGCGACCGGGCTCGCGAGCCGCTCGCCGGACTCGTGGCGCCACGCCTCGCGCACGGCGGTGTCGAGCCGCTGGTAGTCGGCATCGGAGATGTCGTAGACGAGCAGCTCGTGATCGCGGAGCGCGCTCCACCGCAGCGCGCCGCGCCGCACGCGCTCGATCACCGGATGATCCGGGCTCGCGAGCGCGACGAGCTCGCTGTCGATCACGAGCTCGCGGCGCCAGCCGTCGTCGCGCGGCGGATCCGTGACGATCGCGAGGTCGACCTCGTCGGCGGCGAGCGCCGGCACCGCGCGCCGCGTCGCCTCGATCACGACCTCGATCTCGACCTCGGGATGCGCGCTCGCGAAGTGCGACAGCGCGGCCGGCAGCCAGTGATACGACGTGAAGCAGCTCGTGGTCACGCGCAGCGGCACGCGCGACCGCTTCGTGCCGTCGAGCGCGCGCTCGAGCTCCGCGAGCTCGCCGAGCAGCCGCGCCGCCGCCTCGATCAGCCGCGTGCCGGCCGAGGTCGCGACCATCCGCTTGCCGATCCGGTCGAACAGCCGCGTCCCGAGATCGCGCTCGAGATCGAGCAGCTGGTGGCTGACCGCGGATTGCGATAGGTGCAGCCGGCCGGCCGCGCGCGTCACGCTTCCCTCGTCGGCGATCGCGCGCACGAGCCGCAGGTGGCGAACCTCGAGTCGCTCCGGATCATGCGATTTGGTCATGGTTCCCATGGGAACTATGAGCTGTTGTACTTGGACGCTGCAAGCTAGTTTCGCTCGCATGAAGCTCTACATCTCGCCCATGTCGTGTTCGCTGACCGCTCACATCGCCGCGCTCGAGACCGGCCTCGCCGTCGAGCTCGTGCGCGTCGACCGCAAGACGAAGCGGCTCGACGACGGCTCCGACTTTCGCGAGATCGCGCCGAAGGCGGTCGTCCCCGTGCTCGCGCTACCGGACGGGGACATGCTGACCGAGAGCGTCGCGATCCTGCAGTGGATCGCCGACCAGGCGCCTGACGCGGGGCTCGCGCCAGCCTGGGGCACGCCGGAGCGCTATCGGCTGATCGAGTGGCTGAACTTCGTGACCACCGAGTTGCACAAGAAGCACGCGTGGACGATCTTCTCGTCGAAGACCACGCCGGAGCTCAAGGCGTGGAGCCGCGAGCACGCGGGCGCGACGCTCGAGCACGTCGAGCGCCACCTCGCGACGCGGTCGTATCTCGTCGCGGACCGCTACACGGTCGCCGACATCTATCTCGCGTGGACGCTGCTCGTGCTGCCGCACGGCGGCGTCTCGCTCGATGCGTATCCGGCGCTGCGCGCGTATGTCGCCCGGATCCAGGAGCGCCCGGCCGTCCAGCGCGCGCTCGCGATCGAGCTCCCGATGTACCGGCGCGAGGCGATCGCGCAGCCGCTCGCGAGCTGACCGCTACGGAAATTGCCCGGGTCTCACGTTGCGGGTCGCTGGCATCGCGTTTGCGAAATCTGCGCGCGGAGGGACCAGCCCCGTATGAGGCGAATCAGGAACTACATGACTCCGCACCCCTGGTCGGTCCAGATCGACGACGCCGTGACGGTCGCGCGCGAGATGCTCGCCGAGCGCGCGATCCATCACCTGCCGGTCCTCGACCAGCGGCAGCTCGTCGGGATGGTCACCGAGCGCGATCTGATCCTCGCGCACAACCGGATCGCCGCGACCGTGGAAGAGGTGATGACCACGGCGTATCGCGTCGACGGCGAGGCGCCGCTCGAGCAGGTCCTCGACTGGATGGCCGAGCGCGGCTCGGACGCGGTCGTCGTGACCGAGCCAGACGGCAAGCCGATCGGCATCTTCACCGCGATGGACGCGATCCGCGTGCTGCGCGACCTGCTGCGCCGACGCGCCGCCTGAGCGCCGACGACACGGCCGCTGGTTTTGTGCCGCGCGCCGGCGCACTCGGAGAGCTCCGCATCAGTGCGGATGCTCGTGATGGAGATCGGTCGCGTGCTCGTGGTCGTGCTCGACCTCGGCGTGCGCGTGGGGATGCGCGTGCTCGCCGGTGAACGGCGGGTCGTGGACGTGATCGTGGTGGCCGTCGTCGTGGCGGTGCAGATGATCGTGGTGCACCGCGGGATGATGATGGTGATGGCCGTGGCGCTCGGTGACGTGGAGGTAGACGCCGGTCGCGAACAGCAGCGCCGCGACCGCGGTCCAGCCCGACGCGGCGCGCTCGCCGATCGCGACGGCGATCGCCGCACCGACGAACGGCGCGATCGCGAACACCGAGCCGGTCCGCGCCGCGCCGATCGCACGCTGCGCGAGCAGGTACAGCCGCAAGCTGAGGCCGTAGCCGGTCATCCCGCACGCGAGCAGCACGATCACCGCACGCAGCGACGGTGCCGGCTCGGCGGCGAGCAACGCGACGATCGTCGTCGCGGCAGCACCGAGCGAGGCCTTCGCGGCGACGACGGCGAGCGGCTCGCGCTCGGCGAGCGGCCGGCTCAGCGTGTTGTCGAGCGCCCACGCGAGCGTCGCGCCGGTCACCGCGAGCGCGCCGAGCACGCCGATCTCGGCGCCGCGCGAGAGATCGAGGACGAGCGCGCAACCGCCCGCGACCATGACGCCGAGCGCGGCCATCACGCGATGGCCGATCGGCTCGTGAAACATCGCGCGCGCGAGCAGCACCGTGAACACCGCCTCGAG
>DASTLB010000002.1:0-121850 GCA_035715365.1 Kofleriaceae bacterium | reverse complement strand
GCGGCAGCCGCGGCCGCCTGGTCTTTTTATATTTGGCTCGCTCGCCGGGCTTTCGCCCGAGGTCGACTCGGCGTCGCTTCGCGCCGCCGTCGCCCGGCTCGCTCGCCGGGCACGCTGGCGCGATCCGTCCGAGGTCGGGATGACGGCGCGGCTCGCACCCGTGATGTCAAATGCCCCCGAGGACTGAGCGCCAGCGCGCACTGCCGCTTCTCACCCGAGCGGGCCTACCCAATCCGCGCGGGCTTTGGCATACCGAGAGAGTGAGGATCCCGGAGCTGCTCGACGAGCTGTGGCGTGACTACGTCGCGACCACGCCGCAGGCCCAGCGGATCCATCACCTGCTCGAGGAACGCGGCGAGATCATCCGCAACGATCACGTCGCGCTGCGCACGTACGGCGCGGCGAGCGTCGGGATCGCGAAGCTCGCGCGGCCCTTCGAGGCGCTCGGCTGGGTCGCGCGCGATGTGTACCGGTTCGCCGACAAGCACCTGCGCGCGCGCTACTGGCAGCATCCCGATCCCGAGCTACCGAAGATCTTCATCAGCGAGCTGATCCTCGAGGAGATGCCACCCGCGGTCCGCCGCGTGATCGACGGCCTGCTCGCGCAGCTGCCTGCCGACTTTGGCGCGCGGCCCGATCTCCCTTGGGCCGGCCGGCCGTGGCAGCTCGCCTACGCCGACTACCAGGCGCTGCTCGCCGAGAGCGAGTACGCGGCGTGGGTCGCGGCGTTCGGGTTCCGCGTCAACCACTTCACGATCGATGTCGGCTCGCTGTCGACGTTCCCCGATCTCGCGGCGCTCGACGCGTTCCTGATCGAGCACGGGTTCACGCTCAACGAGAGCGGCGGCATCATCAAGGGCACGCAGGCGGACCGGCTCGAGCAGTCGTCGACGCGCGCCGACTCGATCCCGGTCGCGTTCTCGGATCGCACGGTGCGGATCCCGTCCTGCTACTACGAATTTGCCCGACGCTACCGGCTGCCGAACGGCGAGCTGTTTCACGGCTTCGTCCCGAGCTCGGCCGACAAGATCTTCGAGTCGACCGATGTCGGTGTGGGTCGAGAGGGCGCGCGCCGCGATCAGGCCGTGCCGGTCAGCGTCGCGAAGTAGTCGTTGAGCTCGAGCAACACGTCCACGTCGACGCCGACGAACTGGACGCCCATGCCGTCGGCGGCGGACCACCGGACGACGCTCGGCAGCGCGAACGTCTGATCCGTCGTCGGCAGGTTGAGCTCGACGGTGAGCTGCGAGCCGACCGGCTGGACGAGCGGCGTCGCGATGAACGCACCGCCGACGCCGATGTTGCGCGTCTCGGCCGTGACCCACGCGGTATGCGACGCCGCACGAAACCGCACCGGCAGCACGCGTCCCGGTCGAGCCTTGCCGCGGAAATGCCGGCGGCGTTCGTGTCGCGGTCGTTCCATTCGTGGGGTCCCGAGATCACGAGGATAGCGGATTCCAAACGCGTGCTGAAACGCTTTACCGACGAGGAAACCACGAGTACCTTCCGCCGCGGTCGTGAAGGTCCACCTCATCGGAATCGGGGGCACCGGAATGGGTGCTGTGGCCGGCCTGCTCGTCGGTGCGGGTCACGAGGTGCGTGGCTCCGACGCTGCGGTCTACCCGCCGATGAGCGAGCAGCTCGCCGCGCTCGGCGTGCCGGTGATGCAGCCGTACGCGGCCGAGAACCTCGCGTGGGGCCCCGAGCTCGTCGTCGTCGGCAACGTCCACGGCAAGGATCACGTCGAGGTCGTCGAGGCGCAGCGGCTCGGCATCGCGTTGACGTCGTTCCCCGCGGTGCTCGGCGACCGCCTGATCGACGGCAAGCACTCGATCGTCGTCACCGGCACGCACGGCAAGACCACGACGACGTCGCTGATCGCGCACATCCTGACCGAGGCCGGCCGCGATCCGTCGCTGTTCGTCGGCGGCGTGCCGGTCGGGCTCGGCCACGGGTTCCGGCTCGGCAAGGGCGAGGACTTCGTCATCGAGGGCGACGAGTACGACACCGCGTTCTTCGACAAGGGCCCCAAGTTCCTGCACTACCGGCCGCGCACCGTGATCCTGACGAGCGTCGAGCTCGATCACGTCGACATCTTCCCGACGTTCGATGCCGTGCGCGACGTGTTCAAGAAGCTGATGACGATCCTGCCGAGCGACGGCCTGCTCGTCGTGTGCGCGGACTCGCCCGATGCGGTCGCGATCGCGAAGCATGCGGGCTGCACCGTCGAGCAGTACATCGTGCTCGATCACGACGATGCCGTGCCCGCGGGGGTGACGTGGTGGGCGAGCGGGCTCGAGATCGGCAAGAGCGGCCGCGTGATGTTCGACGTCTACTGCAAGGGCGAGCGGATCGAGCGCTTCGAGACGCTGCTCGTCGGTCGCCACAACGTCGCGAACTGCGTCGCGGCGATCGCGGTGTGCAAGGCACGCGGTCTCAGCGCGCGCGACATCCAGCGCGGCCTCGCGAGCTTCGCGGGCGTGCGGCGTCGCCAGGAGCTGCGCGGGATCGCGGGCGGCGTCACCGTGCTCGACGACTACGCGCACCATCCGACCGCCGTGCGCGAGACGCTGAAGGCACTGCGCAGGCGGTTCCCGAAGCGGCGGCTGATCGCGGTCTACGAGCCGCGGTCGGCGACGAGCCGGCGCAAGACGTTCCAGGCCGAGTTCGCCGAGGCGTTCGCCCACGCGGACGAGGTGATCGTCGGCCGGCTGTTCGATCCGTCGAAGATCCCGGCGAACGATCGCTTCGATCCCGAGCGGCTCGCGCTCGATCTGCACCGCGGCGGCACGAAGGCGTCGTATACGCCCGACGTCGACACGATCGTAAAGCAGCTCGCCGAGAGCGCGGCGCCTGGCGACGTCGTGTGCGTGCTGTCGAGCGGGAGCTTCGACGGGCTGCACGACAAGCTGCTCGACGCGATCGGCGATCCGATGCGCCCCGCGCAGCGCGCCGACATGCCCGGCATCCGCGCGCTGCTCGAGAAGGTCGGCCTCCACGACGAGCCGGCACACGACGATCGCTACGGCAGCTTCTACGTCCTGCACAACGAGCAGGGCCTCGTCGGCGCGGTCGCGCTCGAGGTGCTCGGCGACGACGCGGTGCTGCGCGCACTCGCGGTCGACGAGGATCATCGCGGCAGCGGCTACGGCTGGATGCTCGCGGACATGGCGGTCAGCCAGGCGCGGTGGCGCGGCGTGCGCCGGATCTACCTGCTCACCGAGAGCGCGAGCGACTTCTTCGCCGTCAAGTTCGGGTTCCGCGTCGTCGATCGCTCGACGCTATCGAGGCAGGTCGCGTCGAGCGAGACGTTCATGCGTCCGAGTGGCGGGCCGCTCGTCGCGATGCGTCTCGATCTGTGAGTCGGCGCCCCGTATAACCGGCGGGTGACCGAGATCGACGAGTACCTCGAGACCGCGCGGAACGCGGTCCGTGCGGCATCCGACCTGCTCGCGCATGCGCGGCCGCAGGACCTGCGCGGCAAGACGAATCCGCGCGATCTCGTCACCGAGTGGGACCTGCGCAGCGAGGAGCTGATCCGTCAGATCCTCGGCGAGCGCGCGCCGGGCATCGCGATCCTCGGCGAGGAGGGCGGGCAGTCCGGCGATGCCGCGGCCGGTGCACCGCGCTGGCTCGTCGATCCGATCGACGGCACGGTCAACTTCGCGCACGGGCTCCCGATCTGGTCGATCTCGATTGCGCTCGAGCAGGCGGGGCAGGTGCTCGCGGGGGTCGTCGCGGCGCCGCTGCTCGGCTGGTGGTTCGAGGCCTCGCGCGGCGGCGGCGCTCGCGATCGCAGTGGCGCGCCGCTCGCGGTGAGCGCGGTCACGCAGCTCGAGCAAGCGCTACTGACGACCGGGTTTCCGTACGACCTCGCGACGCACCCGATCAACAACTTCGCCGAGTGGGAGCATCTGCAGCGGCGTGCCGGAGCTTGCCGCCGGCTCGGCTGCGCGTCGCTCGATCTGTGCGTCGTCGCGGCCGGCTGGCTCGAGGGCTACTGGGAGCGCCGCGTGAAGCCGTGGGACATCGGCGCCGGTGCGCTGATCGTCGTCGAGGCCGGTGGCACCGTGACGAACACGACGGGCGGGGCCTTCGACCCGCATGCGGGAGAGGTCGTCGCGACGAACGGTGCTATTCATGGGGAGCTGATCGCCGAGCTGGCTGCCGTCGAGCGAGCTCGTCACAAGGACCCCTCATGAAGAGACTCGCCGCGATCATCGTGCTCTCGTTCGCCGCCACCGCGCACGCGCAGCCGGCGAAGAAACCGGCGAAGCCGAAGGCCGCGCCGCAGGATCCGTACGCCGATCCGAAGCCCGGCAAGCCGGCCGATCCGTACGCCGATCCGGCGGCGTCGCCCGCGACCGGCCCGGCGCCGAATCCGTACGGCGCGGGCGATCCGAAGGCGCCACCGACGAAGCCGGATCCGAAGAAGCCCGGCAAGGCGGCGCCGCTCGATCCGTACGCGGATCCGAAGGCCGCGGGCAAGCCGGCCGATCCGTACGCGCCCGGTGCGAGCGCCGGCATCCCGTCGCGCGTCGGGATCGCGGACGTGCCGGCGGTGCAGGGCCTGCTCGCGGTGCAGCGCCTCGACGGCTGGCTGCTGTTCGATCGCGACGGCGAGAATCCGATCGCGCGCCGGCTCGTCGCGCCCGAGGGCGGACCGACGCGGCCGTGGTTCTACATGATCCCGGCGAAGGGCCAGCCGATCGCGCTCGTCCACGACGCCGAGAAGCGCAGCTTCGAGCACCTGCCGGGGACGAAGCTGACGTACCAGGGCTATCGCGATCTCGACAAGCAACTGCGCACGCTGCTGAAGGGCCTGCGCACGATCGCGGTCGAGTACTCGCCGAAGGCGGCCGTGCCGAGCGTGTCGCGCGTCGACGGCGGCACGCTCGAGGTGATTCGCGCGGCGGGTGTGCAGGTGCGGTCGTCGGACACGCTCGTCCAGTACACGAAGGCGATCTGGGGCGACGCCGGCCGCACCGCGCACTACGTCGCGGTCCATCACCTCGTCGAGCTGCGCAAGGAAGCGCTCGCGTTCGTCGCGAAGCAGCTGTCGGCGAACGCGCCGGTCACCGAGTACGACGTCCAGCAGAAGCTCGTGCGCGGGATGACGATGCGCGGGCTCGTCGGTGCGCCGCCGGTGGTCGCCGCTGGCATCAACACCGCGGATCCGTACTACGTGCCGACCGCATCTCGCACCGCACCGATCCAGCGCGGCGATCTGATCGTGATCTCGCTCGCCGGCAAGATCGACAAGCCCGAGGGCATCTACGCGGCGCACACCTGGTGCGCGGTCGCCGATCACACCGTGCGCGACGACTTCAAGAAGGCGTTCGCGACCGCTACGCTCGCGCGCGACACCGCGCTCGCGCTGATCACCGATCGGATCCGCAAGAATCGCCCGGTGCGCGGTGCCGAGGTCGACCAGGCGGCGCGCGCGTTCATCAAGAAGTCCGGGCTCGCCGACAAGGTCATGCATCGCACCGGCCACTCGATCGACGCCGATCTCCAGGGCGGCGGCGCCGACCTCGACGACTTCGAGGTCAAGGACTCGCGGATCCTGACGCCGGGCACCGGCTTCACCGTCGGGCCGGGCCTGTACTTCGCGGGGCAGTTCGGCGTGCGCACCGAGGTCTCGGTCTATCTCGCCCCGGCCGGGCCAGAGATCACGACGCCGGCGCAGGACGAGATCGAGCCGCTGCTCGCGCGCTGATCGTTGGGGCCCCAACGATGCGTCGAACGATGCGTCCGGATGTCAGCGCGCTGATCCTCGCCGGCGGCCGCGCCACGCGCCTCGGCGGCGTCGACAAGCGGGAGCTCGTCGTCGAGGGCCGCACGATCTTCGAGCGCCAGCTCGCCGTGCTGCTCCCGCGGCTGGCTGAAATTATCGTATCCTCGCCGAAGCCAATCCCTGGCTACCGTACCGTCACCGATGTGGTCGCCGATGCCGGCCCGCTCTCGGGGATCGCTGCGGGGGTGGCGGCGGCCGCGACGCCATGGCTGTTCGTGGTCGCGGGCGACATGCCGTACATCGACGGACCGTTCGTCGACCTCGTGCTGTCACACCTGGACGATGCCGACACGCTACCGATCGATGCGGTCGGGATCCGGATCGGTGGGCTGCCGGAGCCACTCGTGTGCGTGCTGCGCTGCGCGACCTGTGCACCGGTGCTCGCAGCCCGGCTCGCGCGTGGCGACCGCAAGGCGTCGCGGCTGCTCACCGACGGCGAGCTGCGCGTGCGCTGGATCGAAGAACCCGTGTTGCGCGCCGTCGATCCGGAGCTACGAGCACTCTTCAACGTCAACACGCCCGACGACCTGACGCGGTCGGGGCGGCAACCCAAGTAGCCAGCTTTCTTCCTGCAACTCGATCCGGTATAGGAGCGTTTCATGCGAATCGGTGACCTCGTTGTCGACCCGCCGGTGCTGCTCGCACCGATGGCGGCCGTCACGGACCTCCCGTTCCGCACGATCTGCGAGGAGTTCGGGGTCGGGCTCACGATCACCGAGTTCCTCTCGGCGCACGCGCTGTCCGTCGGCGATCCCAAGACCACCGGCAAGCTGACCGCATCGCTCGACGGCCGTCGGTTCGGCGTCCAGATCTTCGGCCGCGAAGAGCAGATGATGGAAGACGCCGCGAAGCTCGCGGTGTCGATCGGCGCCTCGCTCGTCGACATCAACATGGGCTGCCCGGCGAAGCGCGTCGTCGCCGGCGAGTGCGGCTCCGCGCTGATGAAGGAGCCGGCGATCGCGCAGGCGCTCGTCCGCGCCGTCGTTCGCGCCGTGCCCGCGCACGTGCCGGTCACCGTCAAGCACCGCGCCGGCTGGAACCAGGACCATCGCAACGCGCCGGAGTTCGCGTGCGCGCTCGTCGAGGCCGGCGCGAAGATGATCACCGTCCACGGCCGCACCCGCACGCAGGGCTTCTCGGGCAAGAGCGATCCGGACATCATCCGGCTCGTGCGCGACGCGGTCCCCGCGCACATCCCGGTCGTCGGCAACGGCGACATCGTCGACGTCGAGGGCTACGTCCGGTTGCGCGAGCAGACCGGCTGCGACGCGGTCATGATCGGCCGCGGCGCGATGGGCAACCCGTGGCTGTTCGCGCGGCTCCGCGAGATCTGCGCCGGCCGTCCCGATCCGGGCCCGCCCGGCCTCGAGGAGCGGCTCACGGTGTTCCGCCGCCACGTCGGCCTGATCGAGCAGCTGAAGAACGGCCCGCGCACGTTGCATGAAGTCCGCAAGGCGTGTGCGTGGTACGCGCGCGGCCTCTACGGCTGCAACGCGCTGCGGATCCGCGTCTGGGAGGCGCCCGATCTCGCCGCGGCGCGCGCGCTCGTCGAGGACTACTTCCAGCAGTTGATCGAGCGCCAGCGCCGGCTCGGGCTATCGCCGGACCTGGCCCCCGGCGATCGCGAGCAGATCGACGGCGACGAGGCGGCCTGATGCTGCGCGGTGGTGTCCAGGCGAAGGACTTCCTCGTCGCGGAGAGCGCGGCGATGCGCGCGGTCGTCCACGCTGTCGAGGAGTACGCCGACGGCGACGCGCCGGTCCTGATCTGCGGCGAGCACGGCACCGGCCGCGAGCTCGTCGCGCGCGTGCTGCACCAGAAGGGCCCGCGCACCGGCGCGCGGTTCATCGCGGTGCGGCCGACGTTCGAGGACGCGCCGACCTCGGGCAAGCGCGGCGAGGCCGGCCACGCCGACGTCGACGCGTGCGAGCGCGCGCGCCGCGCCCTGCGTGCGGCGACCGGTGGCACGCTGCTCGTCAAGGACGTCAGCGATCTGTCCGCGCCGTCGCAGCGTACGCTGAAGCGCGCGATCAAGGATCGCCGCTCCGAGCGCGACAGCGAGTTCGACGTCCACGTCGTCGCGACCGCGGATCTCGATCTCGAGCACGCGGTCGACGCGTCGATCGTGTCGCGCGACTTCTACGAGCTGTTCCGGCCGCGCAAGATCGAGGTCCCGCCGCTGCGCGACCGGCTCGACGATCTGCCGATCCTGTTCGAGCGCTGGATCAAGCACTACGCCGCCGAGGTCGCGCGTGCGAAGCCGACGGTGTCGAGCCGCGCGCTCGCCCGGCTCGCCGAGTATCCGTGGCCGGGCAACGTCGGCGAGCTCAAGTCGATCGCGCGCCGGCTCGTCGTCCGTGTCACCCGCAACCGGATCGAGGCCGGTGACGTCGATGAGATCCTGCCGACCGTCGCCGCGCGCGTGCCGCTCGAGGATCTCGCGTTCGAGGAGATGGTGAAGGCCAAGCTCGCCGGTCTGCTCGCGCGGATCGACGGCTACCCGGTCCACGACCTCTACGACAAGGTCGTCGCGCGCGTCGAGCGCCCGCTGTTCGACCTCGTGCTCGCGCACACCGGCGGCAACCAGCTGAAGGCCGCCGAGATCCTCGGCCTCAACCGCAACACGCTGCGCAAGAAGCTCGCCGACCTCGGCCTGCCGCAGAAGAAGAAGCGGGCCGGGCGCGAGGACCGCGCGCTCGACGGCGACTAACCTCGCGCCATGCACACCGAGCTGACCGCGGCCGATGGCCACACGTTCGCCGCCTACCGCGCCGAGCCCGCCGGTACGCCACGCGGCGGGATCGTCGTGGTCCAGGAGATCTTCGGCGTCAACCACCACATCCGCGCGGTCACCGACAGCTTCGCGCACGACGGCTATCTCGCGATCGCGCCCGCGCTGTGGGATCGCCAGGAGCGCGGCGTCGAGCTCGGCTACGACGCGTCGGGCGTCGCGAAGGGCCGCCAGTACAAGGCGCGCGCGAACCTCGACGCGGCGATGCTCGACGTCACCGCCGCGATCCAGGCGGTCGCGCCCGCGGGCAAGGTCGGCATCGTCGGGTTCTGCTGGGGCGGCTTCGTCACCTGGGTCGCCGCGGCGCGGCTCGACGGCCTCGCGTGCGCGGTGCCGTACTACGGCGGTGGCATCCTCGATCACGCCGACCTCGAGCCGCGCTGTCCGGTGCTCGGACACTTCGGCGAGCGCGACGCGATGATCCCGGCCAAGGGTGTCCGCGCGCTCGCGGCGCAGCACCCGCAGCATCGGTTCGAGCTCTACGACGCCGACCACGGGTTCCACTGCGACGAGCGCGGCTCGTTCGACGGCGTCGCCGCGAAGCTCGCGCGCGAACGCACGCTCGCGTTCTTCCGCACGCACGTCGGCTGATCGCTATCCAGACCGCCGCGCATGCCGGATACTGCGCGCGTTGTCCCGCACGCCGTGGTCCGTGCACCTGATCCTGCTCGCAGGTCAGATCTGCTTCGCGTCGCTCCCGGTCGTCGGCCGGCTCGCGATCGGTCACGTCCCGCCCGCCGGCATCGTCGTCGTGCGGATGGCCGGCGGCGCGATCGTGTTCACGCTCGTCGCGGCGCAGCGCAGGACGCTGCGGGTGGCGCGCGGCGACCTGCCGCTGATCGTGCTGTCGGCGCTGCTCGGCAACGTGATCAACCAGGAGATGTTCATCCACGGCCTCGCGCGTACGACCGCGACGAACGCCGTCGTGCTCGGCTCGACCATCCCGGTGTTCACCGCGCTCGTCGCGATCGTCCTCGGTCGCGAGCGCATCAAGGTCCTGCGCCTGCTCGGCATGGCGGTCGCGTTCGGCGGGGTTGCCGCGCTCGTCGGCGCCGAGGAGCTGTCGACGTCGTCGGAGCACTTCGTCGGCAGCGTCATGGTGCTGATCAACGCGCTGTCCTACGGCAGCTATCTGGTGATCGTGCGCCCGCTCGCGGAGCGCTACGATCCGATCGCGCTGCTCGCGCTGATGTTCCTCGTCGGCACGCCGATCGTGGCGCCGTTCGGGATCCACGCGTTCGCCGAGACGCCGGCGCTCGTCACGTCGGACTACCTGTTCCTCGCGTTCCTGATCGCGGTGCCGACCGTCGGCGCCTACGGCCTCGTGCAGACCGCGTTGCGCCGTACCGAATCCAGCCTCGTCGCGGCGTACATCTATCTGCAGCCGGTGTTCGCGACGATCGGCGCGATGTTCGTGCTCGGCGAGGACGTCGGCCTGCGGACCGTGGTGTGCGGCGCGATCGTCCTCGCCGGCGTGTGGCTCGCCGCGCGCGCGAAGTGATCAAAACTCGGCGTAGATCGTGACGCTCGGATCGACCGCGAAGTAGCCCGACGCCCAGATCCACTCGCGACCGCTCCACCGCCACGAGCCGTTGACCCAGACGTAGCCCGGCACCGGATCGTAGCTCTCGACGATGATCTGCGGACGCACGCGGTAATCGTAGTAGTGCGTGGTGATCACCGGCCGGCGATACGTGCGCACGACGCCGTTGCCGAACACGTAGCGGCCGCCGCTGACGTAGACCGGCCGGCGCTGGACGACGCGGCGCGAGGGCCCGGAGTCACGCACGCGGACGGACGAGTAGCCGCCACCGCCGCCGCGGTGATCGCGGACGACGACGCGACCGCCGCCGCCACCGCCACCGCGTCCGCCACGCCCGCCTCGATCGGCGAGTGCCATTCCGCCCATCAACAGCAGGGCGAGGGTGCTCATCGTGATGATTCGACGCATCGGAAGAGGCTACCGCAGCTGCGTGTGTGCCTCGCGTGATCGACGACAAGAGATCTGGCATCGCGTGTGCCGCCGTGTGCTCCGGATGCATACCGATCATTCTCCGTTCTCTGTTCGCTCTTCACTACTCCCTATGGAGTGGCACTCCCTCGATCTTGTTGTCACGCACTGCAAGGAAGCAATGCGTTTACGAGCGATGAAGAAGTACGACCCGGCGTTAACGCCGAAGCCATTGCGATGCTCGTTCGAACAGACCGCACCGCGCGGCGTTTCTGCAACGAACAACGCGCGAAGCCGTTCTTCAAGAGAATGTTCCCGCATGCAACGAGCGAGACACTGGACCGGCTCTTCAAGAGAATGGTCGGCCGTGCGACACAACGTCGTTTTGCTTCGCGGTTCTGATGGAGCTCGTCAGGATCGCGATCAGCTCATCGGCCTCACGAGTCAACGTCTCGACCTCGCTCGTGACGAGCTCGGCGTCCTTGGCAAGCCGTAACCAGTACAGCGACTCTCGTACCTCCTTGTTCGCGATGCTGATCTTGTGCACAAAGTCTGCGCGGCTTTCGGCACCGCGTGCCTCTTCGTAGTTCGCACCTCCCGCGGTCGCCGACCTCAGTAGCTGCCGCGCGATGTGCTTCGCCGCGACGTCGTTCGGCAGCGCACGACAAAGCCGAACCGTGTCGGCAGCGAACTTGCGCAGCCGGATGGAAATGTTCTCGCCCTTCACGGCGCGGACGCTACGAGGCGCGTCTGACAATAGGGAATACGCAACAGCGGAACAGTGAACCTTGAATCCTTCAGACGTAACTCGCGCGGCGCTCGTCGAGCACGAGCGGATAGCGATGCTCGTCGAACAGATCGAGCATCGCGTTCGCGCCGTGCGCGCGCTTGTGCTCGTACTCCGCGGTCGTGAGCAGATGCACGACGAGCAGCTCGACCGGATCGCTATCGATCCGCAGCTGCTCGGCGAGCTGCTGGTGGCGCGCGAGGACCGGCGTCATGAAGAAGAACGCGGTGAGCGGCGAGCCGTCGAGGATCGGCTCGGGCATCTGCAGCGTGTGGCCCCAGCCGAGCCACGTCTGATCGAGGAACGGGAACTCGGCGAGCCAGCGCAGGTTGCGGACGTAGCGCGACAGCGGCTCGCGCACGTACCACGCGAGCTCCGCGCGCGGCTTGAGCTCTCCCGCATCGGCGGCGAGCTGCGCGGCCGCGTCGAGGTGCATGCGGCGATCGCTCATCCCGTTCGTCAGCAGCACGAAGCCGCGATTCGTGACGGCGCTGGATGGCTGGGCGAAGTCGAACGCGAACGCCTCGATGCAGACCGCGCTGTCGTCGGGGCTGTCGGGCTCGAACACGTGCGCCGGCTTGCCGTGCGCCTTCGCGTACAGCTTGCTGCGTTGCTTGCGTTCACGCTCGCGGATCGCCACCACCCTGCACGGTCGTCCGAACGCGCGCGAAGATCAAGACTCCGGCGGGGTAGTCAGAGCACGACCTTGTTCGCCATGCAGGTCTTGATCGCCTGCTCCATCAGCGGCTTGGGCAGCCCGTGTGCCCAGCTCTTCGCCTTGTCCGCGTCGTTGATGCGGCAGGCGGCGAGCGCGCAGCCGAGCTTGGCCTGGGGATCGCTCTTGTCGTCGATCTTGGCCATCTCGCAGTACTTCACGACGTCCTTGTCGCGACCGTCGATCATCGCCTGCTTGCGCGCGGCGTCGATCTCCGCGGGCGTTGTCGGCTCGGGAACGGCGGCGTCGACCGCCTTCTCGGGCTTGGGCTCGTCCGGAGCGGGCTTCGCCGATTCCTTCGACTCGCCCGACTTGACCGTCTCGCCGCGCTTGGCCATCTCGGCCTCGACATCTTCCTTGGCCTGTTCCTCGGCGGACTTGCCGCATCCGAAGGCCATCACCGTCACGAGCAGGATCGCGATGCGTCGCATGCCGCGATCATATCGCGATCGCTCACGGGAAGTTGGACTCGTTCCGCGTCTCGCCGAGGCTCTCGAGGATCACGTCGGTCGCCTTCTCGCTGACCATGTAGATCGGCAGCACGATGAACGTGCCCGGGATCCGCGGGAACACCGAGGCATCGACGACGCGCAGGCCGTCGGTGCCGCGGACGCGGAACTTCGAGTCGAGCACCGCGTTCGGATCGCCGTCGGCGCCGATCGCCGCCGAGCACGACGCGTGGTGGCCCCATGCCTCGCGCTTGACCCAGTCACCGACGGCCTGGCGGTCGGAGACGTTGCGGCCCGGCCACACTTCCTTCGCGGACGTGAACAGGTCGAGCTTGTCCGAGCGGTCGGCGATCTTGCGCACGAACTCGACGCCGTTGACGACCGCGGTCAGGTCGTTGACGTCCTGGCCCTGATCGACGTCGCCGTCGTCGAAGTAGTGGAAGTTGATCTGCGGGCGCTCGCGCGGATCCGCCGACCGGAGCTTGACCGTGCCGCCGCGGTTCTGGGTGTGGCCCTTGAGGATGAGCCACGTGAACTTGTTCTTCGACGCGTTGGCCTCGACCGAGTAGCCGGGCGCGTAGCCCTTGAACACGCCGGGCAGGCCGAAGATGTGGAGGTCGGGCTCGGTCTTCGACGGATCCGACTTCATGAGGATCGAGATCGTGCCGCCGTTCGACGTGTATGCGCCGCGGCCCTTCGTCCAGTCGCGGAAGCACGCGTCGCTGTCGTCGAGCGCGTACGAGCAGCGGCGAAGCGCGTTGAAGTCATTCGACAGCTCGGTGACGACGCCGACCTCGTAGCGGTCCTGCAGGTTCTTGCCGACGCCCGGCAGATCGACCTTCGTCTCGATGCCCTGCGCCGCGAGCTCGTCGCGCGCGCCGATGCCGGACAGCATGAGCAGCTGCGGCGTGTTGAACGCGCCGGCGGAGAGGATCACCTCGCGGGTCGCGCGCACGCGGACGGTGCGCGGCTCGGCGGGCGCGCTGGTCGACGTCAGGTCGGCGGAGTACAGCGATTCACCGTCGAGGAACTCGACGCCGGTCGCCTTCCAGCGGCCCTGGTCGTCCGGCGCGTCGGCAAACGTCACCTTCGTGACGAGCGCCTGGGTCTTGATGCGCAGCGGGAACCGGCGGCCGTCCTGCACGGTCGCGAGCAGGTACTCGCGCGTGCCGTTGCGACGGTGGCCGCGGCTCGCGAGCGGGAACTGATAGACGCCCTGCGGGTTGCCGTCCATCGTGGCCTGGTTGATGTCCGCGGTGAGGTAGCTGAAGATCACGAAGATGTTGCGGAGCGGGTCGAACAGATCGACGTCGGGCGAGCCGAGGCCGGCGTCCGCCGACTCCTTGAAGGCTGCGGTGAGGATCGACATCAGGCTGCCGTCGAACAGCGCATCGGCCGGCACCTGCTGGCGCTCGACCGAGAGCCAGCGCGTGACGCGATCGTAGTACTGGCGCATGTTGCCAGCGGACCAGCTGTCGTCGGCGGTGAGCGACGCGATGCCGTCCCAGTCGCTGTTCTTCGGCGCGACGGTGATCAGCGCGTTGACCGCGGTCGAGCCGCCGAGCGTGCCGCCGCGCGGGTAGAGGATGCCCTCGGGCGTGATCTTCGAGTCCTGCTGCTGGCGGTCCTTGTCGCCGTAGTGATCGACGAAGTACCACCACGCGAGATCCGGGGTCTCGGTCGCGGTCGGGTGGAACGCGGGCACCTGCATCTCGAGCTTGCCGCCGGTCTCCTTGCCGGCCTCGAGCAGCAGCACGCTGTGACCCTGACGCGCGAGGTTCGCGGCGAGTGGGCCGCCGCCGGCGCCCGAGCCGACGATGATGTACTCGAACTCGCGCGACTCGATGTCGCCGACGTCCTTGAACGGATCGTTCGCGCCACCGATGCCGTCGCACTTGCCGTCGAGGCAGTTCGTGTCGACGCCGTTGTCAGGATCGTCGTTGCCACCGCAACTCGTCGCGCCGGCGACGATCAGCGACAGCAGCGTTACACGCAGGCCCGTGCTCATCATGCGCAGGGCACGAGGCAAGGCCCACGCCACGAGTGCACACAATCGTGGTCACTAGTTGCGCTCGGACGCGCTGGCTACTCGACTGGCCAGTCAACTCGAGTCGCCAGCTAAGTCGCCGATATGTAACAGGTTACAGCGATGTGTCGCCGCTATCGCGAGCCTCCGCTGGCGGCGCCGGCGCGGTGCTTGTTGAGGTTCAAGCCGACGTTGCCGGTGCGCTCGACGACATGGGTCTTCACGAAGCCGCGCTGCAGATCGACGTGATCCTGGAGCTGGCGCTTGGCGGCGCGGAACGCATCCGCGATCGCGATGTAGATGTCCTCGTGCGCGGCGTGCGTGCACGCGATCTCGGCGCCGGGAACTTCGAGTCGCAAGCTGATCTGGAACTCGCGACCCTGACGATGGCGCTTGTGCGGTTGACTGATCACGACCCCACAGCCGGTGATCCGATCGTGAAAGTGCTCGAGGCGGGCGATCCAGCGATGGATCGACGCTTCGACTGCGTCGCTATGCTCGATGCCGTGGAACGTGATCTCGGTAGGAACCTGCATCCGTGTTCTCCTCGCGTAGCGCCGGGGCACATCGAGCGCCGATGTCACGGCAGACCCGTCCCCAAGTCACGAGATCCACACAACGGCTCATGACGTCCCCGTGCACGAACGATCGTGAGTGCATCCTTCACGCCCGCACGTCTGCGGGAGATTTCGTACGTCAGCGCGCGGCAGGCTTTGCGCGTGCCGATGCACCGACGACGATCGCTCCCGCGGCGAGCGCGATCACCGCGGCGGTCGCGGCCGCGAGATGCGAGCGATCGTAGAGCACGCCGAGCAGCAGGCTGCCGACCCACCACGACGCGCCCCACACGAGGTAATACAGGCCGTAGGCGCGGCCGCGTTCGCCGCGCGGCACGATCGCCGCGATCATCGACTTGCCGATCGACTCGGTTGCGGCGAGCGTGATCGACCACAGCGCGATGCCGGCCATCGCGTAGTACGGCGTGTCGCGATCCGCGAGCAGCACGAGCGGCGCGTACGCGACGCCGATGATCACGAACACGACGACGACCCCCGCGCCGGTGCCGCCCTTCGCGCGCGTGCGATCGAACGCGTTGCCGGCAAACAGCGCGGCGACGCCGTCGGCTGCCATCGCGGCGGCGTACGCGACGGGCAGCCACTTCGTGCCGAGGATGCCCTCGCGCTCCATGTGATAGGCGAGCAGCGGCCAGTCGGCGAGCCCGACCGCGATCAGCGCGACGCCGACGAGGTAGATCGTGTAGCGCCGGCCGAGCATCGCGTGCGCGCCGGGCTCGGAGCGATCCATCGCGCGCGGATCGGGATACAGGCTGCGCGCGCGCAGTAGCACCGCGACCGCGATCGCGGCCGGGATGCCGAGGATCACGAACGCCCACGCGAAGCCTTCGGCGGTCTCGCCGCGCCACGCGAGCACGCCGGCGACGAGCAGCGGGCCGAGCAGGCCGCCGACCTGATCCATCGCCTCGGTGATCGCGAACACCTTGCCGGCGCCGACCTCGCTCGCGGCGAACGACGTCAGCGTCGACTTCGCCGGCGACCGCACCGCCTTGCCGAGCCGCTCGAGCGCGACGAGCACGGCGACCATCGGCCAGCTGCCCGCGAGCGCGAGCAGCGGCACGGCGACGAGGTTCGTCGCGTAGCCGGCGATCGCGATCGCCCAGTAGCGGTGCGTGCGATCGGCGAGCGCACCGGTGACGTAGCGCAGCGCATAGCCGATCGCCTCGCCGGTGCCCGACACCACGCCGACCGCGGTCGCACTCGCGCCGAGCAGCGCGAGGTACGGTCCGATCGCGCCGCGCATGCCCTCGTAGCAGAGGTCCGCGAACAGGCTGACCCAGCCGAGCAGGAACACGAAGCGCCGGACCGGTACGCGCGACGCGCTGCTGGCGGCCTCGTCACTCACGGAGCCTCGGATCGAGCCACAGCTGGACGAGGTCGACGGCGAGGTTCGCGATCGCGATCGCGACCGCGGTGACGAGCACGATCCCGAGGATCACCGGCATGTCGACATCGAGGATCGCCTGCAGCATCTCGCGGCCGAGCCCGGGCCACGAGAAGATCTGCTCGATCACGACCGCGCCTCCGACGAGCATCCCGAGATCGAGCCCGATCACGGTGACGAGCGGCGGCAGCGCAGGTCGCAGCGCGTGGCGCCATACGACGGTGCGCTCCGGCAAGCCCTTCGCGCGCGCGGTGCGCACGTAGTCCTGCCCGAGCGTGTCGCCGAGCTCGCTGCGGATCACGCGTGCGTAGTACGCGACGCCGAGGGTCGCGAGCGTCAGCGCAGGCAGCACGAGGTGGTGTAGCCGATCCCAGAAGCCGTCGCCGTAGCCGCCGAGCGGAAACAGCTCGAACCGGAACGCGAGCAGGTACACGAGCACGGTCGCGACGAAGAACGCTGGCGCACTCTGCGCGAGCACGGTGAACCCGCTCGCGAGCCGGTCTGGCCACCGGCCGCGTCGCACCGCCGACACGACGCCGAGCGGGATCCCGATCAGCAGCTGCAGCACGATCGCGGCGAGCGCGAGCTGCACGGTCGGCCACACGCGGTCACCGAGGATGTCGGTCACCTTGCGCTCCGTGCGAAAGCTCGTGCCGAGGCCGTCGCCGAGCGTCGCGAGCCAGCAGCCGTAGCGCGTGACGAGGCCCTCGTCGACGCAGTACTGCGCGCTCACGAGATCCTTTGTCCTTTGTGACGCGTGCGGGCCAACCATCGCGTGGACCGGGCTCCCGGGCGCGACCGCGACGAGCGCGAACGTCGCGGTCACCACGAACCACACGACGAGCACGGACCACCCGATCCGGCGCAGGACGATCGCGGTCATCGCGAGCCTCCGTCGTCGATCCACGCCGACGTGTAGTCGCGAAACCAGATCGGATGCGGCTCGTAGTCGCGGACGTATGGCTGCGTGACCTCGATCGTCGACTGGTGGTAGCCCCAGACCCACGGCGCGTCGTCGCGCAGGATGCGCTCGGCCTGGTGATACAGCGCGGCGCGCTCGTCGCCATCGGGCAACGCGCGGGCGCGATCGAGCACCGCATCGAGCTCGGGGCTCTTGTAAAACGAATCGTTCGCGCCGCCGTCGGAGCGGAACTTCGGATCGAGCAGGCTCGTCGCATCCGGCGAGTCGCCGACCCACGATACGAACGAGAACGCCGGGCCGTCGGGCTGCGACACGGTATCGACGTACACGGGGATCGAGGTCAGCCGGATCTGCATCCGCACGCCGATCTCGGCGAGATCATGCTGCATCGACACCGCGAGCTTCTCGGCTTCCTCGTCGGCGAGCGTCACGTACTCGACGTCGAGCCCGTCCGGGTAGCCGGCCTGCGCGAGCAGCGCGCGGGCGCGCGCGGGATCGTGCTCGTACGCGGGCAGCGCGTCGTCGCGGCCGAACGCACCCGGGGCGAGGATACCGTGCGCCGGGATCGCGGTGCCGTTCAGCAGCGTCGCGATGTGCCGGCGATCGAGCGCGTAGTTGAACGCCTGGCGGACCTCGCGCCGATCGAACGGCGGCACGGTGACGTTGAACCGCGCGCCGAACGCGTTCATCGGCTGCTGGTGATGGACGTACGGCTGCCACGCCGGCTGCGCGAGGATGCGGACGAAGTCCGGTGCGGAGAGCCGCTCCGCGGCGTCGAGCTCGCCGCGCAGGAACATCAGGAACTGGGTGTCGCGCGGGATGTTCTCGTAGAGCACGATGCCGGGGATCCGGCCGCGCGTCGGATCGAAGTAGTGCGCGTGACGCCGCAGCTCGATCGCCTGGCCTTCGTCCCAGCTCGCGATCTCGTACGGACCGGACGCGAGCGGCCCGCGGCGGAGATCGTGATCGTGCGCGTCGTCGAAGCGCTGCGGGATCGGCGCGGCGAACGGCATCGCGAGCGCGTAGAGGAACGCCGCGTTCTTGCGCACAAGCCGGATCTCGAGCTCGCGTTCGCCCCGCACTTCGATGCCTCGCACGGGGAAGCGCTGGAACTCGTGCTTGTTGCGCTCGATCTCCGCAACGCCTTCGACGTCGGCGAGAAAATCAGGGAACGCGCTCGCGGGCAGCGCGATCGCTCGCTCGAGCGCGTACTTGAAGTCTTCCGCGACGATCGGCCTCCCATCCGCGTACTGGATGCCCTCGCGCAGCGTGAACACGTAGCGCTCGCCGCCGTCGGGGAGCGCGGTGATCTCGATGTGCTCGGCGAGCCGGTTCTCGAGGTGCGTGCTGTGCGGCGCGTAGCCGACGAGGCCCTCGACGACGTGCCGCAGCACGTAGAACGTCACCTCGTCGTACGCGACCGCGGGATCGAGCGTCGCGAGCCGATCCTTGGACGAGATCCGCAGCCGCGGATCGCTCGGCCGGGTGCGCGGGCCGTCGTCGCGCGGCGTGCACGCGGCCAGCATCGCGCCCACAAACGCGACGACGATCGCGATCCTCACGCGCGCTCCCCGGGATCGATCCACGCGCGCAGCCCCTCGCCGATCAGATGAAACGCCGCGACCGCGACGACGATCGCGAGTCCTGGCACGACCACCAAATGCGGGGCGCTCCGGTAGTAGACGCGTCCCTCGTAGAGCATGCGGCCCCAGCTCGCGGCCGGCGGCGGCGCGCCGAGCCCGAGGTACGACAGCACGGACTCGGCGAGCAGGTTCTGCGCGAACGCGAGCGCGGCGATCACGACGACGAGCCCGGCGACGTTCGGCAGCAGGTAACGCATCACGATCCGCGCCGGGGTCGCGCCGAGCGCGCGCGCCGCGATCACCATCTCCGAGCGGGTAAGCGCGAGCGTCCGGCTGCGCACGACGCGCGCCATCGTCGTCCAGCTCGCGATCGCGAGCGCCGCGATCACCGGGGCGATCGATGCACCCGCGCTCGTGTTGCGCAGCAGCGCCGCGAGCAGGATCGCGAGCAGGAGGAACGGGAACGCGAGCACGAGGTCGACGGTGCGCATCAGCAGGTTGTCGACCCAGCCGCCCGCGTAGCCGGCGACGAGGCCGACCGCGACCCCGACGACCAGCGCGAGCGCAGTCGCGAGCGCCGCGATCGACAGCGAGCTCCCGGCGCCGGCGACGACGCGCGCCCAGACGTCGCGGCCGAGCGCATCGGTGCCGAGCGGCGCGTGCGCCGACGGCGGGAGCGGGGCGCCGAGCGCGGTCAGCCCGTGGTCGACGTCGATCGCGTACGGATCCGCCCCGGGCTGCACGATCGCGAGCACGACGATCGCGAGCACGACGACGGCACCGACGATGGCACCGCGCTGCGCGAACGATCGCCGGCGCCTCATCAAGCGAGCATATCGTTTCTGACAAATCGCCTGAAACGCGCGACGGTCGTCACGCGCCGAGTCGCGCGGTCATCAGCGACGGCGATTATCGACGTGGTTATCGAAGCGCTTCGTTGCGATCGTGGCGATCACGCACGGTCTGGGATCGTCGGTGCGTATCCCACAGAAACAGCTCGCACGCGGTGTCACCTCGGGCGCGAGCGCTCAGCACTTCTTGTGCACGTGTGACCAGGGCGCTCGCGAAGAAACCTCATTCCTCGTCGAAGATCGGTAATCGTCCTCGCACTGCGTGCATCGCTGTGCGGCTGACAACGCCTCACCGTGCGGGCATCACGATTGTATCGGTTCGCATACATGCCGACGGACTTCCTGGCCTTGCTGCGTCGCGATCACGCAGACCTCCAGAACGAGCTGACGCAGCTCCTCGATCCGACGGCCAGCCCGGCGCAACTCCGGGCTTCATTGGACGGCGTGCGGCTCGGCCTGACCGCGCACGCCGAGGCCGAGGACATCGTGCTCGGGCGGTTCGAGCTGATGCCGGCACTGCAGACCCTCGTCGCGCAGGCACGTGCAGCGCACCTCGCCCAGGAAGGCGCGCTGACGGCACTCGTGTGTACGCGACCCGGGACGATGGCGTGGCGGGAGCGGGCGTATCACCTGCGCGAGCTCGTCCACGAGCACGCACAGCAAGAGGAGCAGAGCCTGCTGCCTGCGCTGCGCGAGTACACGAGCGAGTACAACAAGCTCGCCGGTGCGTTCGCGACCGAGCGACTGCGCCAGCTCGCGATGCTCCAGCCATCGGCACCGGCGCTGTCACCGTTCGTGCTCGCTGCAGTCGGCTGAGCGACCTGTAAAGTCGCTCGCAAACCGATCAGAGCTCGATCTGGAGGCCGAGCTCGACGACGCGGTTCGGCGGCAGGCCGAAGAACGCGGTCGGCGTCCGCGAGTTGACGCTGAGGAAGCTGAACAGCATCTTGCGCCACTTCGCGATCCGGGACTTGCCGGTGGTCAGCAGCGTCTGCCGGCCGAGGTAGTACGTGGTGTCCGCGTCGTTGACGTGGAGGTGGTGCTTCTCGCAGCGCGCGAGGATCTTTGGCACGTTCGGCTGCTGCATGAAGCCGACGCGCGCGACGACGCGGTAGAAGCCCTGCTGCTTGTTGCCGAGCTCGCGGACCTCGATCGCGGAGTTGCCGATCGTGAACGGTACCGGCTCGGTGACGACCGACAGCAGCACGACCTGCTTGTGCAGCACCTTGTTGTGCTTGACGTGGTGGAGCAGCACGTTCGGGATGCCGTTCGAGCCCGACGCCATGAACACCGCGGTCCCGGGCACGCGCGGCAGCGGGGTCTCCTTGATGTCCTCGAGGAACAGATCCTCGGGGATCGTGCCGGTCTCCATCATCTGCGACAGCTCGTGGCGGCCGCGCCACCACGTCGTCATGATCGCGAACACGCCGGTGCCGACCGCGAGCGGGAACCAGCCGCCGGCCGCGATCTTGACGAGGTTCGACGAGAAGAACGCGCCGTCGATCACGACGAGCGGGATGTAGAGCGCGAGCGCGGCGCCGAGCGACCACCCCCAGTTGCGCTGGCAGACGAGGAAGATCAGGAACGACGTGATCATGAACAGACCGGTGACGGCGATGCCGTACGCGGCCGCGAGGTTCGAGCTGGTCTGGAACGCGAGCACGAGCGCGACGCACGCGATCATGAAGAAGTAGTTGATCTCGGGGATGTAGATCTGGCCCTCGTGCTTGCTCGACGTGTGGACGACGGTGACGCGCGGGAAGTAGCCGAGCTGCACCGCCTGGTTCGTCAGCGAGAACGCGCCGGAGATCAGGGCTTGCGACGCGATGATCGCGGCCATCGTCGCGAGGATCACCATCGGGATCAGCAGCGGCCCCTCGACGAGGCCGTAGAACGGGCTCGTCACGCTCGAGCCGTTCTCGAGGTACAGCGCGCCCTGGCCGAAGTAGTTCAGCAGCAGGCCGGGGAACACGACGATCGACCACGCGATCCGGATCGGCGTCTTGCCGAAGTGACCCATGTCCGCGTACAGCGCCTCGCAGCCGGTCACGCACAGCACGACCGAGCCGAGCAGCAGGAAGCCGTGCCAGCCGTGGTGCGCGAGGAACTGCACCGCGTACGTCGGCGACGCGGCGGCGAGCACGTGCGGGTTGCCGATGATCGCGGGCACGCCGGCCGCGCCGATCGAGAAGAACCACAGCAGCATGACCCAGCCGAAGATCGATCCGATCTTGCCGGTGCCGTAGCGCTGCACCCAGAACAGCCCGACGAGGATCGCGACCGAGATCGGGATGACGAGGTGCGAGAGGTTCTCGTTCTGCTCCGAGAGACCCTCGACCGCGGACAGCACGGAGATCGCCGGCGTGATCAGGCCTTCGCCGTAGAGCAGGCCGGTGCCGAACAGCGCGAGCAGGATCGGGATCCCGAGCCGGCTCCGCTTCTTGTCGCCGATCGAGCGCTGGACGAGCGCCGCGAGCGCGAGCGTGCCGCCTTCGCCCTTGTTGTCGGCGCGCAGCACGACCGCCAGGTACTTGACGAACACGACGATCAGCAGCGACCAGAACACCAGCGACAGCACGCCGAGCACGTTGTTTGCCTCGGCGGCGGTGACGTGGTGCGGGTTCGTCGCGCCGAAGCACTCGCGCATCGCGTACAGCGGAGACGTACCGATGTCTCCGTACACGACGCCGAGCGCGCCGAGCGAGAGCCAGGCGACCTCCTTGCGCGTGTGCGCGTGATGCCCGGCCCCGTGGTGGCCGACCGCGCCCGTGCCCCCGTGCGCCGCGTTGCCGCTGTGGCCGTGCGCGGAGCGTCGCGTCCCGTGATGCGTGGGATCTGCCTTCGCGGCGTCGTTCATGAGGACCTCAGTCGTGAATTCCGAGGTACGCCTTGCGGATCTTGTCGTCGGTCGCGAGCTGCTTCGCGGGGCCCTCGAGGACGATCTGACCGACCTCGAGGACGTACGCGCGGCTCGCCACCCCGAGCGCCATGTGGGCATTTTGCTCGACGAGCAAGATCGTGGTTCCCTCGGCTGCGATCGTACGCACGATCTTGAAGATCAGCGCAACCACTTGCGGCGCCAGACCGAGCGATGGCTCGTCGAGCAGGAGGAGCTTCGGACGTGATAGCAGGGCGCGTGCGATCGACAGCATCTGCTGCTCGCCACCGGAGAGCGTACCCGCATTCTGCTTGAGGCGCTCGCGCAGGCGCGGGAACATCGCAAGCGCGTGCTCGCGGTCCTTCGCGATCGCCGCGCGATCGGCGCGCAGGTAGGCGCCGATGTCGAGGTTTTCCTCGACCGTCATGTTCGAGAAGATGCCGCGACCTTCGGGAGCGTGCACGAGCCCGCGGCCGACGATCACGTGCGGCGCGATGCCGGTGATCGTCTCGCCCGCGAATCTCACCGAGCCCTTCGACGGCTTCACGATCCCCGAGATCGCGCGCAGCGTCGTCGTCTTGCCCGCGCCGTTCGCGCCGATCAGCGTCACGATCTCGCCCGCCTCGACCTTGAGCGACACGCCGCGCAGCGCGTGGATGCCGCCGTAGTGGACGTCGACGTTGTCGACCTCGAGCATCGCCGGCATCTACGCCTCCGTCCCCGCGACGCCATCGACGCCCTCATCCGTGCGCGGCGCGCTGTCCGGCGGTGGAATCGGATCGTTCTCCTCGGGGACGCCGAGGTACGCCTCGACGACCGCCGGGTTGTCCTGCACGGCCTTCGGCGTGCCGCGCGCGATCGTCACGCCGTGATCGATCACGGTGATCTGCTCGCAGATGTCCATCACGAGGCCCATGTCGTGCTCGATCAGCAGGATCGCGACGTCGAACTGCTCGCGCAGCGACCGGATCAGGCCGGCCATCTCGTGCTTCTCCTGCGTGTTCATGCCGGCGACCGGCTCGTCGAGCAGCAGGACCTTCGGCTCGGTCGCGAGCGCGCGCGCGATCTCGAGCCGGCGCTGATCGCCGTACGGCAGGCTCTTCGCCTGCTCGTGCTTGCGGTGCGAGACGTGGAGCACGTCGAGCAGCTCGAGGCTGCGCTCGGTGATCGCGCGCTCCTCCGCGACGTGCATCGGCGTGCGAAACAGCGTCCGGAACAGGCCGCTCTTCGTGCGCACGCCGGCGGCGGTCCGCACGTTGTCGATCACGCTCAGCTCGCCGAACAGCCGGATGTTCTGGAACGTGCGCGCCATGCCCGCGTGCGCGATGTACGACGGCTTCTTGCCATCGATCCGGTGGCCCGACAGGAACACCTCGCCGACGTCGGGCTTGTAGACGCCGGTCAGCAGGTTGAACACGGTCGTCTTGCCGGCGCCGTTCGGGCCGATCAGCCCGTAGAGGCCCTTCTGCGGCAGCTCGAGCGTGAAGTCACTGACCGCCTTGAGGCCGCCGAACGCGAGCGACAGCTTGTTCGCGTGGAGCGCGAGCATCGTCGTCGGGTTGCCGCTCACAGGATCCCCGCGCGGTGGAGGAACAGCAGCACGACCGCACAGCCGACGACGCCGAACACGATGCCGGCGAGCGCGAGGCTGCGGCCCGACTCGTCGTGCGCGCGCGACCATCGCACGCCGAGCACGCCGAGCACGATCGCGGCCGGCGCGAGCACGATCCCGGCCGCGAACACACCGACGAGGCCGGCGATCAGCGCCGCGACGGCGAGCTTGTTCGGCTTCGTGCGCAGGTTGCGGATGCCGTCCGCCCACGGCAGCTCCCACAGCTCCTGCACGCCCATGATGCCCTGCGGCCGCGAGATCATGACGACGATCAGCGCGAGCGCGTAGACGATCATGCGGTAGTCGGAAAACTCGCGGAACAGCTCCGGCAGGATCACGAGGATCGACGCGCCGAGCACGATGCCGGTGATCGAGCCCATGCCGCCGATCACGACGATGATCACGAGGTCGAACGACTTCTGGAAGCCGAGCTCCTTCGGATCGAGCGCGCCGACCTGGTGCGCGTACAGCGCGCCGCCGATGCCGGCGAAGAATGCCGAGAACACGAACGCGACGACCTTGCTGCGCGTCGTATCGACGCCCATCGCCTCGGCCGCGATCTCGTTCTCGCGGATCGCGAGCAGCGCGCGGCCCTTGCTCGAGTACTTGAGGCGGTAGATCAGGACGAGCAGGATCAGCGCGAACGCGTAGACGAAGAACAGCCGCGTGTAGCCCGGGATCTGCGAGAACCCCTCCGCACCGCCGAGGTTGTTCGACAGCTCGAACATCGTCTGGTCCTTGACCGCGGCGAGGCTCTTCGGCTGGCGCTGCGTGATCTGGCCGAGCACGCGCACGATCTCGCCAAAGCCGAGCGTCACGATCGCGAGGTAATCGCCGCGCAGCCGCAGGCTCGGCAAGCCGACGAGCACGCCGAACACCGATGCGATCACGCCGCCGAGCATGCAGCCCGCGAGGAACAGCAGCTGGCCATTGCCCATGAAGCCGCCGAACGCTTCCTTGGTATCGAACCAGTGGATCGAGCCGTAGAACGTCAGCCACGCGGCGGCGTAGCCACCGACGAGCATGAACCCGGCGTGGCCGATCGAGAACTGGCCGGCGTAGCCGTTGACGACGTTGAGCGAGCCCGCGAGCAGGATCGCGATGCCGACGTCGAGCAGGATCTTCGTCCACGTCGCGCCGACCGCCGGCCCGATCACCGTGTCGATGAACATCGCGAGCAGCACCGCGCCGACGAACGGCGCGAGCGAGCGCGCGATCGCGACGGGCAAGCTCGGCCGCAGCTCCGCGACCCGTTGTTGCAGCGACTTCATACCTTCTCGACCGCTGCCTTCCCGAGCAACCCGCTCGGCTTGAACATCAGCGTCAGGATCAGGATCCCGAACACGTAGATGTCCTGGAGCTGGTTGACCCACGGCTTGTCGCTGAAGAACCGGCTGACGTAGAAGTGCACGAACACCTCGACGAACGCGATCAGCAGCGCGCCGGCCGCCGCGCCGCGCACGTTGCCGATGCCGCCGACGACCGCGGCGACGAACGCCTTGAGGCCGAGCAGCACCCACGACGCGTCCGCGGTCTGCCGCAGGTCGTTGCGCAGCGCGAACAGGATGCCGCCCGCCGCGGCGAGCGCCGAGCCGAGCGCGAACGTCACCGACACGACGTTGTTGACGTTGACGCCCATCAGCGCCGCGGTGCGCTCGTCGAACGACACCGCGCGCATCGCGCGTCCCATCTTCGTGCCGTAGACGAGGCGCTCGAGCAGGAACACGAGCACGATCGCGAGCACGATCGTCAGCAGGTCGTAGAGCCGGAGCTCGACGCCGGCGAGCTCGAACAGCGCGTGGTTCGGCAGGAGCGCCGTGATCCCGCTCGGCCGGTTGCCGAACACCTTGTCGAGCAGGCCGACGTTCTGCAGGAACAGCGACACGCCGATCGCGGTGATCAGCACGTTGAGCCGCGGCGCCTTGCGCAGCGGGCGATACGCGAGCCGCTCGATCGTGACGCCCATCGCGGCGCAGATCGCCATCGTCAGCACGAGCACGACGAGCATCCCCAAGAAGCCCGCGCCGCCGGCGAGGAAGCCGAGCCCGCCGGCGACGGTCAACGCGAGCCACGCGCCCCACGACACGATGTCGGAGTGCGCGAAGTTGATGAACCGCAGGATGCCGTAGACGAGCGTGTAGCCGAGCGCGATCAGCGCGTACAGGCCGCCGACCGCGAGCGTGTTGACCGTCGTCTGGAGAAAGTCGCTCACTTCTCGATACGAGCGGCCATCGTCTGCTTGCCGCCCTTGTACTCGACGATCACCGCAGACTTCTTGGCGTTGCGGTTCTCGTCGATCGAGAACGTGCCGGTCACACCGGTGAAGTTCTTCGTCGCCGCGAGCGCGTCGCGCAGATCCGAGCCCTTCAGCGAGGGCGCGCGCTCCATCGCGTCGAACAGCACGAGCGCGGCGTCGTAGCCGAGCGCTGCGAGGCCATCCGGCGTCGCGCCGTACTCGGCCTTGTACTTGTCGACGAAGTTCTTGACCTCGGGGCGCTGCTCCTCGGGCGCGTAGTGGTTCGAGAAGTAATTACCGTTGATCGCGTCACCGGCGATCTTCGGCAGCTCCTCGGAGTCCCAGCCGTCGCCGCCGAGGAACGGCTGCTTGATGCCGGCCTCGCGCGCCTTGCGGATGATCGTGCCGGCGTCGGAGTAGTACCCGGGCAGGAAGATCACGTCGGCGCCCGAGCCCTTGATCTGCTGCAGCTGCGAGCTGATCTCGAGGTTACCGCCGGTGTACGCCTGCTTCGTCGCGATCGTGCCGCCGAGCTGCTTGAACGCCTTCTCGAAGTAGTCCGCGAGACCGCTCGAGTACGCCTGGGCCTGATCGTAGAGGATCGCGGCCTTCTTCGCCTTGAGGTTCTCGGTCGCGAACTTCGCGCCGACCCAGCCCTGGAAGTCGTCGAGGAAGCAGACGCGGAAGATGTAGTCCCCGACGTCGGTGACATCGGGATTCGTCGACGACGGCGAGATCATCGGGATCCCCGCCTTCTGCGCGACCGGACCGCCGGCGAGCGACAGCGACGACGCGACCTCGCCGAGCACCGCGACGACGCCGTGATCGTTGATCAGGCGCGTCACCGCGGTCGCGGCCTCGGTCTGCTTGCCGGCGTCGTCGATCGTGACGAGCTCGATCTGCCGACCCTTGACGCCGCCCTTCGCGTTGCGCTCCTTGATCGCGAGCCGGATCGCGCGATCGGTCGAGATCCCGAACGTCGCCTGCGCACCGGTCATCGATGCGAAGTGACCGATCTTGATCGCACCGGTCTCCGTCTTGACCTGCGAGCCCGAGCCGCTCGCAACGTTGGTGCCGCTGCCGGTCGGTTTGTTCTTTTCGGCGCCCATGTTGTTGCACGCGGCGATCGCCGCCAGCGCAACGAGAGCGAGAGTTCCAGGCCAACCGCGTAGAAGCACGGGGATTTCTCCTAAAGAGTTGCCCGGAGCGATACCGAGTGCGGCACGCGCTGTCAATGCGCCGGACGATCCTTCGACCTGCACGCGTGATCCGTGTGCGCGGGTTTCGCAGCCGGCGGATTGTCGTGGCGCTGGCTACGGTTGCCGATCGCTGCGTCGTTGCGTGACGTGCGCCGAGGGGACACTCGACGAGATGCGCGCAGCGAGACCTCGTCCATCTCTGGAGAAGTATGCAGATGGTGACAGGCGTCATGGGGGCATGAAGCCTGCACTTTGAAACCTCCCGGAAACGTCACTCCACACGACGGGAGAAACACGTCATGGCAGATAACAAGAACAAGAACCAGAACGAGCGCGGCAACCAGGGTCAACAGGGTCAGGGCCAGCGCCGGGATCAGACCGGTGGCCAGCAGAACCAGAACCAGGATCGCGATCGGACTGGTCAGCAGGGCGGTGGCCAAGGTGGCGGCCGTCAGGGCATGAACCAGGGCGGCGGCCAGGGTCAGGGCCAGCAGGGCGGACGCCAGCAGGCGGGCCGTCAGAACCAGTCGGGCATGGGCGAGGATCGCGATCGCGACCGCATGGGCAACCAGGGCCAGCAGGGCGGTCGGCAGCAGCAGAGCGGCGACACGGCGGACATCAACAAGGGTGTCCGCGGTGACGACGACGAGTCCGGCCTCGGCAACGAGGACGATCTCGACGAGGACGAGCGCATCACGCAGCGCACGCCGAGCCAGCGCGACAGCGTCGACGATCAGAATCGCCGTCGCTGAGCAGGTCTGAATCCACCGACAGTAGCCTGGCGTCTTAGGGCGCCGGGCTGCTTTTACATGACGAGGTTGTGATGGGGATCCTCGAGGTCATGGCCGCCGATCACGCCGAGGCCGCCGCGCTGTTCGACGAGCTGACGCCGATCGCCGGCGACGACCGGCGCACGTGCGATGTCATGCGCGTCGCGACGCGCCTCGCGATCGAGATCAAGAGCCACGCGCTCGCCGAGCAGAAGGTGCTGCTCGAGGCGCTGCGCACCGCGGGCGACGACTGCGCCGCGTACGCGCTCGAGGCGCTGCACGAGCTCTACGCGCTCGACCTCGTGATCGACAAGATGCTCGCGCTGCGGCCGGGCCCGGAGCTGCGCGCGGCGGTGTGCGTCGCGCGCCGGCTGTTCGATCAGCACATGGAGCGCGCGGTCGCGGAGGTCTTGCCGGCGGCAGGCAGCCGGCTTGCGGACGGCCAGCTCGCGCGCGATCTCGTCGTGGAGAAGCGGCGGGTGCGGCCGCGCGTGATGCGTCTCGTGTCGCCCTGATCGTTCGACGTTCAGGTTCCGCTTCTCTATTCACCGTTATTTTGTCGAGAGCCGAGGGAGACCGCAGATGCGCAATCTCGGATCTTCGCGGCGAGGGATTGGCAAACGACCTCGTCGCGGCGGCCTCGGTCGCTTCGCTTCATCCAGGTCCTCCGGTGGGTTCTGGACGACAGCGCCTTCTCGATGTCACCGTTCTTTGTCGAGAGCCGAGCGAGACCGCAGATGCGCGATCCCGGATCGTTCGCGGCGACGGATTGGCAAACGACCGCTCGCGGCGGCCTCGGTCGCTTCGCTTCACCGAATGGTGAGCGGTGAAGCGGAACCTGAACGAGAATGGAATCTACACGGCAACGTCGACGAGCGTCGGCGACAGCACGCGCTGCGCGTCGCGCGGATCGATCGAGACGAGAAAGCCGCGCGCGCCGCCGTTGATGTAGATCCGCGGCAGCTCGAGGATCGAGCGCTCCATGTAGACCGGCATCTGGCGGCGCAGCCCGAACGGCGACGTGCCGCCGACCTGGTAGCCCGAGTGGCGGTCCGCGACGTCCGGCGCGCACGGAGCGACCGACTTGACGCCGAGTGTGCGCGCGAGGTTCTTCGCCGAGACCTCGCGATCGCCGTGCATCAGGATGCACAGCGGCTGCCTCGTGTCGTCCTCGAAGATCAGCGTCTTGACGACCGCGTGCTCGTCGACGCCGAGCGCCTCGGACGACGCGCGGGTGCCGCCGTGCGGCTCCCAGGTGTAGAGGTGCGGCTCGAACGCGACCTTGGCCGCGCGCAGGGTCCGGATCGCCATCGTGACCGGGTGCTTGGGCACGGGCGAATGATAGGGCTAGACTGCGGCGTTCGCATGGAACCCCGGCCCGACGAGTCGCTGACGCACGGACTGTCCGCCCACGTCCACCACGAGGACGAGGACCAGTTCAACAAGGCGGGCGAGCGCCGCACGCTCGCGGTCGTGATCCTCGCGACGATCATGATGATCGGCGAGGTCACGGTCGGCTGGTGGACCGGCTCGCTCGCGCTGACCGCGGACGGCTGGCACATGGGCACGCACGTCGGTGCGCTCGGCCTGACGCTCGTCGCGTACTGGTACGCGCGGACGCGCGCCGCGAACGATGCGTTCAGCTTCGGCACCGGCAAGGTCTACGCGCTCGCCGGGTTCACGAGCGGCGTGCTGCTCGCGGTCGTCGCGCTGTGGATGGCGAAGGAAGGCATCGAGCGGCTCGTGATGCCGGAGCACGTCGATTTCGGCGAGGCGTTGCCGATCGCGGTGCTCGGTCTGATCGTCAACGGCGTGTCGGCGCTCGTGCTCGGCACCGGTCATCACTACGGTCACGCGCACGCTCATGATCACGGGCACGGTCACGATCACGGCCACGGCCACGGCCATGACCATGACCATCACGGCCACGCGCACGATCACGGCAACGGTCGCAAGAAGCCGCAGGCGGGCACGCTCGACTTCAACATGCGCGCCGCGTACATCCACATCCTCGCCGACGCGCTGACGTCGCTGCTCGCGATCGCGGCGCTGATCGCCGGCGCGTTCTTCAACATCTGGTTCCTCGATCCGATGATGGGCCTCGTCGGCGGCGCGGTGATCACGTGGTGGGCGGTCGGGCTGTGCCGGCAGGCGAGCCGTCAGCTGCTCGACGTCGTGTCGTCGCCGCTGCACGAGCAGGTCGTGCGGCAGCGGCTCGAGTCGATCGACGACGTGAGGGTGGCGGACCTACATGTGTGGGAGCTCGGGCCGGGCCGCCGCAGCTGCATCGTCTCGCTCGTGACGTCGACGCCGCGCGACGTCGACTTCTATCGCCACAGCGTGCTGTCCGCGCTCGATGTCGCGCACCTGACGATCGAGATCCACCACTGCGGTCTGCCGCACGACGAACCGACGGTTGCTCATGTTGCGCACTCGCACGAGCACTGACCACGATCGTTTGCACTCATACGAGTCATTCGCGGTCAGCAACCGCGGCATTCGTTGAAGTTGCACGCGTCGCGAGTCGGCCCGTATCGTGCTCCGCGAGGGGGCCACGATGCGGGGCTTGATCCGATATTCGATCGGCGCGATCGCGCTTGCGGGTTGCGTGGACGCCACGGAACCGGCGACGTCGATCACCGAGGGAGAAGCGACGGTTTGCGGTAGCGGTCCGACGGTGAAGGGCGTCGACGTCTCGTATTACCAGGGCACGATCGACTGGCCCGCGGCGAAGGCCGACGGCGTCGAGTTCGCGTTCACGCGCGTGTCCGATGGCCTGACGTTCGAGGATCCGAAGTTCGAGACGAACTGGAGCGCGATCAAGGCGAACGGGATGCTGCGCGGCGCGTATCAGTTCTTCCGTCCGAACCAGGATCCGATCGCGCAGGCCGATCTGCTGCTGCAGAAGATCGGTACGCTCGGGCCCGGCGACTTGCCGCCGGTGATCGATGTCGAGGTCGACGGCGGGCTCGGCCCGTCGGCGGTCGCGTCCGCCGTTCGCAAGTGGGTCGATCACGTCACCGCCGCGATCGGCCGCCCGCCGATCATCTACACCGGCTTCTACTTCTGGCGCGATCAGGTCGGCGCGCCCGATCTGACGACGTCGCCGCTGTGGCACGCGCAGTACACGACCGCGGACTGCCCGAACATCGCGCCGCCGTGGACCGACTGGGCGTTCTGGCAGTTCACGTCGAGCGGCCGCGTTGCCGGCATCGACGGCAACGTCGACACGAACCGGTTCAACGGCACGCGCGAGCAGCTCGAGCAGCTCGCCGGCGCGCAGCGGCCGTGCGGCACGATCGACGCCGCCGGCGGCACGATCGACGACGGCGACGACTGCTTCACCGCCGGCGGCCCGTCGCAGTACCTGCGCCACATCAGCGCGGTCGGCGAGGGCGACGACCTGATCTGGACCCACGCGACCGAGGACGCCGCGGAGTCGAACTACGCGCAGTGGAACCTCGTCATGGCCGAGGCCGGCCGCTACCGGATCGAGGTCTCGACGCCGGCCGCGTACGCGCAGTCGACGCAGGCGCGCTACGTCGTCCACGCCGCCGGCGAGGATCACGAATTCGTCGTCGACCAGACGGCGGCCGATGGCTTCCAGGTGCTCGGCGAGCTCGACCTCGCGCAGGGCGGCGAGCAGTTCATCCACCTCGGTGACAACACCGGCGAGCCGCTCGCGAACAACGTCCAGCTCGTGTTCGATGCGGTGCGGCTGACGCGGATCGGTCCGGGCGAAGGCTCCGGCTCGGGCGATGGCGACGGCGACGGCGACGACGATGGCTCGTCGAGCGGCTGCAGCGCCGGCGGTGCGGGTGGCCTGCCGCTCGCGCTCCTCGCGCTGGGACTCGTGGTCCGGCGGCGTCGCCGCTAGGAGCGGCCTTCCAAGTGCGGCCCTAGTCGCTGCGGCCCGACGGTCGCGTGTTGCGCAGCTTCTTGCCCTGCTTGCCGACCGCGGTCGGCTGCACCGCGGCGTTGACCGTCGGCGCGCCGATCATCAGGTGGCCGGCGTCGTTGTCGAGATCCTCGCCGCGAATGTTGTTCTTGCCCTGCGCCGCGACGGTGTGCGCGGTGCGACTGACCTCGGCGACGAGCTCGCGCGAGTTGCCCGGCCACGGCCGTAGCAGGCACGCCTCGATCAGCGTCGAGTGAATCTGCAGGCCGGGCTCGGAGCCGCGGACGGCGTCGTGGACGAGGAAGGCCATCTCGTCGGGACGATCGCGCAGTGGCGGCAGGTGCACCGTGCGCGCGGCGAGCCGGTGTGCGACGTCGGGCGGGATGCCGAGGTGCTCGAGCTGCATCACCGCCGTCGTGACGACGCGCAGGTTCGGCCGGGTCTCCATCAGCTTGACGAGCGTCGTCAGGTTCACGGCGCCGAGCTTGCCGACCTGCTCGAGGATCAGGGTCTCGATCGTCGGACCGATCACGCGCTCGAGCGGGACCGCGTGCACCGTCGGGTTGAACTGCGCCTCCGGCCGGTTGCGCGTCCGCGCGTAGCCTCGCGCCATCCGGCCCTTGCCGCTGCCGGGCTCGCCGAGCACGAGCAGGTTGATGTTGTCGCGCGCGGCCTGCTCGACGTCGTTCCACAGCGGCGTCGTGCTCGCACCGACGATCGCGTCGTAGCGGCTCGTGATCGCCGCACCCTCGAACCGGCGGATGTCGTCGAGCAACACCGAGACCGTGCGTCCGGTGCGCACGACCGACGGCGGCGTCACGGTGACCTCGCGATCGATCAGCGCGTGGCCGCCGGCGTACGTGCCGTTGCGGCTGCCGAGGTCGGTCACGACGAACCGCTTGTCGCGCCACATCACGCGGGCGTGCTGGCGGCTGATCCGGTCATCCGTCGTGTTCTCGAGCAGCTCGCGGCCGAGCACGAGACCCGCCGGGGGGATCCGGAACGCCTGCACCGTGGGGGTCGCGCCACTCCACACGACCACGACGCCGGGTACGGGCGACGAAGCGGTCCCCTCGGGCATCGTGTTCAGTATACCCGCGCAAGATGGCCTGGGGTACGAACGGTCATCCCGCCTACCGTCATCACGTTCGATGCGGGCCAGACGTTGGTCGAGCTAGACCTTGACTTCCTGGCCATCCGTCTCGCGACCCGAGGCGTTCGCGTGGCCCCGGACGCACTCGCCCGGTCGGCCCCCGCCGCGTGGGTCTACTACGACGGCCTCGTCGATGCCGGTACCGGACACGCCGATGCATGGCGAGCGCTGATGACCCGGCTGCTCGAAGGCGCCGAGGTCGCGACTCCGGACGTCCACGCGCGCTGGCTGTACGACGTCAACGCAGAGGCGAACCTGTGGCGGCGGCCGATCCGGCCGATGTTCGAGCTCGCACGCGAGCTGGCGGACCGCGGTGCGATCGTCGCGGTGCTGTCGAACTCCGAGGGGAGGCTCGCGGACCTGTTCGCCGAGATCGGGCTCGCGGACAACTTCGTCGCGATCGTCGACTCCGGCCGGGTCGGGCTCGAGAAGCCGGATCCGCGGATCTTCGCCCACACGCTCGCGGCCGTCGGCGCGCCGGACGCGCGCGCGATCCACATCGGCGACTCGTGGGACGCGGACATCGTCGGCGCCCGCAACGCGGGCTGGCGCGCGATCTGGTACGGCCGCCGCGTCACCCCGGTCGATGCGCCCGATGTCGCGGTCGCGCGCGATCCCGGCGAGTGCCGCGCGGCGCTCGTACAGTTCGGCGTGCTCTAGTCGTAGCGGGCGCGCAGCGCGGCGAGCACGGTCGCGGCGAACGGCGACACGATCGCGACGCCGATCGCGACGACGCGCGCGAGCTCGCGAAATGCGCCGAGCTCGGCGACGGTCGGCTTCTTCGACAGCGCGGGGCCGATCGCGAGCTGCGCCGCGACCGCGAGCCCGACATCGACGATGACGATCGCCGCGACGACGATCGCGATCGGCCGCAGGTGCGCGCGGACGACGCGGATCGAGTCGACGAGCGGCGCCGGCAGGCCGGCCGCGGGGCTGGCGGTCGCGAGCGCGAGCAGGACGACGAGGCACAGCGCCGGCACGACGAGCGCGAGCGCGCCGATCGCGATCGCGGCGACCACGAGCGCCGTCGGCAGCACCGCGCGCACGAGCCCGGCGAGCCCGAGCCACAGCGCGCCCAGCTGCGACGGTGCCTCGCGCGCGGCGACCGCGCGGACGATCGGCGCGATGCCGCCGGCGAGCTGGAGCTGGAGCGCCCACGCCGCAACCGCGATCGCGTACGTGAACCGCAGCAGCGGCTTCGCGCTCGCGGCGTCCGGTACGGGGATGCGCGGGACGAACCACAGCAGCGGGCCGCACACGACGAGCGCGAGCACGCCGATCGGCAGCGCGTAGCGCGCGATCCGGACCGCGAGCGCGTCAGTCATCATCGTCGATCGTGTGGGTGCGCACGGCCGGCACGCCGCGCGTCGCGTTCGTCGGCGTCGCGGAGATCGTGAGGATCACGTCCTCGAGATCGTCGAGCCCGGTCTCCGCGATCGTGTCGGCGACGACGCGGACATCGATCGTCTTGCGCGTCTCGCCGGGCGCGAAGACGAGCGGCAGCGCGGTCGGGATCGTGTAATCGACCGGATCGTCGGCGTCGCCGGTCACCGCGATCGGCACGGTGATCGGCTTGCCCGAGGGTGCGCTCAGCACGACCGCGTACGTGAAGATCCGCGCGTTCGGCAGCGGATTGCCCTCGAGCACGGTCTGGTCGGCCTCGTTCGGATCGAACCGCACGATCGGGGCGTTGTCGTCGTCGGCGATCGTCACGGTGTGCGACGTGATCGCGCCCGGCGTCGCGTTCGTCGGCGTGCCGAGCGCGAGCACGACGGTCTCGGGATCCTCGTCGAGCAGGTCCTCCGCGATCGTGACCGTGAGCGTCTGGCTGGTGGTGCCCGGCGCAAACGCGACGGACGTTGTCGGCACCGTGGCGTCCGCGGTGCTCGCCGTCCCGGAGCGCACGACCGGGACGCTGATCGCCTTCTCGCTCGCCGCGGACAGCACGACCGTGACGGTCACCATCGTCGGATCCTCGGTGACGGTCGTCGCGGCGGCGGCGAACGCGACGGCCGGCGGCGCGTCGTCGTCGACGATCGTCACGGTGTTCGTGGTCCGCGCGCCGAGCGTCGCGTTCGACGGGTTCGCGAGCGCGAGCGTGAACGTCTCGGTGGCCTCGTCCGCGGCGTCGTTCGCGAGCGTGACCTCGAGCTGCTTCGTCACCTCGCCGGGCTGGAACACCAGCGGACCGGGCGCGCCGGTGATCGCGGCATCCGCGGGGCTCGCCGAGCCGGTGAACATGCCGCCGTAGTCGACCGCGACCGACTTGCCCGACGGTGCGGAAAGCGACACGCCGATCTGCACGGAGCCGGCGTTCTCGTTCGCGGTCGTCGTCGTGGCGTCGAGCTGGATCGCGGGCGGCGCGTCGTCGTCGTCGATCGTGTGCGTCGTGGTCGCGATCGCACCGACGAGCACGCCGAGCGAGGGATCCTGCAGCGTCAGCACGACGGTCTCGGGATCCTCGTCGAGCGCATCGTCGATCTCGTCGAGCGCGATCGTCGCGGTCGTCGCGCCGGCGGCAAACGTCACCGACGAGCCGGTGAACGCGTAGTCGGCGGCGCTCGCGGTGCCCTCGACGACGAGCCCGACGGTCACCGGCACCGTCACGGCGCGATCGAGCGTCACCGCGAGCGTGCTCGGCGTGGTCTCGCTCCCGCGCGACGACGGCTCGGCGAACGCGACCCGCGGCAGCAGCTCGGCGCTGACGGTCAGCGTGTGCGTCGCCTGATCGATCGACGCGCCGGTCGCGGCGCGGAGCTCGAGCTCGATCGTCTCGTCGGGCTCGGCGACCGCATCGCTCGTGATCGCGACCGCGATCTCCTGACGCAGCTCGCCGGGCGCGAACGCGAGCGACGTCCCGGACACCGCGAAGTCGTCCCCCGCGCTCGCGGTGCCGCCGACGACCGCGTACGCGACGGTGACCGGCGCATCCGAGGGCTGCGACAGCACGACGGCGACGCGCACCGTGCCGGCCTGCTCGTCGGCGAGCGACTGCGGCGCGCGAAACCCGACGCGGATCGCGGACGTGCCGCCATCGTCGCGGACCTCGGGCTCCTCGAAGCCGAGCAGATCGCGACAGCCGGTCACGAGCACGAGCCCGACGAGCGCGGTCAGCGCGAGCCGCATGCCTCGAGCGTACCCGGTCAGCGCGGACGATCCCAGCGCTCGAGCTGGCCGCGCACGCCGCCCAGGTCGACGCGCAGCCACCGCGTGCGACGCAGCCCGAGCTGCTCGGCGACCGGCGTCGTCTTGCGGTGCGCCGGCGTGATCCACACGAGACGGCCGCCCGGGGCGAGCTGGCGCGCGAGCTGCGGCAGCGCGTCGACGAGCAGCTTGCCGGCGTCGAGCTGCACCCGGCTGCCGAGCGGCGGGTTCGTGATCACGAGGTCGACCGGACCCGGCGCGAACGTGCGCGCGTCGCCGACCGCGAGCTCGGCGGTGACGCCGGCGGCGGCGACGTTCGCGCGCGCCGCCTCGAGCGCGGTCGGATCGACGTCGCTCCCGACGAGCGATCGCACCGGTCCGCGGCGCGCGCGCTCGACGAGCTCGCCGCCCGAGCCGCAGAACGGATCCCACACGCGATCGCCGTCGTGCGCCCCGGCGAGCCAGGCGAGCGCCGCCGCGACCGTCGGGTGCGAGGCGGCCGGCACGTCGGCGACGCGCCACGCGAACCGCGGATCGTCGAGCCGGCGCGGCACGAGCTCGAGCGACCCGGCGACCTCGTCGACGCGCACGTCCCACGTCGTCGCGCTCGGATCGTTGACGAGCTCGGGCGCCGCGGCGGTGACGTCGCGCGCGACGCGCCACACGATCGCGCGCTTGTGGCCGTGCGCGAACCCGAGGCGCCACCGGATCGGGCCGGTGGTCAGCGCGCGCAGCAGCGAGCGCGTCGCCGGCGCCGTGATCGCGCGCGTGATCGCGGCCGCGAGCGCATCCGGATCGGCGACGCGATCGTCGCGCCGGCCGCGCTCGACGGCAGGCAGCGCGGCCGGAAGCCGGATCGCGCAGCTCGCCCACAGCCGCGACGCGAACAGCGTCGACAGCGGGCGCTCGAGCGTGACGTCCGCGTGCGCGTCGTCCACGGACACCGGCGCGAGCGCGAGCTGCGTCAGCTCCTCGACGAGCAGCGGCGCGAGCCCCGGCCGGCAGCCGAGCCGGATCCGCAGCGGCGAGGGCAGGGCGACATCGCCACGGATCGTCGACGCCTCGTCGCGCCGCGCCGACCGATCTGCCATCAGCAGCGCGCGATCGCGGCGCCGCGCGAGCTCGGCATCGTCACCGGCCGATGCCTGCTGCAGCCGCGCGAGTGCCTCGGCGCCACCGACCTTGCCGAGCGCCTCGGCGAGCGCGCGCCGCTCGTCGTCGGTGACGTCGCCGGCATCCCAGCGTGCGATCAGCGCCGCGCGCGCATCGTCGCCACCGAGCTTGCCGAGCGCGACGATCGCGGCGCGCCGGACGCGTGGCGAGCCGTCGGCCATCCGCGCGAACAGCGCGGCGCGCGCCGGATCATCACCGGTGCGCGCGAGCAGGCCGAGCGTCGTGACGAGCCGCGCGCGTGCGCCGTCGTCAGCGGCATCGAGCGCCGCGGCGATCGCGTCGCGCGCCGGCGCACCGAGCTTGCCGAGCGCGGCCTGTGCGCGCGGCGCCGCCGGCTCGTCGCCGCGCACCACGAGCTCGACGAGCTTCGGCAGATCGCGCGCGCCCGGCGTGAAGCTCGGCTTGCCGAGCTCGACCGCGAGATCGAAGTCCTTCGCGCGCGCCACGCGCTAGCGACGGTTCTTCTTGCGCGCGGCCTTCTCGGCCTTGCGCTTGTCGCGCGCCTTCTGCTTGTCGCTCGCGCGCTGCTGACCGACGAGGGCCTTCGTGCCCGGAGGCGTGTAGCCCTTCGGCAAGCCGGGCACGTTGCCGGTCGGCACGCCGGGCATCGCCGGCATCGCGGGCATGCCGCCGCCGTCGCCGCCGAGCCCGGGCGGAAGTCCGCCGCCGGCCGCCATCAGCGCGTTGATGTCCATGTTCGCGAGCTTCTTCATCTGCGAGAACTGCTTGAAGCCGGGGATCTTGCCCATGAGGCCGGTCGACGCGCCGAGCTGCACCATCATCTGGCGCATCTGCGCGAACTTCTGCAGCAGCTCCTTGACCTCTTGCTCGCTGCGGCCCGAGCCCTTCGAGACACGCTTGACGCGGCCCGGATCGAAGTCGGCGCGGCGACGCTTCGCGCTCTTGCCCGCGGTCGACATGAAGTCTTCCCACGTCGTCGCGACGAACACCTGCGGGTTCGTGCGCTCCTCGCGCGTCATCGACGAGATCATCGCCTCGATCTTCGTCAGCTCGCGATCGTCGAGGTTGACGCCCTCGGGCAGGCCGCCGCCGAAGAACGGCAGCTTCTCGAACAGATCCTTCAGCGAGCCCATCTTCTGGATGAGCCGGATCTGCTCGAGGAAGTCCTGCATGTCGAACTTGCCCTTGAGCATGCGGAGCGCGTCTTCTTCCGCCTTCTCCGCATCGACGACCTGCTCGAAGTCCTTGACCAGGCCGACGATGTCGCCCATCCCGAGGATGCGCGACGCCAGGCCCTCGGGCCGGAACTCCTCGAGCTTGTCGAGCGACTCGCCGATACCGAGGAACTTGATCGGCTTGCCGGTCTTCTCCTTGACCGACAGCGCCGCGCCACCGCGCGCATCGCCGTCGAGCTTCGTCATGATGACGCCGTCGAGGTTCAGCCGCTTGTTGAACGTGTCGGCGACGTTGACCGCGTCCTGACCGGTCATCGCGTCGAGGACGAGGAAGATGTTCGCGGGCTTCGAGGACCGATCGATGTCCTCGAGCTCCTGCATCAGCGGCTCGTCGATCGCGAGCCGGCCGGCGGTGTCGTAGATGATGACGTCGCAGCCCTGCTTCGCCGCCTCGGTCTGCGCCTCGCGGCAGATCGTGACCGGATCCTTGCCGTCCATCGACCACACCGGCATGTCGAGCTGGCGGCCGAGCGTCTTCAGCTGCTCGACGGCGGCCGGACGATAGATGTCGGCGGCGACGAGCAGCGGCTTCTTCTTGTGCGTCTTCTCGAGCCAGCGCGCGAGCTTGCCGCAGCTCGTGGTCTTACCCGAGCCTTGCAGGCCGCACATCATGATGCCGGTCGGTCCCTTCGTCGCCCACCGGATGTCGGTCTCGACGGGGCCCATCATCTTGATCAGCTCGTCCTGGCAGATCGCGATGAACGCCTGCTCGGGCGTGATCGAGCGCGTCCCGTACTCCTTGCTCTTCGCGCGCAGCTCGACCTGCTTGCCGCGCGCGGCGTTGCGAACGCGCTCGAGGAACGTCTTGACGACGCTGAACTCGACATCGCCTTCGAGCAGCGACAGCCGAACGTCGCGCAGCGCGTCCTCGATCACGTCATCGGTGAGCTCGGCAACACCGGTCAGCCGCTGGCGAGCGGCACGAAATCCCTTGGCGAGGGTCTCCAGCACGTTGACCCCTATAGCATGGGTCAGTGAGAAGCGGCCCGTGCGATCGCGCGCACTTGCGGATCCGGGTCGTCGGCGAGCCGGTCGAGCACGCCCGGATCCCCGCCGCTCCGGCGACGGATCCAGGCCGCGCGCGCGGCTGCCGCCCGGATCGCCGGATCGGCATCGCGGGACAGATGATCGATGACGAGGCCATCGCCGACGAGCGGGAACGTCCACTCGAGCGCGTACGCGAGCGCGAGCCGGCGCAGCGGGTCGTTCGACAGCGACCACGTCGCCGCGAGCTGCGTCGCGGTCAGCGGCCGGACCTCGCCGAGCGCGAGCGCGAGCCCGCGACCGAGCGCGGCCGCCGCGTCCTGGGCGTCGAGCTGCTCCCGATCGATGTCGTCATCGCGCTCGAGATCGGCATCGAGCTCGGCGTCGTCGCCGTTGCGCGTGGTCACGAGCCGCGGCGCGGTGGTCGCCGCACCGGCCGCGCCGATCGCCGACGTCGACAGCGCGAGCGCGGTCAGCTTGGAGAGCAGACGACGGAGCGAGACCTTGGACATGAGCAGATCCGGACGCAACCTGGGCACTCCACCCACGTGCGTCAATCCGGTAACCAGGGCAGGTCCGAGGACATTCCCGCGCCCACCCAACCCGCCTAGACCGTATCGGCCGATACGGCTACGTTCGTCCGCGATGGGAGTACGAACGGCCGCCTGGCTCCTGGCCGCGCTGTGGCTCGCCCCCGCGACCGCTCGCGCCGACCGCACCACGATCCGCTGCGACAACCTCTCGACCGCGGACGTCGTCGTCGACGGCGTGCTCGACGACTGGGGCAAGCAGGTGCTCGGCCGCGCCGGCACGCCCGGCGACGGCAGCATCGAGCTGCGGTGCTCGTGGGATGGCACCGCCCTCGCGGTCGCGCTCGACATCAAGGACGACCGGGTCGTGCGCGTGCGCGGCAAGGGCGCCGAGGATCGTGTCGACATCACGATCACCGCGGGCGGCCGGCCGGTGCGCGCGAGTGTGCTGCCCTCGAACAACATCGCGAAGTCGAAGGTCAGCGTGCCGGCGCGCTGCGCGGTCGCGGACAGCCAGCAGCCGAAGGGGTTCTCGATCGAGGCGCGGTGCCCGGCGAGCGCGCTGCCCGGACTGTCGAGCGCGACGCCATCGCTCGAGCTGTCGATCAAGTACAGCGATTCCGATCAGGCGACCGGCGGTGACACGACCGACGTCGCGCTCGACGCCACGATCGAGCTCGGCGATCGCAAGGACCTGCTCGACGACTTCCTGAAGACGGTCAAGCTGCGCCGCACCGACGTCCGGCTCGACACGCTCGCCGAGCTCGATCCGAGCCGCAAGGGCAAGGAGCGGATCGTCGCCGGCGGCACCGTGATCGGCGTGCTGACCGATCAGTTCGCGTACGTCGCGCTGCCGGCCGCGAAGCCCACCGACGTCAAGAAGGTCGAGCTTGTCCCGCTCGGCGCGCGCGGCGAGCAGATCGTGTCCGCTGTGATCCGGCAGTCGGGCAACGGCGGCAGCCGCGATCTGCTGATGCTGTGGTCGGTCGCCGGCGGTCAGCTCCAGCCGCTCGCGCAGATCGAGGTCAAGAAGGAGCTCGGCGCGAACGTGCTCGAGTCGACGTGGCGACTCGTCAAGGGCACCAAGGCGACCGAGCTGTGGCTCGAGCCGAAGCCGGCGGTCGGCTTCACCGCCGATACGTGGAACGAGATCCCGGCGCCCGACTCAGACGGGATCTTGCTGCCGTGGGACAACGCGCGCGGCGGCGTCGCGTACTCGATCAAGGGCGCCGAGCTCGTGCGCCGCGATCTGCCGGTGAAGAAGCGATAGCTACTCGAAGCCGCTCGACAGCGTGATCGCCGGGAAGCTCGCGTGCGCGGCGCCGGCGACGGCCGCGAACACCTGCAGCGGGGTTCCCATCTCCGCCTGGATCACGATCTGTCGGTCCTCCGGGGCGGTGTGCTTCGCCGCGACGTCGGCGAGCTCGCGACGCAGCTCGCCGACCGCAGCGTCGAGCCTCGCCGGATCGTTCAGCTCGATCGTACGCCGGGGCGCGCCGATCGTGCCTTCGCGACCGGAGACCGACCACACTTGGATCCCACGGCGCGTGATCGACACGAACATCCCGAGCGGCGCGTCCGCGGATCGCGCGGATCCCGCGGATTCTGGCGGGCTCGCGGCTTCGACGGTGCGCTCACGCTCCGTCAGTGGCAGCGCGACGATGTCGCCCTTGGATCGCGCGATGATCGAGAACGCGCGCGGCCCGGCCTGCTTCATCGAGTACACCACCTCGAGCAGCGTCCGGTACGGCGTGTCGCGATCGGCGACGATCAGGATCGGCTTGCCGCGCGCGCTCGGCTGCTGCACGAGCTGCTCGGTGAACGCGCGCAACCTCGGGATCAGCACGCCGAGCGTGCCGCCTTCCTTCTCGCTCGGATCGACTGCTCCGTTCTGGATCGACACGATCGCCTTGCCCTCGACGACGATCCCGGTCTTCGTGATCACGACGGCGAGCCCTTCGACCGCCGGCTCGTAGCCATCGCGCGCGACCTCGGGCAGCGCGACCGACGATCCGATCTCGATCGGCGCGGGCTTCTTGGAGCCAGAGCCATCGTGGTTCGGCGTCGGTGTCGGCGCCTCCTTCGTGCACGCGACGAACGCGAGCACCACCCACCACATCCTTCGCATGCGGTGACTGTACGCCAGCTCAGGTCGAAGACGCGGCGTGACCGTCGTCGTACGGCAGGTCCTCGTAGTCGTCGCGGTACAGCGCGCCGAGATGACGCGACACGAAGACCTCGATCAGCTCCGGGTCGTACATCTTGCCGCCGGTCTTGACGAGGATCGCCTCGCACTCCTCGAGCGGCAGCGCGGCCTTGTACGGACGATCGGTCGCCATCGCGTCGTACGCGTCGGCGATCGCGACGATGCGCGCGACGAGCGGGATGTCCTCGCCGACCATCTTGTCGGGATAGCCGGTGCCGTCCCAGCGCTCGTGGTGGTTGCGCACCGCCGGCATGATCGGATGCAGCATCTCGATCTTCGACGCGATGTCGTAGCCCTTCACCGGGTGCTCGCGCATGTGCGTCCACTCGGCGTCGTCGAGCGGGCCGGGCTTGAGCAGCACCGAGTCGCGGATGCCGATCTTGCCGATGTCGTGGAGGAACGCGCCGAACTCGAGCGTCTCGAGGCCCTCGACGGGATAGCCGGCTTCCTTCGCGAGCACGAGCGAGTACGCGGCGACGCGGCCGCAGTGACCCTTCGTGTACGGATCCTTTGCTTCGATCGCCTCGGCGAGCCCGAACAGCGCCTGGCGGTTCGCGATCTTCAGCTTCTCGTAGCTCTCCTCGAGCTCCTTCGTGCGTTCCTTGACGACGACGTCGAGCAGCGTCTCGCGGCGCTGCAGCTTCTGCTGATCGAGCGACAGCTTGCGGACGAGCTCGCGCTGCTCCTCGACGAGGTTGACGAGCTTGAGCGCCTCGCCGACGAGCGCGACGAGCCGGCTGCGCTCGCTCGGCTTCGCGACGAGCCGGATGATGATCCCGCTGTGGCTCGGCCGGTAGTCGAGCTCGACCGCTTCGTCCGGCGACGACACGAGCGCGATCCGCAGCGCCTCGGGGGCGTGGATCACGCTGGTCTCGAGGAAGCCGACGCCATCGAACGTGCCGGTGAGCTGGTACGCGACGACGACGTGCGCCGGATGCGAGCGCAGCTTGTTCAGCGCCTCGACCGTCGAGCGCGCGGTCTCGACGACGAGGCCGAGACCCCCGAGCAACTCGGCGAGCTCTCCGAGCGCCTCCACCTGAGGGTGGGCGACGAGAGCACGAAACCGACGGGTCACGAAGGCCACTATATCCGTGGCAAACCCCACTGCAACGGGTAGATTTCGAGCGAATGCAAGACGAGGTGACCGGTAACCTCACAGGCCTCAAGGCGAGCGAGATCAAGGCGCTGGAGCGTCTCTATCGCCGCCGCGTCGCACCGACGGAGGTCGTGTCGAGCGAGCTCGCCGCGCAGCTCGCGCAGCAGAGCGCGGAGCTGCATCGCCAGGTCGGCGTGCTGATCGATCGCCGCGGCGCGATCCAGCACGTCATGGTCGGCGACGCGTCGAAGATCGTGCTGCCCGACGTCGGCCGCATGCGCGGTGGTCAGGGCCGGTTCCGCGGCCTGCGCCTCGTTCACACGCACCTGCGCGGCGAAGCGCTGACGCGCGACGATCTCACCGACCTCGCACTGCTCCGGCTCGACGTCGTCGCCGCGATCACCGTCGACGCCGCCGGGCGGCCGGGCAAGCTGTTCATCGGTCACCTGCTCGCGGATGCGCCTCCCGATCGGCCGTGGAAGGAGCTGCCGGCCGAGCCGGCAACCGCGCCGCGCACGAACTTCACCGAGCTGATCGCGTCGCTCGAGTCCGAGTTCGGCAAGCAGCGTCGCGTCGCCGCGACCGATCGCGGCAAGGATCGCGCGCTGCTCGTGCACGTCGCGATCGGCCGCGCGAAAGATTCCGAGGCGCGTGTCGCCGAGCTCAAGGAGCTGTGCCGCACCGCCGGCGTGAAGGTCCTCGACGTGCTCGTGCAGCGCCGCCCCGAGGCGGATCCGAAGTTCCTCGTCGGTCGCGGCAAGCTCGACGAGATCCTGCTGCGCGCGATGCAGCTCGGTGCCGAGGTCGTGATCTTCGATCCCGACCTGACGCCCGGCCAGGCGCGCTCGATCAGCGACGCGACCGAGCTCAAGGTCATCGATCGCACGATGCTGATCCTCGACATCTTCGCGCAGCACGCGACGAGCCGCGACGGCAAGCTGCAGGTCGAGCTCGCGCAGCTGCGCTACGCGCTGCCACGGCTCGTCGAGAAGAACACGATGATGTCGCGGCTCACCGCCGGTCCCGGTGGTCAGGCCGGGCTCGGCGGCCGCGGGCCCGGCGAGACGAAGCTCGAGATCAACCGCCGCCGCGCGCGTGAGCGGATCCAGCTGCTCGAGAAGCGGCTCGAGGAGCTCGCGGGCGATCGCCGGCTGCGCCGCCAGCGCCGCACCGCGCGCGACGTCCCGATCCTCGCGATCTGCGGCTACACGAACGCGGGTAAGTCGACGCTGCTCAACAGCCTCACCGAGGGCGACGCGCTCGCCGCCGACAAGCTGTTCGCGACGCTCGATCCGATCTCGCGGCGGCTGCGGTTTCCGCACGAGCGCGAGGTTGTCATCACCGACACCGTCGGGTTCATCCGCGATCTGCCGGAGGAGCTGACGCGCGCGTTTCGCGCGACGCTCGAGGAGATGGCGGACGCCGATCTGCTGCTGCACGTCGTCGACGCATCCGATCCGGATCGCGACCAGCACATCCGCGCGGTCGAAGGCATCCTCGACGATCTCGGACTGTCCGAGAAGCAGCGCATCCTCGTCTGGAACAAGGCCGACCAGCTCGAGCCGGCCGACGCCGACTTCCTGGCGCATCACGGCAACGGATTCGTGGTGTCGGCGCTCGACCGCGCGACGTTCGGCCCGCTGCTGCTCGCGATCGAGCGCGCGCTGTTCCAGCAGGGCAAGGACACGCAGCTCGCGCGCGTCGCGCACGCCTGACGCTGGCTGGCAACGGACGGCAGGGGATCGCACGCCGCGATCGATCGGGTACGATCGCGGTGTGAGGCGCCGCGACTTCGTCGTGACGGGGCTCGGCGGGCTCGCCGGCCTCGCGGTGCTCGGCTGCAAGGGCCTCGCGCGCCCGGTGATGCCAGAGCCGCTCGACGATCACGAGCTCGCGACGATCGCGGCGATCGCGGACACGTTCTTGCCCGGCGGCGACGGCACGCCCGGCGCGCACGAGGTCAACGCGGTCGCGACGATCGTCGATCCGGCGCACGGCCTCGCGCCGTATCTGTCCGAGCTCGTCGCCGATCTCGATCAGTGGTGCCTCGTGACGAAGCACCTCGGGTTCATCGGCCTGACCGAGCGCGATCGCGAGCTCGCCCTCGAGCAGCGCATGGGGCTGCGCGGCCGGGCGATCCAGTCGCTGTACAAGCCAGCGTACGAGGGCGCGCTCGCGCTGACGAAGCTCGCGTACTTCGGGGCGCTGACGAATCACCTGGGCACGAGCTACATCGGGTTTCCGGGCGACAGCCGTGGCTATGCGGCGGGCAGCGCGGCCGGTGCGTGGGCCTCGATCGGTGCCCACGGCTCGGAGATCGTCGTCGCCGGTGCCGGGCGTGCATCGAGCGTGCGGCTCGGCGCGTTCGCGACATCGGACGACGACGCGAAGGCGACGCTGCGGCTGCGCGCACCCGACGGCCGCGAGCACACGCTCGCGCTCGCGTTCGACCGCGGCGAGGCGCTGCTCGACGATCTCGCGGTGCCGCTCGTCGGCGGACCGGCGGCGGGCGCGTGGCGACTCGAGATCGCGACGCACGCCGGCGGTCGCGGGCGCGTCGAGCTGTGGTCGCTGCGCCTGCGCACGGATCTCGACGACGCCGGACACGCGTGACGCGGGGATCCGTCATCGACACGTAACGTGGCGTGCGCGGGAATGTGCATTACAGCTGTGCACGATGACGCGAGCTGTTGCCGGACCGCTGCTGGCGGTGTTCGTCGCGTGCAACTCGAGTGCGGCACCGACAAGCGAGTCCCCTCGCTCGTCGGCCGTGTCGTCATCGGTTGAACCGACGCCGGACCTGCCCGCTCCCGCATCTCCGTACGCGGCCGATGCCGGACTGCGGCCGCCGATCCTCGTGTTTGTCGACGCGGACGGCACGACGCACGTCGCGGCCGCGCATCGCTGGCGCGATCTCGATGCCGGGATCTTCGCGACCGATCGCAAGCGGCTGTCGCGAACGGACGTGCAGTCGCTCGTCTCCACCGCATCGGCGCTCGGCGAGGATCCGGTCAACGCCGTGCGCTCGTTCGAGCCGCAGCCCGCACCGCGCAAGCGAACGGGTGCCACGCCGTCGTCGTCGGGAGTCGATGGCGATCCACTGCATCTCGAGGACGGCATCCAGGGACGACGTGACGACCCGCGGCCGACCCCCACCGACGCGCAACGGCTCGCCGGCCCGCGCGGCGTCGTGGCGAGCGATGGCGACGCGGCGGAGCGCAAGCGCCACGCCTGGGTCACCGGCGAGATCGCGGACACCGGTCGCCACGTGCCATCCCCGCCCGCGCTCGTGATCGCGGACCCGCGCGCGCCTGCGATCGAGCTCGTCGCGATGGTGATGATGACCGAAGGTGCGATCGGCGTGAGGCAAGGCAATGCCGTCCAGGTACTGAGGCTCCAGTTCAAGCCCGAGCACGACGACGTGATTCCCGGTCCGCCTGCGTGGATCGAGCTCCAGGTGCGACCCGATCGGCTCGTCGCGACGTTCGCGCCGGGGGTCTCCGAGGAGCTCGCGTGGCAGGGCGGTGCGCTCGATCATCGGCGGCTCGCTCGCGTGCTCGCGACGATCCGTCGTGCGCGCGACCTCGATGCGCACGCTCCGGTCGACGTCCTGGTCGGCGCGGACACCTCGACACAGCGGCTGGTCGACGTGCTCGTCGCGCTCGATCAGGCCGGCGAGCACATGATCGGACTCGGCGCGATGTCCGGGGTCAAGCCTCGGTCATCGCCCTGAGTTTGCCGGGTCGCGCGCGCGCCGAGGCGCTACGATCGCGGCGTTGTCGCAGGTGATCGTCATCGGCTCGGGGTTCGGCGGCTCGATCGCGGCGAAGCGACTCTGCGAGGCCGGGCATCGCGTCACGGTGCTCGAGCTCGGCGAGGACTGGCGCGATCTGCGCAAGGCGCAGCAGTCGCAAGACCCGCGGTTCCTGTTCCGGTTGCTGCGCGACTACCCGATCGATCACGTGCGCACGAAGCCGAAGGTCACGGTGACGCTCGGCATGGGCGTCGGCGGCGGCTCGCTCGTGTATTCCGGGATCCACCTGCGCGCGCCGGCGCAGGCGTTCGCAGGCTGGCCCGGCGGCTACACGCGCGCGCGGCTCGATCCGTACTACGCGCGCGTCGAGCAGCGGCTTGGCGTCGCGGCGATGGCGGACGCGCTCGCGTTCGATCGCGCGAAGGTGTTCGCCGAGGGTGCGCGCCGCGCCGGGTTGCCGCCGGCGACCCCGATGCCGCTCGCGCTGCAGGGCTGCACCCGCTGCGGCTGGTGCGTGCCGATCTGTGCGTTCGGCAAGAAGCAGACGATGCAGCACACGTACCTCGCCGACGCCGCCGCGACCGGTCGGCTCACCGTGCTCGCGCATCGCAAGGCCGCGTACGTCGCGCGCGCCGGCAAGCGCTACCGCGTCTGGAGCTGGCGTACCGACGGCGTGACGCGCGACTACCACCGCGTCACCGACGGTCCGCTCGAGGCGCGCGATGCCGACGTCGTCGTGATCGCCGGGGGCGCGATCGAGTCGCCCGCGCTGCTCCAGCGCTCGCTGTCCGCGGAGCTGCCGAGCGGAGCCGAGCGGCTGCGCGCGCTGTCGACGCGGCGGCTCGGCGTCGGACTCGACGGCACCGGCGACTTCGTGCAGGGCGGCTTCGTCCCGCAACGCGTCGACGGCTTCAAGGGCGCGGTGATGATGACGCACGTCGATCTCGGAGACTTCGTGCTCGAGGACATGCACGGCATTCCCGTCGGTGCCGCGGTCACGCTCGGCGCGCGCGCCCCCGGCGTCACGAAGGACTGGGGACGCGCCTACAAGCAGAGCTTTCGCGACTACGGCCGGCACATGCTCGGGATCGCGATCGTCGGCAAGCAGCCGCCGGGCAGCGAGCGCACGATCACGGTGCGCGACGAGGCCGGCAACGCCGTCGTGTCCGGCCGCGCGTATGCGCCGCCGACCGGCGCGCTCGACGCCGCGCGCTCGATCCTGCGCGCGCTCGGGGGCGAGGCCGCGCAGACCCCGTGGGAGCTCGACGGCAGCGCGTTCACCGTCCATCCGACCGGCGGCTGCGCGATGGGCGCGGATCCCGACGACGTCGTCCGGCCGTCCGATCTCGGCGTCCCGCACAACCCGGGGCTGTACGTGATCGACGGCAGCGTGCTGCCGGGCAATCCGATGCGCAACCCGTCGCACACGATCGCCGCGATCGCCGAGCGAGCACTCGACGTGATCCTCGGCGTGCGACGCGCCGACGACTGGAGTTAACGCGCGCGCGCCTTGCGCTTCGCCGGCGCGGGCTTCTTCTTCGCCGTGACGCGCGGCTTCTTCGCTGCCGACGCGCGCTTCGCCTTCGCCTTCGCCTTCGCCTTCGGCTTCGCCGCCGTGCGCGCCTTCGCGGCGGTCTTCTTCTTCGCGCCGCCCGCCCGCTTCGTCTTCTTCTTCTTCTTGCCGCCGCCGACGGCCGTCTTCACCTTGTCGACGAACGACGCGATGCCTTCGGCCATGCCGCGGAACACGCCGGTCTTCTTCGGCGCGTCACCGGTATCGGTGGCGGCGGTGTCGTCGCCGCCGCTCGGGGTGAACGTCTCGTCACTCGACTCCAGGTCCGGACCGATCCTCATGACGCGATCGTCGCACGGCACGGCCGGCAGGTCGCAAGTTCTTTGCCCAACCCGCGAGAATCACAGATCGCCGGATCCCCCTTGCCGGCCGGGCGCGCGAGACGAACCCTGTAGCCATGTCGCGGCGCGAGCGCGCGGTTCGTCCGCGCGGCGGTTCGTACACCTACGCGTGCGTCGCGTGTCAGATCGCGCTGCACGACGGCGTCGAGTACGCGTGGTGCCCGCGCTGCGGCGGCGCGGTCGACTGGATCGACGGCCGCAGCCACGTCTGGATCTGCACGCCCTGCGATCGCGTCGTCGCCGGCGCGGCGGTCGCGGCGCCGTGCACGTCGTGTGCACGCGCGCTGACGCATGTGTCGGGGCCGGTCGTCGTCGACGCGGGACGAGGTACCTCGATCGAGTCGGCGCTGCGGACGATGTTCGCGATCGTGATCGGGCTGCAGACCGTGTTCGCCGTGCTCGATCCCGATGGCTTCCCGTATCTCGCCCGCGTGCTGTGGGCGCTGCAGCTGGTCGCGCTCGGCTACCTCGTGGTGATCGCGGTGTCGTCGCGCGAGCTCCGCGCGCTCGCGAGCGACCGGACCGCGCGCGTGATCCACGGCCTCGAGCACGCGACCGCGAACGTGCTCGCCGAGCGCGGCATCCCCGTGCGCGGCGGCCTGACCGGCCACGGGATGTTCGCGCTCGAGCTCGCGCACGATCCGCGCACGTTCGAGGCTCTGGAGACCACGATCCGGCTCGCGACCGAAGACGCGATCTCGCGGATCCGGTTTGGCGAGCGCCGGCTCGCGCTGCACGATCGCTGCGGGACGAGCGTGATCGTCGCGATGCTGCTCGTCGCGCTCGCGGTGTTCGGCGTCGGTGTCGTCGGTCTCGTGCTCGGCGTGCCGGTCGGCCTGCGGTTCGCGTTCACCGTGCTCACCGCCGGTGGCGCGTACGCGCTCGCGCGCCCGATCGGCAGGCTCGCGCAGCGCGGGCTGACCGTCTCGACCGAGTTTTCGTCGGCGGTCGTGCTCGACGTCGTCAAGGAGATCAGCGCGACCGGCGACCAGGTGCGGATCGCGGTCACGCTCGACGTCATTCCGCGGGCGCGGGGCGCGGCGGCGGTGGCGCCGACGCTGCTCTGACGAAGCCGATCGCGATGCCGGCGAGCACGATCGCGCCGCCGAGCGCGGCGTGCACCGGCGGCTGCTCGCCGAACGCCGCCCACGTGATCAGCGAGCTGCCGATCGGCTCGCCGAGGATCGCGAGCGCGACGAGGTGGGTCGGCGTGACGCGCACCGTGGCGTTCAGCAGGCTGTGGCCGACGAACGACGCGACGAGCGCCGCGCCGGCACACGCGAGGTACGCGTGGCCGGGCAGGGCGGCGAGGTTCGTGCCGAGCGCGACCACCGCCGCGGCGAGCGCGAGCGCCGCGATCGCGTTGACCGCGCCGAGGTATGGCAACAGCGGCACCGCGGCGCGCAGCCGGCGACCGACGACGAGGTACGCCGCGGCGCTCGCCGCACCGACCAGCGCGAGCCCGTCGCCGACGAGCGCGTCGCCGCCCGCCTGCCAGTCCCCGCCGGCGAGCACCGCGCAGCCGACGGCCGCGATCGCGATCCCCAGCACCTCGCGCCGGGTGACGCGGTCGCCGAGCAGCGTGCCGAACATCGCCGCAAAGATCGGGTTCGTGCAGACCAGCGCGACCGACGCCGCGGTCGACGTGAACGACAGCGACGCGATCCACGATCCGAAATGCACGGCGAGCAGGACACCGGCGAGGACGACCAGCGGACGGTCGCGTGCCGCGATCCGGCGCAGGCCGCCCAGCTCGCGCCAGCCCGCCGCGAACAGCAGCACTGCCGCGAATCCGACGCGCAGCGCCGCGATCGCGATCGCCGGCGCCGGGCTCGCCCAGCGCGCGAACGGCGCCCCGGTCGAGATCGCGAGCACCGCGGCGACGAGCTTGCCGGTGCCCGCACGCGACGCCACGGCTCAGGTCTCGGCTTTGGGATTGCTCTGGTCGTCGAGCACGGTGAGCGCGATCGCCATCGCCTTCTTCGCGCGCGCGACCATCGCCTCGTCCTGCTTGATCTTCTGGTACGCGCGCAGCACCTGGTCCTGGTAGCTCGCGTTCTCGGTCTCGAGCGCCTCGATCTCCTTGCGCAGCTCGGCGAGTCGCTGGTCGCGCTCGGTGATCGCGGCCGCGTGCGTGCGTAGATCGGCGTTGCGATCGGCGAGCGTCTGCACCGCCGACGCGAGCTCGGCCTGGCTCATCTTGATCGTGTCGCGCGCCGCGGACAGCCCGCGCTGCAGCTCGTCGCGCTCGGTCGTCAGCTCCTGGAGCTGGCGCGCGTGCGCGGCCTCGAGGTCCTTGCGCGCCTTGTCGTGCTCGGCCTGTCGCGCCGCCATCGCGCGGTTGTGCTCGGCATCGCTCGTCGCCTTGACGCGGACGATCTCGCCGTTCGCGACCGCCATCGCACGCTCGTGCTGCGCCTTCTGCTCGGCGAGCGCCTTGTCGTGCGCCTGTTCGAGCGCCTCGCGCTCGGCCTGGTGCTTCGCGATCGTCTCGTCGAGCGTGCGCTTCGCCGCCTGCAGCGCGCTGCGGAACTCGGCGAGCTCGCGCTCGGCGAGCTCCTTCGCATGCGCGAGCTCGTCGCGATGCTGCGCGGCGGTCCGCTCGAGCGCGCTGCGGTGCTCGGCCTGCGCGCGCGCCAGCTCGTCGAGCACGTGCTGCTTGTCCTCGGCGACGCGCGCGAGCTCGGCGGCGTGGGCGGCCTGCTGCTCGGCGGCCGCGCGCGCCTGATCCTCGGCGAGCTGCTGCTTCGCCTGCTCGTGCAGCGCGAGCACGTCATCGAGCTCCTTGCGCGCGCCCGCGAGATCGATGCCGTGCTTCGACGCTTGCTTCTCGAGCTCGGCCTTGAGCTCGGCGAGCGCCGCGGTGTGCGCGATCGCTTCGTCCTGGCGCGCCGCGACGTGCTCGCGCTCGCGCGCGGCCATCGCCTCGGCATGCTGGTTCGCCTGCGCGGTCAGCTCGGCGGCATGGCGAATCGCCGCCTCGGCGAGCGCCTGGTCGTGCGCTGCCTGCTGTGCCGCGAGCTCGCCGCGCGCGCGCTCGAGCTCGCCGGTCAGCTCGCCGACCGCGCGGTCGTGCGCCGCCTTCGCCTGCGCGAGCTGGCCGGTCAGCTCGTCGTGCAGCGTCGCGAGCTCGCTGGCATGACTCGCCTCGAGCTCGCGCAGCGTCGCCTCGGCCTTCGTCGTCAGCTCGTGACGCGTCGACTCGACTGCCTCGGACAGCGCGTTGCCGTGCTGCGCGGTGAGCTCGCGCTTCTGCGCCTCGAGCATCGCCGCGGCCTCGGTGCGCAGCGACTCGATCGCGATCTGGTGCTGCTGGCGCAGCGTCTGCAGCTCGGCGGCTTGCTCGGCCTGTGCGGCGGCGATCGCCTTCGCCTGCTCCTCCTCGAGGTCCTGGCGCAGGTTCTCGAGCGCCATCGCCTGCGCGCCCGCGTGCTCCGCGCGCAGCTGCTTGAGCTCCTTCTGGTGGCGCGCGACCATCTGCTCGCGCTCGCTGCGCAGCTGGCGCTCGGCGTCCGAGGCGCTCGCCGCGCGGGTCGCGCGCTCGGTCTCGAGATCGTGCGCGAGCTGCTGGCGCGCCGACTCGGCGGCCGCGAGCTCCTGGTCGCGGGTCTCGAGCTCGCGCTGGGTCGATTCGAGCTGCGCGCTCAGCGTACGCTCGCGCGCCTCGAGCGCGCCGAGCTTCGTCGTGTCGACCGCGGTGCGTTGCTCGAGCTCGACGGTACGCGCCTCGAGCGCCGCCTTCGCTTGCTGGGTCTCGCGCAGCTTGTCGTCGAGGTCGGCGAGCTCGCGATCGCGGGTGGCGAGGTCGAGCTTGATCCGCGTCAGGTCGTTCTCGCGCGCGGTCAGCTGCTCGCGCAGGTTGCGGAACTCGCGCTCGCGATTGCCGCCGCGCGCCGAGGCATCGGCGGACGCGCGCGCGCGCTCGAGCTCGGTCTTGAGCTGCGAGATCTGGCGCTCGAGCTCGCCGATCTTGCGCAGCCCGCGGCGATCGAACACGCCGGAGCCCTCGGTGTTGCCGGCATCGTCCTGCGCGACCTTCGCGAGCGCGTCGAGCCCGAGGTCGACGACCGGCGCGTGCGTGCGGCCCGATCCGCCGGTCCCCGGACGGGTCGACACCGGCGTCGGGACCGGCTCGGGCGCGGGCGGCTCGGGTGCGTCGTGCTCCGGCTCGCGGACGTTCGGGTGCGGCACCGGCTCCGGCACGCCACCCGAATCCTCGATCGGCTCGAGATCGTCGGCATCGAGCGACTGGATGTCGTCGGCGTCGAGCGGGATCGCCGGCGATGACTCGGCGCGCGGATAGTCACCGCGGACGGGCTGCGACGGCTCGCGCTTCAGGATCTCGTTCGCGATCAGCTGCACCGGCGGGCGCGGCGACTCGCGGCTGAACGTGTCGAAGATCCCGCTGTCGCTGTCGAGCGGATCGACCATGCGCTTGCTGTCCAGGATGATCTCGGCCGGCGCGGCCGCGGCGTCGTCGGCCGCGGGTGGAGGCGCGGCGCGGTCCTGGAGCTCGTTCGGCTGCGAGATCGGCTCGGCGAGCGCACGCTCGACCGGCTCGGGGATCGCCGCGCGGACCGGGGCGGACTCGGGGCCGCCCATGATGCTGTCGAACGCGGCGTCGGTCTCGAACGAGACCATCTCGTCGACGCGCTCCTCGCCGCCGATCGCGGTCCGGACGTCGTTGTCGAAGCCGCGCACGTCCTCGTGCACGGTCTCGTCGAGCACCATGTCGCCGTCGTTCATCGGGATGTCGTCGACCTCGATCGGCATGTCGAGATCGTCGTCGCTCGGCTCGCCGAGCCCGATCAGCGCGTCGAGCTTGCGCACGATGTCGTCCGTGCTCGTGCTGCGCTTGTCGATGTACTCGTCGGCGTGGACCTTGAGGCTGCGATGCTTCTGGAAGCTATCCGGCGACATCGACGACGTCGCGAGCACGACCGGCGTGTTCTGCAGCGGGCCGCGCTTGAGCCGCTGGAACGCGCGGAACCCGGCCTTCTCCGGCTCCTCGACCGCGATCACGACGAGCGCGGGCTCGCGGCTCGCCGCCTGCGCGATCGCGGCGTCGTAATCGGCATTCGCCACCACCTCGAGCCGATAGCGCGCGAGCTGCTGCGTGAGCTGGGCGCGAAACGCGGGATCGGCGTCGATCAGCAGGATGCGGCGGTTCATGCTCCCGCCGCAAATGATAACCGGTTTAGCGGCCTTGCTGGGCGCGGCCGATCAGATCCGACGACACGACGAGCTCGAGCAGCTCCTGCGCGGTCAGCCGCTCCGAGGCAAACACGTAGCCCATGCCGTGCTCGTCGACGTACGTCACCGCCGGGATGCCGTTCGCGTCGTGCACGTGCAGCGTCCGATCGCCGATCTTGATCGGCGTGCCGCCGGACAGGTCGTCACCGCGCAGCTCGTCGATGACGACGCCGGTCAGCGTGAACTGGTTCGTCCCCGACGTCACGAGGTAGCGCAGCTGTGCGGCATTGTGGCCGGACACCGCGGTGAGCCGGGCCCCGAGCAGCTGGATGTCGAGCCGCGATGCGCGGAACTGGGGCGGCTCGATCGGTGCGAAATTCTGGCGCAGCCACGGCCCGGTGCCGGCGCCCTGGACCTCGAGCGGCATCGTCCGCGCGCTCTGGCGAACGATCTCCTTCGCGACCGTGCTCGTCGTCGAGGCCGGCGGCGGCTTGACCATCAGAAATGCCACGATCGCGGCCGCAGCGGCGATCATCGCGGAGCCCGGCAGCAGCCAGCGGCCGACGAACGAGATCGATCGCTTGCGCTCGGCGCGCGCCTCGACCCGGTCTTCCTCGTCGAGCGCTCGCGTGATCCGCGCGCGCACCAGCTCCGGCATCGGCGGCGGGACGAGCGCCTTGCGCAACAGCTCGAGCTCGGCGCGCTCGTGGTCGACGTGCTGTCGACAGCTCGCGCACTCCAGCATGTGAAGCTCCAGCTCGCGTCGCTCCTCGGCGACCAGCTCGTCGTCGAGCAGCGCCATCGCGAGCGTGTCGATACTCTGACACAGACTCATCGCGAACCCTCTCGCGCACGGCTCGTGCGGTACTTCTCGAGGTAGATCGTGTCGGCGTCGCCGGCTTTGACCTCGGGCTTGGTGACGGGCTCGCTCGGGCGGACATAGCCCTCGGCGAGCGCGAAATCGCGTAGTGCGGCCGCGAGCAGCTTGCGACCGCGGAACAGTCGGCTCATCACGGTGCCGACCGGCGTCTGCATGATCTCGGCGATCTCCTTGTACGACAGGCCCTGCACGTCGCACAGCACGACCGCCGTCCGGAAATCATCGGGCAAGGCTTCGAGCGCTCGCTGGACGTCGTCGGACACGCTGCGATCGAGCAGCGCGCGCTCCGGCGTCTGGCGGGCATTCGCGTCGACGTGGACGAGCACGCCATCGGTCGCTTCCTGCTCGGCGGTCGCGGCGTCGAGCACCTCGCGGCTTCGCTTCTTGCGCTGATACTCGTTGATGAACGTGTTCGTCACGATGCGCAGCAGCCATGCCTTGCAGTTCGAGTCCTGCTCGAACGAATCCCAGAACCGGTACGCACGCAGCAGCGAGTCCTGCACGAGATCCTCGGCGTCGCGCGCGTTGCGGGTCAGCCGGTAGGCCGCGCCGTACAGCGCGTCGACGTGGACCATCGCCTGGCGCTCGAACTCGGCACGCTTGGAGCTCTGGGAAGACGCCAGCATTCGAGGGGAAGTACCTTCGCCCACCGGGGAATTGTTCCCGAAACTCGGCCGCGATGCTCGGGTTCGAGCACGCGGCCTAACCAGGTGAAATCACACGGCCGCCGCGCGAGCGCGACTCAGGCCTTGAACGGCGTGTGGGCGACGCCCAGCGCCTCGGCGACCGCGGCGTGCGGGACCGTGCCCTTGTACGTGTTGATGCCGGTCACGATGTGCGGCACCTGCGCGATCGCCTTCTCGAGGCCGTGATCGGCGAGCGTGACGACGTACTTGATCGTCGCGTTCGTCAGCGCGTACGTCGACGTCCGCGGCACCGCGCCCGGCATGTTCGCGACCATGTAGTGGATGACGTCGTGGACGACGTACGTCGGGTTGTCGTGGTACGTCGGCCGCGCGGTCTCGACGCAGCCGCCCTGGTCGATCGACACGTCGACGATCACCGAGCCCGGCTCCATGTGCTTCAGCATCGCCTCGGTCACGAGCCGCGGCGCGCGGGCACCCGGCAGCAGCACCGCGCCGATCACGAGATCGCTCTCGAGCACGGCGCGCTCGATGCTGATCGGATCCGAGTACTGCGTCGACACGCGACCCGCGTAGATGTCGTCGAGGTACGCGAGCGTCTTGAGGTTGACGTCGAGCACCGTGACGTTCGCGCCGAGGCCGACCGCCATCTTCACCGCGTTCGCACCGACCACGCCGGCGCCGATCACGGTGACGCGGCCGCGCTTGACGCCCGGCACGCCGCCGAGCAGCACGCCCTTGCCACCGCGCTCGCGCTCGAGGTACGTCGCGCCCGCCTGCACCGCCATCCGGCCGGCGACCGCGCTCATCGGCGTCAGCAGCGGCAGATCGCCCGGCGTCGGCTCGATCGTCTCGTACGCGACACCGTTGACGCCGCGGTTCATGAGCTCCTTGCCGAGCTCGTGCGCAGCCGCGAGGTGGAGGTACGTGAACAGCAGCAGATCCTTGCGCATCAGCGCGAACTCGGGCGCGATCGGCTCCTTGACCTTCACGATCATGTCGGCCGAGCCCCAGACTTCCTCGCGGCTCGGGACGATCTTCGCGCCCGCCTTGACGTAGGCCTCGTCGGGGATCGACGAGCCGAGGCCTGCGCCTTGCTCGACCATCACGGTGTGGCCCCGCGCCGTTAGGATCGCGACGCCGGCCGGGGTCATGCCGACGCGAAACTCTTGGGTCTTGATCTCTTTAGGTACGCCGATGCGCATGGTCGCGGCGCAGTATCGTCTCGCGTCCTCGTCGCGTCCATCGTCCGATGGCACGAGTTCCGTGACGCGACGCGCTAGCGACGGACTAGAAGTTGATGTTGTGCGCGTCTGCCACGCTCTGCAGGCAGGTCTGCCGCGTCGTGCAGTCCGGCTGATCGAGGCAGGCGATGAACTCGTCCATGATCGCCGGCGCGATCACGCGGATGAAGCCGACCTCGGGATTGGCCGGGTCGGGGTTGACCTCGCAGAACCCGTCGAGCTGGGTCGGATCGGTGACGCACGTCGCGAGCTGGGCGCGGCACTTGGTCTCCCACTCCTCGTGGATCGGCAGCGGATCGATCTCGGCAAAGCACGCCTCGGGGGCGTCGCTGCACATCTGCGTCTCGAGACAGTCGACGAGCGTCAGCAGCGCGTCCTGCCGCCACGCCTGCGTGTCGCCGGTGCAGTCCGCGACACACTCGGGCAGGGTGCTCGATCCGCCGCACGTCACGATGTGGTTGCAGCCGCGCGTGCACAGCGCGTCCGCCTGCTCCGGCGTCACCTGGTTCGTGCCGCCACCCCCGCTGCCGCCGCCGCACGCGGCGAGCGCGATCACGATCATCGACGAAGCAAATCTGGTCATCCGCCGATCTCATCACGGACGCGGCTCGCTGTCCGTGATCGCGGTTACCGGACGTCGTCGGTGCCGATCACTGCCAGCTCGCGCGCGGTGCCGAGTCGCTCGAATTCGGCGCGGACGTCGGCGAGGACCGACGCGCTCGCCGGATCGCCGGCACGCGCGAGGATCTGGCCGAGCGCCGCGCGCGTGCGCAACGCCTCGAAGCGATCGTTCGGCTGGGCGAGCGCGAGCGCCTCCTCGATCGTGGCGCGCGCCGCGGCGTGATCGCCGCCGAGGCTCTTCAGCTGTGCGAGCAGGCGCAGCGCGACCGCCGCGCCGAGGTGGTTCGCCTGGCTGCGCGCCGTCGACAGCGCGCGCTCGGCATGCTGCTGCGCGGTCGCGAGCTCGCCGCGCGCGGCGGCGATCCGGGCGCGGAACGCGAGCGCCTCGCTGAGCGCGTAGCGCGTACCGGTACGCTCGAGCGCATCGATCGCGAAGTCGAGCAGGGCGGTCGCCTGGTCGAGCTCGCCGCGCTCGATCAGCAGGCCGGCGAGGTTCGACGCCGCGAGGGCCTCGCTCGCGGTCGCGCCCATCTTGATCGCGAGCGCGCGTGCCGCCTCGGTCGAGGCGATCGCGCGGTCGAGGTCGCCGACGATGCCGTGGACGACGCCGAGGTTGATCTGCGCGGTGAGCTGCATGTGCAGATCGCCGAGCTCGATCGCGATCGCGAGGTTGCGCTCGTTGCACGATCGCTGGTCGGCGAACCGGCACGCGCGCATGTACGCGCCGCCGAGTCGCGACAGCGCCTGCGCGAGCTCGCGGCGATGCGCGGTGTGCTCGAGCAGGCCGACCGCGCGCTCGCAGAACGCCTGGCCTTCCTCGACGCGGCCCATCTGGTACGCGAGCGTCCAGCCGAGGCCGCCCCACAGCAGCGCGACGATCCGCGGATCGGACTCCGCCCACTGCGCGGGCCGGCCGCCCGGCGCCGCGAGCGCGAGCCCGGCTCGATAGCGGGCGGTCGCGCTCGCGCCGACCCCACGCCGGCTCGCGGCGTGGCCGAGCTTGTACCAGAGCCGTGCGCGCACCGCCGCGTCGTCGTCGTCGGTCTCGTCGAGCGCGCGCTGGTAGATCGGCTCCGCCGCGGCGTGACCCTCGGTGTGGCTCACGGCATCGCCGAGCTCCTCCTCGAGCAGCGGATCCGGTGCCGCGGCGAGCGCGACCGCCTTGCGCAGCGCGGCCGTCGCCTCGCCATACGCGAACACGTCGAGGCAGCGCCGGCCGGCCTGGCGATATGCAGACGAAGCGCGCGCCGAGTCGCCTGCCTGCTCGCGATGATGCGCGATCGCGAGCAGCACCGGCGTCTCGATCACGGTCGCGGTCGGCGCGCCCGCGTTCGTCGTGCGCCGTGCCTGCTCCTCGAGCCAGCCCGCGATCGCGGTGTGGCGCTGGCGGCGCTCGCGCGACGGCACGCGCGAGTATGCGACGTCGTGCACGAGGCCTTGCGTGAACTGGTAGCGCTCGTCGTCGAGCACCGCCGGCGCGACCGCCTCGATGATGCCCGCGCGCTCGAGCTCGCCGAGCGCGGCGTCGAGCTCGGCCTCGCCGAGATGCGGCACGAGCCGCGACACGAGCTTGCGCCAGAACGCGTGGCCGATCACCGCGGCGGCATTCGCGACCTGGTTCGCGTCGTCGGGCAGCTCGTCGAGCCGCGCCTGGACCATCGCCTCGATCGAGGCCGGCAGCGCGGAGGTCGCCGTGCCGCTCGCGATCGCGTGCGCGAGCTCCTCGATGAAGAATGGGTTGCCGGCGCCGCGGTTGACGATGCTCGCGATCTCCTCGGGACGCGCGGCCGGCAAGATCGAGCGCGCGAGCTGGGTCGCGTTGTCGAGGCCGAGCGGCCCGAGCGTCACGAGCTCGACGCCCGCCGGCGCACGTCCGCTGCCGCGGCCGAGCGTCAGCACCACGATCGGCACCTGGGTCTCGGCGGCCTGGAGCTGGACGCGCACGTGATCGAGCAGCTGGCGCGAGCTCGGATCGGCCCACTGCACGTCCTCGATGATCACCGCGACCGGCCGCTGGGTCGCGCGCGCGACGAGCCAGCGGGTCGCGGCGTCGCGCTGCGCGGCGTCGGTCTCCGCGTTCGCGACGAGCTCGTCGTACCAGTCGCGGCTGCACCGCCGGATCGTCTCGAGCGGCGCCGGCGCGCCCGACGGTGATGTCGCGCCGATCATCCACTCGACCTCGCGACGCGCGGACACCGCGGCGACGACCGCCTTGCGCAGCCGCGTCTTGCCCGAGCCGGCGCCGCCACGCACCTCGACGAACACCGGCGTGCGCTCGCGAAACGCGCGCTCGATGTGGCCGTCGATCGCGGCGAGCTCGGCCGCGCGATACGACTCGACCGCGATCTCGCCGGCGATCTCGTGAACACCGACCACGCGGCGTGCGGTGCCGTCCGCAGTCGGCTCGATCTGGTAGCGCGCCGCGAGCTGGCGGCCGGTCGCCGGGCTCGCGCGCAGCTCTCCCGGCTCGGCCTCGTCCGCGATCATCGACGCGGTCGCGATCGAATCGGGGCCGGCGAGCTCGGTGACGCCGGGCCGCAGCAGCACGCGCGTCGTGTCGAGGCCGGCGCGGCCGCCGAACTTGCCGATCAGCTCGAGCGCAGCTCCGGCCGCACGCTCGGCATCGTCGCCGGTCGAGCGCGAGGCGCCGAACAGCGCGCCGATCTCGCTCGGCCCGACGCGGATCGGCGTGCCGCCGGCATCGACGACGACGCGCTCGAGCACCTCGCCGTCGAGCCGCGCGCGATCGGTCCGCCACATCAGCGCGGTCGCGAGCCGGAGCTCCGCGCGACGCGGCACCGGGACCGGCGGCGTCGTCACGACCTGGCTCGGCGCTTCGCCGGTGAAGCGGCCGGTCAGCGCGACCGAGAGCGGCGCGCCGCGCGCGGCATGCGCGAACGCGTCGGTGAACCGATCGATGCTCGCCGTGCGCATCGCCGGATCCGACGCGACGCCACGCGCGAGCACGCGATCGAGCGCGATCCGCACCGACGGCGACGCGAACTGTTCCGGCAGGCCGGGGTAGGGCGGCCGGTCGTTCGCGACCTGCGTCGCGGCCTCGATCGTGCGCAGCGGCCACGGCGGCACGCCCGCGATCAGCTCGTACGCGGTGCACGCGAGCGCGTAGATGTCGACGCGATGATCGAACGGCTCGAGCCGCAGCACCTCGGGCGCGAGATACGCCGGCGTGCCCGCGATCGCGCGCGGGTTGCGGTCGAGCGCCATCGACGCGACGCCGAAGTCGGTCAGCACCGCGCGCCCGTCGGCGAGGATCACGTTGTCCGGCTTGACGTCGCGATGGATCACGCTCGCGCGATGCGCGGTCGCGAGTGCGGCGCCGATCTGCAGGATGATGTCGACGATGCGCGCGAGATCGAACGGCTCGGCGGCACCGGTGCGCGTCATCCCGAGCTGATCGCGCAGCGTGTGGCCGCGCACGAGCTCCATCGTGACGAAGACGAGCTCGTCGGCGACGCCGAGATCGTGGACGCGACACACGTTCGGATGCGACACCCGGCGCGCGAGCCGGACCTCGGCGCGCAGCTTGCGCTGGAACTCGAGATCGCGCGCGAGATCCGAGCGCAGCACCTTGAGCGCGATGTCCTCGTCGAGATCGTCGTCGTGCGCGGCGTAGACGGTGCCCATGCCGCCCTGGCCGACGAGCTCGCTGACGTCATAGCGGCTCGCGAGCACGGTGCCGGGCGGCAGCTCCTCGTCGTCCTGGCGCTGGAACTCGTCCGCGCTGTCGATCGTCAGATCGCTGAACGCCTCGGTCGGTGCGTACGGGCTCGTGCGCTTGCGGCGGGGCGTGACGTGCAGCGGCCGGCTCTCGGTGTGGACCGTCGCGAACTTCTCGTCGATGTCCGCCTGCGCGAGCCGCACGCTGCCCTCGACCGCCGGTGGATCCTCGAGCGTCTCGTCGTGCGGCTCACGGCCCGCCGCGCGTTCCGCCTCGACATGCGCGACCGCAGCTGCCGCCGCCGCGGAGAGATCGAGCTCGGTCTTGGGACCGGCGTCGTCCTCGCGACCGGATCCACCATCCCGGTCAACCATCGCGATCCATCGTAGCCGGTTGCTCGGATCGCGTCTGCGAAATCCGAATCAAATTACCCCGGCCGAACCCGTCGCTACTCTTGTGCCGCGGCTTCCTCGTCCTTGCCGTGGCACTTCTTGTACTTCTTGCCCGAGCCGCACGGACACGGATCGTTGCGGCCGACCTTCGGGCGATCGCGACGCACCGGCTCGGCCTTCGCACCGTCGCCGTCGGCGCTCTGCTGCGTGCGCCGGCCGGGACGCGTGCGCGTCGCCGCCTTGATCGCGAGCTGCTCGGCGGCCGCCTGCTCGGCGTTCTCCTCCTCCGACTTGTTCGCGACGCCGCGCTCCTCCATCTGGCGCTCCTTCGTGTGCACCTGTGGGACCTGCGCCTCTTCGCGCTGGATCTGGACGCGGAACAGCTTCGTCACGACGTTCGTCTGGATCCTGTCCATCATCTCGCTGAACAGGCTGAAGCCGGCCTTCTTGTACTCCTTCTTCGGATCCTTCTGACCGTAGCCCTGGAGGCCGATGCCCTCGCGCAGCGCGTCCATCGTCTTCAGGTGCTCGATCCACTGCTGGTCGATCTCCTCGAGCGAGAACTGGCGCTGGAAGTACATCAGCCAGGGCCGCGACAGCTCCTTCTCGCGCTCGACGAGCCGCTTCTCGATCACCGGCCAGACCTGCTGGGCGACCTCGTCCGGCGTGCCCGGCTGGATCTCGAACTCGGTGTTGAACTGCTCCTTGAGCGCGTCCTCGAGCTCGTCCCAGTCCCACTCGTCGTCGGAGACCTCGGGGTTCAGGACCTGCTCGATGACCGCCGCCATCTTCTGGTCGGCGAGGTCGTACATGCGCTCGCGCTGCTGGATCAGCGACGCGGCGACCTGATCGACGCAGAACTCGAGCAGCTCCTTGCGGTCCTGGTCGTAGCGCCGCTCGAGGTCGAGCAGCGTACCGAACTGTCGCCAGATCTCGGCGCGCAGCACGCGCCAGCCCGGCCGCGTGTCGCCGACCGGCTTGCCGAGCGCCATGTCGGCGTCGCGCTCCTTCACCTTGCTGCGGATGATGTCGATCATCTCGCCGAGCCGCGGCTCGAGCTCGGGGCGCAGCGACTCCTGCGTCCAGTCGCCGCTCGCCTCGACCGGCTCGGGCTCGATGCCCGCCTTCGCCTCTTCCTCGGTCGGCTCGCGGTGATAGCGGCCCTCGAGGATCTGGCGGCGCAGCGCGTAGATCGTCTTGCGCTGCTGGTTCATGACGTCGTCGTACTCGAGGACGTTCTTGCGCTGATCGAAGTTCCGACCCTCGACCTTCTTCTGCGCGCCCTCGATCGAGCGCGTCACCATCGGCGACTCGATCGGCACGTCCTCCTCGAGGCCGAGCCGCTCCATGAGCCCGGTCATGCGATCGAGGCCGAAGATGCGCAGCAGGTCGTCCTGTAGCGACAGGTAGAACCGCGAGCTACCCGGATCGCCCTGGCGACCGGCGCGGCCGCGCAGCTGGTTATCGATGCGGCGCGACTCGTGGCGCTCGGTGCCGATGATCTTGAGGCCGCCGGCGGCGAGCACTTCCTCGCGCTCGGCGTCGCACTGCTTCTTGTACTCGGCGAGCAGCTCCTTGTAGCGCGCGTCCTCGTCGAACTTGCGCACCGTCGAGCCGCGGTGGGGCTCGGTGCCGTCCGCGCCGCCCGGTGCCGGCTCGGACTCCTCGGGTGTCTCGGCGAGCTTCGCCTTCTCCTCGGCGAGCGCGTCCTTCGCCATCGCCTCCGGGTTACCGCCGAGCAAGATGTCGGTGCCGCGACCGGCCATGTTCGTCGAGATCGTGATCGCGCTCTTGCGACCGGCCTGCGCGACGATCGTCGCCTCGCGCTGGTGCTGCTTCGCGTTGAGGACGTTGAACGGGATCCCCTTCTCCTTGAGGAGATTCGCCACGACCTCGGACTTCTCGACCGAGACGGTACCGACGAGCACCGGCTGACCGCGCGTGTAGCAGTCCTCGATGTCGGCGAGCACCGCGCGGAACTTGCCGGCCTCGTTCTTGTAGACGAGATCCGGGAAGTCCTTGCGGATCAGCGGCCGGTTCGTCGGGATGACCGACACCTCGAGCTTGTAGATCTGGTGAAACTCCGCGGCCTCGGTATCGGCGGTACCGGTCATGCCCGAGAGCTTCTTGTACATGCGGAAGTAGTTCTGGAACGTCACCGTCGCGAGGGTCTGGTTCTCCTCCTCGACCGTGACGCCTTCCTTCGCCTCGATCGCCTGGTGCAGGCCATCGCTCCACCGCCGGCCCGGCATCTTGCGGCCGGTGTGCTCGTCGACGATGACGACCTTGCCCTCCTCGACGAGGTAGTTGACGTTACGCTTGTACAGCGTGTGGGCGCGCAGCGCCTGGTTCACGTGATGGACGAGCTGGATGTTCGTCGCCTCGTAGAGGTTGTCGACGCCGAGCAGCTTCTCCATCTTCTCGACGCCGTCGTCGGTGAGCATGGCGGAGTGCGCCTTCTCGTCGACGGTGTAGTCGACCTCGCGCTTGAGGCGTGGGATCAAACGGTCGATCTTGACGTACAGATCCGCCGACTCCTCGGCCGAGCCCGAGATGATGAGCGGCGTGCGCGCCTCGTCGATCAGGATCGAGTCGACCTCGTCGACGACCGCGTAGTTGAGGCCGCGCTGGACCATGCGGTCCGGCGAGGTCTTCATGTTGTCGCGCAGGTAGTCGAAGCCGAACTCGTTGTTCTGGCCGTACGTGATGTCGCAGTTGTAGTTGTTCTGGCGCTCGTAATCGTCGAGCCCGTGGACGATGACGCCGGTCGTCAGGCCGAGGAAGCCGTGCAGCCGGCCCATCCACTCGGCGTCGCGCTTGGCGAGATAGTCATTCACCGTGACGACGTGGACGCCCTTGCCGGTCAGCGCGTTGAGATACGTCGGCAGCGTCGCGACGAGCGTCTTGCCTTCACCGGTGCGCATCTCGGCGATCCGCCCCTGGTGAAGGACGATGCCGCCGATCATCTGGACGTCGTAGTGGCGCATCCCGAGCCGGCGCACGCCGGCCTCGCGGACGACCGCGAACGCCTCGGGCAGGATCTCGTCGAGCGTCGCGCCCTTGTCGAGCCGGCGCTTGAACTCGGCCGTCATCGCGCGCAGCTCGTCATCGGTCTTCGGCTTGAGCGCGGCCTCGAGATCCTGGATCCGCGCCACGATCGGCTGGAGCTTCTTCAGCTCCCGCTGGTTCTTACTGCCGAAGATTTTTTGTAGAAGTCCCATGGGTCTCTCGCGCGCCGGCGGCGCCGGTGCTCGGCCGTCTTAGCACGTTCCGGCCGTCGCCGTCGGGCCTTAGCTGCGCCGGTCGCCGGCGGCGACATGGCGAAAGCTGCGCAGAAACGTCAGGCCGTCCCGCTTGAGATCGAACCGGGCCTGGCAGGTCGCCACGCGCCGGTGCTCCTCGTCGAGGATCTCTGCGGGAAGCTCTGTGAACGTGCGCAGCGGGGAGGTCCAACGGATGGCTTTCTGACCGACCAGCTCGTAGTGCTTGCCGTCATCGCCGGCGAACGCGAGCTCGTAGCGAATGATCCGCTGGCCGACCGGGCGGATCGTGATCACGCCTTCCGCCGGCGCACCCTCCGCGATCGGGGGGGCGTAGATCGTGCCCTGCAGGATCGCCTTGCCATCGAGCAAGTGCCGCCGGATCGAGCCCGCGTGTGCGCTGACCTCGAACCGGAACGGATGCTTGGTCCCGGGCTTGTCGTCCCACTCGATCGTCCCCGACATCGTCTCGGCAAACTCGAACCCCATCGCTAGAGGCTACCCGAAAATGCGAACGGGCCGCCGTGTCGGCAGCCCGTCGCGCTTCGCGAACCCCGCGCGGCTCTAGTGGAACAGCGACTGGACGGTCAGCGGGTTGCCGGCCGAGTCGAAGTAGAGCTGGCTCTCACCCGAGAGGCGCGCGCTGCGCGACTCGCACGAGTTGAACTTGAAGCTCTCGCAGGTGCAGTTCGTGTCGCCGGCGTTGCACTGCGTGCCGTCCGGCTTCGTGCAGTTGATGCCGGTGTACACCGCGCGGCAGTCCGCGGTGCGCGCGAGGCAGTCCGGCTCGTGGGTCAGGGCCGCGCAGGTCGGCGCCGCATCGCACTGCGCGATCGCGCGGCACGCACCCGTGTAGCAACCGTCCTTGATGAGCGGCACCTCGCCGGCGGCGCAGGTCGGCGCCTTGAGGTTGCAGGTCACCTGACCGACGCAGCTGCCCGCCGGGTCCTCGCCGGGCATACACGTCGAGCGCGTCTCGTCGCAGTAGCCAAAGCCCGCGTCCTTCGCCTGCTGGTCGTTCTCGCAGACGCAGGTCGTCACGCAGTTGTTGTCCTGGCAGGTCTGACCCGCGAGGCAGTCCGCGTCGGTCGCGCAGCCGTTCGGCACGCACGACGACCGGCTCTCGTCACAGTGGAAGCCATCGGGACAGTCGGTGTCGGCGCTACAGAAGCCGCCTTCCTCGCACACGCCATTCTGGCAGTAGCAACCCGCGGCGCAGTCCGCGTCGGACTCGCAGCTGAAGCCGCCGCCACCGCCGCCGGGGCACTCGGCACCGGCCCATTCACAGGCGTCGCCTTGACAGACGTAGTAGCCGTCGGCGCCGCAGTAACTCCAGTTGTCGTTGTTGTCTTCGCCGAAGTAGAGCTCGCAACCGGTGAGCGCGGCCGCGGCGATCGCGAGGCCAAACAATGAGAGGAGCTTGTTCATGGGTCGTCTGTCCTTTGGCGTGCGGTGAGGTTTCCGCGAAGCATTGGTCGTGCCATTCCGGCAACGGGATCGAAGCCGTCGAGAATGCATGAACGTTTCAACACGCGGCGATGATCTGTTGGGAACTGGCGACGAATCCCTGACAAAAATGCCCGGAAATTCGCCGCTCGGGGCAACAGACTGCCTGACACCCGGTTGCGGTTGTCGGTGATCGCGACGGAACGTGCGGCAGCCCACGATGGACGGGCCAGCGCCGGTGTGAACCGCGAGCCACACCCCCTGTATCGAGACGCCACGGCAGGAGCGGGCAGCTTCCAGCGCAGATCCGCGCGATTGGAAATCGATCCGTCGAGGCGGGGTGGGGTGGCGGGCTTCACGGCAAGGCTCGGGCCGACGCTCGGGGTCTCCAGACTCGCGAGTCGCCTACGTGGTGGACAACGCGCGAGGTCGCGCCTGCTGATGGGTGAGTCGTCCGGCAGGGTCAAAAGCGAAACCTACCGGCCGTCGCAGGCGCGAACACACACGCCGTCGAACACGTCCGGTGGCGTCTTGCACCAGCCGTCGGCGCACAGATCGTCACCGAAGCACGCCGCTCCCGGCTCGGCGCCCGGGCCGCACACCCAGTCATTGCTGTTGAAGTCGATCTGACAGCGCAGCGGCTCGACGCACGGCAGGTTCGTGGTGCCGCACGCGGCGCCGGCCGGCAGCGGCGCGGTGCAGACGCGATCGAAGCACAGCCCGGTCTCGCACTGCTCGTCGATCGTGCACGCATCGCCTTGCCGGATCGTGCCGACGAGCGGCGGCCGCGGGCAGTAGGTCTCGCGGAACCGGATCGCCGGCTCGAAGTCCGCGCACGCCTGGTCGGTCAACGCCGCGACGCACGCGGTCGCCGCATCCGGATCGAAGATGATCGTGTGGTCCTCGATCGCCGTGCGGATCTGCGCGTCGTTGTCGGGTGCGCCGTGCGCCGCGACGCAGCTGAGCACCGTGCCGTCGGCGGTCGTCCACCAATCTTGATATTCGGCGGCGGTGCAGCAGTCGACCATCTTCGCGCAGTGCGCGTCGGCGAGATCGGCCCAGTAATCGTCGACGGTGTAGCGGTTCGGCACCGGCGGCGCGTCGTCACCACCGAAGGTTTGACAGCCAGCTGACAGCGCGAGCGCGAGCGCGACGATCGATCGACGGTCCATGCGCGCCGCCGCATCAAGGCCCATGCCTGCACGTGCGCGACGCGATCTCGCGCGGTTCGCAGCGCGCGCGCGACGAGAACGCGACAGCGATGTCAGAAATCAGGCGAGCTCGTCCACCGCATGGATCGTGTCGCGCAGCGAGAACTGCGGCCGGAACCCGAGCTCGCCCGCGGCGCGCCGGCCATCGACCATGCAGACGTACCGGATGAAGTCGAGCTCGGCGACCGGGAAGCTCGAGAGCCCGAGCCGGAACGCGAGCGACAGGACGGGCTTTGCCATCGGATGCGGGATCGCGACCGGCTCGCGGCCGAGCTCCTTGAGCACCGCCGAGAGCGGGACCTCACCGGGACCGACGATGTTGTAGATCCCGCGGCGGCCCGGGCCGAGCGCGAGCGCGATCGCCTCCGCGACGTCCTGGACGTGAACGAGCTGCACCATCGGATCGAACCCGAGCAGCACCGGCGGCCGGTCGATCCGGAGGTAGTTCGACGGTGCGTTGTGCACCGGGCCGACGATGTGGACCGGCCGCAGGATCACCGTCTCGACATTCTGTGCGCGCCACAGAAACGTCGACACCAGGTGATCGATCTCGACGAGATCGCGCATCTGCGGAAACCGCTGCGCGGCGAGCAGCGGCGCGTCCTCGGTCAGAAACTGCGGGTTGTCCGGCCTCGGGCCGTACACGTTCGCGCTCGACACCAGCACGACCTTCGGCACGCGATACGCCTGGCAGTACTCGAGCAGCTTCGTCGTGCCGGTGATGTTCCACGAGTACAGCTCGGCGGGCCGCGCTCTGGGATCGTGCATGACGCCGAGATGGACGAGCGCGTCGACATCGCCGGCGCGAAACACGTCGCGCGCCTTCTTGCTGCGGAGATCGACCTGGTGATGCTCGATGTCCTTCGGCCGCCCCGGCATCGGCCGGCGATCGAGGCCGACGATCTGCCAGTCGAGATCGTGGTGCAGCCGGCGCGCGACGATCCGCCCGAGCCGGCCGGAGATCCCGGTGATCACGACCTTGCGCGGCTTCGTGGTCGCGTGCGTGCGCTCGCCGAGCGTCGGCTCACCAGAAGACATGCTCTCGCTCGCGCAGCCCGAGGTGGATCATCGACTGGATCCGGTTCTTCACCGTCTTGACCTGGTCCTCGAGGACCTCCTCGTCATCGTCGGGATCGCCGGTGAACTGCATCGGCTCGCCGAAGTACACGCGGTACTTCACCGGCAGCGGCAGGATCGGCACGAACGGCGGGTACGGCACGACCGGGAATGCCGGCATCCGCAGCAGGCGCGCGAGCGGCTTGACGTTGACCGCCGGCGCTTGCTCCTCGGCGCCGATCACCGCGACCGGCACGACCGGCGCCTGCATCTCGAGCGCGAGCCGCATGAAGCCCTTGCCGAAGTCGGCGAGCTGGTAGCGCCTGGAGAACGGCTTCGAGATCCCGCGCGCACCTTCGGGGAACACGAGCACCGCCTCCTCGGCGGCGAGCAGGCGGCGGCAGTTCTCCGGCGTGCCGGTGATCTGGCCCCAGCGCGCGAACAGATACGACGCGAACGGCACGGTCGGCACGAAGTACTCGACCATCGAGCGGACGAGGCGCGGCTGCGGCGGCTCGAGGAACGTCGCGGCACCGATCACGAGGCCGTCGAACGGCAGCTGCCCGGAGTGGTTCGACACGAAGATCACGCGGCCGGCCGGCGGGATGTGCTCGATCCCGTAGGCGGTCGCGCGGAAGTAGTTGCGATACAGCCAGCGCGCGACCCGCGCCGCGCCGCGCACCGAATCGCGCGACAGCCCGAACTCGTCGTAGCCGAACTCGTTGCCGCGCACGACGAGCGCCTGCGTGCGACCCGCGACGTCGTCGTCGGGGACGTCGCCCCGAAGCTCGCGCAGTCGATCGAGGATGCCCACGGCCGGCAGTATGCCCAATCCGGGCGCGACGCGAACGCGCGAAGCGCCATCATGCGCGTTATCATCCGCGCATGCCCGAAAGCTTCGTCGATCTCTCGTATCGCGGGCTGTCGCTCGGCCGGCGCATCAAGCTGACGCAGATCCGACCGACGACCGGCTACCTCGAGCACCCGACGCCGATGCCGGTCGGCACCGAGATCTCGATCTCGACCGACGATGGCGTGGTGGTCGTCGCGACCGTCGCGGCCGTGCACGAGCAGGTCGGCGGCTCGGATCGTCCGCCGGGCATGATGGTCAAGCCGATGCTCGACGACGCGACCGGCACCTGGTGGCAGCAACGGGTCGCGATGCCCGAGCTCGCGCCGGATCAGCCGGTGAAGCGACCGGAGCCGGCGCCGCGCCAGAAGTCGGTGACCGTCCGGCCGCGCACGCACACCGTGCCGCAGCCGGCGCCGCACGCGTTCGACACCTCCGAGGGCAGCACGCCGCTCACCGCGAGCGAGCCGGTCGTCACGTCGCAGCCCGCGGTGATGGACACGCAGCGCACGCCGATCCCGAACGTCGACGCGCGCTCGACGCTCGTCATGAACCGTGACCAGCAGGAGATGCTCGAGCAGCTGTCGCGCGATCCGTCGGCGCTCGACCAGCTGACGCGCACGACCGACGAGCACCCGGTCGTCGACGATGGCCTGCGCACGACGCTCATGGATGCGGTCGATCCCGCGGCGCTCGGGCTCGAGCCCAGTGCCAGTGGATCGATGGCGAGCGCGGGCGACGATGACGAGGGCGGCGACGACGCACCGAGCGCGGATCCCGAGAAGCCGCCCGAGCCCGAGAAGCGCGGGTTCTTCAAGCGCCGGAAGAAGAAACGGTGAGCATCGTCGTCCCGCCGAAGCTCGAGCGTGGACAGCTGATCGGCATCGTCGCGCCGGCAGGCCCGGTCAAGCCGGAGCGGCTGCAGCGCGGACTCGATCGATTGCGCGGCACGTTCCGGATCCGCGTCGCGCCGTCGCTCGTCGCGTTGAAGCGCGGCGATATCCCGAGCTACCTCGCGGCGTCCGACGACCAGCGCGCTGCCGAGCTGCAGGCGATGATCGGCGATCCGGACGTTCGTGCGATCGTGCTCGCGCGCGGTGGCTACGGCCTCATGCGGATCCTGCCCGCGCTCGATCCCGAGCCGCTGCGTCGCGATCCCAAACCGATCGTCGGGTTCTCGGATGCGACCGCGCTGCTCGCGTGGGCGTATCGCGCCGGCGTGCGCGGCATCCACGGCCCCGTGATCGCGCAGCTCGGCGACCTCGCGGATCGCGATGTCGAGCAGCTCGTGACGATGCTGACCGACGCGCGGCCCGCGGGCGAGCGGCCGTGGTCGCTCGCGGTCCGGCACGGCAGTGGACGGATCACCGCGCCGCTCGTGCCCGCGAACCTGACGATGGCGTCGATGCTCGTCGGCACGAAGTGGCCGGTGCCGCTCGCCGGCAGCATCGCGCTGCTCGAAGAGGTCGGCGAGAAGCCGTACGAGATCGATCGCTACATGACGCAGCTCATGCTGACCGGCGTGCTGGGAGAAACCCGCGCGGTCGTCGTCGGCGATCTCACGCGCTGCCACGATCCGCGGCCGCCGAGCGGCGAGCCCGATCCCGACGATGCCGCGCAGCGCACGGTTTGCGAGCGTGTGATCGCCGCCGGCAAGCCATGCGCGTTCGGCGCGCCGGTCGGTCATGGATCGCGCAACGAATCGCTCCCGTTCGCGGCCGCGTGCGAGCTCGATCTCGATCGCGGCATGCTCGCGATCCTCGAAGCCGCCGTGCAGTGACGACGCGCGCGTGATCGTTTGGTGTGCTCGCTGGACCTTTCTGCAGCGGCCGCCTGCGACGCGTGCGACAGCCAACTGCGGCACGCAGCACGCGGCAAAAGCTTCCCTGTCAGGTCACGAGATCGTCTTGAATCCTCGTCGAGGATGACCACTGCTCAGCCGGTGGCCACTCGACTGGCCAGTCATGAGAACCACGGGTGACAAGGCCTGTTGCCATCGGCGCACGGCGTGCGTTCTTTGCTCGAGATCCGCCGCCACAACTCGTTGTTTCCTGGTGCCGTGTTTCGGAATCGTGAAGCACCTTGCGCTGGCCCAGAAACTGCTCACTGTTCAGAGCAACGAAACGACGGTGTCCGGTTTCAAAGGAATGAAGCCACCCACTGTCGGAGTTGTTGACAACTGAAGCATCACACGCGCGACGCAGGTGTCGAAAGTTTCGACTCGGTGGATGACTGGTGGTTCCCTCCCCCCTCATCCCGCTAGTCTCCCCCACCACCTGAGGCAACAAGTAGCCCCGCGATCTGCGCCCAGGCCCTGTATGGCCCCCCCATACGGGGCCTTTATTTTTTCGGCGCGTGCTACGAAGCCCTCGTGCGCGCGCTCGGTCTTGATGTCGGATCGAAGACGATCGGTGTCGCCATATCCGACGAGCTGTCGATCGCGGCGCATCCGCTCACCGTGCTCGAGCGCGCCGGCAATGTGCGCGACGCGCAGCGCATTCGCGAGCTCGTGACCGAGCACGCCGCCGGCGATGTCGTGATCGGAATTCCCTACGAGCTCTCCGGTCGGATCGGTCACCGCGCGCGCCGCGTCCGGGAGCTCGTGTCCGCGCTGCGGGAAGTTCTGGGCGATGCCGTGACGTTGCACGAGCAGGATGAACGGTTCACGACCGCGGAGGCCCAGCGCGTGTTGATCGACGCCGACGTCTCGCGCGCGAAGCGCAAGCAGGTGATCGATCAGCAGGCGGCCGCCCTCATCTTGCAGGGTTGGCTCGACGCGCGCCGGCCGAGTCGGTAACGTCGATCGCCCGCGATGTCGAAACGGTCTTTTCGCACCGCCCTGATCGTGGTCGTGGGCTCGCTCGCGATCGTTGCCGGCCTCACCGCATTCTTCGTCCATCGCGCGTTCGCGTATCCGGACGAGGCGCACGAGGGTGCCGGCCACGACATCGAGGTCGAGGTCAAATCCGGGATGAGCTTCCCCGAGATCGCCTCGATGCTGCGCGACAAGGGCGTGATCGAGAAGCCGACGTGGTTCCGGCTCTACGCGATGTGGAACGGCAAGACCACCGAGGTGAAGACCGGCAAGTACCTCATCAAGGACAACCTGACCCCGAAGCAGGTCCTCGACGTCCTGGTCGCCGGCGTCAAGGAGGTGACCGTCAAGGTCACGCTGCCCGAGGGCAAGAACATGCTCGAGTACTTCGAGATCATCGAGCAGGCGAAGGTCGCGAAGGCGAAGGACCTCGAGGCGCTCGCGCGCGACAAGGCCGTGCTGACGAAGTACGCGATCCCCGGCGAATCGGTCGAGGGCTACCTGTTCCCGGACACCTACCAGTTCCGGCTCGACGAGAAGCCCGCGGTCGTGCTCGAGCGCCTGATCTCGCGTCACCAGGAGGTCTGGAACAGCCTCGTCACGAAGAACCCGCGCGACATGGCCAAGCTCAAGGACAAGCTCGGCTGGACCGATCGCGACGTGTTGATCATGGCGTCGATCGTCGAGAAGGAAGCGGTCGAGGCCAAGGAGCGACCGCGGATCGCGCAGGTGTTCATCAACCGCCTGACGTCGCCGAGCTTCAAGCCGAAGCGGCTCGAGACCGATCCCACGATCCGGTACGGCTGCCTCGTCCCGCAGCAGAAGTCGCCGCCGTGCACCGAGTGGATCGAGTTCTGTACGAAGCAGGGCAAGCCCCCGGGCTGCGATCGCCTGCACGCCGCGCAGCTGCACGACAAGGACAACCCGTACAACACGTACGAGCATGACGGCCTGCCGCCCGGCCCGATCGCGAACCCGGGCAAGGCGTCGATCGCCGCGACGATCTCCCCGGACGGGAGCGACTACCTCTACTTCGTGGCGACCTCGAAGAACTCGCGCAGCCACGCGTTCGCGAAGACGCTCGACGAGCACAAGGCGAACGTCGCCAAGTACGTCGCCAGCGACAATTCACCGTAGCGACGGCCCGCGTCGAGGGCGCGCCCGCGATACTGCCGTGAGAGCTAGGTTCGGCGACGTACCGCCCTGATTTCCGTGTGGTACCGTCGATGCCATGAGTCTCGTGGGACAGATCGCCGAGCTGCAGAACTACGCCACGTACAAGGAGCTGTCCTGGGAGGGGAGCTTCGAGGAGTACCTGGCGCTCGTTCGCCGCAACCCGCAGGTGACGCGCAACGCGTACCAGCGCCTCTACGACATGGTGCTGTCGCACGGTGTCGAGGAGTACATCGACAACAAGAAGAAGCTGGTCCGCTACAAGTTCTTCAAGGATCAGTCGCACGGCGGTCGTGATGCGGTGTTCGGCCTCGACGTGCCGCTCATGCGCCTCATGAACGTGCTGAAGAGCGCCGCGCAGGGCTACGGCACCGAGCGCCGCATCATCCTGCTGCACGGTCCGGTCGGCTCCGCGAAGTCGACGATCGCGCGCCAGCTGAAGAAGGGCCTCGAGGAGTACTCGCGCACGACCGACGGCGCGCTCTACACGTACTACTGGACGCTGCCGGGCCCGCTGTCCGAGCTCGCGGGTGGCGCCGAGACGTTCCCGTCGCCGATGCACGACGAGCCGCTGCGCCTGATCCCGCGCGAGTGGCGCGAGGACACGATCGGCAAGCTCAAGCTCGGTACCGACGACTTCAAGGTCAAGGTCGAGGGCGACGTCAACCCGGCGTGCCGGCTGATCTTCAAGGAGCTGATGCGGCACTACGCCGGCAACTTCGAGAAGGTGATGAACCACGTGCGCGTCAAGCGCCTCGTGCTCTCGGAGCAGGACCGCATCGGCATCGGCACGTTCCAGCCCAAGGACGAGAAGAACCAGGACTCGACCGAGCTCACCGGCGACATCAACTATCGCAAGATCGCGACGTTCGGATCGGACTCGGATCCGCGCGCGTTCAACTTCGACGGCGAGTTCAACATCGCGAACCGCGGCATCCTCGAGTTCGTCGAGATCCTGAAGCTCGACGTCGCGTTCCTCTACGACCTGCTCGGCGCCACGCAGGAGCGCAAGATCAAGCCGAAGAAGTTCGCGCAGACCGACATCGACGAGGTGATCATCGGCCACACGAACGAGGCCGAGTACAAGAAGCTCCTCAACAACGAGTTCATGGAGGCGCTTCGCGATCGCACGATCAAGGTCGACATCCCGTACATCACGAAGGTGTCCGAGGAAGTGAAGATCTACACGAAGGACTTCACGAGCGAGCGCGTCGGCAAGCACGTCGCGCCGCACACGCTGTACGTCGCCGCGCTGTGGGCGGTGCTGACGCGGCTCGAGGATCCGAAGAAGCACAGCCTGTCGCTGCTGCAGAAGGCGAAGCTCTACGACGGCAAGACGCTGCCGGGCTTCACGCAGGACAACATCAAGGAGCTCCGCAAGGAGGCGCAGCGCGAGGGCCTCGACGGCATCTCGCCGCGCTACATCCAGGACAAGATCGCGAACGCGCTCGTCAGCGACAAGGCGGACGGCGCGATCAACCCGTTCATGGTGCTGAACGAGCTCGAGAGCGGGCTGCGCAGCCACTCGCTGATCAACTCGGACGAGCAGCGCAAGCGCTACGCCGAGATGCTCTCCGTCGTGAAGCAGGAGTACGAGGACATCGTCAAGAACGAGGTCCAGCGCGCGATCAGCGCCGACGAGGACATGATCGCGAAGCTGTGCGCGAACTACATCGACAACATCAAGGCCTATACCCAGAAGGAGAAGGTCAAGAACCCGTACACCGGCCAGGACGAGGAGCCGGACGAGCGGTTGATGCGGTCGATCGAGGAGAAGATCGATATCCCCGAGTCGCGCAAGGACGACTTCCGGCGCGAGATCATGAACTACATCGGCGCGCTCGCGATCGAGGGCCGGACGTTCGACTACAAGACGAACGAGCGGCTGCACAAGGCCCTCGAGGCGAAGCTGTTCGAGGACCAGAAGGACTCGATCAAGCTGACGTCGCTCGTGTCGAACGTCGTCGACCGCGACACGCAGGCGAAGATCGATGTCGTCAAGCAGCGCCTGATCAAGAACTTCGGCTACGACGAAGTCTCGGCGACCGACGTGCTGAACTTCGTCGCGTCGATCTTCGCGCGCGGAGACGTCAAGTCGTAATGGATCCCAAGGGCATCGGAAGCGTCACCATCGAGCTCAACCACACGCTCGCCGAGCTTCTCGCGCGGCTGTGTGTCGAGCTGGACACCGAGGATGCGACCGGTGTGATCTCGCGCGCGCTCGGCCTGCTCGACATGGTGCAACACACGAAGCGCCAGGGCGGCCGGCTGTGCTTCGTCAACGAACGCGGCGACGTCGCCGACGTGGTGTTCTAGGAGGCGGCATGTCGCAGAAGATCGATCTCGACCACGGCCGGTTCCGGCAGATCATCCGCGGCAAGATCAAGCAGAACCTGCGGAAGTACATCTCGCAGGGCGAGATGATCGCGAAGAAGGGCAAGGACACCGTCGCGATCCCGCTGCCGCAGGTCGACATCCCGCACTTCAAGCACGGCGACAAGCAGCAGGGCGGCGTCGGTCAGGGCGAGGGCGATGTCGGCGACTCGCTCGGCGGCGACGGCGATCAGCAGCCGGGCGCCGGGCAGGCCGGCGATCGCCCGGGTGATCACCTGCTCGACGTCGAGGTCTCGCTGCAGGAGCTCGCCGAGATCATGGGCGAGGAGCTCGAGCTGCCGCGCATCCAGCCCAAGGGCACCGAGAAGATCGTCGCGTGGAAGGACAAGTACTCGGGCATCCGCACGACCGGCCCCGAGTCCCTGCGTCACTTCCGCCGCACGTTCCGCCAGGCGATCCGCCGCCAGATCGCGATGGGGACGTACGACGCGAAGAACCCGATCATCATCCCGATCCGCGAGGACAAGCGCTACCGCAGCTGGCGCTCCGAGCCGCTGCCGCAGAGCAACGCGGTCATCATCTACATGATGGACGTCTCGGGCTCGATGGGCGACGAGCAGAAGGAGATCGTCCGCATCGAGAGCTTCTGGATCGATACGTGGCTGCGCTCGCAGTACCACGGCATCGAGAGCCGCTACATCATCCACGACGCGATGGCCAAGGAGGTCGATCGCGACACGTTCTTCAAGACGCGCGAGTCCGGCGGCACGATGATCAGCTCGGCGTACAAGCTGTGCGCGAAGATGATCGCCGACGAGTACCCGTCAGATCTGTGGAACATCTATCCGTTCCACTTCTCCGACGGTGACAACTGGTCGGTCGACGACACGCATACGTGCGTCGAGCTGCTGAAGAAGGATGTCCTGCCGAACGTGAACCTGTTCGCCTACGGCCAGGTCGAGTCGCCCTACGGCTCCGGTCAGTTCATCAAGGATCTGACCGAGCACTTCGACGAGGACGAGCGCGTCGTGACGTCCGAGATCAAAGGCAAGGACGCGATCATGGACTCGATCAAAGAGTTCCTCGGGAAGGGTCGTTAGCAGACATGACGATCAAGCGGTTTCCAGCCTACCTGCGTGACATGCAGGAGGAGATCGAGGGCCACGCGAAGAGGTTCGGGCTCGACTTCTTTCCGATCCTGTACGAGGTCCTCGACTACAAGACGATGAACGAGGTCGCCGCGTACGGCGGCTTCCCGACGCGCTACCCGCACTGGCGCTTCGGTATGGACTACGAGCAGCTGTCCAAGAGCTACGAGTGGGGACTCTCGAAGATCTACGAGATGGTGATCAACACCAATCCCGCGTATGCCTATCTGCTCGAGGGTAACTCGCTCACCGATCAGAAGATCGTGATGGCGCACGTCTGTGCGCACGTCGACTTCTTCAAGAACAACTATTACTTCTCGAAGACCAATCGCAAGATGATCGACGGGATGGCGAACCACGCGTCGCGCGTGCGTCGCCACATGGCGCGCCACGGCCAGGACGTCGTCGAGGACTTCATCGACACGTGCCTCTCGCTCGAGAACCTGATCGATCCGATGTCGCCGTACATCGTGCGCCATCGCGAGAAGGTCGAGGAGGTCGAGGACGACCAGCGCGATCGCTCCGGGCGCCTGCGCGCCAAGGGCTACATGGAGTCGTTCATCAACCCGCCCGAGTATCTCGAGCGCCAGAAGAAGAAGCGCGAGGACGAGGAGAAGCGGATGAAGCGCCGCTTCCCCGAGCATCCGCAGCGCGACGTTCTACAGTTCCTGATCCAGCACGCGCCACTCGAGCACTGGCAGCGTGACGTCTTGGAGATTGTTCGCGAGGAAGCCTATTACTTCGCTCCGCAAGCAATGACCAAGATCCTCAATGAAGGGTGGGCATGTCTCGACGGGGATTCACTCGTATTTACCGATCGTGGTCTGATCACGATGCGCGAGCTCGTGCGCGAAGAGGCGAACGTCGTGTTCGACGGCGAGCAGCCGCAGCGCGTCTACGATCGCAATATCATCTTCGATCACGAGACGGTCACGATCACGACGCGGCGTGGGTTCTTGCTCAAGGGCTCCAACAACCATCGCGTCCAGCTCGCGGATCGCACGACGTGGAAGCGACTCGACGAGCTGCAGCCGGGCGACGAGATCGCGATCTCGGGCGGCGGCGACATGTGGCCGACCGAGCAAGTCGGAATCCACTGGATCGATTCCTATCGCGCGACGGAGCGAGATGTCGCGGCCGGTGCCGGCGTCCATCCGGCGACCGTGCATCGCTACTATCACCAGCCACATCGCGTGTCCGCTGCGACGGCCGCTGCGATCCAGTCGGTCGCATGGGAGTTCGAGCGCGAAGACAATCAGCAGATGTCGATCAGCGTCAATCACCGCGTGCCGCTTCGACTACCGGCACGCGTCGACGAGCGCATGGGCGCCTTCGTCGGTTATCTCGTCGGCGACGGCCACATCAGCCGGGTCAAGCGCGTGCTGGGCCTCACGACCGGGGACGAGGCGCAAGCCATCGCGTTCCACCGGCTTGCCAGAGACCTGTTCGAGGTGACGGCAAGCATGGCCCTCGACGAAGGCCGCTGGCGCGTCCTGCTGCATTCGCAGCACCTCGCCGACTTCTTGATCGAGTTCTTCGGCATGACGCACGGAGTGAGTGCGCGCGAGAAGCGGATTCCCGCCGTGATCTTGCGTTCGCCCGAGCCGGTGGTGCGTGCATTCCTGCGCGCCTACTACGACTGTGATGGATACGCCGGCAAGCAGGGCGTCATCCTCAGCACGGTCAGCGACAAGCTCGCCGAACAGACCCAGCTACTGCTGCTCAACTACGGAATTCTCAGCCGAAAGCGCAAGCAGAACGATGGCTGCTGGCACCTCCATGTCATGGGCGCGTCGGCGAAGCTGTTTGCCGAGCGCATCGGCTTCGGACTCGAGCGCAAGCAGAAAGCGCTCGAGGAGTACTGCACGTCGCGACAATGGTTCAAGCGCGAGTCGTGGACCGACGAGGTCGTCTCGACGGAGACCGGCCGCGCCGACGTCTACGACATCTCGGTCACCGAGACGCACCGCTACGCCGCGGGCGGGTTCATCAATCACAACTCGTACTGGCACTCGAAGATCCTGACGGAGAAGGCGCTGACGGCCGCCGAAGTCATCGACTACGCGGACGCGAACTCCGGCGTGCTCGCGACCGCACCGGGGCGGCTCAATCCGTACAAGCTCGGCGTCGAGCTACTCCGAAACATCGAGGACCGCTGGAATCGTGGTCAGTTCGGTAAGGAGTGGGACGAGTGCGACTCGATGGAGCTCAAGCGCAACTGGGACCGGCGCACGGGGCTCGGTGCGAGGCGCATCTTCGAGGTTCGCAAGCTCTACAACGACATCACGTTCATCGACGAGTTCTTCACGCTCGAGTTCTGCATCGACCAGAAGTTCTATTCGTTCGGGTTCTCCGAGCGCAGCGGCAACTGGGAGATCATGAGCCGCGAGTTCAAGAAGGTGAAGGATCAGCTGCTGCGCATGCTGACGAACCGCGGCCAGCCGGTGATCGTCGTCGAGGACGGGAACTTCGAGAACAAGAGCGAGCTGCTGCTGCGTCACATCCACGAGGGCATCGACCTCGACGGCGCGCAGGCGCGCGACACGCTGCGCAACGCGGCGAAGCTGTGGACCCGCCCGGTGAGCTTGCTCACGAAGATCGAAGGCAAGGGGAAGATCTTGCGCTGCGAGGACGGAAATATCTCCGAGCGGAGCGCCGAGTACGCATGAACCGAGTCAACCGATGAGGCTGTGGGCGTGGGGGCAGAGCGATCCGGGGCGCAAGCGCGAGCGCAACGAGGATTCGTACCTCGTCGATCCCGAGACCGGTCTCATGGCAGTTGCCGACGGCATGGGTGGCCACCAGGGCGGCGCGACCGCGAGCCGGATGGCGGTCGAGTTCTTGGGCCGCGAGCTCGCGGATGCGCGCGGCAACTTCGAGACCGCGCTCAAGAAGCAGATCCAGGCGAGCATCCGCACGACCGAGGAGATGCCGGCGGTCGACGCCAGCGAGATCTCGCCGACGTCACCGCGCGAGCTGTCCGCGAAGGCGGTGCGCGGCGGCATCGAGCCGGCGGTCAACGGCGATGACCCGACGTCGCCGTCGCTGACGTTCTCGCCCGCGCTCGAGCTGATGCGCGGGGTCGTGCGGCGCGCCAGCAACGCGATCTTCGAGGCGGCGTGGAACAAGCCGGATCTGCGCGGCATGGGCACCACGCTGACCGCGCTGCTCGTCCACGGCGGACGCGCGAACCTCGTCCACGCCGGCGACTCGCGGTGCTACATGTTCCGCGACGGCCAGCTGCGCCAGCTCACCGACGATCACTCGTGGATCGCCGAGCAGCTGCGCAACGGAATGATCAGCGAGGCCGAGGCGAAGAGCAGCAAGTTCCGCCACGTGATCACGAAGTCGATCGGCTTCGAGCGCGACATCGACGCCGACATGAAGAGCGTGCCGGTGTCCGCGGGCGATTGCTTCCTGCTGTGCTCCGACGGGATGTCGAACTATATCGAGCACGGCGAGCTCGAGCGGATCGTTGCGATGACGTGGTACCGCCGGCTGCCCGAGACGCTGATCGAGCTCGCGAACAACCGCGGCGGCGATGACAACATCACCGTGGTCGTCGGTCTCGTCGCGAACGCGCCGAGCTGATCAGAAGCCGGACAGATCGGGCAGTCCGCTCGTCGCCGGCGGCGGATCGGTCAGGCTCGGCGTCAGCCACGCGCGCGGCACGCAGCGGGTCGTCGTCGTGTGCGTCGTGAGGCCATAGCCGGTCGAGTAGCGCAGCACGGTCTCGCAGCGCATCGCCGCGGGGCAATCGCTATCGACGCCGCACGACTTCGTGCAGACGCCCGTGGGGTCGACGATCGCCGGCTTCGAGAACGAGTCGAGCGGGATGCCGTTGTACGTCACCTGGCGCACCGGCTCCTGCGGCAGGCACTCGTCGGAGGCGCAGTCCTTGTTGCGCGTGCACACCGCGCCGGTCGACGCGCCCCGGTCGCGCACGTACGACCACGTGACGAGGCCACCGATGATCAGCACGAGGACGCCCAGGACCTGGAGCGCCGCCTTGCGCTGCGTCGAGCGTTGCTGCGAGGACAGCGGCGAGATCGGCGTCGCGCTCGGCGACGGCGCCGCCGGCATGACAGCACGCAATCGCTCGGCGAGCTTCAGCGTCTCCTCGATCCAGTACGCGCGGTAGCGCTGCGCGATCGGCTCGACCGGCTCGTGGCCATCGATCAGGTCGACGAACGTGCCGCAGCGAACCTCGACCGGTCCGAACAACGGCAGCAGCGCGTGCAGCGTCTCGATCGCGAGCAGCGGATCCCCGTCGAGGCTGGCGTCGTCGACGGATACGCGCTTCGCCGCGGTCGCGAAGCCGATCACGAGGATGTCGCGATCGCGGGTCAGCTTGAACCGGCGGCCCTGCGAGACGAGCTTCGTGTTCGCGATCCGCCGCAGCGTCGCGACCACCTCGTCGAGCGGCTGCGGCTCCGGCGTGCGCGGCTCGAAGCGCTCGGGCTGCGCCTCGTCGAGCGCGAGCGAGCCGCGATACGGATCGATCAACCGGCCGCGAACAGGGCGAACACGCACGCGCGACAAGGTCGGCTCGGGCACGCGCCGACACTACTCCACGGCGCAGCGCTGTTCGCGTTACTTCGCGACCGTTGCGGGCGGAGAGGGCTGGGGCGGTGCAACGATGGTAACGGCGATGACACGGCTGCCGTCCTTCGTCTTCAGGTGCAGGTTCGTCGCGCCGCGCGCCTTGCCGACGAGCACGAACGCGGTCGAGGAGCCGATCGCGCCGGTGTACGCGTTGCGGTCGAGCACGCCAAACGATGCCGTCCGCACGTCGACGACCTTCGGATCGTCGGCCTTGATCGTCATCTTCTCGCAGGGCCCACCCTCCTCGCAGCTGACCGCGAGTGCGATCCCCTCGGTCAGCTCGACCCGGTAGCCCTTGAGGCCCCAGAACCCGCGAACCTCGTCGAGCCGTGCAGTGCGGCCGGGGGGCGCCGACGATTGCATCGAGAGGTACGGTCCACAGCCAGTCGCGAGCAGGACGACGAGCAGCCACGGCTTCATGGCACCACCTCGATGTCGAGCGTCGCCTTCGCTTCACCGAGCGAGACGACGACCTGGGTCTTGCCCGGTGCGCGCGCGCGCAGCCGGCGGCGATCCGACGACCCGTCGCGCAGCACGCTGAGCGTGCTCGGATTGGCGACCGTCCAGCTGACGTCGCCGTCGCCGGACAGCCGCTGTGCACCGTTCCACAGCGTCGGCTGGATGGTGAGGTCCTCGCCGACCGCGAGCCCGATCGCACCGTTGATGCGGTCGCCGTCGCGCCGCGCGAGCGTGATCTTCGTGACCGGCGCGACCCATACGTGGACGAAGTCGACCACCGAGCCGTCGTCGGTCGAGATCAGGACGGCGCTCGCGCCCGGCCGCTTCGCGACGAGCGCACCGTCCTCGACCGCGAGCACGTCGGGCACCGCGCTCTCGAGGAGTACGTTCGGCGTCGTCGTGCCCGCGATCTCGGTCGAGACGTCGGGGTAGAACCGCGTGCCGATCGCGAGCGGTGCGATCGGGTGCTTGCGCGCGCACGTCGCGTCGTTCTCGGCGCACTGGCCGACGAGCGTTGCCTGCCGCATCGCGCCGCCGGCACAGGCAGCGATACAGGGAATGCACAGAAGCCATCTCATATGCGAGTCAACGGGCCCTCGACCGCGCTCTTACAGGCGAGATTCGCTGCGACTTTCAGCGGGTTGTGACCACGCCCCGCGGTATGAATACGACCGTGACGCGATCGTCGTTGTGCCTGGTCATCGCGCTCGCGGCCTGCGATCGCGGCCATCGCGATGCGCCGCCACCGGTCGCCTCGGGCAGCGCGCCCACGACCGCGCCGTCGGCGCCGGCGAGCACGTGCAAGCTCGATCCGATCCCGCTGCGCCGGCCGATGCCGCGGCGGCTCGTCGCGATCGGCGACCTGCACGGCGATCTCGCGGCCACCCGCGCGGCACTCCGCACGGCGGGCGCGATCGACGAGGCCGATCGCTGGATCGGCGGCGAGCTCGTCGTCGTCCAGACCGGGGACGTGCTCGATCGCGGCGACGACGAGCAGGCGATCATCGACCTGCTGCTGAAGCTCGAGCCGGAGGCGAAGGCGGCCGGCGGTGCGCTGATCGTGCTGCTCGGCAACCACGAGCTGATGAACGCGGCCGCCGACTTTCGCTACGTCACGCCCGGCGGGTTCGCCGACTTCGCCGATGTCCCGAACCTGCCCACCGCGAAGTGGCAGCAGGCCCCGGAGGCGGTGCGGCCGAGGATCGCGGCGCTCGCGCCGGGCGGTCCGTACGCGAAGCGGCTCGGCGCGCACGCGGTGATCGCGATCGTCGGCGACACGGTGTTCTCGCACGCCGGCGTGCTCGGCCGGTGGACCGCTGAGGTCGACCGCGCGAACCAGACCGCGCGGTGCTGGCTCGACGGTCAGGCCGGCAGCTTCCGCGAGCCGCCCGCGGTGCTCGCGAGCGACGACAGCCCGGTGTGGACGCGTGCGATCGGCGGCGACCCCGCGGACTGCACCGCCGCGACGTCCGCGCTCGGCAGCCTCGGCGCGAAGCGCATGGTCGTCGGCCACACGGTGCAGCAGGGCGGCATCACGAGCGCGTGCGACGGCGCGGTGTGGCGGATCGATGTCGGGCTCGCGAAGGGCTACGGCGGACCGATCGAGGTGCTCGAGCTGACGCCGGATGCGCCGCCGAAGGTGCTGAAGGGCACGCGGCTTTAATCGAATGCCAGGCCGCGCAGCATGACGCGGCCGTCGCCGAGGTACGGCCGCGCGCCGCCGACCATCGCGCCGCCGCAGCTCCGGCCATCGCGATCGCGGAACGTGAACGCGCACGCTTCCCACGCGTCGTCGTCGAGCACGGCCGGATCGCGGACCTCGACGGCGTAGCTGAACCAGAACATGTCCTCGAACCGCGGATCGGTCAGCACGCCGACGACGCGGCCGTCGAGCAGCACGTCGACCGGCCCGGTGGTCATGGCTTCGGCTTGACCTCGCGGCCGCCCGGACACATCGGCAGGCGCTCGCCGCGCTCCTGGGCGACGCCGCCGAGCTTCGCCGCGCCGGCTGCGCCGAGCACCTGCAGGCGATCCGCGGGCACGCCCTTCGCGAGGAGCCGCGCCTTGACCGCGTCGGCGAGCTTCGTCGCGTCGCCGGCGTTTGGCTGCGCGATCGCGACGAGCCACTTCGTGACGTCACCATGCTCGACCATCACGAGCGCCATCTGATCGACGATCGCCGCGCCGGCCGCGGACAGCTTGCCGGCCTGCAGCGTCGGCACCGCCGACACGACGAGGCGATCGCCGTCGAGCTTGACGACGTCGTTGTCGGATTCCGGGCAGCCATCGCCGTCCTGCACGCCATCCTTGTCCTCGGGACAGACCGGGCACGCATCCGCGGTGTCCGCGACGCCATCGGCATCGTTGTCGAGCTCGGGGCAGCCGTCGCCGTCCTCGAAGCCGTCCTTGTCCTCGGCCTCGCTCGGGCACTTGTCGAGCGCGTCGTTGACGTCGTCGCCGTCGCTGTCGCGCTTGCCGGCGGGGCAGCCGTCCTTCGGATCCGGCGCCTTGCCGTCCTCGGGATCGAGGATGCACTTGTCCTGGAGGTCGGCGATGCCGTCCTTGTCGTTGTCGAGCTCGGGGCAGCCGTCGTCGTCCTCGAAGCCGTCGAGGTCCTCGGCCTGGGACGGGCACTTGTCGACCGCGTCGGGGCGGAGGTCGCCGTCGTTGTCGTCGTCGGGGCAGCCATCGTCGTCCTGGACGTGATCCTTGTCCTCGACCTGCAGCGGGCACTGGTCGCGGCTGTTCGGCACGCCGTCGCCGTCGGAGTCGCGGACGTCGGGCGCGTAGCCGACCGAGAAGAACACGCGTGCCTCGGGCGAGCCGATGCCGCGCACGAGACCGGTGCCGCCGCCGGCGACGACCGCGACCGAGCTCGTCGCGTAGACGCGCACGCCGGCCTCGACCTCGAGCGGGCTCGCGTCGAGGCTGAAGTCGGGCAGGCCGGCGCGGCCGTAGCTCTCGCCGACGATCGAGAACCGATCGGTGACGCGCACCGCGCCCGCGACGCCCCACGTCAGCTGCTCGCCGATCGTGCTGTCGTAGATCGTTCGCGGCTTGCGCAGCAGCACGCCGGCGTTCGCGCCGAACGACAGCCGCGGGCTCGGATCGAGCTGCAGCGCGACCGCGGCACGCAGCGTCGGCAGGTTGTCGCCGATGAACTGGCTGCCGCCGCTGCCAAAGCTCGTCGGCAGCGACAGCGCGCCGAGCCCGGCGACGCGGACGATGCCCGCGCGGTGCAGCCGCAGCTTGCCCTCGAGCACGAGGTCGCCGAGCCCGCTGACCGCGAGCCCGTCCATCGCCGGCGCCGCGGTCGCCGGGTCAAGGCCGTCGCCAGACATCGCGAAGATCACCGGCAGGTTCGCGCCGATCTGCAGCTTGTCCGAGACGCCGTACGCCGCGGTCAGCTGGCCGGCGACGAGCGAGTCGACGACGGTGACGCGCTCGGCGCCCGGATCGTTCGGCATCCCGGGGTCGTACGTGTAGATCTTGAACGGCTTCGTCAGGAACGTGACGAGCCCGTCGAACGCGAGCTGGTCGTGCGCCGCGACGTCGCCGTCGGTGACGGTGAAGAACGTCTTCGGTCCGATCGCGTACTCGAACGTCTGGACGTCGATCGCCGGATCGAACGGCGGCGTGTCGGCGCGCGCGGGGACGGAGCTACCGACGAGGATCGCGAAGGACACTGGCCCCAGTGCCCTCGAAGAAAAACGCATCGCAGCCATCTTACGCTTCTGCGATCGCGGTCCCAACGCCGATCCCTCGCGTTCGGGTACGAACGGGATAGCTACGACTTCGGCAGCGTCATGTTGAACGTCCACACGACGACCGAGCTCACCGCCTTGTCGTCGGTGTCGCGCGCCGGATCGAACTCGATCTTCTTCGCCCGCTCGAGCGCCAGCTCGTCGAGCCCGTGGCCGAGCTTGTTGAGCAGGACCGCGGACTTCACCTTGCCCTGGTCGTCGACGACGAGCCGGACCCGGATCGCGCCCTCGATCCCGAGCTGACGCGCCTCGGCCGGGTAGTCCTTGCCGGCGTCGATGTAGCCGTAATCGCCCCTCGGCATCGCGCGGGTCTTGATCGTCGCGACCGACACCGGCGCCGGGACATCGCCGGTGCCGGTTCCGCTGCCCGCGCCGGTCCCGCCGCCGCTGCCCCCGCGGCCGATCTTGCCGGTGGTCCGTGGCCCGACCCGCACGCCGACGCCGGTCGTCCCGGGACCGATGTCGGGCATCGCGAGCGTCGGGCTCCCGCCGGGATCGTTGCTCGGCGTCGACGACGGCGGAGGCGGCTCGGTCGTCGGCGGTGGGGGCGGGGTATCCTGGACGCGCTGGGTCGTGCGGACGCGCGGCCGCGGCGTGTCCTTGACCACCGGCGGCGGCGCGAGGTCGGGCTTGACCGGCTCGACCGGCGGCGGTGGCGGCTTCAGCACCGGCGGGGGCGGTGGGGTGATGTCGACCATCGTGATCCGCGGCGCCGGGTCCGGCGGCTTCGGCGGGTGGGTCACGACGATCGCGTCGACGAACGTCAGCAGCAGCGTGTGGATCGCGAGCGTGCCTGCGATGACCAGGACGATCGGCGAATCCCAGCGCACGGCGCAAAGCCTAGCAGACGGTCGTCGATCACGGCCGTTCGTTCTCGAGCGCGATCGCGGTGACACCGGCCTGCTGGACGATGTCGATGGCGCGCATCACGTTCCCGTACATCCCGACGCGCGAACCGGTGATGATCGCCTTCGGCTTGTCGGTGGTCGCGGCGATCTGCTTGATCCGCGCGATCGCGGCATCGTCGGTCGTGAACGGATCGCCGTTGACGAACAGGTGGCCTTCCTTGTCGACCGAGACGCGCAGCGTGCTCTGGACCTCGCCACCGGTCGCCGCCTTCGGCTTGTCGATCTCGACGCCGCGCGCGACGATCAGCTTCGCGGTCACCATGAACACGACGAGCAGCACGAGCACGACGTCGACGAACGGCGTCACGTTGATGTCGGTGATCGCCGCGTCGTCGTCGTCCTTGTAAAAGCTACTCCCCGCCATCGCTCGGCTCCGTCTGCTTGCCGACCGCGACCTGGCGCGTCGGCTCGACGACGTTCGCGGACGCCCCGGACGACCGGCGGTGCTGGATGCCGTGGACGAGCGACAGCACCTGGTGCGCGCACTCGTCGGCGCCGGTCATCAGCACCTTGAGCCGGCGCGAGAAGTAGTTGAACGCGACGACCGCGGGGATCGCGACGATCAGACCGAACGCGGTCGCCGCGAGCGCCTCGGAGATCGTCTGCAGCGTGCGGGTCTCGGCCTCCGGCGTCTTCACGGTCAGCTCGAGGAACGCCTTCATCACGCCGAGCACGGTGCCGAACAGACCGACGAACGGCACGTTGTTGCCGAGCGTGCCGAGCACGATCAGGTTGCGGTCCGCCGTCTTGCGCCAGCGCGCGCGCTCGCCGTGCATCGCCTCGGCGACCGCCTCGGGTCCGTGATCGACCTCGGCGAGGCCGCGCAGCGCGACCTGCACCGGGATCGCCGACGAGTCGCGGTACTTCGCGATCACGCGCTCGAGCTCGTCGCGCTCGAACGCGCCACGCAGCTCGCGGTTGAATCGCTCGGTGTCGGCATCGCGGCCGCGAAACCACAGGAACCGATCGATCATCACGCCGACCGAGAGGATCGACAGCGCGATCAGGAGCCACAGCACCCAGTCGGCGCCGAGCTGTGCGAATTCGACGAACGCCTTGGCGAGATTCATCGCGCCTGGATTGTTACGTGGCTTCGGGTGGCGCGTCGACCGTCGCGGCCATCGATGCCGGCGGCTTCATGACCTCGCGCATCACCGCGGTCGCGTACGCGCCGCCGGGCAACGTGAAGCTGACTTCGACGGTCTGTTCGTCCGCGCCGGCCACGGCGACGTCGGTGACTGCGATCGCAGAATCGCGGCGCGTGCCCTCGGCGATCGCGCGGACGCGCGCGAAGTCCTCGCGGTGGAGGTTCGCCTCGGCGAGGATCGCGTCCTCGCGCGCGGCCGCCGCGCTGCCCTCGGTCGGCCGCCGCATGTCGACGCCGAACATCGGGCCGGTCGGCACGAGCTCCCCGGCGACGAGCCGCGCGGTGTCGACGTCGGGCGCCTCGCACGCGAACATCCCGCCGCCGACCTTGTGCAGGAGGTCCCCCGCGATCGTCTTGCGGTACAGCCCGTCGGCGATCCGCGCGACGAGCCACGCGTTGAACAGCTCCGACTGCAGCGCCGACACCATCAGCCGATCGAGCTTGCGGTCGCGGCCGAGCGCGCGCTCGCCGAGCACGAGTGCGCGGCCGCGCTGCGCGTTGTCGCCGGCGCGTCCGAACCGCTGCTCGCCGTACCAGTTCGGCGCGCCCGGCGGCTCGGCGAGCCGGTCGAGGATCGCGCGCGCGCGCTCGACGGCACTCGGCTCGACGCCGCGGACGCGCAGCCGGAACCGGTTCGCGCGCACGTGGCCGGTGCGCAGCTTGTGCGGATGCCGCGCCGCCTCGAGCACGCGGATGTCGGGCAGCGCGAGCGCGTGCGCGGCCTCGGGCGTCACCGGCGGTGGCAGGCTCATCCACTGGGTCGTCACCGCGTGGCGATCCTTCATCCCGGCGATGCCGATGTCGCGATCGCGAATCCCGAGCGCGCGCGCGATCGCCTGCGCCGCCTGTGGCGAGGTCAGCCCGCGCTTCTCGATCCGGACGAACACGTGATCGCCCGCGCCCGACGGCAGATACGCGGGGACCTCGTCGACGACGAAATCCTCTGGGGTCGAGCGCAGCACCCCGCCGATGCCGGGAAGCTCCGCAGTCAGGAACGGCAGGTTCACGAGCCCAGACCTTACTCCGGGTGTAGGCTTGCGGGATGTCCACGCTACGCGCGTTGCTCGCGGTCGTCGTCGTCGCGGGCTGCGGTGGCCGCTACAGCGGTACCTCGAAGCCCACGACCCCCAGCCAGCCCGAGGCGGCGCTGCCGAAAGGCGATCTCGACGCGGCGAAGCTGCCGTACCAGATCCTCGAGCGCAAGGGCACGCAGATCGACGAGGAGGCGTTCTGGACGCGGCTGTCGAAGGCGCGCGCGGTGTGCGTCGGCGAGGAGCACCCGAACCCGCACCATCACTGGGTGCAGCTCCATGTCGTGCGCGAGCTCGGCAAGCGGCTCGGCAAGGACGGCAAGCTCGCGCTCGGCCTCGAGATGGTTCAGAAGCCATTCCAGGGCCCGCTCGACGACTACGCCGCGAAGCGGATCGACGCCGAGACGATGCGGTCGCGCACCGGGTGGGAGGATCGCTGGGGCTACGACTACAGCTTCTACGGTCCGACGTTCGACGCCGCGATCGCGGTCGGCGGTCAGCTGCTCGCGCTCAACGCACCGAAGGAGCTCGTCAAGAAGGTGTCGCGCCAGGGCCTCGAGTCGCTCGCGCCCGACGAGAAGGCGCAGGTCCCCGAGCTCAAGCTCGACGACGCCGCGCACCGCGCGTGGTTCGACAACCTGATGGCCGAGATGGGTGGCGCGTCCGCGCACTCGTCGAAGGGCAGCGACGACAACCCGCACAAGAAGGACGACAAGAACGGTGCGCCGGATCCGAACGCGAGCAAGGACAAGCCGGCGAACCCGCACACCGGCGGCGCGCCCGCGATGCCGAGCGCGGATCGCATCTACACCGTGCAGGTGCTGTGGGACGAGACGATGGCGGACGGCAGCGCGAAGTGGCTCAAGGCGCACCCGAACGGCAAGCTCGTCATCCTCGCCGGCAACGGCCACTGCCACGACACTGCGATCGTCAACCGGCTCAAGCGCCGCGGCATCGACGACGTCGTCTCGATCCGCGCCGTGATCGACGACAAGGAAGGCAGCGTCGCCGACGTGATGGCGAAGCCGATGAACGACTTCGTCGTCGTGCTGCAGCTGCCGAAGCAGGCCGCCGCGAAGTAGCCGCAGCGCTTGCGTGCGAGATCGCCGCGGGCCGCAGGGTTTTCGCGCCGCGCAGCCGCACGCCACGCGCAACTGTGCACGCCGTGGGCCCGGCGTTCGCACGCACGATCGGCATGCCCACTCCCAGCGAGATCCTGCAGCTCGCGTCGGCACAGGCGAACGACCAGATCGCGATCGCGATCCTGTGGCACGTCGCGCTCGCGATCGTGATCGTCGCGCTCTGGCGCGGCTGGCGGCCGTCGCGGCGGGTCGCCGGCATGTTTCTGACCGCCCCGATCGCCTCGGTGAGCCTGATCGCGTTCGAGTACGGCAACCCGTTCACCGGCATCGTGCTCGGGCTCGCGACGCCGCTGCTGCTGCACCTCGCGTCGCGGCTCCCGGATCGGCCGCTGCCCTCCGCGCCGGCCTGGGCGCGCGTGGTCGGCGCGCTGCTGATCGCGTTCGGCTGGATGTATCCGCACTTCTTGCACGTGCCCGCGCTGTACCTGATCGCGGCGCCGTTCGCGGTCGTGCCCTGTCCGACGCTCGCGGTCGTCGTCGGGTTCAGCCTGCTCGCGGGCGGGCTCGGCTCGCGCGCCTGGATGGCGGTCGTCGCGATCCTCGCGCTGTTCTACGGCGTCGTCGGGGTGATGCAGCTGCACGTCTGGATCGACGTCGCGCTCGTGGTCGGCGGGTTCGCGCTCGCGATGCTCGCGGCCGCGATCGACCACGCGCCGCACGTGCTCCGGCCAGCGCGATGATTTGCAACTTTTGGGTTGCGCTTTGCGCGGGGCCGGGGTAATAGGCAACCAAAAGGTTGCCCATCATGACCACGACAAACACCGACGAGATCCGCAAAGTAGTGACCCTACGTGCCCCGCGTTCGCGCGTCTGGCGCGCGATCAGCGACGCCCGCGAGTTCAGCGCCTGGTTCGGCGTCGAGCTCGAGGGCGCGTTCGAGGCCGGCAAGACGATCCGGGGCCGGATCCGATCGCCCGGCTACGAGCACGTCGTGCTCGAGGCCCAGGTCGAGCGGATCGAGCCCGAGCGCTACTTCGCGTACCGCTGGCACCCGTACGCGATCCAGGCCGGCGTCGACTACAGCTCCGAGCCGACCACGCTCGTCGAATTCTCGCTTGAGGATGCGGGGCCCGACACCGTGCTCACGATCGTCGAGTCCGGGTTCGACCGCATCCCGGCGGCGCGCCGTGCCGAGGCGTTCCGCATGAACGAGGGCGGCTGGACCCAGCAGGCGAAGAACCTCGCGACCCATGTCGAGAGCTAGGCCACGCGTCGAGGAGGCCGCGCCCGTGTTCGCCGCGCTCGGCGATCCGACGCGGCTCCACCTCGTCGGCCGGCTGTCGACCGAGGGCCCGCTGTCGATCACGCGGCTGTGCGAGGGCGTCTCGATCACCCGGCAGGCGGTGACGAAGCACCTCGCGACGCTCGCCGACGCCGGGCTCGTCCGCGATCACTGGCGCGGCCGCGACCGGATCTGGCAGCTCGACGACAAACCGCTCGTCAAGGCGCGCGGCTACCTCGACCAGATCTCGGCGCAGTGGGACGACGCGATCGAGCGACTGCGCGCGTTCGTCGAGGACGAGTCGTAGGTCGTCGTCGCTCAGGGACTCGCGCTGACCTGGACGCTCGACGCGATCTGCATGCCGAGCGCGAGCAGCTGGTCGCCGCTGACGGCGACGCTGACGATCACATCCGAGCCATCGGCGATCACGTCGAGCTGATCGAAGAACTGCTTGATCTGCGGTGCGCGCGCGTCGAGCTGCGCCTGCGCGGCGGACACGACGGTCGCGACGGTCTGCGGCGAGTCGAGGCGCGCGCCGGCGTCGATCGCGAGCGTGTCGGTGAGCCGCAGCGACATGTACAGCGAGTGCGTCTTGACCGGCGAGAACTTCGCGATCGCGTCGTTGATCTCGCCGACGAGCGTCGAGCCCTCGGCGATCATCAGCCACACCGAGTCGTCGGTGTTGATCGCCTGTAGCGAGTCCGCAAACTTCGTCGACGTCTGCACGCCGTCGTTGCCGGCTGCGATTCGCTCGACGCCTTCCCGGGTCCGCGCCTCGGGCCCGAACACGACGAGCGCGGTCGAGGCGTCGAGGAACGTGAACGCGACGTGGCTCGTCTGGTCCGGGCTCGCGATCAGCACGACCCCGTCCTCGATCGAGACGTGCGCGCCGTTCTGCTCGGCCTCCTGCACGCCCTTCGCGTCGAAGCACGACATCGACTTCGTCTTGTCGAAGCCGTGGATCACGACGACACCGCTCGCGTCGTCGCGCTCGCCCATGCCCTTGAGCCCGATCGAGATCGAGCTCAGCGAGGTCAGCGGATCGAAGCCGCACAGCGCCTCGAACTCGCGGAACCCGCTCGCATCCGAGAGCCGCGGCTCGACGAACTGCTTCCACAGCGCGCTCTGCCGGACCTCGGCGAAGTTGACGCCGATCACCGCCTCGGCGTCGCCGGGCAGGAGCGCGAGATCGGACGCCGCGACCGAGCGCGACCGCAGGTTGCGTGGCGCGGACGTCGGTCCGAACGACGGCGCGTGCGCGAGCCCGTGCGTGTTGCTGCCGTAGCGCAGCGCGGGCGTGATCGGAGGCTTCGCCGCCGCGGCGGCGGCAGCCGGCTCGTCGTCGCTGCCGGCGTGGTGGATGAAATAGACGGTGGTACCGGCGGCGACAAGCGCCGACGCGGCAACGACAGATTTCAGCATGGTCGATCCTTTCGCTTTCGTCGGAGAGGCATCGACACGGGAAGGCAACGCGAGCACCGCGATCGCGGACAGCACGGCGGCGACGAGATCGCGCTGCCGGCGCTCGCCACGAAGCGAGCGCTCGACGAGCGACGTCACGCTGTCGGCGAGGTACCGCCGGCCGCGCGACAACCGCTGCATCACGGTGGTCTCGCTGACGCCGAGCGTCTCGGCGACCGCGCGGATCGAGTGATCCTCGCGGTAGTAGAGCACCAGCGTCTCGCGATACGTGTCCGGGATCCGCGCGAGCGCATCGCTCACGATCCGCTCGACATCGTCACGCGCGACGGTGTCGAACGGGCTTGGCCCGGACGCGATCCGATCATCGGCATCGACGAGCTCCTCGCGGCGCCGGCGCTTGCGCGCGCTGCGTGCGAGGTTGCGCGCGATGCCGCACAGCCAGGGCCGGAGCCGCTGGCGGTTGCGAAGCTGATCGAGCGTGCGCCACGCGGCGATGAAGGTGTCCTGCGCGACGTCCTCGCTGAGCACCTGATCGCCGGTGGAGCTGTACGAGACCGCGCAGACGACATCCTGGTAGCGCGCGACGAGGTGCCCGAAGGCTTCGTGCTCGCCGCGCAAGCTGGCTTCGACCAGCTCGTTGTCGGTCTTCGCGATGACTCCCATGTCGGGCCTATGTAGATCGGGGGCCGAGAAACCTGACAGAAAATCGTGTGAAGGAATCTCGCGGGCTTAGCGCGTTCTCGTTCTCGGTTCCGCTTCCCTATTCCCTATTCGATCCGCGTCACCTCGAACCGGGCACCATGGGTGGCGTTTTCCTCGGGACGCAGCTCAGGTTCAGAGGGCCTTGAAGCCCGCTGAGTCGAAACGAGCGACGCGTCGTTCGCAGCTGACGGGAACATAGGTGCCACTTCGGACCGGGCGCATGGGTGGCTTTTTCCTGGGGACGCAGGTCAGGTTCAGAGGGCCTTGAAGCCGTGCGTCGAAATGAAGTGACGCGTCGTCCGCAGCTGCCCGTCATTCGTGCACGCAACGCCCACGCCCCTGACGAATAGGGAACAGCGAAGCGGAGCCGGAACCTGAATTCGGGGTCCGTTCTTAGCGCGGCAACGCGCTGCCCGCACGCGGCCCGTTCTCGTCGTGCACCATGCGCAAGTAGAGCTGCGCGCTTTTGTTCGTCGGATCGGCGTCGAGCACCGCCTGCCACTCGGCGATCGCGGCGTCGCGCTTGCCGAGCGAGAACAGCGTGACGCCGAGATGGATCCGCGCGGGCGCGAAGTCGGGGCGCAGCCGCTTCGCGTGCTCGAACTCGGCGATCGCGGCGTCGAACACGCGCATGTCGCGATAGACGTTGCCGAGCCGGACGCGCAGGTCGACGAAGTCGGGGCAGAGATCGAGCGCCTTGGAGTACTCGCGCACCGCCTCGTCGAACATCGACAGCCCGGCGTACGCCGAGCCGAGGTCGGCATGCATGTTCGCGAGCTTGCCGCGCGCGAACTGATCGAGCGCGTTCGGCTGGCCGACGCTCGCCGAGACCGCGTTCGTGTAGACCTCGCGCGCACGGTCGTACTTGCCGCGATCGTTGTACGTGACCGACAGGTTCAGCGCGGCCTCGGTGTAGTGCGGGTTGAGGCGCAGCGCGCTCTCGAACGCGTCCTCGGCGTCGGAGAACCGACCCTGCGCGTGATAGATGACGCCGAGCATGTTGTAGAGATCGGGGAAGCTCGGCCGTGCCATCGCGGCCTCGGCGAGGAACGGCTCGGCGCGATCGTACTCGCCGGCGTTGTAGTGCTCGCGGCCCAGCGCGATCAGCTGCTCGACCTTGTCGTGCATCCCGGCCATGGCTGCGAATGTATCGCAGCGGCGGCGTGAGGCCGGGCTTCTACTTCAGGCCGGCGAGCGCACCGCGCGCGTCGTCGGCGTAGTCGCTCTTCGGGTACTTCGCGACGAGCTCCTGCCACACGCCCTTCGCGCGATCCGGCATCGCGACCGCGACGTACGCGCGGCCGAGCAGCCACAGCGCTTCCTCGTCGTAGCCGACGCCGCGATAGCGCTCGAGCAGGCGGCGCAGCCGCAACACGGTGCCCATCGGCTTGCCGCGATCCCAGTAGTAGCGCGCGACGTACCACTCGTGATCCGCGAGCCGCTTGCCGACCTTCGTCAGGATCTCCTTGGCCTTCGTGCGGTACGGCGAGTCCGGGTACTTGTCGAGGAAGTTCTTCAGCTCGTTGACCGCGTCCTCGGTCGACGATTGATCCTTCTCGTACGACGGCGGGAACATCCAGAAGTCGCCCGGCAGCTGGCGGTAGTAGGCCTCGCCGATCCGGAACGACGCGTAGCCGTTCGCGACCATCTCGTGCGTCGGGTGGAACTTGATGAACAGCCGGTAGCTGTCGATCGACTCGATGTACTGCTCGGCGCCGAACTCGGCATCGGCGAGCCGGAGCTCGGCGAGCACGGCGTACTTCGAGTACGGGAACCGGCTCTTGATGAAGCCGAAGTACTTCGACGCTGCGACCCAGTCCTTGGCGTCGAGCATCTTCAGGCCCTTTTCGTAGTTCTTCTGGGCCGAGACCGAGTACTCGACGGCGCCGCTGCCGCCCTTGCCACCGCACGCGGCGGCGACGACCAGTCCGATCGCGACCACGATCGCTGCGATGGAGAACTTGTGGGAAGTCGAAGTCATCGGTGGTCCCGTTCCGGTGGTCGCAGGTGATACCCCGCCTGGGGTTATGACTCAACGCCGTGGATTGGACCAGTGGCGGGGGCAGGGCGTTGCCTGCGATAAACGACGGATGAGACCGAGCCTTTGCCTGCTGGTGGTCGCGACCCTCGGCGGATGCGGCGAGAAGCGGACCCAGATCCAGATCGGCCCGCCGCCGCCGCGGATGACGACCGGTACCCTCGCGGGATCGCTGTGCTCGGACGGCCAGTGCAAGTGCCGGCAGGGCAACGAGGATGCCGGGTTGCCGCAGGACGGCCGCAAGCGGTTCGAGATCCGCCTGAAGTCGGCGTACGAGCTGTGGGTCACGCTGCCCGGCACGGTGCTCTACAAGAGCCCCGAGCGCGCCGAGGCCTGCTTCTATGTCGACCTGTCGCCCGGCCAGCACCCGGTGCAGCTGCGCGCCTCGAACAAGGACGGCGTGTCGGTCGCGCTCGAGATCCACGAGCTCGGGACCAAGACGAAGAGCTGGTACCAGACGTTCGAGTTCGCGTGCGGTCATCCGGGCGTGTGCACCTACGACGACCTCGACACCAAGAAGGCCGAGTACGCGTCGATCAAGCAGGGCAAGCACGATCCGTGCGGCTCGACGCGGATCAAGAGCGTGATGTGGGATCACGGCAAGTCGCCGGACAAGCTGTACCCGAGCGAGCTCGCGGTCGCGCTCACGCTCGACGTCTACAAGTTCGTGCCGTGGAAGCCGACCGGCGACGCGACCTGCGGCGAGGGCGGCGGGCGGCGGGCGCCGGGCGAGGGCGGTGACGACGGCGGCGAGCAGCCCGAGTCGCCGTGACCGGGTTCGTGCTGTAAGACAACGCGATGCCGTCCTGGGCGGATCTCGACAAGCTCGCGCTCGCGAAGCCGCGTGAAGGTGGCGCGACGAGCGGCCGCATGACCGCGGTCATCGTCGACGATCGCGCGCCGGACGCGATCGCCGACACGCGCGCGCTGTCGACGCTCGTCGCGATCAGCCGCGTCGTGCGCGGGCGGCGCGTGCTCGCCGAGCGCGACGAGGCGGGCAGCGAGGCCGTGATCGTGTACAGCGTGCGCGGCACGCCGCCGCTGTTCCTGATCGATGCGGTGAGCGCGGCCGGCGGCGTCGTGTTCGACGGCAAGCAGGAGCTGAAGTCGCCACGTCCGCTCGGCGTCAGCGTGCAGCTCGACGCCGCGTTCGTCGATCTCGCGACCGCGGTGCGCCGCCGGCTACGGATGAAGACGTTCGCCGACGCGCTCGACGTGCTCGAGCACGAGGTCCGCCGCCGCCAGATCCCGCGCGACCAGATCGTCGCGTGGTGGACCGCGGTGTTCGAGCTCGCGGCGCTCGGCGGCGAGCTGGTGCGCGCGGATCGTCCGGCGCGCTGGGTGCCCGGTACCGCGGGGCGGTTGCCGCTCGCGCTCGAGCTCGCGCCGGGGACGCAGGTGCTGCCGGGGCAGCTCGCGCAGGCGATCGTCGACGGCGCGGCCGGCACGCTGCGCTCGCTCGTGCAGGTCGGCAAGCTCGAGACCGCGCGTGCGGCGAGCAAGCCGGCACCCTCCCGGCCGATGCCCCTGTTGTGCGCACGCGATGCCGTGCCGCTCGACCGCGTCGCGTGGACCCCGATCGTCGACGTCGAGGCCGATCATCCCGCGCTGCCGGTGATCGTGTGGGTCGAGGATCACGCGGGTGCGATCCGGTTCCCGGAGGCCGCGGCGATCACGCCGGACCGCCGGGCGGTCGCGCTCGACAACGTCGCCGGCGAGATCACCGAGATCGATCCGGTCGAGCTGCCACACGTCCGGCTCGCGATCGTGACCGGTGGCTTCTACGCGGCGGAGTCGCTGCTGTCAGCGGCCGCGATGGAGCGTGTCCGGCTCGCGCTCGGCGGTGCGACGACGCTGCTCGTCGCGGTACCTGCGCGCGGCCACCTGATCGCGATCCCGGCCGCGACCGCGCTCGTCGACGACGACGTGATGACGAGCTTCCTGATCGCGGTCGAGCGCGAGTACCTGCGCGCGCCGGAGCGCGATCGGATCTCGAGCCAGGTGATCATCTACGCCGAGAAGCCGATCGGCCGCGTCCAGAGCAACCTGCTCGACGCGCGCCAGCTGCTGCGCGACCAGGGCCTCGATCCGGACGACCAGGGGCTCGAGGATCTGTGATGCAGGCATTCGAGTATCCCGACGCATACGACGTGATCGTCGTCGGTGCCGGCCACGCTGGCTGCGAGGCCGCGCTCGCCGCGGCGCGGATGGGCCAGCGCGTGCTCGTGCTGACCGGCAGCCTCGACATGGTCGCGCAGATGTCGTGCAACCCGGCGATCGGCGGCGTCGCGAAGGGCCAGCTCGTCAAGGAGCTCGACGCGCTCGGCGGCGAGATGGCGAGCGTGATCGACGAGACCGGCATCCAGTACCGCCGGCTCAACGCCTCGAAGGGCCCGGCGGTGCGGTCGACGCGCGCGCAGGCGGACAAGCGGCGGTATCGCGACGGCATGCGGATGGTGCTCGAGCGCTGCGACGGCCTCGCGCTGCGCCAGGGCGAGGTCGCGCAGCTCGGCGTCGAGGGCGGCAAGGTCTGCGGCGTCACGACGACGATGGGCGTGCGCTACGCGGCGCGCGCGGTGATCCTGACGACCGGCACGTTCCTGCGCGGCGCGATCTTCGTCGGCGAGGCGAAGGGCGCGGGCGGGCGCGCCGGCGAGGCACCGTCGATCGGCCTCTCGCACTCACTGCACGAGCTCGGGTTCCCGCTCGCCCGGCTGAAGACCGGCACGCCGTGTCGCCTCGATCGCAAGACGATCGACATCGCGAGCCTCGAGCTCCAGCCCGGCGACGAGCCGACGCCGATGTTCCGGTGGTCGCGCGATCCGCGCCGGCCGGCACTGCCGCAGGTGCCGTGCTGGATCACGTACACGAACGAGCGCACGCACGCGGCGATCCGCGACAACCTTCATCGCTCGCCGCTGTATCGCAAGGAGATCGCCGGCACCGGCCCGCGCTACTGCCCGTCGATCGAGGACAAGATCGTCAAGTTCGCGGACAAGGATCGCCACCAGATCTTCCTCGAGCCCGAGGGCGTCGAGGTCGGGCTCGGCGGCGCGGGCGAGGTCTATCCGAATGGCATCTCGACGTCGCTGCCGTACGACGTCCAGCTCGCGTTCCTCCGCACGATCCCCGGCCTCGAGCGCGCCGAGATGACGCGGCCGGGCTACGCGGTCGAGTACGACTTCATCGATCCGCGCGAGGTCCTGCCGACGCTCGAGACCCGGCGCGTCCGCGGCCTGTACTTCGCGGGCCAGATCAACGGCACGTCGGGCTACGAGGAGGCCGCGGTGCAGGGCTTCCTCGCCGGCGCGAACGCGGCGCTCGCGCTGTCGGGGCGCGATCCGCTGATCCTGCGCCGCGACGAGGCGTACATGGGCGTGCTCGTCGACGATCTGACGACGCGCGGCACGAAGGAGCCGTACCGGATGCTGACCTCGCGCGCCGAGTTCCGGCTGCTGCTGCGCGAGGACAACGCGGTCGATCGCCTGATGCCGACCGGCCGCAAGCTCGGGCTCGTCGACGACGCGCGGTGGGCTGCGTACGAGGCGTGGCGCGCCGAGCTCGCCGCCGCGCACGAGCGCGCGCAGCGCGCGTACGTCACCGGCAGCGACGCGGTCAACGCGCAGCTCGCGCGCTGGGGCTCGGCGCCGATCAAGGATCGCCGCGCGTCGCTCGCCGAGCTGCTGCGCCGCCCCGAGCTCGACTGGCACGCGGTCGAGCAGATCGCTGCGGCCGGCGGGGTTGCTGCAAGTGAAGCGAGCACCGCCGCGCTCGAGCGGGTCGCGATCGAGATCGTCTACGAGGGCTATCTGCGCCGCCAGCAGGCGGATGCGGCGCGGGTCGCGCGCGCCGACGCCGTGATCCTCCCCGAGGATCTCGACTATCGGGTGATCCCGGGGCTGTCGCGCGAGGTCGTCGAGAAGCTCGAGGCGATCCGCCCGCGCTCGATCGGCCAGGCCTCGCGGATCAGTGGCGTGACGCCCGCGGCAGTCGCGATCCTGTTGACCCATATTGGGCTTTTCGCCCGACGATCGGCTGAGGTAGGTTCGCGGCTTCTATGAAGCTTCGCGGGCTTACGGCTGTCTCGATCCTCGGCATCTGTCCTCTGATCGCACCGCACGACGCCTCGGCAGGCGGACTGTTTCTCCCCGGCTCGGGCGCGATCTCGACCTCGCGCGCCGGCGCCGCCGTCGCATCCTCCGACGACGGCGAGGCGATCTCGATCAACCCGGCGGGCATGGCGAAGGTCCAGGGCACCGTCGTCACGGTGTCGGCAGCCGCGCTGAGCTACTCGATGGAGTTCACGCGCAGCGGCACCTACGATCCGATCGCGGCGGAGGACTTCGCGTACGAGGGCACCGCGTATCCGACGGTGCAGAACTCGTCGAAGCCGCCGATCGGGATCGGCAGCTACCAGCCGGTGCCGGTGATCGCGATCGTCAGCGACCTCGGCGGGCGCGTGAAGGGCCTGCACGTCGGCGCCGGGCTCTACGCGCCGAACGCGTACCCGTTCCGCGACATGCGCAAGATCAACGGCGTCGAGTACCAGTTCAACGGCGACTTCGCCGCGCCGCCGCCGCCGTCGCGCTACGACATTCTCGAGCAGGAAGCCGCGGTGATCTTGCCGTCGGTCGCGGCGTCGTACCGGATCACGCCGCAGCTCGACGTCGGCGCTCGGCTGTCGTGGGGCATCGCGAACCTCAAGTCGACGGTCGCGCTGTGGGGCAACCCCGGCAACCTCGAGGAGTACGTCAAGGCGGACGCCGAGCTGACCGCCGAGGCGAAGGACAACTTCGTGCCGGGCTGGGGTCTCGGCCTGACGTACCGGCCGACGCCGCAGATCGAGCTCGGCGCGAACTACAACTCCGCGCTCGTCGTCCAGGCGACCGGCACCGCGACGAGCATCCAGGGCCCGGCAGTCACGCTGAACGGCATCCCGATCTCGATCGGTCCGACGGCCGCCGGCACCGCGCGGTGTGCCGAGGGCGGCACGTTCGACGCGCAGAGCGCGTGCGTCGGCTTCCAGCTGCCGATGAGCGCGACCGTCGGCGGCCGCTACAAGTTCCTCGACAGCACCGGCGCCCAGAAGGGCGACATCGAGCTCGACGTCGGCTGGGAGCACTGGGGCAAGCGCTGCGAGGTCGACAACGTCGGGCTCTACGTCGATCCGAGCTGCACGTCGCCTGGCCAGTACCGCGTCGTCGTCGATGCCGCCGCGTACGTCGACATGAATGCCGACGGCATGCTGACCGAGGACGACATCGCGCTGACGCTGAAGGACAACTTCGTCGAGCACCGCCTGAAGGACACGTTCTCGTTCCGGCTCGGCGGCAGCTACAACATCCCGCTCGGCGCGACCGCAGACGGCAAAGCCGTGATCGTGCGCGGCGGCGTCGGCTACGACACGCGCGCCGCCGAGGAAGGCTGGCTGCGCGCCGACATCGACGGTGCCGCGCGCCTGACGACGACGCTCGGTGCCGCGTACAAGCTGCGCCGCCTCGAGATCGACGCCGGGTTCGGCTTCATCTACGAGGGCACGAACACGAACCCCGGCACGTGCAACCCGACGGCGACGTCGATCGGCTGCACCGGCGACGGCGCGACCGAGAATCCGATCGAGGACCGCCAGGGCCCCGATCCGATCAACCCGGTGATCACGCCGGCGAACCAGTTCGAGAACCCGGTCAACCAGGGCACGTTCAAGTCGCACTACCTGCTGTTCATGCTCGGCGTCTCGACCTGGTTCTGAGCTGGCGCGCGATCTGAAGCAGCTGTCGCGTTCCCCGCCGGCGATGTGTTGTAGGGTGCGCGGCCGATGAAGCTCGCGCTGGGTGTCACTGGGTGTCTCGTCGTCGTGGTGCCGTCCGTGCACGCGGGCGGTCTGTTCTTGCCAGGCTCGGGCGCGATCTCGACGTCGCGCGCCGGCGCCGCGGTCGCGTCGACCGACGATGGCGAGGCGCTCTCGATCAATCCCGCCGGGCTCGCGAAGACGCACGGCACGACGATCACGGTCGCCGCGTCGCTGATCTCGTACTCGATGGAGTTCTCGCGCCAGGGCGCGTACGACTCGGTCGTCGCCGAGGACACGCTCGGCTTCGAAGGTCAGGCGTTCCCGACGATCGAGAACAAGGCGAAGCCGCCGCTCGGCATCGGCAGCTTCCAGCCGATCCCGGTGATCGCGATCGTCAGCGATCTCGGCGGCCGCGTCGAAGGCCTCCACGTCGCCGCGGGGCTGTACGCGCCGAGCGGCTATCCGTTCCGCGACATGACGAACGGCTACGAGTTCAACGTCTCGACGTCCGAGCCGCCACCGCCGACGCGCTACGACGTGCTGACCGCGGAGAGCCAGCTGATCTTTCCGAGCCTCGCGGCGTCGTATCGCGTGCTGGCAGAGCTCGACGTCGGCGCGCGGTTCTCCGCCGGCCGCGCGAAGAGCAAGACGAGCGTCGCGATCTGGGGCACGCCGAACAACGTCGACGAGTCGGTCCGGCAGGACACGCTGTTCACCGCCGACGTCGCGGACGGCTTCGTGCCGACGTTCGGCGTCGGCGCGACCTACCGGCCGACGCCCGCGATCGAGATCGGCGCCGTCTACAACTCCTCGGCGACGCTGCGCACGAAGGGCACCGCGCAGAGCGTGAAGGGCCTCGGCGTCGATCCGGATCGCGTCGTCGGTCCGATCCCCGACGAGATGAGCCGGTGCGAGACCGGCGGCGACTTCGACAAGCAGAAGGCGTGCATCACCGTGCAGCTGCCGCAGAACGCGACCGTCGGCGCGCGCTACAAGGTCCTCGACTCGATCGGCCGCATGAAGGCCGACGTCGAGCTCAACCTCGGCTGGGAGAACTGGGGCAAGACGTGCGACTTCACGTCGACCGGCCAGATGAAGGATCCGGACTGCGCGAGCCCGAGCCAGATCCTCGTCAAGCTCGACACCGGCCTGTGGACCGCGGACCGCTCGACGTTCGCGCAGCCGGTCGAGGTCAACTTCGTCAACCTCGGCCTGCGCGACACCTACTCGGTGCGGCTCGGCGGCAGCTATCACATCGTGCTCGACGAGGGCTTCGCGGATCCGCAGCCCGAGCCGACGAAGATCATCGTGCGCGGCGGCATCGGTTACGACACGAAGGCAGCGCGCGAGGGCTGGCTGCGCGCGAGCTTCGACGGCGCCGCGCGGATCACGTCGACGCTCGGCGCCGCGTATCACGCGCGGACGTGGGAGGTGAACGTCGGCGGCGGCTTCGTCTACGAGGGCGCGCAGACGAACGCGGGCGACTGCAATCCGACGCGGTTCGATCCGGTCGCGTGCTCCGCCGATGGCAGCCTGACGCCGCTCGACCAGCGGACCGGCCCCGATCCGACCAATCCACTCGTCGTGCCCGAGTTCCAGACCGAGAACCCGTACAACCAGGGCACGATCCGCTCGCACTATCTGCTGTTCATGCTCGGGTACTCCAAGTGGTTTTGAGCGGCGAGGGAGCCGGCCGTCCGCGCGCGCGAAGCGGGCGCGGACTCGCACGGAGTGCGAAAGGCCGGCGAGCGAGCCAATGAAAAAGACCAGGCGGCCGCGGCTGCCGCGGGCGCCGGCGTGAAACGCTTCTCCCAGATCTTCCCAGACGTGTCATAACGGCTGCATGAGCAAGGCACTGGTCCGTCGCAAGAGTGGTGGGGGCAGTGGCGTCGTGCCCGCGGTCGCGAGCGCGATCATCCCGGGCGTCGGCCAGCTCGTGAACGGCGAGACCGACAAGGCGATCGGCGTGTTCGCGGTGTACACGGTCGCCGGCGCCGGGTTCCTCGCATCGATCCCGGTGGTCGGCTGGGCTGCCGGCCTGATCGCCGCCGGAACGTGGCTGTACGGCGTCGCCGACGGCTACGTCCAGGGCCGAAAAAAGTAGACGTCGAAGTAGCGGGCTTTTCCAGTCAGCCCTGACCGTTTCTTGCTACGGTTCGGGCGATGTCCGACGTCGATCCCGCTCTCTTCGATCAGTTCCAGGGCACGAGCAGCTACATCGCGAGCGACGAGCTGCGTCACGCGGTCAACGTCGCGGTCGCACTCGCCCGACCGCTCCTCGTGCGCGGCGAGCCGGGCACCGGCAAGACGCTGCTCGCGGAGAACCTCGCCGCGGCGCTCCGCATGCGGCTCGTGCGCTGGCACGTCAAGTCGACGACGAAGGCCAAGGACGGCCTCTACGTGTACGACACGGTCGCGCGCCTGCACGACTCGCGGTTCGGCGGCGACGTCCGCGACATCGACAAGTACATCAAGCTCGGACCGCTCGGCGAGGCGCTCGCCGCCGACGCGCGCGTCGTGCTGCTGATCGACGAGATCGACAAGGCGGACATCGAGTTCCCGAACGACCTGCTGCTCGAGCTCGACGCGATGCGGTTCCGGATCGACGAGACCGGCCGCGAGGTCGTCGCGAAGGAGCGGCCGATCGTGATCATCACGTCGAACAACGAGAAGGAGCTGCCCGACGCGTTCCTGCGCCGCTGCGTGTTCCACTACATCCAGTTCCCGAATCGCGAGCTGATGGCGGAGATCGTCAAGGTCCACCATCCCGACATCACGGATCGCGTGCTCGACAACGCGCTCGAGATGTTCTTCGGCCTGCGCGCGACGCCGCGGCTGCGCAAGAAGCCATCGACGTCGGAGCTGATCGACTGGATCTGCGCGCTCAAGAAGGCGAACGTCGATCTGTCGCGCGTCGGCGGCGGCATTCCGTTCCTCGGCACGCTGCTGAAGACCGAGCAGGACGTCGAGCTCGTCGCGAAACGAGCGAAGGCATAATGCTGATCGATTTTCTGTTCGAGCTGCGCAAGCGCAAGCTGCCCGTGTCGACGCACGAGTGGATGGCGCTGATGGAGGCGATGGCGCTCGGGCTCCACGAGAGCTCGCTCGACGGCTTCTATCACCTGTGCCGCACGATCTGCGTCAAGGACATCGCGCTCTATGACGCGTACGACGAGGCGTTCCTCGCGTACTTCAAGGACGTCCACGTCGACGCGCTGAAGCTGACCGAGTCGCTGATGGACTGGCTGTCGGATCCGAAGAACCTCGAAGGGCTCACGCCCGAGCAGCTCGCCGCGATGCAGGCGCTCGATCTCGAGAAGCTGCGCGAGCTGTTCGAGCAGCGGCTCAAGGAGCAGAAGGAGCGCCACGACGGCGGCAACCGCTGGATCGGCACCGGCGGGACGTCGCCGTTCGGGACGAACGGTCGCAACCCGAACGGGATGCGCGTCGGTGGCGGCGGGCAGCGCAGCGCGATGGCGGTCGCCGACGAGCGCCGGTTCAAGGAGTACCGCCGCGACGTCGTGCTCGACGTTCGCCAGATCGACGTCGCGCTGCGCGGGCTGCGCCGGCTCGGCCGCGAGGGCGCGCACGAGGAGCTCGATCTCGACGAGACCGTCGACGAGACCTGCAAGAACGCCGGCGATCTCGAGATCGTGTACCGGCCGCCGCGCCGCAATCGCGTCAAGGTCGTGCTGCTGATGGACGTCGGCGGCTCGATGGATCCGCACGCCGAGCTCGTCAGCCGGCTGTTCACCGCGGCGTCACGCTCGGGCCGGTTCGCGAAGTTCCGCAGCTACTACTTCCATAACTGCGTCTATAACTCGGTCTACGAGGACGCCGAGTTCCGCAAGGCGGTGACGGTCGCCGACCTGATGGCGACGAGCGATCGCGACGAGAAGCTCGTCGTCGTCGGCGATGCGCTGATGCATCCCGCCGAGCTGCTCGATGCGAGCGGCTCGATGTACCTGTACTCGCAGAACCGCGCGTCGGGGATCGAGTGGCTGCGCCGGCTCGCGCATCACTTCCGCAGCGCCGCGTGGCTCAACCCCGAGCCGGAGCGCTACTGGCCACAGACGACGATCGAGGTGATCGCGAGCGTGTTCGGCATGTGGCCGCTGACGCTCGACGGGCTCGCGGCGAGCGTGCGCTACCTCGTGCGCGGCGGCGAGAAGCCGCGCGTCGGCGAGCCGTCGCGGTGGATGAAGGCGGTCGCCAGCAGCTAGCGGATCGCGACGAGCTCGGTGAGCTCGACCGGGCGCTCGCCGACCACGAGCTCGAGTCGTGGCGCGGCGCGCGGCTCGTGATGCACCCCGAGGCCAGGCACCGGGGGCGGCGCGTGCGGGCCGAACAGCCGAACCTCGCGCAGCGCCAGCCGGCCTTGCGTGCGCTGCCGCATGGACGCCATCTGATCGAGCGCAATCTCCATCACGAACACGAGCGGGCGTTCCGGGGCGCGCTCGTTGTCGCCATGGATCCAGATCGTGAAACCAGGAGAGTAGGGCGGCTGGTACGCCCAGAACGCGTCCCGTAGCTCGTCCGGCAGCTGGCCGCGCAACCCGAAGCCGAACGGGCTCGCGCCGGTCGTCCGCCACTCGGCGCGACGGTCGAGGCGCACCGGGTTTCGCGCGGCGTCCCCTCGATCGTAGACCCAGATCAGCTCAAGATACCGCGCGGCGAACGCGAGCGTCCGGTTGCGTGTGCCCTGGCCTTCGTGCACCCGCCCGTCGCCGAGCGTCCAGCCCGCCGCGGTCGCACGCGCGGCCCAGTCCCCGCCTGGCTCGACAAAGCAGAGGACGTGGTCGAGCTCGAGCATCGCGGTCAGTGGATCGGCTGATCCGCGGGCGGGATCTCGATCGTCGCGCCGAGCCGCATCACCGTCGCGGTGACGAGCGTGCCCGCGCAGCGCTGATCGCTGCCGCCGGTCCGCGCCGAGAACTTGAGGCCGGGCTTCGTCGCGGCGAAGCCCATGCGATTGCCCATGCCGCGGATCGCGATGTCGGTCCAGCCCTGCGCCGCGAGCGAGCTCTTGATCCGCTGCGCGACGTCCTGCTCGTCGATGCACCACGTCGCGATCACGTGGGTGTCGCCGTGCGGCGCGGTCGACAGGCTCTTCGCGCCGTCGATCGTCGGTAGCTGCTCGGCAACCGGGCCCGTCGGTGGCGCGGCGCTACGCGCGCTGCCGGAGCCGGACGTCGTGGTCGGCTTCTTGGCCGGCTCGGTCTTGTCGGTCTGGCAGCTCGCGAGCGCGAGCACGGTGGCGACGGCCGCGAACGCGCGCATCGGCTACGGCTTCACGAAGTCGGGCTCGGGCTCTGCAGACGCGCCGCTGCCCGTCGAGGCGGCGGAACCACCGCCGGCCGGCGGAGGCGGAGGCGGCGGCGGTGGCGCGGCCGAGCCTGCACCGGAGCCAGCCGGCGGCGTCGCGCTGCCGGCGCCCGAGCCCGCGCTCGCCGAGCCTGCGCCCGAGCCGGCGCCCGAGCCGGCGTTCGTGTTGCCGCCATTCGGCGGGCGGACGACCTTCTGGACCTCGAGCTTCTCGTCGACCTTCGCGACGAGCTTCGCGTCGTCCTCGGTGAACGCGGCGCCGTCGATCACCTTCTCGACCGGCTTGAACCCGGTCTTCAGCAGCTTCACGCGCACGCTCTTCTTCGCCGCCTGCGCCTTCGACAGCTCGACCTCGTACGGTGTCGAGTGTCCGACCGCGCTGCCGTCGACCATGATCAGCGCGCCCGCGGGCTCGCTCTTGATCGAGATCGTCTTCGGCTTCGCGACGAGCTTCGCCGCTTGCTTCGCGTCGCCGCCCTTGAGATCGAGCTCGACCGTGGCGTAGCCCGGCGCGGTGACGCGCGCCTTGTACGGCTTGCCCTTCTCGAGCTTCGCCTTGAACGGTGCGGGGCCGCTCTGCGACGTCCCGAGGATCTCGACGTTCGCCTTGTCGACGTTCGCGGTGATCTCGGTCTCGACCGTCGGACCGGCCGGGACCTCGGCCTGGCTGCCCGAGCCGACCGCGACCGCCGCGCTGCCCGCGCTGCCGCTTCCGCTGCCGGCCGCGACGTCCGAGCCACTGCCACTGCCGGGCGTGACGACGCTGCTGGAGCCACTCGAGCCGCTGCCCTTCGCGGTGTTGTTCTCTTGCGCCCTGTCGCGCAGCACGAAGAACCACACGCCCGCGCCGGCGGCAGCGAGCAGCACGAGGATCAAGATGACGAGCGGCGCGGACGATCGCTTCGCCGCCATCGGCGACGACGTGCCGGGCGGTGGCTCGTTCGCGGCGACCGGCATCGACGGCATCGAGCGCGGGGCAGGGCCCGACGCCGGCGTCGACGAGACATCGCGCACCGCACCGGACGGCTCGCGCGCGCGCGCCGCCATGACGTGCGCCGGCTCGAGGCCGATCTTCGTCTTCGCCAGCTTCTCCATCGGATCCTCGCCGCCACGCGCGGCGAGCGAGTCGAGGCTGTGCGGCGACGGCGTCGTGTCGAGCAGGCGCGGCTTGTGCGCGGCCTCCGGCGGGCTCGGCAACCCGGGCGCGGAGTCGCGGTCGACGAGCGGGCCATCCTTGCCGCTCGCGAAGCCCGGCGCGGTCGCTGCCGGATCCGCCGACGGCGTGTCGTTCACGGTCGCGTCGACGCGATCGCCACGGCGCGCGGCGAGCTCGTCACCGGGCGCGCCCTCGCCATCGTTCGCGGTCTGCGCGACGAGATCGTCGAGCGCGCGGACCTTCGTCGCTTCCTCGAACGCCTCCTCCGGGAACTCGTCCGCGTCGGAGTGGAACGGCATCGGCTTCGGCAGCGGCGTCTGCTGGTCGTTGTACGAATTCTCGTCGCGACGGCGGTTCGCCTTGCTGTCGCCACCGAGCAGCGCGTCCTGCACCGGCGGCGGCGCGACGCGCGTCGGCACGTCGGTGAACATCGGCGGCTTCGCGGTCTCGCCCTGCGTGCGCTGCGGCGCCTGCTTCGCCTTCTCGGCGAGGATCTTCTCGAGCACCGACTGACTGCCCTCGGCGAGCCGATCGAACCGCACCCCCATGCCGGGCGCGATCGCGGGCCGGCTCGGGTCGTTCTCGCGCGTCCACACGACCGTGCCTTCGCCACCGATCAGCGGCGACGCGTCGCGGAGCTGGAACTCGAACCGCATCTGCGTGCCGACGGCGAGCGGCTCCTTCGTGCGGATGAAGATGCCGCCCTGGCTGACGTCGACGGCATACCGCTCGATGAACTGCTCGAGCGTCTCGCTCTTGAATTTGATCTTGAGGGTAACCGGCGTGCGTTTTCCCTGTCGCGTGTTTGGATCAGCCAAGGCGGTTCTCCCACCGTCGCGTCGCGCCGCTCGTGCGTGCAACGCTTCGATTTGGCTCGATTCTATGTCGACCACTCGGCGCATGCAACGCGGCCGGCGCGCGTTTGGCCGTGTGCGACCCGCATCGGGTATGTTCCGCCGCGATGTCCCCTCGTCCCATTCGCCGCGTGCTGGTCGCCAACCGCGGTGAAATCGCCGTTCGCGTGATGCGTACATGTCAGGAGCGCGGCATCGAGACCGTCGCGGTCTACAGCGATGCCGATCGACTGGCGCCCCACGTCCAGATCGCGAACGCCGCGGTCCACATCGGTCCCGCAGCGTCGTCCGAGAGCTATCTCGTCATCGACAAGATCCTCGCAGCGTGCAAGCAGACCGGCGCCGACGCCGTCCACCCGGGCTACGGGTTTCTGTCCGAGAACGAGGACTTCGCCGAGGCCTGCCTCGCCGCCGGCATCACGTTCATCGGCCCGTCGGCGGATGCGATGCGACGCATGGGCAGCAAGACCGAGGCGCGCAAGACCGTGACCGCGGCCGGCACGCCGGTCGTCCCCGGCGACAACGGCCCGTCGGGCGAGGGCTTCCCGAGCGCCGAGATCGCGCTCGCATCGGCGCGCAAGATCGGCTTCCCGGTCCTGATCAAGGCGGCGGCCGGCGGTGGCGGCAAGGGCATGCGGCTCGTCGCGACCGAGGGCGAGCTCGCGGCCGCGTTCGACGGCGCGGTCCGCGAGGCGACCGCCGCGTTCGGCGATGGCACCGTCTACCTCGAGAAGGCGATCCAGCGGCCGCGCCACATCGAGATCCAGATCTTCGGCGACACGCACGGCAACCTCGTCCATCTCGGCGAGCGCGACTGCTCGATCCAGCGCCGGCATCAGAAGGTGATCGAGGAGTCGCCGTCGCCGGTCGTCTCGCCCGAGCTGCGCGCGCGCATGGGGCAGGCCGCGATCGCCGCCGCACGCGCGGTCGACTACGTCGGCGCCGGCACCTGCGAGTTCCTGCTCGGCGCCGACGGCGGCTTCTACTTCCTCGAGATGAACACGCGCCTGCAGGTCGAGCATCCGGTGACCGAGATGATCTACGGCCTCGATCTCGTCAGCTGGCAGATCGATGTCGCCGAGGGTCGCGCGCTGCCGCTGTCGCAGGCCGAGCTCGATGCACGCCGCCGCGGCCACGCCGTCGAGTGCCGGATCTACGCCGAGGATCCGGTGAAGTTCCTGCCGTCGCCGGGCCGGATCACGCACCTGCGCGTGCCCGACGGCCCGTACGTCCGCAACGACAGCGGCTGCTACGAGGGCGCCGAGATCCCGGTCCACTACGATCCGATGATCTCCAAGCTCGTCGTGTGGGGCGACGATCGCGGCAAGGCGATCGGCCGCATGCGCCGCGCGCTCGACGAGTACCAGGTGCGCGGCATCGAGACGAACCTGCCGTTCCATCGCCGCTGTCTGCGCCACGCCGCGTTCATCGAGGGCGATTACGACACCGGCTTCATCGGCCGCAACGCCGCCGAGCTCGCACCGCGTGCAGACGACGCCGAGCTCGACGCCGCGGTGATCGCCGCCGCGCTCGAGGCGCACGCCGCCTCGCCGGTCGCGGTCGCGAGCACCGTGCGCGCGAATGGCGCGCCGTCGCAGACCGAGATCTCCGGCTGGCGGCGACAGTTGCGCTGAACAGATCGACCGGACGATCTTCTTCGATCGCGGTGGCTCGCGCGGTTGCGCGTGGCATCGCGCTTGGATACGTCTTGCCGGATGCGTGCTCTTGCCCTGGTGTGGTTGATCGCCGCGTGTGGAACCGAGAAGCAGCCGGACCATCGTCCGCCCGATCCCGGCAGCGCGGGCAGCGCGGGTAGCGCGGGCAGCGCGGTCGCGTCGGCCGACGCCGCTGCGGGCAGCGCAGCGTCGTCGGGCAAGGCCGATCTTTCGCCGATCCTGGCGTGGATGCCGAAGGACGCGCAGCAGAAGTGGCAAGGCGCGTGGTTCACGAAGCTCGCGCTGCGCGACAGCAAGGGCTGGGCGGCGTACACGGGCACCTACGTCGCGCTCGAGATCACCGGCGACAAGGCGAAGGCCTGGAACACCGCGACGAACAGCGAGACCGAGCTCGGCTTTGCGGTCGACTATCCGTGCCGCGTGACATTCACGAAGTCCGACGGTAGCGGCGGCACGAGCTACTACGGCAAGCAGTACCTGATCGATGGCGACAAGGTCTACGCGGGTGGTGGCGGCGCCGGCTACCGCAAGGGCAAGGCCGCGCTCGTGTGCATGAACGACAACTTCTACGTGCTCGACGAGCAGGGCCACTGCAAGAAGTACGTCGTGTTCTTCGACAAGTGGGAGGTCACCGACACGACGTGCACGTGGACGAAGGATGACGGCAAGGACGTGCTCGTCGTCGAGAACGACGACCTCGGCAACAAGCTCGAGGCGCACGGCGACCTGCTCGCGAACATCCACTTCAAGGAGGCGCTCGACGGCAAGGAGCACGTGAAGCTCGCGAGCTTCGACGAGGCGAAGGCCGCGGCGACGAAGCGGTTCAAGGAGACCGATCCGGTCGAGCGCCTGAAGACCGCGGGCGCGAAGGTCGGCGAGACGAAGACGATCTACGACCTGCACGCGACGTTCATCAGCGACAAGGACTCGATCAAGGGCAAGCCGATCGAGATCAGCGGCCGCGTGCTGCGCGTCAAGCAGGAGGACGAGAAGGGCAAGCCGGAGTGGCGCGTCGTGCTCGTCGATCCGCGGGACAAGGCCGGCGACTGGGAGATGGTGTGCCGGTCGCCGAAGCCGGTGAAGCTCGGTGCCGGCGCGACCGCGAAGGTCAAGGGCATGGTCGGCGAGTGGTGGGATCGCGCCGCGGTCACCGATTGCGCGGTGCGCTGATCACGGGCTCGGCTGCAGCCGCAGCACGAGCTGGAACGTCGCCGTCGTCGGATCGCCGTCGCGGTCCTTGGGGATCGGAAACCGCCACGCGCTCGCTTGCTGGGTCACGCAGGATTCGATCGCCACGCCCTTCGCGCGAGGCTTCGACACGCGGCCGGCCTCGCTGACCTCGAACGTGAGCTGGAGCGGACCGCCCGCGGTCGGGTCGCGCTTCAGATGATCCTTGTAGCAACGCTGCAAGCCGGGCACGTACGCGGCCCGGATCTTCGACGTCACGATGTCCGCCGACAGCGTCGTGTCGTCGAACGCCTCGCTGCGCTCGATCTCGATCCGCGCGCCGGACGGGTGCAGCTTCGCCTGGGCGATCTGGGTGTTCAGATCGCCGCCGGGCTTGCGCTTGGTCATCGAGCCGCCGTCGTCGGGGTCGCCGGCCGCCAGCACGTTCGCGAATGCCTGGGTCTCTTGCTCGAGCTCGCCTCGACACCGCGCCGCCGCGTCGAGCGGCTTCGCCGCGGTCACGCCGGTGACCGGCTGCGCACGAGCGCGGAGCGCGGACAGCGAGCTCCACACCGCGATCCGGCCGTCCTCGTAGCCGAGCGCGACCGCGCCGCTCTGCGCGAACGCGATCGCGGAGAGCGCGCCGAGCTCGACCGCGTCCACGGTCGGCTGCGTCGGTTCCCACAGCACGATGCCGGACCGCGTCGGCAGGGCGACCGTGCCGCCGGGGCCGATCGCGCCCTCGGCGGTCACGTCGACCGTGGCCGGCAACACGACGGCGCCGACGCTGGCCACGTCGTGGTCGACGCGCCACGCGCGCAGCGTGCGGTCGCTCTCGAGCACGGCGATCGCGGTCCCGTCGAGGTTCGCGGCGAGCCGCGCGCGCATGCCGTTGCAATCGCCGACCGCGATGCGCCCGCCGCGGTCGACGAGCGCGATCGCGTACTCGCGGATCACCGGGACGCCGCCGGGGAGCATCGCGGTCGAGTAGCTGCGCTGCGGCGCCGTGTACGCCGGCGGCGCGTGGAGCTGGACCGGATCCTGACCCGGTGCGACCCGGTACGCGGTGTCGTGCGCGCCGACGACGAGCGTCCCGTCGCGCGTCGCGCCGACGCCGAACGGCATCACGCTCGCGAGCGCGATCGGCTCGACGTGTCCGCCGTCGAGGTCGCGGATGTCGAGCGTCTGCAGCGACCCGGTGTGTGCGGCGTTCGTGCGCGCGCGATCGACCGCGAGCGTCGCGACCCGGCCGTTCGCGACCGCGATGCCCTGGAGCTCGCCGGCCGCGCGCCAGCTCGCGATCGCGGCGCCCGTCGAGCCGTCCCAGACGCCGACCTTGCCGTCGCCGCCGGCGCTGACGAGTCGATCGCCGGCGAACGCGAGCTGGCGAACCGAGCCTGCATGCGCGGGGACGATCATCGGCGTCGTCGCACGCGCGGCATCGTGCGGTGGCTTCGCAGCGACGGACGCGCTGCCCGCGCTCGGTGCGCTCCCCGAGCCGGCCACCGATGACGCGTCCTTGCCGCCGCACGCGGCGAGCACGACCCACGCGACGAGCACACGAGACATGCGTCGCATCGTGACACGCGAGGGCTTGTTCGCGCACGCGTGGCTCGGCTACGAACGCAGCCGATGCGCGAACCTCTCGACGCGATCCTCGCAGCGTTCGATGCCACCGCGCCGCTCGACGAGGCATGGACGATCCCCGGCAGCTGGTACGTCGATCCACGGATCGAGGCGCTCGAGCGCGCGACCGTGTGGAGCCGGACCTGGCAGCTCGTCGCGCGCACCGATCAGCTGCGCGAGGCGGGCCAGTACGTCACCGCCGAGGTCGCGGGCGAGCCGATCGTCGTCGTCCGCGGCAGCGACGGGGTGCTGCGCGCGTTCTTCAACGTGTGTCGCCACCACGCGGCCGCGGTGATGACCGAGCCGTGCGGCACCGCAGATCGGCTGCGCTGCCCGTACCACGGCTGGACGTACGACCTCGCGGGCACGCTGCGCGGCGTCCCCGAGGCGCAGGGCATGCGCGGGTTCGACAAGGACCGGATGGGCCTCGTGCCGGTCGCGGTCGACACGTGGGAGCACTTCGTGTTCGTCCACCTCGATCGCGATCCGGTGCCGCTGCGCGCGCAGCTCGGCGCGGTGGTCGATCAGGTCGCGCCGCTCGGGCTCGGCACGCTGCAGTTCTGCGAGCGCCGCGTCTACGAGCTCGCGTGCAACTGGAAGGTGTTCGTCGACAACTACCTCGACGGCGGCTACCACGTGCCGCACCTGCACGAGGGCCTCGCGTCGATCCTGTCGCACGCGGACTACACGATCGAGTGCTTCGATCGGTGCTGCCTGCAGCGCTCGCCGATCGCGACCACCGGCGGCGATGCGATCACGGCGAGCGTGCGCAAGGGCGAGGCCCTCTACTACTGGATCTATCCGAACCTGATGCTGAACTGGTACGAGGGCTACCTCGACACGAACCTCGTGATCCCGCTCGGCATCGACCGCGTCCGCGTGATCTTCGACTTCTACTTCGACGACATCAGCGCAGCGCGCGCCGAGCGCAACCGCCAGAGCATGGACGTCAGCGAGCGGATCCAGGACGAGGACCACGCGATCTGCGAGAGCGTGCAGCGCGGGCTCGCGTCGCGCGCGTACGGCGCGGGCCGGCTGTCGGTGCGGCGCGAGGCCGGCGAGCGGTTGTTTCACCAGCTGCTCGCGCGTGATCTACGCTCGGGGCTCCATGCGTAGCCTCGCGTTCGCGATCGTGCTCGCCGCGTGCGGCACCGATCCACCCGCGCAGGGCGAGCTGACGCACGCGACGTGCCCGCCGGTCGATCCACCGACGTACGCCGGGTTCGGCGCGCCGTTCTTCACGAGCTACTGCAATCGCTGCCACTCCGAGACGCTGACCGGCGCGGCGCGCCAGGGCGCCCCGGTCACGATCGACTTCGACACCGAGAGCCTCGTCCGCGAGAACACGAGCCGGATCGATCGCCAGGCGGCGTTCGGCCCGGACGCGATGAACACGCTGATGCCGATCGGCGCGCCGCTGCCGTCCGACGAGGAGCGCCTCCGGCTCGGCGAATTCATCGCCTGCGAAGTCGCGCGGTGAGCTCGGCGGTGGGATCTCCGAGCATATCAAGGCCGGCCCCTCGATCGCACCGAGAATCGACGAGGGTGATCGCGTCACGCCGCCGCAACCACCGTTGATGCGGCTCCCGATTGCACGATCGCGATGCACTCGGTAGAAAGCTCCGGGCGCGAGCTGGATTGCGCCGCGAGGTCTTCCCCATGGCGCAGCAAACGAAGTTCGTGTTCGTGACCGGCGGAGTCGTATCGTCGCTCGGCAAGGGCATGGTCTCCGCGTCGATCGGTGCCCTGATGGAGAACCGCGGCCTCAAGGTCGCGAACATGAAGCTCGACCCGTACATCAACGTGGATCCGGGCACGATGAACCCGACGCAGCACGGCGAGGTGTTCGTCACCGACGATGGCGCGGAGACCGATCTCGATCTCGGGCACTACGAGCGGTTCGTGTCGACGAAGATGTCGAAGCTCAACAACATCACGACGGGGCAGGTGTACTCGTCGGTGATCGGCAAGGAGCGCCGGGGCGAGTACCTCGGCTCGACCGTGCAGGTGATTCCGCACATCACCGACGAGATCAAGGGCCGGATCCTGCGCTGCGCCGAGGGCCTCGACGTGCTGGTCGTCGAGGTCGGCGGTACCGTCGGCGACATCGAGTCGCTGCCGTTTCTCGAGGCGGTGCGCCAGCTGCGCGTCGAGCTCGGCACGCAGAACTCGGTCAGCGTCCACCTGACGCTCGTCCCGCACATCCGCGCGGCCGGCGAGTTCAAGACCAAGCCGACCCAGCACTCGGTCCAGAAGCTGCGCGAGATCGGCATCCAGGCCGACGTCCTGATCGTGCGCTGCGAGCAGCAGCTCGGCGAGGACGTGATCAAGAAGATGGCGATGTTCTGCAACGTCGCCGCCGACGCCGTGTTCCAGTCGATCGACGTCGACACCGTGTACCGGCTGCCGATCGCGCTGTGCGAGCAGGGACTCGATCAGAAGCTCGCGGCGCTGCTCAACATCTGGTCGCGCGCGTCGCGGCTGTCGGTCTGGGAGGACGTCGTCCGCCGGATCACCGAGCCCAAGCGCAAGGTGACGATCGGCTTCATCGGCAAGTACGTGCAGCTCGTCGAGGCGTACAAGAGCCTCAACGAGGCGCTGCTCCACGGCGGCATCGCCAATGACTGCCGGGTCGCGATCAAGCACATCGACAGCGAGGATCTCGAGCGCATGCCGGCGACCCAGCTCGCGCAGACGCTCGAGGGCTACGACGGCATCCTCGTCGCGCCCGGCTTCGGCGCGCGCGGCACCGAAGGCAAGATCGCGGCGGTGCGCTACGCGCGCGAGAAGCAGGTGCCGTTCTTCGGTATCTGCTTCGGCATGCAGCTCGCGTGCATCGAGTTCGCCCGCCACGTCTGCGGGCTCGACCGCGCGAACTCGTCCGAGATCGATCCGGCGACCCCGCATCCGGTCGTCGACCTGATGCCGGACCAGCGCGGCGTGACCGACAAGGGCGCGACCATGCGGCTCGGCGCCTATCCGTGCGTCCTCAAGCCGAACACCCGGGCCTCGGATGCCTACGGCGCGACCGAGATCAGCGAGCGCCACCGCCACCGCTGGGAGATCAACAACAACTACCGGGATACCCTGGAGCGCCATGGCATGGTGCTCTCGGGGCTGTCGCCGGACGGCCGGCTCGTCGAGATGATCGAGCTGCCGCAGCATCCGTACTTCGTGGCGTGCCAGTTCCACCCCGAGTTCAAGTCCCGGCCCAGCGCGCCGCACCCGCTGTTCGTGCGCTTCATCAAGGCCGCGGTCGATCACCAGCAACGCGCCCGCTGAATCCGCCAGGGATCGCGGGGCCTTGTGCCCCGATACTGCGGCGACTTCGTTAGGCTAAAGCAAGAGCCGGGCCACGAAGCCTTTACAGGGACGCCCTTTGCGCGTAGGCTTTCTTCAAGCGTCGTACCAGTCTGAAGCGACCTGGTCGCCGCCCGACCCCCGGACCTGTCCTCCGTCGGTCAGAGCCTGAAGAAGCCAATCGAACCAAGGAGTTACGTACATGGCCATGGAAATGCGCCAGGAACTGAAGCTGTCGCAGCAGCTGGTGATGACGCCGCAGCTGCAACAGGCGATCCGGCTCCTGCAGCTCTCGCGCATGGAGCTGGCCGACCTCGTGCACGAGGAGATGCTCGAGAACCCGATCCTCGACGACGAGCTCGACCTCGAGAACGAGCGCAGCCGCGAGCGCGACGAGATGGGCGGCGACGAGCAGGCCCTCCACCAGCTGGAAGGTGCTGGTTCCACGGAGACGCCGCTCGAAGGCTCGGTCGTCGATGGCGTCGCGCAGACCGAGATCAAGGGGGATGCCAGCGCGGTCTCAGAGATCGACTGGGAGAACTACCTCGACAACTACTCGATGGGCCCGCCGATGCCGGCGTTCCGCGGCGACGGCGAGGAGATGCCGTCGCTCGAGGCGACGCTGACCCGGCCCCCGAGCCTGCACGATCACCTCGCGTGGCAGCTCAAGATGTCGAACCTGCCGCCCGAGCAGCTCGAGGTCGGCATGGAGATCATCGGCAACATCGACGCCGACGGGTACATCAAGGACCCGCCGATCGAGGAGCTCGCCGCGGACCTCGGCGTCGACCCGGTCGTCTGCGAAGAGGTGCTCGAGAAGATCCAGAGCTTCGAGCCGATCGGCGTCGGCGCGCGCACGCTCGCCGAGTGCATGCTGATCCAGGCGATCGCCGCCGGTCAGGACGACGACCTCGTCGTCAAGATGATCAAGAGCCACCTCGGCAACCTGGAGAAGAAGAACTACCAGGCGATCGCGCGCGACCTGAAGCAGCCGCTCGAGGAGATCTACGAGGCCGCGAAGGTCATCATGGAGTTCGACCCGCGCCCGGGTCGCCAGTACAGCTCCGACGATCCGCACTACGTCACGCCGGACGTCTACATCCACAAGGTCGGCGACAAGTACTTCGTCGTGCCGAACGACGACGGTCTGCCGAAGCTCAAGATCTCCGGGTTCTACAAGAACGCGATGGGCAGCTCCGCGGCGTCGAAGGACTACGTCCAGGACAAGCTGCGCAGCGCGCAGTGGCTGATCCGTTCGATCCAGCAGCGCCAGCGCACGATCATCAAGGTCGCCGAGTCGATCCTGAAGTTCCAGCGCGAGTTCTTCGACAAGGGCATCGCCCACCTGAAGCCGCTGATCTTGCGCGATGTCGCGGAGGACATCGGCATGCACGAGTCGACGGTGTCGCGCGTGACGACGTCGAAGTACGTGCACACGCCGCAGGGCATCTTCGAGCTCAAGTTCTTCTTCAACAGCGGCATCTCGCGCACGAACGGCGACGACCTCGCCTCGCAGGCCGTGAAGTCGAAGATCAAGGAGCTCGTCGGCGCCGAGGACCCCAAGCGCCCGCACTCGGACCAGAAGATCGTCGAGCTGCTCAAGAAGAGCGGCATCGACATCGCGCGCCGCACCGTCGCGAAGTATCGCGAGCAGCTCGGCATCCTGAGCTCGAGCAAGCGCAAGCAAGTCTTCTGATCGACCGGCGTCAGTCGCGATCGAACGCGTAGACGCGGCGCATCGCCGGCGGCGTCGCGTGCGCGAACTGCAGGATCTGGCGCACGGTCACCGTCGGGTGGAGGATCACGAGCGCCCCGTCGGCGGGCGGCGTGCTCGCGAGCGGCGCGGCCAGGGCGGCGAGCTCGGCGTCGGTCGTGGTCGCGCGCAGCTCGACGTGATGCTCGGGTGCGCGACCGGAGAACATGCGGTGCGGGATGTGCCAGGGCTGGTCGCGGACCGCGAGCGTCAGGTCGTTGCAGCCGGCGGCACCGACGCTGAGGAGCAGGACGAAGAACGTCTCCGCGGACAGCGCACCGTCGAGCTGCAGCTCGACCGGCTTCGTCGCGGGACACCGCGGGGCGAGCGCGGTCCTCAGCTTCGACGCGATCTCGAGCTCGCCCTGATGCGGCGGCGTGTAGTGCGCACGCTCGGCGTCGGGAACGCGACCGGCGTCGAGCGCGAACAGCGCCGAGCCATCGAGCCGCACGGCGTCGACGGTCGCGACGACGATCGCGTGATCCGGCGGCGGCGACGCGCGCTCGCACGCGGCCACGAGTCCGAGCGCTGCGAGCAGCCGTGCCTGCATCGCACGCACGCTACTGCGCGGCTCGTCGACCGACTGTCACATCCTCGTGAATCCCGGCGGTTGCGCGGATCCCCGGGTACGCCTCGGGCAGCGCGTGGGGGCAGCTCGCGCGCCCCGGTGGTAGGACGATGTGATGACGGACGGCTTTGCCATCCGGTTTCGCGCGCCGAGCCCGGCGGACGCGTACGAGCTGGCGCTCGCGATGACCGCGGCGATCTACACCGTGGTCGAGCTCGCCGAGCCCGAGCGGTACTTCTTGCGCGATCAGCTCGACCGCAGGTCGGCGGCGGTGCCGATCCTGATCGCGCAGGGCCACGCGACCGAGGTGATGCACGACCGGCGAACCGCGTTCCGGCGCGCGCGACAGGCGGCGCGGGACTGCCTGGCGGTGCTCGATATCTTCGGTCAGCGAGGCACGGTCGAGCCCGCGGCGCTCGGCGCGGCGCGCGCGGCGACCCGCGCCGTGATCGACAAGCTCGGACCACTCACCGTCGCGCCGCCTCGGGTGTACTGAGAATGCGCACCACGACGACGCGGCGATCGCGTCTGGGATCGCGTGATCGAGCGGAAGGACCGGCGTAGGATCGAACCAAGGCCCCCACGGCCAGGAGGACTCGATGCAATTTGCGGTGACGTTCCGGCACATGGAACCGACCGAGGCTCTCAAGGCGTACGCGAAGGAGCGCATGGAACGAGTCAGGAAGTACCTGCCCGACCCGATCTCGTGTCACGTCGTACTCAGTACCGAGCGTCACAACCACCGCATCGACGTCACCTTCCAGTTGCATAACGGGCTCTCGGTCGCCGGCCACGAGACGACCGAGAACATGTACAGCTCGATCGATCTGTGCATCGCGAAGATCGAGCGCCAGGTCCGCAAGTACAAGGGCAAGCTCGAGGGCATGAAGGCGCGCCCGCATCACGTGCAGGCGATGCCGTGGTCACACTCGATCGTGTCCGAGGCGTTCGGCCAGGTCGACGAGGGCCACGGCAACGGCAAGGCGATCGCACCGTCGAACCACGACGCCGGGATGCCGTCGCCGGAGTTCAAGGTCGTCAAGACCGAGAAGTTCCACGCGCAGCCGATGTCGGTGTCCGAGGCGATCGTGCAGCTCAACTTGACCCACGAGCCGTTCCTCGTGTTCCGTCACGACACCGACGGTCGCGTCGCGGTCGTCTACAAGCGCGAAGATGGTGCGTACGGGCTCATCGAAACGCCGACGGGCGTCGCGTCTTGATTCGCGGCTGATTTCGGCGCGCTGGCAGACGCCATCCGCCGAAAGTGGTACCTTGATTCGCGGCTGATGAAGATTGTCGACCTCATCAAGCGCGACATGGTCGTTCCCGCGCTCAAGGCGACCGACAAGCGAGGCATCCTGGAGGAGCTCGCCGCCTATATGGCCGGCCACCATCCTCGGATCGATCGCGCGACGCTGTCGAAGGTGCTGATCGAGCGCGAGCAGCTCGCGTCGACGGCGATCGGCGAAGGGGTCGCGATCCCGCACGGCAAGCTCGGTGCGGTCGGCGAGATCGTCGCGTGCCTGGGCCGCGCGCCGAGCGGCGTCGAGTTCGACTCGATGGACGGCCAGCCGACGTATCTGTTCTTCGTGCTCGTCGCGCCGGAGTCGTCGACCGGCGCGCACCTCAAGGCGCTCGCGCGGATCAGCCGCGTGTTCAAGGATCCCGAGTTCCGGCGCCGGTTGCTCGCGGCGGCCGACGCCGAGTCGATGTACCACGTGGTTGCCGACGAGGATGCCAAGTACTGAATGACGAGGAACGACGTGGTGCCCACGGAGCCGATCGCGGTCGGCGAGCTGCTCGAGCGAGCAGAGCTGGGATTGACCACCGTCGCGCCGGAATCGAGTGGGCGCGGCCTCGACCGGACGGTCTCGGTCCCGCGGATCCAGAAGCCCGGGCTCGCGCTCACCGGCTGGCCCGAGCAGCTCCACGACGGACGCGTGCTCGTGCTCGGCGGCACCGAGATCGACTATCTCGAGGACGACGAGGCGGCGCGCACGCGCGGCGTGGCGACGATGCTCGACAGCGATCCGGCGTGCGTCGTCGTGTGCCGTGGCCGCGAGGCGCCGCGCGAGCTGCGCGAGGCCTGCGAGTCGCACGGCGTGCCGCTGCTCGTGTCGTCGCTCGTGACCGCTGACTTCATCGCCGCGGTCACCGCGTGGATGAGCGATCGGCTCGCGCCGTCGACCGAGGTCCACGGCGTGCTGATCGACGTGATCGGGATCGGCGTGCTCGTGATCGGCAAGAGCGGCATCGGCAAGAGCGAGACCGCGCTCGATCTGGTCGTCCGTGGCCACCGTCTTGTCGGTGACGACGTGATTCGCATCCGCCGCCAAGGCAGCCAGCTCAGTGGGCGAGGGGCCGGCATCCTGGGCCACCACATGGAGATCCGCGGCCTCGGCATCATCAACATCAAGGACCTCTTCGGTATCGCCGCGGTCCGCGAGGCCAAGAAGATCGAGCTCGTCGTCGAGCTGGTCGAGTGGGACGAGGAGGACGAGTACGACCGGCTCGGCCTCGACGAGCGCTACTACGAGATCCTCGGCGCGCAGGTGCCGATGATCAAGGTCCCGGTCCGGCCGGGCCGCAACATCGCGACCGTGATCGAGGTCGCGGCCCGTAACCAGCTCCTCAAGCTCCAGGGCGTGCACTCCGCCCGCGAGTTCCAGGATCG
>DASTLB010000001.1:0-12190 GCA_035715365.1 Kofleriaceae bacterium | reverse complement strand
TGCGCGCAGCGCCGGGTGATGAGGTAGAAGCGGCCGGGGACGACTTCGCGGGGGCGTGTCATGGTGCGCCGCTCATCGGCCGCACCCGATCCCGGTTGCGGGAAAAACGATACCCCGGACCGATCCGGAGTAGCCTGGGATTCTGCGGCGTTGCGCGCGCGAATCAGTCGACGCGGGCGACCGCGCCCGGTTCGGCGAGGTGATCGATCGCGTGGAGCAGCAGCTGCAAGGTGTCGGTCGGGCGGAGGCCGGCGCGGGTGCCGGTGACGTCGGACAGCCAGTAGATCCGGCGGTCCCACGGGTACTGGGGGGCACGGGCGATGATCGCGACCTTCTTGATGCCGGCCTTGCGGATGTCGGCGAGGATGCCCTTGGTCTGGGCGAGCGACAGCTCGGGGCGCAGGTGGAGCGCGATCGGCGCGTCGTCGGCGTTGTTGCCGCCCATGAACTTGAGGTCGCGCAGGGCGTCGATGCGCGTCGTGGCGCCGTAGCGCTGGCCGCCGATGATGATCTCGCCGGTCGCGGTGACCTCGGCCTCGGGGAGGTTCGGGTCCTTCTCGGAGGCGGCGCCGGCGATCGGCCAGTTGATCGGGTCGGCTTTGCGCTCGATCTCGCCGAGCCACATGTTCGCGTCGTGGTCGAGCGCTTCCCAGCCGCGCACGGCTTCCTTCCAGCCGGGCTCGGTCGAGCACATCATGCAGTCGGCGACCGCGTTGCGGACGCGCTCGGTCGCTCGGCGCGTGACGAGCGCGTGGAGGATGTGGCCCTGAAACTCGGGGACGACCTGCTTGCAGTCGGCGGCGAGCCGCGTGCCGCACAGGCGCTGCAGGTACGCGTGCGCGTCCTCGCCGGGCTTCGGCATCAGCTCGGCGGCCTTCTCGTCGCGCTTGCGCAGGATCTCGTCGGCTTCGATCTCGTCGGTGAGCAGCGTCGGCCACACGGTGAGCGCGAGCGCGTCGACCTGCTCGGTCATCGGCTTCTGCGCCATCGCTTTGACCGGATCGAGCGCGAGCACGAGCACGCGCAGCTCGGCCTGCTCGGCGACGCTGCGGTCCATGCCGGGGCGCAGTGCGAACACGGTCTGCGAGAGCTCGGCGAAGGCCTGCGGCGTGCGGCCGGCGGCGACGAACTTGTCGATCGCGGTCTGCAGCTTGCCGTGGTTGTAGTCGTTCGCGATCTCGTGGCTGACCTCGATGCGCTCCTGGCCGCACGCGGCGAGTGCGATCGAGAGGCATGCAAGGAACCCACGCATGTTCACGAGTACGACCAGAGTAGCAAGCTGGATGCCCGCATCGGCGTCAGATCGCGGCGGCTTCGAGGCAGGCGGTGAGCGGGCCGCGGTCGACCGCGACGCCGAGGCCAACCATGCGTCCTTGTTGCGCGTCGGTCGGGGCGAGCGCATCGACCGGCTCGCTCGAGACCCGCAGCCCGACGCGATGGACCACGTACCACCGCGGCTCGGTCTGCCCGACCCTGCCGTCGACGCCGCGCACGATGCCCTTGATCCGTACGTAGTTGGACGGCAGGTCGCCGAGCTGGTCCTCGAGCTCCTCGAGGTCGACGACAGCGGTGGCCGGCACCCACACGCTGTCGATTCCATGTGCATGGTTGTCGAGATGTCGACAGTGCTCGTCGTGGACGTGGCCGGAAGGATCCGGACGATCCGGACGATCCAGCGGCGGATCGGCGAGCGCGGCTTCGAGCCAGTCGGCGTGATCGTCGGTGCTGCCGAGCCTGACGAGTGCGCGTGACGCGAGTGTCCGGATCTCGGACTCGACCGCGCGCACCTCGTCGGCAGCAGCGAGCTCGGCCTTCGTCACGAGCAGCACGTCGGCGTACGCGACCTGCGCATCGACCGCACCCGTCACCCCGCGCGAGCGCCGGAAGTTTGTCGCGTCGACGAGCGTGACGACCGCCGCGAGCCGGACCCGCGCGTTGACCGGCTCGCGCGCGATCGCCCATGCGATCGGCAGCGGCTCGGCGACACCGGTGGTCTCGAGCACGATCGCCTCGAGGCCCGGGTTTGCGTCGACGAGCTCGAGCAACGTCCGATCGAGATCGTCGCCGAGCACGCAGCACACGCAGCCGCCCGGCAGGTTGATCTGACGCGCGGTGCCGCCGGGGCCCGCCGCGAGCAGCGCACCATCGATGTCGACCTCGCCGAGCTCGTTGACGATGATGCCGAGCTTGCCGCCGGTGTCGCCGCGCGCAGCGCGCCGCGCGAGTAGCCGGTTGACGAGCGTGGTCTTGCCGCTGCCGAGAAAGCCGGTGAGCAAGATCAGCGGAACCACGCCGGCAGTGTAGTGCCGCCGACCCGTCGTGGCATCCTCCGGCCGTGCCGCAATACGACCAGTTGATCGGCTGTCGTCTCGATACGAGCGCGGTGTCGCCCGACGATCGGCCACGCGCCGAGGAACAGTTCGCCCTCGCGACGAGCAACGACAGCGATCTCGCGGTCGGCGATCGCCAGCGCGAGCTCGAGGCCCTGCGCCAGATTCCCGGCGTCCGCGCCGAGCTCGTGCTCGAGCACGAAGAAGGCGGCCGCTACCTCGTGATCTTCGACCACGCTCGCGAGGTCACCGCCGAGATCCGCGACTCGCGGCGCCCCGACCGCGTCGAGCCGCCGCGCGGCGAGCTGCTCGCGACGGCGCCGCTGAAGGACGGCGCGATCGATGACGCGCTCGCGGCACTGCGCGAGGCGACCGAAGATGTCGACGGCAGTGACGACGAGCTCGAGCTGCCGCGCCACTTCCGGGATCGCGATGCGATGCTCGCCGCGCTCGCGAAGCTCGGGCCCTGTCTTCGCGGTCGCGTCGCCGCGCTCGTCGAGATCGATGGCCGGCGCTACGACGTGGAGCTCGCCGACCGTCAGGTGCGGTGCACACCGCTGCACGCGCTGTGCGCGTCGCCGGAGCACACGCGGCGCGTCGCGGAGCTCGCCGGGCTCGCCGTCGTCGACGAGCCCACCGTGATTCCGTACGCGGCGCCGCCGAAGAAGCCACGGCCACCGAAGTTCGATCCCGAGCGTCCGCTGCTGACCGGCTCGAGCCGCGCGCGCCTCGACGCATTTCACCAGCTCACCGACTGGCGCAAGCCGCCGCCCGACGACGTCACGATCTTCATCGAGGCGGCACGCGCACCCGCGAATCGCGACAAGGCGTTTGCCGAGCTGCGGCGCGAGCTCTACCGCCTGCTCGCGAAGTACGACCGCCCGGAGGTCGTCGAGCTGTTCACGTGGGCGCTGCGCGAGGAGGATGACGAGCTCGCGAACACCGTGACCTACGTCGGCTGGCGGCTCGAGAGCCTGATCGCTCAGCTGCCGGCCTTGCGCGAGCAGGCGACGTCCGCGGGGGATCAGCGGTTCGCGGCGCGGATCCGCCGGCTGCAGAGCGAAGCCCGCTAGCGCGCGCGTCAGGCCGCGGGCTTCTCGACGACGACGACCTTGCGCTTGCCCGCGGCGGACAGCGGGATGTCGTCGACGTACTCGATCGCGAACTGCGCGCCCGGCAGGTACTTCGCCGCGAAGTCGTTGAGCGCGCGCGTCGCCTTGTCCGGCAGCCGTGGCATGCCGTTCGGGACGACCTTCATGACGACACTGCCGTCGAGCCGCTGCACGACCTGGAACTTGTGCGCGACGTGGTCGAGCACGCCGAACAGGATGTTGAACACGAGCCCGCCGACCGCGTTACCGCGCCCATCGCGCAGCGTCTCGGTGACGCGGCCCTCGATCGGACCGATCTTGATGAGGCCGCGGCCGCACGCGCACGTCCGCTCCTCGTGGGCGACCGCGAGATCGCCAGTGACGTACCGGATCATCGGGCACGCGAGGTTGTGGAGATCGGTGATCACGACCTCGCCGGTCTCGCCGGGACGCGCCGGGCGCGTGGTGCCATCGGCCTCGATCACGAGTAGCTCGACGATCATCGTCTCCATCGACTGGTGCAGCCCCTCGTGGTGCTCGCACTCGCTGCCGATCAGCATGACCTCGCGGCAGCCGTAGCTCTCGAACGCGGGGCCAAACGCCTGCTCGATCACCTCGCGATCGGCCGGCCACAACCGCTCGGCACCGACGATCACCGGGAACGACTTCCAGTCGCGCAGCTTGTGCTCGTTGACGAAGCGCGCGAGCGCCGCCGCCCCCGCCGAGTACGCGACCATGACCTGCGGCTCGAACCGGCGCAGCGCACCGACGGCGGCGGTGAGCGCCTCCTCGCTGCGCGGCGTACAATCCACGTACAGATCGCGCTTGAGCCGGCGGTCGAGCGCGATCTTCTGGCGCTTGAACCAGCTGCCCGCCGACGGGCCGAAGCCCCAGTAGTGCATCGCGCGCATGCCGATGCGGTAGCCGGCCCAGCCGTAACCGCGCCAGCGCGTCGCGTCGCGCCAGTGCCGCGACTCGGCGTTGTACTTGACGACGACCGGCTGACCGGTCGTGCCACTTGTCGATTTCTTGATCACCCAGCGCGGCGGTGCGCCCGCGGTCCGGGTCTCGAGCGTCAGCCGCACGGTGTCGCGATCGAGCAGCGGCAGTCGTTGCAGATCGTCGAGCGACTGGAAGTCCTCGGGCACGAGGCCGCGGTCGTCGAGCACCTGGCGATAGTGCGAGGTGTGGAGGTACGCGTGGCGCAGCAGCCGGCGCAGGAAGCCGAGCTGCAGATCGCGCAGCTCGTCGACCGACCACCGCTCGGTTCCCTCGAGGTACTTCAGCAGCGGCACCGTGGGTCGTCCACGCGCCGCTTCGTAGGCCGGAAATAAGGCCTTCGCGAGGAGAGGTCCGTACAGATCCAGCACGACGACGATCGGTCTAACATGCACCGTGCGTGCTAGCGCGTCTTCGCAACAAGAACCTTCACACCTGGTTGCGTGACTACGGTCGTCACCTGATTCGCCGTGCGCGGACGTCACAACCGAGCGGCGATCGGCACATCCTGTTCGCACTCTGCGATCACTACGAGCCGCTGTGGGGCGGCGCTCCCGACGACGTCGGCCACGCGCGCGTCGACACCTGGGCCGAGCGCTATCCCGCGCTGGGCGAGTTTCGCGACAGCGACGGCCGGCCGCCGCGCCATGGCTGGTTCTTTCCCGGCGAGGAGTACCGCCCTCACTTTCTCGATCGACTCGCCGAGCTCGTCCGCCAGGGGTTCGGTGAGGTCGAGTTTCACCTTCACCACGACGGCGACACCGCGCAGACGCTCGCGCCGCGCATCGAGCATCACCTGAAGACGTTCGCCGAGCACGGCCACCTGTCGCGCGCGCGAGGTGGCGGTTTTCAGTGGGCGTTCATCCACGGCAACTGGAGCCTCGCGAACGGCCGGCCCGACGGACGGTGGTGCGGCGTCGACGACGAGCTCGTCATGCTGCACGAGCTCGGATGCTACGTCGATCTGACATTCCCGTCGGCGCCGGATCCGTGCCAGCCCGACAAGGTGAACTTGATCTACTGGCCGACCGGCGATCTGACGAAGCGGCGCAGCTACGAGTCCGGCGAGCGCGCACGCGTCGGCACGCACTACAACGATCGACTGCTGATGATCACCGGGCCGCTCGCGTTCGCGCGCAAACGGTTCGGCGTGCGACTCGAGAACGGCGCGCTCACCGGCAACGATCCGCCGACGCCCGCGCGCGTCGCGACGTGGATCGATCAGGCGATCCACGTCGACGGTCGCCCCGAGTGGATCTTCGTGAAGGTCCACACGCACGGCGCGATCGAGAAGACCGCGGCATCGCTGCTCGGCGACGATGGCCGTGCGATGCACCGTGCCCTCGCGGCCTACATGCGTGATGGATTTCACCTCCACTACGTGACCGCACGCGAGATGTTCAACGTCGCGCGCGCCGCGATGGACGGCAAGTCCGGCAATCCCAACGCTTACTTCGATTACGTCGTCCCGCCGCCGCCCGTCGCCCTGGTCTGACCATTCTTGTCAGTGGCCCGCCGGTTCGTGTGGCTGCTCGCGTTCCTGCGAAGGTGTTACGATCGACCACGTGAGGAACCTGCGGGCACAACTCGCGGTGGCGGCGCTGGTTTCGGCGGCGTCCGGGTGCACGTTCAACGCGGCGAAGAACAACGGCACCGATGACGCGAGGCCGGCCGACGCCGCGATCCCGGACGCCGGGCTGTGCCCGAACACGACCGAGAAGACGTGCGCGGGACCGACGCTGCGCGAGTGCATCACGATGGGCGAGCTGCCGATGGACACGCCGTGCGCGTGGGGCTGCTCGTCGTCGCCGGAGGCGCACTGCGCGAAGCTGCAGCCGTCCGGCGGTGCGGTCACCGAGACCGACGTGCTCGACACGAACAACCTCGACGACATCCCGATCGACACGCTCGGCACGAACGTCGTGATCGATACAGACAGCGGCGGCATCACGAGCTCTAACGGCACGATCCGCGCGACCGGCACCGACATCAAGAACGGCATCGACTACCAGCAGCGCGGCAGCGTCGGCGTGTTCCGGTTCAAGAAGCTGACGATGTCCGGGTTCGGCACCGTCACGATCCAGGGCGGGCGCGCGCTCGCGATCGTCGGCTCGGAGAGCATCCTGCTCGAGGCGAAGCTCGACGCGCAGGGCGACTGCAGCGGCACGAACGCAGGGCCGGGCGGCTTCCCGGGCGGCGGTCCGGGGACGAAGGGCGGCGGTGGTGGCGGCGGCGGCGCGGGCGCCGGCACGAACAACAACTACGCCGGCGGTGGTGGCGGCGGCTTCGGCGCGACCGGCGGCACCGGTGGTGCGGGTGGCGGTGGCGCGACCGGCGGCGCGGCGGGACCCGCGCAGGGCGACGCGAAGATCGCGAGCCTCGTCGGCGGCAGCGGCGGTGGCGGCGGTGGCGGCCCGAGCGGCGTCGGCGGCGGTGGCGGCGGCGGCGCGGTGCAGCTGGTCTCGAATGGCACGATCCGCATCGGCAGCACCGGCGGGATCCAGGTCGGCGGCTGCGGTGGCGATGGCTCGCCGTCGGGCGGCGACGGTGCCGGCGGTGGCGGCGCGGGCGGCGCGATCTTGATCGAGGCGCCGATCGTCGAGCTGCCGAGCATGAGCTTCCTCGCCGCGAACGGCGGTGGCGGCGGCGGCGCGGACACGAACGTCGACGGCAGCAACGGCGACACGTCGATCGCGCGCGCGACCGCGGGCGGTGGCACCGCACAGGGCGGTGGCGGTGGGCTCGGCGGCGCACTGCAGTCGCTGACCGGGGACCCCGGCCGGCAAGCCGCGAAGTGGGGCGGTGGTGGCGGCGGCAGCGTCGGCCGGATCCGGATCGACACGTACACCGGTCAGGCGGCGGTCAGCGACGCGGCGGTGATCACGCCGGCACTCGGGACCGCGGCGGCGTCGCAGGCGACCGCGAACGTCAAGTAGTCACGACGGCGGCGGGACGACGATTGCGGCGAGTGCCTTGGCCTGCACGCGATCGCGATTCGGCGCGACGTCGTTGTCGCGGATGTGGCGCGGCACGCCCTGCACGTCGCTCACGATGCGCAGCTTCTCGAGCGCCTTCAGCACGTAGTACGTGATGTCGACCTCCCACCAGAAGAAGCCCTGACGTGCAGCGCGCTGGTAGTGGTGGTGATTGTTGTGCCAGCCCTCGCCGAACGTGAGCAGTCCGAGCACCGCGTTGTTGCGCGAGTCATCGGTGGTCTTGTAGCGGCGGCTGCCCCAGACGTGGGCGAGCGAGTTGATGCAGAACGTCAGGTGCCAGACGATGACGAGCGACAGGAAGTGACCGTAGAACAGCGCGGTCGGTCCACCGATGAAGTAGAGGACGAAGCCCCACGCGACCGCGACGAACAGATCGTGGCGGTCGAGCCAGCGCAGCTCTGGATACTTCGCGAAGTCCTTGATGCGCTCGTAGCCCTGGGCCTCGTTACGCTTGTGCTTCGGATCGAAGATCCAGAGCACGTGCGAGTAGAAGAACCCGCGCTGACGCGGCGAGTGAATGTCCTCGGGCTCGTCGGAGAACTTGTGGTGATTGCGATGGTGCGCGGCCCACCACAGCACGCCTTGCTGCGCGGCGGACATCGCGAGCAGCGCGAGGATGAACTGGAACACGCGACCGGTCTTGAACGTCCGGTGCGCGAAGTAGCGGTGATAGCCGCCCGTGATCGCGAACATGCGGACCGCGTAGGAGCCGACGAGCCACGCGAACGCGGCCCAGCTCCACCCGATCATGACCGCACCGACGATCGCGAGCACGTGGACGCCCCAGAACGGCACGTGTGCGATCCGCGAATCGAGCTTCTTGAGGAACTGCATCTGTCTGCAGCATGAGCCTCGTGCAGTCAGTGTGCCTGTAGATGCCGGTCACCGTTCCACCACGGCTTTGGCCGCGTTCAACAACACGTGACCATTTCGTGACGGGGCAAATTTGTAACGGTGCGACCGCGACGGTGTGTGCGTCTTCCCGTTAGGAAGATTCGATGCCCACCGCGTTCAGCTTCGAGCACACGTTTCGCGCGCCCTCGACCGCGGACGTGTTCGCAGCGTACTTCGACCCCGATCAGCTGCAGCTGCAGGATCGCGCGCTCGACATCGCGGACCGGCAGGTGCTCGAGCTCGCCGATCGAGGGGACACCCTGCGCCGCGTCTGCAAGGTCGTACCGCGCCGCCAGCTCCCGGCCCTGCTCCGCCCGTTCACGAGCTCGCTGCACTATCTCGAGACCGCGACCTGGCGGCGGTCCGCGGACGAGATCGACGTCGAGATCCGGTCCTCGATCAGCCGCAGCGACAAGCCGACGATCCGCGCCGTGTATCGGCTCTCACGGCTTTCCAGCGGAGAAATCCGCAGGCGATACGATGGCACCGTGTCAGTGGATATCGCCCTGGTTTCTGCGCGGATCGAGCGCGGGATCGTTGCTGAATTCGAGCGTTCGATGCCGATCGCGGCCGCCTGCACCCAGGCGTGGCTCGACCGGTCGATGTCGAGACTGTCAGCCCGAGCTTAAATCCGGGAAATCTCTAAGGCATAATAGGCTGGTGACCATTCCGGCGGGGACGCTGGTCCCACGCGATGCCCGAGATTTCGGCAACTATCAGCTGATCGCGAAGCTCGCGACCGGCGGGATGGCCGAGATCTTTCTGGCGCGTCCCACCGGATCGAGCTCTGCGGAGGTGCTGGTGCTCAAGCGCATCCTCCCGCACCTCGCCGAGGATGATCACTTCGTCACGATGTTCCGCGACGAGGCCGACCTCGCGGCGCAGCTGATCCACAAGAACGTGTGCCACGTGCACGCGTTCGGCGAGTACGGCGGCACGTGGTTCATCGCCATGGAGTATCTCCACGGCGTCCCGCTGTCGCGGATGATGACGAAGCTGTCGAAGGCCGGAAAGATGCTCGACGTTCGCGTCGTCGCCGGCATCATCGTCCAGGCCTGCGAGGGGCTGCACGCGGCGCACGAGGCACGCGGCCCCGACGGTGTGTTCTTGAACGTCGTGCATCGCGACGTGTCGCCGCCGAACATCATGGTCACCGGCGACGGCACGGTGAAGCTGCTCGACTTCGGCATCGCGAAGGCGCGGGGCGCGAACTCGCGGACGCGCACCGGCACGGTCAAGGGCAAGAACGCGTACATGTCCCCGGAGCAGATCCTGGGCAAGCCGCTCGACCGCCGCAGCGACGTGTTCGCGCTCGCGATCGTCATGTACGAGATGCTGGCGATCAAGCGGCTGTTCCACCGCGACTCGGACTTCCTGACGTTCAAGGCAATCACCGAGGAGCCGATCCCCGACATCCGCGAGCGTCGCAGCGATCTGCCGCCCGGCATGCGCGCCGCACTGATCCAGGCGATGGCGCGCGATCCGAACGGACGGTTCGACACCGCACAGGCGTTCGGCAACGCGATCCGCAACTCGGTCGCGACGATCGGCGGGCCCGCGTCGCCGAACGACCTCGCGCGGCTGCTGTTCACCGACTTCGGCGACGAGATGTCCTCGCGCGACGAGATCCTGAAGGCCGCCGACGAGGCCGCGGCCGCGCCACCGCCACCGCGTCCGAAGCCACCGACGCGGCCGCCTCCGATCCCACCGGCCGCGCGCAGCGGCGAGCTCGGCGAGCGCGCGGTGCATCGCAAGAGCGAGCGGATCGCGATCCCGTCGATGATCGTGCAGTCGGGCTCGAGCCCGAACGAGCTGCCGCCAGGGCTCGCGACCGCGGCGACCCCGCCGGCGAATCCCGCGATCACGCCGAGCGCGGATGGCAGCGGGTTGCGGCCTGCGAACAGCGTCCTCGATCTGTCGACGAACATGCCGCTCGACACGTGGATGGCGAACCCCGATACCGATCTGCTGCGCGCGCACCGGATGAAGAGCGTGCGCAACGCGGCGATCGCGACCGGCGTGCTCGGCCTGTTGATCCTGCTGCTGATCCTCGGGATGAAGCTGTTCGGGCGCAGCGAGGAGCACGTCGTCGTGCCGCCGGCACCGGTCGATGCCGCGGTCGCGAAGGTGCCGATCGACGCGGCGGTCGTCGATGCCGGGCCGTCGCGCGACAACATCGTGGCGCTCTCGAAGTACGGCTTCTTCAGCATCACCGCGAACGCGAAGACGAAGATCTACATCGACGGCAAGATGATCGGCGACACGCCGCTGACGAACCTGCCGCTGCCGCCGGGGCCGCACAAGGTCAAGGCGATCGGGCCGCGCGGCAAGAACGTGAAGATCTTCGACATCACGATCTACGGCGGCCGCGATACCGAAGCGGATACGATCAACTGGTGAGCTTGCTCGTTGCCGCCGTGCTCGGCCTCGGGCTCGGCATGGTCACCGGCATGCCGCTCGGGGTCGTCAACGTCGCGATCGTCGACGCCGCGACGACCGGCCGCCGCCGGTTCGCGCTCGGCATCGGCATCGGCGGTGCGATCGCCGACACGCTCCACGCCGCGCTCGCGTTCGTCGGCCTCGGTCGCATCGTCACGCAGCAGCCCGAGCTCGTCGAGATCCTCGCGCTCGCCGCAGCGGCGTTGATCCTCGCGTACGCGATCCTCGCGTGGCGGACGCGGCCGAAGAGCCGCGCCAGCGTCGACGCGAGCAGCCTCGTGCGCGGCATGACGACGGGCTTCGTGCTGACGCTGCCGAATCCCGGCGCGCTCGCGGCGTGGGTCGCGGTCGCGGCGTCGCTGTGGCCCGATGCGCAGATCGCCGTCGCCAGTACGATCGCGGTCGGCGTCGGGATCGGATCGGCGCTGTGGTTCGTGCTGCTCGCACGACTCGCCGCGAGGATCCCGCGCGATCACAAGGCGAACGCGATCATCCCGCGCGTCGCGCTCGTGATCCTCGTCGCGATCGCGGTGTTCGGCGTCGTCCGCGCGCTCGCGTGAGACCTACCCGATCATCGAGTGAAACCCGGGAATCGCACACGCGTAGGCGCGGTAGGTATCGCCGTGTGGAACAGGCAGCTACGACAGCGGCGCGGGCTTGATGCTCGTGATGTGGAGGCTCGACTCCGCGCTCGTCACGATCTGCACGCGATCGCCGGTCGAGAATCGCGGCACGAGCTCGGCTGGCCCCTGGAAGTGCAGGCCCGCGAGGTTGCCGACGTCGAGCTCCTCGCCGGCGTCGTCGGTCGCGCGCTCGATGTCGAGGGCGATCTTCGCGACCTGGCGCGTGGTCACGTTCTGGAACTTCGCGGCCAGCGTGTGCAGCTCGATGCTGCGGATGGTCCCCACCACCCGCATGCCATCGTCGCTGCGCTCTGGGCCGGACACGTCACCATCGTACACCGGTCGCTGAATCGCGATCGGTCGCGGGCCCACGATCGTGAGGTGCGATCAGCGAGAGCCGCGGTTCGGCCGCACGGGAGTTCCGGCGATCTCGATGCCGTTCATCGCGCGCGCCGCGAAGATGCACTCCTCGTCGCCGATGGCGGTGATGGTGTGCGCGCTGCCCTCGTCCTGCACGAGCTCGTCCCCGGGACCGAACACGCGACCGGTATCGTCGCGCAGCTGGCCGGTGAGGATGAGCGACACCTCCTCACCTCGATGCTTGTGCGGCGGGAACGTCGCGCCGGCCGCGAGCCGGATGAACCCGCAGTCCGCGGCGGCGTACGCCGGACCGCCGTCGAAGTGGACGAGCCCGATGCCGGGCACCGGGCCTTCCCACGACGCCGGCCGCTCGATCAGACCGAGGAACTCGCGCGCGCGATCGACCGCGACGTCGAACAGCGAGGCCATGCGGTCCGCGAACCTCTCGAAGCGCCCCC